>NZ_FNOB01000075.1 GCF_900106675.1 Allgaiera indica
CGGTCGTCGCAACACCTTCTATCATATCCTGTTTGAGCAGCCGGTCGAGAGCCTCTGCCGGTGTTTGCCAGCCCAGCGTTTTTCTGGGGCGCGTGTTCAGCGCGTGGGCAACGGCGTTCAGCTCTTCGGCGCCGTGTTGGCTGAGATCCGTCCCCTTGGGGAAGTATTGGCGGAGCAGACCGTTGGTGTTCTCGTTGCTGCCTCGCTGCCAGGGGCTCTGAGGGTCACAGAAGTAGATCTCGAGACCCGTTTCAATGCGCAACTGCGCGTGTTGGGCCATCTCGGCACCTTGGTCCCAGGTCAAGGAGCGACGCAGGTGGGCAGGCAGGCTGCTGATCGTCCCTGCGATGGCGTCCCGGACGGCCTCGGCACCGTGACCGGCAAGGGCTGGTCCATTCTTGACAGACTTGCCCGCCCCGTGCCCCTCCATACGCGGCAAGTGCAGGAGCATGGTGAACCGGGTCGTGCGTTCGACCAGCGTGCCGATCGCCGAGCTGCCGAGACCGAGAATGAGGTCCCCCTCCCAATGACCGGGGACGGCTCTGTCGCCGATCTCCGCCGGGCGGTCGCTGATCATCAGGGCATCGGCGATGAAGGCCTTACCGCGGTTTCGTGTGCGTTCGCGGGGCAACCTGAGCGCGCGACCGGACCTCAGACAGGCAGAGAGCTCTCGCCTCAGCGCACCCCGTCCCTGAATGTACAGGGCTTGGTAGATGGCTTCATGGCTGATGCGCATGGTCGGATCCTCGGGAAAGTCCACCTTCAGGCGCTGCGAGATCTGCTCCGGACTCCAGGCCGAGGACCAGCGTCGGCCTTTCCGGTGAACGGCCCGCCGTCCTTTCCATACCACTATAGGGCCATCGAAAGCGATGCCGTCCGGTGTGGCAATGAGGCCGGAGAGCCGTTCCTGAACGTAGTCGCGCAAGGCGAGATTGAGCGCGAGCTTGCTGGCCTTTGGACGCCTGGCCGCGCGATCCGCATGCCACTGCGCGGCAATGGCCCGATAGTCGAACTCTCCACTGCGAGTCGCCGAGTTGCGCCTGATCTCGCGAGAGATCGTGCTGGGCGATCGGCCCAGCTTGCGCGCTATCGCCCGCACCCCGGTGCCCCGAGCACGCTCAATGGCTATTTCCTCGCGTTCCGCGAACGAAAGACTACGGTTCTTCGGCGCAGGCGCCGATGGTGCGAGATGTGTGGGAGGCATTCCGCCAGAACTCCGAAACCATCGGGTTCCGACAGGGGCTGAAACTCCCGCTGCAACGGCGGCTTCCT
>NZ_FNOB01000074.1 GCF_900106675.1 Allgaiera indica
TGACCTGCCCCCGATGAACCGGGCCATTCAAAAGGAGAGTTTGTTCTCGTAGCGTTCATAGCAGCGAGGAGAACAGACGATGCGCAAATCACGTTTCACCGAAGAGCAGATTGTGGGGGTTCTGCAGGAATATGCCGCCGGGGCGAAGGTTTCGGAGCTGTGCCGCAAGTACGGCATGTCGGATGCGACCCTTTACAAATGGAAGGCCAAGTATGGCGGTATGACGGTTTCCGAACTGCGGCGTCTGAAGGACCTTGAAGCCGAGAACGCCGAGCTGAAGCGTCTTCTGGCCGATGCCATGCTGGATAACGCCGGTCTCAAGGGGCTGCTGGCAAAAAACTCCTGACGCCTGCGCGCCGCCGGGATGCCGTGAAGACGCTGATGGACGAGTATCAGTTCACGGAACGACGGGCGTGCAGGCTGGTCGGGATTTCACGGTCGAGCCTGACGTATCAGGTTCGGCCAGACCGTCACGCGCGATTGAGGGAACGCCTGGTCACGCTGTCAGGCAAGCACCGGAGGTATGGCTATCGCATGCTGCATGCCAAACTGGTCCGCGAGGGCTTCAAGGTGAACGTCAAGGTCGTCGAGCGCATCTACCACGAAGAACGGCTGTGGCTGCGTCGCACGAAGCGCAAGAAGATCCCGCGCGAAGGCCGTGAGGGGGCCTGGTGCCCGATCGCCCCCAACCAGCGCTGGTCGCTCGACTTCACCAGCGATGCCCTGGCCAACGGTCGCAAGTTCCGCACCGCCAACCTCAAGGACGATTGCACCCGAGAATGTCCGGCGATCGAGGTGGATTTCTCGCTGCCGGGGGAGCGGGTCGTGGACATGCTGGAGCGCGTGGCCCGAGAGCGAGGGTATCCTGACATCCTGGTCGTCGACAACGGCCCCGAACTGCGCGGTCGCGCGCTTGACGGATGGGCCGATGATCACGGCGTTCAGCTGTATTTCATCGATCCCGGCAAGCCGACCCAGAACGCCTACATCGAGAGTTTCAACGGCCGATACCGTGAGGAATGCCTGAACCAGCATTGGTTCACAAGCATCGGCGAGGCACGCGAAATCATCGAAGCCTGGAGGATCGACTACAACACGGAGCGACCGCACAGCAGCTTGAAGTACCAGACCCCGGAGGAGTTCGCGGCCGCGCGCCCCTTCGATAAAACGCAATGGGCGCAGCCGCTTGAGCTACCCGATGGCTCCGCGCCTGCGCCCATTGCTCACGCCGCCGAATGATGGCACACAAATGCAGAACAAACTCGACTTACGAGTGGCCCTGAAAATAGGGGCAGGTCA
>NZ_FNOB01000076.1 GCF_900106675.1 Allgaiera indica
CACGTTGACCACGGCAAGACGACGCTGACGGCGGCGATCACGAAGTATTTTGGTGATTTCAAGGCCTACGACCAGATCGACGCGGCGCCGGAAGAGAAGGCGCGCGGGATCACGATCTCGACGGCGCATGTGGAATACGAGACGCCGAACCGCCATTACGCGCATGTCGATTGCCCCGGCCACGCCGACTATGTGAAGAACATGATCACGGGCGCGGCGCAGATGGACGGCGGGATCCTGGTGGTGAACGCGGCGGACGGCCCGATGCCGCAGACGCGCGAGCACATCCTGCTGGCGCGCCAGGTGGGCGTTCCGGCGCTGGTCGTTTACATGAACAAGGTCGACCAGGTGGACGACGAGGAGCTTCTGGAACTGGTGGAGATGGAAGTGCGCGAGCTTCTGTCGTCCTACGACTTCCCGGGCGACGACATTCCGATCATCAAGGGTTCGGCGCTGGCGGCGCTGGAAGGCCGCGAGCCGGAGATCGGGGAGAACTCGATCCGGGCGCTGATGGAAGCGGTTGACAGCTACATCCCGACGCCGGAGCGTCCGGTTGACCAGCCGTTCCTGATGCCGATCGAGGACGTGTTCTCGATTTCGGGGCGCGGCACGGTCGTGACGGGTCGTGTGGAGCGCGGCGTGATCAACGTCGGCGACGAGATCGAGATCGTGGGGATCCGCGACACCAAGAAGACGGTGTGCACGGGCGTCGAGATGTTCCGCAAGCTTCTGGATCGCGGCGAGGCGGGCGACAACATCGGCGCGCTGCTGCGCGGTGTGGAGCGCGACGGTGTGGAGCGCGGCCAGGTTCTGTGCAAGCCGGGTTCGGTGACGCCGCACACGAAGTTCGAGGCCGAGGCCTACATCCTGACCAAGGAAGAGGGTGGCCGTCACACGCCGTTCTTCGCGAACTACCGTCCGCAGTTCTACTTCCGCACGACGGACGTGACCGGGACGGTGAACCTGCCGGAAGGCACGGAGATGGTGATGCCGGGCGACAACCTGAAGTTCGAGGTCGAGCTGATCGCGCCGATCGCCATGGAAGAGAAGCTGCGCTTCGCCATCCGTGAAGGCGGCCGCAC
>NZ_FNOB01000071.1 GCF_900106675.1 Allgaiera indica
TGAGCGTGTGCCTGGCCGAGCAGGACGATCTTGCCCAGGCGACCTCGTCGAAATCGACCAAGCTGTTCCACGGCGGGCTGCGCTATCTGGAATATTACGAATTCCGCCTGGTGCGCGAGGCGCTGCGCGAACGCGAGGTGCTGCTGCGCGCGATGCCGCATATCTCCTGGCCGATGCGCTTCGTGCTGCCGCTGCACAGGCAGATGCGCCCGGGCTGGCTGATCCGGCTGGGGCTGTTCCTGTACGACCATCTGGGCGGGCGCGAGATCCTGCCCGGCACCAGCACGCTGGATTTGACCCGCGCCCCCGAGGGCCGGCCGCTGAAGCCCGCCTTCCGCAAGGCGTTCGAATATTCCGACTGCTGGGTGCAGGATTCGCGCCTGGTCGCGCTCAATGCCCGCGACGCGGCCCGGCGAGGTGCCCGCGTCCTGACCCGCGCCAAGGTGGTCGGCGCACGCCGCGAGGCCGGGCTCTGGCAAGTCCGGGTCGAGCGCGGCGGCCAGATCGAGGAGATCGCCGCCAAGGTGCTGATCAACGCCGGCGGCCCCTGGGTCGGGGCGCTGATCACCGACACCCTCGGCCTGCCCTCGACCGAGGGCGTGCGGCTGGTGCGCGGCTCGCATATCGTCACCCGCAAGCTTTACGACCACGACAAGTGCTATTTCTTCCAGGGCGGCGACGGGCGGATCATCTTCGCCATCCCCTATGAGGACGATTTCACCCTGATCGGCACCACCGACCAGGACCACCAGGGCGCCCCCGACCAGGCCGTCTGCACCCCCGAGGAACAGGATTACCTCTGCGCCTTCGCCAGCGAATACTTCGCCCGGCCCGTGACCCGCGACGATATCGTCTGGACCTATTCCGGCGTGCGCCCGCTGTATGACGACGGCGCCAAATCGGCCACCTCGGCGACCCGCGACTATGTGCTGTCGCTGGACGAAGGCGGCGGCGGCGGGGACGCAGGGGACACGGCGGGGGGCACTGGGGCGGGCACTGGGGCGCCGCTGCTGAATGTCTTCGGCGGCAAGATCACCACCTATCGCCGCCTGGCCGAACATGCCCTAGAAAAGCTGGCCCCCTTCCTGCCGCAGGCCACGGGCCCCTGGACCGCCCGGGCCCCGCTGCCGGGCGGCGATTTCGCGGTCGACGGGGTGGCCGATCTGATCGCCGGACTCATGCGCGACTATCCCTTCCTGACCGAGGCCTGGGCGCGGCGCCTGGTGCGCACCTACGGCACCGAGGCCCGCGCGATCCTGGGCGCGGCGAAAACCACCGCCGACCTGGGCCAGGATTTCGGCGCCTCCCTGACCGAGGCCGAGGTCCGCTGGCTCATCGACCACGAATTCGCCCGCGCCGCAGACGATATCCTCTGGCGAAGAACAAAGCTGGG
>NZ_FNOB01000070.1 GCF_900106675.1 Allgaiera indica
GTGTCGCAACACGATACGATAGATGTCCGAAGGTCTTCCTCTCAGCCATCGCCCTTGCCGCAACTGTCATCTATTGGCTATGAGTCCTCACCCTAGTCAGTTTGCATGAGCAGACCTGAGCCCCCAGTGTCAATCGGCTTGGAATGGGCCCCCCTCATCGGCGTCCCAAGGGGGGACCCCTCTGGCGGCGCGGTATCAGGGCCGTGGCGGCGTAGCTTTCCAGTTTGCGTAGCTGCCACGGGTCTGCGGTTCAGCTTGGTTCCGGCCGGTTTGTTCATGTCGAGCTTCTGCCGGGCGTGTTCACGGTCGTTGCCGCGTGGATGCTCGATCCGGCGGCCTACGCGGGATGGATCTTGGCACGGCGCGTGTGTCGCTTGCGGCGCTTTCGGATCTCGATGAGCTGCTGAGTCGGCGCGGCCTTCGCCGGTGAGACGTTCGGAGCCGAAGGTCTCGGTCCATTCGTCGAAGGGCAGATTGCTGGTGATCAGCGTGGCGCCGCGCTCGTAGCGTTGCGAGATCAGTTCGAACAGCAGCTCGGCGCCGGTTTTGCTCAGCGGCACGAAGCCCAACTCGTCGATGATCAGTAGCTTGTATCCGACCATCTGTTTTTGCAGGCGTAGCAGGCGCCGCTCGTCGCGGGCCTCCATCAACTCGTGGAGTGAGCCAATGGAACGCCAATGGTCCGAGAGACATTGGCGAACGGCGGCGGCGGTGGTGAAACCGACGGAAAGGCCCTTCTGGCAAGCCGCCAGCCCGAGGCCCAGGGCGATATGGGTCTTGCCGGTGGTGAGCCATGTCGCGCCAATGGTCCGAGCGACAATGGCGAACCGGGCCGAGGGCAATGACATTCTCGCGCCGCTCGATCCATTCCCCGCGGGCGAGTTCCAGCACCTGCATCTTGTTGAGCTTGGGGATCGCCTTGAAGTCGAAGCTGTCGAGGCTTTTGGTCGCCGGGAACTTCGCCGCGTTCTGCGCCTTCAAATGGTCCCCCGGACCATTTGATCCGCTGGCGCGGACCAGCTTGAACTGCGGCGCTCGACCATCCGCCGTTCGCGGTCGATCAGTTCGAGTTCCACCAGTCGGGCCAGGAAGCGGACATGGTCCTGCCCCTCCGCGGCGCACTGGCGCGCGAGCTTGTCGTATTCCCTCGAGGCAAGGTCGGCAGCTTCAGCGTCTTCAGATGATGGGCGAGCAGGAGATCGGGCGCGTCGGTCATCGGGCCTCCTCCGAGATCAGGCACATGTAGCTGGCCGTCGAGATCTTTCCGACCTCGGCGCGTGGCAGGTAGGGATAGACATCGGGGTCGAGTTTCGGCGGACGCTTTTCGACCCGGCACAGCACCAAGTGCTTGATGGCGGCGAAGCCGATGGCCCCCAGGCGCAGGGCCTTAAGCCGAGATTCACCGCATGACCTGCCTCAGTACAACCGTTTCGCTGATCCGGTCATTCGTACGTTCTGCAGGCTTCTGCGCACCCCTTCAGCCGGGCGAATTGAACTTGCTGACGACATTTGCGATGAGCGCGCGCAGCCAGGCATGGCCCTGATCTCGGCGCAGGTGCGGGTGCCAAGCGATCTGGCTCGGAAAGGTGCCGAGGTCGACCGGCACGGCGGCGTTGCGCAGGCCGTAAGGCCCGGCCGTCATCGTGGCCACC
>NZ_FNOB01000069.1 GCF_900106675.1 Allgaiera indica
GCCCGTGACGTCGAGCGCAAAGCCGCCGTCACGCGCCGCCACCGCCTCCAGCACCTCGAGGCCCGCGGCCACCACCTCTGTGCCGATTCCGTCGCCGGGGATCGCCGCGATCCGATGCCTGCGTGTCGCCATGGCTCCCCCTCCGCCCCTGCGGGGGCTATTTCACGCCGTTGGCGCGGCCGATGAAATCGGTCAGGTGCGGGACGTAATCCTCGGCCCCGTCCATCCCCGAGGCGACGGCGGCGGCGTAGGAATTCTTGATCGCGCTGGCCAGGGTCGAGACGCAGCCGCCGGCGTTCGCCATCGCCTCGACATAGCGCATGTCCTTGTAGGCGTTGGTCAGAGTGAACTTGTGCGCGTCGCGATTGCCCTCCAGCGCGTAGCCCATGAAGGTCTGATAGAAGCCGCAATCCATCCGCCCGCCGCGGATCACGCTGTCGAACTGCTGCACGGAAAGGCCGGATTTCCGCGCCACCGACAGCGCCTCGGCGTAAAGCGCGCCATAACCCAGCGACAGGAAGTTGTTGACCAGCTTCATGCGGTGCCCGTCGCCCACCCCGCCGATATGCACGCTGCGCTGGGTCCAGCACTCGAACACCGGCTTCAGCCGGGCGTAGGTCTCGTCGCTGGCGCCCACCATGGCCTGCAATTCCCCGGCCTCGGCCTGCGCGGGGGTGCCGCCCAGCGGCGCGTCGCAATAGGCCACGCCCTTCGCCGCCAGACGCTCGGCCAGCGCGACCGTCACCACCGGGTCAGAAGTCGAGGTATCGACGATCACCGTGCCGGGGGGCAGTTGCGGCTCCATCTCGGTCACGACCTGCTGCACCACATTCGCATCGGTCAGGCACAGAAAAATGATCGACGATACCGCTGCCAGATCGGAAAGAGAGGCCGCCTCGGTCGCGCCGCGCCCAACCAGATCCTCGACCGGGGCGCGGTTGCGATGGCCGATCACCGTCATCGGATAACCCGCCGCGATCAGGTTCCTGGCGATGCCGTGGCCCATCAGCCCGACGCCGACGAAGCCGATGGTTTCCTTGGGGGTGCTTGCTGCTGTCATTGTCTTGCTCCTCAGGGCATGGGTAGGGATCAGGGATGGGGGATCAGGGGTGAGGCGCGCCGCGCAGGGCGTCGCGCCAGCCGAGGCCCGCCTCGACCGTGCCGGCGGGGCGGTATTCGCAGCCGAACGCGCCGCCATAGCCCGCGGCCACGATCTGCGGCAGCAGCCGGGCGTAATCGAGCGTGGCGCCGGCGCCGGTCTCGGGTTCGGCGCGGCCGGGGACCGAGGCGATCTGGACATGGCCCACGTCGGCCACGCAGCCCCGCAGGCGCGCCGCGACATCGCCGTGCTCGGTCTCGATATGGTAGCAGTCGAACATGATCTTCAGCCGCGGGTGGTCGATCTCGCGCAGGATCCGCAGCGCCTGGTCGAGGCTGTGAAGAAAATAGCCCGGGATCGCGGCGTGGCAGATCGGCTCGATCAGGATCACCCGGTCGCCCGCCTCCAGCGCGTGGCGCAGCGCCGCCTTGTAGGCGGCTTTGGCCGCGGGATCGGCCGCGACGCGGCCGGCCAGCACATGCACCGCCCCCGCCCCGATTCGCGTCGCCACCTCCAGCGCCGCGTCGATATCGCGCCGGGCCGCGTCGGCGCGGGCAGGATCGGCGGCGCAGCCGGCGGTGTCGCCCATGCGCATGTTCAGCCCCAGCACCGGCAACCCGCAGGCCGCCAGCGCC
>NZ_FNOB01000067.1 GCF_900106675.1 Allgaiera indica
GGCCCCCTGTGTCAGAGATGTTGTCGCGGGCTCTCATTCTGAAAGTATAGTGTGAGGGTGGCGGGATAGGATGACGACTTGGCGTACTCACCGGAGCGGAAGGCAGCGGTTCTGACGAAGATGCTGCCACCAAACAACATGCCACTGCGGCAGCTGTCGGAGGAAGAAGGCATATCGCAGGCGACGCTTGCCAAATGGCGGGCCGAAGCGCGCGCGAAGGGGCGGTTCCTGCCCGATGCCAATGCCGGCCCCGAAGGCTGGACCTCGGCAGACAAGCTGGCAGCCGTCATCGAGACGGCGGCGATGAACGAGGCAGATCTCGGCGAATACTGCCGTCGTCGGGGGATCTACCCGGAAAGCCTGCGGGTGTGGCGCGAAGCCTGCGCTCGGGCGAACGACTGGGAGCGCGCGGCCACGAGCCGGATTGCGCGTGAGACGAAGGACGACAAGAAGCGGATCCAGCAGTTGGAGCGTGAACTGGCGCGCAAGGAGAAGGCGTTGGCGGAAGCCGCGGCGCTGATGATCCTGCGAAAAAAGGCCGACGCGATCTGGGGCCCCAAGGGGGGCGAGGACGCATGACCTCTGCCTCAGATCGCCAAGAAATCGTCGCCCTGCTTGACGCGGCCACGGCAGGAGGGGCCCGCCGGGCAGCCGCTTGCGCCGAGCTCGGCCTGAGTGTCCGCACCTTGCAACGCTGGACGAGCGAGGAAGCGGAAATCGGTTTAGATCTTCGGCCTACCGCCAACCGTCCTACCCCGGCGAACAAGCTCAGTGACGAAGAGCGGGATCGGATCATCACGACCTGCGCGAGCCCGGAATTTGCCAGCCTGCCGCCGAGCCAGATCGTGCCGCGCTTGGCTGATCGTGGGATCTGGATTGCGTCGGAGTCCAGCTTCTACAGGGTCTTGCGCGAGCGCGGCCAGAACAATCGGCGTGGTCGTGCCCGACCAGCGATGCGCCCCAAGCCTCCCACCAGCTTTGAGGCAAAGGGCCCGTGTCAGGTCTGGAGTTGGGATATCACGTGGCTGCCCGGGCCAATTACAGGCAGCTTCTTCTACCTCTACCTGATCGTCGACATCTTCAGCCGGAAGATCGTCGGCTGGGAGGTGCATGAACGCGAGACCGCCGACTTCGCGGCTCGCCTGCTCGAACGGGCGGTCTGGTCGGAAAAGTGCCTCACCAAACCATTGGTCCTGCATGCCGACAACGGCAGCCCGATGAAGGGTGCAACGATGAGAGCCACGATGGACCGGCTTGGTGTAACCGCGTCCTACAGCCGCCCGCGGGTGTCGAACGACAATCCCTTCTCGGAGGCCCTGTTCCGGACCTGCAAATATGTGCCCACCTGGCCGCGAAAGGGCTTTGCAGACATCGATGCCGCCCGGAGCTGGGTGCAGGGCTTCGTGCGCTGGTACAACACCGAGCATCGGCACAGCGCCCTGCGTTTTGTCACGCCTGACCAGCGCCACCGCGGGGAAGACCACCAGCTTCTCGCACAGCGCAGCACGATCTATGAAGCGTCCCGCGCCGCGTACCCGAAACGGTGGTCAGGCGGCACCCGGAACTGGAAGCCAGTCGGTTCCGTCTGGCTGAACCCGGACAAGCCGAAATCCGCGCGCGACCGCCATGGGGCCGACGAAGCGCTTATCAACAAAGCTGGCGAAGGAGGCCCCATGGCAAAGCCCGTCGAAAACGCAGCTTAAAACTACGAGCACGCGACAACTACTTTGACAAATACCGG
>NZ_FNOB01000066.1 GCF_900106675.1 Allgaiera indica
AAAACGATGAACAAACCCTGCAACCAGAACTTCCGCAGGGTACGGTCGCGGGGTGGAGCAGCCCGGTAGCTCGTCAGGCTCATAACCTGAAGGTCATAGGTTCAAATCCTATCCCCGCAACCAAAATTAATAAACGATTACAATGCATTGGCGCCCCAAGGGGCGCCTTTTGCATTTGCACCCAACGCAACGGTGCTACGCCGGTGCTACGCAGGGAAGCAAAGACAGGGCGCCGCTGAAGCGCGTTGGTCGCCGGTCAAAGCGAGGGCCTAGCTAAATAGGGTGATACCCATGCCTACGAACCACATAAACACATTGAGCAAATCACCGCGGCTTAATCCTGTTCGCGCACAAATTGCATCCAAGGCATCAGTGGACTTTCGGAGAACGATAGACATTTTGGCGGTCCGACTAAAGATTCGGGTTGCCGGATCCGCGCCAGGTAATCGTAGCGCATTGTTTGGCGCCTGCCCGAATGCGTCATTAATAAGCTCGGGAATGTCTTCGTTGAATTGTTCGGCAAGTTCTTCTTCTGATGCTGCGGCGAGAACGGGTAAGTATTCCGAAAACTTTTCGTCGGGCTTAAATTCACGTAGGGCATGTTCTGACAATATCAGCCGATTTTCAGCTACTTCAGGATGGGTTGCCCTTACCGCTTGAGCACCCTCCTCGCAGGCGGCTTGGAGGGCAAGGTTCTCTTCGCTGGGGGGCAAGTCTTCTGTTGCGATTTGGCGGGTCAGCGCTCTATGGATGTTGGTCAGGTCCATCTCAATCCGCTGAGGGTCGTTCCCATATTTAGTGACCATCCGGGAGATGACCCTCGCCTCGCGCGAGCCTTCAGAAAGGCCATTGGAAGGGTTGGCTAAAGCATCGCTCAGTGCATCACTGACCTGCGAGATGGTGGCCGCAATGAGGGCGGGTTTTGCCAGCGGAGTCGGAATCAGGCGAAAGCGGCCAGTAGCAGGGTTGAATTCGACTCGCTCTGCTTGGGGCAACTTCTCCGCCAAATAGGCTGCCTCCAGCTCCTCAACGAGCCGAGCTATATGATCCGGCCCTTTCTTCCAATCTTCATCCGGGATCAGCGCAACTTGGTTCTGAAATTCCCAATCGAGCGGCTGGCCGTCGAGGTAGCCCTGATACCACGCGCGCCAGAACCCACCTGCGAACCCTGAAATTCCCTCCCTGAGCCTGTTCTCACTGTATGGCGCGCCTCTCCAAAGCGGGGATTGCATTGCATTCTCGCCGCGTTCCATGGCTTCGCAGTCAGCGCGCGTCGCAGCCCACGCTGCTGCTCGACCCTCCGGCGAAAGAGAGTTGATGGCGACGGCAACGTTGCGTGCACTCATCCGATCCAATCTGGTCGCCTCACAAGCCACATACGCCACGACGCGGGCGGCGTTTCCCAGGTCGAGGGCTCGCTTGTCATCGGAATTTCGCTTTGCAAAGAATTCACTTTGACCTTGGTCGGTCATTCCCCGCAGCGTTTCGTACAATCCTTTGTCCCGATAATAGTTTCCTATAGTCATCTCGGGGAACGATCCGGCCTGCCCTCCCATGTTCTCCACGGAATCGGATGCATATCGCGCGGCGTTGCGTACCTCTTGGCTAGGGTGAGCTAGGGTCAGGACCCATTGATTTCCGGTTGGCCGCGTGATTCACAGTTCGAAAAACGAGCGGTGAACATGTCTGATCTCTTCTGGCTGACGGATGCGCAGATGGCGCGTCTTGAGCCCTTCTTCCCCAAGTCACACGGCAAACCCCGCGTTGATGATCGGCGCGTGTTGAGTGGAATTATTTTTATCAATCGCAATGGTTTACGGTGGCGCGATGCCCCTGCTGCCTATGGGCCGCACAAGACGCTGTACAACCGTTGGAAACGGTGGAGTGACAAGGGCATCTTCGCCCGGATGATGGCCGGTCTGGCCGCCGAGCATGGCGAAAAGAAGACTGTGATGATCGACGCCACTTACCTGAAGGCACACCGAACAGCGACCAGCATGGGCGTGAAAAAGGGGGGCGTGGACGCCTGATTGGCCGGACAAAGGGCGGCATGAACACCAAG
>NZ_FNOB01000063.1 GCF_900106675.1 Allgaiera indica
GGTCTGGTAGGTCAGGGGTGTCGGCTCGCTCATGCCACCCGGCTATCAGCCTGGATTCAAAAATGAGCCCCCTCAGGGAATTGTGCAACAGAGCCAACGTGACCCGGTTGACCGGGCACGATCATGCTTTCCCCAGCCGCCCGCCCTCAATTGTCCTTCGCGCCCTGATTTACCCAATCCTCGATCAACCTGACCTCAGGTTTAGGCAACCAATGTGCAGACTTGGATGCCTGCAAACACACGTGGGAATCCTTCGATTCCTGCGTGCATGTCTTCGGCATGGCGATGGAGGCATCGGCGTGATGCCCGATCAGCCATATCAGATTGCTCGTGAGGCTCGATCCAGACACGACAACGGCGCCGTATTTCGTCCCCTTCATTACCGACGCATAATTCCGGACGCTAAAGCCGCTTTTCTCATAGCCGATCCCATTCGGAGAATGACATGAGGCACAGTAGTTTTGCAAGATCGGGTAGACATCGTTCTTGAAGCTGATCAGCGGACCGGCCGCGACTGTCATTGGGAAAAGCAGAAGGTTCATCATCAATGCAATTTTCATCGTCATCACGACAGTATCCTCCATTTTGGTGAAACACATCGGAGCAATCGGCGATAAAGACAAAGGCCGATATCGCGCTATGCACCCATATGATTCACCGCGCCGCGCGAATATCAAAAACCCCCGTCACTAGAAGTATTGCGGAATTACACGGTGCAATGTCCAGGGGATGCGGAAAATGATCTTGATCAATTGCACTCATCAGCCCGGGGGCCGTAGGCGGGCGGCCGTGACCTGCGCGGCGGCGGCGACCCTGCGCCCGACCAGGTCCTCGGCAGGTCATACCGGAGCGCTCTGCAAGGCCCGATCGCCACTCTCTCGCCGGTGTTGCCAGCGTTCGGGGCGGTCCAGCCACCAAGATCACCGCGCAATTGTCACGCCGCGTGCGGCCTCTTCATTCTGGGTCGATTTCGTAATTACATTATAATCAATGCATTACATGATGATGGCGCAGGCGCATGAAACCCGGACATCATAGCCCAGCCAAGCGCGCGCCACCGGCCTTCCGGCTTCATGTGGCAAGCGCCGGGCATTGAAGGACTACTTCCCGACCGAGGCAAGAAAGGCCGCCACGTCGGCCCCGCCCTGCGCCAGCCTGAAGGGCATGTTGCTATGTGCACCCTTGTCGCCGGTGTATTGCTCGAGAAACCGCGAGGAATTCTTTAGGTAGGCGGCGATTTCCTTCTGATTCCAGACAAGGCCCTTCCTGCCTGCCTCCTTGATGCCAGCGCCATAGTTGAAGCCGGGCTCGCTGCCGGCCCTGCGCCCGATCACGCCATATAGGTTTGGACCGATCCGGCCACCCGGCACGATCGCCCGACCATTCGGTGCGACGATCGAATGGCACGCCCTGCATGTATTAAATATTTTCCGGCCATTCGACGCATTGCCCGAGGCGAATGCAGGACCCGATAGAGCCATCAAGGTTATAGCCGCAAGGATATGCACTTTCATTGTCAACTCTCCCTATTCCGGCCCGTGCACAAATCGGCATCAGACATTTGGATTGGTTTCCCGAATGGGTGTCGGCACCGCAACGCCGCGGTGCCGATATGCCACCTAGAAGGCGAATAGCGTGTAGAGGAACACATAGTCGTTGTCGGACGCATTATGCCTGTTCCCATCGAAATTCGATGTTCCGCCGTAGAGCTTCAGGAAGTGGGTGTATTTCGCCCCGAACTTGAAGTTCATATCCTTGTAGGAGAATGGCGAACCGTCCATCCATGGCGAGTAGTTAACCTCGATCGAAATACTGCTGCTGTCGGGCGAGTTGGCCGTCGAGTTCGCGCCATAGAGGCCCGCATCCGACGTGCCGGTAACATTGGAATAGGCTCCGATAAGCGCCCATTTCGGCTTGTAGTAGGTCACCGATAGATCGAGCGCATTGAGCCGGTCGGACAGGTTGCTGGAATTGGCCTGCGCCTTGCTGGAGGCCAGATGCTGCCATTCCATGATGTCACGAGCCTTGAACGTCAGCCCGTAGTTGCTGCCCTGATAATCGTACTGGCTGTCCAGCATAAGGTCGAAGTAGCGGTCCTTGCCGTAGGTGCCGGTGTAGTTGGGCTCCAGGTTGGCCAGCATCGCCAGTCCGCCGACCATCAGCGTGCCGCCGCCGACATCTTGCGTGTGGGCCACGCGCAGGTAGGGCGCGATGCCATTGACATTGAAGCCGCTACCCCCAGCGCCCAGGCCGGCCAGCATGTCCTGAGACAGCCCCTTGTAGCCGCCGAACTCGGCATAAAGGCCGTTGTCGAAATTCGCGTAGGCGGTAAGGCCCAGGACCTGCTGCGCCAAGGTGCCCTGCAACAGTGTGGCAGGAAAGCCGAATTGCGGCATGACAGCCGAGTCGAAGGCCGGATAGCCCCAGGCCGGCGTTGTCGCCCAGGGATCCTGAATGGTGGGGTTGTTGTTAAGGCTCAGGCCATAGGTCGCGCTCTTGCCAAACAGCGTGCCTGTCCGGGCGTAGCGGATATCGGTGTTGTCCCATCCCCAGACATGGGCGTTGGGATCATAGGTCATCTGGATGAACGCGCCGACATTATCGAAAAGCTTGCCGGCAAGAAAAATGCTTATCTGATCGAGCCCCCCTCCGTCAGGGTAGTTGTCATCCGCTCTGAAACTGGAAGTGTATTCTGAGGCGGGCGGGACAGGACAAGGGTTTGGCTTATTCACCGGA
>NZ_FNOB01000062.1 GCF_900106675.1 Allgaiera indica
GCGACCTCGCCGCCGGCACTCTGGCGCAGGTCATCCCCGAGACATTCGATGGGAAACAGGACTTTTTTCTGCTGGCGCAACGCCGGTCCAATCGCAATCCGGCGACCGAAGCCGTGTTGCGGTGGCTTTCGTCGAAGGCCGCACCGTAGCCTCGGGCCTTTGCGGAGGCGCCATGCACCTGGTGCCGCCTTCTTGCGCACACTGTCGGTCCCTGGATGTTCTGTCGGTAATGCTTGCTCGAATGGCCCCTTCTGCCAGATGCTGCAGAAGCCCTGCCGCACCTGCAAATGGCCGGTTTCCGCCCTGACAGTCCAACGCTCACGAGCAGGATCTTGCGGCTTCCGAAGATCCCGCGCTCGACCTGTCGAGGCTGCTCGGTGTAGTTCGCCTGAGCAAGGATGCTTGCAGCTATTTGCATGACTGCATGGCTTGGAGGGCGGCAAGTGAAGAAACGTCCCACTCAGAGTGACCTGCCCCCTATGTGCTGGCCCATGGGGATCGTCGCGTGTTCAGAGTAAGACCCCGGCAGGGGACGTTCCGGGTATGTGCAATCCCCCGGACAGGTGCGGTGGTTCCGTTTGTCTCGAGTGACTTCGGCTCTTGTGCCTCAGTCGCCTTCAGCAGACTCGCAAGCAAGTTGACGGCCTCTCTGTGTGGGTCAGGAAGATGCTCGAGGATTTGTTCATCGAAAATGTAGTTTCCCGCGGACTCCGAGACCTGCTCAGCTTTCAAAGGATCGGTATGGCACAGCAATGCGTCAATGACAGACGGTGCGACGCGACCCTGCTTCAATATGGTCGCGGCAGTCCTCCGAAGATCATGACAGGTGTTGATTTCCACGCAGAACTGCCCCGGGTTTTCCATCGAGAAGTGACCCACCTTGGATTATGTTGAGCGGGTCATGTTTGGGTCAAGGCATTGTTGCCCTCCCTTTTTTCCGCGTTGCTGCAGCCGCGCTGTCCTTGAAGCGGAAGCTGTCGTTTCCGGTCTCGAGGATGTGGCAGCGATAGGTCCGCCGGTCGAGGAGTGCGGTGGTCATTTTGGCGTCACCGAACACGATTGCCCACTCGCTGAAGCTGAGGTTCGTGGTGATGATCACGCAGGTGCGCTCGTAGCGTTTGCTCAGCAGATGGAGGAGCAAGGCGCCTCCTGAAGCGCTGAACGGCAGGTATCCGAGTTCGTCCAGGATCACCAGGTCGAGGCGAGCGAGTGTCTCGGCAATGTGTCCGGCCTTTCCCTTGGCCTTTTCCTGTTCGAGAGCGTTGACCAGTTCGATGGTCGAGAAGAAGCGCACCTTCCGGCGATGATGCTCGATGGCGTGGATGCCGAGCGCGGTGGCGATGTGGGTCTTCCCGGTCCCGGGACCGCCGATGGGAACGAGGTTCTGCGCCCCTTCCATGAACTCGCCGCGATGCAACTGGCGCACCGTCGCCTCGTTCATCTCGCTGGACGAGAAGTCGAAGTTGGGCTGATCCTTGTAGGCCGGGAAGCGGGCTGCCTTCATGTGGTAGGCGATGGAACGCACCTCGCGCTCCGCGACCTCGGGCTTCAGGAACTGGGTCAGGATCGGCATGGCGGCTTCGAACGCCGGCGCGCCCTGTTCGATCAGGTCGGCTACGGCTTGAGCCATCCCGTGCATCTTGAGGCTGCGCAGCATGATCACGATGGCACCGCTGGCTGGGTCATGACGCATGGCGTCCACCAGCATCGCGAGACCGCAACTCGTCATAGCGCTCCACATTGGCCCGAGGCTCTCGTTTGAGGGCCAGGGCGACCGGCGTGTCGATGGAGGGAGCGTCGATCGACTTCCCGTCGATCAGGCGGTGCAGAAGGTTCAGGACGTGGGTCTTGGTGGCCACGCCCTGGGAGAGCGCGAGTTCGACCGCGCTCAGCACCACTTGCTCGTCGTGATGCAATACCAGGGCCAGGATGTCGACCATCTCCCGGTCTCCCCCGGGCCGTCGCAGCAAATGGCTCTGCAACTGCCGGAAGGCGGGCGGCAGGTCCACGAAGGGCGCGCCATGGCGCAGGGCACCGGGCTTTCGCTGAATGACGGCCAGGTAGTGGCGCCAGTCGTAGATCGTGTTGCTGGGCAGATGGTGAGATCGCTGGATCAGCCGCTCGTGCTCGCACAGGATTTTCCCTTCCGCAGCGACCACGAGGCGATCGGGGTGAATCCGGAGGCTGACCGGCCTGTTGGCGAAGGAGGCGGGGACGCTGTAGCGATTGCGCTCGAAGCCGATCAAGCAGGTCGGCGACACGCGCTTGCTCTGCTCGACAAAGCCATCAAAGGCAGCCGGCAACTGCATGAGCGTGGCTTGCTCCGTGCCCCATGCATCCGCGATGCTGCCCGCGAGGGTGCCATGGGGAATCTCGCGCCAGAGCTCCATGCGGCGCCGCTCCAGCCATACGTTCAGCGAAGCAAGGTCGGTGAAGTTCGGCATGGGGTTCCATAAGCGCGGGCGGGCGCCCTGAACGTTCTTTTCGACCTGACCCTGCGCCAGCGGGCTCGAACCGGTGGCGCCACACTGGCGCAGTCCCAGCCCGCCGCTGGATTGCAGAACTCCGGCTCGAACACGTAGTGGTTCGCCATGGCCGGGAAGCGCATGTTCACCTGGCGCTCCTTGCCGCGGCCAACCCGATCCACCGCTGTCTTCATGTTGTCGTAGATCCCGCGCTCCGGAATGCCGCCAAAGACGCGGAAGCCGTGCCAATGGGCATCGAACAGCATCTCATGGGTCTGTAGCAAATAGGCTCGGACGAGGAAGGCGCGACTGTGGGACTGAGCTACTCCCCGTCTCTTGGACAGGATCTGGCGTAAATTAAGCTACTCGTTGCACCTGCTGATCGGGTTGATTGATATCATTTCTCTGCCAAT
>NZ_FNOB01000059.1 GCF_900106675.1 Allgaiera indica
CTCACCGGCGCCATCCTCAACGGATACAAACTCTCCGAAGCCGCAAAAGACGGAACACAATACGCATATTACAACTACAGATACGCCTATAAGTCAGGGGGCGCCGACTAGGAGACGGAAGCGGCCTGCGTCAGCTCATCATCCGCCGCAGCACCGGCTCCAGTGTGCGGGCCACCTCGGCATGAACCGCCGGACCGGGCAGTTCGGCCGCCGCGGCCTCATCCAGGGCCGAGATCCGCATCCCTTGGGTTCCGGTTTCCCGCGCCTCGGGCGACGAGATCGCCTCGACATATTCCGTCGCGTGGGTAGAGACCGCATCAAGCATGTCCCGATCCACCAAAAGCGGCTCTCGGTCGAGGCTCAGCGGCGCGGCCCCGGCGCCCGGGGCATGGTCGGCCACCCAGAGCAGCACCGTCTTGCCCGTGATGCGCCGCAAAAGAAGCCGCATCCGCGCCACCCACGCGGCCTTTAGTTCGTCCGCGACAACCTCGAACCGTTCAGGGGACAGCTCCTGCAGGGCCCGCAGCATATGGCGGGTGAAGTGGAATTCGGTGAAATCGACCTCACGATAGATGGTCTTCAGCAGGCTCGAAGCCCGCAGGAACCGGTCATTGCGACGCGGATGCACCGCATAGAAGCGGTTGGTCATGTTGTGCGCGCCCATCACCTGAACGACCGTCACCCGTGCGCTGTCGCAAAGGTCGACGATGCCGGGATCGTTCAGATAGACATCGACGCCCGCGTTCATGCAGCCGAAATTGACCATCTTGAGGCCCGCAGCCTCCTCGACCATCGCCGGAAAGGGGCGTTCGATGAAACGGCCGTAGGTGGCGTTGCCCCCCAGAACCGCACAGAACTTGCCATCAAGCTTCCGCTTTGGACCGCGAAACACCAGCTTCGACGTCCCGTATCTGCAGGGATGGTAGTCAAGCCCGCCAGCCCCCTTTGCTTCATATGTCATAGCGCCCACCCTTCGGATTACGACTCATCTGCGACCACTCTGACGTATGGCCGTTTCCAAACCGCTAAGAAGAAAGTTCGCGAAGCGTTTTAGCGATTTCGCCACCTTGCGCCCCTGCCGCGCCGCCGCATATGGTCGGCGCGCAGAGCGGCGGAGAGAACAGATGACGATCAAGTCGGTGGGAATCGTGGGCGCGGGACAGATGGGCAACGGCATCGCCCATGTCTTCGCCTTGGCGGGCTATGACGTACTGCTTGCCGACATCAGCCAGGAAAGTCTGGACAAGGCGATGTCGCTGATCGACCGAAATCTGGAACGCCAGGTAAGCCGCGAGAAGATCTCGGCCGCAGACAAGGCCTCGGCGATGGGGCGGATCCGCACGACGCTGACACTGACCGATCTGGGACCGTCCGATCTGATCATCGAGGCCGCGACCGAGCGCGAGACGGTCAAACAGGCGATCTTCGAGGATCTGCAGCCGCATCTGAAACCCGAGACCATCTTAACGTCGAACACCTCGTCGATCTCGATCACCCGACTGGCCAGCCGCACCGACCGCCCCGAGAAATTCATGGGCTTCCACTTCATGAACCCGGTGCCGGTGATGCAGCTGGTCGAACTGATCCGCGGCATCGCGACCGACGAGACCACCTACAAGACGCTTCTGGGGGTGGTGGAAAGCCTGGGCAAGACCGCCGCCAGCGCCGAGGATTTCCCGGCCTTCATCGTCAACCGCATCTTGATGCCGATGATCAACGAGGCGGTCTATACGCTGTATGAAGGCGTGGGCAATGTGAAGTCGATCGACGAATCCATGAAGCTGGGCGCCAATCACCCGATGGGGCCGCTGGAACTGGCCGATTTCATCGGCCTCGACACCTGCCTTGCCATCATGAACGTGCTGCACGATGGGCTGGCCGACACCAAGTACCGCCCCTGCCCGCTGCTGACCAAATATGTCGAGGCCGGCTGGCTGGGCCGCAAGACCAAGCGCGGCTTCTATGACTACCGCGGCGAGGTGCCCGTGCCGACGCGGTAGGCTATCCGTCGGTCAGCGCGCCCACCTCCGCCTTCTTACCGAGATCCGCGCGCAAAGGGCTTCGCGGGCCCCATTGCCCGGACGGCGGCCGCCTCGACGATGTTTCCCCGGCGACAGGGCAACAAGGTCTCCTTGCTTTCATTGTTCGGCAAATACGCCGGGGGTACAGGGGCCTGACCCTTCCGTCAGTTACGAAGCTTAGGCCCCTTTCTGTCTGATCCTGAGCTCAAACGCACGCAGGAGCTTCTGCCGCCCGCTGCGCTTCACGTGCTTCGTTGCGAAGATCGGCGGCAGTCGGCGGAAGCCAAATCGAGGTAAGAGCGCGAGCGGCTGGAACGCGCGGATTTGGTGGATCAGAGCTGGTCCAGTTCCGCAACCAGCTTGACCAGCTGGCTTTGTCTGTGGAGCGCAAGCTTGTGCAGAATTGATTGCCGCTGTGTCTGATTCCTCGAAGAAAATCAGGGTAGTTGGGGCTGTCGAACTCTCCGCGGACGGTCATCCAAGGCGCATCCGGCTGGAACAAATCTCCGACAGGTCGTCGAAGACGCTGCATGGCTTCGTTGGCCGGATGGTCGAGCCGGGCGCCCACGTCATCACCGACGGCCTGATCAGCTATGAGAACATGCCAAACAACACCCACGAGCCCAGGGTTGTCTCCGGCCAAAAGGCACACGAGATCCTTCACTGGGTGCATCGCGTATTTTCAAATCTCAAGCGGTGGGCGAAGGGGGTGTTTCACGGCTTTCGCCAGAAGCACATCCAACGCTACCTCGACGAGTTCGTCTTCCGCTGGAACCGCCGCCGCCATCTGCGAACGGCGTTCGACCGGCTCCTCGGGATCTGTGTCGGTCTCGCGCCGGCCACCTATCGCGACATTGTCGAGCATCGCGCCTGATCAGGTCAGCAGGGGCCTGGCGGCGCCTCTGTAACACTAAATCAAGCCACTTACCCCTCCAAGCCCGAGTTCGCGAAGCCTCTCCGGTCCGACGAGACATCAAGATGCTGTAGCGACCGGAGCAAAAGGGATAAGCCTTCTCTCCGTGGTGCTCAAAGCTGAAACGAAGGGCCACATTGGGCTGCCAGCGGTCACCGAACTGGGGCCGGGGCCGCAGAACCCAGGTAGGAACCAGTGCCGAGCTCTGCCGCATGGCGTCATGGAGCCTTCAGCGACACTCGTGCGCTGTGCTGCACTCAACACAAAGGGCGGTAAGTTGCCCATCGCATGTGCGTCTCATCATACTCCGCGTGGCGTGGAAACGGACATTTGAGCTACTCCCCGTCTCTTGGACAGGATCTGGCGTAAATTAAGCTACTCGTTGCACCTGCTGATCGGGTTGATTGATATCATTTCTCTGCCAAT
>NZ_FNOB01000058.1 GCF_900106675.1 Allgaiera indica
CGGCAGAGAGGGTGACCCGGGCTTCCGGCGCGGTCGGTCGGGCCTTGGTTTGAGAGCAACGATGCAGGCAGAGAGCGAGCGGGGATATCTGTCGCGGGCCCGGTTGGCGGCGCTGGGGTCGCTGATTGCGCTGGCGCTGGCGGGGTGCGGGTCGCAAACGGCGTTTCCGATCCGTCCGGAGGCGGCGAAGGCGCGTGCTGGCGAGGTGTCGAAGGAGGTGCGGGTGATCCCGTTGAGCACCGCCAACATCGCCGCCTACAGCACGCCGCGCAACCTGTCGGGGCCGCGCACGACGATCCCCTCTGCGGGGCATTGGCAATATCGGGTGGGCCCTGCCGACATTCTCAGCATCGTGGTCTACGATCATCCGGAACTGACCGCGCCGGCGGGTCCGAACCAGACGCCGGAGAAGTCCGGGATCCGGGTCGATGCGCAGGGCTATTTCTACTATCCCTATATCGGCCGGGTGCGGGCCCGGGGGCGGACAGCGGACCAGATCCGGGCCGAGCTGATGCAGCGGCTGAACAAGTACATCAAGGACCCTCAGGTCGAGGTCCGGGTGGTCAGCTACAACGCGCAATCGGTGTCGGTGACGGGCCAGGTGACGAAACCGCTGCGCGAGCCGCTGACGGATGTGCCGCTGACGCTGCTGGATGCGATCAACGGCGCGGGCGGTCTGACCAAGACGGCGGATCCGCGGCGGGTGATGGTGCGGCGCCACGGCCGGCGCTATATCGTCGATCTGCAGGCTTTCCTGGACAACGGGATCGGGGCCAACAACCCGACGCTGGTCAATGGCGACGTGGTCAGCGTGCCGCTGATCCAGCCGCTGGACGCCTATCTGATGGGCCAGGTGATCAAGCCCGGCACGGTGGATCTGACGCATGAGAACGTGACCCTGACGCGGGCGCTGAGCGAGGTCGGCGGTCTGAAGCTGGGCGCTGCGGATGCGCGCGGGATCTTCGTGTTCCGGGCGGCGGGTCCGCGGATCGACGTGTTCCAGCTGAACGCGCGCAATCCGGCGGCCTTCCTGATCGGGACGCGGTTCATCCTGCATCCCAATGACGTGATCTATGTCACGACGGCGCCGCTGGCGCGCTGGAACCGGGTGATCTCGGATATCCTGCCGTCGCTGACCTCGGTCTATTACGCGAAGCTGAACGGGCTCTGAGGAGGCACGATGTTCCAATCCATCCTGGTGGTCTGCGTCGGGAACATCTGCCGCTCTGTGGTGGGCGAGCGGGTTCTGCGGGCGGGGTTGCCGGATTGCCGGGTGGGATCCGCGGGGCTGGGCGCTGTGGTGGGGTCCGGGGCGGATCCGAAGACCTTGGCGGCGGCGGCGGCGCGGGGCATCGACCTGGAGGGCCATGTGGCGCGGCAGTTCGGCGCCGATCTGGCCGGCGGCTACGACCTGATCCTGACGATGGAGCCGGGCCACCGCGACGACATCCAGCGCCGGTATCCGCAGCTGTCGGGGCGGGTGATGCTGTTCGACCAATGGGGCGCGCGGACGGGGATCCCCGATCCGCATGGCCGGCCGTCCGAGGCGCATGAGCGCGCGGTGGCGCAGATCCTGGCGGCGGCCGAGGGCTGGATCGCCCGGCTTTCCCCCCGGAGCGCAGGGTAGGAGGCGGGGACATGGAAGACGGCAGGATGCCTCCGGCGGAACATGCGGCGGGACGGACCATGGGAAGGGCGCAGATGAACGACGAGCCCCGCGCGGCGGAGGAGGCCGACGACGAGATCGACCTGCTGGAACTGGTCGGTGTCCTGTGGGCCAACAAGGCGCGGATCCTGCTGGTGATGCTGGTCACGATGGTGCTGGGGGTGCTGGTGATCCTGCACACCACGCCGACCTATACCGCGCAGGGTCTGATCCAGCTGGAGACCAATTCGAACGCGATGTCGCTGCCGCAAAGCATGCAGACGCTGCTGGGCCCGGCGGCGGGCGGCAATTCGCAGGCCGATACCGAGATGCAGATCCTGCAGTCGCGAATGGTGATCGGCAAGGCGGTGCGCAAGCTTGATCTGCAGATCCATGCCCTTCCGCGGCAGATCCCGCTGCTGGGCGGGATCCTGCGGCGGCTGGGCCTGCCCTATCCGGGGCTGGGGCTGCTGGCGCCGTTCGACTGGGGCGACGCCCGTCTGAAGATCGGCGCGCTGGAGGTGCCCAGGCCCTGGCTTGGTCAGGACATGGTGCTGACCATCACCGGGCCGGGCCGCTACCGGCTGCGGCTTCCCGACGGGCGGGTTCTGGACGGCACGGCGGGGGCCGAGCTGAAGCTGCCGGGGCAGGCGGACTTCTCGCTGATGGTGACCCGGTTGAGCGGGCCGGCGGGGCGGCAGTTCATCCTCGGCCGCGACGCGCTGGAGGCCGCGGTGCAGGATGTGCAGAAGCGGTTCTCGGTCAGCCAGCCGTCGAACCAGGCCAATGTGCTGTCCACCCGGTACACCGCCGACAGCCCGGCGCGGGCCGAGCGGGTGCTGAACGCGATCGCCCAGGCCTATGTCGAGCAGAATATCGAAAGCGGCGCGGCCTCGGCGCAAAGCAGCCTCGACTTCATCCAGAAGCAGCTGCCCAAGGCGCAAGAGCGGGTGAGCCGGGCGCAGGACGCGCTGAACGCCTATCAGGAGAAGTATCATTCGATCGACCTGACCTATCAGACCAAGGCGCTGCTGACCCAGGTGACGGATATCGAGGCCCAGTTGAGCAAGCTGGACATGAAGGAGCAGGAGCTCAAGAACCTCTACACCGTCAACCATCCCCAGGTTCAGGCGCTGTTGCAGGACAAGAAGACGCTGGAAGGCCAGCTGGCCCGGGCCAAGGCGGCGACCGTCACCCTGCCCGAGCAGCAGAAGGCGGTGTTCAACCTGCAACGCGACCTGCAGGTGGCACAGCAGACCTATGTGCAGCTTCTGGGCCGCGAGCAGGAGCTGCGCGTGGTGCGGGCCTCTTCGGTGGGCTCGGTGCGGGTGATCGACCAGGCCTATGCGCCGCCGAAGCCGGTATCGCCGCGAAAATCTTTGACCCTTTCGGTCGCCTTGCTTCTGGGGCTGGTGCTGGGGGCCGGGCTGGTGCTGCTGCGGCGCGCCCTGCGCCGGGGCATCCGCGGCGCGCAGGAGATCGAGCAGATGGGCCTGCCGGTCTTCGCCACGGTCCCCCATGCCGCCATCGCCGAGGGGCTGCGCCACCGCAAGGGGCTGTTGCCGATCCTGGCGCTGAGCCAGCCCGACGACGTGGCGGTCGAGGCGCTGCGCTCGCTGCGCACCTCGCTGCACTTCGGCATGCTCGACGCGGCGACCAAGACGGTGATGCTGACCTCGGCCGCGCCGGCGGCGGGCAAGAGCTTCACCGCGATCAACCTGGCGGTGGTGGCGGCGCAATCGGGGCAGAAGGTCTGCATCATCGACGCCGACCTGCGCCGCGGCTATCTGCGCCGCTTCCTGGGCCGGTCGAAGGACACCCCGGGGCTGAGCGATTACCTGGCGCGCGAGAAGACCCTCGACGAGGTGATGATCGACGGCCCGGTCGAGGGGCTGTCGGTGATCCTGACCGGCCGCTTCCCGCCGAACCCGTCGGAATTGCTGATGCGCGCCGAGTTCCAGACCCTGCTGACCGATCTGGACGCGCGCTTCGATCTGGTGCTGATCGACACCGCGCCGGTGCTGGCCGTCACCGACCCGGTGGTCATCGGCCGCTACACCGGCGCCCGCATCGTCGTCGCCCGCCACATGCAGACCATGGCCCCCGAACTCGACGCCGTCCGCCGCGCCTTCGAACACGCCGGAAGCAAACTCACCGGCGCCATCCTCAACGGATACAAACTCTCCGAAGCCGCAAAAGACGGAACACAATACGCATATTACAACTACAGATACGCCTATAAGTC
>NZ_FNOB01000057.1 GCF_900106675.1 Allgaiera indica
AGCCGAGGCAAACTTCTACGCCGCGCTGGAAACTGAAGACATGGCCGCGTAACTAACCGAAATCAGCCTCCGGCAAACCCGGCGCGGTTCACGGGCCTGTCGCGCCGGCGCCTGACGCGGCGCGATTATGGATGCGTTTTGCATTCTACGCATGGACACCGGCATCTACGGCGTCAAAGTAGTCGAGCACGGCTTGGAAATGACCTTGCGCCGCCAGTTGGGCTGCGGTCTTTCCGGCATATCCGGGCAGGGGTTCTGTCAGAAACCACTCGCGGGCGTGGGCCGGGTTGCCGAACCGGCGTATCGCCTGGTCCAGAATCTGCCGTGTCTCTCTACTGAAGTGCGTTGTCGGCAAGGCTTTATCCTCATTGGTCGAAACTCGATACTATTCCCTCTGACCGATCCTGCCAACGTGGCGGGCGGGTTGTGTTTCGCGATCCGCGATCGAACATATCAATCTGAAGCAGTACCCGATTTCGAGCGAGGGAGTTGTCTTTGCGGCAAGGGAGGTCGTGTTGCCCCAACGGTGGCCGACGTCTACGGCGATCGAGCGTCCGGTCGCGTCTGAGGCTGTCGTGAAACGCAGTCTCACCGACTTCCGCCCTGTGTCAGAGGCTTCGGGTAAACGTCGCCCGCGGCCTGGAGATGTTCCCGGATGCGAAACTCGGCATTCGACTCGACACAACCCAGCGGATCACCGAGGTGTTGGACGTCACCGGCCTCGATCAGGATGCGTCGCCGCATGTCGAACCACGTCGCGGCGGGCAGCTGTGCCGTTTCGAGATCCCCTCGAGAAGAAAGAACCAACTGCCAGGGGCGCGGCGCGCCGGTTGCCGCTCGCTTGCCGATGGCAATGTCGAGATACCGGCGCCCGGCCAGGTGCTTTTCGGCTACAATGAGGCCCGGCTGCTGCGGATTTGTTGCCGTGGCGTGAGAGGCCTGCGAAGGGTCGCACAGCACGATCCTACCGGGGGCGAGGTCGACGACATCGCCGGATGAGGTCGGCATCGCGGGGGCAGGCGGCTTCGAAAGGTCGACAGAGCCATGGGCGGTTTCTTTGTCATCACTGGCCGAAGGAGTGGGCTCAGCGAAAATTAGGAGATGCTCTATGGCTTCAACGGCCTCTTCGCTGCCGGGCATGAGGAATTCATGGGAGGTTTGGTATTCCCGCAGCTTCGCGGCGCAATCCGACTTTTTGGCCTCGGGCGCGCTCGCATATTCGCTCGTTGACGGAAGTTTCGCGCCAGCGACTCTGGCTTGGAAAAGAACCTCTTCTGTGTCGGTGTCGAGGATGCGGATTGCCCCGACGCCCCCATTTTCTTGCAGCGCGAGTTCAATGGCCGCCGTCGGCAAGAGTGATCTCGCGCAGCCCGTAATGACGGGGAAGCCGAACCGACGATCATGGCCAATCTGGAGGCCATAGTCGACGCGATCAAGGATCTCCTTGAGTTCCGCCAGCCCGTCGTCGGAATAATGCGCGTCGACAGTCGTACCTTCGAGATGACCGAGGATTCTCTGGCGGACGCCAGTGTCTACGCCAGCGTGCAGCAACTTCGAGGAAAGCGTGCGCCGCATCGCGTAAACATCTTCATTCTCGCACTTGATGTCGAGGGTTCGGTGAGGCCGAATTCGAGGGCCGCGTGGGGCGCGATGGCCTTCGTGGGCGTCCAATTCCTCTGACGCAGGGCGTCCCTGATCTCGGCCTGTTGCGCCTCGAGTGTCGCCAGTCTCGCCTCAGGCAGCTCGGGGGCGGCGGCGGGCGCGTCTTGAGCTTCCAGCATGCCGACGACGGCCCTGCGGACCATCTCGCGCAGGAAAGCACTCACCTGGCCCGGGGAGAGCTGTTTGGTCTCAAGCTCGGCAATCAAATTCCGTTCTCCGATCGAGAGCGCGGCCCGCAGGCTGCAGGCGCGCTCGGTTGCGACAGAGAGGAAATTTGTCCGAAGTGATACCGACAAAAATTCCGGGGCGCCGAGACGTCTCAGGGCCTCCGGCCAACGCCGGCGAAAATGGAAGATCCCGCTTCTGCGGACGAGGTGAAGGCCCCATCTTCGTCCTGCTCCGCCGCGCCGATGTGAAGCGCAATGTGAAGCAGCATGTGAAGCACCGCGACGTGCAGACGGGAGGCTGGCCGATTGATCATCGGCTATCCCATTGGGAGGTATGGATTTTTTCTGGTGCATTGGCTGGGGCGGTAGGATTCTTAGCTAAGTTGTTGAAAATACTTAGAAATATATAACAACATTAGGATATGGTGTCAACTCCGGAGCTGCGGAAATCACTTTGTGATGCAGAGTGCGACTCGGTTCGTGAGGCGCAAGGCGGGTCTCTTCTGAAGCTCACCTTCATCAAGACAATGGCCAAGACGTTCTCGAGCGTCATCCTCGCCTGCCACTTCCAACAAATCTTATGCCGGGCGCACCCCTTCCCGTTCGGTGGGACTCACAGGGTCGGAATTGCGGCCTGAAGCCGCGCCGAGACCGCCTCTGCGGCGGCCAGCGCCCCTTCAAGGTAGCCGCCCATCTCGGGAGCGACCTCGGTCGCGGCGAAATGCAGTCGTCCCTCCCAGAGGCCGGAGAGGCGCGGGGGCAAACCGTAGTCCGGGTGCGTGGACGGAGGTGTCAGATCGTCCTCGGTCGCGGTTTCCGGCTGGAAGGCCCAGTCCTGCAAGGCGGTGCGGATCGGGGTCCGCGCGGCGGGGCCGAACAGGCGGGCAAGTTGGTCGAGTGCGGCCTGCTCGATCTCACCCGCGCGTCCCGCACGATGCGGGGCCGGGGTGCCAAGGAAGCCGAACAGCGCTGCGGGGGTGCCATCGGGCCCCGAGGCATCGTGGATCTCCATCAACGGGCCACAGTGGCTCATTGCATCGCCGGACAGATGCAGATCGCGCCAGAAGGGCCGGTCGTAGGTTGCGACAAACTTGGCCTGGCCGGCCATCCAGGTGGGGATGGCCGTCAGGGCGGTGCGCATGTCGAGGTCGAGGCGGGGATCATAGGTCAGCCCGGCGGCGATCCGGGGCGGCACGGCGAGGACGACATGGTCCGCTTGGCATGACACGCCCCTCGCCAGCACGACACCTCCGGTCCGGCTGATGCTCTCCACCCGCGCAGAAAGGTGCAGGCGATCTGCTGGCAGGGTGGCGGCGAGGGCGTCGACAATGGCCTCCATGCCGCCCGCGATGCGAAAGGAGCCTGCCATCGAAGAGTATCCTGCGCCGCGATGGACTCGCCCTGTTACATCTTCGAGGCAGACGTCGCCTTGCGCGAACTGGGGAAAGACCCGAAGACCCAGTGTGCTGACGAGCGCTGTCATGCGCGGCTGGCCCGGCCAGAACCACGATGGCCCGAGATCGACAGCGCCCTGAGCCGTTTGAAGTGCCGAGATCCGTCCACCAAGACGATCGCGCGCTTCGAACAACTGGAAATCCCTGCCGGCAAGGCTAAGCCGTGCTGCGAGCGAAAGCCCCGCAAGTCCGCCACCGACAATCGCGATATCCGTCTGCATTCTCGTTCCCCGTCACCTTTTGCGGATGGATATAGCGCAGGGCGCCGTTCGGACAGGCTCTGTGTCGCGTAACGGAACAGGCCCACACGGACGCTGCCGACGAAGTCACACGCGCTCCCAGCCAGGAGCTACGGATGAATAGGGCGGAAACCGGCCATTTGCAGGTGCGGTAGCGCTTCTGCAGCATCTGGCGGAAGCGGCCATTCGAGCAAGCATTACCGACAGAACGTCCAGGGACCGACAGTGTGCGCAAGAAGGCGGCACCAGGTGCATGGCGCCTCCGGAAAGGCCCGAGGCTACGGTGCGGCCTTCGACGAAAGCCACCGCAACACGGCTTCGGTCGCCGGATGGCGATTGGACCGGCGTTGCGCCAGCAGAAAAAAGTCCTGTTTCCCATCGAATGTCTCGGGGATGACCTGCGCCAGAGTGCCGGCGGCGAGGTCGC
>NZ_FNOB01000052.1 GCF_900106675.1 Allgaiera indica
CCGCGCCTGCGCCCATTGCTCACGCCGCCGAATGATGGCACACAAATGCAGAACAAACTCGACTTACGAGTGGCCCTGAAAATAGGGGCAGGTCACGAGAACAAACTCTCCTTTTGAATGGCCCGGTTCATCGGGGGCAGGTCATGTTGAGCGCCTAGCCAGGACGATGCCTGAGAACAAACACTGGGCCGACGTTGCACATAACGTTGAAGGCATTGCTGCGTGTAGGGATGGGCGAGTTTCGCTAAACAAGATGACCCTTAACATCTTGGTAAAGCTGCACAAGTTCCCCAAACCCCATGTCCAAGATTGGTTCATACATGAAAGCGTTGATATGAATGTTTGCAGGCGTGATCAGATTCACCCGTCTCAGGAGGCTGATCTCATGAGTCTGATTGTTGAACTTATCTTTAAAGGTTTGGAATAAATTCCCCGTCTGTTTACGTGAAGGATCGAAGCCCGGTTCGTCACCACGGATTTTTCCGATCATGTAACGCTCTGCCCAAACCCTAGTAGCCAACGACAGAACGATCTTGTGCTCAAGATTAATGCCATCTTCTGCGTTCTGACAGTTATCAGCAGTAGCGAAAATTTGGTCCATAATGCCAAGGTCGAGCGTCAGGTCCGGGAATGGTGTGGTTGGAAATGTCCTTTCAAAAACAACCTTGTATTCCGCGAATGTTAAAGCCTCGGTTTCATCCTTATAGTGAACCATTCTGGTTAGCGTCAGATAGTCAGCATTGTCGGTTCCGTCAGGGTTCTTAGCACCTTGCGTATATTCGATCACATTGCGCAAAAAGGGGATGTATGCGATTGTGAAGTTTGGTTCGGACAACCTGTTTTGCCACTTATGGAACGGGTTCTGAATATCTGACCGATCGAAATCGTTCAGCTTGATCTCTCCTGCTGTTTTAAAAGCCAAGCGGCATTGGTACGGCGGACAAATCCCCCGGCTCGCGATAGTCCTCAAGAAATCAAAGTTGTGCGTCAGCACGATGGCCAAAAAGTTTGTTTCTTCGGTCTTGGTCACGTCCTCAAGAAAGTCGATAATCGCAAACTTGTTCTTGTAGTCAAAAGAGTCCGCGATGTCGTCGAACACAAACAGGGTCTTTTTGCGATATTTCCATTTTACATAAACCTCATACATAATGTCCAAGATGTAGAGCGCACGTGCTTCGCCCGTACTCAGCACGCGAAGTAAATCCTGTTTTTGGGATTGTGAGTAGTGCTTCTCATCACCGCTGTTTCGGAAGATGAACCCGACCGACGGCGAGGTTCCTTTTAGAATCGCGTCCGACTTGTTTTCAACGAAAAGCTCGAACGGAAGATACAGAAAGCGACGATTGAAATCCGCAATCACATCGTCCCAATCACCGCGGCTAGCATCGGCCTCAGTTATGATGCCTTCAAGTTCGGCCTGACCACTTCGATACCTGGACAGCAGTTCTCTATATTGGCTTTGAGCCTGCAAAAGATACTGTACCCAGAGCTTTCTTTTGAAGGCATCGCGATCTGCCAATTCTGGAATTAGGTGCTTATTTTCAGTGATATAGTCACGGAAAGCCTGAAGCTCCTTGTTCTTAAGCTTGGCGTTAAAAGCATCAAATCGCGCTTTGATGTCTTCGTCTTCGAATACGCGTAGCTTTTCAGCTTCGATCATGTCACGAAGCGCCTCATTCGACGAAAACTCCGTCTTTTCATGGCTGGTTTTGTTCACCATACTTATACTGTGCCCAGCGTCGAAAAAATTGTTCGCAGCGAGCTGTTGCTGAACATCAGTGGCATTGTGGTACTGAAAATTCCTTCGCAGGATTGGCGAGGTCTCGGTAATTTCATCGTACTTTTGTGCGAAATCCGACACAGTATCACCAACGGTTTCATCCGCCAGCAGTTGCTGTACCTTTGGGTCGAAGAGAATTTTGTAGTCGGCGTCTGCTAGGCTACTGACGCTGGTCTGCTCCAATTCCCCTTCTAAGCCTAGAAGCGCGTCATAGTAGTCATCCCCAAAAATTTCCTTGATGATCGGATCGATGTTTTCTCTGGATTTCTCGCCGAACCCGGCTGAACCCTTCAAACTCTTATCGACTTCCTTTTTTGCTTCGCCGATTGAGTGATGCACATTTTCATATCTTTGTTTCAAATCAGAATTTGCGAGTAGCGTGGAGACCTCGCTCGAAGAGTACTTCTCGTCATAGGATTGGACGACAAATATCTCTTCACTAACAAGGGGTTCATCGTTAAGTGACACTTCAAATATGCTGTTGCGGTCAGGGAATGCCAAATCGCTGGGCGAAGCACCTTTTGACAGGTCCATCATTGTTCTGGCGAACGAAGTTTTCATAACTCCGTTCGGGGCGTAGATCGCAAAGCCTTTGTGGTTGAACTTAAGTTCTGCTTCAAGCTTACTGATTCCATAGCAATGTTGAAGGTTCAGTTTCAGGACGTCTGTCATCGTTCACCTCAATGGTGGCCTCGGCCAAACGCCTTAGAGACATCTTGGACCTGCCGGTGGATCTGGTTACTTAGACAATGCAGACTTTTTCGTGGCATGAAAAGCGAATGTCTGAACTTGCGCGCGACAAGCATCCCTCCGGTCTAAGGCCCGCTAAGGGCCGATCACGTCGCTCGGCGGTGCACGACCGTCGCGACTTTGCAAAGGGCGCTTTCTGCGCATCGCGGACTTCGTGCCGAATGCGTTTAAGGGCTTCGCGCCGCCCTTCTCACCGAAACCGATACCGCCCCACTGCCTTCGCCAACCGCGCGTCCACAGGGACGGGATGCTCGCGCGATCTTTCCTTCAGAACAAGGATTTGGCGGCCAAGAAACGCTTCAACGTCGCCTGCCGCGACGTCCCCTGCCGCCGCGCGCGAAACCAGAAGCCCGAGCGCCATCCCGTCTAGCATCCGGATGTGCTCTGCCCGGTTGGCGGTCTTCACGTCCTCGGGCACGACGCCAGACCGCATGTCCCGCAAGTCATGGCTGACAACTTCGGTGACGGCGCGCCACAGCTCATGCACGGGCCAGCGCCCACGGTTGCTGTCGGAGGTCGGAATACAGTACCGGACACGCTGGCAGAAGTCTGCGAGTGCGTCGCCGATCATCGCGTCAAGGTCGGCCCAACTGCGCATTTCCCAGCGGTTGCGGAGCTGTTTGGAACCCATGCGCAACTCGAACCGCCAGACTTGGCTTTGGTCCCGGTCGGTCAGATCAAGCGGGGGCCTACCTGTGTCGGCGCGGGCGGCGTTCCAGATCGTCAACCAACCCATCTTGTGCTTGGCAATGACCTCGGCCCGCTTGTCGTAGATCGCCAATTGCCGGTTGGCGACGGCACCCGCGCGCAGGCCGGTGACCCGAGCGCCGGTGCAATGTGTCTCGGTCTCGTCAACGCCGGTGAATTCCCGGTTGCGCGTGCCGGGCGGGACGATCAGCGCTTCGCGATCCGGTTCGAACCACGGCGCGAGGAAGTCGACGGCGAAGTCGACGCGAGAGACGCGGAGCTGCGTTTCCACGTAGGGGATGGCGAGCGCGGCCATACACTCGCGGAAATGCGCCTCCGCCGCCCGCAGGCCGCCTGTGGCGAGTAGGAAGGCGCGGAAGTCGACCGTCACGCCGGGGTTGTTCTTGGGGCGGTTCTCCGGGTCCAGAAAGAACCACTCGGCCCCATACTCGCCGGTGTGGACCGAGAAGCTCATGCCGCCGCTGCGGCGCACGGCAAAGGCGATGCCGCCGCACTCCAATGTGGCGTCCGCGTTGGTGCGCACGGCTTCGGCCTTCGCTTCGGCCAGCGCGGTGCGCAGCTCGGGAGGAATGTCGGTGGTGACGGTGAACTTCAGCCCGTCAAACCCGCTGTGGAGGATTTCCACATTCATTTGCGCTCTCCTGCGATTTGGTATCGGTGGAGGGGGGTGTTACAAGTCCCCCCTAATTTGCGGCTTGCCGCTGATAGCTAGCGCCCGCTGCGCGGGCAGGGCGGGCGCTGGCGCGCCCTCTCAGATGTGCCTCCGGCGGGGCAGCTTTTGTTTTGGGGCCGGGCGGGACGCCCGGCGGGGATGGTTGAAAGGTTCCGCCCAGGTGGACACCGGGCGGGGGTGTGGCAGAGGAAGGGCGCGAGACCTTACGGCCCCGCGCCCGAAGGGCCAACCGGCCCCAAAATCCCGCGCGGTGCTGCCAACCCCAACGCGGGCAAAACTCATCAGGCGGCGACCTGGCTGGTGCTGGCCCGGCACCGGGTCTCGGCCCAGTTGTACAAGTCGCGGCGGCGATAGCGCACGCTGCGGCCCGGCTTGTAGAATTGCGGCCCAAAACCTGTCACGCGCCATTTCTGCAAGGTGCGCGTGCTTTGGCAGAGATATTCCGCCGCGACATCTTCCTTGATAAAGCCGTCCCAGAAATCGGACGCCTCCGCAGGCGCGGTGCGATTTTCCCCAAGAACCATGTTGAAACCCTCCTGTTTCAGTTCAACTGCGAACAAGATCGCCCAAAGGCAAACCTCGAAAAATGCCAATAAATGGGAGGAGAATTTATAGTTTATTGGAAGCTCTGCGGCCTTCCGCGATCCGCGCTGCACGGGGCCGCGCCAGTCGCGCGTTACGCGTCATCCGTCAGGGCACGAAAGAGCGGCGCGACAACCCTGCGGATCGCCTCATCCCCGGGCGTGTGGGGAGTCGGGGCAGAGTCAGGCCGATGCACACGAAGCCAATCCCGGATCAATGGATAATGCGAGGACATCGACGCATGAGGGGCGATCTTCCCCGCCTTGTTCAGCGCATGAAACGCCGCCTCTATATCCGGCCCATATCCAGGTCGCCCGGGCTTGCGGGCAGTGCCTTCCACGCTGCCGCCCAAGAGCGCGGCGGCCTGCGCTGGCATCAGAATGCGAACCTCGACAAACCGCAGATTGTCCGCGTGCAGTTCGCCTTTGTCCCACACCTGCTTGCCGCGCCAGTACTCCGGACGCAACTCGACTGGTGCCGATGCCAGCGTGCGGGGGAACTCGAACGCAACGGCTATCAGCAGATCACGCCGCAAGGCTTCCGCGAGGTTCCACCGCATCCGGTTCATGAGGTCGGCGCGACGGTTCAGGATGGGGTCCGCCTCGGCAATCGCCCGGGAAATCTTTTCTGCAATTGGTGCTTCTGTCGCGGCGTCGGCTTCGGCACGATCCCGGATCGCCTGTAGCGACGACTGGCTTCGCGCCGATTTCCAGTCCGCTTTCAGGTCTTTCGGTGCGAAGACGTGAACCGCTTGCTGAAGCGGCGTCCCGGCTTCCCACAAGGTTAGAAGTTCAGAGGAGGTCTTGGGCATAGGGTCTTGGTACCAGCAGAGGTTTCCGAACGTTAGGGGGTTTCCTGCTCGAACCGAACCCTAACGTTAGGGTCGGGGCTGGCAGCTTGCCGCACGCGGTGCCAACACAGATCCCCTAACGTTAGGGGGTTTTGCTGCCGCGCATCCCTAACGCTAGGACCGGAGGACCAACGCCGCATCAGCTGACCAGCCTTAACGCAACGCGCCGCCCCCCGGGCGATCCGATGGCCGCGCTCAGCCGGTCCGCATTCTCTTCCGCCGCCCGGTTGACCGGATCATCGGCGAGGTGCGCGTAACGCATGGTGGTCTGCAACTGGGTGTGGGCCGCGCTGCTCATCGTCGACGAGATCGGCTATCTGCCCATTACCACCCGCGGCGCCAACCTTTTTTTCCAGCTGGTCAACGCCCGCTACGAGAAAGGCGCCATGATCCTGACCTCCAACCGCGCTGTCGCTCTCGCCGAGTGGCGTGGCCTTTGCGCCGGGCAAGGAGCAGGCATGTAGCCCTTGCTTGGACCGACTTTCCATCGCTTTGACAAAGCCCAACGCCGCTTTCTGCTCGCCTTGGGTGTCGTCAGCGCTATTCTCCCAATGCAACAGCAATCCGGTCCGGGGTGGCGCTGTGGTTCATTCTGGCGGCCCAACGCCAACCCTCCATCAAGAAACTGAAATCTGGAGATCGACATGACGACCACAGGCAAGCAGCTCTTCACGACATTGGAAGCGGACGGAAAGCTCACCGTAGCGAGCGAGGACGTGACCTTTCCCGATCCGACCGGCAACGAGGTTCTCGTGAAAATGGAAGCCGCGCCAATAAATCCGTCGGACCTCGCTATCCTCGTCGGGGCGGCGGATATGGAAAATGCCAGCTATACGCCCGGCAAATTCGTCGCGACCGTGCCAGAGCCCTTCAGCGCGGGCTCGAAGGCACGGCATGGGATCAAACTGCCGGCCGGGAACGAAGGCGCGGGCACGGTGGTCGCCGCCGGCGACAGCGACGCGGCCAAGGCGCTTGTGGGACAGCGCGTCTCTTGCGTGCCCGGCAATGCCTATAGCCAATACTGCATCGCGAACGCCGCGATGTGCCTGCC
>NZ_FNOB01000051.1 GCF_900106675.1 Allgaiera indica
CCGCGCCTGCGCCCATTGCTCACGCCGCCGAATGATGGCACACAAATGCAGAACAAACTCGACTTACGAGTGGCCCTGAAAATAGGGGCAGGTCACTTTGATTCAACGCATTGATCTTGATGGAGAGGATCGGTTCGAGGTGGCATCTTCCCTCAACATCCGATCAGGTACGCTGAACGTGCGTCTGCACAGGGCACGCGCAACACTTCGTGAAAGCCTTCTCAAGCACTGCGGTTGCTGCTGTGAAAACGGCTTCGACGATTGCTCCTGCCCGCCGCATGGCTGTTCGTCCACTCCCAAAATCACAAATCTCGGTGATTGCTGCGGCGACGAACGTTCGATCCACCCAGTGTAATGGTCTTGGCCCTGCGAGCGTCACCTCCCTAAACGCCGTGGAACGGTTGTGGGCTGAGAGAGCAAGAAAATGGCCAACGAAAAAACAGGGTGTTCCCAATTGGTGGTCGACGAGGCCAAGTATGGGGCAGAATTCCAAAGACTGGTCGACGCACTGTTCTGCGCCTGCTTGTCTGATCTGGACGCACCTGAAAAGACCTTACGCCGGGACTTGTTTCGCATGGTCGATCTGGAAGGACTTGAGCTCTCCAAATCTGCCGAAGCGCTAGGGATTTCGAGTGCGGAGGCCAGAGACCTGCAAGAGAAGACCAGACGCGAAATCGCAATTCTGCTGGTCCTGGGGCTCGACGCGTTCGCGCATGCGGACGTGAATGACCCTAACGCGGTGCCGAAATCAAGGCAAGGAGACAGACTGAAGGACTTGAACGTGGCGGGGGGTGTGCGAAACCAAGTAGGATGCTCGAGCACCTTACATTTCGGCCGGTTGGACTTTGACTTCAGGATCGAGCAGCTTCTTGATCTCATCATGTGCGCGGCGGGTGGCCACGGCCCCTGCAGCAATGCAGTGACGCTTCAACCGGAATTCAAGTGTGCCGATTGTTTGGGTGAATGCGGGCCGGATAACAAGGTCGGCCTGCGCGAAACGCAGCCTTGCATGTTCGTATTGGCAGACCTCAATAGAGCGCAACATCGCCTGCAAGCCGTTTTTGGGACCGGTGGTATTTTCGCGCTGGCTGGGATCGACGGCGATTACAGCTTCGACGCCGGCGGCTCTTGCCACATCGACAGGCGCGATGTCCGCGTAGGCCCCATCCATGAGTATGTGATCCCCATGCACAAGGGGCGGCAAAATTCCGGCTAATGCGGCGCTCGAATAAATGCAATCCGTCGCTCGCCCCTCGTCGAATACCACGCGTTGACCCGACAGCATGTCGGTTGCGCAAACAAAAATCGGAATCCGGCCGTCCTGCAGGTTCTTGCCCTTGGTCAGATCGGTCAAGACATTGCGGCCCCAGGTTTCGGTGCGTGCTCCAACGCCCCAGCCGAAATACATGTCCCTGGCGGCAAGAAGCGCAATCCTGAAGCCCCTCAGTCTCGCAATCAGACCTGGCAGTCGAAAGTCGGGCGTTGCCGGAAATCCGCTGGTGTCCATCTCAACCAGTTCGTTGTACCAGTTGTCGTTTAGGGCGTATGTCGCAGCAACAACCGCCCCCATCGACACACCGACGATGGCACTCGGGATGTAGCCTCTGGCAACCAGGGCTTTGAGAACTCCCGCATGTGACAACCCCCGTGCCCCGCCGCCACTGAGAACGAGGGCAAAGGATTTGTGGGGTCGTTCACTTGTGTCGGCCTGGCGTGTCATTGTTCGGCTCCGCATTCCGCACTTTAAGGATAGCTTCGTCAATGGCTTGAGAGCCCTTACTGCATGGTATCCCGTGAAGGACTGACGCCCGCCATCAGCCGATGTTACCGGCTGTTGCGGCGCGCCAATCGCAAAAATCCGCCGCTGTTTTCATCCTTTCATGTAACAGCCGCCACCGAGCGGCGTCTATTATTCTGACGATCTTTTGAGACTGCGCGAAATTTTCGACAGGAGCCAACCATGAAAACTTTGACCCTAGAGGTCCGCGGGCTGTTCGAGGAACTCGATCATCTCGGGGTTGAACGCCATTTGATGGCGCTCATCGGTGTCCACCGCGCCGAAGCAAACCCTGCCTCGGCCAGCGTAACGGTGCAATATGATGAAGCGGTGGTGGATGAGAAAACCCTACGCGGCACGATTGAGAAGTGCGGTTTTCACTGCGCCGGAGAGCAGCTTCCCGAGCACATCTGCAAAATGGACCACAAGGATCATACCGGTCATGAGGGGCATGCCGGTCACGCTGCCCATGGCGCAAAGGCGCCGACCTCTCACGAGGAGATGGCGCACGAGATGGGGCATGGCGCCGGTCACGACATGGCGGCGATGGTCAAGGACATGCGCAACCGCTTCTGGGTTGCGCTGCTCTTTACCGTCCCGATCTTCATTTATTCGCCGATGGGCGGAATGTTCACGCCTCCTGCGCCTCCATTCGGCTTGAGGCTGGACCTCTGGCTGTTCTTTCTTGGTAGCGCGGCAATTGTCTGGCCGAGCTGGCCGTTCTTCATCGCGGCATGGCGCGCATTAAAAAATGGTATTCTCAACATGGCCGTGCTGGTGGTTTTGTCTGTCGGCACCGGATACTTCTTCAGCGTCGGATCGACTTTCTTCTTCCCTGGCGTTCAGTTCTATGAAGCCGTGGCGGTTCTGCTGGTCTTTATCCTGCTTGGCCATTGGCTGGAAATGCGGGCCCGTGCGGGTGCCTCCGAGGCGATCCGTGCGCTGCTTGATCTGGCACCGCCCATGGCCGTGGTCCTGCGAAACGGGGAGGAAATCGAGGTGCCCACCGCCGAGGTTCTGGCCGGCGAGACCGTCATCATCCGACCCGGCAACAAGATCCCGGTTGATGGCGAAGTGATCGAGGGCGAGTCGGTTGTCGATGAATCCATGCTCACGGGCGAGTCTATGCCCGTCGCCAAGAAACCCGGCGACAAGGTTGTGGGCGCGACCATCAACAAGACTGGTAGCTTCCGCTTCAAGGCGACCAAGGTCGGCGCGGATTCCGCGCTGGCCCAGATCGTCAAGCTGGTGCAGGAGGCCCAGAACTCCAAGGCACCCTCGCAGCTTTTGGCCGACAGGGCATCGCAGTGGCTTGTGCTGATCGCGGTCATTATCGGGCTTGCGACCTTTTCGGTATGGTTCTGGTGGATCGGTTCGCCGCTTCTATTTGCTGTCACCCTGACGATCACGGTTTTCGTGATTGCCTGTCCCGACGCGCTTGGCCTTGCCACGCCGATGGCGGTGATGGTCGGCACCGGGATCGGGGCGCGGAACGGCATCCTGTTCAAGAACGCAGGGGCGCTTGAAGAGGCAACGAAGCTTGACGTCATCGTGTTCGACAAGACCGGAACGCTGACCATGGGGCAGCCGCGCGTCGTGGATGTGGTGCCTGCTGACGGAACGGATGCCGATACTGTGCTGCGGATGGCGGCCGCGGTGGAGCGCGGGTCCGACCACCCGCTGGCGCTGGCGATCATCGAACGCGCCGAGGGGCTGGACGTGCCCGGAACCGGTGCCTTCCTCAACATCGAAGGCAAGGGTGCACAGGCCGAGATCGAAGGTGAGCTGGTCTACCTTGGAAACCGTAGGCTCATGGACGAGCAGAAGATCGACCTTGCCGATCTTTCGGCGGCGGCGGACGACCTGAAGGGCGAGGGGCGCACTGTGGTACACGTCGCTCGTGGCGGAAGGTTACTTGGACTTGTGGCCATTGCCGACGCACCGCGTCCATCCGCCAAGGTGACGGTCGCGAAGCTGCGTGAACGGGGCGTCGAGGTGGCGATGCTGACCGGCGACAACGAGGGCACGGCCAAACGCATCGCGTCGGAACTGGGCATCGACATCATCCTGGCGGATGTTCTGCCGGGCCAGAAGGCCGACAAGGTCAAGGAGTTGCAGACCCAGGGCAAGCGGGTGGGCATGGTCGGCGACGGCGTCAACGACGCCCCGGCGCTGACGCAGGCCGATGTCGGCTTTGCCATCGGTGCTGGAACGGACGTGGCCATGGAAAGTGCCGATGTGGTGCTGATGAAAAGCGACCCGCACGATGTTCTCGGTGCGATTGAGCTTTCGCGGGCCACGTTGCGCAAGATGCACCAGAACTTGTTCTGGGCGGTTGCCTACAACGTGGTGGCGTTTCCTGCGGCTGCCGGGGTTTTCTATCCGCTTGTGGTCAGTCCCGCCGTGGCGGCGATTGCGATGTCGGGCAGTTCGGCGCTTGTCGCGGTGAATGCACTGCTCCTGAAACGTACCCGGCTGGACGGGGTCAAACAGTCCGGACAGCCGGAGGCTTTGGTCTCCGGCGTCCAGGCGGCTGAGGCCTAGGGTCAGGACTCATAGCCAATAGATGACGGTTGCTGCGAGAGCGATTACCGAGAGGAAGACCTTCGGACACCTATCGTAGCGGGTTGCCACGCGCCGCCAGTCCTTGAGCCTGCCGAACATGATCTCGATCCGGTTGCGCCGTTTGTATCGGCGCTTGTCGTACTTCACGGTTTTCTTGCGCTGCTTTCGACCGGGGATACACGCGCGTATCCCTTTGTCTTTCAATGCTTCCCTGAACCAGTCGGCGTCGTAGCCGCGGTCTCCGAGCAGCCAATCGACATTCGGCAGGCTGCCGAGCAATGCCCGTGCGCCGATGTAGTCGCTGACCTGACCGGCGGTGACGAACAGGTCGAGCGGCCGCCCCTGGCTGTCGCAGATGGCATGCAACTTGGTGTTCATGCCGCCCTTGGTTCGGCCGATCAGGCGTCCACGCCCCCCTTTTTCGCGCCCATGCTGGTCGCGGTCCGGTGGGCCTTCAGATAGGTGGCGTCAATCATGACCGTCTTCTTCTCACAGTGCTCGGCGGCAAGGCCGACCATGATCTGCGCGAAGATGCCCTTATCACTCCACCGCTTCCAACGGTTGTAGAGCGTCTTGTGCGGGCCGTATTCAGCAGGCGCGTCACGCCAGCGCAACCCATTGCGATTGATGAAGATAATCCCGCTCAGCACACGCCGATCATCGACGCGCGGCTTGCCGTGGGACTTCGGGAAATAGGGCTCAAGACGCGCCATCTGCGCATCTGTCAGCCAGAAGAGATCAGACATGTTCACCGCTCGATTTCTGAACGGTGAATCACGCAGTCCGCCCGAAATCAATGGGTCCTGACCCTAAGCTGAGGGCGTTACGCGAGACGGCGAGACTGTGAAAAATGCTGCGCTTTTGTCTTCAGCAACCATGCGGATAGAATTCATCGGTGCAATGGATGGCTGATTTCAAAAACTCTGCCATTGGAATTTCGTCTTGGAATGGATAGGTTCGAAGCATTTACCGATGGCGACATGTCTAATGAATCGGCCTGCCGGGTTGGATCGGAACTTCTATGCAAGGGCGGCGTGCAACCATGTCGGAAATCAAAAATCATATCCCAAAGGACAGCCACGCCGATCAGCCCGGCCTCGAAGCAACCCTGTCGGTGAACAGAAATGCGTTTTTGGCTTTCCTAGTCAAACGGCTGGGAAACCGGGCCGATGCCGAGGACGTGCTGCAGGAATTTTGCATCCGCGTTCTGGCACGTAAGGATCAGCTGCGCGAGGCGGACCGCATGGATGCCTGGCTCTATGCGGTGTTGCGGTCAGCGCTGAATGATCACTATCGCAAGTCGGGACGGTCCAGGCGTCTGAAGGAGGCTGTCGCACTGGAGGCTCAGTCCGCTGTTTTCACCGATGACCCGGTCGAAGACATGGACGTGATCTGCAACTGCGTCAAAGGGTTGGTCACTGAACTGCGTCCGAGTGATGCCGAACTGATCCGCCGAATTGACATCGACGACGGTGATCGCGCGATGGTTGCGGCAGACCTGGTGCTGAAAGCCGGAACGCTGAATGTCCGTCTTCACCGCGCCCGCGCCGCGTTGGGTGACGCACTGGTGGCCCACTGCGGCCCTTGTTGCCGTCATGGCTTTGACGATTGCTCCTGTCCGCCGGTCGGCTGCGAGCATCCTGTTGAAGAGACCGATTGCGGAAACGAAGAAAGCGCCTTGTAATGCTGCGCTCCGAACGGCGTCTTCAAACCAAAGCCGTTTCAGGAGTATCGCATGGCTGGTATGACGAAAGAGGATCGGGCAACCGAGAAGCTGTTTTCGGGCCCCTTGTGCAGCTGCAAAAACGCCGTGCAGGCCGATATCGGGAAGCTGTCGGGCGAGTTGTTCCGCAGAGTTGATACCGAAGGCCAGAGCATCGAGGTCGCGGCGGAGGCTTTGGGGCTCGGCACGCGGGAAGCTCGTACGCTCTTGTTCATGTTTCGAAAGCGCATGGCCACTGCCCTTGTCGGTTCGATGTCGGCTGCGCACCCAGCCCGCGGGCCCAAGCCAAATTAGGGTATTGGTCCGGCGCATGATCCTGTCCTTGGCGCGCCGCGCGGGATTCAGCGAGACTGCTAATTCCAGATCTCTGTAATGTCCGGCCGCAGCCAGCGTCTTACCTTCAGATCGCCCGGACGGTTTCCCGCAGAAGGGATCGCGAACGGCTGGCCCGGGCGGCGATTGCATCTGACAGGTGAAAGGAAAAGTCATGAAACGCCCAATCGAAAGAACGCAAACCAAACGCTCGGTCCCCGAATCAACCAGTGACAGCTCCCCTGTGCGGATGGATCGTCGCAGCGTGCTCATTGGCTCCGCAGGACTGGCTGCTGGCGGAGTTCTGGCTTCGACCGCCGCGCGTGCGGATGGAAACGGGTCCACGCAGCCCGCGCAGAGCCAGTCGGCAAAACCGGGCAGCGGGGCGGGAAACCGGCTCTACAGTTCCAATCCGACCCATTCGGACATGGCCGACATCAGCCAGAATCCAGCCAACGTGCCGCCGGCGATTACCCGCCGCGAGCCCGCAACGGTATTCGTCAAGGTAGTTGTCACGCGCATTCGTTTTCAGGCTGCTTGATCAGCCGGCCCGGCGACGGGTCCGCCGCCGCCAGCTTCATGGG
>NZ_FNOB01000050.1 GCF_900106675.1 Allgaiera indica
TTGCGTTTCGACATCTCTGATCTCCTTCTCGTCGAAGATCAGCAGACTGCAAATCGTAGCTTATGTCAGTGTCCGAATTTCGGGGGGTAGCTCACCTTGCAGTTCATCGTCGTTATTGAAGTGGTCGGTTTGAGGGGATGAGGCCGTTCCCGTCAGTTTTTCCATGAAGGTCGGCTCGTGTGCCTTGGAATAACCGACCACCTTGTCATCGTCATCGTAATGCACCGTTCCGGTTTCCCCGGTCCACCAATTCGTCTTTTCCTCTGACCGTGCCATCGCTTCCCCCAAACCTATTGGAAAATTGGCCAGACCTGCTACGCAACCAATCGATCATGGTCGCGGAAAACACAGGCTGCAGCTCGCATAATGAAAACGTTACGAATTCGGCTGCGAGAATCCATTAGTTTTAAGTAAACAGGGTTTAGGCCCGAAATTCCATGCGACCCTTGCCCAGAAGTAAGATGACTGGGCAAGGGTTGACCTGCTCCCCTTCGAGTCCGCGCTTATAGGTTTGCTCTGGCAAGATTTGGTTCTCTTTCGAGCGTTGGTGATACTCCCACGGGGCGTTGTTGCGCAAATCAGCGTTCGGGTTTGCGGGTCCTGTGCGAAGACTTCCGCGGGTGCGAAGGGGCGGCGATCTCAGCTGAGGAGTTTCTGAAGGAGCGGGCGAATCCGCAGGAACCTGCGATAGGCCCATTCGAACGCGGGAATGAGAGGCCTCCACCCAGCCAGAATGCCCAAGGGGCGCAGCAGCGGGATCGCCCGCCACATGGCGGCGAAGGCCTCCGCGCCCGAAAGGAGGCGGTCGCCTTCGCGGGGGTGGAAGCGTGCAAGGATCTCGGCGCGGTCGATCGGAGAGGCCGCATCGGGGCCCACCGCGTCCACGAACGTGATGCGCCCGCGGCGGTCGAGCCGGCGCATCAGCGCGATCTCGCGGCGGCAGAGCGGGCAGCCGCTGTCGTACCAGACGGTGACCGCTTCAAGCATGACCGGCGGCGCCTGCCTGGCAAGGCGCAGCCGAAGGCCGCGCTTGCAGGTGCCGAAGATCTGCAACCGCCGCAGCGGCACGCCGGGCGATGCGGTGCGCCGCGCCCCTTTCACATTCCTGAAAGTAGCGTCTCATGATCTTTCAACGGTCGGCGCGCGCGCCCGGATCATTCTCGGCTGGATCATTTTGGGTTGTGGCAATCGGGGCGATCAAGGTCGTCCGGCCTCTTGCCTGCATTGCCGTTCGGGCGGCCCGGTTCGGGGCGGGGGATCAGAGCGCCTCAGGCCCGCGCGGGTGACTTTGCCGACCTTCGGCATTTGTCGGAGCAGTAGCGAACGGCCTTCCAGTCGCGTGCCCATTTCCCGCGCCAGGTGAACGGGCGGTTGCAGGCCGGGCAGGTCTTGCTCGGCAGATCGGATATCCGGCGCATCTTCAAGCGTGTGCTCCCCTGGCCTGCGGAGACCGAAGGCTACCCAAGATCCGAGTTTAGCGCGAGGCGCCGGTATCGCCAGCCTCTGCCGCCGCACCCAGCACCCGTTCCAGTACCGGGTTGGGGAAACGCCGCTGCAGGGTGACGGCGTAGAAATCCTCAACGATGTCCAGATCGAAGGGCGCGGTGACCAGCAGCCCCTCGCGCAGCTCGTCGGCCAGCACGACCGCCGGGGTGATCGCCAGCCCCGCATCCTCGCGCGCCAGAAGCCGGATCATCGCCATGTCGTCGACCTCCGCCGCGACCCGGGGGCGCAGCCCCAGCCGCGCCACGAGGCTGTCGAAGCCAGTGCGGATCGAGCTGTCGGTGGGCAGGATCACCGGCTCCTGCCGAAGCGCCTCGGCGAGCGTCGGGTGGCGCATACGGTGCGGCGTGCCGTGCAGGCCGACCTTCTGGGCCGAGACCCGGTGGGCGACGAAGGCCGAGAAGACGTCGCGCGCGGGCGGCTCGGTCGTCAGCACCACGTCGAGCGCCAGCGATTGCAGGGCCTCGAACAGCATCGGCCCGCTGCCCGAGCGCAGCACGATCTCGATCTCGTCAGATCCGATGATCGGGGCAAGAAACCGAAGCTGGAAGTTTCTCGACAGCGTCGAGGGCGCGCCGACCCGCAGCACTTGCCGCCCTGCGCCGGCCTGGCGCAGGACTGACACGAGTTCCTCGCCCGCGCCGAAGATCCGGTCGGCATAGTCGAGCGCGATATGGCCCACCTCGGTCAGCACCAGCTGGCGCCCGCGGCGTTCGAACAGCGGCTGGCCAAGGCGGTCCTCCAGCGTGCGGATCTGGCTGGAGAGGGCCGATTGCGAGACGTTCAGCCGCTCTGCCGCGCGGGTCAGGTTGCCGTCGCGGGCAACCTCTCGGAAATACCGCAGATGATGGTAGTTCAGATCGGACATCGTTCTTATTTATAGAACGTTTCATCAATAACAATGTATTTTTTATGATGCTGCGCCGCAGCTATGACCGGGGCGATCGCAACCGGAGGTTCTGTCATGTCCCAACTTCTCTTTCTCGGCCCCCTGCTGGCCGCGCTTGCCGGCCTTGTGCTTGTCCTGCGCCCCGGACCGCGTGCCGGAACCCGTCTGCGTCTGCCCGAGGGCGCGATGATCGCCCATCTGGCCGCGTCGCTGGCCGCCGGGGGTCACCTTGCGCTGGGCGGTCCCGAGACCTCGGGCCTGATCGGTGCCGCCGGGGCGGGGCTGTCGGCGCGGCTCGACATCGTCAGCGTCGCGCTTGCGCTGACCGTGGGTTTCGTCGGCTGGGTGGTGCTGCGCTTCTCGCGCGTGGCGCTGGACGGCGAGGCGGGGCAGGGCGCCTTCATGGGCTGGATGAGCCTGACGCTTGCCGCCGTGCTGGTGCTGGTGCTGGCGGGGAACCTGATCCAGCTTCTCGTCGCCTGGGTCTGCGTCGGTGCCGCGCTGAACCGGCTTCTGTTGTTCTATCCCGAGCGGCCCCGCGCCCGGCGCGCCGCGGCGAAGAAATCCCTTAGCGGGCTGATCGCGAGCCTTTCGCTGCTGGGTGCCGTGATCCTTATGATCCGGGGCTTCGGCACCACCGACATCGCCGCGATCACCGCGGCAGCTCACGCGGGCCGGGTGCCGGCGGACCTGTGGCTGGCGGCCCTGCTGCTGGCGGTGGCGGCGGTGTTCAAATCGGCGCTGATCCCGACCCACGGCTGGCTGACGGAGGTGATGGAGGCACCGACGCCGGTCTCGGCCCTCCTCCACGCAGGCGTGGTGAACGCGGGCGGCTTCCTGCTGATCCGCTTTGCCGATGTGATGCTGACCGCGCCCGCCGTGCTGACGGTGCTGGCGCTGGTGGGCGGGTTCAGCGCGCTGGTCGCCGCCGCCGTCGCCACCACCCAGCCCGCGGTGAAGACCGCGCTGGCCTGGTCCACATGCGCGCAGATGGGGTTCATGGTGCTGCAATGCGGGCTCGCGCTCTTCCCGCTCGCGCTGCTGCATATCGTGGCGCATTCGCTCTATAAGGCGCATGCCTTTCTGTCGTCGGGCGGCGCGGTCGAGGCGGTCACCGCGATCCGGCGCCCCGGTCCGGTGGCGGTGCCCGGCGGGCGCGCCGTGGCGCGTGCCTTCGCGCTGGCGCTGGCGATCTACGCGGGGGTCGGCGCGGTCTTCGGGATCGGGCAGATGGCGCCGCAGGCCGTGGCGCTGGGGGCGATCCTGATCTTCGGCGTGGCCTACCTGATCGCTCAGGGGCTGGCCGATGCCGCGCCGCGGGCGCTGACATGGCGCACCACGGCGATGTCGGGCGCGGCGACGCTGGCCTACTTCGCCTTCCACGCCGGGGCCAATGCGCTGTCGGCAGGCAGCCTGCCGCTGCCGCCCGCGCCCGATGCGCTGACCTGGGCGGTGATGGCGCTGTCGGTCGCGGGCTTCGGGCTGGCGGCGTTGGCGCAGGCGACCTTTCCGCTCTGGGCCGGGCATCCGGCGGCGGCGGGGCTGCGCGTGCATCTGATGAACGGCCTTTACCTCAATGCGGTGACCGACCGGATGGCCCGGTCGCTTTCGAAAGGATGAGCGAATGACCTATCACAGCTTCCAGTTCCCGGGCGAAACGCTCGCCCTCTTCGCCGCTGCCGAGGAGGCGGTGGGCCAGATCCCGCCGGCCTTCGCGCTTGACGCGACGGTCGCGGTCAATCCCTTCCTCGGCCAGTCGGGCGAGACGCGCGAGGTCGCCGCCGCCCGCCTTGCCCGGATCGCCGGGGCGCGGCTGACCCTGCCGCGCAGCACTGCGGCTGCGTGGATCGCCGCCGGCCGGATCACAGACCGGGATCTTGCCGGCGCCGCGGCTGGCGCGGGCCTTTCGGTCGCCGCGCTGAGGGCCGCCGCCGGGGAGCCCGAGCCCGCGCTTGCGCCGGATCCGACGCTGGCCGACCTTGCGAAGGCCACGACCGGTACCGACTGGCCCGCCTTTGTCGAAGAACGGATCGGCCTTTGGGCCGCGGCGCAGTTCGACCGGGGGCAGGCGCTTTGGCCTGCGCTTCAGGGCACGCCCTGGCGGTCGTGGAAGGCCTTCGCGCAGCGCGACCTGACGCCGGGGCTGCACGGCCTCGGGGGGGTCTGCGCTTACGTCGCCGCCCTTCCGGACGATCCGCGCGCGGCCTTCGCCGAGCTTTGCGGGCAGCTCAGTCTGACGGCAGAGGCGGCGCCGCTCTACCTTCAGCGGTTGCTGACGACGCTGGGCGGCTGGGCGCAGTATGCCCGCGGCCTTGGCTGGCGGGCCGCCCGGGACGGCGGGCATGACGCCACCGCGTTCGAGCTGCTGCTGATCCGGCTGGCCTGGGAGGGGGCGCTGCTGGCCGCCTTCGGGGCCGCGCTCGCCGCGGGGTGGAAGGAGGCGCTGACCGGCTGGGCCGCCCCCTTGCAGCCGAATGCTGCGCTGCGCGCCGATCTGGCGCTGCAGGAGGCCGCCGACCGGGCCGAGGAGCGGCGGCTGGCGGAGGCCTTCACGATCGACGGGCCCAAGCCGCCCCGCGACAAGCATCCGCTGATCCAGGCGGCGTTCTGCATCGACGTGCGGTCGGAACCCTTCCGGCGGGCGCTGGAGGCGGCGGAGCCGGGCGCCGAGACGCTCGGCTTCGCGGGGTTCTTCGGGCTGGCGGTGAATCACAGGCCCTCGGCCTCGGATCTTGTCGAGGCGCGGGCGCCGGTGCTGCTGTCACCGGGCCTGACTTCGGGCACGGCGGCGGGCAGGGCGGCGGGCAGGGCGCAGGACGACGGCCTGCGCCTCAAACGCCGGGCGGTGCGGGCCTGGGGGCGGTTCAAGCTGGCCGCCGTGTCCTCCTTCGCCTTCGTCGAGGCGGCGGGGCCGGGATACCTCGGCAAGCTCGCGGCGTCGGCGCTGGGGCTTGGCAAGGACGCGCCGCCCACGCCCGCGCCGCGGCTCGATCTGCCGCTGGAGGCCCGCATCGCCGCGGCGGCACAGGTGTTGCGCGCGATGTCGCTGACCCGGGGCTTCGCGCCGCTGGTGCTGATCGCGGGGCATGGCGCCCATGTCACGAACGCCCCCCATGCCAGCGCCCTGCAATGCGGGGCCTGCGGCGGGCATGCGGGCGATGTGAACGCGCGGCTGCTGGCGGGGCTGCTGAACGAGCCCGCAGTGCGCGCCGGTCTGGTGTCGGAAGGTATAGAGATCCCCGCCGACACCCGCTTCGTCGCCGGCCTGCACGACACGGTCAGCGATCGGGTGAGCTTGTTCGATGACGGGCTGGGCGAAGTGCCGGCCCCGGCACTGGCGCATCTGCGGCAGGTGCTGGGCCGCGCCGGGGCGGTCGCCCAGACGGCCCGGGCCGCCAGCCTGCCGCGGGCAGGATCGGGGGCCGGGCTGGCCGCACGGGGCAGGGACTGGTCGGAGCTCAGGCCCGAATGGGGGCTGGCCGGATGCCGCGCCTTCATCGCCGCCCCGCGCGGGCGGACGGCGGGGCGGGACCTTGGCGGGCGGGTCTTCCTGCACAGCTACGACTGGCGGGCAGATCAGGGCTTCGGCACGCTCGAACTGATCCTGACCGCGCCGGTGGTCGTCGCCAGCTGGATCGCACTGCAATACCACGGCTCGGCGGTGGCGCCCGGGGTCTTCGGGGCGGGCAACAAGCTGATCCACAACGTCACCGGTGGGATCGGGGTGGTCGAGGGCAACGGCGGCAACCTGCGGCCCGGCCTGCCCTGGCAGTCGCTCCATGACGGCGCGGGGCTGCGCCACGATCCGGTGCGGCTGGCCGTGGTGATCGAGGCGCCGGAGGCTGCGATCTCGGGCGTGCTGGACCGGCACCCGGGGGTGAGGGCACTCTTCGACAACGGCTGGCTGTCGCTGCATGCGATGGACGCCGAGGGCCGGATCGCCGCGCGCTACGACCGGGGCGTCTGGATCGGGAGAAAGGCCGCCGCCACACCCGCCGACCGGGCCGCATGACACCCGGGCCCTATGCCGGACGCGTCGCGGTGCTGGCCACCATGCACGGCAAGGAGGCCGCCTTTGCCCCGATCCTTGCCGAGCAACTGGGCCTGGACCTGATGGTGCCCGAAGGCATCGACACCGATGCACTCGGCACCTTCACCGGCGAGGTCGCCCGGCAGGGCACAGTCGAGGATGCCGCCCTCGCAAAGGCGGCGCTTGGTCTGTCGCGCGCGGGCGGCGACCTCGCGCTCGCGAGCGAGGGCGCCTACGGGCCGCATCCGCGGATCCCCTTCATCCCGTTTGGCGTGGAGGTCGTGGCCTGGGTCGACAAGAGGATCGGCCTGACTCTGGTGGAGAGGCTCTACGATGAGACGCCAGTCTACGATCATCTCTTGCTTGACCCGGACGAAGACCCGGGATCCTTCCTGGCACGCATCGGGTTCCCGGCGCAGAGGGTGATCGTGGGCGCGGACGATGATGCCGTGGGCGATAACGTGATCAAGGGCATTGGCAGCGTGGAACAACTGGGGGCGGCTTTAGCGAAGGTCCGGCGCCTTTCGACGGATGGCAAGGCGTTCATCCAGACCGACATGCGCGCGCACTGCAATCCGCACAGGATGGAAACACTCGGCAGGCTGGCGCAGAAACTTGCCAGGCGACTGGAGACAGCGTGCCCTGTCTGTGCCGCACCGGGGTTTGGCAAGGTTGGTGTGGAGATGGGACTTCCCTGCGCCTGGTGCGCTGGACCGACAGTTCTGGTGCGAGCAGAACGATGGGGCTGCGGCGTCTGTGGTCTGGAAGAGACGCGGCCTCGCAAAGACGGCCTGACCGAGGGGGACCCGGGAACCTGCCCGCGCTGCAACCCCTGAAATGAAAGCCTCGCCGGCGCGAACCGGGAGCTGTGGCTGAATTTGGGTGACGCGGCGAGATCAAGCGGCGCGGTTCTGGCTGGCATCGGGTTGAGCGATGCCGTCGCTGAATTTGACGCCTTCGATGACGCGAGGCAACTGGTTCTTGCCATTGAGCCTGCGCCATCTCTTCGATGCCGCCCTGACGAGGGTGAACACCATCAGTCTTGCCGTCTTCTGCGACAGGGCGCCCTTGGTTCGAACCGTGCGGTGACGGACGGTGGCGAACACGCTTTCGATCGGATTTGACGTGCGCAAGTGATCCCAATGCTCCGCCGGGAAGTCGTGGAAGGCGAGGAGCGCCTCGGTGTCCTTGGTCAGGCAGGTCACGCTCCGCGCATATTTGGCGCCGTATTTTTCCTCGAAGGGGGCTTGTTGCACATATCGGTGAGGAGGATTCACTGCGCGAATCCAGTGCGTTAGTTCGGCGCCATGCCGAAGCCCTCTCCCACCCGCTATCGCACGACGAACTGGTCCGACTATCGAGCCATCGCGGCGCCACCGGTCCAAGCCCGATGGCGAGGGCCGCGCTCCGCCAGCGGGGCTCGCTCTCGGTCTGGTTTGATCCCGACACGGTCTGGCACGCCGGAACGAGCGGCAAGCGGGGGCGGCCCGAGACGTTCTCTGATGCCGCGATCCAGGTCTGCCTCACGCTGAAAGTGCTCTTCGGCCTTCCGCTTCGGCAAACGGTTGGACTGGTCGAGAGCCTGATCCGGATGGCGGGGCTCGACTGGCCGGTGCCGGATTATTCGACGCTGTGCCGACGCCAGGCGCGGATCGGTGTGCAGATCCCGTATCGCCGCTTTGGCAAGCCTTTGAACCTGCTTATCGACGGTCGAGCCATAGTCCGCCATCGGTCCGAGGACGATGGCGAGGGGCGTGAAGTTCCGCGGTGACGGC
>NZ_FNOB01000065.1 GCF_900106675.1 Allgaiera indica
GGTCTGGTAGGTCAGGGGTGTCGGCTCGCTCATGCCACCCGGCTATCAGCCTGGATTCAAAAATGAGCCCCCTCAGGGAATTGTGCAACAGAGCCGATTTACACCTGAAACCCTGCTGGAAAACCTTCTGGCTGCTGAGCCGCGCCCGACGTCTGAGGCCCCGAGAGACAGCCGCGGTCTCTACGGTCTCGTCGATCATGAAGGACGGCTTCGCTACATCGGATCGACCAGTTCCGCGAACGAGACGCTCTACAAGCGCATCCACCAGCGGCATCGCACCGGTTCGGAGAACACCAGCCATTACTTTTCCTACCTCTACAACTCTGGTCGCATGTGGCGGGACCGGGCTGACGCGGCAAACAAAGCCGGCGGGGATATCGCGAAGCGCCTAAGGAATGCTTTCATTGAGGATCACGGCAAGGCCGTCTGGGTGGTGCAGGATGATGAGGGCATCTTCGCGCTCGAAGCGGCAGTCCTGAAGAACGCCCCCGCACGTGCCACCGCTTGGAATTATCAGGGGACGGAACCCTACGAGGAGCCCGTCTAGTTGGTAGACGTCACGATCCGCCGTCTCGGGCTGGGCGATGCGGAACTCGCCGCTCTTGATCGCCAGCGGTGCCGCTCCTGCAGCATCACGATCGGGCCGGTCCCCGCAGCTCCCACAAGTCCTTTGGTTCCCGCCTTACCAAAAGGGCCCTTCCGATTTGTCGCGCTCGATGTCGAAAACGCCAACAACGACCGTGGCAGGATTTGTCAGATTGGGGTGGCCTGCGTTCGCCAGGACAACAGCATTGAAACCTGGATAAGCTAGGGTCCCGGGCCGGAAACCCCACAGCAAGCCCGTCAAATACGACAAGCGCCGCTACAAACGCCGCAACCGCATCGAGATCATGTTCGGGCGATTGAAGGACTGGCGCAGAGTTGCCACGCACTACGACAGGTGCCCAAAGGTCCTCCTTTCAGCCGTAGCACTCGCCGCAACCGTGATGTTCTGGCTATGAGACGAGAACGTGTCCTAACCCTAAGGTCGCCTGCGACGCGCGCCAAACTGCTGCCCGATCCTCCGCCCTCTTGTCAGTCGTTGCGGCCGCGCAGGGCCTTTAGCACCGCACCGACGACGTCACGCGTCGTGGCTCGGCCACCCAGGTCGGGGGTGTGACAGGCGGGATCGGCGGTGACCGCCTCGACCGCGCCGATCAGGCGGCGCGCGGCGTCACCCTCTCCCAGATGCTCCAGCATCATCGCCGCCGACCAGAAGATCCCCACCGGATTGGCAATCCCCTTGCCCGCGATGTCGAAGGCCGAGCCGTGGATCGGCTCGAACATCGAGGGTGCCGCGCGCTCGGGGTTCAGGTTCGCCGTCGGCGCGATGCCGATCGAGCCCGCCAGCGCCGCCGCCAGGTCCGACAGGATGTCGGCATGCAGATTGGTCGCGACAATCGTGTCGAGCGAGGCGGGCTTCATCACCATCCGCACCGTCATCGCGTCGACCAGCATCCTGTCCCAGGTCACATCCGGGAAGTCGCGCGCGACCTCTGCCGCGATCTCGTCCCAGAGCACCATGCCATGCCGCTGCGCGTTCGACTTCGTCACCACCGTAAGCCGCTTGCGCGGCCGCGACCGGGCCAGGTCGAAGGCAAAGCGCAGGATCCGCTCCACCCCCGCACGGGTGAAGACCGAGACATCGGTGGCCACCTCGATCGGCAGGCCGGGGTGCGTGCGCCCGCCCTGCCCGGCATATTCGCCCTCGGAATTCTCGCGCACGATGACCCAGTCCAGTTCCGCCGCCCCGACCCCGCGCAGCGGGCTGGAGATGCCCGGCAACACCCGCGTCGGCCGCACGTTCGCGTATTGGTCGAGCCCCTGGCAGATCGCCAGCCGCAGCCCCCAGAGGGTGATATGATCCGGCACATCCGGCGCCCCCACCGCGCCGAAGAGGATCGCGTCGAAGCCGCGCAGCCGCGCCACGCCGTCCGCGGGCATGAAGGCGCCCTCGGCCTTGTAGCGCGCCGTGCCCCAGTCGAAGCCCGTGACGTCGAGCGCAAAGCCGCCGTCACGCGCCGCCACCGCCTCCAGCACCTCGAGGCCCGCGGCCACCACCTCTGTGCCGATTCCGTCGC
>NZ_FNOB01000048.1 GCF_900106675.1 Allgaiera indica
CCGCGCCTGCGCCCATTGCTCACGCCGCCGAATGATGGCACACAAATGCAGAACAAACTCGACTTACGAGTGGCCCTGAAAATAGGGGCAGGTCAAGGAGATCAAAGCCAAAACCATCGAGAAGCGCCGCTTGGCTCGCATCGCCAGATCGCGGCATAAACTGAAACCACAACGAGCCAGGCCCTCCGTTCTCGATCAGGCCCTCGTGTCCCAAATCATCTGACGACGGACAGACGTGCATTCACTCGATGCGGCGATCGAGAAGATCGAGTGGTACGCCATGCGCTGGAAGATCGAGCTCTTTCACAAAATCCTCAAATCCGGTTGCCGGGCCGAGGATGCGAAACTGCGCACCGCGGACCGCCTTGCCAATCTCGTCGCCCTGGTCTGCATCGTCAGCTGGCGGGCGCTCTGGACGACCATGGTCGCGCGCGCAGACCCCGACGCCGATCCGACCACCGCACTCACCAGAACCGAAATCGCCATCCTCGACCGGCTCGTGAGCGACACGGGCAATCGCGGCGCAAAACCGCGAACCCTCCGGCTCTACCTCACAAAGCTCGCGCGCCTGGGCGGATATCTCGCCAGAGCTTCCGATCCTCCGCCAGGAAATACCGTCGTCTGGCGCGGACTACGCCGCCTCGCCGACATCCAGATCGGCGCCGAATTGAACGGCGGGGGGAGTTGTGGGTAATCGCAAGCCACGCCGGAGCGTTACTCTGTGAACGCCACCGCAAAACCCGGCCCATCGCGCCGCGCGGGCGATCCCGCGGCACAGCTCTGTGGCCGGATCGAGGTGGAGCACTCCGAGATGGCCCGCAGGAATATTCTGGTCTACCAGGAGGAATGACGCGCGAACGCCATTACATCCGGCCCGCGAGGTTGAACAGGATCCAGATCGTGCCGCCGACCATCAGCCCGAGGATCAGCGTCGTGAACAGGATAAGGTGCAGGTCCTCGCGCGTCTGCCCCTTGAACCGGATGTTCAGGAAATAGCGGAAATGGACCACCATCTGGACTAGAGCCGCGGCGCCGGCGACCCAGTAGATTTCTTTCGTCGGCAGCAGATGAAATCCCGTGATCGCAAAGACGGGAAGGGTCAGCACCAGCGCCAGCACATAGCCGAGGTAATAGTTGCGCCGCTCCTCGCGTGCCTCGGACGTGTGGGTCGCCGCAGGGTCGGACTCGGGGGGAAGATCAATGCGCGACCGGCTCATGCCAGACCTCCGACATAGACGACGGTAAAGATCGCGATCCAGACGATATCGAGGAAATGCCACAGGATTCCAAGGCGGAGCACCGCCGTCTTCACCGCATCGTCGAGCCCGTATTTCGCCATCTGCAACAGGATCGCGCCCATCCAGATGCAGGCCATCGTGACGTGAAGCCCGTGCAGCGGGACCAGCGCCCAGAAGGCCGACAAGTAGCCGGAGCGCTGCGGCACCCCGCCCTTGTGGACCATGTCGACGAAATCGTGCAGCTCGAAGCCGAGGAAGAGCGCCGCCAGCGCGAAGGAGGCCACCAGCCAGAACACCAGCCAGCCCGCGCGGTTGCCGTGCTTCATCATGGTCGCGCCGATGCCGAAGGTCATGGAACTTGTCAGCAGGGCCAGCGTCTCGATGAAGACCGACTTGAGGTCGTAAAGCTCGGACGGACCCGGCCCCCCGGCGGTTCGCCCGACCATGACGGCGTAAGTGGCGAAGAGCAGGCCGAACACCACCGCATCGCTCATCATGAAGACCCAGAAGCCGAACACCTCGACCGAGGCGGCATCGTCGGCGGACTGGTGCGAGGGACCGAGATTGAGGCCGGGGTGGCGGGTGGGGGCGCGGCTCATGCGACGATCTCCTGCTTAGCGGGCACGGCATGGCCGCGGTTCGCGTCGGTCAGCTCGTCTGCGCGCGGGACGCGCGGCGCGCTCATGGCGCGGTCGCGCCAGCGCTCCCAGCTCCGGCGCACCTCGGCGGCCGGGATCGTTCGCTCGGTGTTGCGGGCAAAGCCGCGCAGGACCACGGCGAGGAACGAGGCGGCGGCGCCCAGCAGGGCCAGCCACCAGATGTACCAGACCAGACCGAAGGCGGTAGCGGTGCCGGTGACGCACAGGAACGGGCCGAGCGCGGAATTCGCCGGCATGGTGATGTCCTTGAACCCGCCTTCGGGCTCGCCCAGGTCGTCGCCGGCCTCCTTCAACGTCATGAAGGCATCGCGGCCCTTGACCTCGGGGATGACGGGAAAGTTGTATTCGGGCGGCGGCGCACTCATCGACCATTCGAGGCTGCGGCCATCCCAGGGGTCGCCCACCGGCACGGCCAGCGCCTCGCGGTTCTTGATCGAGACCCAGAGCTGCATGAAGAGTGAAAAGAGCGCGAAGAGCACCACGAAGGCGCCGAGCAGCGCGATGATCGTCCATGGCAGGTAGGCGGGTTCCAGGAACGAGACGGTCCGGCGCGGCATGCCCATCAGCCCCAGCACGTAGAGCGGGAAGAACGCCATCATGAAGCCGATGATCCAACCCCAGGCTGCGCGGTAGCCCCAGCGGTCGTCCAGCCGGAAGCCGAACGCCTTGGGAAACCACATCGTGTAGCCTGCGATCAGCCCGAACAGCAGGCCGGGGATCAGCATGTTGTGGAAATGCGCGACGAGGAACAGGGTGTTGTGCACCTGGTAGTCGATCGAGGGGTTGGCCAGAAGGATCCCGCTCATCCCGCCAACGCAGAACAGGAACAGAAACCCCACACCATAGACAATCGGCACGGTCATCCGTACGCGCCCGCGGAACATGGTCAGCATCCAGTCGTAGATCTTCACCCCCGTAGGCACGCCGATCAGCATCGTCGCGATGCCGAAGGCCGCGTTCAGGTCGGCGCCCTGTCCCATGGTGAAGAAGTGGTGCACCCACACTGTGAACGACAGCACCGCAATGCACATCGTGGCAATCACCAGCGAGGAATAGCCGTAAAGCGTCTTGCCCGAGAAAGTCGAGAACACCTCGGAATAGACACCGAACGAGGGCAAAATGAGAATGTAGACCTCAGGGTGGCCGAACAGCCAGAAGAGGTTGGCATAGTTCATCATGTCGCCGCCGGCCGTGTTGGTGAAGAAGTGGAAGCCCGCGTAACGGTCGAGCGCGAGCAACGCCGTGGCCACCGTCAGGGGCGGCATCGCGAAGATCATCAGGATCGCGGTGCATAGCGCAGTCCAGGTGAACAGCGGCATCCGCATCAGCTTCATCCCCGGGGCGCGCTCCTTGTAGATCGTGACGGCGAAGTTCATGCCGGTGAAGGTCGAGCCCAGCGACGACAGCGTCACCGCCCAGATCCAGTAGTCGGGCCCTGGGCCGGGGTTGTAGCGCGCCTCGGTGAAGGGGGGATAGCCGCTCCACCCGCCGGTGGAGAACGGCTGCAGCACCAGCGAGACCATGATCAGCAGCGCGCCCGCGACCGTCAGGCCGAGGCTGACCGAGTTCAGCGTGGGAAAGGACACGTCGCGCGCCCCGATCTGCATCGGCACGACGAAGTTGATGAGCCCGGTGAGGAACGGCATCGCCATGAAGAAGATCATGATAGTACCATGGGTTGAAAAGAGCTGGCCGAAGTGGTCGCCGCTGAGCATCCCGCCGCCGCCGTAGCCCGCCACCTGCTGTCCGCGCATGATCGCGGCCTCGATCAGGGCGCGCAGCATCATGATCCACGCCAGCGCGATGTACATGATGCCGATCTTCTTGTGATCGACGCTGGTGGCCCAGTTGCTCCAGAACTTTCCCCAGAGCCGGTAGCGAGTCATCAGCCACAGCGTGACGAGCGCGCCGCCCACGGCGAGCGCCGCGGCGAAGGTGCCGATGCAACCGCTGATGAGGTCCGTCGTGTCATGCGCCTTGAGGATTTCGTCGAACGGCATGTTGTCGAGGCCGAGACGCCCGAAGAGGAAAAGCCGCAGCGCGTGCCACATGGTCAGTCTGCCTTCTGCTTGGGGGCTGCAGGGGCCGCGATGGGCGACCCCGCCAACAGCGCGTGCGCCGGCGCGGCCGGCCCGTCCCTGAGGATGCGGGTGAAGAGGTCCGCCACCGGCAGGCGGAACACCAGGTCGGAGGGCCCGCCGAGGTGAAGCCCGCGCGCCATGTCCTTGTCCGTCCCCTTGGTCTCGAGCGCATGGATCACCGCGGGAGAAAGCGCATGGGCCCCCGCCCGCGCCGACCCCACCCACTTGCGGAAGTCATCGGCGCTTGCCGCGGTCGTCGTGAACTTCTGCGCGTGAAAGCCCGTGCCGTTGTACTGGGTGTTTTCGCCGAGAAAGGCCCCGGCCTGGCTCGCCTCGAGGTTCAACTTCGTGCGCATCCCCTGCATGGCGTAGATCTGACCGGCAAGCGCCGGGATCAGGAAGGATTGCATCACCGTGTCCGATGTCAGGCGAAGCGCCACCGGCCGCCCCACCGGGATCTCGAGCTTGTCGACCGTGGCGATCCCGAGGTCGGGATAGATGAACAGCCATTTCCAGTCGTAGCCGACGACATCGACCCTGAGCGGATGGGGACCGAGCGGTTTGTAGGGGTCCAGCTGTCCTGTTTCGGCCCAGAGCACCGTCCCCAGAATGAGGATCAGCACGATCGGTCCGCCCCAGAGCAGGATCTCCCAGCCCCAGGAAAAGCTCCATTCCGGGCGGTAGGATGCGTTCCTGCGCCCGTAGCGGTAGCGCCAGAGGATAATCGGCGTCAATATGAAAACCGGCACCACCACGACCAGCATGGCGATGATGACGAACCAGAAGTGACCGCTTTGCGCCGCGGCCACTGGACCGGCCGGTTTCAGAAAGCTGAGTTGCGTTGCATGCGCCGGCGGCACGAGGAGGGAAAGGGCCAGCAGGACCGGCGGCAGGGACGTTCGCATTCAGGGCTCCGAGCTCGCTGCATCGCAAAATCGCAAATGCGTGGGGGCAGTCTGTCCGGCGTGGGACGGCGACGTTTGAGCATGAAACCGCCGCCATTCGGGCAGGTTCCCGGTGCGCCGGATCGCATCTGCGTGAAAGCAACTAAATTAACCTGAGGTTGGTGAGCGCGTTGCCCACGCCCCGTTCGCGCGAAGGTACTGATGCGCGGCGACAATTTTTCCAGGGGATGGCCGCGGCCACCGGCGCGCACCGCGAAACTCGCGCAGGCGTTACTTTCAATTGCAGGAACTCTGCCGCGAGCCCTGCTCTTCCGTCGATGTGCGCAACCCGATACACGGAGGACTTTCCATGTCCGATACTGTCGCCGATTTCATGCTTACGCGGCTCAAGGCCTGGGGGATCACTCGTATCTACGGATTTCCCGGAGACGGGATCAGCGGGCTGGTCGCCGCCCTCGGCCGCGACGACGAGATCGAGTTCGTCCAGACCCGTCACGAGGAAAGCGCGGCCTTCATGGCCGCCGCGCACGCCAAGTGGACAGGCGAGGTGGGCGTCTGCCTCGCGACCTCGGGGCCGGGCGCGATCCATCTGCTGAACGGCCTTTACGACGCCAAGCTCGATCACCAGCCGGGGCGCTGTCAGAGCAAAATTCTTGAGGCGGGCAGGGCGGTCGCGTAGCGTTCGACGATGACCCAGCGATCCCCGTTCCGGTACTTCAAGACGTCGCCCGAAATCATCCGCTTGGCGGTTATGATGTATGTTCGCTGCCAGCTGTCGCTGCGCAACGTCGAGGACCTGCTGCATGAGCGCGGCATCGAGATCAGCCACGAAACGGTGCGATTCTGGTGGAACAGGTTTGGCCCGCTGTTCGCCGCGGAAGTCCGAAAACGTCGGGTTTTTGGGATGGGGTCGAGCAGCTGACGATGGCACCTCGACGAAGTTTTCGTGAAGATCAACGGTGAGCTGCATTACCTGTGGCGGGCAGTTGATCACGAGGGTGAAGTGCTTGAGAGCTTCGTGACGAAGCGGCGCGACAAGAAAGCCGCGTTGAAATTCTTGAAGAAATCACTGAAACGCCACGGCTGCACCGATGAGATTGTTACTGACCTGATGCGGTCATACGGCGCGGCGCTGAGGGAACTCGGCATATCTGATCTTCAAGAAACTGGCCGGTGGACCAACAACCGGGCAGAGAATTCGCACCAACCGTTTCGAAGGCGGAAGAGGGCAATGCTTCGCTTCCGGCAGATGCGAACATCGCAGAAATTCGCATCCGTCCATGCCTCGGTCCATAACCACTTTAACCAGGAGCGCGCCCTCTACAGCCGTCAGAATTTCAAGCTGAACCGCGCCGCCGCTCTCGCCGAGTGGCGTGGCCTCTTTGCGCCCTAACACACTACCGGCGATGGGAAACTGAGACGAGTTCGCGTTTGTCTGACAGCACTCAGCGCCATGTTACTCTCCAATCGTCATTTCCTGTCGCCGGCCCGGGGGCCGGCCATTCTGTCGTTCTCTCGGGGCCGGTTAGCGCGCCCAGTCGGGGACATCCATCGCCGGGAGGACCTTGCCGGTGCAATCGCCGAAGCCCACGCGGTAGCCGTCACCCTGCGCGTGTCCACGCAGCGTCAGCGTATCGCCGTCTTCGAGGAAACTGCGCGTGGCGCCTCCCGTCAGCTCCAGTGGCTCCTTGCCGCCCCAGCTCAGCTCCAGAAGGCTGCCGCGATTGTCCTTCTCGGGCCCCGAGATCGTCCCCGAGCCCAGGAGATCGCCCACATTCATCGGGCAACCCGATGTGGTGTGATGCGCCAGCTGCTGCGCCGAGCAATAATACATCTCGCGGTAATTGGTGCGCGAGATCACGCTTTCCGCGCCGCCCTCCGGCGTCAGCGCCACTTCAAGGTCAATGTCGTAGAGCATCGGCGCCGGCTCGCGCAGATAGGGCAACAACTCCTTCTCGCGCACGGGGCCGCTTGCCCGGAACGGCTGCAACGCCGCGGCCATCACGATCCAGGGGCTGATGGTCGTCGCGGTGGCCTTGGCCTGGAATGGGCCCAGCGGCTGATACTCCCAGGCCTGGATGTCGCGCGCCGACCAGTCGTTGAGCAGCACATAGCCGAAGATCATCGCATCCGCCTCGGCCACCGAGATCGGCCCCTCGGAGGCCTGGCCGACGATCGCGCCCATCTCCAGCTCGAGGTCGAAGCGCTTGCAGGGGCCGAAATAGGGCACTTCGGCCTGCGGCGGCTTCAACTGGCCCAGCGGCCGGCGCACATCCGTTCCCGAGACGACGACCGAGGAGGCCCGGCCGTTGTAACCGATCGGAATGTGCAGCCAGTTCGGCGGCAGCGCGTTCTCAGCGCCCCGGAACATGGTGCCCACATTGGTCGCGTGATGCCGGCCGGCGTAGAAATCGGTGTATTCGGACACCAGGAAGGGCAGGTGCATCTCTGCGTCCGCCTGCGCCACCAGATGCGGCGCGACCTGCGCCTGCTCCGCCGCGCCCTCGGCCAGAAGTTCCGTCATCCGCGCCCGGAAGGCGGCCCAGGCTTCCGGCCCCGCCTCCATCAGCTCGTTCCAGAACGGCACATCGAGAAGCGGCCCGCCCGGCAGGTCCAGAAGCCCCGCCTCCTCCAGCGCCGCCACGTCGACGATCCGGTCGCCGATCGCCACCCCGCAGCGCGGCTCGCCGTCGCCGACCGAGAACACCCCGAGCGGCAGATTATTAAGCGGAAAGTCGGCATCCTCTCGGTTGGCGCTTTCCACCCAAGAAGTGAGCAGTTTTGTCACTTGTCTCTCCGTCATGCTGCGTCGGGCCGGTTCTCTGGTCTCGCAGCCTCGAAGGCCGGCAAGGCCAGACAGCGGGCTTCGATCTCCGTCAGACGTGGGTATGAACTCAGGTCCATTTCCCAACGATGTGCGTTGTATAGCTGTGGAATCAGGCAAATGTCGGCAAAGCTCGGCTCTTCACCGAAAGCAAATGGCGCGTTGGGCTCGCACATCTTCTGGAAGGCCGCGAAACCGCGGTCCATCCAATGGATCATCCAATCAACGCCGCCCTGCTGGTCGACTCCGTAAGCCGACTTCAAGTGCTTGACCACGCCGACGTTCTGCAGTGGGTGTGTGTCGACTGCGATCGTCATCCCTGCGGCCATGACCCGAGCACGGGCGACAGGGTTCTCTGGAAAGAGCGGCGGCTCGGGATGGCTGCGATCGAGCCAGTCCAGGATCGCCAAGGACTGGCTCAGAGCGGCACCGTCATCTAGTTCGAGAACCGGGACCAGGCCGATTGGATTCAACGACCGGAACGCCTCCGATTGCTGGTCGCCCGCTAGCAAGTTGACCGGCATGTCCTCCCAATCCAGCCCCTTCAGGCCGAAAGCGATGCGTAGCCGATAGGCCGCACCGGAGCGCCAGTAACCGTAGAGTTTCATTTCACCCCCGGCGTGCCGTCGAACGTCTTCTCGAGGCTGTCCCAGCAGTCGATGTAATCGTCCTGCAACGGCGCCTCCCGGGCGGCGAACTCGGTCAGATGCTGCGGAAACCGGGTCTCGAACATGAACTGCATGGTGTTGTCCTGCTTCACCGGCACCATCGCTTCGGTCGAGCCATGCTCGAACGCGCCCCGGTCGGGCCCGTGCGGCAGCATCATGTTGTGCAGGCTCATCCCGCCCGGCACGAAGCCCTGGGGCTTCGCGTCATAGATGCCGTGGATATTGCCCATCATCTCCGACATGATGTTCTTGTGATACCACGGCGGGCGGAACGAATGCTCGGCCACCATCCAGCGCTCGCGGAACAGCACGAAATCGATGTTCGCGGTGCCGGGCTGGCCCGAGGGCGCCGTCAGCACGGTGAAGATCGACGGGTCAGGATGGTCGAACAGGATCGCGCCCACCGGCGCATAGGTGCGCAGGTCGTATTTGCAGGCCGCGTAATTGCCGTGCCAGGCCACCACATCCAGCGG
>NZ_FNOB01000053.1 GCF_900106675.1 Allgaiera indica
CATTTCTGCGGGCTGTTCTGGCCCTGGGGCAGGGCGCCCGGCAGGGCCTCGGTCTCGAAATCGTTGCCAAAGCCCGGCATGTAGCCCTCGTGCGGACCGGACTGGGACGGCGCCCGTACCATCCCCTGCGGAAGCTCCTGACTGGTCATCATTCTTCTCCCTTTTCGATCGTGCCTCCTGCATCCTTGACGAACTTCGAGCACAGAAAGCAGAGTATGAAATGTCAGTGCCGGCAATCAAATGTCACCAGAGCGACCGCGATTCCAAAGCTGCGCTAGACATTGTGAGGGTCGGGGCGCGCGCCGACCTTGCCGCGGATGTGGATGGTCAGCTCTTCCTCGACTTCGCTGCCGTCGTACAGCCCCAGCAGGATGCCCTTGCGCCGGCCGCCCTTGCGCATTCGCTCGATCTGCGCGTCGGAAATCGTGGTTCGCTGCGCCTCACGCCGAGCCCAGTCTCCAAGTCGCGCATACATGTCGTCGATGATTGCGGCATGGGCCTCGCTTGCACCGAGATCGTTGAATTCCTCAGGGTCGGCGTCACGGTCGAACAGCATCGGCCTAAAGCCGCCTTCGGCGTGGATGAACTTCCAGCGCCCGTCGGCGATCATGAAGAGTCGCGCGTCGCGCGGGGCGAGGCCAAGATTGGCGCACATCGGCGTCGCGGAGTAATCATACTCGCTGATCGCGTAGTCGCGCCATTCCGCGGGCGGCGTCCCCTGCAGGAACGGCAACAGAGAGCGGCCCTCGACGATGTGACCGGGCACCTCGCCCCCGGCCGCCTCGATGAAGGTGGCGGCCAGGTCGATCGACTCGACCAACGCGTCGCAGGTGGTCCCGCGGGTGGCGTCGGCCTCGGGCGACGGATCGTAGACGATAAGCGGGATCTTGACCGATGCCTCGTGGAAGAGGCCCTTTTCGCCCAACCAGTGATCGCCCAGGTAATCGCCGTGGTCCGAGGTCACCACGATCATCGTGTCCTGCATCCGCCCGGTCGCCTCGAGATGGGCGAAGAGCCGGCCAAGTTGATCATCGCATTGCTTGATGAGGCCCATATAGGTGGGGATCACCGCCCTGCGCACCTCGTCGCGGGCGAAGGCGCGGCCGACGGCGTTTTTGGTGAATTGCGCGTAGACCGGGTGCGGATCGTCCAGTTCCGTATCGCGCCGTTGCACCGGGGTCACCTGGTTCGGCCCGTACATGTCATGATAGGGCGAGGGCGCGATATAGGGCCAGTGCGGCTTGATGTAGGAAAGATGGCAGAGCCAGGGCGCGCCATGCGCATGGCTGTCGACGAAATCGATCGCGCGAGAGGTGAGCCACGCGGTCTCGCTGTCCTCTTCGGCCACGTTGGCGGGTTTGCCAGCATTCTGCATCAGCCAACCCGAGGCGATCTCGTCCTCGCCCTCGAGTGCGGAATTCGCATAGTCGTGCCAGGGGTTCTCGCCCTTGTAGCCCGTCGATTTGAGATAGTCGTTATAGGGTGAGGGCTTGGTGTCATAAGGGCCGTCGGGGCCTTCGGGCCAGAGGCCGTCGTCGCGTTCGAAGACGTCGAAGCCGCACTGCGCAACGCGGGCACCGATCACGCCGTCCTCGGAAAGCCCCAGGATCTTCATCCCCTGTTCGTCTGCCTTCATGTGGGTCTTGCCGATCAGCCAGGCTTCCATGCCGATCTCGCGCAGGTGGTCGCCGAGCGTGCGCTCGCCCACCTTCAGGGGGAAGTTGTTCCAGGCCGCGCCATGACTGTGGACGTAGCGCCCGGTGTAGAAGCTCATCCGCGAGGCGCCGCAGATCGGCGACTGCACGTAGCAATTTGTAAAGCGGACGCCCAGGCCGGCAAGCCGGTCGATATGAGGGGTCTGCAGATGGGGGTGGCCGGCGCAGCTCAGATAATCGAAGCGGAGCTGGTCGAACATGATGAAGAGGATGTTCTTGGTCATGGGTCAGTGCATCATTGTTGGAAGCCAGGTGGCGATCGCGGGAAAGGCGAAGAGCAGAACGATCGCCGCCGCCATCGCCCCGATGAAGGGCGAAACGCCCAGGAAGATGCGCTCGAGCGGGATATCGGGCACCACCGCCTTGACGGTGAAGACGTTCATGCCGATCGGCGGCGTGATCAGGCCCATCTCGATCAGCACGACGATGACGATGCCGAACCAGATCATGTCGACATGGGTCGCGGCGAGCGAGGGCAGGAAGACCGGCACCACCAGAAGCAGGATGGCGAGCGAATCGAACACCATCCCCATCACCAGGCAGATCGCGCAGATCCCTAGCACGAGGCCCGTCGGCCCGACGGCATGCCCCGGCCCGCTGACCAGATTCACAAGCTGATAGGGCATGCCGGTGATGTTGATGAACTGCGAGAAGATGAGGCCCGAGAAGACGATCGCGAAGATCATCCCGGTGGTCTTGATCGTCTCGGCGAAGGCGTCGAGGATCTCGGGCAGCCGCCGCAGCCGTCCGCGGGCAAAGGCGAAGAGGTAGGAGCCGAAGGCGCCTACCGCGGCGGATTCGGTGGGGGTGAAGACGCCCGCGTAAATCCCGCCCAGCACCACCGCGAACAGGATCAGGATCGGCCAGGTCACCCAGGAGCGGCGGATCCGATCGGCCAGCCCCAGCGGCTCGCCCTGCGGGCCCCAGCTTGGGCGCAGCGCCACCACGATCCGGACCGAGATCAGGAACAGCGTGACCAAGAGGAGTCCGGGGATGATCCCCGCGATGAACAGCTTGCCGATGTCCTGCGAGGCGACGATACCGTAGATCGCCATCGGCACGCTGGGCGGGATCATGATCCCGAGCGTGCCGCCCGCGGCGATCGTGCCGGCCGAGAGCGCGTCGTTGTAGCCATAGCGGCGCATCGGCGGCATCGCCACGCGCGACATGGTGGCCGCGGTCGCCAGCGACGAACCGCAGACCGCGGCGAAGCCCGCACAGGCGAAGACCGTGGCCCCCGCCAGCCCGCCCTTGAAGCCGCCCATCCAGGCGTGGCAGGCCTCGTAAAGTTCGTCCGAGACCTTGGCGCGGTGGATGAACACCCCCATAAGGATGAACAGCGGCACCACCGAGAGGCCGTAATTGGTGGCCGCGTCGACGATCCAGTTGCTGGCCACCGCGGTGGCGGCGTCAAAGCCGCGGTAGGCGGCAAAGCCCGCGACACCGACGAGCAGCGAGGCGAAGGCCAGCGGCACGCCGAGGAAGCTCAGCGCCAGCACTACGGCAAATCCGATCAGGGAAGCGGTCATCTCAGGGCCTCACTCGATCTGCCCATGGCCGCTCGGCCCATGGCGGAAGACGTACCAGACCTGGGCGATCGACAGCAGCGCAAGCGCCGCCATCGCCGCGGCGAGCATCCAGAGCGGGTATTGCAGCACCATCGACAGCTCGCCATAGACGAAGTCGTTGATCGTGACTTGGATCATCACATAGGCGATGAACACCGTCGCGATCGCACTGCTGATCACGTAGAGCGCCCGGCGCAGGCCCGGCAGGCGGCGGTCAAGCGGCCCCTCGAACAACGAGACCACGACCTGGCTGCCCTCCTGGTTGACCACCACGAGACCCGCGAAGACGATGATCGCGAGGAAGATCTGGACGAATTCGGTGGTGGCGGAGAGCGGTGCGTTCAACAGGTAGCGCAGCGCCACATCGGCCACCGTCATCAGCACCATCGCGGTCATCGCGAGGGTCGCGATCCACAGCGCAAGCCGGCTGATCGCATTGGCAATCCGGTCGTACATGGAAACCTCCTGGGCGAGCCGCCGGCGCCACGGGCGCCAGGGCTGCCGGGTTCTGGGATCACTTGGCGGCGTCGGCCTTGGTCAGCTTCGCGGTCTGGGCGGCCATGAAATCGTAGGCGGCCCTGCCGTCGATCCCGTGTTTCGTGACCGTCGCGATCCAGTCGTCGATCGTCGGCTGCGCAGCGGCCTTCAACGCCTTGGCGAGTGCGGGGTCGATCGGCACGAACTTCACGCCCTGCGCCTTGAGCTCGTGCGTCGCCTTCTTGTCGGCCGCGTCAAAGGCTTTCCCGAACATGCGGGCAAAATGATCGCCCGACAGTTTCATTACAGTCTTCTGGTCATCTGGTGACAGACGATTCCACGCCGCTTGCGAGAAGAACATCGAAAACCCAACGGAAGAAAGTGATGTCTTCATGTCGAGGCAGGACTTTGTGTAGGGACCCGCCTTGAAGGAAACGATCCCTTCTGCTGGGATGCCAACAAAAGCTTGAACGACGTTTCGTGATACAAGCTCAAAGATATGCACGGCCGGACTCGCCGAAACAGGAACGCCCATTCTCTGCAGCACCTGCGCATTCACGCCGGGCAATGCCCAGACTTTGCGCTGCCGCAGGTCACTTACTGTGGTCAGAGGCCGATTGATTGTGGAACAAAACTTAGCTTTTCCGTATTGGAATAGCCCAACCAGTTTCAGGCCGCTCCAGTTTTCCTTGCCCTTGAAGAACTTCTCGTAGGTATCCCAGAGCGCAACGGAGGCAGCCTCTGCGTCACCGGTGTTGACCCAAGGCAACATTCCGGCGCGCGCGCCAGGCAGCGAAGGCGGTAAGAAGATGTTGGCCATAATACCACCATCGACGACCTGGCTGCGTACCGCGTCCATCACTCGGCTGGGGGGCACCACGGATTGCGCCGGAAAGACGATGTCCACCCGGCCGTCGGTCTTGGTATTGATCTCGGAGGCCCAGGTCTTGAGCACCGGCCAGATGAAGTTGGTCGGCGGCAAGAAGATGTTGAACTGGTATTGCGCGGCCGATGCCGGCGAGGTGGCAAGTGCGAGCGCCCCCGCAGCGCCCAAGAACAGCTTTCTGAACATGATGGTCCCTCCCTATGAACTCATGATGGATGGCGCGGCTCCCCTCCCAGGATCCCGCACTCCGGCGCCATGGCGGGAACTTCACTCTTCGCTTTGGATACGGCAAATGCTAATCGCACGGCGTACCGGTCAGCGGCACGAATGTAGGAAATTCACACGAGGTCTGTACCATGAACGAACTTGAGAACCGCTCTCTCGACCGGGGTATCCAAGTCCTCGAAGTCCTAGGCCGCGAAGGTAGCTGTGCGCTAAGAGACCTGCATGCGCACACTGGAATCCCGAAGTCATCGCTGCGACGCCTTCTCGGGACACTCGAAGCTCGTAGGCTGGTGCGCCGTGGTCTATCGGACGGTCGTTATAGAACCAATGTAATCCTGCCAGCATGCGCTGGATATCCCATTACTGCCCGAGATTCTGAAATAGTCGACACAGCTCTTCCAATTCTCTCAGAGCTCACTCGGCAAGTTAAATGGCCGTCCGATTTACATGTCTGGGATAATTTTCACATGCGGATACTAGACTCCACGCGTGCTCTCAGTCCTTTTTCATTTTTTGAAGGGGTGGCAGATCTAAGGATAAACATATTTGGCTCCGCGTCGGGAATTGCATGTCTGTCCACGCTTTCAAACGCGAAAATAACTGAATTAATAGAGCAGGCCGCTCCTTACGCCGACCTCTGTTTAACACGCTATGCCACGACAGAGGAGAAGTTCTTCGAGCACATCCAGACTTCTAGAAAAGAAGGGTATGGTTGCAGATTGCCAATGTTTTTCAAGGAAATTCAACCTAATGACGGTCTATCTGCATTGGCCGTTCCTCTCATGAATGGCACGAGTCCAGTTGGAGCTATTACGCTTCTCTGGCCACTCAGCTTTATGTCTATTCAGCAATTCGCAGCAACGTATCTGGAAAAAATACAGCTTGCTGCGCAGACATTCAAAACACGATTTGAAAGCCTCTAGGGTCAGGATTCATAACCAATAGATGACGATAGCCGCGAGTGCGATGGCAGAGAGGAATACCTTGGGACAGCGGTCGTAACGGGTGGCAACGCGCCTCCAGTCCTTGAGCCTGCCGAACATGATCTCGGTGCGGTT
>NZ_FNOB01000047.1 GCF_900106675.1 Allgaiera indica
GGGCTACCATGTCCGAAGCCGCGTCGAGGCGCAGATGAACTGCCTGAAGCTCTTCGGTGAGCGGATCATGTCCCGAGACCCCGACCGCCAGACCGCCGAACTCCAGATCCGCATCATTCGCCATTGTCGCTCGGACCAATGGCGCGACATGGCTCATTCATGAACCGCTTCTCGGCCCTCGGCAGAGCCGAGATCGAGGCCATCGCGTGAAGGGCCACGGGAAAGGGAACCGTCAGACCGAACGCTGATTTGCGCAACAACGCCGATGCAAGCGGGCTTTCCGTAGATCCGCACCATTGCATCCAGCTCGCGGGCGACACGGGCGCCCGAGATGCTGGTGTCGGCGGTCAGGCACAGGTTCTCCCGGCAGCAATCGTCGATCACCGCCAGAATGCGGAACTTGCGCGAGGCGCCGAAGCTGTCGGCCAGAAAGTCGAGCGACCAGCGGGCATTGGGATGCGCCGCCTCCGGCATCGGCGTGCGTGACCCACGGGCCCGCTTGCGCCCGCGCCGTCGCTTCACCGACAGTCCCTCCTCTCGGTAGAGCCGATAGAGCTTCTTGTGGTTCATGAGCATGCCCTTGCGCTCGAGCAGGATACCGATCCGGCGATAACCGAACCGGCGCCGCTTCCCGGCGATCTCCTTCATCTCCTCGCGGATCTCGGGGCTCGCCATTGTGCTCTAACAGATGGCGCATCAATGGCTCGCTCCGGCGGGCGTGTGCGCCGGACCGTTTTGGGATCGACACCGACAAGCTGGCAGGCCCGGCGCTGCGAGATATCGTGATCCCGCATTGCCCTGAGCGCTGCCTCTCGCCGCCTGGTCGTTCGCCATTGTCACTCAGACCAATGGCGCGCAATGGCTCACCGTCAGTTCTTTCCCAGCAGATCCTTCAGGACGACATTGTCGAGCATCGCGTCGGCCAGCAGGCGCTTGAGCTTGGCGTTCTCCCTCGCCATTGTCTCTCGGGCCAATGGCGTGACATGGCTCGATCCAGCGCCTTCAGCCTGGCGGCCTCGGAAACCTCCATGCCGCCATACTTGGACTTCAGCTTGTAGAACGTCGCCGCGCTGAGGCCGTGCCTGCGGCACACCTCCGCGGTCGGCATCCCGGCCTCCTGCTCCTTGATCGTCCCGATGATCTGCGCCTCGGTGACCTGCGCCGCCATCTCGACGAGATCCCGGATGGCGGCTTGCGCACCCGCGTTCTCGAAGCTCTCTGGCTGGTTAGCCGGCTCCTGCACCAGGGGCCGAAGAGCCAAGGCAAGATCTACGCCCTGCATGAGCCGGAGGTGGACTGCATCTCGAAGGGCAAGGCCCGGGTGCGCTACGAATTCGGCACCAAGGTCAGCATCGCGACCACGATCGACGGAGGCTTCGTCAGGGGCACCCGCGCGTTCCCTGGCAACCCCTACGACGGACACACGCTGTCGGAAGCGCTCGAGCAGGTCGAGATCCTGACCGAGCAGACGCCCGCCCTGGCCGTGTTCGACCGCGGCTATCGAGGGCACGGGGTGGAGACGACGAAGGTGCTGATCAGCGGCACCCGAAAAGGCATCATGCCCGCGCTGGCGAAACTGCTCAAGCGCCGCAGCGCCATTGAGCCCGAGATCGGTCACATGAAATCTGACGGGCGTCTCGCCCGCTGTCCGCTGAAGGGCACCATCGGCGACGCGATCTTCGCCCTCCTCTGCGGCTGCGGGCACAACATCCGCAAGATCCTCGCCCACCTCCGGGCCATACTCACCGCGATTTTGGCCGCCGTCCTGGCCGCGCTCAGAGCCGGAAACCAGCGGCCCTACGCTGAAGTCGGCCCCTGATGCCGTTGTTCAGATCGGACCACCGAGAAGTGACCTACCTTGGATTATGTTGAGCGGGTCATGTTTGGGTCAAGACATTGTTTCCCTGCCTCTTTTTCCGCGTTGCTGCAGTCGCGCTGTCCTTGAAGCGGAAGCTGTCGTTTCTGGTCTCGAGGATGTAGTCGGACCAGTTCGTCGTGCGATAGCGGGTGGGAGATGGCTTCGGCATGGCGCCGAATTAACGCACTGGATTCGCGCAGTGAATCCTCCTTACCGATATGTGCAACAAGCTCCAGGCACAAGCAGGAGGCCCGCTCCGAACGCGGTCGAAGTCAAAGGGGACCTGCGGAAGACTTCACTGGTCCTTCCTTTCGGAAGGGTTGGTCAAGTCTTGATCTGATCAGCTTTCAGGCCGGTTCAGAAGCTTGTGATATTTTCTCAGGAACAGGTCCGCGCCCTTCATCTTGCGCGTCAGCAGGTCTCCTGCCGTGAACAGCACAAGGAAGGAATTGCCGCGCTTCGGGCCGAGCGGCACGAGGATCGGCGCGTTGGGCCCCCAGGGCTTGTAGGGTTTCATCTGGTCAAGTGGCTTGCCCGCCATCAGCCCCTTCAGTGTGGTCTTCAGCCAGGGCAGCAGGCGGCTTGTCGCGACGATGGTCATGGCGTCGCCCGCATCCGCCACATCTCCGGCGGCAAAGACGTTGGGCAGCGACGACGGGCGCAGCCACGGGTCCACCTTGACCCGGTTCGCGGTGCCTTTCTGCGTGCCGGGTAGGCCTTCGACCAGATCGGAGCTGGCGCGCGAGCCAAGAACGGGGAAGATCAGGTCGAAGTCGTGCTGCGACCCGTCCGACAATGCCAGGCGCCCCGCGTAGGGTTCGGTCAGGCTTTGCAAATTCTCGGCCCGCTTGCCAAGGACAAGCGTCACGCCAGCATCGCGCAGCTTCCCGGCCAGCGCGGTGCCGAGCTTGTCCGGCATGGTCGGAAACAGGCGGTCCAGGTTCGAGATCAGCGTGATCTTCTTGTCCGGCATGGCGTGGGCGATCTCGCCCGCCAGTTCGGTGCCGACGGCCCCCGCGCCGACGATGGCGATGGTCCGTGCCGCCTTGAGCTGGTCGTGAACGCGCTGGTTGGCCCGCCGCAGACCGTCGACGTCGTCGCCCTCCGGCTTGAACGGCGTGGCGTTGGACGAGCCGGTGGCGACGACGATGTAATCCGCCTCGACCCTTTGGCCGTTGTCCAGCGTCACGCCACTTTCATCGATATCGGCCGCGCGGGCGCGCAGGAGGCGGCCGTTCTTCAGCAGGCGGTCATAGGGGATCAGGGCGCGATCCAGCAGCGAGGGATCGACTACGGCGCGGATCATCGCCGGGGCATGGACGAAATGGCTGCGCGGCTCGATCAGGCTGACCTCGGCGCTGTCGTCGAGGGACTTGGCGAGATCGGCACCGATATATCCGCCGCCGACGATGGCGATGCGTTTGGACATGGGATGGCTCCTTTCTGGGCGGCCTGGGGGCGGAAGGTCCGCATCTTTGGCCACTGGTCATGGGGGAAGGGGCTGACACCGCAGGAATGCGGGCGTTCTGCCGGAGGTCAGGCAGTCTCGGCCCGGTAGGAGATCCGGCCGTATTTGCCGGCGCGAAATTCGCGGAAGGCTTCGGTCAGCTCGGCCTCGGTGTTCATCACGAAGGGGCCGCGCATCGCGACGGGCTCTGCGATCGGTGCCCCGCCGAACAGCAGCAGATCGAGCGCATCGGCGGAGGGGTTGGTGATTTCCACCTCCGCCCCCTTGCCGCCCAGCAGGAACGACCGCTGCGCGGCGACCTCGGCTCCGCTCACCAGCGCGCCCTGGCCCGGCAGGAAGCCCGCTACCGGCAGTTCGGGGGGCAAGGCCACCCGGACAGAGCCCATGGGTTCGACCCGGACATGCCAGATGAATTCTTGCGCAAAGGTCGGGATCGGCGCGGCGTTGCCATCGTATTCGCCCAGAAGCACCCTGAGCTGGGCCCGGCCGCCCGGCAGGGGCACGATGGGCAGTTCCCCGGCCGGAACGGGCCTATACTCGGCGGACTCGGCCTTGTTTCGTGCGGGCAGATTGATCCAGAACTGGAAGCTGTGCAGCCGGCCGCCCCGGTTCCGCAGGTCTGCGGGGATCATCTCGTCATGTACGATGCCGTTGCCGGCCTTCATCCATTGCACGCCGCCCGCAAGGACGGTGCCATGCCCGCCGCTGCTGTCGGCATGGGTCAGCGCGCCCTCCAGGACATAGGTGAAGGTGGCGATGCCCCGGTGCGGGTGGGCGAACGACCCGTCGGGATCGGGGATTTCGCCCGGTGCGATGTCCCTTGGCGGCAGGTGGTCCAAGAGCATGATCGGGCCCACGAACTGCACCGCCGCGTTGGGGATGGCTCGGGCAATGATGAAGGATCCGACCCGATCGGGCCGGACGTCGTGCTGCGATGTGACCTGTTTCATCGGGTAACTCCTTTTGTTGATCCAGAGGTAAGTGCCCGACGGATGGATTGAAATTTATATTTATTGCCGGACTATATAAGCAATGCTTAACATCAGGAGCCGCCGATGAAGCTGGATCAACTGAAGGTGCTGCGCGCCGTGGTCGAAACCGGGTCGGTCAAAGCGGCGGCCGAGCGCCTGAACCGCACCCAGCCCGCGATAAGCCAGGCCTTGAAGGCGCTGGAAGCCCGGACCGGGACCGCGCTTTTCGATCGCTCCGGCTACCGGCTGGAACTGACCTCGGTGGGCCGGCGGGTTTACCTGCAATCCCTGCGGGTTCTGTCCGAGGCCGAGGACCTGACCCAGCTGATCCGGCATTTCGAGAAGGGGCAGGAAGAGACGATCGCCATCGCCATCGATGCCGCCGCGGATCTGAACGTCCTGACCCCCGTGCTGGCCGGGCTGCAAACCCGCTTTCCCGACACCCGCGTCGTCCTGCGCGCCGAGGTCTTGTCCGGCGCGATCGAGGCCGTTCAGTCCGGGGAAGCGGCCCTTGCCGTCGCACCCGCCATCCCCGTCATGCTGGAAGAAGGGGATTTCGACTACAGGCCCGTGGCCAGGTCGGTGATGCGCAACGTCGCCGCGCCGTCACTTCTGGATGCGATGGACGCGCCCCGCACGCTGGCCGATATTCGGCGGTTTCACCAGGTGATCGCGCGTGACAGCGGCCAGGCTTCGGGCCTGCTCGATCGCGAACTCGGGGTTCAGAAAGGCCAGAGGCGATGGTACGTCAGCGACCTGCACATGAAGAAGCATCTGCTGCTGGCCGGCCTTGGCTGGGGACGCCTGCCGGAGCACATGATCGCCGAGGAACTGGCGCAGGACCGGTTGCGGGAAATCGTCCTGCCCCATACCCATCTCAGCTTTGACATCGAGGTATTCGTCTTTCGCCAGCGCAGGCCGGCGATGGGGCCTGTTGCAGCCCATCTATGGGATGCGTTCGGGATGTAGGTCCGGCGGCGGCGGCCGCGCGACCGGGATCAAGGCTCGACTGACCAGGGCGACGGTAGCTGCATTGCGCGGCGCGCCTGCCTGTCCGCGCGGCGCCGGCCACGATGCAGGTCGTGCCCGACTGGTACACAGCGGATGCGATCGGGCCGTTGCAGCGAGGCGGGACACGCGGCGGTCAGGCTGTTGCGGTCAGAATGTCCACTGGAACCCGACGGCTTTTTCCGACACGTCCCAAAGCCGGCTCATCACCGGTTTGTCGTGGGCGTGGGCGTTCAGGGTCCCCTTGCCGACCGGGCCCACAAATTCGCTGCGCCCGGTAGGACCATACAGCGCCCGCGGCTTCAGGCCGTCCTCGGTCGCGCACATGACCTCCGGGTAGGACCCTTGTTCGGCGGTCTGAACCATCGGCGTCTTGGTCATCAGCCACCAGATGGCGCGCATCATGCGGCTGCCGCTTGTGGTAATCAGCGATGTGGCCGACGAGCCGGGATGGCAGACATAGACCTCGACATCGGTGCGACCGGCGGCGGCCAGACGGTCCTGAAGCTCATACGCGAACATCATCTGCGCCAGCTTGCTTTGGCTATAGGCGGTGTTGGGGCCGTAGCCCTTGTCCCAGTTCATGTCGTCGAACTTGATGGTCTTCAGACCCATGTTGTAGCCAAGGCTGGCGACGACGACGATCCGGCCCTTGCTTTGCGCGATACGGTCGAACAGCAGACCACACAGCAGGAAATGGCCGTAGTGGTTGGTGCCAAGCTGGCTTTCGAACCCGTCGACGGTCAGCTTGCGGGTCGGCACCTGGGCGATGGCGGCGTTGTTGATCAGCGCGTCGATGCGGGGCGTGGTCGTCAACACCTCTTCGGCGGCCTCCCGGACGCTGGCCAGAACCGACAGGTCCATACGGATGAAGCTGACCTCGGCCTTGCCGCCGAACTCCTGCTTCAGGTCAGCGACCGCTGCCCGCGATTTCTCGGCCGAGCGGTTCAGCATGACTACCTTGGCGTTCTTCTTCAAAAGCGTGCGCGCGGCCTGAAAGCCCGCGCCGGCGTTTGCGCCAGTGATGAGGAAGGTCTTGCCCGTCAGATCGCCAAGCCGCTCGGGTGTCCAGCCTTTGGGTCCGAATGTCGTGTCTGCCATTTCCTGTCTCCTGCCAGCCCCGGCTGGCGTTTTGGGATGTCGTTGCCTGAATGCACAGATAGAAACAGATCAGGCATGAAAACAGGCGATATCGTCTCGATTACTTGCCCATTCGTCTCAGCCCTATTGCAATGATGAAAGCCCTCTGCCAGCTGGAGGGCATGAGCAAGGAACAGATCAAACACCTGATCGAGCGCCGCCTTCCCGAGGCGGGCCTCGTGGAAACCGCGCTGAAGGGGGTGCGGATCTTTCGCGTGACCGAACCCGTGCCCTGCGTGCCCGCGGTCTATGAGCCCACCGTCGTGGCCATCGTCAGCGGCACCAAGGAAGCCGTCCTGGACGGGCGCCACCACGTCTATGACAGCGAGAAATACCTGCTGTGCCCGATGACCCTGCCGGTCGAGGCGGGGTCGCCGCAGGCGTCGCCCGAAAACCCGCTTCTGGGCGTGATGATCGCGCTGGAGCCGCGGGTGATGCGCGAGCTTGCCATCGAGATCGAGACCGCGGCCGGAGGCAACGGGCGGTCGCAGGGCAAAGCCGCATCGGCCCTGGCATTGGCCGCTTGGGACACCGGCTTCACCCAGGCGCTGCTTCGGCTTCTCGAACTGCTCGACAACCCGGTGGATACGGCGGTGCTCGGGGCCGGGCGGCTGCGCGAGTTGTGCTACGCCGTGCTGAAGGGCGAGGCAGGGGCCGCTGCAAGACGGGCCTTCGGTGTCGGCAACGAGATCGCGCGGACCATCGACTACCTCGCGACCCATCTGAACGAACAGGTCACCATCGACGACATGGCCGACCATGTGGGCATGAGCCGCGCCGTGTTCCATCGGCGGTTCAAGGAAGCCACGACGATGTCGCCGATCCAGTTCGTCAAATCGATGCGGCTGAACAACGCGGCGATGAAGATCGCCGAGGGAAAAACCGTTTCCGAGGCGGCCTGGGACGTGGGTTATCAAAGCTCTTCCCAGTTCAGCCGGGAGTTCAAGCGCATGTATGGCCAGTCGCCCCGGCAATGGAGCCACGCGGCGCAGGCATCGGTACGGCCGCAGTAAGGCGCCGCCCGCGCCGGGCGCCCCCAACGCAGACAACGCGCGACAACCCTGAAAGAGAACGTGGAACCATGGACATCCTCAAGACATCGACCGACTGGGCAAAGGCAGAACTGCTGTCGAACAGCATCTTTGCCCTCTTCGGGGTCATGTTTGTCGTGGCCAGCCTGGGCTTCTGGCTACGGGGCGAGACCGACATGGCCCGGGCCTTCATGATCCCGACGCTCGTTGCGGGCGTTCTCATGCTCGTTCTCGGGGGCGGGTTGTTCTACGGCACGTGGAAAAGCTGTTCGGGGTTCGCGCCTGCCTTCACTCGGGACGCCGCGGGCTTTGTCGCTTCCGAGATCGAGCGCGCCGACAGGACCATGGCGCAATACGGCACGGCCGTCTTCAAGGTGATGCCACTGATGATCGCAGCCGCTGCGTTGCTGATCGCTGTGCTCTCTGGCCCAGGATGGCGCGCCGCGTTGATCACCGCCATCGTCTTCCTCGGCCTTGTCATGCTGATCGACAGCAACGCCAATGCGCGGCTGGAGGCCTACAAGGACAGGCTCTTGCTAGGGTCAGGACTCGTTCGCGTTTCATAGCCAGAACATCACGGTTGCGGCGAGTGCTACGGCTGAGAGGAAGACCTTTCGGCATCTGTCGTAGCGCGTGGCAAGCCTTCGCTAATCCTTCGAAGATCCTGGCGAACATCCCCATGTCGCTCCAGCGCTTCCAGCGGTTGTTGAGCGTCTTCGGTGGGCCATATTCCTTGGGCGCATCACACTACCGCAAGCCATTGCGATTGATGAAGATTATTCCGCTCCACACGCGCCGGTCATCGACCCTCGGCTTGCCAGGGCTCTTTGGAAAGGAAGGCTGAAGCCGCGCCATCTGGTTTGGCGCGAAAACAATCCCCCAGCCTGTTTTCTTATCCGCCGCACTCGGTCAGTCAGAAAAGATTGCTCATCATGCCCCCATCGGTACAGGAGCCTGAATCACAAAAGCACCGAGTTCACAAGCCGATTAATGGATCCCGACCCTAGAGAACCTTGACGGACGTGACCGGCTCTGCTGCGCGAATCGGATGACGGGCGAGGCTCCCCTTTTCCCGGACGGATTTATCCCACGGTCTCGGTGACGGGTCTGCCGAGGGCGGGGTAGCCGTTCAGGATGGCAATGCGGACCTGGATCTCGGCAACCTGCCGATCGAAGTCCCGCGCCATGAGCCGCTGGCCCAGCAGTTTCACGTAGTGCATCCAATCGCCGCAAAAACGATCCCCGGGATCGTTTTCTGATCCGGCTCATATCTCGACGCGGCTTCGGACAAGGTAGCCG
>NZ_FNOB01000031.1 GCF_900106675.1 Allgaiera indica
CGGTAGCCGCCGTTCGCGGCGATCGCTTCGGAGGTCCCCAAAGCGCAGGGAGCGGCCTTTACACAATCGGGATAACTGCCATCCCTGGCTGTGTGACACTGAGTGCATCATCTTAGCTACTAATTCATGAGGTTTTCCAAAAACCGACTGCATTAAGCGATTGTTTCAGCCGTTCTATTGCACGCGAGATGAGGATACACATCGAGTGCTGATCGTCACGTTGAACGACTTGGCAGGCTAGAGGAATGAGGCGTATGGCGGAAAGCTTCAACTACATCTCCTTCGGCAACTGGGAAAATGTCGAGGGGAACGTCGAAGTTGTCTCAATGCTGCGGCGGCGAATGTTCGAATACACGCCTTCTGACATCGAGAAGCGGCTGGAAGGCCTCGATGCCGCTGCGACAGCCTTTTTAGAGACCCTACCGACGTTCCTGTGCACTGAGATCATGCAGGCGGGAGACGACGTCGCCAATCTCCCGCGGACGTGACGACGATACAGGCGTGGCAAACACGACAGCTTACTCAGCCTACGATCAGACTATACCGGGCAAACTCAATATCGCCCTCTCCTGCATCACCGTAAGCGCTCAGTCGTAGCCCTATGCGGCGAGGCTTGATAACCGCTTTGGGGCCGGCTGCGGACTGACAGGTCCTGATGGCCGCCCGGGTCAAGCGGACATTCACCAACGTAGCGAGGATGTCGCGAGCGGCCCTCACCGGACATTCGGGCCTGTCACAGCGGATGACCGGACCGAGCCAGAAACGGACCCCAAGAAACGACAAGCGCGAAGGTCAGCGGGGCGACGATGTTGGAACAACTGGAATTTCGAGCGACGTAGAAGCTCTCACCGGGCGTGGAGACCCCCTGATCGCAGAGCCTCATGTATCTATGGCTTCAGGGCCAGGCTCTGCCGCTTCTCGCAAGAAGGCTCGGAAGATCTCTGCTCCAAGTTGCACGCCTTCTTCGAGCGTCAGATCGAAACCACGCATGCCGGGTCGATCCGACCGCCAGACCTCCAGATGCTCTGGTGAGCAGAACATCCGCATCGAGGTGCATTGACTGTCGGCGGCGCAGGAGCCGACCTCCATCACACCTGTCCAAACACGGGCCGTCGGGTCAGTCGCGTTGGTGATGGTCAAGCCGTCAGCCGCAACTGTCAGGGCCATTGGCGTCCGGCAAATGGGGCAGAGGCAGGAAACTTCCGTCTCGCGCTGTATCATCGCGGCGACGCCCAACGCGTCAATCGCGCAGACGGCGTGCATTTCGACACCAGTGGAGCGGACGGTAAAGTCTGTGACTGCAGTCGAGAACGGATAGGCCAGCGCGATTTTTCCGTCGCGAATATGGACCAGGTCGCGTTGACTCAATTCCGCACCGATCCCGCAGGGAAACTCGGAAATATTCGGAGGAGCTCCGTCTTCGACATAGGCACGCAGTATCCTGTGATGCGCGGCACGGACGTCCGGCGAAAGATCACTCCAGCGTGCAGCCAGCCGGGCCTCCGCCAGAAGCGCCGACATGGCCTCGTCAACCTTCGGGCTGTTGGCAAGGGACCGGTTGGGTGCCTCTCTGCCTTGATCTTTGTTCATCTGATCTCCATCGCTCTGTAAGTTCGCACCATTGCTGAGATATGCGATTTCTGAATTGTCACTATAGTCGAGCGCCCCGACGCAGACCCGGAAACTGGCAAGCTGGGGCAGGCAGCCCGCTTAGCGCCGGAAAAGGACGATAGGCAATTTGGGCATGCATAGCGTCAGCCCGCGCAGCAGCTCAACTTGGTCACGTCCTTGTAGAAGGTCTGCGCGGCCAGTTTCAGGCCTTCGACCATCGTCAGATACGGGAACAGTTGATCAGCAAGATCGGCCACCGTCATCTGGTTCCGTATCGCAAGCGCGGCGCTCTGGATGATGTCGCCGGCCCCGTCCGCCACGGCTTGGACGCCGATCAGCCGACCCGACCCCGCCTCGGCGACGAGCTTTATGAAACCGCGCGTATCGAAGTTGGCGAGGGCGCGAGGGACGTTGTCCAGAGCAAGCGTCCGGCTTTCGGATTGGATGCCCATCTTCGCGGCACCGGCCTCGCTGTAGCCGACCGTCGCGATCTGGGGATCGGTGAACACCACCGCGGGCATGGTGGAGAGATCGAGATCGGCCTTGCCACCCGTCATGTTGACCGCCGCCCGACTGCCACCAGCCGCAGCGACATAGACATATTGCGGCTGATCGGTGCAATCGCCTGCGGCATAGATGCGCGGGTTGCTCGTCCGCATCGCCCGATCGACCAGGATGGAACCTTGGGAATTCTTGGCGACAGAGGCGGTCTCGAGCCGCAAGTCCGCTGTTCGTGGGGCGCGCCCGGTCGCAATCAGCAGGCGATCGGCTTTCACCTCGTCTTGGTTGGTCGTCAGAAGGAACCCGCCTTCGGAGTAGGCAACCGAAGTCGCCTCGGTCGCGTCACGAACCTCGATGCCTTCCTCGTAGAACACGCCGGCAAGCGCCTCGCCGATCGCGGGATCCTCGCAGGAGAGCAGCCTGTGCCGTGCAAGGATCGTGACCCTGCTACCGAGCCGCGCGAATGCCTGCGCCAGTTCCACGGCGACGATCGACGAGCCGATGACTGCAAGGCGGTTCGGAATTTGATCGGTTTCAAGGGCCTCGGTCGAAGTCCAATAGGGGGTGTCCTGCAATCCGGGAATATCCGGAATTTGAGGTCTGGCACCGACCGCGATCAGGCACCGGTCGAAGCCGAGGGACCGCTCTTCACCGTCCAGGCCCCGTACCACCACGGACTGCTCACTTTCGAAGCTAGCTTCGCCGCGGAGCAGAGTGATATCCGGATTGGTTTCCAGAATGTCTTCGTACTTTGCCTTGCGCAGCTCCGTCACGCGGGCGTGCTGCTGGGCAAGAAGCCTGTCGCGATGGATGGCCGGCATCGCGGCGTCAATTCCATCGTCAAACGGGCTGGTGCGGCGCAGATGCGCAATTCGGGCGGCCTGGATCATTATCTTGGACGGCACGCAGCCGACATTGACGCATGTGCCGCCGATCGTTTCGTGCTCAATCAGCGTGACCTTTGCCCCGCATTCGATGGATTTGAGGGCGCACGCCATTGCCGCACTGCCGCTGCCGATGACCACGACATGAAGCTTGCCCGCAGTTGGACCCTCTCGCAGCGGAATGTCCGCCAGCGGTGCCGTGTCCGGACCCTGGGCGCGCTGATCTCGTGCCTGCTGATCCGCGTCCTTGAACTCAGCGCGATAGCCGGCGTTCGCCACCGCGCTGAGCAGGTCCTCTACCGGGACTTTCTCGGCGGTCATCACCCTTGCCGACCCCGACGGATACGAAACATCGGCCTGCCCCACACCCTCCACGTGCTCAAGCGCGGCTTTCACATGCGCAGCGCTGGACTGGCAGGTCATCCCCAAAATCTTCAGGTCCGTCATCGCATCTTTTCTTTCAAGCTCATGCTTCTGATGCTGCGGCAGGATGCCGCCACAGCCTTGGTCCCCGTCGCGTCCAAATCAATGACGCGCGCGACTACTACTTCACTTCCGCGGGATAGCCGCGATTGGTCACGACCTTGATCAGCTTTGTCGGGGTCGTTTGTGTCGGATCGTAGGCGATGGTGGCGGTGACATCGGCCAGGCCGTTGGGTTGGCTAACCGCGACCGAATTGACCCCTGGCACATGCAGCAGGCTGCTCTTGATGATAGGGCCACAAAGGACGCAGCCCGCGTGGTGCACGTCAAGGATGACGGTGCTGCTGTCCGACGCAAGTGCGACACGGGGTGCTGCGGCGAGGCCAAGCGCAAGGGCCGCGCCAAATAACTGTTTCTGCATCAGGTTCTCCTATGAAACGAGGTCAGAACACGACCGCACGAATGACGTAGGGAAAGGCGACGGCGATGATGACGAGGATGCCGGCGGTCCAGAGCCCTATCCGGGCGACGCGGTCGGATTGCGGCGAGGCGCAATAGCCATCGGAACAGGCGACCTGCTGTTTTCGGCGCAGCCGCCACGCGCCATACCCGATGAACCCGAGAGAGGCCGCCGCGAAGATGGGCTGATAAGGCTCAAGAGCAGTAAGATTGCCGATCCAGGCTCCACTGACGCCGAGCGCAAAAAGAATGAACGGGACCACACAACATGAGGCTGCGCCGAGTGCGGCGGCTATCCCACCCAGGGATAGGAGCCGCGCTCCTGTTTCGCGCTCTCTACCTGCACCTGTCGCGTTCGGCCTTGGGTTTGCGATGTCTCCGCTCATAATCCCGTCCGTCAGTCATGCTCTTCTGGACAACCATCATAGGTCCTGTAGTAACTACAGGATCAAGAGAGATTCCGGAATGGAGCGCGATTTCTTGGGTAACGAGCCGTTGATCCAGATTGGGACGCTGGCAAAGCGAACCGGCACGAACATCGAAACGATCCGGTTCTACGAGAAGATCGGCATTCTTGCAGAACCACCGCGCACGGAAACTGGGCGCCGCCTCTATGACGAGAGGCAGGTCGAGCGACTGTCCTTCATCCGTCGGACCAGGGCTCTCGGATTCAGCCTGGATGAGGTTCGAGCCCTTCTCGCGCTTGTAAATTCCCGGGATGTCGACTGTTCCGAGGTTAAGGACATGGCGACCCGTCATCTGGACGAGGTGACCGCCAAGATCGCCGATCTGAGAGCCATGCAGTCCGCCCTGGCCGGGCTTATCACCCAATGCGACGCGGGAGATCAGTCAGGATGCCCAATGATCCCAGCTCTCTTCCGGGAAGGAACAGCAGTTTTGTAAAGCCCGCTTTTGCGCATTGCTGCCGTTTGTCTTGTGTGCAGCGAACGTCAACTCGCCGCCCAAATGGACGAGGCGCACCGGTGCCGAGTGGTCGACGGGATTAGGGCGCAGGGCCCCGCGGCCCGGCGCCCTGGGAGTAGCGGCTACTTCACCTTCTTGCCGGCGACGACGGCGTCCGACTTGCCCGCATTGGCGTTCGCGGTGGCGAGGACTTTGGGCTTTTCCTTCTTCGGCTTCTTCGGCTCGCGGTGACCGCGGCTCTTTTCCTTGGACATGGGGTATCTCCAGCGTGATCCCCGGGGGCGGAATGCCGCCAGGGCCGGTGCCTTGGGAGATCAGGGTTGCCCGGCGTTGACCGGGGCGATGAGCCCGGTGGGCAGCAGACGGGGGCGTTTGCGGCGCTTGGCCTGCAGATTGGTATTCTAGATTTGCTTTGGAGAGGCAGCAACAACGACTTCGGCTCTCGCTTCGTCCCTTCGCGCCAGGCCCGGCGAAGGGCGGGACCCGGCTCATCGCAGCCATCCGGTCGGACGAGAGCAAGCAGGACCCGGCCAAGTCTCCATGGCCGCGATTCACTCTCGCCCTGCCCGAGATTTGAGGTGTCTTGAGCTGCTGCTCGCCTATTGCCGTTGTCCGCCTCGGTCGCACCATACAGGTACTTCACTTTCATGCTGTCAGCGCAGGAGGAACCGTCGTAATCCGCCGAAGGCTGAGAGGTGGTGCAATTCTTGGGATCTACCCCCCCCTGTATTTCGCTGACCCGGGGTCTTATGTCCCACTGGAACCGAGGGCGCTTTCGCGACCTTGGTCAATCGCAAAAAACTGGATGCCAAGGATGGTGACTATGGCGAGTGCTGGGAATGACCGCATCACGCCGGCTCTTCATACGCGTTTGCTTCCGACCTAGGCGAGGACACTCGTCAAATTCCAATGCCGCAGTTGATACTTAACCGCAAGGATCATCGATGTTTCACGATCTTCTTCTGGTGGCCGCCGGCCTCGCTCTTCTTTTTCTTGGTGGCGAGGGTCTGGTGCGCGGTTCGGTTGCGATCGCTGAACGACTTGGCATTTCCAAGCTCTTGATAGGCCTGATTATCGTCGGCTTCGGCACCTCTACACCAGAGCTCCTGGTCTCCGTCAATGCCGCGCTCGATGGCGCGCCAGAGATTGCGCTAGGGAATGTCGTCGGCTCGAACATCGCCAATATCCTGCTGATCGTCGGCGTGGCTGCATTGATCCTGCCTATTTCCGGATGGCAGCGCACAGCGGTTAGGGAAGCTCTGATCGCAAGTCTTACCGGACTGGTCCTCGTCGGGCTCGTACAAGGTGATATCATTAATCGGATGGAAGGCATTGCAATGCTGGTGGTCCTCGCCGGCTATCTGGCCTCCAGCGCATGGCTCGAGAAGCGCGACAGGCAGGCAAAAACCTTCAAACACGAAGCCGAGGAGTTCGAGGACATCCCGCTTGCGCGCCCTTGGATCGCCCCAGTCCTGGCACTTGCCGGGATCGGCGCACTGATCTTCGGAGCGGATCTCCTCGTCGAAGGGTCCGTCAGCATCGCACGGTCCTTCGGAGTTCCCGATGCGGTGATCGGACTTTCTCTGGTCGCAATCGGGACCTCGTTGCCGGAATTGGCGACCTCCATCGTCGCCGCGATCCGCCGGCATCCGGACGTAGTGCTGGGTAACGTGATCGGCTCGAACATCTTCAATATTCTTGCGATCCTCGGGGTCACGGTTGTGATCCAGCCTATCGAGGTGGGCGCTCGGTTTCGAGAAATCGACACGCCGGTAATGCTGGGCGCAAGTGTGTTACTCCTCGCGCTCCTCTTCGCGACGAAGCGAATTTCGCGGACTTGGGGGGCTCTCATGCTGACTGCCTACGCCGCCTACATGGTCTTTCTGTTCACTTTCGGGATCACTACCTGATTGGACTTGCCCGGCTTTTGTGGAGAGCGTTTGGCTCACTTCGCGGGCCCTGCGCTCGAAGGCGATGGGGCATTGCAAGGGTGCTTTATGCGCATAACGGACGTTCAAGCTCTATGCAGCGAAGTTCCGCATCCCGCCCTCTCTGCCGCTTCTGCTGGTCGCCTCGAACGACAGCTTCCGGGCACCGCACCGAAGAGCCTGAACGGCCGGGATCGGGGCGCATAGCTACCCCCTGGCTCCCGAGGCATTCGCCTGAGCCGGGGACTTCTGATATTGCGCGAGGCCGCCCCGTCCAGTTTTTCATCTGCGCGGAGTGCCCACCGTCAGATCTCTGTGCCCTCCGCAAGCGTCAGCGCGTCCTCGATGTCTACGCCGAGGTAGCGCACAGTGTTCTCGATCTTGGTGTGGCCCAGCAGGATCTGCACGGCGCGCAGGTTTCCCGTGGCCTTGTCGATGATGGAGGCCTTGGTCCGGCGTAGGGAGTGCGTGCCGTAGTCTTCCTTACGCAGGCCGGTCCCGGTGACCCATTCATCGACCAGCCTCGCGTATTGGCGGGTGCTGCGGTGGTCGGAATGTCCACCCGGCTTGGGAAGACATAGTCGTCGATCGTGCCGCCACGCCGCTCGAGCCAGGCGCGAAGGCTTGCCCGTGTTTCGGCTGTCAGCTCGAACTGAACCGGCCGACCCGTCTTCTGCTGCACTACGAGCGCCCGGGTCCGGATCTCGCCGCCCGCGACGATGTCGCCGATCTTGATCTTTACGACGTCGCAGCCGCGCAGCTTGCTGTCGATCGCGAGATCGAACAGGGCGCGATCGCGGACGCGCCGATGGTGATCGAGCAGGAACCGGATCGCCCAGACCTGCCGCGGTTTGAGGGGGCGCTTCGCCCCCACTCTTCGGCCTGTGTTCCATGCGTGGCGCCCGCGGGCGCCGGGATCATATTCTGACATGCCCATTTGCTTTCTCGAACATGACGGGCCTCACAGCCGCTCGATCGCCCGGACGGCCAGCGCGAACGCCGCAAAGCCGAACAGGCCAAGGGAAAGATTGATCAGATCGCTCATCTCACGGCTCCATGGATGGGATTGCCGTGCGAGGATCCCCCTGGTCGTCGTAAAGGCGCCATTCGAATTGCCGGGCATTTGCGTAAAGGGCGCGTAAAGACAGCCGATGGACCGGCGGACTCGGCGCCCTAAACAAGGCATCTGCCAGTCAAATAGTGCTTACTGCGCTTCCAAGACCATCGTAACGAACGGCCGGTTCTAAGTTGCGCGTGCGGGACCGCCTACGACCATAATCGGGCCGACTGCTGACTCGGCTGTTCGGGCGCCCGATCGTCAGCTTTTCTCATTACGCGGCCTGCAACCCGACAGACCGGATGTCGGCCCGAAACCGGCCATTCGCACAAGCGCCAGCGAACGTCCGCGGCACAGACTTCGCGACGAGCGCGACAGCAATCACCAATATATTGGTAAGGCAAGAATGAGCCATTCGCCGCGCTGCTCACCCCCGCCGGCAATGGGGCATCGATCATCGAGCCGCTTGAAGGAGGTAGCCCTGGATCGGAGAAATTCTGGTTCCATCTGGGGGTAGCGGCAAGGCACCGGGTTTAAGTCGAAGCGAGCGCAGCGTTCCAAATCAATCTGAAACGTCGCTGGACAACGCCACCACCCCCGCGTCTTCCAGTTGCTCCTGGTCGGGCAGGTCTCGGAGGCTTTCCATACCGAAGGCCACGAGGAAGGCTTCTGTGGTTACGAAGGTATAGGGTGCACCGCGCCGCGGGCTTCGCGGCCCAGTGCCGATCAGGCCGCGCGCGTGCAAGCGTCCAATCAGATCCCGGCTGATCTCTTTGCCGAAGATGTCCTTCAGCCCGTCCCGCGTGATCGGTTGGTGATAGGCGATCGCCGCCAGCACGGCGACATCGAACTCCCGTAGATCCAGAATCTGATCGCCCACATCGGCGGCCGCGCGCACCGCTGCAGCATAGGCGGGCCGGGTGCGCAGCAGCCAGCCCTCGCCGACCGCGGCCACCTCAAAAGCACGGCCCTCCAGCTCGGCCGCGAGATCGCCGATCAGCAGGTCGACCGAGGCGCCCTGCCCCACCACCTTCGCCAGATCCCCGCGCGGCACCGGACTGGCGGAGGCGAAAAGCACCGCCTCGATGCGACGCAACCACTCGCGCCAGCGCTGGTCGGGCGACAGGTCGGCAAGCTCACGGTCAAGCTCGGCACGGTCCGGCATCTCACACCCCGTAGAGGCGGAAGCTGTCGCGTCCGGTCAGCTCGCGCACCGCGCCCAATTCCACCAGCCTCTCGCAGAAACGCCGTGCGGCACGGTCCGACATCAACCCCGCCAGGTCGCGCGGGGCGAGCGCGTCACGCGCCAAGAACAGCGCTACCGCCTCCCCTGCCCCCTTTGCGCGCAGCTTCGTCGCGACCGCTCGGAGCCGGTCCGCACCGCGCGTGACCTCCACGCACAGCTGCACCGCTTCCGAGGCCTGCCGAAGAAGCGCCGCCTCAAGGGCCCGCCGCAGATCCACGCCGCGAAGCCGCAGGTCCGCTGGCCGCAGCCCGGCGGAAATTAGTGGAGTGAGACGGTCCCACCCCAGCACATCGGAGAAACCAGCCTCGGCCAGCATCAACGCAGGCAGATCGGAACGCGGATCGTCTTCCAGGATCTGTTCCAGGGCCGAGGCAGCCAGAGCAATCGCCCCGCCCTGCCCCGCCGCGACCGAGCGCCACCGCGTCGGCGCGTCTGGCAGCACATCCTTTGGCTTACACGCCACGGCCTGCCGCCAGGCCAATGCGACTTCGCCGCAGGGATCGGGGCTGTCTCCGGGCCGCAGCAGATGCATCGCATCCCGCAGAAGCGAAATTTCCTCCCGCCGCCCCTGCAATCTCAGTGTTGCCTGCGCTGCGCGAAGCGCCAGCCGCGCTCGCAGAAGCTCGGGCGGCACCTCCGGTCGTGTCATCGCCCCCTGCAGATGCGCGACCGCAGCTCCGGCCAGAAACGCCGTCTCTTCAGGCGTTTGAGGACGCGCCACGGCGACCCAGCGCGGGAGTGGCGGCAAGATCCGTGCTGTGTCAATGAAGCCTGAGGGAAAATGCGTCATATAAATATCTTACCTGTTGGCGGCGGTTTAGGCCAGATATTTGCGCATAAACCGCCGCACTCTATCGAATTATATAACGTCCAATAATCTTGCATTATCGGACATAATGGAGCTATGTGTGAAATCATGCCCGAAACGTCCGAGAAATCGCCCTCAAAGCCACCAGAACGCCCCAATCCTCACGAAGAGGACGAGGGACGCGAGGCAATCGCCCTGCCCTCCCATCTCGCAGGATCAGGCACGCTGGACCGGCTGGTCGAAACAGCGCGTGACTATGCCCGTCAGGCTGCGTCGGAGAACACGCTCAAGGCCTATGCGAATGACTGGAGCCACTTCACGCGCTGGTGCCGGATGCGGGGCGCAGAGCCCCTGCCCCCTTCGCCCGAATTGATCGGCCTCTACATCGCGGACCTGGCCGCACCGGGAGGAAAGGCCCCTACCCTATCGGTTTCAACAATCGAGCGGCGCTTGTCTGGCCTTTCCTGGGGCTATGCGCAGCGCGGGCAGCCCCTGGACCGCAAGGACCGCCACATCGCCAGTGTGCTTGCCGGGATCCGCCGCCGGCACGCCCGGCCACCGGCGCAGAAGGAAGCGATCCTGGCCGAGGATATCCGTGCCATGGTGGCCATCTTACCCCAGGATCTATGGGGCCTGCGTGACCGGGCGATACTGCTGCTGGGCTATGCCGGCGGATTGCGGAGGTCGGAAATTGTCGGCCTCGACGCCCACAAGGACGACACGCCTGACTCCCGGGGCTGGATCGAATTGTTGCCGGGCGGTGCCGTCCTGACACTGAATTCCAAGACCGGATGGCGGCAGGTCGAGGTAGGGCGCGGCTCTTCCGATCAGACCTGCCCAGTCCATGCGCTGACCCAATGGCTGGACTTCGCGAAGATCGACTTCGGGCCGGTCTTCACCCGCATTTCGCGCGACGGTCGTCGCGCGCTGGAGAGCCGATTGAGCGACAAGCATGTCGCCCGGCTGGTGAAGCGCGCGGCAATGAGCGCCGGTCTCCGCCCAGATCTGCCCGAGGCCGAGCGGGTCGCACTCTTCTCAGGGCATTCCCTGCGCGCCGGCCTCGCCTCCTCCGCGGAAGTCGACGAGCGCTACGTCCAGAAGCAGCTCGGCCATGCCTCCGCAGAAATGACCCGGCGCTATCAGCGTCGAAGGGACCGCTTCCGTGTCAACCTGACGAAGGCCGCAGGGCTTTGATCTATTTGTATTTTTTTGGGCTTTCTTGAAATTATTAGCCAAAACCTAAGTCGTCAGCTTTTGGCTTACTGCTTCAATTGAAATAGTTAACCAAAAGCGACAACCAGAGATCCTCGTCGTGAGCCTCTTCATCCTCCTCATTGGTGATGAGGGGATCCCCGAAGTCATCAGTCAATGTAGTTGGTTGAGGCTTCATATGTGCAAAATAATGATCTTTTGCCCATTACCCAAGTGATTTTATGGCGGTTGCCTTCGCTCTTAATATAGTATGCGCGCGCGACTGCCGGTGAAACCTCTCAGATCGCGCTCAGCGCATGGAAACCAAGGGTTTTTGGACGAGCGCGACGAGAGAGTACCTACTTGCATTCGTTTACAAACGGTCGTTTAGTAGCGATATCTTAAATTGCAAACGGCCCGATTTCATGCCCCTGATAGGCTACGCCCGTGTTTCCACAGAGGATCAGACCCCCCTGCCCCAGTCTGAGGCCCTTCAAACTGCGGGTTGCGTCGAGATCTTTGAAGAGCACGCCTCGGGCGGCAATCGCGCGCGACCGGTGCTGGCACGCGTGCTCGAACGCGTCCAGAGCGGCGATACGCTGGTCGTTGTGCGGATCGACCGGCTTGCGCGATCTCTGTCGCACTTGCTGGAGGTGATCGAACGTCTGGAGGCCAAGGGAGCTTTCTTCCGCTCCCTGCAGGACCCCATCGACACCTCATCCCCGCAGGGCAAGTTCACGCTGCAGGTTCTGGGCGCCGCCGCCGAGTTCGAACGTGCCCTGATCCGCGAGCGCACCAAGGCCGGGCTTGCCTCGGCACGCGCCAAGGGGCGGCTCGGCGGCAATCCGGGCCTCCGCGCCAAGGACCCCGTCGCGATGCGCAAGGTGCGGCTGGCGCGACAGGACGGCTATATGGAGCGACTGAACGAGACCGCGCAGGATTGGGTGCCCCACGTGCGCCGCCTGCGACCCGTTATGGCCTGGGAGGACGTGCTGCGGATCATCAATGCCCCCCTGCCCCGTGATCGGCGCTGGACGCAAAGCCGCCTGCTCCGCGCCGTGAAGGCATATGTGCGCGACGGGTTCCTGCCCGATGAAGTGCTTGGCCGCGCCGGACGCCGAGAAACAGACGATCGCCTACCTGCCATCGTGGCCGGCATCAAGGGCGCGGACCCCAACATCACGCTCCAGGCGATCTGTGACAGGCTGGAATCCATGCGTGAACGCACACCACGTGGGCGCACAAGCTGGCAGCCCTCTTCAGTAAGGATGCTGCTGGAACGCGCAGAGAAGATGGGCTTGCTGAAGTCCGCGCAATAAACACAACCTTGCAAATCTTCCAACTCATGGAACCATTGCAAGATTGCAGCCCATTTTCTGGTCAGGTGAATGGATTCATGACGCGCAACTGATCTTCGACCAGCAATCCGTCGTGCATATCTTCGCTCCACAAAGTCGTGCATCCAGCAATAAGAGCGGTCGACACAATCATCGCGTCATAGACCGAAAGCTGATATTTTTCTGCCAAAGCTCGGCCCACAAGATGGGTTTGCACAGACAGCTCCTCGACTGAACACAAAGATTGGACCCCTGCGAGAAACGCGCCGGTCTCCTCCCAACTGAGACCGGCTTTCCTCCGGCAATTGACCATGGCTTCGTTCAGGACCTGCACACTGATCCGCGGCCCCTGCCCCAAGATGTCTTCCGCCCGATCCGCCTTTGGGCCGTCGTCAAGAAGGTAAAGAACGACGTTTGTATCCGCGAATTCAGCGCTCATGCGCGGCGTCGCGGCTTAGACGCGTGTCCTTGGGCAGTTTTCCGCGAAACCGTCTTAGCCCTTGCAGGACTTCATCGGCGCGAGGGTGGCGTCTCACAAGAATGGTTCCATCATCCTTTACCAGATCGACCTGGTCGCCTTCCTTTAAGCCCAGTTCCCGCACAAGTCCCGCGGGTAGCCGGACTGCAAGAGAGTTTCCCCATTTGGCAACTTGCATCTTGTCCTCTCAGAGATGGATAAACGTCCGTGTAAGTATATCCAAATCCATCAGAAGGCAAGCTTTGGTTAGTTCAAAGAACTCCCCTCATCTTCCTTAGGGCAACGCAGGTTCTACCCGTTAGGTACTTTTCTATGGTGCGTCAGACGTAGTCCATGAGTGGACTTCCGCTACTAGGCATGATCTCCGATTGAATGGCAGTCATTCGTTGACGGCGACCTTCGGCCTCGATGTGGCCGGGTCGCATTGGTCACGTATCGCCGCAGTCGTCAGCTCCCAATCAGGTGCCGTTGCCCCCTCCCCTGCCCCGCGGCGCTTCGCGTCCTGCGTGGCTGATGTTCAGTCAGCTACCTGGCTGCTGCGCATCGAGACGCAACCAATGAACGATTAGGGCGACGACAGAGGATGGAGAGTTCGGAGTTACCACGGTCGGCGGCTGCACTTCGACGTTTATCTCGAGGAACAATGCGAGGTTTGAAAGGCGTGAGGGCGGATAGGAAAAGGTACAATGCTCGTTGTCACCACGTTTACAGCTGTAAACTCGGCCTAGATTGCCTTCGTGGATATAGTTCCATGCCCCATGTTTAGACACTAAATAGAGGAAAAATCTTGACTTAGCCGCGTGAATCGCTGCTTTTATCCTCAAGTGGCGTGAAAAGGGCCACATTTTGGAAATTGAGGCAACCAGATGATTCCTGTGACACCATTGGCAAATGAGCGCCCATCGGCACTTGCGACCGAGATATCCGAACGGCTCAACGCCGCCATCAGGGAGCACCTACTCTCTGCTTTTGCCCCAGACAATTCAAAAACGCTACGTTCTTTTTCGGCCCCAGAGACTGCTGAACTCTTGGGTGTGTCCGGGCAATTCATGCGAAAGGTCCACGCCGAAGGGACGCTTCCGGAGCCCGAAGATATCCGGGGTGGCAGACGCTACTACGCCGCCCAAGAGATTTGGGATGCCCGCGAAATCCTGGAAAAAACCTCTCGGAAGAAGGGGCGGTATATGCCTCGCCGTTCTGGCGAGGAAAAGCTGCAGATTTGGCAGCTGATGAATTTTAAAGGCGGTTCAAGTAAAAGTACAACGAGCGTCCACCTCGCTCACTACTTCGCTCTTCGGGGCTATCGGGTCTTAGCGTTGGACCTGGATCCGCAGGGGTCGCTCACATCGATGTGTGGGATTAGCCCCGAGATCGAGTTTGATGGACTGACCGTTTATGATGCGATCCGCTACGACGATCCGGTCAGCATGGCGGACGTTGTCGTTCAGACATACTTTCCTGGGCTCTCGATTGCGCCTTCACGCTTGATGTTGTCGGAATTTGAGACGGAGTCGGCCGTTCATTCGAACCCGGACCAGCCATTCTTTACTCGCATCCGAAATGCCTTGGCGCAGGTCGAGGATGATTTTGATATTGTTCTCATGGATAGCCCGCCACAACTGGGTTTCTTGACCATCGCAGGGATGGCTGCCGCCAGCTCCCTGATCGTTCCTCTAACTCCATCGATGTTGGATGTTTCTTCAACAGCTCAATTTCTCGAGCTGGCTGGAGCTTACATGGGTGTGATAGAAGATGCTGGCGCATCTCTGCAGTATGATTTCTTTAAGTTTCTCATCACACGAGACGAACCAACGGACGTACCTTCTCAGCAGTTGACCTCTTTCATGCGGGCTCTGTTTCAAGACCGGGTCATGTCGGCAACTGCTCTGAAGAGCACAGCAATCAGTGATGCCACCATGCTCAAGCAGTCGATCTATGAAGTGGTGCGTTCGGAGATGACACGCGCCACATATGATCGGGCCAAGGGCTCGATGGATGCGGTTGGGCTCGAAGTGGAAACGATGATCCATCAATCGTGGGGGCGTAAGTAATGGCTAGGAAATCTCTTCGCGAAATGTCGGGAATTGCCAACACAATCGCCCGATCCGGCGGATCACAGCCAGAGAGACCTCCAAAGGCCAGCGCTCCGGCTTTGGGGGCTCTTCAAGGCTCTTTGGCGTCTATTCGGGAGATTGATCCCAATCTGATCGACGATTGGGGGCCAGTAGACCGGCTTGAGGAATTTACAGCTGTAAACGTCGAAGACGACGAGAGCTTCGAACGACTAAAGAGCAGCATACGCGAAGGCGGGCAGCAAGTGCCGATACTCGTTCGGCGGTCAAAAGTTGCTGAAGGGCGCTTTGAAGCAATCTACGGGAGGCGCAGACTAAAGGCCTGCCGCGAACTCGGCATAAAGGTCCGTGCAAACGTCCAAGACGTTGATGATGCGACGGCCTTGCTGGCCAAAGGATTGGAAAATGCTGCGCGCCGCAACTTATCTTTCTACGAAAAGGCAAGGTTCGCCGAGGCCATTCAGAATGCCGGCCACGATGGAGCAACTGTTCGGCAGGTTTTAAACCTGTCCGCGTCAGGTCAGTCACACCTTACGAAGGTGACGCAGAATGTCCCAGTCAAGATCGGTGACCTCATTGGCGCGGCACCAAAGTCCGGCCGCCCGAGGTGGACGGAGTTGGCCGAGCTCTTTCTCTCTAGGAAGCTCACTGAACGTACGGCTCTCGATATCCTGGCCAAGATCAGGGCAACATCGAATTCAGACGAGCGCCTTGAGTTGCTCATAAAAGAAGCGACTAAGCGCGGCGCGAAGAACTCGCGCGAAACTCGGGAGATCACGCCCATAGAGGGAGTGACGATCAAAGCTGGTCGCGCAACACTGTCACTTTCGGTGAAGAAGTCTGGTGCAAACGCTGAGTTTGCAACCTGGCTTGAGAGCAATCTCGCGGAAATAATCAAGCAATCCTATGCTGAATTTACAGATATAAATTCGGTGGATGACAACTGAGGACGAGCAGAAAGGAGGAACGGCAAACAAAGAAAACCCCCGAAACCGGGGCTTCGAGGGCTGCTGCGCAGAGCGCAATTCTTAGATTAGACACCTAGAATCTAGCAGCCAACGAATCACCACACAAGAGAAAACGCTTCTGAGCGAACGGGATTTCTTTGTCGCTGACATAAAATGACAAAATTGAATGATGCTCCGCATGGAGCGACTGGGACAGTCATGCCTCAGAACGCTGGAGGTATGTCCAACATCAACAAGCCTTCGGGGTGGCGCAAAGCGACGGCAGGACTCGCGGTCGCTGAACGACACGCACAAGCTGGTGAACGGGCAGCCGTGCCTAAGACACAGGCCTTTGTCGCAGTGAAACGCGTTGGTGCGCATATTGGCCTCAAGGCTGGCGACATGCTGGTTCTCGACACACTTGGGGCCTTCACACAGGCCCAGGACTGGGAAGAGGGACAGCGCCCGATCGTCTGGGCGTCCAACTCTTATCTGATGGAGCAAACAGGCTTCTCGCTCTCGGCGCTCAAGCGCCATGCGCGGCGTCTGGCCGAGATCGGCGTGATTGCCTTCAAGGACAGCCCCAATGGCAAGCGGTGGGGCCACAGGGACGCTGACGGCCGTATCATCGAGGCCTATGGTTTTGATTTATCGCCGCTGTCGGCTCGCGCTGAAGAGTTTGAGCAGCTACATGCTGAACTGCAGGCCGAGCGTGAACTCTGCCAGCGCCTGAAGCGCCAGATCACAGTTGCACGCCGAATGATCCGCGCGAGGATCGAAGCGGCCCTGAGCGGCTCTCTGAGAGGCCCCTGGACACAGCTCTCAAACCTCTTTGAGGATCTTCTGGACCGCCTCCCACGCCGGAACACGGCCTCTGAGACACTTGCGCGGCTTCTGGCATGGTTCAGGGAGCTTCAGGAGCGTGTCGAAGTGACCTATCTCAAGGCATTTCGAGCGGATGACGTTGTGGAAAACACCGCCGAATCCATCGAACAAGTCAGTGAAAAGACTCAAGAAATGGACCCCAGGGAGGTCATTTTTGAACCTCATATACTAATTACAAATCAACTTAATCCTGTAACATGTAATCGCTCAGAAACTGAGCAAGCGGCGGCCGTCGTGCCAAATGCGCCATCGGAAGAGAAGGTGGATAGGGAGCTGGAAGACTGGGTGGTTGAAACACGTAAGAAACGTGGCGCAGCGCTTGATTTGCAAACTGTGATGCAGGCTTGTCCTGAATTCGCGTCCTGGGCACGCAATATGGGCGGGTATCTGAAGAATTGGGACGATCTTCATCGCGTTGTCGGGCAGCTCAGGCCGATGATCGGCGTCTCAGAGCAGGCTTGGAACCTCGCACAGGACCGTCTCGGACCCCTAGTCGCGACAGCAGCGCTCGTTCTCACGTTTGACAAGCATTGCGCCGGCGAAGTGGCGTCTCCGGGTGGATATCTGCGGGGCATGGTCGAGAAAGCCGGGGCAGGGGAGCTGCATCTCGAGCGCAGTTTCTATGGCCGGTTGAGCGGACAGGCGGCGTAATGGGAAGTGAAGCAGTTGTCCTGCGTTTGACCTTCCAAGTCGGGTACGCGGAGATTGCCGCCCTTATTCTCCGCGCCTTCTGCGGTGTTTGTCGTTGTCTTGCGGAGATTGTGCCGTATAATCTCCGCAAGATGCGTAAAATATGACCTACATTCACGAACTCCCTGATTGGCCCCAGTTTACTTGGGATAAGGCCAAACTGTCGTCACAACTTGCTGCGGTCCGTCACCGCCAAGGCAAACTCTTGGGGCGCATGGAGGATCTTGGCTTCGATCTTCGCAACGAGGCGATGCTCAGAACACTGACCAGTGATGTCGTCAAAAGCAGCGAGATTGAGGGGGAGACGCTCGACAAGGATCAGGTTCGCTCATCTATCGCAAAGCGGTTGGGTCTGGAAATTGGCGGACTGATCCCGTCTGATCGCCATGTTGATGGTGTCGTCGAGATGATGCTGGACGCGACCCAAGCGTATGATCGGCCATTGGATGCGGAGCGTCTGTTTGGATGGCATGCGGCTCTCTTTCCTACCGGGCGAAGCGGAATAACCCGGATCAGGGTAGGAAATTGGCGTGACGGTCCCATGGAGGTTGTATCAGGACCCTATGGCCGCGAACGGGTGCATTTTGAGGGGCCTGCGGCCAACCGGCTGGAAGCCGAGATGGCGCGGTTTTTGGAATGGTTTGACCAGCAACCAGAAACAGATCCCGTCATACATGCCGCCATCGCCCATCTGTGGTTTGTCACCATCCACCCGTTCGATGATGGCAATGGGCGCATTGCGCGCGCGATCGCAGACATGGCCTTGGCGCGATCGGAAGGCAGCGCGCAACGGTTCTACAGCATGTCGACGCAAATTCGCCAGGAGCGGAACGCTTATTACGATATGCTCGAGATGACGCAGAAAGGCGGGCTTGATGTTACGGGGTGGCTCGTTTGGTTCCTGGCTTGCCTTGATCGCGCATTTGATGGTGCCGAGATCATCCTTGAGGCCGTGTTCCGGAAGGCGCGGTTCTGGGAGAAATATGGAACGGCGAATATGAACGACCGCCAGCGGGACATGCTGAACCGTCTGCTGGATGGGTTTGAAGGAAAACTGACGACGTCGAAATACGCGAAGATCGAAAAATGCTCACAAGATACGGCATATCGCGACATCCTCGATCTGATGGCCTTGGGCGCCCTTGGGAAAGATGAAGCTGGGGGACGCAGCACCAGCTATTCGCTGATCGCCAAGTAAAGAGGGTTATCTTGTTCAAAGATCGTGAATGCGCGCGAAAAATCCATTTACATTCAAAACGGTAATCACTTCTCTCGACGATTGTCATTTCAGAATCCGGTGGCCAGAACGCCGTCGGTTTCGAACACGCAATTTTGGAATTCTATATGGACTCTTGAGTTGCTACGGTTTCCCCTCTGGTCGCCGTGCCACGCCGTGTGCGCCACAAAGATCGGCAAGCACCCCGTGTAGCCGCTCGATGATTGCGCCTCTGGGAGACACAGTCCGCTCCACAATTCCGATTTGTCGCGTGATGGGTGGGATTCCAAATGGTAGCCGGAACAGCCCCAGCCCTTCGGGCTTTTCCAGGGCAACATGGGGCACAATAGAGAGTCCCAGACCCTGCCGCACGCACGTGACAAGCGTGCCGATTGTGTCAATTTCGGCCACATCATTTGTCACGACGCCCAAGCGCGAAATCTCGGTGTCGATCAAGTTCGCCAGTGGAACGGGGCTTCTGAACCGGATGTAAGGACGCGAACGCAAAAGATCGGCCACGTCTGAATCCGGGAGCGGGTCCGAAGAAATCAGCCAAAGAGGCTCTCGCAGAAAAGGACTCCAGCGCAGGGCCGTTGGAATACCAAGATGTTCTGCGACAACAGCGGCATCCAATCGCCCCGCGGCCACATCGGCGATTAATGCTGCGGACAACGAAACACGCAAGCTCGGTTTCAGGTCCGGATACTGTTGGCGCATCTGCACGAGTGCGCGTGGCAGCAGGTTCAGCGCGCTTGACCGTACCGACCCAAGCATCAGCGTCCCTGCAATTTGATCGCCGCGCAGACTTGCCCGGGTATCTTCTTCGCGGCGCAGGATGTCGCGCGCCATCTCGATCACCTGAAGGCCTTGAGGCGTCGGCTGCGGCGGGCGTGTGCCGCGGTTGAAAATAGTCACGCGAAGCTCGTCTTCCAGGGCCTGGACCTGCTGGCTTACGGCAGATGGTGTGAGGCTGACTACATCTGCTGCTTGCGCGAAGGTGCCGTGGGCTTGAATGGCAAGAAGTGTTCTGAGTTGTCGCGTGTCCATCAACAAATCCAGTATTTCTGAATGTAATAACCAGAATTACGCGTTTTTGTAAAGTCGTGCTGTCTGTTAGAGATTTCAGCAGGAGGACTGCCGCGGTCTTTTGGGAGATAGAGCGCGGTCATATCAAAACAGAAACCCAACACGTGCGTCTCCATCTTGGACGCGCAGCGGAGATTATTTTGCGATGAGCAATACCATTCTCGTGACTGGTCCCGATCTGGATCCGAGCGCTACTCACTTGTTGACCGAGCAAGGCTATCAGGCCGTTCACACCCCTCCGTATGCTGACAGCGCGGTGATTTCCGATTACATGGATCGAACCGGCGCCGTTGGAATTGTCTCGCGTATGGGGCGAATCGACGGCAGTGTCTTGCAGCGCGCGCCCCAGTTGCGCGTGATCTCCAAGCACGGCGTCGGCGTCGACAATATCGACCTAACCGCTGCGGCCGAGCGTGGAATTCCTGTACTAGTTGCCACTGGCGCCAATGCAATTTCTGTTGCGGAACACGCGATCGCGCTGATGTTGGCAACAGTAAAGCGCCTGCTTCCGCTTGATTCCGGTCTACGGTCTGCGCGTTGGGACAAGCCGGGCTTCGCTGGCCGTGAACTGGCTGGTGCGACCCTTGGTCTCGTCGGCATGGGCGCAATTGCGCAGGCCACCGCGCGCATGGCGCGGGGGCTGGGTTTGAACATTGCCAGCTATGATCCCCTTGCGCCGGCGTCCGCTTTCGAAACCCAATCGACCATCCGCTGCAACACTCTCGAAGACCTTCTCGAGCAATCGACTATTCTTAGTCTTCACTGTCCATTGAACGATCAGACCCGCCAAATCCTGAATGCCGAAACGATCGCGCGAATGCCGACCGGATCCTTTGTGGTGAACACCGCGCGCGGGGGGCTGATCGACGAAATTGCACTTCTTAATGCGATCCAGTCGGGACATCTCGCGGGGGCCGGGCTCGACACCTTCGCCGTCGAGCCCCCCGCCGCTGATCATCCGTTTTTTTCGGAGCCAAACATCGTGATGACCCCGCATATCGGTGGCGTTACCCGTCAGGCAAACGCCCGCGTGGGCATAGAGGCCGTCAAAGGCATACTCGATTTTCTCGAAGGCAAGACGCTGCCGGCTGAGCGCGTCGCAAACCGCAAGCTACTGGATGCCGCGAAGGCCGCCACGGAAAAGGTGGGTGATTAACCATGACTGTCGGATTTCGAATTTTGAACCGAACCCAGATTGCGCCTAAGGCACTCGTCGATGCCTTCGCCAAGCTGCCGGTGGCCAATGTTTCGGACAGCATGTCACGCATGACAGCGGCCGGGGCACGCATCCGGCCCATGCATGCTCATGGCGGAATGGCTGGCGTCGCGTTGACGGTCAAGGCGCGACCAGGTGACAACCTGATGCTCCACAAGGCGATCGATATGGCCGGGCCCGGCGACGTGATCGTCGTCGATGCAGGCGGTGACACGACGAACGCGGTCTTCGGCGAAATGATGCTGGCTTACGCGATCAAACGGGGAGTGGCGGGTCTGGTCTTTGACGGCGCGATCCGCGATGTCGATGCGATCCGCGAGACCAACCATCCGGTGTTTGCCGCCGGTGTCACCCATCGCGGTCCTTACAAAGACGGACCGGGTGAGATCAATGTGCCAATCAGCATCGACGGAATGGTCGTTCATCCCGGTGATATTGTGATTGGAGACGGCGATGGCGTGCTTTGCGTCCCGATCGCCGAAGCCGAAGACATCCTGGTGAAGGCGCAAGCAAAACTCGACGCTGAGACCCGCCAGATGCAGGCAATTGCAGAGGGCACGAACGACCGGGCGTGGGTAGACGCTGCGTTGAAAAAGCTCGGCTGCGCCTTTCCCGACAAAGAACGAAACGCATGAATAGGAGGAAAACCATGTTGAAACTCATGCATAAGACCGCGCTTGTAGGCGCAATGATCCTGACCGCAGGCGCTGCACTCGCGGAATATCCCGAAAGGCCGATCGAGGTCATCGTCGGCTATTCTGCCGGAGGCGGCACCGACGTCATGGCCCGCACCGCGGCCCCGTTCATCGAAAGGTATCTGGGCGAAGATGCAAGCATCGTCGTCAAGAACATGCCGGGCGCATCCGGTCAGATTGGTGTGACCGAGGTTGCCAATGCCGATCCCGATGGCTACACGCTGGGCACCTTCAATCTGCCGGGCATGATGGCGCGCACCATCGACCGTGAAGCCGATTATGATCGCGACAGCTTCACCTACCTCGCCAATGTCGTAAACGACCCCAACGTGATTGTGACATCAACAGGCAGCGGCCTGGACACACTGGACAAGCTGATTGCCGAGGCAACGGAAAACCCCTTTGCTGTGACAGTCGGCATGTCGAGCCTTGGTGGTGACGATCACTTTGCCCTGATCAAACTGCAAAACGCCACCGAGACCGAATTTACCATCGTGCCGTTCAAAGGCTCGGCCCCTGCTCGGACCGCGCTGTTGGGTGGCCACGTCGCGATGGGCATATTGAATATCTCCGAAGTGGCCGAGTTTCAGGACCAGTTGAATGTCTTGGGCGTCGCCACACAGGAACGTTCGCCCTTTGCGCCCGATCTGCCGACCTTTCAGGAGCAGGGTTTGGACTTGGTGAACGGGTCCATGCGCGGCTTCGTCGCGCCAGCTGGCCTGCCCGAAGACATCCAGGCAAAGCTGATGGACGCATTTAGCCAACTTTCCTCGGATCAGGAGTTCCTCGATGCCATGGCTGCGACCGCCAACCCGGTGGAAGTCGTGACCGGCGAAGAGTTCAAGCAATTGACCTCGGATCTCTATGACCTTGCCGAGGGTGTATGGGAAACCACCCCCTGGAACTGAAGCACACAGCGCGGGGGGTGGCACACCAGCCCTCGCGCTTTATCATTCCCTGACACGAGAGCGACCCATGCCCCAGAGCCGTAAATCCCGCCTGACAAGGCCCGAGACCCTGACAGCATTCGGCATTGTCGTGGTATCTGCCGGGTTCCTGATCCCGACATTCGAATTGCGCGCGATATCCGCGCTGCTGCCCGCCGCCATGCTCATCGGCCTGATCGTGCTGTCCGTGTTGTTGTTGGTCTATGACCAGCGCAAGGCTGCCAACGGCGAAGAGTCGCAGCCGATGACCCAATCGCCAAGGCGCGTGATCGGGGCTTTCCTGCTTATCGTCACCTATGCGCTGGCGACCGACTTCATCGGTTTTTATGTCAGCACCGTCACGACCATCCCACTTGTGGCGTGGCTGTTCGGTTATCGCAGCCCCGTGGGTCTTGCCATCGCGACGGTCATCGTTGTCGGCATCATCTGGGCGATCTTTGATTTCGGGATGTCGCAAGAGTTTCCCGCTGGCCGTTTTTGGGGGCATTGAACCATGTATGCTGATCTTCTGAACGCTCTGCCCAACGTCTTCGCTTGGACTAATTTTGCCGCCGTGATCATCGGCGTCATCGCGGGCATCGTCGTAGGTGCCATGCCAGGCCTGTCTGCCACCATGGCAATCTCTGTCCTCGTGCCTTTTACTTTCGGGCTGGAGCCGCTTGTCGCGCTTGGCCTGATGGCAGGCATCTATAATGGCGCGATGTATGGCGGCGCGATACCCGCCGTGTTGCTGCGCATCCCCGGCACGCCCGCCGCCGTGGCGACGACCTTTGACGGCTACCCGATGGCGCAGAAGGGCGAGGGGGGCTTTGCCCTGCAGGTCGCGGTCGTATCCTCGGCCCTCGGTGGCATTGCCTCGGCATTTGCGTTGATGCTGCTGGCACCACCCTTGTCCAGGGTCACACTGTTGTTCGGACCATCCGAGGTGTTTTGGGTCGCGGTGTTCGGCCTCGCCTCAATCATCTTCCTGCTGGGGGGTAACCCGATCAAGGGGCTGATCTCGGCCTGTTTCGGCGTGTTCGTTTCGGTCATCGGCTCGGACCCGATCTATGGCAATGATCGTTTCACCTTTGGCCAACTGGAGATGCTGGATGGCATCAACATCGTGATCCTGCTGGTCGGTCTTTATGCCTTGCCGCCGGTGATCGACCTTCTGGAAACGCCGCTGAAGACCGATGGTGTGAACAGTTCCAAACTCGGCACCGAGTCCATCTGGAAAGCGCTGCCGCGCATGAAGGGTTTCGGCATGACGTGGCTGCGGGGCTCGTTCATCGGCATCTGGATTGGCATCCTGCCCGGAGCAGGGGGGTCGATGGCGGCCTTCATGTCCTATAACGAGGCGCGCCGCACCTCGAAGACCCCTGAAACCTGGGGCGAGGGCGAGCCCGAGGGTGTCGCTGCTGCCGAGGTCGCCAATAATGCCGACACCGCGTCGGCTCTGATCCCCGCGCTGACGTTGGGCATCCCGGGCACCGCCGTCGCGGCGGTCATGCTAGGTGGCTTGCTGGTGCATGGCCTGCAACCGGGGCCCATGCTGTTCCGGGACAACCCCGATATCGTCTTCGGCTTCATGTGGCAGTTCCTGTTCGGTGCGATCCTGCTGGTGCTGTTGGGCGGGTCGCTGGCGACAAACTCCTTTGCCCGTCTGCTGAACCTTCCGCGCCCGCTGTTGGGGTCGGTGATCATCGTTCTGATGCTGATCGGCGTCTATTCGATCCACGGGCGCATGTTCGACGTCTACCTGATGCTGGGCTTCGGCGCGATCGGCTGGGTTATGGACCGCCTGAAGTTCCCGTTGCCGCCCGTCGTACTTGGTTTGATCCTGGGTGGCTTTGCGGAAGAAAACCTGCGTTTGGCATTGCGGATCGGACGCGGCGATCCGATGGTCCTGTTCCAGAACACCACAAGCCTGATCCTCGTCGCCCTAACCATCGCTGTGATCGTCGGCCCGACGCTGAAAAAGCGCTTTGTCGACGGCCGCAAGAAAGCCTGATGGCCAGCCCGCACTATAAGGTCCGCGAGGATTGGCTTGCCCTGTCACAAGAAGAGATTCTTGTGCCGGGGCAACCGATTTTTGACGCCCATCACCACATGTGGGACAGGCCGGAGGGGCGCTATCGGTCGGAAGAGCTGATGGCGGATGTCGGCGCGGGCCATGACGTTCGGGCCAGCCTCTACGTGCAGTGTCGGACTGGTTACCGATTGGACGGGCCATATGAATTGCGCCCGGTGGGCGAGGTCGAGACGGTGCTGAATTGGACCCGCGGTTATGAACATTTCCCGGTGGGCATGGTCGCCATGGCGGACCTGCAGCTGGGTGACCGAGTGCGCCCGGTGCTGGAAGCTTTGATCCACGCCGGGGAAGGCCGCGTTAAAGGCATCCGCAATACGACCGCGTGGCATGCCGACCCGGCAGTGCGATCAAATCCGACACCACCGCCCGACGGCCTTCTGCGCACGGATGCCTTTCGCGACGGTGCACGCGCCGTCGCCGCGCAGGGCCTGTCTCTGGATATCTGGGCCTACCAGACCCAACTGGATGAGGTCCGCGCGCTGGCCGAAGACGTGCCCGACCTGACCGTGATTGTTAATCATTGCGGCGGACCATTGGGCGTCGGCCCTCATGACCGGAATGCTCCCGAGAATTTCCACGCATGGCGAGACTCATTGGCTGCCGTCGCCGCATTTCCAAACACACGGATCAAGATTGGCGGCTTCGGCCTTGGTGTCTTTGGCTGGCGCTATGCCGATGCGCCTATGCCGCCGCTGTCGGTGGCGCTTGCAAACGATTGGCGCCCGTGGGTGGACACTTGCCTCGACCTGTTCGGCCCCGACCGCGCCATGTTCGAGAGCAACTTCCCCGTGGACAAAGGGCAAGTCAGCTATCGGATACTCTGGAACGCCTTCAAACGCCTCGCCGCACAGTTGAACGAGACCGAACAAGACGCCTTGTTCTGGCGCAGCGCGGCGCGGACCTACGGCATCGACCAGAATATTTTTCATCCATGACCATAGGAGGATACCGTCATGAAGAAGACCCTAACCGCGCTAATCGCGCTTGGTTTATCGGCCACCGTCGCACTGGCAGACTACCCCGAGAAACCCGTTGAAGTGATCGTCGGATATTCCGCCGGTGGCGGCACCGACATCATGGCACGCACGGTCGCGCAGTTCCTGGAACAGGAACTGGGTGACGGCGCATCGGTCGTGGTCAAGAACATGCCCGGCGCTGGTGGCCAGATCGGCTTTACCGAGGTGGCCACGGCCGCGCCTGATGGATACACCTTGGGAACGTTCAACCTGCCCGCGGCGCTGGCGTTGACCCATGACCGCGAAGCGGACTATGACGTGAATAGCTACACCTATCTCGCGAATTTCGTCGAGGATCCGAACACCATCACCGTCGCGGCCTCCTCGCCCTTCCAGACGCTGGGCGAGTTGCTGGAGGCGGCTCAAGCCGATCCGGGCGCGATCACCGTTGGGCTGTCCAGCCTTGGTGGCAACGATCATTTCAGCGCCAACATGATGCAGGCGGCAAGTGGCGCTGAATTCACGCTGGTGCCATTCAAGGGCGCATCCAACGCACGCACCGCGATCATGGGCGGCCACGTGGCGGCAGGAACCATGACGCTTGGCCAGACGACCAGCTTCCCCGACGAACTGCGTGTGTTGGCGGTGCTGGCAGACGAACGCTCGCCTTTCCGCCCGGATGTACCAACGGCCAAGGAGTTGGGCTTTGACGTGCAAATGTCATCGCTGCGCGGAATCGTTGCGCCCGCGGGGATGGACCCCGCACTGGCAGATCAACTGCGCGCCGCGCTGTCTGCTGTCAACGAGAACCCGGAATTCCAGGCGATGATGGCCGAGCAGGGCAACCCGATTGCATTCATGTTAGGCGAAGACTTTGCCGCTACCGCTGCAAAGCAAGATGGCGTCGCCGCCAACATTTGGGAAGAGACACCCTGGAAATAAGTCAAGCGCCGGGCCGTCGGGCCCGGCCACTCAATCTGAACGCTCCAGCAAGAGACCTTCTCGAGAGCTCGGACCTTTCTTAGGGCGGCGGGGTCGCTTTCGGTAGGCTTGTTCTGCTGCTTGTTGTCGGTATGTGCAATGCGATCGAGTTGTGGGCCAAAGCGCCGGTTCTCATTCTGGATCGCTTTGCATTTCGACGACGCTTTGTCGGTGCAAATCTCGTCGAGATGACGAAACCTCACTTCGTCAATCACTTTGGGTAGAATGGCTTTCGTGACCATTGTCTCTCGTATCGCTTTCAGGCCGAGATTGATTACATGCCCGCGCCCGTCGATTGCCCTCCGAAGAGTCGTGCACATCGGGGCGGTGTCGCGGGACGGGGCAGACGATTGTGTGCTCGAACAGATGGGCGAGGCCGGGATCGACCTGCGCCACATCGCGCACATCGACGTGCCGACGGGGCATGCTATCGTGCAGGTGGCCGACAGCGGCGAAAACGCGATCACCATTTATCCCGGCGCAAACGAGGCGCTGACGGGCGAGATGATCGAGGGGGGCTGGCTGAGGCCAAGGCGGGCGAGTGGCTAGTGCTTCAGAACGAAACAAACACGGGCGTTGAGGCCGCGCAGGCGGCGCGCGCGCGCAGGTTAAAGGTTGGCTATGTTGCCGCGCCATTTAATGTTGAGGCGGTGACGGCGCTTCTTCCTCACGTCGATCTGATCTCGATGAACGCTCTCCAGGCCGCCGCCTTTGAGGACCGGCTGGGCCGCTCTGTCGAGAGTGCCTACCTGCCCGAAATCCTAGTGACGCGCGGGGCCGAGGGCGCGGTGTATCACCTACCGAAGGGGCCGTCTCGAAGCCGGCTGTCCGGGTAGAAAAGGTCGTCGATACAACTTGCGCGGGTGACACTCTTTTCGGGTTCTTCATTAGCGCATTGGCACAGGGCGCGGCCATCGGTGAAGCCATGACCCTCGCCAGTGCGGCGGCGGCGCTCTCGGTCTTGGGAGAAGGGGCTTCGGCGTCGATCCCGACGCTGGGTGAGGTCCAGCGCGCCATGGGCCGGAAGGAATAGCGGGGGTATCCGTTACATTCGCGACAGCCGCTCTTCGTCATCCACAACTTCCAAAGAACCTTTATTGCCAGACCAGGCCCACATCACGATGTTGAAGTCCAATGACAACGCGCCCTTCGAAAAACTCTGGATCAGAAGCCCCGCAAACCGATCCGCAATGAGGGCGCTTGCTAAATTCTGTGTCGGCACAGGTTGGCCATCGAGCATCTTCATGCGCCATGCAGGGTCGGCAAGCATTGACGTAGTCATACCATACCGTTCGAGCCTGTCCTGATCGCGGGTATCGAAAATAGGCCCAAGGTCGGCCTTGTAGGACACCAGGATCGTGGGTTGCAGGCTGCCGACCTGGTTGGCTTCTCTAAGAGCGGTCGCGGGATCCAGCGAGGTGTAGAGGGCAGGGGTGCCCTTGGCGGTAAAGCGCCCTCCATAGAGTTCAGCGCCTCGTCCGGACAGAGGTTCACGCGCATAGACCGGGTTCAGGGCGCGATAGAGCGGCCCTGTGTAGCGTCCATCTTTCAGCGGCATCTCAGCGTCCCGCCAATCAAAAATATAGTGTGTGACACCGATGTCCCGAGAACACGAAGTGTGACAGGGTATCGGTGTCTCATGTCTTGGCGGGGCGCGCTTTAGGCAAAGACGCCCGCATCAACCGCATCGATGTATTCCAGAACTTGCTGCGCTTTGCCTTCCTGCACCAGCTGCATGGCTGTCCGGCCATCAAAGCCGGGCAGGGGCTCTGACCGGTACCATGCATAGGCCATCAGTTCTGAGCCGAAGCGGGGCTCGACTTTGTTCAGCACCTCTACCAATTCGCGCAGGCGGCGCTGAGTCTTGTCCGAACCGATGCGGGCTCGCCTCTGCAACGCGTCTTTGCCCAAGCCGACAGTCAATGCGATCTCTTCTGCTGATGTGCGTAGCACCGCGGCGATCTTGCGCGGTTCGAATTGCCCGGCTTCAGCAAAGTTCGTGATGTGCATGATCTATGCTCCTACAGTGATACTGACGGTATATAGCGGCAATATTGCTGAAATACAAGCTGTCAGGAGGTAATGTGACTTCTTTTCCCATGCTAATCCGTAACGCCGCATTGCTATGAACGAAGCAAATCCTGATTTTTGGGCTTGAGAAGTCGCCGTTGGAGCGCTTTTGCCGATCGAGAACGTCAGATAAGTTATTGATACTATGAGAAAGACTGCAGCAGTCGGACCGGGGTTGCCGCTATGGCTTGCCGATCTTGGACCGGAACCGCCACTTACTGCATGCAGTCACTGGGGTCCGCGGTGGTGTCGGACCCTCGGCCGTTCCCCCGGACCAGTTGGCTGGTGAAAAGGGAAAGTGGACTTCGGATTTCTGTGACTGACGGATGAGGGCCTTTGGGGTCCCTCAGATGGGTCCGGGCCGGGTTCCGGTCTGCCGTTCCTGACGAAGGGCATTCCCATGCAAATAGGTGTCTTGCGCGTGTTACGCACGACCGCTGCCTCGTGGTGGCGGCATGGAGAGCTGCGCCGAACTAGCCAGACGGTGCTGGCACAGCGGCTCGAACGCCAGACCGTCCTGCGTGATCTCGGCCATCTCAGACAGGCGGCGTCATTGCCAAACGCGCATGTGATCTGCGGAGAGGGCGGCACGTTCATCCATCTCGGTTGGACCACCGTGTCGACCTTCGCGCCGATCGAGCGCTTTCCCTTGGCCGCCCTCGCGGTCGCACGAGGAACCCCGTTCATCGATGTCCGACCCGTCACGGATGTCATTGCCTTCGCCAACCTGCCGCGGGTGACGCGGGACGGATCGGTCGACCCTGACCATTCGGGTCCCGGCGGGTCTGTCTTGCTGACCAGCTACATCGACATGGTCGAAGAGCTCGGTGCGAGCATCACCAACGATCCACGGCTCTGTCGGTCAACCTAGTCGTAACTCCCCCTCACCAACACTCGAAAGGAGGCCAGCCATGGCCCGATCCCGCATGCCCAAATTCGATGCCTCCGAGGTCATCACAAACGAAATCATCCGTATCATTGAGCGCGGCGTCCTGCCCTGGCGCAAGCCCTGGACCGCTGGCGGCAGCTCTCGTCCCCTGCGCGTGGGCGGTGAACCCTACCAGGGCGTGAACAACTTCCTGCTGACGATGCGAACGGTGATGGCGGGCCACAGCTCGCCCTTCTGGATGACGTTGCCGCAGGCCAATGCCTTGGACGCAAAGGTTCGCAAGGGCGAGAAGTCGTCTGTCGTCGTCTACTACGGACAAAGCCGGACGAACGCCGCCGATGAGGACAGTCGCAGCGATGGGGATGATAGCTCTGAGGAAGCCCGCATCTTCCGCTTCCAGAAATCCTACCGCGTGTTCAATGCCTGCCAGATCGAGGGCCTGCCCGAGAGCTTCTATCCCGACCCTGAGCTAACACCCGAACATCCGCCGTCCGAGCCCATCCCGCACATGCAGGCGTTTTTCGACGCCATCGACATCACGACCGTCTTCACGGGGACGGAAGCGTACTATTTGCCCCCCGTGGACAAGGTCTTCATGCCGTCGATTGCGCGGTTCCAGGACCCGCGGAATTTCTACGGGGTCTGGGCCCATGAGCTGGCCCATGCCACCAAGGCGCGCCATCGGATGAACCGCGACTACGGCCTCTCGCGCTTCGGAAATACGGCCTATGCCCGCGAAGAGATCGTCGCCGAGCTGACCTCGGTGTTCCTTGGCCAGACGCTCGGCTTTACGGCCCATACGCTCGAGATGAACGCAGCGTATCTCTACAATTGGCTGCGCGTTCTGCGCTCGGACAAGGGCGCCATATTCAAGCACGCCGCTGACGCGCAGCGCGCCTGCGACTACCTGATCGCTCGGTCGGAGGCGGGGAGGGCAGGGGAGGACGCCGAGGCCGCCTGACCACAGGGAGAACAGAGACGCCCATGTCACGCAAGGAACCCAAGACGCTGCGTGTGGCCTGCTTTGAAGGTGGCCGCCGCAAGATCATCACCTTCAAACGCGGAGCATATTGGTGGAGCCCATCCGAGGGCGCCTATCCACTCTCGGCAGCGCTCGAGACCATCAAGGAACAGGGCGGCTGGATCGAAAACATCCCCAACCCCAATTACAGACCCAAGGGGCTGTTCGGGTAGGGCGCCTTCGGCCTCGATTCATCCGCCGTGCGGAAAAGGAAAAGTGGGCTTTGGATTGGGTGTTTCAACTTCTCAGAGGAATGCCCAATGACCATCACCGCACAACCCCACGCAGACCGCCCTGATCCGAGTGTGATCGCGGCGCAGAACGACGCGTTTCGCAAGCTCGCGTGCCTCGGGGTGCCGCCTGAGCAGCCCATCCAGGGCCGCATGCATGTCACCCGCTCGATTATGGAGGCTGGTGACGGCTTCATGGCCGAGGCGGTGAAGGCCACGGGCATGTTCGAGACCTTCGAGCCCGAGAACGATCCCGAAGGATGGCATGATTTCGGGGCGGTCGAGATCCGCGGCGAGACCGTGTTCTGGAAAATCGATCTCTATGAGGCGGATTCCGATTTCCGCTACGGGGCTGAGACCCCGGACAATCCTGCCACCACAATGCGCGTGCTGACCATCATGCTGGCGCGCGACTGGTAGGGCAGGGGACACCCTCTCCTTACACCCCAGGCGATGAAGGCCCACTGACCCCTAAAAGGGAGAGTGGGCCTTTTGTCGTCGTGATCCCTGAAGACGGGGATTGGCCGCGCATCTGAATACGCGGGCCGCTCCAAACCCACCTAAAAGGACATCCCATGACCGCAAGTTTCAAACCCGTCTCTGTCGCCATCGGCGATCTGACTGCACACCCCGCCAACGTCCGCAGCAACTCTCCGGAAACCTACGACCCCGAGAACATCGCACATCTGAAAGCCAGCATCGCCGTGCTGGGTCTCCTCCAGCCGCTCCTGGTTCAGAAGATCGACGGTAGATATGCCGTACTCGCAGGCGGTCGCCGTCATGCCGCCCTGAAGGAACTGGTCGCGGACAAAAGCGAGAAGGGGTTCACCGCGAAAACCAAGGTCGACTGCCGCCTCGTGCCGGAGGATTGCGACGTCACCACGGCCTTGTCGCTCGCCGAGAACATCACGCAAGCCCCGATGAACGCCATCGATGAGTTCGAGGCCTTCGCCCGGATGATGGAGATCGATGGCCAGTCGCCCGAGACCATCGCAAAGACCTTCGGCACGACCGTCGCCGCCGTCAAAGGCCGGTTGCGCTACGGGCTGATCCACCCCTACATCCGCGCTGCGGCTCGGGCCAAGACGATCACGCTCGACACGATGAAGGCTTTCGCTGAGCACCCGAGCCAGCAGGTGCAGAAGGAGGTCTACGAGGCGCTGACCAAGGAAGACAGCTACCTGCAGGCCTATACCGTCCGTCAGGCGCTCAAATCCCGCGGGGTGCAGGTCAGCGATGATATCGGGGCTTTCGTGCGCGCGGACTACGAGGCCCGCGGCGGCGCTGTCGCGGCCGATCTGCTAGAGGAGCATTCGGTGCTCGAGGATGCGGCGCTGGTCGAAACCATCCTGCTCGAGAAGCTCGGTGCCGCCGCCGAAGAGGCTCGCAAAAGGCTGGGCTTTGCCTGGGCAGATGCGATGGTGCGCAATGACTACGCGACCATGGCCGAATATGGCCGCGTCTATCCCGGCCCGATCGAGCCAGATGAGGCCGGCCAAAAGCGCATCGACGAGATCACCGCCGAACTCGAGCAACTCCAGCTCGAAATGGAGGATGAGGGGCTCGAGGATGATACCTACAATGCGCTCTACGAGCGCGTGGACGCCTTGGAAGAGGAAGCCCGCGACCTGCAGGAAGCATACAGCGCCGAGGATCTCGCGCGGTCAGGGGTGATTGCGTCGTGGCAGGGTGGAAAGATTACGCTCCATATTGGCCTCGTCCGCCCGGAGGACACCGTGAAAGGCGAGGGCGCGCGCGGCGCCGCGAGTGATCCCACAGGGGAGGGAACCTCGGACGCCGGCGAAATCACCTATCCGGCCTCGCTGGCAGAGGACCTCAAGACCGAGAGGGCTATGGCCCTTGGGGCCGCGATGGCGCTGCATCCCGAGGCCACGCTCGATCTGACGCTCTTCAAGCTGGTCAGTGATGTTCTGACCAGCGGCATGAGTGTCACGCAGGCGATTAAGGTCGAGGCCCGCAAGGAATACCGCAGCCATGCCAAGATGGACGAGATCGACGAGACCTCGCTCGAGCAAGTTGCTGTGGCCCATGATGCGCTCAATCTGTCCTGGTTGGACGAGGCCCGGTCGCCCGCCGATCAGTTTGCGGCGTTTCGCGCGCTGGAGGCGGGTGAGAAGGCCAAGCTCGTCGCCTATGCGACGGCCAACACCACGCAGTCCTGTTTTGCCAGGGACCGGCAGCGCGACAGCCTGATGCATGACTTCGAGATCGAGATCATGCCCGATATCCGCGTGCATTGGACGCCGAACGCGGCGCTCTTCAACCGCTTCAAAAAGGCTTGGCTCCTGAAGATCCTCGGCGAGGATCTGGGCCTCGCTCAGGAGGCGGTAACGTTGGCCTCGTCAAGCAAGAAGGAGATCGTCGCCTTCTGCGACAAGCTCTTCGCCGAACCCTTCGCCACCCTCACCGACGCGCAGCGCGCTGCTGTGGCCGCCTGGTGCCCGCCGATGATGCAGACCAACGGTGTCGCCTTTGATGAGGCGGAGACCACTGCGGAAACCCCGGAGCCTGACAGCGAGATCGCGCAAGCGGCCTGAGTCCTCACGCGACCCGCGCAAGCCCTTTCGCCTGCGCGGGTCTATCTTCTCATACCCAACGGAAAGACATCCCCATGGCTATTCTCAAGTTCTCCGCCTCCGCCGTGGCGGCGCAGATCGCCCATGCGCGCGCCTGCAAAACCTTCCTGCCCAACTGGAACGGGCCCGTGGACAGGCCGGCCCTGATCCTCATCGTCGGCAACGGCGTGCATCTGCGCTCGAACGGCATCGACGGCACGACCACCCGCATCGTCACGACCGAACAGGCCGATCCGTCCTTCGCCTTCGCCCAAGGCATGAACCCGTTTCGGGATGCCGACTGGATGGCGCAGCGCCGCATGGCGTTTCGCGATCTGACCGGCCAGTTCTACACGGACATTCTTGACGACGTGCAGGTGCTCATCGACCGGGGGCAGGGGGCCATCTGCCTCGCCACCGATGGCCACAGCATCCGCGTCTTCGTGCGCCGGGCCTCGGACTATCTGATCGGCGGGACCTACGAAGTGCCCTCGGGCCTGGGCGGCATCTTCCGGGTCATCCTCAAGGATGCCTGCGACACCTTCGCGATCGTGCAGAACTGCGGCAATTGCGAGGATTTCGACGCCATGCAGCCCTATCGCGTGCCGCTCGATGCGCTCATGGAACTCGATGATCGGAGGGTGGCGTGATGGGTTGGCTCTTCTACACGGACCGTCGCGTCAAATCCTACGCGGATGAGAAGGCGGAAATCACGCGGCTTTGCACCTTCGAGGGCGACACGCGCAAAACCGAACTGGTCAAGGCCTGCAAGGTCGGCTCCACTTGGTATGCGGCGGCAAGGGTCACCAATCTCGGCGGCACCCCTGTCGAAGACACGACCTATGTCACCGATGCGGATGGATCCATCACGTTCGGGGCTGTCTTCCTCACCCGATACGATGACGGCTGCTGGGGCTACAAGGACATGGAGGAAAGTGCTGGCCCGAACGAGTCTCGTGCTCCCATTGGGCTGATCGAGCTTCTCTCCGACCTGAAAGACCCGGACAGCTACGCCCATGCCTGGCGTCAGCGCTGCCGGGATTGGGCGTCGATTCCAGACTACGAGGAGGGTGACAAGATCAGGCTCGCCGCCCCGGTGGCGCTCACCGATGGCAGCACCTGCCAGATCGTCACCGCGACCCACTACAGGCGGGAGCGGCAAAAACGCCGCTGCTACCGCATCGAGGAAACCGGCGGGCTCGTGCGCCTGTCTCGAGCCTCGCTTGCGGGCTCGGAGCTGCTCAGCTCCGCAAAGGGCGAGGCCAGTCCTGTGCTGGCGGAGTTTCTGGCGGGGCAGGGAGGCTAAGTTTCCCGCTGAGACAACACCAAGGGACCACGAGCGCAGATGCTACTGGCTTGAAATCGTATCTCAAATGAGATACATCATTCCTATAAATTGGAGGACCATCCATGCCTGCCCAAACATCCATGCTTCATGTCCGTGTTGACGATCAGCTGAAAGCACAGGCTTCGGACGCACTTGCGGGCGTCGGTCTGACGCTCTCCGACGCGGTGCGTATTCTTCTGACCCGCGTGGCCGCAGAAGGCGGCTTGCCTGCCGGATTGACTGCTGATCCGGATGCCTATGACGCCTGGTTCCGGGCGAAGGTACAGGAAGCGCTGGACGATCCAAGGCCTACGACGTCCCATGCCATGGCGATGCAAGACGCCCAGGCATTGATTGACGGGAAGCGCCTTGCCAAATCTTGAGTGGAAAGCCACGGCCATAGCCGATCTGTTGGCAATCATTGACTACATCTCTGACGACAACCCGGATGCCGCCCAAGTTCTCAAAGATGAGATTGAACACAAGACGTCCCTTCTTCCAGAACACCCTCAAATGTACCGCGCGGGCCGTGTCGATGGGACCCGGGAGATGGTTGTTCGGCCAAACTACATTGTGGTTTATGCTGAAAGCCCTGAGATGGTGACCATTTTGCGCGTTCTTCATGCAGCGCAGCAGTGGCCATGATCGGCGTGCAGGCCCCCCGCTAGGGTCAGGACCCATTGATTTCCGGTTGGCCGCGTGATTCACAGTTCGAAAAACGAGCGGTGAACATGTCTGATCTCTTCTGGCTGACGGATGCGCAGATGGCGCGTCTTGAGCCCTTCTTCCCCAAGTCACACGGCAAACCCCGCGTTGATGATCGGCGCGTGTTGAGTGGAATTATTTTTATCAATCGCAATGGTTTACGGTGGCGCGATGCCCCTGCTGCCTATGGGCCGCACAAGACGCTGTACAACCGTTGGAAACGGTGGAGTGACAAGGGCATCTTCGCCCGGATGATGGCCGGTCTGGCCGCCGAGCATGGCGAAAAGAAGACTGTGATGATCGACGCCACTTACCTGAAGGCACACCGAACAGCGACCAGCATGGGCGTGAAAAAGGGGGGCGTGGACGCCTGATTGGCCGGACAAAGGGCGGCATGAACACCAAG
>NZ_FNOB01000020.1 GCF_900106675.1 Allgaiera indica
AAGTGCTGCAAGATCTTCGGTCGAGCGGTTCGATCCGGTGACGCCGAAGCCGCCCAGTTCGACCCCCAGCGCCTCGCCCTTGCCCGAGGATGACACCGGCAGCAGCTTCAGGGCCGGCTTTTGTCCAGCTGTTCGAATACAAGCTGCTGATCATCGACGAGCTGGGCTTCGTGCCCCTGAGCAAGACCGGAGCCGAGCTTCTGTTCGAACTGATCTCGCAACGCTACGAGCGCGGCGCCACGCTGATCACCAGCAATCTGCCCTTCGACGAATGGACCGAGACCTTCGGCTCCGAGCGTCTCACCGGCGCGCTGCTCGACCGGCTGACCCATCATGTCCACATCCTCGAGATGAACGGCGACAGCTATCGGCTCGCACAGAGCCGCGCCCGAAACAGCGCCAAAGCGAATTGAAGCCATCGCAGAATTGGTCCTGACGGACCAACGCGCCCCGGCAACCGCCAGCTATGTGAGGAGCGCGGCTGCCGGGGCGCGAAGCGTTCCATACGCTTCAATCCGACAACCCCTCAGGTGGCAGACTTTTGCTCCGCCCCGTGGCCGGGTTTTGCTCCGCCGTTGACACCGCCTCACCATGAGCTCGTCCGGGACTCCCAGACGAGCTCACGGATCAGCCCTCCAACGCCAAAACGGCTGCCGCAAGTGGGAAATCAATGGGGCGCAGGCGCCGCATACAGCTGAGGGCAAACCTGTGATACGCCCATACTGCATAAGCGATGATTGACCGCGGGAAGCGGTACCCTTTGAGCGGCGGAGCTTCGATGTTGATCATCCAGACCCGCTAAGCGCCAGACCAAGCCTCGTCAACCTGACAGAGCCCTCCGAGGGAGCCTTCAGCTGGACCCTGCCGGGAGTTCTCCGCCAGAGATCTCGAGGTGCGCGGGCCTAGGGCCCTTGCCGTCTTCGGCCCTCTTTCTGGAAATCAGGCGCTCAGAAGCGCGCGGCGAACGGCCTCGGGCTCCTTTTCCAGCATCTGGAGAAGGGCCGCGGCCGGACCGCTGAGCCGGCGCTGCCCTTGCTCCCACTTGCGATAGCCGGACAGGCTCATGCCCATGATCGGGGCCATCTGCTTCTGGGTCAGCTTCGCACGCATACGCACGGCCTTGGGCTCCAGCGGTGCATGGACGACCGCCGGGCCCTCGCCCTTCGCATGGGCCACAGCCTCGCCCAGGGACTGAATCAGATCATCGCCAAAAGTGCTCATTTCCGTGCCTTCCGCTCTTCCTTCAGTTGCCGCACCAGCTTCCGCACGGCCTTCTTCTCATCCGAGGTCAGGTCCGTCTTCGCGTTCTTCGGGTAGATCAGGAGCGCGTAGAGCGGGATCTCATCATCCAGGTAGTAGTAGATCACCCGCGCGCCGCCTCTCTTGCCCCGGCCTGGCACCGCGAACCGCAGCTTTCGAACGCCGCCCGTTTCCGGGATCTCGTCCCCCGCCAGAGGGTTCTCCGCGAGGAACTCGATCAGTTCCTGCTTGCTCTCCTCGTCGAGAAGCTTCTCTACCTGGCGGGCAAACGTCGGCGTCTCCGCGACGGTTTGCATTCGCTTCATATATACCCCATTGGGTTACTATTTCAACTGCTCTGATAAAGCTCGTGGGCGGCCCGGGCAAGGTCCTTCTTGTTTCTGGGGATGGTCATGTCGCCGGCCTGGAACGTGCGCCCGGCTCGGTCGGACCACTCCTCGCGCTCGGCGTCCGTGAACATGACGCACAGATCGCAGTGGGGAGCAGAGGCGGCCGCGGTTCTCGGCCCGGCTGCAGAAGATGCCCGGGGTTGGCCCCCTACCCTCTCCCGTGCCGCTGCAAATACTCGGCAACGGCGCGTCGTATCACTTCGGGCCTGGTCGGCAGATCTTCCGCGATCCTGCGGAACGCGTCGATCTCCTTGATCATGTCGTTGCTCATCCGGACCATCACCGGAGAGGTATCCTCTGGCGGCCGGCCCATCTTTTTCTTCACAGTCATGAGATTCCTCACAAAGTGGGTTTACTTTATGATTACCTCATTTCATAATGATCGGGCGAAGGCAAGAGCGCCAACTCCCACCTTCGCCCTAACCACAAACGATCTCACTCCAGGAGACCGATCATGGCTATCGCCACCGCTACCACGCGTATCCGCGTGACTGAAGACACATCCGTCTTCCCTCCCTCCCCCATCCTTCAGCTCTTTGCGGCGGCGCTCGACGCTTTCGCGGAGTTCATCGCCCGCGAGCGTGACCTCGTCGGGGTCGATGCCTGGGATCCGGCCTTCCGCGGCTGGCTGGCCGATGCGGAGACCGCTCAGGACCGGCTCTCGGATCTGCAGCATGCGCTGTTGGCGGCACCGCTCCTGCTGCCGGCGGATCGGCCGCTGAAGCTCGCGGCCTACGTGCTGCAGGCCACACTCGGCGCGGAGCGGCCCGAGGAGGTCGCGCATCTGCACCGCGTGGCCCGAGAGAAGACCTCGTTCTTCCGGCTCCAACCAAGCTCCGCTGCAAACCGGCGGGTGAACCGGATGCTGGTTCGGGGACTGAGGCTTTACGAGGACTTCCTCACCCTCGATCTCGTCGGCCACGGCGACGAGGACGCGGAGCTCAGCCCTTCGCTCTGATCGCCATTTCCTGAGCCGGGATCCCTGTCCCTGGTCCGGTCGTGCATCGCGGCCGGACGGCGGAGACCTGCGTCCCGCGATCTCCCCATGCTTCTTCCGGGCCCGCCGTGGCGGTCCCGTCTTTCCCCCACCCCAACGGCCAAGGAGACCTTCCATGCCCCATACCGATCCTTCCACCCTGATGATCCACGGCGTGCCCGAACAGATCATGCCCGGCGCGCTGCATCCGCAATGGGTCGAGGCCGCCCGCGCCAAGGGTTTCGAATTGGTCGCCCGCGTGCGCAATCGATACAACCTCGCGCTGCGCTGCAAGACCTGCGGCGAGCTCGTCCGCAAGGCGGTCTATGTGCTGATGACCAGCGATCGGCCGCTCTGCGCCCACTGCCTGGAGAACGCCTGGGCAAAGACCGCAGAAGCCGCAGGCCTGCGTCTCCTGCGTCGCGATCCGGGCACAACCCAGTACGCCTTCTACCTTGCGCCCTGCGGCCACGAGATCCGGCGGCAGTTCGAGTTCGTCAGGCGGATCGCGCGCGGCGAGGTCAAGCACCGCTGCGAGATCTGCCACGCCGCGCGCGAGGCGGCGGAAGCCGCTGCCCGGGACTGGGAACTGATGAGCGCGGACCCTGAGGGAGACAGAGGCTACCGGCTCTACCGCCACAGCAGCTGCGGCACGGAGGCGCGTATCGCGCGGGCGAACATGCAGACCGGGCGCTTCACCTGCCCCGGCTGCGGCGAAAGTTGGGCCACGGCGCCCAGCCATCTCTACGCGATGCGCTTCGAGATCGCGCCGGGGAAGTCCGTCGTGAAGCTCGGCTACTCGCGCGATCCGCGCTCCCGCCTCGACCACCAGCTCCCGCGCGACAAGGATCTGCCCCGGCAGCTTCTCTGCAGCGTGCCTGTGCGCTCGGGGACGCGCGCCCTGCGGCTCGAGCGCAAGCTGCACAAGCAGCTGAAGGCGGCCCACCCTGGCGCAGTCGTGCCGACCGCAGCCTATGCCGGCGCGCTGAAGGTCAAGTCCGAGATCTACCGGCCCGAGTTCGAACAGCCAATCCTGCGCGCGCTGCGCCGGGTCGCCCGCGAGGAGGTCCGTGCGGCAAAGGGGACAGCCACGGACCCGAGGCCCCGCCGGCCCCCGCATCATCCGCCGCGCCGTAAGCGCCAGCGCTGAGGTGGCGGGGTGGCCGCCGCCGCCCCCGTGCGGCGGCTCCCCCTCTGCCTCCCCTGCCCTCTCCGATCTCCCCCTCCCGGCCACTGCCGTGGCCTGGGTCTCCCCAAACGACAGGTGCCCCATGACCCAAGCATACGCCCCCCGCCCCGCCTGGCGCACGCTCGCCGATCTCGCGCTCAACCGCCTGCGGCTGCGCTCCGCGACCGGCACCCCGGCGTTCCCCTTCGCACCGCTGGAGGCGGGCAAGTCCGGCGGCGTCGGCTCCGGCATCGAGAGCCTGCGCGACGATCTCGACGTGTTCGAAGACGAGGTGGAAGCTTCCGGCAAGACCGTGAAGGCCAGGCCGCTTCCCCTCCCCCCTGCCCTCACCCCGTTCCGGCTGCGGCCCGATCCACGCCATCTGCAAGCCCTCCTGCGCCTTGCCTTCGCCCTCGGCTCCACCGCAGCCTGGGAGGCCTGCCTTGAGCCGCATCGGCTCACCCTCATCGAGGCCGGGCAGACCTGGCTGCTGACCCCGCTGCAGGACGTCATCACCGGCGGCTTTGCCGGCGATCTCCGGGTCGTTCATCGGGCCCGCCAGCTCGGGGCGCTCGGGCTCCACGAGGTCCTGCCCAGCCGCCGCGGCGGTCGCCTGGAGAAAGACCCCGCCACCGCCCGCGACATCGCCCAGCTTCTGGAAGACATCGCCGCCAACCCCACCCCCGCGATCGGGCTCGTCACCGATGCGGGTCTGCTGACCGAGGAGCAGCGTGCGATGTTCGACCACCACCTCGTCTTGCCACCGCTCTCGCGCGAGATCCTGATCGCCCATCTCGCCGAGAGCCATCGGGGCACGGTCCCCGCCGACGCGCTGGCCTTCCGCACCACGCTGCCCTCGGACGAAGTGCTGGCGCAGCAGGATATCCTCGGGCTGATCAACGGGCTCCGCGCACCCACGGCCCCCGAGGTCGCCGCGCGGTTGCCGCACGCCCTGCCCCCGGAGGAGAAGGTGGAAGCACCACGTCCGCGCGTCAGCCCGGGGCCGACCCTCGCGGAGTTGCCGATCCCCGTCGACCTGAAGGAGATGCTCACGGGGGTGAGCGCGGACCTCCTGGCCTGGAAGGCAGGCGACCTCGCCTGGTCGGAGATCAGCCGTGGCGTGCTGCTGGTCGGTCCCCCGGGTGTCGGCAAGACCGAGACCGGCCGCGCGCTCGCCCGTGGTGCCGACCTCACCTTCGTCGACTGCTCGCTCTCCGCCGGGCTCGGGCGGGACAAGCATCTGGGCGAAAGTCTCGGCCGGATCCAGGCGGCCATCGACCGAGCCAAGGCGGAAGCGCCCTCGATCCTGTTCCTCGACGAACTCGATGCCGTCGGGGACCGCGCGAACTCGCTCGGCCACAACAGCGGCTACGAGCGGCGCTTCATCACCGCGCTCAATGAGATGCTCGACGGCTTCGAGGGCCGCGAAGGCGTCTTCGTCATCGGCACCGCGAACCATCCCGAGCAGATCGACCGGGCGCTGATGCGCGCGGGCCGGTTCGACCGGGTGATGCGGATCGCCCTGCCCGACCGCAAGGCCCTGACGCAAATCCTGCGCCTGCACCTGGGCGAGTCCCTCTCTGGCGCCGATCTCGACCGGCTCGCAGCCGACGCCGTTGGCAGCTCGGGGGCTGATGTGGCGGCTGCAATCCGCACTGCGCGCGGCCTGGCGCGCAGCCGGCAGGAGGCCTTCGCCGAGACCCATTTGGCCGAAGTGATCGGCGCCAGGCGCCGGCAGGAGCTCTCTGCCCTCACCCGCCGCATGGCGATCCACGAGGCCGGTCATGCCATCGTCGCGAACCTGCTGGAGCATCCCAACCCGATCCGCATTGCCTTCACCGCGGAAGGCGCCGAGACGACCTATGCGACGGACGACAACCTCGGCACCAAGGCGGCGCGCGACGCGAGGCTCGCGGCCCTGATGGCGGGGCGTGCGGCCGAGCTCCTGATGCTGGGCGAGATCGCCGAGGGCAGCGGTGGGTCTGCAATGAGCGACCTCGCCCAGGCCACGCTCATCTCCCTCCGCGAGGAGCTGAGCTTCGGGCTCGGCGCCGCTGGCGCGCTCTGGTTCGCCGATGTCCCCGATCCGGCCGTCTGGCTCGTGCGAGACCCGCAGCTCCGCGTCCGGGTCGAGGACCGTCTCGCCGAGGCCTCCCGCGCAGCCCGCGAGATCCTCGCCTCCCGGCAGGAGGTCATCACCCAACTCGCCGACACGCTCGTCGCGCAAAGAGAACTCAAGGGCGAGGTGTTGCGCGAGCTCCTCCTCCAGAAAGAGACCTGTGTCCGCCGGATCGGCCACGGGCCTGACGCGGAGAGCACCGCCGTCGGTCTATACGTGCCGGCAACAGGGGGCGGATGAACAGTTGGGCCGGGCGTCCAGCCCGTGTCAAAATGTCGAGGAAAAAAGTTGCCAAACGACGGCCGCGAATGTCGAGGTTTCTTTCTATAGTGCTGGCACCGCAAACGCGGCACTTTGGATCCGGAGCGCCCGACGCGCGACCCGCCCGCCCCGTCGGCGCTATTGCGTGCGTATTTCGCGGAACATGGGCGGTGATTTCACGCGATCTCGGGCACGCGTTTCACGCCATCTCGGGCAGCCATTTCACGGATGTGGGCAGGCTGGTCGACAAGGTTCATTGAGTCAGGCCCGATCTGCCCTGCCCTGGAACTCGTCAGGCTTGACCGGCGATCCCAGGGGAAACCGCCATTCGTGCTTGTCGCAGCGATGCTGGTCGGCGAGTGTGGCGGTCGTTGGCCAGCACAACCCGCCGCCGCTTCGTCTATGATTGCGTCCGCGCGAGCGGGGCTGCGGATGATAACTTCAGGAGCCGGAACAGAACTTGCCGAAGAAACGCCCACCCCGAAATCTGACGCCGGGACTTTGTCAGCGTCTTCAGCGCGAGATGCTCGAAGCTTGCCGAGAAGTTGCCGCCGGGCATGGTCTGGCGATTGACGACAAAGGCCTCAGCAGCGTGGACCTGCGCTGGGGCTTTGAGATCGCCTTCAGGGTGTCCATCCCGCTCTCGGATGGAAGGACGCTGGACCCGGAACAGCTGCGCTTCGAGGCTCTGGCCGAAGCCTTCGGGCTGTCGCCAGGCGACTTCGGGCGGGAATTCGGTACCGGCCGTGACAGATACCGGATCACCGGCATCGATCCACGGCGGCCGAAGTATCCAATCTCCGCCGAGCGCGTGCCAGATCGGCAAGGCTTCAAGTTCACCAGCGACCAGGTGGCGCTTCTCTTGCAGAAGGGCATGAAGGACGTGACGCCGCGCGAGTAAGAACGCCCGCGTCGGGTGAGGGGCGCGTTGCTGACCTCCATCACGTGCTGATGGCAGAACCCATGACGCGGAGTCGCGGAACCGACGCGCCCGATGGCCGGCCAGTTGATGGTGGAGCTTCTCGATCAGGATCGCCTTCGCCGTCGCCTCGGCCCGGAGCCGCGCGGTGAAGGAGCGCAGTTCCTCGGGGAAAATTCGATACGACAAGATGCGCAGCCACGCGACCGGAGACCGGAGCTGCAATGGCTGGACTTCGGGGCGCGGGCCTTTCATCTTCGGACCGATCCAGCGTTTGCCGGGATCGAGCCCCGGTGGCAGATCGACCTGAGGGCGGGAGACTTCGAGATGAGCGCGCAAGAGCTGATCGGAAAACATGTCGTCGTGACCGGAGGGACCGGCGCGCTCGGCCGGGCCGTGGTGAAGCGGCTGCTCGACGCCGGGCTGGTTTGCCATGTGCCAAGCCGCCGGAGCGTGGCGGCCGGGGCCGACCGGCTGCATACGGCCTTCGGTGTGGAGCTCGCGGACGAGGTGAGCGTGGCCACGTTCTATGCCGAGGTCCCCGATCTCTGGGCCTCGGTGCATCTGGCCGGCGGCTTCGCCATGGCGCCGCTGGAGGCGATCGGCCGCGCCGAAATCCTAAGCATGATGCAATTGAACACGCTCACGACCTTCCTCTGCTGCCGAGCCGCCGTAGAGGCGATGCGCAAAGGCGGCCGGGGCGGACGCCTCGTCAACGTCGCGGCGCGCCCTGCACTGGAGCCGCGCAAGGGTGCCCAGATGGCCTCCTATGCCGCCAGCAAGGCCGCGGTCGTGGCGCTTACGCAGGCGCTGGCGGAGGAGCTAAAGGCGGACCGCATTCTAGTGAATGCGATCGCGCCCTCGACCATGGACACGCCAGCCAATCGTGCGGCGATGCCCAAGAGCGACCCGACGAAATGGCTAAGCGTGGAGGCTGCGGCCGAAGCGGTCCTGCAGCTGATTTCGCCAGCCAACATGGAAATCAGCGGCGCGGTGCTGCCGCTCTTCGCCCGCGCCTAAGCCGCCCTGTCGCGGAACTGGCCGGATGGGGCGGTTGATGGCACCCTGCCAAGGCCTCAACGGCGATCCTGCGGGGCTGGTCGATCGAAAACGTCTGGCCGAAAAAATCTCGGGGGCTGTCGAAATGCGGGGGTGGCTTTCGACCAGTATGCAAGGCGGTCGCACGCGCCGATCGTCGGACCCAAGGAAAGGAGCATTGGGAATGGCAAAGCTTGTTTTCGGAATGAACGTGTCACTGGACGGATATGTCGATCATATGGCCTTCACTCCGGAGCCCGCGCTTTTTCTTCATTTCACCGACCATGTGCGCAGCCTGGCCGGAAGTCTCTACGGGCGCCGCATGTATGATGTGATGCGCTATTGGGACGACGATCATCCGGACTGGGGCGCAGCGGAACGCGATTTCGCCGCGGCCTGGCGCGGCCAGCCCAAATGGGTGGTGTCGCGCACGATGGCGTCGTCCGGCCCCAATGCCACGCGCGTCGGAGAGGACCTCGCGGCGGCCGTGAAAGCTCTGAAGGCCGAGCGTGTCGGAGAGATCGATGTCGCCGGCCCGGGCTTGGCGCAGACTTTGACTGATCTCGGGCTTATCGACGAATATCGGCTCTACCTTCATCCCGTCGCGCTCGGGCGCGGCAAGCCGTTCTTCGCCGGCCCGCGCCCGCCGCTGCGCCTCGCGGCCACCGCGCGGTTCGGCGAGGACGTGATCCGGCTGACCTACGTTCCGGCCTGATCCGTTGGCGCCCTTCGTCCGGCCGGGATGGACGAGGTCCTGATGTGTCAGCGTCCAGACCTCTCGCTGCGCCGGCAAAGCGGTCGATCCGGTTCCAGGGTGCCCGGCCCAGATGATGAGTGCCCGACCTGAGGGCGCATAAGCGAACGGCGGCTTTGGGGATCAGCGCTCGGTAAGCCGAACGGCCGGGGTGAGGGCGCCTTGCCGCCATCGTGCCCGAAGCTAGAACATCTGATTATGGCCCCTGCGGCTCGAAGCCCGGGCCTGGGTTTTCAGAGGGATCCGGGTCGGGGTCCGGAGGTCGATCCCGATCCGGCACGGGGTTCTCGGCCCAGGACGGGCGGCTGGGGATTAGACGTCCAGCGGCGTCAACAGTCGCGATCACACAGGTTCCCGGCCGATCGGACGCCCTCATCAATTCCTGCCAGCCAGATTGGATCTCTGGCACCACTGTGTTGGGCGTCGCACTGATCAGGTAGCATCTCTTCAGTTGCCCGTCCCTGATCATGGCGGCGAACCGGACAACTTGGTCGGCACGGCCCAGAAGCGCAGCACGATGGATCGACAGCTTCGGGCCAACGTGCCTTCCTAATGCCTTATGGGCTTGGCGCGCCACATCCTCACTGTCAGCGAAGATGCGCACGACATCCGGATTGGGCTTGGCCCATCCAGAAGTCGCAGGCGTCTGCGAAGGCACCGGGCGCCGACGCAAGTCCAGCGCCGTGACGAGGGCATCAACCACCTGACGCAGGCGGGGCGGATCATCGGACCTGACCACCCGCACCCGGTCCAAGCCGACCACCAACTCACCGACGCCCGCGATTTCGAGCGACAGACGCTGCCGGTTATCCGTTGGCTGCAGCGGCCTGATCGACAGACTGTCTCGCGGCAGTTCCGTCGTGACCGCACGCCGCACTTTCGCCAGCAGCCAGGCCCGGCTCCCGGGGAGCGGCCCAGTCACGCCGTTCCATGCATCCAACTCAGCGCCGCTCGAAGATCTCGCCCGATCGCCGCCAGGACCACCGACTGTTGCTCCGTCGCTGCCTCCAGAGCCGACAGCCGGCGGTCGATCGGCTCCACTTGAACGAGCGTCTCCGTGAGTCTGCTGAGTTCCTTGCCAGCTTCCAGCAGTGTTTCCGACACCGCCGAAAGTTGCTGGATCAGCTCTTCCACCCGGTCGCCCGCGCCGCTGGTGCTCTGCGCGGCCCCGGAAGCCAGGGCCGTCAGAGGGCCAACCAGCGCCGTAAGCTTTTTCACCTCCACGAGCAGGTCCGCCATCTGAGCCTCGCTCCACTGCGACGCGGCGGCTTCTTTCGGCGAGTTGGTCATGGCATGTCTCCAGTCTTGTCGTCAGATCCTGCAGGGAGCGGATCAGTGTGTCAGGAATGGCCCGGCGGATCTTATGCAGACCGAACAGGGCGGTGTAGTGTCGCGCGATCCAGTCGAAGATCGCGCTCAGTGTGGCGGTGGCGCGTTTTAGGGTGTCGGGGGCACTGAAACTCCCCAAAGCGGCGCCAGAGAGGTCAGCACGGCCTCCACGGCTGCGAGCCGCTGCGCGAGGTCCGAGATCTCCGTCACTTGCGCCTCGAGCGTGGCCCGCGACATGTCCGTCACCGCGTCGAGCAGCGCGGCTTCCATGGGGGTCAAGTTTTGCGATTTCATGGGCATTTCCTTTTCTGGAGTTCGTCTGGGGTAAAGCGTAATGACAGCCGGGTATCCGGATCATCGGCGCGATTTCGCCGTCCAGCCAGGCCACGGGATTGAACACGACTTCGGGCCAAGCGCCCTGACTGTGCAGGTCGCGGTTGAGAGCGGCGAAGCGCGACCAGGCGGCGGACCATCGTGCGGGCGCGGTTCTTTGCGCCGCGCGGCGTGCCGAAAGCGCTTCCTCCGTCGCGCCGGCTAGGTCAGAGGTGGCAAAACTGCGCTGGCAAATCAGGCCGCGAAGCCGAACCTTCTGATCTGGTGTCGCGTTGTGGTCCGGACCTATCGTCAAAGTTGCCGCGCCTTCTCCCAACACCCGCCAGCCGTCCGCTTGAAGGCTGCTGTCGAGGTAAGAGACCACGTCCGCACGAGAGCAAAAGTCACGTGCAAGTGCCCTGATCCGGAGAGTCTCGACCAGTCGCTCGACTCGGTCTTCGAGCACCGCTTCGCCTGCCCGCTCCATCGCAGCCGCGCGCTTGCGCCGCCAGTTTGGCCCCGACGCAATTTGCCGGCGGACGGGATCCTCGGGGTCCGCAAAGCCGAAGCGAAGGTTGACCAGATCGCGGAAGGCGATCCATAGGGACCGTGCGCCCTCACGCGGCGGATCGGGATTGTAGGCTCGCCAGGAACCATCGGCGCGTTTAACCACCTGCGGGACAGCGAAGTTGAGCTCCAGACGTCCCGTATGCGTATGTGTGGACACGATGAGATGTGGGCGCGCCCGATCCGGGATACCTGGGAACAGTGTTTGTTTCAGAAGATCGAGGATCGCCGCAACTTGCCGGCGGCGCTCGGGATCACCGGCATTGAACGCTGCCGCGTCGATGTCGGTCATCGCAAACGACAGCACCCCCGATCTATACTTGTTTTGCCAACGCAGAGATCTCATGGTCAGGTCGAAAACGCGCGGGTCGCCCGCGAGCAACTCCGGCACCGGATCACGGCCCGGCCGCATGCAAGCAGCACCTCCTCTTCCGGGCTGTGGCGAGAGCAGGTAATCCATCACGCCCACGCTCTCACCCTCGTCCCGGTGATATTCCGAAAACCCGAAAATCATGACGCGAGCCCGTCTGCTGGTTCGTCTTGGCTTCTCTTGGGGAACGCAACCACCGCCAATGCCCGCTCAACGCTCAGAAGAGCGGTCGAGATCTCGAGTCGCTCGTGGGGCGAAGCGGCTCGGATGGCCGTCGATATCTCTTCAAGTGAGCGTGCGGCATCGGTCAATGCGGCAGCTGTATCCTGTCGCCGTGCCGTGTCCCGAAGCGTGGCGTCCGATCGACCAAGCGCCCGCGCGACAATGTAGCGGGAGATATTCATTTTCCGCTCTTCGGCGCGCGCTCGGAGTGCGCGCGCCTCGGTTCCGGTCATCGAGAGCGTCAGCTTCGAATCGCGTTTTTCTGCTGAAGTTTTTCTTTTCTTTGTCATCGGTTAGGCCTGTATTCTCTTAAACCGAGGAGCCTTGTTCTCCATGATTTTCAGAGTAAGCGGGACCCGTGAAAATCCAAAATCGGATCATCGAACTGATGCGGTGGATGCCCCCACCCGCGCGAGCTATGTCACCGAGGCCGATGCTCTCGACCACGTCGCGGGATTCTGCCTGATCAACGACGTCTCGGAGCGCGCCTACCAGATCGAGCGGGGCGGCACCTGGGACACGGGCAAGGGCCGCGACACCTTCGGCCCCATCGGCCCCTGGCTAGTCACCCGCGACGAGGTCGGCGATCCGCAGGACCTGGGCATGTGGCTCGACGTCAATGGCAAGCGCATGCAGACGGGAACGACCGTGACGATGATCTTCTCGGTCGCGACGATCGTCTACTACCTGTTCGAATTCATGACCCTGATGCCGGGCGTCGTCATCACCACGGGCACACCGCCGGGCCTGGGTATGGGGATGAAACCCGCCCCCGTCTACCTGAAGCACGGCGACACCGTCGAGCTGGATATCGAGAAGCTCGGGACCCAGCGCCAGCAGGTCGTCGCCCATGAGGAGATATCGAGGCTTTGTCAAGTTGCGTGCAAGGGCTTGGACGGAGCGCTTGCGCTTGAGATCAGGCCGTGATCTCCGCCGCGAAATCGGACCACAAGCTGAAGGCATCAGCCCGGGCGTGGCGGTAGGAGACAGCGGTGAGACGGTGGCGTTTCGGGCGGAAGAGGGCGGCGGTCTGATCGTGGACGGACAGGAAGCGCTGCGCCTGGCCGGGAGATTTGAACCGGCCCATGATCTTCTCTCGCCGTCGGGTGTGTCGGTGCGATGCCTCGGCCCGATTGTTTAACCCCTTGTGGGCACGGTGATCGGCGCTCGGGCAAAGCGCGCGTCGGGCTACGCCGTAGCTTGGCAGCTTGTCGGTGACCAACACGCGGGGCGATCCCCTGCGACGCATCGGCTTGCGCAGGAACCGTTTGGCCGCTTTGGCATTCCGGCGGCTCTGCACGAGGATCTCCACTGTATCGCCCCTGGCGTCGACTGCGCGCCAGAGCCAATGCTTGCGGCCGCGGATCGAGATCACGACCTCACCGAGATGCCATTTGTCCGCCGCGGCAGGCCGATCCCGTCGGATTGAGGAAGCAAACTGCGGTCCGAAACGGGCAACCCAGGCTCGGATTGGCGATGAAGGAGACCTGCACGCCCCGCTCAGCCAACAGGTCCTCGACATCGCGCAAGCTGAGGGCAAACCTGTGATACGCCCAGACTGCATAAGCGATGATTGACCGCGGGAAGCGGTACCCTTTGAGCGGCGGAGCTTCGATGTTGATCATCCAGACCCGCTAGGCGCCAGACCAAGCCTCGTCAACCTGACAGAGCCGCATGGACAGCGAGCAGGAACGAGATGACTCGGGCCCGCTATTCCTCCGGCTTGGCGCTGCGATTGCCGCTCGCAACACCCGTGCTGCGATTTTCGACGCGCTGCGGTTGGTCAAGGATCTTTGCTTTTCCGAGGCGGCAGATCAATTTGCGGCCTCGGTCTCTTGTTTGTCCAAAACTGCCGCATTCGACACATGACGGCCCCCAAACTGCAACTAAACAAGGGGCAGGCATCCGTTTGCGGACACCGCTGCCCCATTGAAACCGCCCGCCGTGGATACGATCATGATCAGAGACGCTGACATCCTCTCGCTCCTTCTTGCCCGCCGCCCGGATCACTCGCTGGAACGCGCCTTCTACACCGATCCGGCGGTGTTCGACGCCGACATGCGCACGCTTTACTACCGCGACTGGCTGATGGCGGCCGCATCGGCGGAACTGCCCAAGACCGGCGCCTTCGTCAAGCTGGAGATCGGGGCCTATTCCGTGCTGATCGTGCGCGGCGCCGACGGAATGGCCCGCGCCTTCCACAACTCCTGCCGCCACCGGGGCAGTCGGCTTTGTTCCGCTGACAAGGGCTCGAACCCGAAACTGGTCTGCCCCTACCATCAGTGGACCTATGAATTGGACGGCAGGCTTTTGTATGCCCGCGACATGGGGCCGGATTTCGACGCGTCCAAACATGGCCTGCGCCCGGTGCATTGCCGCGAGGAATCGGGTCTGATCTTCGTCAGTCTGGCCGAGGTCGCGCCGGATTTCACCAAGATGGCCGCGCAGCTGAAAGCCTATGTCGGGCCGCACGGCCTGGCGAAAACCAAGGTCGCGTTTCAAAGCACCATCACCGAAAACGCCAACTGGAAACTGGTGCTGGAAAACAACCGCGAATGTTATCATTGCTCGGGTTCGCATCCGTCGCTGTGCCGCACGTTCAACGATGATCCGAATCTGGTTGGCGCGGACGACAGCATGTCCTCGCCCGTGGGCGCGGCCCATGTCAAACGCTGCGAAGAGGCCGGTCTGCCCGCGAAATACGTCGTCGATGCCAAGGAGCAATGGCGCTTCGTCCGCATTCCTTTCTTGGGCAACGCGGTCAGCTACACGATGGATGGCAAGGCCGCGGTCTCGCGGCGCGTGGGCTCTGTCCCGTTTGACAATGCCGGGACATGTCTGTTCTTTCACTATCCCAACACCTGGAACCATTTCCTGTCCGATCAGGGCCTTATCTTCAAGGTCATGCCGGTCAGCCCGACCCAAACCCAGGTCACCACGACATGGCTGGTTCACGCGGATGCGGTCGAGGGTGTGGACTATGACCTTGATCGCCTGACAGAGGTTTGGCTGCACACCAACGACGAAGATCGCCGCATCGTCGAGGAAAACCAGAAGGGCATCAACTCGCCCGCCTATACCCCCGGGCCCTATTCGCAGAATCAGGAAAGCGGCGTGATCCAGTTCATCGACTGGTACGTCACCGCCATGCTCGACCGTCTGTCCGGTCGCGCCAGCATCGCCGCGAGCTAAGCCATGATCCCCATGCCCCGGGCAGATTCGCCCATCTGGACCGACGACGAACAGCTGGAATGCGTCATGACCATTCCAGAGGCCCCGAATGTGACAACCTTCGCGTTTCGCCCGCCGTCAGGTGCAACCTTTGTCTTTCGCCCCGGCCAGTTCGTGACGCTTGACCTGCCAGTGCCCGGCGGCAATGTGCAGCGCACCTTCACCATCTCGTCCTCGCCGTTGACCTCGGCCTATATCACCATCACCGCCAAAGTTCAGCCCGGCAGTATCGGCACGCGCTGGATGCATGATCATTTGCGGCCGGGGATGCGGATCAAGGCCTATGGACCGTCAGGCCTGTTCCACCTGCCGCACCAGCCCGATGGCAAATTCCTGCTGATCTCGGCGGGTTCCGGTGTCACGCCGATGATGTCGATGGCCACCACGCTGTTTGAACGCGGTGAAGATCCCGACATCTGCTTCATCCAATGCGCCCGCCGCCCGGTGGAGCTGATCTTTCGCAAGCGGCTGGAGTACATGGCAAGCCGGATCACCGGGTTGCAGTTGCACTTTGTCGTCAAGAACAGCCAGCCTTATGAGGTCTGGACCGGCTATCGCGGACAGTTCAATCAGCTGATGCTGGGCCTGATGTGCGGCGATTATCTGGAGCGCGACGTCTACTGCTGCGGCCCCGAGGGCTTCATGGCCAGCGTGCGCGAGATTCTGCGCTCGCTTGGCTATGACATGGAGCGCTACCGCCAGGAAACCTTCGCAGCTCCGGTGCAGGACGTCTCGGAGTTCGAGGAATTCGATGACGTTGTGCCAAGCGACATCGCTCTGGCAGAGATCGTCTTTGCCCATTCCGGCGTCAGCGTCCAGTGCAGCGAAACCGACACTGTTTTGCAGGTTGCCAAGGGCTCGGCACTGACCATCCCGTCCGGATGCACCTTCGGTGTCTGCGGAACGTGCAAGGTTCGCAAAATCTCTGGCGCGGTGCATATGGTGCACAACGGCGGCATCAGCGAGGACGATATCGAGGCCGGGTATATCCTCGCCTGCTGTTCCACCCCGATCGGGACGGTTGAGATTGATGTGTGACCCGGATCGCGATCTGACAGTTCTGCACCGCAACACTGTCGTGCATGCTTCACCGATGAACATATTGACCCGCTGCGAGATTTGCGGTGGAACCAATGCCTTCGCGGGGGTTTGGTCACCTGAAAGACATGGCATGGCGGCAACCTGTGCATGTTCTCAAGATCGTGACTGGACCCGGGCTGACATCGCGGGCCGCATGAAGGTTCGATGTCCGGAATCGCGGGACCAGAAAGGATTTCCGTTGCAGCAAGGGGCAAGGGCGCCACGCTGCACGAGAAGCAAGAGATTACGAGGGTAAAATGATGAAGATGCGCAACCGATCTTCTGCAAAGGTTCATCCCGTCGCGGAGGCCTATGCCGAAGAGCACAAGGCGGGCCACCTGGACCGGCGCGAATTCCTGACCCGGGCCTCGGCCCTCGGCGTATCGGCCGTGGCGGCCTACGGGCTGATCGGTCTCGATGCGCCCGGCGCCGAGGCGGCGGCGAAGACTCCAATCCCCGGCGGAACCCTGCATGTGCAGATGCAGACCAAGGCAATGAAGGATCCGCGCGCCTGGGACTGGTCGCAGATGGCGAACTTCGGCCGTGGCTGGTTGGAATACCTGGTGCAGTACCGCCGCGACGGCACCTTCCACGGCATGCTGCTGGAAAGCTGGGAGGCCAACCCCGACGCCACCGTCTACACCCTGCATGTGCGCAAGGGCGTGACGTGGAACAACGGCGATCCGCTCACCGCCAAGGACCTGGTGTTCAACATCACGCGCTGGTGCGACGTGTCGGCGGCCGGCAATTCCATGGCCAACCGCATGTCTTCCATCATCGATCCGAAGACCAAGAAACTGCGCGACGGCGCGATCGTGGTGAAGGACGACCACACGCTTGAACTGCACCTGTCGCAGCCCGACATCACCGTTATCGCCGGCATGGCGGACTACCCGGCCGCGATCGTTCATCCCAGCTATGACGGTGGCGACCCGACGAAGAACCCGATCGGCACGGGCCCCTTCCTTCCGACCAAGAACGACGTCGGCGTGGCGCAGGAGCTCAGCAAGAACACCAAGCACAAGTGGTGGGGCACGAACGTCAAGGGCTGGGGCGGGCCCTGGCTCGACAAGATCGTCTTTGTCGACCTCGGCACCGACCGCGCGGCCTATGTCGCCTCTGCCCAGTCCGGCGACATCGACATGACCTACCAGACGGTCGGCGACTACATCGACATCTTCAGCCAGCTTCCGGGCTGGAAGGCCGCCAACGTGATGACCGCGAGCACATTGGTGATCCGCTGGAACGAGACCGTCGCCCCCTACACCGACAAGAACCTGCGCAAGGCGATGCAGATGGCGGTGGACAATGAGCAGGTCCTCCAGATTGGCTACGACGGACACGGGACGCTGGCGCAGAACTTCCACGTCAGCCCGATCCAGCCCGGCTATGCGCCGCTGCCCAAGCTGAAGCCGAACCCGCAGAAGGCCAAAGCGATGCTCGACAAGACCGGCCATGCCAAGACCGAGTTCGAGCTGATCTCGATCGACGACAGCTGGGAAGCAGATACATGCGACTCCGTGGCGGCGCAGCTGCGCAAGGCCGGCTTCAAGGTCAAGCGCAAGATCCTGCCCGGCTCGACATTCTGGAACGGCTGGCTGAAATATCCGTTCTCGGCCACCAGCTGGAACATGCGTCCGATGGCGGTCCAGACCCTGCAACTCGCCTATCGCTCGGGGGCGTCCTGGAATGAGACGCATTTCAACAACAAGAAGTTTGACAAGCTCCTGGACAAGGCAATGTCGCTCGATGACGTCGACAAGCGCCGCAAGGTCGTCAAGCAGCTCGAAGAAATCCTGCAGGACGAAGGGGTGATGATCCAGCCCTACTGGCGCAAGGTCTATAACAACTTCCGCGACAACGTGCATGGGGTCGAAATCCACCCGATGCTTGAGTTCCACATGCACAAGTGGTGGATGGACAAGAGCGCGACCTGACAATCCGTTCGGCCCAGGCCTTGAGGGCTTCCACCTTCGGTTTGCCATGCTTCTGACGCGCGGCAAACCGGATATGGGCGGGTTGGCCCGCGATGTCGCGTTCGAGGGCCTCCTGGGCGTTCTTAGATTTGGTCGAATTTCAGACGTCGTGAAGGGGTTCTGTCGCAACGTTTCAGGTTTCTGAGGGGTCTGGAATATGGCCGCGTTGTCGGGTGGTTGCGGAAATTGGATTGCGAGGATCGTCGAGGTGATCGCGTTCACGGGTGCGCAGTTTCCGAGGGTGGTGATCCTGCACGCCGTGTTCTTCTACGTCCGCTACGCCGTCTCCTATCGCGACCTCGAACAGATCCTGGTCGAGCGGTGCGTCGCGGTGGACCACGCCACACTAAACCGCTGGGTGGTGAAATACGCGCCGCTGATCGCAGCTCAGGCGCAGGCGAGGTGGCGTCCAGCCTCCACACCCTGGCAGATGGACGAGACCTACAGGTAGAGATCTCGCTGAACCGATCGAGCGTGGCATGGAGCGGAGCAGGGTTGATCCCCTGTGCGACCCCGGGCCCCGCGCTCTGACCGTTTTCAGCGAGAACCCTGCGCCGCCGAAATAAGGGGAGAGGCAGCGCAGGGCGGAGAGCCGGCAAGAGACAGGCCGGCCAATGGCGCAACGGAATTCCAGCCCCAAGGTGCTCCGCTCAGGCGCCCTGGGCAAACAAATTCACCGTGTACGGGGCCACGAACGGCAGGAACGCGCAGGAAGCGGGAGTTGCAAGCCCTCCGATTTCTTCCTGCCATGGTGTCGCCAGCCAGCGTGGGCGACAGATCGCCGGCTCAATCGTTGGGGCGCACCCGCGCGGCGGATTTGTCGGCAAAGGCCGCCAGGCGTGCGCGCGCATCGGGCTGGGTGTTGACGATCCCGGCCACGACGGATTCGGCATAGGCCGCATCCAGCGGCGACATGTTCTGCATGTGGCTGATTGCCGAGCAGATGGCGAAGTTGGTGAGAGGCAGGTTCTGCGCCGCGCGCCGCGCCAGTTCCATCGCCTTGTCGAAGCTGGAGCCCTCGACAATGTATTGCGCCAGCCCCAGATCAACGGCCTCTTGGCCCTGATAGACGCGGCCCATCAAGATCATGTCGATCATCCGGGCCTTGCCGATCAGATCGGCCACCCGGATCGTCGCGCCGCCGCCGGTAAACAGGCCTCTCTGCCCCTCCGGCAGGGCGAAATAGGCGCTCTGGTCCATCACCCGGACATGGGCGGAACTGGCCAGCTCCAGGCCGCCGCCAACCACCGCGCCCTGCAGCGCGGCGATCACCGGAACGCCGCCGTATTCCATCTTGTTGAACGCCTCGTGCCAGCGCAGGCAGACATGCATGAAATCGGCCGGGCTGCGGTCGGCGTCATGGTGTTCGATCAGGTCGAGCCCGGCGCAGAAGTGATCGCCCGCACCGGCGAGAACCACCGCCTTGATGCCCGCGCGCGGTGCGGTGGAGAAGAACTCCACCATCTCGTCCACCGTGGCGAGATCCAGCGCGTTGCGCTTTTCGGGACGGTTCAGGGTGACGACCCAGACGCCATCTTCCTGCGGGTCGAGAGCAAGGCGGGTGTAGCGGGAAATGTCGATATCGACGGTCATGGTTCGGTCCTCTCGGATGTGGAAAAGCGCGCTTAGAGCAGACCAGCGAGCAGGCTTTCGGCCCCCTCGGTGATGCGCAGGCGCTGGGTTTCGGTCTCGGGCAGGATGTGGTCGGCGTAAAAGCGCGCGGTGGCGGTCTTGGCCGCCATGAACGCGGTGTCTTCGCCACGTTCCAGCGCCGCCTCGGCCACCAGCAGCGACCGGGCCATCTGCCAGCCAGCCACCAGGTTTCCGGCCAGCATGAGATAGGGCACACTGCCCCCAAAGGCCGCGTGGGGATCGGTGCCGGCGATGGCGCTGAGGTGCTCCACCGCGGTCTCGAAGGCGGCACGGGCGGTAGCGAGGCGGAGGCCCACCGCCCGCGCAACGGACCCTCCCCCGGCCAGTTCGGCCTCGGTTTCGGAGATCATCGCGGCCAGCCGCCGGGCGGTGGTGCCACCGTCGCGCAGGGTCTTGCGACCCAACAAGTCATTGGCCTGGATCGCGGTGGTGCCTTCGTAGATCGGCAGGATACGGGCATCTCGGTAATGTTGGGCGGCGCCGGTTTCCTCGATGAAGCCCATGCCGCCATGCACCTGCACGCCGATTGAGACGACCTCGACCCCCATCTCTGTGCAGTATCCCTTGACCAGCGGCACCATGAACTCGGCCAGCGCCGCCGCCTCGGGGTTGTCGCCCTGATGCGCCAGCTCCTGCCAGCCGGCGGTGGCGGCGGCCATGGCGCGGCCCGCTTCAGTCAGCGCCCGCATCCGCAGCAGCAGACGGCGCACGTCGGGGTGATGGATGATCGGCACCGCCTCGCGCGAAGAGCCATCGACCGGGCGGCTTTGCACCCGTTCCCTGGCATAGGCGAGCGCCCTCTGATAGGCGCGCTCGGCAATGGCGATGCCTTGAAGCCCGACCGCATAACGCGCGGCGTTCATCATCACGAACATGTAATCGAGGCCGCAATTCTCTTTGCCGACCATGAACCCGGTGGCGCCCTCATACGCCAGCACCGCCGTCGGGCTGGCCTTGACGCCCAGCTTGTGCTCGATCGAGACGCAGCGCACCGCGTTGCGCGCGCCAAGGCCGCCATCCGCGTCGACCATGTATTTCGGCACCACGAACAGGCTGATCCCCTTGACGCCCGCCGGCGCGCCGGGCGTGCGGGCAAGCACCAGATGGACCGTGTTTTCCGCCAGGTCGTGTTCGCCGTAGGTGATGAAGATCTTGGTGCCGGTGATGCGATAGCTGCCGTCATCCGCCGGTTCGGCGCGGCTGCGCACCAGCGCCAGGTCGCTGCCGGCCTGCGGTTCGGTCAGATTCATCGTCCCGGTCCAGCGCCCCGAGATCAGCGGGGCCAGATAGGTGGCCTTCTGCGCCTCGGACCCGGCCGTCAGCAACGCCTCGATGGCACCGTCGGTCAGAAGCGGGCATAGCGCGAAGCTCATGTTGGCGGCATTCAGGATCTCGGTCGCCGCCGCCCCCACGACGCGCGGCAGGCCCTGACCGCCATGGGCCTCGGGGTGTTGCAGGCCCTGCCAGCCCATCTCGACGAACTGGGCATAGGCCTCCGCGATCCCCTCGGGCAGAATCACCTTGCCGTTCTCGAGGCGCGCGCCGGCCTGATCGCCCGGGGCGTTCAGCGGCGCGATCGTCTCGGCGCAGAACCGTCCGAATTCCTCCAGCACCGCCGAAACGTCACCGAGGTCGAGCCCGTCATGTCGCGGCAGGCTGGAGATCTCGGGCCAGCCCGACAGATGTTCGATGTTGAAAAGCAGGTCCCTGACAGGTGCGACGAAGCTCATCGGATACCCCCTGAATGCGTTTCATTGCCATATAGAAGGGGAAAACATCGCCCGCCATCTCCAAAACGGACGCAAAACTTGCAATAGGTGACAAACTTCGCGACGTAGCCTCGGATCATGACCACAGCCCCAACCCAGACGCCCGGCCAGACTCTCGGCCAGACTCCCGCCCAGACCCCGCCGGTTCTGTCCACCGTGTCCTTCGCCTTTGTCGAGGACTGGCTCGCGGCGCTGCGGGCCTATTGCCCGCCGCAGCAGCTGGCGGGCTTCCTGGAGCAGACCGGACTGGCCGTCGCCAGGGGCCAGCCGCGCGCGCGGGTGACGCACGACCAGATCGTGCGCCTGTATCAGCTGGTGGCGGTCGGCACCGGGGACGAGATGATGGGGCTCTGGAGCCGGCCGATGCGGTCCGGCGCGCTCAAGCATCTGTGCGCCTCGGTGCTCGGGGCCTCGTCGCTGGGGGCGGCGCTTTATCGCTTCACCACCTTCTGGAACCTGCTGCTGGACGATCACCGGCTGACGCTGGAGCAGGAGGGAGAGGTGTTGCGGCTGTCGATCCTGCCGCGCGGCGCGGCGGTGCCGCAGCGGTTCGGCCATATGCTGCTGCTGAAGCTGGCGCATGGTATCGCCTCGTGGCTGGCCGGGCGCGAGCTGCCGCTGCGCGAGGTCGGGTTCGTCTTTGCCCGCCCCGGGTTCGCCGAGGATTATCCGATCCTGTTTCCCGCCCCGATCCGGTTCGCGCAGCCCTGTTCGTCGATCAGCTTCGACCGCTCGATCGGGCCGCGTCCGGTGGCGGCCAGCGAGGCCGGGATGCAGGAATTCCTGGTCCGGGCGCCGCGCGACTGGATCTTTACCAGCTACCGTGAACATGCGCTGCCGTTGCGTCTGCGCGAGCTGCTGCTGCTGTCGGACCGGATGCAATTTCACCTCGAAGACGCTGCCCGCGCGCTCAACCTGACCCCGCGCACCCTGATGCGGCGGCTGAAGGGAGAGGGCACCTCGTTCCAGGACATCAAGGACGGGCTGCGGCGCGACATCGCCATTCGGGACCTGACCCAGGGAGGCAAGAGCCTGGAAGGGGTATCGCAGGATATCGGCTTCGCTTCCGTGGCGAATTTCCACAGGGCATTCAAACGGTGGACAGGCACGACCCCCGGTGCCTATCGCCGCGACCGCCGTTGACAGGCCTGCATGGGCGCCGATGGCCGCTTCGGGGCGATCAGGCCGGAGCCCGGTGTTTGCCGGGGGCAATACCACGGGACAATCCTGAATTTTGTGCTCTGGCGTGGTAACTGCTCGTAGGGTGGTGTCAGAAGAACTTCACTTGAGGCGCGGCAGGGGCCCGTATCATCTGGTCATGGCCCAGCGTTCTCCTTTCGCTATTTCAAGACGTCGCCCGAGATCATCCGCGTGGCGGAAATGATGCATGTCCGGTTCTACGCCGTGCCCACGGTAGCCGCAGTCGACGACGGCCAGTTTCGGTTTTCGATCCGCGAGGATCCCGACCTGCTTCAGGGCTTCGGCACCCGTGAAACCGCTGCTGTAACGATCGCGCGAAACGCGTGCCCACGTTGCCGCGAAATCAGCGCCCACCTTCCGCGAAATACGCATTACCTGATCGCGGATGATCGCTGACTTCTTTTCGTTCATATCCGAACATCAACCAATACCGCGTATGCCGCCGCTCCCCTGTTCGCCTGAGCGCGCCCATCTCCGCGAGCTGCTTCAGGTCTCGCGTCGTGGTGGCGCGCGATGTGCCGGTGATGGCGATGTAGTTTTCCGCGCTGAGGCCCCCCTTGAACCCGTCCGGCCCCTCACGGAACATGCGATCGATCACCTTGGCCTGCCGGTCGTTCAGCCGGTTCCGGAACTGGTCGTAGAACTTTGCCTTGGCGATGAAGAAGGCGACCCGTGTCAGCGTCACCTGCTGCGCCTTGAGGACGGTCTCAGCGAACCAGAGCAGCCAGTCGGTGACATCCAATGTCCTCTGATGGGTCGCGAGCTGGTCGTAGTAACCGTTGCGATCCCGTTCGATCGTGTAGGCCAATGCGATGAGGCTCGGCTGTCCGATGTTCTGCGCGAGGGACTTTTCTGCCAGAGCGCGCCCAAGGCGGCCATTGCCGTCCTCGAAGGGATGGATGCTCTCGAACCAGAGATGCCCAAGCGCCGCTCGCGTCAGTGCAGGCAGGGGCGCGGGCCCGTTTGGCGCCGTGCGGTTGAACCAGTCGACGAAGGTGTTCATTTCGCCTTGGATCTGCGCCGAAGGCGGGGCTTCGAAATGCACCGTCGGTTGGTCGATGCGACCGGACACGATCTGCATCGCGTCGTCATGCCGACGGTAGGCGCCAATGGTCTCGAGGCTGTGATCGTGCGACAGGAGCATTCCATGCCAGCGACACAGGGTGTCGTGGGTCAGAGGGGCGGCGTAGTTCGAATAGGCGTCGACCATCATCTCGGCGACGCCCTGCTCACGGGGCCTGGATGGCGCGCCGTCAGCGGTCAGTCCGAACTGACGGCGCAGGGAGGATTGCACACTGGACCGGTCCAGCACCTCGCCCTCGATGGCGCTCGTCCGCATCGCCTCTTCACTCAGAAGCTCGATGCGCAACCGGCCGCGCTCTTCGCTGGTCACATGGCGGACGGCGCCCAGTATCTCGCCGGACGACAGCAGGAACCGCCGCTCGAGAGGTTCGACGGAGGCGCTGTCATATTGGAAATTCGGCCAGCCGGGTTGCGTCCAGTTCCGGCGCATGAGCTATAGAGTCCTTTTCTATAACTCACGATGCCGCACATTCGTGATTTATGGAAGGGCGTTCTATGCATCACAAACGCTGCTTGCGACGGCGCCCAATATCGTGCGCTGCGTTGGATCAGCCCCCGCGCACGTAAAGTGGCGCATGTCAGGCGGCCTCGGCCACAGGCTCGTAGCGCACGTCGGCCAAGGCATCGTTCAGCCAGGCGTGCCGCAGGTCGCCATTGTTCCAAAATCTATTTTGAGCTTTGTTGGCTGGGTGGTGCCAGCAGGCAGAGCCTAACCATCCGGTCGCATCCAGAGCACGCAGCAGCGTTGCTCACCCAGACGCCCCCACGCCCGCATCCTCCAGCTGCTCTCGGTCCGGCAGATCGCGCAGGCTCTCCAGCCCGAAGGCCACCAGAAACGCCTCGGTGGTGACGAAGGTATAGGGCGCGCCGCGCCGGGGGCTGCGGGGGCCGGTGGCGATCAGGCCGCGCGCGTGCAAACGGCCGATCAGGTCGCGGCTGATCTCACGCCCGAAAATCTCCTTCAGCCCGTCGCGGGTGATCGGCTGGTGATAGGCGATCGCCGCCAGCACGGCGACGTCGAACTCCCGCAGATCGAGCAGTTGATCGCCCACATCCGCCGCCGCCCGCACCGCCGCGGCATAGGCCGGTCGGGTGCGCAGGATCCAGCCCTCGCCCACCGCGGCCACCTCAAAGGCGCGGCCCTCCAGCTCGGCCGCCAGATCGCCGATCAGCAGATCGACCGAAACATCGCCCACCACCTTCGCCAGATCCGCCCGCGGCACCGGGCTGGCGGAGGCAAACAACACCGCCTCGACCCGCCGCAGCCATTCGCGCCAGCGCAGATCGGGCGGCAGGTCGGGCAACTCGCGGTCCAGCTCAGCCATCCTCTCACACCCCGTAAAGGCGAAAGCTGTCGCGCCCGGTCAGCTCGCGCACAGCGCCCAGTTCCACCAGCCGCTCACACAGCCGCCGCGCGGCGCGGTCCGACATCAGCGCCGCCAGATCACGGGGCGCCAGCGCGTCGCGAGACAGAAACAGCGCCACCGCCTGCCCCGCCCCCTTGGCGCGCAGCTTCGGCGCCACCGCCCGCAGCCGCCCGGCCCCGCGCGTGACCTCGATGGTCAGCTGCATCACCTCTGGCGCCTGCCGCAAAAGCGCCGCTTCACACGCCCGGCGCAGATCCGCGCCGCGCAGCCGCAGATCCCCCGGCCGCAGCCCCGCCACGATCAGCGGCGTGAGATGATCCCACCCCAGCGCACGAGAGGCTGACGCTTCGGCCAGGATCAGCGCCGGGGTTTCCGCGCGCGGGTCTTCGTCAAGGATCTGCTGCAAAACACCGGCGAAGCGGTGCGTCAGCCCCCCCTGCCCCAGTCCGAGGCCCAGCCCGAGCGCGGCGGCGATCCACCGCTCCGGCACCTCCGGCAGCACCACGCCAATTGCCGCCAGCGGCCGCGCCGCCGCCTGCCGCCAGAGCAGCCAGGCCGCGCCCAGCGGATCGGGCTGATCCCCCGGCCCCAGCAGATGCACCGCGTCGCGCAGGGCCGCGAGGACTTCACGCCGCCCCTCCAGCCGCAGCACCGCCTGCGCCGCGCCAAGCGCCAACCGCGCACGCAGCAACGCCCTCGGCACCTCGGGACGGGCGATCTCGCCGTGCAGATGCGCCAACGCAGCGCCCGCACAAAACGCCGTCTCTTCAGCGGTTTGCGGGCGCGCAGCGCTGATCCAGCGCGGCAGTGGTGCGAGCGCGGGCGCGGGGGGGCTGAAGCTGGACGGCTGATGAACCATGCCCGAAGCCTAACGCAGCCCGGCGGTTTGAGCCAGTAAATTGCCCCACAACCGCCGCACCATGGCGATCTTTTTCATGTCCAATAATATTGCATTATCGGACGCTCTGGGGCTAGACTCGAAATCATGCTCGAAACGCCCCAAAAATCGCCCTCAGAGCCGCCAGAACGCCCCGATCCCCCTGAGGGACATCAGGGCGGCGAGGCCATTGCCCTGCCCTCTCATGTCGCGGGATCAGGCGCGCTGGACCGGCTGGGCGACACCGCGCGGGACTATGCCCGTCAGGCCGCCTCCGACAACACGCGCAAGGCCTATGCGAAGGACTGGACCCACTTCGCCCGCTGGTGCCGGATGCGCGGCACGGACCCCCTGCCGCCCGCGCCGCAGTTGATCGGCCTCTATATCGCGGATCTGGCGGCCCCCGGGACGACCACGGAGGGCAAGGCCCCTGCCCTTTCCGTCGCCTCGATCGAGCGGCGCCTCTCGGGGCTTTCCTGGCACTATGCGCAGCGCGGCCAGCCGCTCGACCGCAGGGATCGACATATCGCCAGCGTGCTTGCCGGGATCCGCCGCCGGCACGCCCGGCCGCCGCTGCAGAAAGAGGCGATCATGCCGGAAGACCTGCGCGCGATGCTGGCCACCCTGCCCCACGATCTGCGCGGCCTGCGTGACCGGACGATCCTGCTGATCGGATTTGCCGGCGGCCTGCGGCGCTCGGAAATCGTCCGCCTCGACGTCGGCCGCGACGACACCCCGGGCAGCGGCGGCTGGGTGGAGATCCTTGAAGATGGCGTGCTGATCACCCTGCGCGGCAAGACCGGCTGGCGCGAAGTCGAAATCGCCCGCGGCTCCACCGACCAGACCTGCCCCGTGCATGCGCTGACGCAATGGCTGCACTATGCCAGGATCGACTTCGGCCCGCTCTTCGTCGCGGTCAGCCGCAACGGGCTGAAAGCCACCGACAAGCGGCTTTCCGACAAGCATGTCGCGCGGCTGATCAAGCGGTGTGTCCGCGACGCCGGCCTGCGCCCCGATCTGCCCGAGGCCGCGCGCGTCCGGCTCTACTCGGGCCATTCGCTGCGCGCCGGGCTTGCCAGCAGCGCCGAGGTGGATGAGCGCCATGTGCAAAAGCAGCTCGGCCATGCCTCGGCCGAGATGACCCGCCGTTACCAGCGCCGAAGGGACAGGTTCCGTATCAACCTGACCAAGGCGGCCGGGCTGTGAGCCGCCGGGGCGTGAGGCTTTACGACCCCCCGGATTTCAGCCGACCGCTTGCAGTGAAACCCGGAACCATGGGCGACCGAGCATTCATTAGACATGATAATATTCGCTTATCATGCCTCTTGCTTTCCACCGCCCTGCGGCCCATCCTGCGCGCCATGACCCTGCCCCAAGCCCCGGCCCTGTCGCTGCCGCCCATGCTTTCCGAACAGGACGCGGCGACGCTGACCGAGCTTTATATACGCGGCACGCCCCAGAACACCCGGCGCGCCTATGAGCGTGACCTGCTCTACATCGCCACATGGAAGGCCGTGCGCTTCGGCGGCGCGCTGGACTGGCCCGAGCGCGAGGCGGTGGCGCTGTGCTTCATCCTTGACCACGCGATCGACCTGACGCAGGCGGCGCTGGACGATCCCGCCCGTCAGGTGGCCGAGGGGCTGATCGCCCGGGGCCTGCGCCGCAGCCTCGCCTGCCCGGCGCCCGCGACGCTGGATCGCCGCATCGCCAGCTGGCGGACGTTCCACCGGATGCGCAACCTGCCCTCGCCGTTCGAGGCGCCGCTGATCGCCGAGGCCCGCCGCAAGGCCCGCCGCGCCGCTGCCCGCCAGCCCGCGCCGAAATCGGCCCATCCGATCACCCGCGACGTGCTGGAGACGATGCTGGAAAGCTGCGAACCTTCCCCGCGGGGAAGACGCGACCGGGCGATGCTGATGCTGGGCTTTGCCTCGGGCGGGCGGCGGCGGTCCGAGATCGCGGCGCTGATGCGCGCCGATGTCGGGCTGGAGGGCTTCGCGGCGCAGGGGCTGATCCGGCTGCGGCTGGCCGGGACCAAGACGACGCCGACCGGCAAGACGCCGACTCTGGTGCTGAAGGGCCGCCCGGCGCGGGCGCTGGTCGACTGGATCGAGGCCGCGCGGATCGAGGACGGCCCGCTGTTTCGCGCCATCAGCAAGTCGGGCCGGGTGCTGGCGCGGCAGATGTCGGGCGATGCGGTCTATCAGATCGTGAAGCGGCGGCTGCGGCTGGCGGGGCTGGCGGAGGATTACGCCTCGCCCCACGGGTTGCGGTCGGGTTTCCTGACGCAGGCGGCGCTGGACGGCGCGCCGTTGCAGGCGGCGATGCGGTTGAGCCTGCACAAGTCGATGGCGCAGGCGCAGCGCTATTACGACGATGTCGAGATTGCCGAGAACCCGGCGGGGAATCTGCTGGGGTGAGGTGCGATCCGGGCTATGCCCGGCAAACGCTCCGGTGGAGCGTTTGAGCACCGAACGGGCGGAGCCCAGGGCACGATCCGGGCGGAGCCCAGGGCACGATCCGGGCGGAGCCCAGGGCACGATCCGGGCATAGCCCCGGGCGCGGTCAGCCTCCCCACAGCGCAATCTTCCCCAAAGCGGATCACAGCAGATCTTCCCCGCGGGGAAGGTTTCGGCGGCAAGGGTGCGGCCCAAGCAGGGCGCGCGCCTGAACGTGGGGTGGCGCCCCCCGCCTGATGAGCTTCGCCATTTATGGCGGCAAGGTTCTGCCGGAATGGGAGCGTGATCGAGCGCATCGAAGCGCCAGCCCGGTCGTGCCGCAGGCACGCCTCCGGCGTGACCGGGCAGGCGCTCGCCCTGCGCCTTCGGCGCGCACCGGGCGGCAACAGGGCGCAAACTGATGCAGATTTTCGTCTCTATCCCGGCGCTCCGGGCCGAAACCCACCTTCCCCGCGGGGAAGGTCAGTCGAGTTGATCGAGCATCTTGCGCACCGCGTCTTCCAGCCGGCGCCGGTCGATCATGGTGAAGTCGCGATCCAGCCGCACTTCCAGCCGGCCATTGGCGGCGGTGCATTTCGCCCGCCCCTCGCGCCGGTCGATCTGGAAGCTGGTCTTGGCCTTGCCCGGGGTCGCGGGCACCGCCACGCGCGGCGTCGGCGCGGCGACCGGGTCCAGATCCCCTGCCCCGCTGACCCGGCGCAGCACCTCCAGCTCATCGGTTTCCGAGCGATTCTCCCAGCCGTCCAGCTCGGCCCGGATCCGCGCGACCAGCTCTGGCTCGACCTCCAGCTTGTTGGCCAGTTGCAGCCCCAGCGCGCGCGGGATCGCCGGCGCGAAATGCAGGCACGGGCCGATCCGGTCCAGCAGCCGGATGAAGCCGCGCACATAGCTGCGCTTCTGGTAGCCCGCCGATTTGAACAGCAGCGCCACCACCTTCTCGGGGTCGGCCTCGGCGGTCTGCGGATCGGCGGCATAGTCGACGGCAAGCTGCGCCATCTCGGCGAAGGAGATGTCCTTGCGCACCAGATTCTCATCGACCATCTGACGGTAGAGCGCCTCCAGCTCTGCCCCCGGCTGGGCGACGGCGGCGGGGATCCGGCCCCAGAGATCGGCATCACCGGTCTCTTCCAGAAGCGCGCGGTAAGCGCTGAGGCGGCGGTAGCCCTGGATCAGCTCATAGCCGCCATCCGCGCGGGCCTCCAGCCGGATCGGGTTCGACAGGCCGATGGTGCGGATCGATTCGGTCAGCTCGGCCAGCTCCGGGTCCGGCCCGCGGGCACGGTCGCGGGTCAGCTTGTAGGTCTCGACCTGATCGAGCGGGATCAGGTCGATCACCAGCCCCAGCTTCTTCAGCCGCACATGCTCATGCGCCAGCGCGTCGTTCTCGGCGCGGATCTGCGCCTCGACCTGCTGGCGGTCGCGGGCGGATTGGGCGGCCTCGGTGATGGCGGTGGCCATCGGGCCGCGACGGGCGGCCTTCCCCGCGGGGAAGGTTTCGGGGGAAGGCTCTGCCGGCGCGGCCTGGGGCGGCGTCTCGTCAGAGCCTTCGGGCATCTCGATCTCGAACATGCGGCGCTTGCGGCTCATGGCTCTTCTCCTCAGATCTTGTCCCAGGCAGCGATGGCGCTGGCCTTGAATTCGTCATAGGCGCGGTCGAAACTGGCACGGGCGCGGCGCCAGGTCTCTCGGGTCATCACCCGGTAGTCGATCTCGTAGACCGAGCTGAGGAAGCGTCCGGATTGCTCGACCGCGCGGGTCATCTCGATCGGGTGTTCCGCCACATGATCACCGAACACCTTTCGGAAGGCTTGAAACATCGCGCGGTGCAGGTCGTTGCCCGGCTCATACCGGGTCATCAGGAAGCGGATGTCGGTGAAGGCCTTGGGCAGCGCGATCTTCCCCGCGGGGAAGGTTCCGTCGAACCCCTCGGAGAGATCCTCCAGCGCCTCGGCCAGCTGGCCGATGAAGGAGGTGGTGCTGTCATATTCCCAATAGCCGGGGCCCGAGGGGATATAGAGCATGTCGGCGGCGAAGACCGCGTTCATCGACTGGTAGCCGATGGCCGGGGGGCAGTCGAACAGGATCAGGTCGTAATCGTCGTCGGCGAGGCCATCGAGGTAGCGCGAGACGGCGGCGAAGAACGACCATTCGGGGTTGAGGTGGCGGTATTGGGCGCTGGCGAATTCGACGAAGGCGGCGTTGGCGCAGGAGGGGATGATGTCGATCGTCGACCAGGCGGTGGTCTTGATGAAGTCGTGGTGGCGCAGATCGCCGAGGCCCAGATCGCGGATCGAGGCGGGCAGCTTGCGGTGGGGCAGGGCGGTCCCGGTGGCGGCGCCGACGACGGCGCTGTTCATGCGGTCGGTCTCTCGGATCAGGTCGCGGGCCATGATGCCCCAGACGGTGAAATCCTCGGCCACGTCGTTGAGGCCCATGGAATGCGACAGCGTCGCCTGCGGATCGAAGTCGACGACCAGCACGCGGTAGCCATCGAGCGCCGCGGCATGGGCGAGGTGCAGCGCCACGGTCGACTTGCCGGCGCCGCCCTTGAAGTTGGCGACGGCGGCGCGGAAGGCGCGCTTGCCGGCCGGGCGGGGGGGCATCAGCGACTTGCGGTTGATCTTCATGCGGCGGCGCAGCTCGTTGATCTCGTCGAGCGAGAACCAGCGCTGGCGACCGTCCGCCTCGACCTCGCCGCCGGGAAGGGCGGGGTCGGCGGCCAGCCGGCCACGGAAGGTGGACTGGTTGATGCGGAAGATCAGCTCCGACACCTCCCAGGAGGAAAAGCGCCGCAGCGTCTTGGTGCTTTCGGGGCTGAAGGTCTGCTGCCGGATCCAGCTTTGCATCTTCAGCGACTGGGCCTGAAGCCGGGCCAGGTCTTCGTGGGTATACATCGTCACTGCCTCTTAGACGTAAATTCCTGCCTGAAACCGAAATACGCCGGATTTGCCAAAATTGCAAAAGAGAAGTTAGACTAGGGGCGCACCTTCCCCGCGGGGAAGATCGGCCCTGCGCCGCAAGGGGATGGGGCGAATCGCTTCGCGGTGGGGCAGGGGGGTCAGCCAGTCGTGTGGCCCGCGATATATAGGGGACAGCCCGCGCGCCCCTACGCCATATTGGGGGACAAAAGCGCCCTAATAGGGGACATCCAGGACGCCCCCCTTCACCAGAAAACCTATCTTTCTACGAAAGGTCTTGGGGAAGGGAAGGGGCCGGACGGACCACCTGCTTGACAGAATCGGAGAACTGGACGCTAATGGCTTCAAGGTTGGTAAAAGCGTTGTTGATTGACGCTTTTGCCGAATGACGGACCCGCCGGTTCCTAGGTCAGAAGGTCCGCGACACTGAGGCACGGCGCGGCGGGGGATGCACCCGCCGTCACAGGAGACCGGGATGCAACTGGTAAAACCCGTCGGCCGCGAGGCCGCGTCGCGGAAATACGACCTTCTCAGCGCCCTGATGGCCTTTGCGCTGGCCGGTGACAAGCATCGCCAACGCCAGGTGCTGCGGCTGATGGCGCTGATCACCACCCGCTACAACTGGAAGCGCGATGAGCTGAGCATGGGCCAGGAAGAGATCGCCCGGCTGTGGTCGGTCGATCCGCGGACGGTGAAGCGCGAGATGGCCAAGCTGCGCGCCCAGGGCTGGCTGGTGACGAAGCGGCAGGGCGCGCGGGGACGGGTGAGCCTTTACGGGCTGGATCTGGAACGGATGATGGAGGACACGCGCCCGGTCTGGCCCAGGATCGGCGCGGATTTCGAGGAGCGCATCGCGGCACCGCCCGAGCGGGCAGGGGGGGCGAGCAACGTCGTGCCGCTGCGCGCGGTGGCGCCGCCGGTGGCGGATGGCTCTCTTTGGGCGCGGGTGCAGGCGGCGCTGCACGGCGAGGACGCGGCGGCCTACGGCGCCTGGTTCGGGCCGCTTCAGGAGGTCGGGGTGGAAGAGGCCTGTCTGGTCCTCGCCGCGCCAAGCCGATTCCACGCGAGCTATGTCCAGACCCATCTGGCGGCGCGGCTGCTGGCGGCGGTGCGGCGGCTGGAGCCGGCGATTCGGGATGTGCGGGTGGAAGGGTAGGGGCGCGCGCATCTTAGGCGGGTGCGCGTGGTGTTTATGCAACCACGAGGGTTTCTTATCTGATGGGCCAAGGACGGCCTTTCTGACCGAAGTCTGTCTTGTTACGACACCAGAGGTGACTTTCCCTGACCAATGCTGGGAATTAGTGGATGTCAGAGAGCCGCATGTCGAAAAACAACCTTGGCGAGGCCCGGTGGCTGGCGCAGCTCGAGCCCAATTGCTACCAGCTCGCCGAGTGCAATCAAACCCGGAAGATCTTTCAGATCTTTCTTCCGCGGCACCATGAGACGCGGCGGGGAAACGGCAAGTTCTCTACGGGATTGAGGCCGCTGTTTCCGGGCTACCTGTTTGCCGCATTCGATCCCACACGCGGCTTATGGCGGGCCATCAACGGGACCTAGGGGATCAGCCGTCTGGTTCGCGCGGGCAACGTGCCGCAACCTGTGCCGGAGGAAGTCGTGACCGGGCTCATGGCACGCTGCGATGGGGCAGGGGTCTTCGATTCCGCCACTCCGTTTCGGCCGGGCGACGACGTGCGTATCGGTGCCGGTCCGTTTCTCGACTTCGTCGCGTGGGTGGAGGAGTTGGCCCTCGACCAGCGCGTCTGGGTGCTGCTGGATCTGATGGGGCGGAAGACGCGGATCGCGCGCATTATTCCAAGGTGTTGCGCGCCGTGGGGGCCTGAGCGGTGTCAGCGCACGCAATGGGCTCGCCGGCTGTGAATCATCCAGCCAAGGGGACTGCAAGCCGGTTAGTGAGGCCTGAGGGGAAAAAGCGTCCACGACCCATGGGGCCATTCAGTCTCCAAAATTGTCGATCAACGCAACAAGGTCTTTCAGCGTCGTCGTCGGATATCAAATTTTCTTGTGGTCGTTGTCATTTTGAGTGAACTCTCTGTCCTTGGGTCGCGCCGCTCCAACAGCCTATCCACGGAGTATTTTGTTCTGTGTTTGGGTTTTCCCGCGCTTGGGGTCCTGGGTCGCTCACCATGTCATGAAAATGCATTGAATTCGGTGTTGTTGAGAGAAACATGAAGCGGTGCATCCAAGCGCAATATGTTGCTGCCGGCAGTGGAAATATGTTTCCGCACTTGCCATTCTGTGCGTTTGGTCATGATAAGAGCTGCGTGCGCCTGAGAGGCTTGGTTTGTTCGCAATCTGGCGTGACGCGGAGGAGGTTTGATGAAAAAGACGTTGCTGGTGTTTGGCACGCGGCCAGAAGCTATCAAGATGGCCCCGGTCGTCGACGCACTGAAGGCGACAGCAGGTCTGGACGTGCGGGTTGCCGTGACCGCCCAGCACCGGGAAATGCTCGATCAAGTTCTCACACTGTTCGACATCGTGCCGGATTATGACCTTAACGTCATGAAGCCGGGGCAAGGTCTTACGGAAGTCACAACCGCTGTGCTCTTGGGCATCAAGGCCGTCTTGGAAGAGTTCGCGCCCGACCTAGTGCTTGTTCATGGCGACACGACGACGACCATGTCGGCTTCGCTCGCGGCATACTATCAGCAGACCCCGGTCGGGCATGTCGAAGCCGGGCTACGCACCGGCAATATCTATTCGCCATGGCCTGAAGAGATAAACCGGAAGATAGCTGGTACGATAACCAGCCTGCACTTCGCGCCGACCGAACGGGCGGCCGCAAACCTCAAGAGCGAGGCGGTAGATCCGGCAACCATCTCGATCACGGGAAACACTGTCATCGACGCACTGCTCGATGTGGTCGAGCGGCTGGAGCGTAGCCCCGAGCAAAGCGAGGCGTTCGACCGTGCTTTCGGTCTCGACCTGTCGAAGCGCATGATCCTCGTGACCGGGCATCGGCGCGAAAGCTTCGGCGGCGGGTTTCAACGGATTTGCGCCGCGCTCGCCGCGCTGGCAGAGCGGAAGGACGTGCAGATCGTCTATCCGGTCCACCTCAACCCGAACGTCAAGGGTCCGGTCGAGGAAAATCTGAGCGCGCTTGAGAGGGTGAAACTGATCAAGCCACAGGACTATCTGCCTTTCGTGCATCTGATGCGGCGGGCGAGCCTCATTCTGACCGACTCAGGCGGGGTTCAGGAAGAAGCGCCGTCTCTAGGCAAGCCGGTTCTGGTGATGCGCGACACGACCGAGCGGCCCGAGGCGGTTGATGCGGGGACCGTTAAGTTGGTAGGAACCGACACTGCGAAAATTCTGCGCGAAGCCACTACGCTTCTCGACGACAGCGTGGCCTTCGACGCGATGGCCCGCGCTCACAATCCCTACGGCGACGGACTTGCGTCAAAGCGCATCCGCGACACCATCGTTAAATTCTTCGGTCTCGAGAGAGGGTAGACATAATGTCCGATCATGCGTTCCAGCGTGTTTCCGTCATCGGCCTTGGGTACATCGGGCTGCCGACCGCGGCGATGCTGGCCTCGCGCAAGCTCGAGGTCGTGGGTGTCGACGTCAATCAGCGCGCGGTCGACACGATCAACTGCGGGGAGGTGCATATCGTCGAGCCGGATCTGGACATCATCGTGCGTGCTGCAGTCTCGGGCGGATACCTTCGCGCAACCACCAAGCCCGAGCCCGCGGAGGCCTTTCTGATAGCGGTTCCGACGCCATTCAAGGGCCACAACCACGACCCAGACCTTAGCTATGTCGAGGCCGCGGCGCGCAACATAGCGCCAGTGCTCAAGTCCGGCGATCTGGTGATCCTCGAGAGCACCTCTCCGGTCGGTGCGACCGAGGCAATGGCCGACTGGCTTGCGGCGGCGCGCCCGGACCTCAGCTTTCCGCAGACGAAGGGCGAGGAGTCGGACATCCGGATTGCGCATTGCCCAGAGCGCGTGCTGCCCGGCAAGGTGATGCAGGAACTGATCATCAACGACCGGGTAATCGGCGGTATGACGGCCGCCTGCGCCGCGCGCGCCGTCCAGCTGTATGAGACCTTCGTCACCGGCAAATGCGTCGTGGCCTCGTCGCCGCGGGTGGCCGAGATGGCGAAGCTGACCGAGAACAGCTTCCGCGACGTGAACATCGCCTTCGCGAACGAGCTTTCGCTTATCTGCCACAGATTTGCGATCGATGTGTGGGAGTTGATCAGCCTTGCCAATCGTCACCCGCGGGTCAACATCCTACAGCCCGGCCCCGGCGTCGGCGGCCATTGCATCGCGGTCGATCCGTGGTTCATTGTCTCGTCCGCCCCGGACGACGCCAAGCTGATCCGCACCGCACGCGAGGTGAACGACGGCAAGCCCGGGTGGGTCTTGGACCGGATCGACGAGGCCATCGCGGCGTTCCTGCAGCGGCATCCGGAGCGTAGCGTGAACGACGTCCGGGTCGCCTGCTACGGGTTGGCCTTCAAGCCCGATATCGACGATCTGCGCGAGAGTCCGGCTATGAAGATCACTAAGGCAATGTCGCAACGCCACAAGGGGCCGCTGCTTGTCGTGGAGCCCCATATCGAGGAGCTGCCTGCGGGTCTGTGCAATGCGCGCCTCGTCACCTACGACGACGCGGTCGAGACCGCCGACGTCCATGCGATTCTGGTAGCGCATTCGGCGTTCCGCTCGAGGTCCGTGGCGTCAGACTACGTGGTCGACACGATCGGGGCGCAATGACCTTGGGACCGGGACTTGACCATAGGGTCGGCGAAGACCTCGTGCCGCGTCTGGCCGTGGCATATTAGACATGGCGGAATTCTGGATACGTCTGTTGATCCTGTTGTCGGTCGGTACCGGCCTCGCAGTCACGCTTCGACTGGCGGACAGACGTTTCCAGCAGGCCCAGAAATTGGTGTTCCGCTTCACCATATTTTCCTATTCGCTTACCTATTTTCTGGGCATATGCATGATCTTCCTGCTCGAAAATACAGCCTTTTCGCTGTATTTCAGCAAGGTGGTATTCTTCACTCGCGGCTCCGTGAATTTCCGGATCTTCTTTCTTTCACTGATTCCCTTTGTCTGTCTTCTTGCCGTCGCCTGGCTCCCCCGGATCCGGCTCAGGCGCGCCGGCACGCCGAAGGCGCGCCGGCAGTGGTCCTCATTCGCGGTGACGTTCCTGACAGCGGGCATGACGCTTTTCACCTGTGCGGGGTTCGTCGGGGGCGACTTTCCGATGCTGCTGGGAAATACCCTGTCCTTCGGCAATATTTCCGGAATCGGCGCACTGTATCAGCTTCGCTTCCAGGCGACGAGCCAGCTGCACACGATCGAGGCCGGCATCATGTACGGCACATTGCCTGCGTTGATGACCGGGCTCCTGCTTTACGAAGGCCGCTACGTTCCGATCATGCGCGTCTTCGCTGCTGTCACGGGACTGGCCGTCGTGATCATGAACCTGGGCCTCTTCCAGGTCGCGCCGCTGATGACGATCGTGCTGCTGTATGTCATGACGCGCGCCCTGATCAGCGATTGGTCGGTGTTCAACTGGAGAAACGTGGCCATCGGCAGTGCGTTTCTGACGGTCTATTCGGCCTATAGCCTGATAAAATCTTCCGGTGGGGGCATTTCGTTCTTTTCGACGTTGTTTGACATCATGATGCGAATGCCGGTGGCAGGCCCGTATCTCGTACAGATGAAACTGGAGAATCCCGGAACCGTCAATTCCGCGACTTACCTTCCGCAAGCACTCGGATATTACATGTTCCCCGAAATCGCGGCGAGCAATTCGCACATATCCATGCCGCAGCCGAGTTTCATGGTCTCATGGTTCTATGATGGGACGATGATGTCCGCCGTGCTCATGTTCCTCGCGCTACTGTTGCCGTTCTGGTTCGCGCGGTTCCTGATGTCGTCGATCTCCGCACGGAACGTCGGGCAGCCGACCTTTCCGCAGACGACGCTCGTTTACAGCCTGTTTCACTACATCTACTACCTCTTCCAGACCAGCCACTTCGAGACCTTTGTGTCGAGCTACAGCGTGATTTTCCCGCTGATGCCCGCCGCGGTCTACCTGGCGTTGTCCCTCCTGCTGAAGCCTAGAAAGGCGTTTCGCGGACGCCCGCGATCACTTTTACAAGGAACTCTGATCCATGAAACAACTGCTCATCAAGTCCGGTAGCGTCTTCCTGAAGGAAGTGCCGGCGCCGACCGTCGCGCCGCGGAACGTGCTGGTCAGGCTGACCCGTTCCTGCGTGAGCGTGGGGACGGAGATGGCAGGGATCAAGATGTCCGGTCTTCCGCTGTACCGCCGCGCGCTCAAGCAGCCCCATCACATGAAGAAGGCCCTACAGATGATGAAGGACCAGGGCGCGATGCGGGTCTACAAGCAGATCAAGGGCAAGCTCGATGCGGGGATGCCGATCGGCTATTCGGCGACGGGCGAAATCGTCGCTGTCGGCGAAGATGTGGAGGGGTTCCGCATCGGCGACAGGGTTGCCTGCGCCGGCGCGGGGATCGCCAACCATGCCGAGCTCGTCGACGTCCCCGTCAACCTGTGCACCCCGGTGCCCGAGGCCCTGGACTACGATGCCGCCGCGACCGTGACCCTGGGCGCGATCGCGATGCAGGGGGTGCGGCGGACTCAGCCAACATTAGGCGAAAACGTCGTCGTGATCGGGCTTGGAATTCTCGGGCAGATCACGGCGCAACTGCTGCAGACGAGCGGGTGTCGGGTGATCGGCACCGATATCGACCCGGCCCGCATCGCTACAGCTCTGGAAAACGGAATGCATGACGGGGTCAATCCCGCCGATGGCGATGTGGTCGACCGCATCACAAAGCTTACCGACGGCTACGGTGCGGATGCGGTTGTTATCACAGCCGCCTCGGCCAGTGACGCGATCGTCTCGCAGGCGTTCCAGGCCTGCCGCCGGAAGGCGCGCGTCGTGCTGGTCGGGGACGTAGGGCTGAACTTGCAGCGCAGCGATATCTACGCCAAGGAACTCGATTTCCTCGTCTCCACCTCCTACGGCCCCGGCCGCTATGACTCGAGCTACGAGGAAGAGGGTCAAGATTATCCGATCGCCTACGTCCGCTGGACCGAGAACCGCAATATGCAGGAATATCTGCGACTGCTCGCCGAGCGGAAGATCTCGCTGGCGAACATGCTCGATCCGCCGTTCGACATCGATCGGGCCGAAGAGGCCTATTCCCAGCTGCAGGGAGACGGCAAGAAACCGCTTCTCGTGCTACTTTCGTATCCCGAGACGGAGCGGGTCGCCTCTCCGAGCCTGAATCTCTCGACCCGGGCCAAGAAGAGCGGCGCGATCGGTGTCGCGGTGGTCGGCGCCGGCGGCTTTGCACAGGCGATGCACCTTCCGAACATGCAGAAGATGGAGGCATTCGATCTTCGCATGGTGATCAACCGGACCGGCCTCTCGGCGCGTTCCGTGGCCGAGCGTTTCGGCGCGACGGATGCAGGGACGGATTTCGAGGCGGCGTTGTCCAACGACGCGGTCGACCTCGTGATGATCGCGACGCGTCACAACTTGCACGCCGAGATGGTCCTCCAGGCCCTCGAGGCCGGAAAACACGTCTTCGTCGAGAAACCGCTGGCCCTAACGCGCGAAGAACTTGCCCGGATCGAGGCGTTCTACCGCGATCGCAGCGCCGCGCCGCTGCTGATGACCGGGTTCAACCGTCGCTTCTCGCCTGCGATGAGCGAAGCCAAGGCACGGCTTGCCGGCCGCACCTCGCCGCTGATCTGCACCTATCGGATGAACGCGGGCTTCGTCCCGGGCGATCATTGGGTGCACGGCGCGGAAGGCGGCGGGCGAAATATCGGCGAGGGCTGCCACATCTACGACCTCTTTACCTTTCTGACCGGTGCGCGCCCGGAAGCGGTTTCGGCATTCTCCATGGTGCCGGAGAGCCGTCACTGGCATCGCAATGACAACTTCTCGGCCACAATCCGCTATCAGGACGGGTCGGTCTGCAATCTGATCTACACAGCGATGGGAAGCAAAGAGCACCCCAAGGAGCAGGCTGAAATCTTCTGCGACGGCATGGTGATGGCGCTCAACGACTACAAGTCGCTGACTATCTCGGGCGGCAAGGGCGGCTGGTCGAGCAAGATCATCGAGAAGGGACAATTCGAGGAACTCCAAGCCCTGGCGTCCGCCCTACGCGATGGCGGCGATTGGCCCATTCCCCTACAGGAGCAGAAGGACACGACCGAAGTCAGCTTCGCCGTAGAAGATCTGATCGCGGAATAGGTCAAGTCGTCATCTGAGTTGCCGGGGGACAAGCGATGTGTGGAATTACGGGAATCTTCGGATATGGCCGTCAGAACCATGTTTCGGCGGAAGTAGTCGGTCGAATGCGCGACACCATGGTGCATCGCGGCCCCGACGGCGCGGGGTTGTGGATCGCCGACAACGGCAGGGCTGCGTTTGGTCACCGCCGGCTCTCGTTTCTCGATCTGGCGGAAGTGGCGAACCAGCCGATGCCGAACGAGGACGGACAGGTCTGGATTGTCTTCAACGGGGAGGTCTACAACCACGCCGACCTGCGCCCTGTGCTTGAGGCGGCGGGCCATCGCTTCCGCACCGACCACTCGGACACCGAGGTGCTCGTGCACGGGTTCGAGGAGTGGGGGATGGAGGGGCTGCTCTCCCGCCTCTACGGCGATTTCGCCATCGTCATCTACAGCGCCCGTGAAGACAAGCTCTACTTGGCGCGCGACCGCGCGGGCGTGAAGCCGCTCTACTTCAGCGCTGTCGACGGCCAGTTCATTTTCGCATCCGAGATCAAGGCGCTTCTCGAACATCCTTCGGTCGAGCGCGACATCGACCCGCAGGCGATGATCCACTACCTCAGCTTCATGACGACGCCCGCCCCGATGACGATGTTCAAGGGCATCTCGAAACTTCCCGCCGGCACCTGGATGAAGATCTCCGGCGACGGCAGCGTCGAACATTCTCGCTATTACTATTCCGAACCCGGCAATGGCATCGACCCTTCGGTCACCAAGGGGCTTTCGGATGCAGCGCTCGAGGACTTCTACCTGAGCGAAACCCGGCGGCGCCTGCGCGAGGCCGTGAGCAAGCGCATGGTGTCGGACGTCCCGATCGGCGTGTTTCTGTCGGGGGGGGTAGACAGCTCGACCAACCTGGCGCTGATGACCGAGCTCTCGGACAAGCCGATCGAGACCTTCTCGGTCGGCTTCAAGGACTTCACCCATCTCAACGAATTACATTTCGCCCGCAAGGCCGCGGATCATTTCGGGGCCAACTACCATGAGGTGCTGATCGACGAGAGCGACATGATCAGCTACCTCGACACTCTGATCTATTCCCAGGACGAGCCGCTGGCAGACTGGGTCTGCATTCCGCTGTATTTCGTGTCGAAGCTTGCTCACGATGCGGGCGTGAAAGGGGTTCAAGTCGGCGAAGGCGCGGACGAACAGTTCTGCGGCTATGCCAGCTACATGGGCTATCTAAACCTGTATCACCGCTATTATCAGCCGTTTCAGAAGTATCTTCCCGGCCCCGTCCAGCGGACGATCGGCAAGATGGCGGTCGGCGCCGTCGGCCGGCATCCGAACCGCGCAGCCTATGCCGACGCGATCGACCGTGCGGCGCGCAACCGCGAACATTTCTGGTCGGGTGCGATGGTGTTCTGGGATGCGCAGAAGCGCCACCTGATCCGCCCCGACGCGATCCAGGCGGCGGCGTCGGCTTCCTACCCGACGAAGATCGGCATGATGCCCGAAAGCTACCACGAAGGGGACAGCTACAGGGTCATCCAGGATTTCATGAGCGAATTCGATGGCCGCAATCCGGGGCAGGACGCGCTGACGCGGATGATCTACAGCGAGATGCGCCTGCGGTTGCCGGAACTGCTGCTGATGCGGGTGGACAAGATTTCGATGTCGACCTCCTTGGAAGCGCGCGTGCCGTTCCTCGATCACGACATGATCGACTTTACCTTCGACATTCCCGAAAGCTGGAAGACGAAAGGAGGCATGTCGAAATACCTGCTGAAGAAGGCCGTCGAGGGCCTCATTCCGAACGAGCTCATCTATCGCAAGAAGATGGGGTTCGCAGCGCCCATGGCCGACTGGCTGCGCGGCGAATTCGGGCGCAGCGCGATCTCCCGGATCATGGCCTCGCCACTGATGTCCCGCGGCTTCCTGAACCCGACTTTCGTTCAGTTCCTCTATGACCGACATGTCTCGGGCAAGGCCGATGCGAGTACCGAGATCTGGACGCTCTACAACCTGACCGCCTGGTATGATTACTGGATCGCCGGTCCCCGGCGCCAGGCCGCCTGACCGTCCGAAGGGATATAGCGTGCGCCGACTCCTCCGCATCTTCAGGATTTTCCTGACCTCACCACGCTACGTCCTCGACCGTGTCGGTCGCGAGGCGCTGATGGAGATCGACCGCTGGCGCCTGCCGGCGATGGAACGGTGGCTGACCGCGCCGCGGCTTGCGCGACGCATGGGGTATCGCGAGCTCGGCGCCGCTTGGACGGCATTGGCGCAGCGACCCTTCAACTTCGTGACCGACCGCGCCGCGGCCGACGCATTCATGGGCGAGGTCGAGCGCGCCGAGATCATCGAGCGTGCCGAACGCGCGATGCGGCGCGAGATCGAACTGCTCGGCAGCGGGCCGATCCGGCTTGGCACCCCGGTCGACTGGCATCTCGACCCGAAAGTCGGACGCCGCTGGCCGCCGCAATTCTGCCGCCGGATCGAGTATTCCAACCGGGGTGAGCCGAGCGACGTCAAGATGCCGTGGGAAATCTCACGCCTACAATGGCTCATCCCGGTCGGACAGGCCTATGCGATGACCAAAGAGGAAAGGTTCGCGGACTTTGCCCGCGACGTCCTCAACGAATGGATCGCGCAGAACCCCACCGGCTACAGCGTCAACTGGTCCTGCACCATGGAGCCTGCGCTGCGCATCCTGACGTGGGTGTGGCTGTTTCACGTCTTCGCGGGGTCGGCGTCCTGGGCCGATACCGATTTCCGTAGCCGGTTCTTGCGGGCGCTCTACATGCACGGCGTCTTCGTCGAGCGCCATATCGAGCGCGGACGGGTGAACGGCAACCATTACACTGCGGATGCCGCGGGCATGGTTTGGGCGGGACTGTTCTTCGACGGCACAACCGGCGCCCGCAGCTGGGCCGAGACGGGCTGGCGTATCCTCGAGTCCGAGATCGTGCTGCAGGTGCATCCCGACGGCGTGGATTTCGAGGCCTCAAGCGCCTACCACCGTCTGGTGGCCGAACTCTTCTGGATCGCGGCCCATTACCGCGCGGCCTCGGGGGCGATGCCTTCGCCGGTCTTCGCGGACAGGCTGAGGGCAATGGCCGAGGTGACCCGTCACCTGTGCCGCAACGACGGGACCACGCCACATTGGGGCGACAACGACGACGCGCGGGCCCTGCCTTTCGGGCTGCAGCCCCTCGACGACCACAGATATCTTCCCGACCTGATCGACCTGACCCTCGGGACGCGGGCGGCGATGACCGCCCCGCCGGAGTGCCGACAGGAAGTTCACTGGGTGTTCGGCGCGCGGCCGGCCGAGACGCCCCCGGAACCCGGCTCTCGTGGCTTCCGCGACGGCGGTCTTTTCGTGATGCGGGACGCGCGCAGCCATGTGACGATCGACTGCGGCCCCATCGGGCTTGGCGGTCTGGGCGGGCACGGGCACAACGACGCGCTGTCGTTCGAGATGTGGCAGGATGGGCAGGAGCTGATCGTCGATCCGGGCTCCTATGTCTACACCGCCGATTTCGAGGCCCGGAACCGGTTCAGGTTCACGGCCAGCCACAACACGCCTCAGGTCGGCGGCGCCGAGATCAACCGGCCTTGGTCGGACGACGATCTGTGGCATCTGCACGACGACGCTCAGGCCGAAAGCCTTCTATTCGAGGACGAGGGTCAGCTTTGCAGGTTTGCGGGGCGTCACCAGGGCTACCGCCTGCTTTCCCCCGGCATCACGATCGAGCGCCATATTACCCTCGACCGTCAAAGCGGGACCCTGGCGATCGAGGACCGGTTCGAGGCGAGCGGACCGGTCAGCGGCGAGGAGGTGACGATCCCGTTCCACCTGGCGCCGCGCGTCGCGGCGACCCTCGGTCGCTCCGGCGTGCTGCTGGTCGCGGGCGACGTTCGCCGTCTGCTGCGCTGCACCTTGCCGGGGCAGGCGCGCCTGACGATCGAAGATGCGGAGGTGTCGCCAAGTTATGGAGTCTGTCAACCAAGCAAGAAGGTGGTCCTGCGCGTTCCCCTTGAAGACGGCCTCGTCGTGCAGGCCCGGATCGAGCCCGCGCCGTGACCATCGCCTCGACGATTCTCACGGTTCTCGCGCGTCTGCTGGCGATGGTCGGCCCTTTCGGCGTCAGCGTGATTACGGCCCGTGCCCTCGGGCCGGAAGATCGCGGGCTCTATTTCCTCGTGGTCTCCTATGCCCAGATCGCTGCGCAGATCGGCAACGTGGGGCTTCACTCCTCCAACACCTATCTGGTCGCAGCCCATCCGGAACGCGTGCGCTACATTCTTGCCAACACGCTGATAGTCTCGGTGATCCTGGGGCCGCTGGCGGCCTGGCCGACAGTCTGGTGGTTTGGGTCCGACATTGCGCCAGCCGCGCAGTCCTCTATCGCGCTCGCCTTCGTGCTGGCGCCGCTGATCATCCTGTTCTTGCTGGTCTCCAACATCGCCGTCGCGATCGGCCGTGTCGGGCTTTACAACCTGCTGATCATCTTCTCTGGAACGCTCGCGCTCGGCAGCGCCGGCGTTGCTGCGGCGCTGGGTGCGGACACGACGGAGTTTCTCTGGGCCGCCGCTGCGGGCTTCACCATCTCGAGCGTTACCGGCATCCTCGCCCTCATGCCCGACTGCGGCTGGTCGCTGCGTCCGTCATTCGCGCTTTTCCGAAGCGGCGTGACCTATTCGATGCGTGCCTATTTCGCCACGCTGGCCGGGTTCCTGATGACCCGGATCGGTATCTTGATCCTGCAATCCAGGGCAGATATGGCGGTCGTCGGGCAATTCTCGATAGCCCAGCAGATCGCAGAGGGCCTTGGCCTGCTTCCCAGCACTGTCGGGCTGCTGCTGATGCCCTCGCTGATGCGGCTTCCGAGCCGCAAGGACCGCGCTGCCGAGACTTGGAGGATCGGGCTGAAGCTTGCGGCGGCAATAACGGTTTTCTTGGTGATGTTGGCCGCGGTGATCCCGGTGGCGTTGCCGCTGGTCTTCGGCAGGGACTACGCACCGGCGGTGCCGCTAGTGCTCGCGTTCCTGCCGAGCATCTTCCTTCTGTCGATCGTCATCGTCGTTTCGCAATTCCTGTCCTCGGAAGGCTTCCCGCTGGCGCAGGTCGGTATCTGGATCGCCGCGACGGTGCTTCATACGGCGCTGTCTATCGCCCTGATCCCACATTTCGGGGCGATCGCGATCCCGATCTCTTTCACGATCAGCATGCTGCTCATCCTGATCGGCCTTTCCGCCCTTGCCGTACAAATGACCCGAAAGGGATAAGCCAATGGCAAAACATACGTCACAATCCGTCCTGAGCTACTTTCCGGTGACCGCCCCGTTCAAGGAACAGCTGGAGCGGGCGTTTGGCGCGATCGACGGTTACCACCCGGTCGGCAAGATCCGTAACGAGGGGTTGCGCGGGCTCTGGTCGCATATGCGCAACCTCAGAGGGTCGCGGCTGATCATCGCTGTCGAGGGCGACAACAGTCGTCCTCTCGTCGGTCCGCTCAGGCTGCTGGCGGCCGCGACGCGGGTGAAGCAGATCGTAGTGTTCTGGCCGGATTCGACCCATGCGCCGATGCCGTGGTGGCAGATCCTGCCGATCCTGTGGTCCTGCGGCGCCGAGCAGGTGGTCGCGCGCCGCGCGTTGCGGCGGGTCCAGAGGCAGGCGCGCCAGCCTTCGGCCCCGCGCGACCCCGCGCCGAAGGTCGCCCCGCCGCGCAGACACGCGATCTTTCTAGATGCGAACTTGTCCTTCGGGCTCTCCGCCGGTGGCTCGCTGGGCCACATCAAGGGCGTGATCGACGGGTTGATCGCCCGCAACTACTCGATCGACTATGTGAGCACCAAGCCGATGCCGACCGAAACCGACGGGGCGGTACATGTCAAGATTCCCGCGCCCCGGCTGCTCGCTTTCCCGGCGGAGCTAAACTATTACGCGTTCCACCGCTCCGCCGATCAGGTGAGCGCTGAGGCGGCCCGCAGCCGTCCGGTCGATTTCGTCTACCAGCGCATGTCCCTGCACAATATCTCTGGCGTTGGGCTGAGCCGAGAGGCGGGCGTGCCGCTTGTGGTCGAGTACAACGGGTCCGAGGCCTGGACCGCCGCCAACTGGGGGCAGAAGCTGACCCTGCACGACGACGCCGTCGCTGCGGAGCGTTATGTCGTCAAGGCTGCCGATCTGCTCGTGACGGTTTCAGCTCCGCTGGCGCAGGAACTCGAGGATCTGGGCATCCCGCGGGACCGCATCGTGATGTATCCGAACTGCATCGACCCGCGCATCTTTGACCCGGCCCGGTTCGACTCCGCCCGCCGGGCGGCGCTGCGCGACCGCCTCGGCATCGCGGCGGACGCCCGCGTCGCGACGTTCATCGGCACCTTCGGTATGTGGCATGGGGTCGATTTCCTGGCGCGGGCGATCCGGCGCCTGATCGACGAGGACCCGGGTTTTGTCGCGCGCAACAAGCTGCATTTCCTGCTCGTCGGAGACGGGTTGCGGATGCCGGAGGTGAGGGCGGCGATCGAAGCGCCGCCCTACCGGCAGTTCGTCACGCTTCCGGGTCTGGTTCCGCAGGCCGAGGCGCCGGAATATCTGGCTATATCGGACATGTTCCTGTCACCGCACATGCCCAACAAGGACGGCAGCATCTTCTTCGGCTCTCCGACCAAGCTTTTCGAATACATGGCGATGGAACGCCCGATCGTGGCCGCCGATCTGGACCAGATCGGGACCATCCTGCGCGGCGAGTTTCATGGCCGGACCTCGGCGCCGCCGCTTGCAAGGCTCTTCCCGCCCGGCGACGAGACCGCCATGCTAGAGGCGCTGCGCCAGGTCGTAGCGGAGCCGGAAGAGTCGCAGGCCATGGCGGAACGCGCGCGGGACCATGTGCTGGAGAATTTCACCTGGGATCACCATGTCGGTCACATCCTGGATCGCATGGACACACTTGGCCTTCTGACCGAAGAGGACGCAGGGAACGGAGTGCAAGGCAATGGGTAGGCTCAGGGACAGGCTGGATCGTCTTTGGTATCCGCACACACGTGACAACTGGGATGACATCGCCTTGCGTGAACGGGTACTCGCACTGCTCGAACCCGAGATGCATCTGCTCGACCTCGGCGCGGGCGCCGGCATCGTCGAGCAGATGAATTTCCGCGGCAAATGCGCCCGGGTCTGCGGCGTCGATCTGGACCCGCGGGTCATGGAGAACCCGTGGCTGGACGATGCGCGGGTCTCCGATGCCGGCGAGATCCCCTATGCGGACGAGAGCTTCGATATCGTGGTGGCCGACAACGTGATGGAGCATCTCGCGGCCCCCGAGGAGGTGTTGAACGAGGCGAAACGGGTTCTGCGCCCCGGTGGACATCTGCTTTTCAAGACGCCCAACAGGAACCACTACATGCCGATGATCGCCCGTTCGACCCCGCACTGGTTCCACGAATATTTCAACCGGACCCGCGGCCGCGAGGCAGAAGACACGTTCGCCACGCTTTACCGGCTCAACTCGCGCAGTCAGCTTCGTCGGCTTGCCGCCGCGACCGGGTTCGAGGTCGCGGAGATCGCACTTCTGGAGGACCGGCCGGAATATCTGCGTTTCTCTGCTCTGACCTACTTCATCGGGATGGTCTATCAGAGGGCGGTGACCCACGTGCCCGGCCTTTCCGGCCTGCGCATCCTGCTGATCGGCCATCTGCGCAAGCCGAACTAATTCTGCCAGAGGCGGTGCGGACCATGCCCACTCTCCTGCCAAGCGGCGAAATAGGCGCCTTCCGCAGCCCCGGCGCGGTGGCGACCCCGGCCGTGCGAAGGCAGCGCCGATGAGCAAGCTCGGCACCGCTCTGCTTTACTGGCACACCCTGAAATATCTGCGTGCCAGACAAGTCTTCGGCCGGATCTGGCTACGGATCGCGCGCCCGCGGGTCGATGGCGCGCCGGCTGCGCCCCGTCGCGGCACTTCCGGCCGCTGGGTCACGCCGGCCCGCCGGCCCGCGTCAATGACCGGCCCGGAAAGCTTTCTGTTCCTCAACGAGCCGGGCGATCTGGATGCGCTGGGGTGGGAGGGGCCGCAGCGATCCCATCTGTGGCGTTACAATCAGCACTACTTCGACGATCTCAATGCCGAGGGCGCGGCGGAACGGCTTTCCTGGCATCACGCCCTCATGCAGCGCTGGATTGCCGAGAATCCGCCCGCGACGGGAACGGGCTGGGATCCGTATCCTACATCGCTTCGTATCGTGAACTGGATCAAGCACGCGCTGACGGTGGCTGACCTGCCCCGCGAGGCCCAACAATCCCTCGCGGTCCAGGCGCGCTGGCTTGCCCGGCGGCTGGAATGGCATCTGCTCGGCAATCATCTGTTCGCCAACGCCAAGGCGCTGCTGTTCGCAAGCTTCTTCTTCGAGGGGCGAGAGGCCGAACGCTGGCGCAGGCGCGCGGTTTCGATCCTTCGGGCGCAGCTTCCCGAACAGATCCTGCCCGACGGCGGTCATTTCGAGCTGAGCCCGATGTATCATGCCCTCGCGATCGAGGACCTCGCGGACATGGTCAATCTGATAGCGGCCTTCGGCACCGCGGCGACGCCGGCCGAAGCGGCTCTCGCGCGCGACTTCGCGGCGCGGCTGCCCGGGATGCTGGAGTGGCTGGACGCGATGTCGCATCCCGACGGACGGATCGCCTTCTTCAACGACGCGACCTTCGGAATCGCCCCCGCAACGCCGCGGCTGAAGGAGTATGCGCATCGCTTGGGCGTTGCCGCCGTGCCGGTCCGCGACGGGCTGATCCATCTGGAGGATACCGGCTTTGCCCGCCTCGAGCGCGGGGCCGCCATCCTGATCTGCGACATTGGGAATGTCGGGCCCGATTATCTGCCGGGCCACGCCCATGCCGACACACTTTCGTTCGAGCTTTCGCTGGGCGATGAACGGGTCGTGGTCAATTCGGGCACCTCGGAATACGGGCTTTCGGCAGAGCGCCTGCGCCAGCGCGGGACCGCGGCGCACAGCACCGTTCTTGTCGGGGCGGAGAATTCCTCGGAGATGTGGAGCGGATTCCGCGTCGCCCGCCGCGCCCGCGTTGACAACGTCGCCACTGCGGAGACGGCCGAAGCGCTCTCCCTTTGCGCACGTCACGACGGCTATAGCCGTTTTCCCCTCGGCCCGCGACATACCCGCCGCTGGCGGCTCGACGAGGACAGGCTCACGATCACGGACCAACTGGAGCCCTCCGCGGCCGGCGAGGCGCGATATCACCTCCCGCCCGGCGTTGCGGCGACGATTTCTGGGCCGGAGACCGGCACGATCCGGCTGGCATCGGGGCGCATTCTCAACTGGCGGGCGAACGGCGCGTCCGCCCACGTCGAGCCTTCGACCTGGCACCCCGGCTTCGGCATGAGCCAGCCCGCCCAGTGCCTGGCAGTGAGCTTCTCGGGCAGCGTCACCTTCGACCTGGACTTTAGCTGATGCACATCCTGTTTCTGACCGACAACTTCCCGCCTGAATCCAACGCCCCGGCCAGCCGTACCTTCGAACACGCGCGCGAATGGGTGGCGGCGGGACACCGGGTGACCGTGATCACCTGCGCTCCGAACTTTCCCAGGGGAAAGGTCTATCAGGGCTATCGCAACAAGGTGTGGCAGAGCGAGACGATGGCAGGGATCCGCGTTGTCCGTGTCTGGTCCTTCATGTCCGGCAACGAAGGCTTCGCCTTGCGAACCCTGGATTTCGTCAGTTTCATGGTCTCGGGCTTCTTCGCGGCGCTTTTCGTGCGAAAGCCGGACGTGATCATTGGCACTTCGCCGCAATTCTTCACCGCGGTCGCTGCCTGGGCTGCCGCTGCTATTAAGCGCAAACCCTTCGTGTTCGAGTTGCGCGACATCTGGCCCGATTCGATCCGCGCGGTAGGTGCGATGCAGAATTCGCGCCTCTTCGACGCGATCGAGAAGCTGGAATTGTTCCTGTATCGCCGTGCCGCGGCGATCGTTTCGGTCACGCATTCCTTCAAGCGCAACCTGATCTCGCGGGGGATTGACGGAACAAAGATTCATGTCGTGACCAATGGTGTCGATCTCGACCGGTTTCGTCCCATCCCGAAGGACGCCAACTTGGAGGCCGAATTGAACCTCGCGGGTTGCTTCGTGGCCGGGTATATCGGGACGCACGGTATGGCGCATGGGCTCGATACCCTGCTTGACGCGGCAGTGTTGCTGCAGGCCGACCCCCGCGGCGCCGATGTCCGCCTGCTGCTGCTGGGCGAGGGCGCCCGCCGCGACGCCTTGATCGCGCGGAGCCGCGCACTGGACTTGACGAACGTCATCTTCCATGTGGCGGTCCCGAGAGGCGAGGTGGCGCGCTATTGGTCGATCCTCGATCTCGCGCTGATCCACCTTAGGAAGACAGACCTTTTCACGACGGTCATCCCCTCGAAGATTTTCGAGTGCATGGGCATGGGCCTGCCGATCGTCCTTGGCGTTCGCGGCGAAGCGGCCGAAATCGTCACCGGATCGCGCGCGGGGATCTTGGTCGAACCGGAGAATGCGGCGGAGCTTGCGGAGGCGATCCTCGATCTCAAGTCGCAACCGCGGGTACTGCAGGAGATGTCTTCGGCAGGACGGTCGAGTTCCGAACGTTTCGACCGGACCTTCCTTGCGGGAGAAATGTTGAAGATTCTGCAGACCCTTCCGCGCAGGCGTTGAGCTGGTTGGCCGCTGACCTGGGCGGGCAGGAGCGCGCCGGACGAAGATGCCGCACTTGAGGGTCTGGCCCTTTGCAGGTGGACCTGCTTCAAAACCCCGGATCGCCCCGTGGCCGCCACTACCCGACGCCCCGACCGCGACACGGCCAAGGCGCAGGCGGGGGAGACGATGCCGGGGAATTGGGCCGACATCGTCGCCGGTGATGCAATTCGATCACAGCTCTATGTTCTGGGCGACCGGCCGGCGTTCTGGGCGACCGGCCGGCGTTTTCGCCCCAAACGTGCATTGTTGCACCTTGGAACTTTGCCTATGGGTGGATTGGCATACGGGGAGCTTCGGCGTGGAACAGAAGATCGAGACTTGGGGGCGACTACTGCTGGTCCTGCTTTCCACTGTAGCCCTGGTTGGCGCCACCGCGGCCTGGGCGCGGGAGGGCATTTCCGGCGCGCCGAGCCTCAACTTCTATGGCGTGTCCGGCCTGATCGACATGCCCTCGGCCCAGCCGCAGCCCGATGGCCAATACGATCTGAGCGTGTCGCATTTCGGCGGCACCACCCGCACCACGCTGACGTTCCAGATTTCCCCTAGGCTCTCGGGCAGCTTCCGGTATTCCTCGATCCAGCACTGGCCCGGTCTCGGCGGCGGGCACCTCTACGACCGCAGCCTCGACATGCGGTTCCAGCTGCTGCGCGAGCATGGCTACCTGCCCGATCTGGCGATCGGGGTTCAGGATCTGGCCGGCACCGGGGTCTATTCCAGCGAATATCTCGTGGCGACCAAGTCGCTCGGGCCCCGGCTGAAGGTGACGGCGGGCTTGGGCTGGGGGCGGCTCGGCAGCTACGGCTCGATCGGCTCGCCCTTCGGGCCGCGGCCAGCGAACAATTTCGGCCTTGGCGGCACGCCACGACCGGGCCTGTGGTTCCGCGGCCCGATGGCGCCCTTTGGCGGGATCGAATGGCAGGCGACCGACCGGCTCGACTTCAAGCTCGAATATTCCTCGGACGCCTATACCCAGGAGGTGCAGGCTGGCCTGTTGCAGCGCCGCTCGCCCTGGAACGCGGGGGTCGAATACCGCCTCAACCGGGGAATGCGGCTCGGGGCCTATTACCTTTACGGCTCGAAAGTGGGGATCAGCCTGCAGATGGCGCTGAACCCGAATGACCGGCCGACCGGCGGCGTGCTGGGGCCGGGGCCGCTGCCGATCGCGCCGCGCCCGGCCCGCGCCGCCGATCCCGCCGCCTATTCCACAGGCTGGACCGTGGTGCCGGGCAAGGTCGACAGCCTGCGCGACCAGACCGCCAAGCTGCTGGCCGCCCAGGGGCTGGAGCTGCAATCGCTGTCGCTCGACGGCACCACCGCGCAGCTGCGCATCGTCAACCACCAGTATCTGTCGGTGCCGCAGGCGATCGGGCGGGCGGCGCGGGCGCTGAGCCGCAGCATGCCGGCCTCGGTCTCGACCTTCCAGATCGTGCCGATGGTGGCTGGCGTGCCGGCCTCGATGGTGACCATCCGGCGCGCCGATCTGGAACGGCTGGACTTTGCCCCCGACAATTCCGTGGCGCTGCGCCAGCGGGTGACGATCGGCGACCCGACGGCGCCCTTCGCGCTGGCGGCCGCCGGCCACATCCCGCGCTTCACCTGGGGGATCGGGCCCTATATCCGCGCAAGCCTCTTCGATCCCAAGGATCCGGTGCGCGCCGATTTCGGCCTGCGGCTGGGCGCCAGCTACCGCCTGGCGCCGGGGCTGATCCTGTCGGGCGCGGTGACCAAGAAGATCATCGGCAATCTGGACCAGTCGACGCGGCTGTCGAATTCCAAGCTGCCGCATGTGCGCTCGGACGCGAACCTTTACGACAAATACGGCGACCCGGCGCTGGAGCGGCTGCAACTGGCCTGGTATCGCAACCCCGCCAGGAACATCTACACCCGCGTGACCCTGGGCTATCTGGAACGCATGTTCGGCGGCATCTCGGCCGAGGTGCTGTGGAAGCCGGTCACCAGCCGCCTCGCCCTGGGGGCCGAGCTGAACTACGTCAAGCAGCGCGCCTATAACGACGGCCTCGGGTTCCGCGCCTACAAGGTGGCGACCGGCCATGTCTCGGCCTATTACCAGTTCAACGGCGGCTATTTCGGCGAGATCGACGCGGGCCGCTATCTGGCCGGCGACTGGGGCGCGACGGTGACCTTCGACCGCGTCTTCGCCAATGGCTGGCGGGTCGGGGCCTTCGTGACCAAGACCAATGTCTCGGCCGCGCAATTCGGCGAAGGCTCGTTCGACAAGGGCCTGCGCATCCAGATCCCGATGTCCTGGGCCCTGGGCTATCCGACCCAGTCGGGCAAGTTGAGCGTGATCCATCCGCTCAGCCGCGACGGCGGCGCGCGTCTGGACGTGCAGGGGCGGCTTTACGAGATCTTGCGCAGCTACCACGGTTACGCGATCAGTCAGGACTGGGGGAGGGTGTGGCGATGACCTCGATGAGGCGCGCGCTCGCCGCGCTGGCGCTGGCCGCTGTCGGCCTGGCTGGCTGCTCTTCGAACAAGGTGGCCGAGGGGCAGGACAAGCTCTATCTGCGCACCGCCAAGCAGGTTCTGAGCTTCAGGAAACCGGTGCAGCCGCATCTGACGCGGGCGCAGATCACCGGGCTGAAGCGGCCGCTCTATCTGGCGGTGCTGCCGAAGCGCGGCGCGCGGGCCTATCTGCTGAACATCGGGGCGAACGGCGATGTGGCGACCTGGTCCTCGACCGACGGGATCATGATCTCGCTGCGCGGTGGGGTGGTGGTGCAGACCCTGGGGCTGGGCGAGGATCTGATGTCGGCCAGCCTGCCCTCGGCGGCGGTGCTGGGCACGGGCGCGGGGACGGTGAGCGCGACCTATTACTACCTGACCGGCGACGATCAGAGCTACGGCGTGCCGGTCACCTGCCAGCTGAGCCGGATCGGCCGCGAGACGGTGAAGATCGCCGGGCTGAGCTATGCGACCACGCATGTGCGTGAGGCCTGCGAAGGCGCGAAGACGCAGTTCACCAACGACTACTGGATCCAGCCGCGCGGCCAGATCCGCAAGTCGCGCCAGTGGATCAGCAAGGATGTCGGATATATCGAGCTCGAGGACCTGCGGAGGTAGGGGGGGCCTCTAGGCAGAGCCTCTACTGGTCAGCTCTCCTATTGCGGATGCCCTCGGCGATCTCGCCCAGCATCAGCAGTTCCGCCGCGCGTCCTGCCATCTTTGCCGCAAGGCGCCCGTCGCGCGCGGCCCGGGTGCCGGGGTTGGCGGTTGCGGCATAGGTCGTTTCGGCCCCGTCGGCGGTGAAGGCGATGCGGACCGGGGCCGGGTGTTCCAGACAGCTTGCGACAATCGCATGGCCGGCCTCGTGAATCGCGATCCGGCGGATGAGGTCGGGGGGGTCCTGCCGATGTGTCGCGCCGATCACTTCGGTCAGATGCGCCTCGGCGAAGGTCTCTCTCCGGCCCCGGGCGAGACCGCGCGCGGCGCGGATCGCCGCCGCCACATCGGCCCCCGAGGCACCGATGGCAGCCGTCGCCAGCCGGTCGAGATCGGTGCCGGGCAGGGCATCGCCCAGATGCCGGTGCAGGATCTGCGCCAGCGCCCGGCGGTCGGGCAGGGCGATCCGCATCACCCGGTCGAACCGCCCCGCGCGCACCAGCGCCCGGTCGATCAGCTCGGGGTGGTTCGCGGTGCCGATGACGAAGACGCCCTCGCGCCCCTCGAACCCGTCGAGCATCTCGTTCAGCCCGGCGATGAAGCGGCGCTCATACCCGGAATTGGAGCCGCGAGAGGTCGCCCGGTCGCCGACCGCGTCCAGCTCATCGAGAAACAGGATCGACGGGGCTTCGGCCTTGGCCCGGTCGAACGCGGCCTGAATCCGGCCAAGGCTCTCGCCCAGATGCGCGTCTTGCCCGAGGCCGGCGCTGAGGGAACATTCGACAAAGGCGATCTCGGCGCTGCGGGCGAGGGCGCGGCCGGTCTCGGTCTTGCCGACGCCCGGGGGGCCGACCAGCAGCGCGCCGCGCGCGATCTCGGGCCACGCAAGGGTTCCGGCCTTCCAGGCCAGCAGGTCCTCGCCCACCTGGGTGAGCATCTGCTTCAGATCGGCGGGGATCGGCAAGGCGGCAAGGCTGGGGCCGGGGCTGACGCGCGGTGGCGTGGGCTGTGCATCCGCTTTCGCGGGTGGCTTGTGCGGTAGCTTTGCCGCAACCCCGGCGGCGGTGGGGGCGCGCAGGGCGCGGATCAGCCCCAGGATGTCCTGCTGCCCGAGGACGCGGTCCTTCGGCAGCGCGTTGCGAAAGCTGTCTTCATCGAATGGGTCCGTGCCCGGATGGCTTTCTTCGAGATGGGCGATCAGGATGTCGCGCGACAGCGGCGGCAGGGTGAGATGTTGGTCGAACATCGCGCGCAGGTCGTCGTCCAGCAGCGCGGCGTTCGGGGTCGGGCCGCATCCGGTAGGGGGCGAGTGCGGCGGGCAGAGGGGCCAGCCGGTCGATCGCGGTCGTGCCCGACACGACGAAATCCTCATCGGGGTCGAAATCCTTGCACATCCTGCCAAAGCCCGCGCGGGCGGCGCCGGGTTCGGGCGTGTCCAGCGGCGCGAAGGGAAAGGCGGGCGTGCCGGTCGCGGAGCGCCGCCGAAGCTGCGTGAGGGCCTGATCGGCAAGGTCGCGCCAGGCGGGGCGGGGGGTGGTGGCGTGGGTCATGGCCGGGTTCATCACCACCAAGACGGGCAAGCTGGAACCGCTCGACTGGCTGCGCGCCAAGTTCGACGAGGCCACGCGTTATGTCGATCTCGATCAGTTGGGCATCGCGCCGCAATGCGGCTTCGCCTCGACCGAGCATGGCAATGCGATCACCGAGGACGAGGAGAAGCGCAAGCTGGAGCTGGTGGTGCAGACGGCGCAGGAGATCTGGGGCGAGGCCTGAGGTCTACGGCCCGGGCGCGCGCCGCGGGCGCCGTGTCGATATCCGGTGGCGCGCTTCGATTGTCCCCAATGGCCAATGCCCGCCCCAAGCCCGCTGCCGGATGCAATGGCCGCGAAGCCTGATCGGGCGGCACGCGATGGCAAGACCGGGTCCAGAAGGTTGACGGCGCGCCGTCGGGTTTCGACGTGGACGCATCAGGCCTTGCCAAAACATGCATGTCCGCCGCATCTTTGTTGCCAGAACGGTCGCATCCTGTCATCGGTGCGCCACTGGGGCAGGTTGGCCTTCACAGGGAAAGGTGCGGGGATGCGGCTGAACGACACCACCGATGTCGCCTTGCGCGTCATGATCTACGCGGCCAGCCTCGGCGCGCAGCGCTTCACCATCGACCAGGTTGTCGCGGCCTATGGCGTGCCGCGCAGCACGGTGATGAAGGTGGTCAATGCGCTGACGCAGGGCCAGTTCCTCACCGCGCAGCGGGGGCGCTCGGGCGGGCTGAACCTTGCGCGCGGCGCGGAAGAGATCGGCGTGGGCGCCATCGTGCGGCATATGGAGACCGATTTCGCCCTGGTCGAATGCCTGCGCGCCGGCAATGGCTGCGCGATCACCGGCAGCTGCCGCCTGATCGCGCCGCTGGCCGAGGCGCGGGCCGCCTTTCTGGCCGCGCTCGACCGCTATTCGGTCGCCGATATCGCCCTTGCCCCCGCCGAATTCGGCCTGACCGCGTCCTGACCGGATGGCCGCCAGCTTCCCCAATCCTCACCTCGCCAGGGGTGCCCCCTGCGAAGGCCGGAGCGCCAGATGACGATGAGCTTTCTTCGGTCCCTCGGGCCGGCCGTTGCCCATGTCCATCCGGCCGAGGCGCTGCGCGCCGGGATCGGCGCCCTCGTGGGGCTGGGGCTGACCGGGCTTTTCGTGCTGTCGCCCGCGGTCGACCTGCACCTTGGCCTCTATCTCGTCGCGCCCTTCGGGGCGACATCGGTGCTGCTTTTCGCGGTGCCCAACAGCCCGCTGGCGCAGCCCTGGTCGGCGGTGGTCGGCAATGTGATGGCGGCGCTGGTCGGCGTCGCCGTCTGCCTGACGATCCGCGACCCGGTGCTGCGCATCGCGCTGGCCGTCGGCCTGGCGATCAGCGCCATGATCCTGTGCCGCGCCGTGCACCCGCCCGCCGGCGCCGTCGCGATGACCGCGGCGATGAGCCCGGACGCCGTGCATCGGCTGGGATTCTGGTTTGCCCTGTCGCCGATCGCCTTGGGGACGGTATCGCTGGTCGTGGTCGCGACGCTCTATGCACGGCTGACGGGCCGGCACTATCCGTTTCGCCAGTTCGACGCCCCCAACCGCCACGGCACAAGCGACGCGGCCCCGCCCGAGCGGCTGGGCCTGACGGAGGCAGAGCTTACGGGCCTGCTGGACCGCTATCGGCAATCACTGAACCTTGGCGTCGAGGATCTGGCCCGGCTGATCGGCGCGGCCGAGTTGCAGGCCGCCACCCACCGGACCGGGCCGCTGACCGCCGCCGACATCATGTCGCGCAACCTGGTGACCGTGGCGCCCGAGACCCCGCTGGCCGAGGTGGCCGATCTGTTCCGCCGCCACCGCTTCACCTCGTTGCCGGTGGCGATTGGCGCGGCGGAGGGGGAGGGGCGCTTTGTCGGGCTGATCTTTCAGATCCACCTGATCGATCTGGCGCGCGCCGAGGCGCGGCGCCGGGGCTGGCCCTTCGGGAAGGGCATGCGCCGGCTGGTCGAGCGCGCGCCGGATGTCACGCGCCGCGCTGGCGACATCATGGCGGTCGCCGTGCCCCGCGCGACGCCCGCGACGCCGATCGCGGCGCTGCTGCCGCTGATGGCCGATGGCGGGGTCGACGCGGTCCCGGTGCTGGACCAGTCGCGTCTGGCCGGCATCGTGACGCGCACCGACCTGATCGCGGCGCTGGCGCGCGAAGGCATCCGCCCCGTCGAACCTGCGGCCCCCTCCGAAAGCGCGCAGGACTGGGCCTGAGGCTGCGAGGATCCGTCGGATCCGGGCTGGCAGAGAGGCTGGCAAGGCCCATCTTCTTGTTGCGCGATCGATGCCGGTCATCTGGCTTCGCGGGCGGCGCATCCTTCGGTCGAAGGCGATCAGCCCCGGCGCGGGTCCGGTATTGGCTAACGTTACATAAGATGGATTATCGGATTACCGAATGTGGCCGGGGCACATTCCAAACTGGGTTGCGACAAATCCGCTGTCCAATTCACCGGACGCTGGGACTGAACATCTGCCCATATCAATGGCACATTGGGGCCCGAAGATCATCCTGACCTGCCACGGGATTTTTCCTCCACCGTCGATTAGAGTCCGCCCCAACTTGAGGACGGACAATGAAGCGAACGAGATTCACGGACGAGCAGATCATCGGCATCCTGGCCGAGCACGAGGCAGGCGCAAAGTGCGCGGACCTGTGCCGCAAGCACGGCATGTCGGAAGGCACCTTCTACAACTGGAAGGCCAAGTTCGGTGGCATGACGGTGTCGGAGGCGAAGCGGCTGAAGACGCTCGAGGATGAGAACGCCAAGCTGAAGAAGCTACTGGCCGAGCAGATGCTCGATCTCGCCGCGATGAAGGAACTGGTTTCAAAAAAGTGGTGACGCCTGCCGTGAAGCGCGAGGCGGTCGCGCATCTGAAGGCCCGGTTCGGGCTCTCGGAACGGCGGGCGTGCCGGATTGCCGGGGCGGATCGCAAGATGGTCCGCTATCAGGCGCAGCGCGCGCCGGACACGGTGCTGCGCGGGCGGTTGCGGGAACTGGCCAACGAGCGCCGACGGTTCGGCTATCGGCGGCTCTTCGTGCTGCTGCGGCGCGAGGGCGAGCCTTCCGGCATCAACCGGATCTATCGGCTCTACCGCGAGGAAGGGCTGACGGTGCGCAAGCGAAAGGCCCGGCGCAAGGCTATCGGGACGCGAGCCCCGCTCCTGGTCGAGGCGCGACCCAATGCGCGATGGTCGCTGGATTTCGTTCACGACCAGTTCGCCAACGGTCAGCGTTTCCGGGTGCTCAACGTGGTCGACGATGTCACCCGGGAGTGCCTCGCGGCGATCCCGGACACCTCGATCTCGGGGCGCCGTGTGGCGCGTGAACTGACGGCCCTGATCGAGCGCCGCGGAAAGCCGGGGATGATCGTCAGCGACAACGGCACGGAATTGACCTCGAATGCCATCCTGCGCTGGTGCTCCGAACGCCGGATCGAATGGCATTACATCGCGCCGGGCAAACCGATGCAGAACGGTTTCGTGGAGAGCTTCAACGGTCGGATGCGGGATGAACTTCTCAACGAGACCATGTTCCGCAACCTGGCCCACGCCCGGGTCGTAATCGCCGCCTGGGCGGCTGACTACAATACCGAACGCCCGCACTCGGCCTTGGATTACCAAACCCCGGCTGACTACGCGCGGGCCCTGACCACCGCAATCGCCCGCCCCGCTGCGCGAGATGATAGCTCCGCGCGTCGGGCGATTGCTCAACCTGCGCCGATCGGCGTAAACACCAACCGGGCTCCGGTCACGGCTGGATGAAAGACCCGTGGCAGGTCAGCGGGTCCATGATCCAGAAGGATTGTAGGAATAGGCCATGTCATAGGCAGGGGACAGTCGCCAGGCTCCGGATCGGTCCATGAGGAAGGAGATATTCTTGACGTGGTCATCCTGGTTCCGGGCGAAGACGTTGAAGACGGCACGCTTGTACTGCTGCTCCACCACATCCAGCCCGAGCCCGAGCCCCCTGATCGTCAAGACCGCCTGCTCGTAGGAATAGGCGGCGGGGTCGTTGAAATCGAAGTGCTGCATCGCGCCGAGCGATTGCACGTGGACCTTTCGCCCCCGCCCGTCGCGGTCGAACCGACGTGTCATGAAGTGGCTTCGGCGGCCCTCGTGGTGAAGCCTGCATTCCGACATGTCGATGCCCGCTTCAGTCGCCATCAGGTAATATGCGTACTCGATCTTTCCGAAGCCTTGCGGGTCGGCGAGTTCCTTGTCGCGGTTGTTGGAAACGCCGTCGAACTTCAAGAGCCAATGCTCGTATCCTTCGTCGACTCTGACCTGGCCGGACCTGAACTCTCCGGTTTCCCGGTTCCAGGCGAGCACGGCCTTGGCGCGTGCGCCACCCGCCGAGGTCCCGACGCTCAGGATATCTTCCAGCGCCTCGGCGTCGTTTTCTTCCCCGAGCCTGCCGGCAAGGTTCTCGCGCTCACTGAGAACCCTGTTGGCCAGGTCGACCAACTGGGCCACTTCCAATTTCTTCGATCGGGTTGCCTTGCGGATGGTCGGCTCGAACTCCAACGCCCCGATCCCCCGGTTGCCGATGTAGCAAAGCCGGTCGACCGGGCTGAACCGGTCCGCGCTGCGACCCGTTTCCGCAAGCCACGCGTCGATCAGCCGGTTGCCGAACTTGTCCGGCAGCGCGTCGGCCAGCATGCCCGGCAATCCCTTGAAGGTTTCCCTTCGAAGGGCGGGAAATTCGTAGGGTGCTTCCCGGACTGGCATTTTCAGGGGCGCGACCTTGATACCGGCGCCCACGAAGTCCGGATCGTACTGAAAGATGCCGAGCGCGCGCGCATCGTCCCAACTCACGGCACCGATGCGGCGACCCCACAAGATTATGCTCGCGTCAGTCATCTGCGTCGTCGCCCCAAGTCCATGTCGTTTTCCGGGGGCGTTCCGAGGCCGGGCTCGCCCTACGACGCTCGCTCCCCTTCTGCGAGACGCGTTCAATTGGCCGGATATCTCCTTCTGGTAAGGCTGAGAGGATGGCCTCCTCCAGCTCGAGCGCCGTGGAAACGCGAAGGAAGGTGTCCAGGGTCGAAGGATCCCCCGCCTCAAGGCGACGCAGGGTGCGCACCCCGATGCCCGCCTTTTCGGCGAGGTTGGCCTGGGTCACGTTGCGGGCGAGACGCAGGCGCGCGAGGCGCTGCCCGATTTCCTGTTCGATCTGTCGAGATGTCGCCATATTATCCTTAAAGGCCCGAAGATGCCGGTTAATCCGGATACTTCCAATTAAGGGTCATATATGGCCCTTTGTATCAATATTTGTCAATAGGATGCATGTGACCTCTTGAAATAGTATTATAGATTTAAAGGTCGTATGTGGCCCTTTATCGAGACATCACAGTGCTGTGCTACTCGAAAAATGGGCCCAAGGGCATCTGTAAACGGTCGCTGCGGTGCAGATCGGCCATCATCGCGTCGATCACCGGCTCCTGCAGGTGCGCGGCCCGCCCGGACCATTCCGCCAGCATCGTACGGTCGAGCTTGATCCCCTTGCGGCGATAGATGTCCGGGCCTTCGCCTTCTTCAAGGGCAACCGCGTCGAAGATCTGAAGATCGAGGCGCCGGATGTTCCGACCTTGTGCAGTGCGCGACCCGCATGGGTGAAAATCACGCGTTAGAGCCGCCCGCCGTAGAGGCCATGGTGTTCGAGCGCTGCATTCTCGATCCGAACGCGCCACCAGATCATCGCCGCGTTGAGCAGGCTGAACACGAGTGCCACCTGCCACAGACCAAGCACCAGCGGCGTGACCGCGATTTCCGCCACCACCAGCGCATAGTTCGGATGCCGCATCAGCCGGTAGGGCCCGCGGCGCACCAGCGGCGCATCCAGCACGATGATCCGCGTGGTCCATCGCGCCCCGAGGCTTGCAAGGATCCAGACGCGCAGCGCCTGAAGCCCGAGCCAGACCGCCAGCCAGCCCGGCGCGACCGCCGCATCCCGGCCGAACCAGGCGAGGCTGAGGATCCAAAGCGTATGCTGCGCGACCATCAGCGGGTAATGGCCCGCGCCATATTCCCGTGCGCCCCGGGCCAACAGCCGGGCGGTGTTGCGCCTTGCCAGCGCCAGTTCCGCCAGCCGCTGCGCGATGACCACCGCGATGAAAAGCAGCGCGCCCGGGTTCAGGCCCGGGGCCAGCGCGGGGGTCATCGCGGCGGTCATGCCGCGACCTGCGCAGCAGCCGGCACGTTCAAAGGCAGAAAAGCCGCGCTGAAGCCGGGCCCGAGGGCGCAGGCCATCATCTGCCCGCTCTGGCCGTTGCGCAGCACCTGATCGAGCACGAAGATCACCGTCGGGGCCGACATGTTGCCGTGATCGCGCAGGACCGCGCGCTCGGCGTCGAGACTGCCCTGCTCCAAGTGCAAGACTTGCTCAAGCGCCTCGACCACCCGCGTGCCGCCCGGGTGGCAGACGAAACGGTCGACCCCGTCGCGCGCCAGCCCGGCCCGGTCCTGCGCTACCTCGGCCACCTGCGCGAATTCGCTGCGCACGAAGGCCGGGATCGAGCGGTCGAACACCACGCCAAGGCCGTGATCCTCGACCTCCCATCCCATGATGGGCAAGGTGTCGGGCCAGGTGTGCTGATGTGGCGTGCCAAGGGTTATGGCGGGACCGGCGGGCGTTTCGGTGGACAGGCAGAGCGCGGCGGCGCCGTCGCCGAACAGCACGGTGGCGACGATGTCGGCCTTGCGCAGGTTTTCCGTCTTGAAGGACAGGGTGCAGGCCTCGACCACGACCACCAGCACCTTCGCGCCCGGCTGCGACAGCGCCAGCCGCCGCGCGACGATGGCGCCCGACACCCCCCCCGCGCAGCCAAGCCCGAAAAGCGGCACGCGCAGCACATCGTCACGAAAGCCCACCCGTCCCAGGGCCTGGGCCTCAAGCGTCGGGGTCGCGACGCCGGTCGAAGACACCGTGACCACGCAATCGACCTCGGCCGCCAGCCAGCCCGCGCCCGCCAGCGCCTTTTGCGCGGCGTCGACGAACAGCTCTGTCGCCCCCGCCATGTAGCAGGCATTGCGTTCGGCCCAACCGTGCGGGCTGTCGAACCAGCTCATGGGCACAACGGAATGGCGCCGCTCGATGCCGGAGGTTTCGAATGCCCCGGCCACGCGGTCGAACTGCTGGAACCGGGGGGAAAGAAGGCGCTGAGCGTTGCGGGCGACTTCCTTCTGCTCCAGCGTATGGGGGGGAACCGCCGTGGCGGTCGCATGAAGATAAACGGGCACAACAAGACCTTCCTGAAGGGGAGTTCGACCAGATGTATGTCTCATCAACGTCTGGCGGCCCCAAATAGTTTCAATCGCAGGACGGCGCGGCGGGGTGTGGCCCGTCGAGGCTATGGCAACGGGCCGGTGCCGCGAGGCCGCACGAACGACCGGGGGGGTGCCCCCCCTGCCCTGTTTCGCCGCCGGCGGCAGAAGTTCGGTGATGCGGCGCAGGTTGATCCGGCGGTTCGCCTCGTTCGGCCCTTAGGGCTGCTTGATCTGGTGCTGGCTGTGTGCCGCGAACCGCCAGCGCCCGCTGTGCCGCCGCCGCGCTCTGTGCTAAGTGAAGGGGGGGCGCAAACCCCAATCCTCGTCCCGGATGACATCCCGACCATCGCGGCGCATCAGGCGACATCGCCAAGACCGGAGGGCCATTCCATGACGTCGGACCCGATCCCGGCCGCGCGCGGCAAGGCGCCTGCGGACCCGTCATTGCGCCGCGCACTGACCCTTCCGCTGCTTACGCTTTACGGGCTGGGGGTCACGGTTGGCGCCGGGATATACGTTCTGATCGGCGCGACCGCGGCGGATGCCGGGCCCTATGCCTGGGCCGCCTTCCTGCTTGCCGCGATCGTGGCGGCGTTCACCGCGTTTTCCTATGCCGAACTGGCCACGCGCTATCCGGTCAGTGCCGGGGAATCCGCCTATGTCGAGGCCGGCTTCGGCCGCGCCAACCTTGCCACGGCGGTGGGGGCGCTGGTCGCGGCGTCAGGGCTGGTTTCGGCCTCGGCGATCACGGTCGGGGCCTCGGCCTATCTGGGCGGGCTGACCGGGGCGCCCGCACCCGCCCTGATCGTGGGCATCGTTGCCGCGATGGGGTTGCTGGCGTGGTGGGGGATCACGCAATCGGTCACGGCGGCGGCCATCGTCACGGTGATCGAGATCCTCGGGCTGGTCTTTGTGATCGTCTGGGGGTTCGCGGTGTCCGAGCGGCTTGGCGTCCCGGCGGCGGCGCTTGTGCCGCCTTTGCTGGGCGGACATTGGGCGGGCATCGTCGGAGCGACGGTGCTGGCCTTCTTCGCCTTCATCGGCTTCGAGGACATGGTGAATGTCGCCGAAGAGGTCGAGAACCCGCGCCGGACCTTTCCACGGGCCATCATCTACACGATTACCTTGGCGACGGCCCTCTATGTCGCCACCTGCATCGCGGTTCTGGTGAGCGTTCCGCTGTCGGCGCTGGCGGGATCTTCGGCGCCCCTGACGCTGGTGTTCGCGGGCGCCCCCGATTGGGTGCAGGCCGGGTTCGCGGCAATCGCCGTGGTGGCCACGCTCAACGGGGTGTTGATCCAGATGATCATGGTCTCGCGGGTGATATACGGCATGGCGGACCGGGGCCTGTTGCCCAGCTTTGTCGCGCAGCTTTCACCGCGCACCCGCACGCCGTCCGTTGCCACCGCGATCGTCGCCCTTGGCATCCTTTGCCTGAGCCTCTTTCTGCCGATCGCGCGTCTGGCCGAATGGACGTCGCAGATCGTGCTGGTGGTCTTCATCTGCGTCAATCTGGCATTGATTGCGCTCAAACGCAGGCCGCCGCCTGTGGGCGGCCATTTTTCGGTGCCCGTTCTGGTGCCGTTTTGCGGGTTTCTCACCAGCGCCGGATTGCTGGTCAGCTCACTGATGTAAGGTCGGCGGGGCGGGCTTTGACGCTCGCGTCAACGCAATGGCCGGGGGCCGGATGCCCCTGCGGCAGGGTCATCGGTCACGGGTTGACCCCGAACAGCCGACCCACGCCCGCGGTGATCGCCATCGCAAACACCCCCCAGACGACCACACGGACGGTTGCCCGCAGCATCGGCGCCGCGCCCGCCTTCGCGCCCAGAGCGCCGAGAGCGGCCAGGGTGAGGATGGTGACCACAAGGACCACCGGGATGATCATGCCGGCGGGCGCCGCGAAGGCCGCCACAAGGGGAACCGCCGCCGCGACGCTGAAGGTCAGGCCGGAGGCAAACGCGGCCTGCAGCGGATTGGCCTGATGCAGCTTCGACAGCCCGAGTTCGTCGCGCACATGCGCCCCGAGGGCGTCTTTCTCGGTCAATTCCTTGGCGACCAGATTGGCGGTCGCATCGCTCAGCCCGCGCTCGCGGTAGATCGCGGCGAGTTCGGCGAGTTCCGCCTTCGGCAGCTCCTGCAATGCGGCGGATTCCCGGGCGATATCCGCACGTTCCGTATCGGATTGCGAGGAGACCGACACATATTCGCCCGCTGCCATCGACATCGCCCCCGCCGAAAGCCCGGCGATGCCCGCGACGACGACGCTGGCGGGGCTTGAATGGGCGGCGGCGACCCCGACGATCAGCGAAGAGACCGAGACCACACCGTCATTCGCCCCAAGGACCGCCGCGCGCAGCCAGCCGCTGCGCGTGATGTAATGCGGGTCGCCGGGATGTGCGGTGGCTTTGGGCATGTTGGTATCCTCCAGTGCCGTGCGCGCCCCTGACCTTGATCGATCCCGTGGACGGTGTGCCAATGATCGCATGCCACAGCGCGCACGGCAACCGCCTTCGCCCTGCGAAGGAGTCAGCGGGCGGATGCCGGATCGGCGCCGCCAGTCCAACCCGGCTGCCGGTCCAACCCGATTGTGATCGCGCCGCGAGCGTGGGATCGGCAACGTTGATTGACGACGGGTCGCGGCCCGCTTTATCGCTGACCGCGTGCAAGACCCCCCCTGGCAGGCGCGATGGCCGCAGGGCCGGTCTGCAATCAGAACGATGAGGATCCGGAAAACCCGATGCCAAGCATGATGCGCCGCCTTCCCGTTTCACTGGCCCTTTGCGGGCTTGTTCTGGCGGGCGGTTTCGCGGCGCCACCGGCGCGGGCCGGGGTCGCGTCCACGGCTTCCGGTGCGGCGGGTCAGGCGCAACCTGCCGCTCAGGTCACGCCGCACGGCCTTCCCGGTGCGCCTTCGGCGCCCGTCCTGCCGGATGTGGCAAGCTATGTGCTGATGGACATGCAAACCGGCACCGTCATCGCCGAAAAGGGGGCGATGCTGCCGCGCGCCCCCGCCAGCCTGACCAAGCTGATGACGGCCTATCTGACCTATCAGGCCATCGCGGATGGAAAGCTGAAACCGGATCAGGACGTGCCGGTCAGCGTCGCCGCCTGGAAGGCCGGCGGCTCGCGCATGTTCATCGCCCCCGGCATGACGGTGACGGTCGACCAGTTGCTGCATGGGCTGGTCATCGATTCGGGCAACGACTCGGCGGTCGCACTCGCCCAGGCGGTGGCTGGCACGCAGGACGCCTTCGTCCAGCGCATGAATGCCGCAGCGGAGAAGCTGGGCCTCACCGGGACGCATTACAGCAATGTCTCGGGGCTGCCGGATCCGGGCCTGCAGACGACCGCGCTAGACGTGGCGAAACTGTCGCGGGCGATCCTTCTGGAATACCCGGGGATCCTGCAGATCTCGGCGCAGAAACACTATACGTTCAACAAGATACGTCAGCGTAGCTGGAACCCCGTATTGTTCCGGGATCCGTCGGTGGATGGGCTGAAGACCGGGCTTACCGATGCCGCCGGGCACAGTATCGACGCGACCTCGCTGCGCAACGGCAGCCGTCTGATCGCGGTGGAACTGGGGGGGCCGAGCTGGGCCTCGGGCACCTCGGCGATCGAGGTGCTTCTGGATTACGGCTATCAGTTCTTCCAGGACGCGCAGATCGCGAAGGCCGGGGCGCCGCTGGGCGAGATGACGGATACGCATGTCACCCCCGAAAGGATCGCTGTTGGAGCGGCGAAGGATCTGGTGCTGACGGTGCCGTCGGATTCGCTGAAATCGATCAAGACGAGCCTGCATCTTGCGCCCAACCCGCCGCAGACGCTGCCCAAGGGCACGCCGGTCGGGACGATCAGCTACAGCCTTGCCGGCACGGTGCTGGCGACGGAGCCGGCGGTCACCCTGAGCGCTGCCCATCCTGCCGGGTTCGTGACGCGCATGATGCGGCGCCTGAGCAGCTCACTCTAGCCGGGGCCACGCCTGCCGGTTCCCGCCGCCGCCCGGCGCCGGGGGCCGTCATCCTCAGCGCCATGCGGCGTTGAAAAAAGCCCGAAACCCCCTATCATGTCATCAAGCCAAGCCGTTCCGATGGCGGTGTTGGCGGACAACCTGCCCGCCAGGGTGAGGTTATCCCTAGTAGGTTTTCGCCATAGACTGTCAGGACACTGCGCCCGCCGCTGTCCGATCGGCTGGATTTCCGTTTTGGATTTTCACGGGTATCGCCGACTCTGATGGCATGAAAAATCTGACCCTCGATACTCACGCCCCCCTTACGGTCGGTGCGCATCTGTCCTCAGCGGCAAACCCTCGGGCGGTGCTGGTGCGCCTGGACGCCCGCAGCATGTCGAAGGCGAAAGGGACGCGCGCCCATGATTTCCGGTTGGGCAACAAGATCCCGAAATATGTCGACCGGAGCCGGAGCCATCTGAACAGCACGCTCATACCCCTGCGCCCCCTGTTCCAGATCCGGGACGAGAACGCGAGGCTGCGCGAGCGGGCCGGACGGCAACGGGCGATGAAGTCGAACGCCGCCGTGGTTTCCGCGGCGCTCATCGCCTTCGGGACCGAGGCGGCGAAGCTTTTTGAGACGCTGCCGCCCGAGACGCAGGATGCCGCTTTTCTTGCCTTGGCTCAGGCCATCGCCGCCCGGCTGGATACGGCGCTTGAATCTCTGGTGGTTCACCGCGACGAAACCGCCCTGCACGCCCATTTCATCCTGCGCGGTTACACCGAGACGGGGTTGGCGCTGAGTGACACGATGAAGGCCGGAACGACCTCGGAGTTGCAGGATATCGCGGCGGAGGTGATGGCGCGTTTTCATCCGGGGATCGAGCGCGGCCACCGCAAGCGCGATCGTCTGGCGGCAGGTGCTGCGTATTCCGACACGCTCCACCGCAGCGTGCGGCAGTTGCACCAAGACCTGCCTGCCGAGATCGAGGCACGGCAGATCGAGGTGAGGGAACTGCAGGCCGAGAAGGCCGAACTTGTCGCTTCGAACGAGGCGGAAATAGCCCACTTGGCCAAATTGCAGGCGCGCGTCGACCTCTTCGAAAGGGAAGAGAAGAGGTTGCGGGCTTACGAGGCCCGGCTTGCGAAGAGGGAAGAGGAAACGGCGCGGCAGCGATCGGAAGCGGAGAAGATGACCCGATTGGCACGCGAAAGGCTGGAAGCCGCGGAAAGGATGCACGTGGCGTTCGAGACGGCGCGGGCGGGTCTCGAGAGCGTGGTTGGCGAGATCGACGCCGGCACGATGCGGGTGAATGAGAACGGAAAGATCATACTGAACAACCATGCGCCCCTGCATGCGATGCCGAAGACATTGCTCGACGGGTTGATGCCGTCCATGATCCGCCTTGTCCGACTGATCGACGAGACCGACAAGCAGGCAGCGGGGCTGGATCGAATGATGTCCCGGGTGAAAGAGTTTCTGGGACGAGACGACCTTACCCAGGATGCCCGTCGCGATGCCGAGGACCTGTGGCGCGATTGGGGGCCGCAGTGAGCAGCAGACCTTTGCGAGCGATCGCGCAAGCTGCATGCGTCCGAACAGAAGATCGGGTTCGTTCTGAGCGGTCTTCGTGGCACTGCACACCCGCCACAGCGGTTCACCACCCACGCATTTCCCGCCCAACGTGAATTGACTCGGCGCCGGTGCCGGGGTGACGTGGAGGCTATGGGAGACTTTCTGCAAATGGCATTGACGGTCGCGGCCTTGTCGCTCGCCGCCGTTCCTGCTGCTGTCGGGCGCCAATCCGCACGGCACCTATGCGGTCCTTCCCGGTGTCGGACATCTCGGGCTGATCGGGGCGCCCGACGCCCTGGCGCGCATGCGAGCATTCCTGGAAACCTGATCTCGGGGGTCGTTGCCGATGAAATCCTTCCTGCGCGCCGTCAGCCTTCTGCTGTCCGATCTGGCCTCGACCTTCCTCTTTCTCGCGGTGCTGCTGGCCAGCCATGACATGCCGATGGCGATCCTTTCGGGCATGGTTCTGGGGGTGGTGCAGATCGTCTGGCTGCGGCGGGGCGGGCGGCGGGTCGAGACGATGCAATGGCTCAGCCTCGGGCTGGTGCTGGGGTCGGGCGGGGTGGCGCTGATGACGGGAGATCCGCGCATCGTCATGCTCAAGCCCAGCCTGATCTACCTCATCGTCGGCTCGGTGATGCTGAAACGCGGCTGGATGCTGCGCTACATGCCGCCCGGCGTGCAGGATCTGCTGGGCGACGTCACCGTGATCTTCGGCTACCTCTGGGCCGGGCTGATGTTCTTCTCGGCGGTGCTGAACGTGGCGCTGGCACTGACGCTGGCGCCCGCGCACTGGGCGCTGGTGATGTCGGTCTATGGCGTCGCCAGCAAGCTGGGGCTGTTCCTGACCCACTTCGCGGCGATGCAGATCGTGGGCTTCTCGCGTGGCCGCCGCCGCGCACTGGCGGCCAGAGCTGCATCGGGCGCCGTATCGGGCGATATGCCAAACCCGGCGCTGCGACCGCAAGACCGGCCCTGATCGGATCGGCGGTGCCCAGCCTTCGGCCTTGCCAGAACCGCCAGATCCCCATGACGACAAGGGGAAATCTTTCGCATCCCTCGGCGATCCATTTCGGCCCGCCCGCCCTTGCGGAATAGTTTCTCGCAGGCCATTGCTGCCGACCCCGGCAGTGACCATGTTCAATTTGGCACTCCTGTATGGCGAGTGCCAAAAGCTTCCCGAACACCGCCATGCTCCCTGCAACCAATTCTAAGGAGCGCTTCCGTGATGTTCACACCCCTGCATGACCGGGTCCTCGTCCGTCGCATCGAAGGTGAAGAAAAGACCTCTGGCGGACTCATCATCCCCGACACCGCCAAGGAGAAACCGCAGGAAGGCGAAGTCGTTGCAATCGGCGCCGGCGCCCGGAACGAGGACGGCAATCGCATCGAGATGGATGTCAAGGCCGGCGACCGGATCCTGTTCGGCAAATGGTCCGGCTCCGAGATCAAGCTTGAGGGCGAAGACCTGCTGATCATGAAGGAGAGCGACATCCTCGGCGTCATGGCCTGACCCTCGCCGAGACTCGCATTCCCCCGAGTGCGAAACCCGGTCAGACGGAAACGATCTGATCTTGGGATTTCGTGCAACTCATTGAATCAGATCAAGATCCCTTTTCAGGTTGAGCCAATCTGAAACGATCTTGATCCAGGAGCGCTCCATATGTCCTCTAAAGAAGTCAAGTTCGGCACCGACGCCCGCGACCGCATGCTGAAAGGCATCGACACGCTCGCCAACGCGGTGAAGATCACCCTCGGCCCGAAGGGCCGTAACGTCATCCTCGACATGTCCTGGGGCGCGCCGCGCATCACCAAGGACGGCGTGACCGTCGCCAAGGACATCGAGCTCTCAAATCCCTTTGAAAACATGGGCGCGCAAATGGTCCGCGAAGTCGCCTCGCGCACCAATGACGAAGCCGGTGACGGCACCACGACGGCCACGGTGTTGGCCCATGCCATCGTCAAAGAGGGCATGAAATCGGTCGCCGCGGGCATGAACCCGATGGATGTCAAACGCGGCATCGACAAGGCGGTCGCGACCGTCGTCGCCGAGATCAAGGCGATGTCCCGCCCCGTCGGCGACACCGACGAAATTGCCAAGGTCGGCGCGATCTCTGCCAACGGCGAGGCCGCCATCGGTCGGCAGATCGCCGAGGCGATGCAGAGGGTCGGCAACGAGGGTGTCATCACCGTCGAGGAGAACAAGGGACTGGAGACCGAGACCGAAGTGGTCGAGGGCATGCAGTTCGACCGCGGCTATCTCAGCGCCTATTTCGTCACCAACCCGCCCAAGATGACTGTCGAGCTTGAGGATTGCGTGATCCTGCTGCACGAGAAGAAGCTTTCGTCGCTGCAGCAGCTGGTGCCGCTGCTGGAAGCAGTGATCGGGGCCAACAAGCAGCTTCTGATCATCGCCGAGGACATCGAGGGCGAGGCTCTGGCAACGCTGGTGGCCCCCTGTGTCAGAGATGTTGTCGCGGGCTCTCATTCTGAAAGTATAGTGTGAGGGTGGCGGGATAGGATGACGACTTGGCGTACTCACCGGA
>NZ_FNOB01000060.1 GCF_900106675.1 Allgaiera indica
CCAGACCAGGAACCGCGCCATGTCGTCCGTTCACGCAAGAGGGGGGTGCTTGGCGGCATCTTAATCGTGAGCTTCCTCGAGCACCATTAAGATCGTTAATGCCTAAGCCCGACCGTCTGGCGCCGCTTCAGTAGCTCCGGTCCCTCCGAGTCTATCGTGTGCACAAAATGCAAGGTGGGCGGGAGGGGGTAGAGTGCAGTGTTCACTGGTGCTCGCCATCCCTGATCATTCGTTTCAGATGCCTAGCGGTGGACCATGTTGTTGACCGCGGCGGCAAGGACATGGGAGCGGTGCCGCCGCGGACTTCCCCGGGGCGACGTTAGCGGAACTCCACCGAGGATTATGGCGCCATCTAGGTGTCCGTGAGCGGGGCCGGCGCCGTTGATACGGAGGGATCTTATTTTTGACTCCGATGGAAAAAATTGGGGGTGTCCGCAAACTGTGTTGGTCAGCTATCCGGACTTGCTGCCATTCGCTCAATCTTCGCCGCTCTCGCGGGGGCACTGAACGGCCTGGCGGAGAGCTGTCATTCCGGGATTCACCAGATAGACTGATCGAAGATTGGTAGGCTCCCGATGCCGGATGCGGCAATCAGGGCATAGGATACCCATCGAAAACCGGCGTCCCCGGATAGGCCGAAAAGCCGCGCTCCCAGTAGCAATCCCGAAGCGTAAGCAAAGCCGACCGGCAGGCACAATGCCACGATGTGCCAAACGAACAGACCCCCCACACAGTAGCTGACGACCGAGATCACGGTTGCGACTGCAAAATAGCCGACGATGTTGGCACGAATGAAGGAATGCGGTTCCGGGCTGCCAAGCCAGTAGGCGATGACTGGCGGCCCGCCGGCGCCTGCGATGCCGGAGAACAGGCCCGACATGGCACCGACGAGAACCGTTGCAATGCTACGTGGACGACCGTGGTAGCGCCAGCCAGAGACAAGCAGCGCGAGCAGCGCACAGGTGATGCCCGAAATCACCCATCGCATTGTCAGCCGATCGAGCGTGATCAACGCGATGGTGCCGAGGGGAATGCCCAGCACCGCACCGCCCGCCATGAGAAACACCCGGCGCTTGTCCGATCTGCGCCAGGCGTCGGGCAATAGCGACAGGGCGGCAACGGCATCGACGATCAGCAGCACAGGGGCGGCGGCCCTCGGGCCGATCACCGCACTTGCCAGGGGCATGAAGATGAGCGCGGCGCCGAAGCCCGAGAAGCCGCGTGACAGCCCCGCCACTGTGGCAACGGCCAGCAGAAACGCCCACGTCCCGGCGGGAAGGCCGCCAGACATCGCGCTCAACAGTGGGAGATGCGTCATCGCCCGACTTCCAGCGTGAAGGCGTCGGGCGGAAACACCTTCTGCCACGGGCGGATCTGCACCGATTTGCGCAACCCCGTCGGCCAGAACGGATCACCCTGGACCAACGCCTCGACCTCCGCGATCGTCGCTGCCTCGACGATCCAGAGACCGCCCGCGGACCCCTGCGGACCCGGCAGCAGGGGCCCCGCGGCTTGGACCTCCGCTGAATGGGCTGCGAGGAATGACAGATGCGCCGGCATGTGGCGAGCGCGAATGTCCGGCGCGCAGGCAGGATCATCCTCGAACAAGACAGCATAAAGCATGGGCCTCTCCCTTGCGTTGACTTGTGGCACGTTAGCCGGGCATTCATGCTGGAAGGAGCGGCAATTCAGCGGATTGGACATGCACAAATGCAGGGGCTCGATTGGAACGACTTGAGGGTTGTCGTCGCCGTGGCACGCGGCGGTTCCCACGCGGCTGCGGCGCGCGAGCTTCGCGTCGACCCGACCACGATAGGTCGCCGCCTCTCGCAGCTCGAGGCCGGCTTCGGGATTGCTCTGTTCACGCGTGATGCCGGGGGAAACCTCGTGCTGACCGAGGCGGGGGCACTTGTCTCTTCTCGCGCAGAGCATGTCGAGTCGACGATCGGCGATCTGCGGGCTCGCCTTGGAGCGACCGTTGCAGAGGTCGCAGGTGTCGTGCGGTTGACCGCGGTGCCCATCTTGGTCAATCACCTCCTCGTCCCGTCCCTCAAGCCGCTGCTTCAGCAGCATCCTCGCTTGCGCCTTGAGCTTGTTGCCGACACACGCGACCTCAACCTTACCCGGCGCGATGCCGACATGGCGATCCGGCTGGCACGCCCCGGCACAGAGACCGGCAGCCGCCTGCTGGCCCGGCGCATCGGGACCTTGCGTTACGGAATCTACGCCGCGCGCCAGGCGGATATTCCGGAGCACCTTCCCTGGATCACTTACGAACCTCAGATGGCAACGCTGCCACAGGCAACATGGCTCAGTGGCACGGCCGGCCCCGCCTGCAATCAGGCCAACGTCGCGCTCAACGACGCCGACGGTCTTCTCTCGGCGGTTCGGGCGGGTCTCGGGCGCAGTGTCCTGCCTTCTCCGATCGGCGACAGGCTGCCAGAGCTCGCACGTCAACCCGACGCCCCGAACGCTCTGCCGGAACGGGAAGTCTGGCTGCTGGCACATCAGGATCTCGTCCACCTCGGACGCATGAAAGCCGTCGCCGATTGGTGCGAGCGTCTCTTTGCCGCCAACCTATAGGTGTCTGGCGGACCGCTGCTGAATATCCGCAAGCGAACTGCAACGTTCGCCAAGCGTCCGTGCCAGCCTCTCGTGCATCTGGACGGTGAGGTAAGATGAGTTGAAAGGCTCTCGGGTGTAGATAGCTCTAGGAGGCCTCTCGTCGGCCATTGGACCTTTGTGCCGCGGCGGTAGGTCAGCCCTGTCCCGTCGGTCGTGCGTGGTGTAGCATCGCGATACCCCTGTCCGGCCGAGTTTCGGACAAAGTGGATGCGTTCTGCTGTTCACATCCCCCGCCAGGAGGCTCGCGCGATGACAGTTACCAATGAAGAAGAACTAGACGGGCTCAGAGTGATCGGTCGGATCGTTGCGAACACAATGCACGCAATGGCGAGAGCGATTGAGCCCGGGATGACCACGCGCGAACTTGACGACGTAGGGCGCAAACTTCTTGAGGCTCAAGGCGCAAGGCCAGCACCGGAGGCTATCTACGGGTTCCCGGGGGCTACTTGCATCAGCGTGAATGAAGAGATAGCCCACGGTGTCCCTGGGGATCGGGCTATCCTGGAAGGGTGAGCTACCCCCCCAAATTCGGACACTGACATAAGCTACGATTTGCAGTCTGCTGATCTTCGACGAGAAGGAGATCAGAGATGTCGAAACGCAAGCAGCACGCGCCTGA
>NZ_FNOB01000019.1 GCF_900106675.1 Allgaiera indica
ATATTCCAGATAGCGCAGCCCGCCGTGGAACAGCTTGGTCGATTTCGACGAGGTCGCCTGGGCAAGATCGTCCTGCTCGGCCAGGCACACGCTCAGCCCCCGGCCCGACGCATCCCGCGCAATCCCGCAGCCGTTGATCCCGCCGCCGATGATGAAAAGATCTACCGGCTTCATTCCGTGCTCCCGCTCTTGCGCGCGAAGATCGGCGCCAGTGTTCGTTTCGTCAAGTATCGTGTTCGTTTGTAACACGAATGTCGCAGGAAGATGCAAGAGCGAAGACAATTCCCAGCGAAGGCGGGCTTTGTTAGGAAGGCACAGGAAGTGATACGGACGGCACATATGGCACAGAATTTTCGGCATGGGGAAATCCTTCAGCTCGCGCGCGATCGAGGCAAGGTGGTGGTCGAGGATCTGGCCGGTCATTTCGGCGTGACCTTGCAGACGATCCGACGCGACCTGACGGAATTGTGCGATTCCGGGCAGCTGACCCGCGTCTATGGCGGGGCGATCCTGGCTTCGGGCGTGGCCAACATCGGATATGAGGACCGCCGCCGCCTGAATGCGGAAGAGAAGGATCGCATCGGCCGCCTCTGCGCCCGGTCGATCCCGGACGAGGCCTCGCTGTTTCTCAATATCGGCACCTCGACCGAAGCGGTGGCGCGCGCGCTTCTGGGCCATCGCAACCTGATGGTGGTGACCAACAACCTGAATGTCGCGAACATCCTGGCGCAAAATCCCAGTGCCGAGGTGATCGTCGCGGGTGGCGTGCTGCGGCGCGCGGATGCCGGCCTGGTAGGCGAGGTGACGCTGGAGATGGTGCGCCATTTCAAGGTGGATTTCGCGGTGATCGGCACATCGGCGATGGATGAAGAGGGCGATCTGCTGGATTTCGATTTCCGCGAGGTGCGCGTCAGCCAGGCGATTCTGGAACAGGCGCGCAAGCGGTTCCTGGTTTCGGACCATTCGAAATTCGGCCGCACCGCGCCGGTGCGCATCGGGTCGCTGGCGGCGGTCGATTGCTTTTTCACCGACGCGCCGCCGCCGCAACGGGTAGGGCAACTTTGCGCCGAATGGGGCACCGAGATCGCGATCTCCGAGGATTGAGGCAGATGCGGCGTGGCGTGCCCGGCGCGTGCTGGGGGGCGGCCAATGATCGCACCCGGTCGGGCCCGCGTGCCACCGCCACGAATGGCGCCACGCGGACGGGAGGCAGCCCCCCCGGTCTTGGCCAAGATGCCTGATGGCGCGGGACGAGAGGAGCGCCGCCGACCGGGGCCGGCAAGGGCGCGGCCCTTCAGATCGCCGAACTGTGCCCCGCCCTTGACAGATCGTAGGCGTCGAAGCGGCGCGCGATCATCCGCGTCAGCGGCCGCGCGCGCTGTGGTATCTCAAGCCCCTCGGCGGAAACGTCAAGCATCCCCGGAAATGCCTTCTCGACCGCCTCGAACATCGCCGCAAGCTCGGCTGGCGCAAGGCCGAACCGGGCCACGAGTTCGTCGCTGGAGACGTGGAAATCGCACATCAGGGCCTCGATGATCCGGCCACGGAGGCGATCGTCGCCGCCGAGGACATGGCCGCGGCGGGTCGCGAACTGCCCTGCATCCACCGCGCGCAGATAATCCGCCGTGGCCGAGGCATTCTGCGCATAGCCCTGCGAAAACCGCGAGATGGATGAGGCGCCGAGGCCGACCAGGATCTCGGCCGTATCATCGGTATAGCCTTGGAAATTCCGCCGCAGCCGTCCTTCGGCCTGGGCCCGGGCAAGGCTGTCCCCGGGGCGGGCGAAATGGTCGATGCCGATGGCGCGGTAGCCGTCCCAGGCAAACAGCGCGTGCGCGGATTCAAACAAGGCCAGCCTTTCTTCGGGGCGGGGCATCGCCTCGGACGGGATCATTACCTGACGCCGTGCCATCCAGGGCACATGCGCATAGCCATACAGGGCCACCCGGTCGGGCGAGAGCGACAAGAGCTTCTGCACCGTTTCCGCGATCCGCGCCTGGGTCTGATGCGGAAGGCCGTAAAGGATATCGGCGTTCAGACTGCCGACCCCGGTGGCGCGGATCGCGTCGACGGCGTCGCGCGTGACCTCGTAACTTTGCAGCCGGCCGATCACGGTCTGGATCTCGGGGTCAAAATCCTGAACCCCGATCGAGGCGCGGTTCAACCCTGCCGCCCGCAACGCTTCCAACCGCGCGCTGTCCAATTCGTTGGGGTCGATCTCGACCGAAAATTCCGCGTCTTCCTTCATCGGGACCGCATCGAAGATTGCGCCCGCAAGGTCCGCGATCATCGCCGCCGACAGCAGCGTCGGCGTGCCTCCGCCCCAGTGCAGCCGCGACAGCCGTACGCCCGGCGCCAGCCGTTCCTTCAGCAGCGCGATTTCGGCTTTCAATCCCTGCAGGTAGCGCTGCACCGGCTCCAGCGAGGAGGTGCCCTGTGTCCGACATGCGCAGAACCAGCATAATCGGCGGCAGAATGGAATATGCACATAAAGCGAGATCGAAGCCCCGGCCGGGATTTCGCGAAGCCATGCCTCGAACACCCCCGCGTCGACATCGCCCGAGAAATGCGGCGCCGTCGGATAGCTGGTGTAGCGAGGTACCTGCGCGTCAAAAAGACCGAGGCGCGAAAGTTGCGATTCAGAGTCCATTGACATAAGGTGACGCCGCAGGGCCTATGACGCCTTGACGCAGATCAAAGAGCCGTCGATGGACCTGGCACCTGCCCGCTTCAACACACACGATTGTGGAACCTGCCCGATCCGAGAGCGCGGAGTCTGCGCGCGCTGCGACGACCGAGAGTTGGAAGCGCTGGAGCAGATCAAGTATTACCGCAGCTACGAGGCGGGGCAGACGCTGGTCTGGTCCGGCGATCAGATGGATTTCGTGGCGTCGGTCGTGACAGGGATCGCGACGCTGACCCAGACGATGGAGGACGGGCGCCGGCAGATGGTCGGGCTGCTTCTGCCGTCGGACTTCGTCGGCCGTCCGGGGCGGGCCTGCGCGGCCTATGACGTGACCGCGACCACCGACATCGTGATGTGCTGCTTTCGCAAGAAACCCTTCGAAGAGATGATGGAGGGCACGCCGCATCTGGCCCAGCGCCTGCTGGAGATGACGCTGGATGAATTGGATGCGGCGCGCGAATGGATGCTGCTTCTGGGCCGCAAGACCGCGCGCGAGAAGATCGCGTCGCTGATCACGATCATCGCCAAGCGCGATGCCTCGGCCCATGCCGCGGGTCGTGGCGGCGGCGTGACCGTCGACTTGCCGCTGACGCGCGAGGCGATGGCGGATTATCTGGGCCTGACGCTCGAAACCGTGAGCCGCCAGATATCGGCGCTGCGCCGTGACAAGGTGATCGTGATCGAGGGCAAGCGCCATGTCACCATCCCCGACATGGATCGCCTGTTGGAAGAGGCCGGCGACGACGCCGACGGCGGCATTCCCGCCTGAGAACCGGGCACCGGGCGGGTACGCCGACGGCGGCACCGCATCGGCGTTTCCCAACTGCGCGTGCGGAAGTGACGGTGCCACCTTACTGTATTTCCCGCTTCTGTATGTCCCGATCGGCGCCGCCAGGATGAACGATATCGCCCCCGGGCATGGCTGGCCGATCTCCCGTGCCCGCTGCCGAACGTCCGCACCGGGCGATGCCGGGCCCACCGCCCCGATCCGCAAGCCCCGTCATCCAGGCCGCGCCGCGCAACTGCGGCCCGCGCCCGCTGCTGGCGCTTGATCTCCGCGCTCGCCGCGATAGGTCTGGCTGAATCGTGCACATAGGGAGAGCCGGGACATGAGCGAGAATTCCGACTATACGCCGCCCAAGGTTTGGGTCTGGGAAAAAGGCAACGGCGGGCGCTTTGCCAATATCAACCGGCCGGTAGCCGGCCCGACGCATGACAAGGATCTGCCGGTCGGAAAGCATCCGTTCCAGCTTTATTCTCTGGCCACGCCGAACGGGCAAAAAGTAACCATCATGTTCGAAGAACTGCTGGCGAAAGGCCATGGCGGCGCCGAATACGACGCCTGGCTGATCGACATCGGCGAGGGCGACCAGTTCGGATCGGGTTTCGTCGACATCAATCCGAACTCGAAGATCCCGGCGTTGATGGACCGGTCGGGCGAAACACCGATACGGATCTTCGAATCCGGTGCGATCCTGGTCCATCTGGCCGAAAAGTTCGGCGAATTCCTTCCCACCGATCCCGCCAGGCGCGCAGAGGTGATGTCCTGGCTGTTCTGGCAGATGGGCAGCGCGCCCTATCTGGGTGGCGGTTTCGGACATTTCTACGCCTATGCGCCCGTCAAGATCAGATATGCGATCGACCGCTTCGCCATGGAAACCAAGCGCCAGCTCGACGTGCTCGACCGGCGGTTGGCGGAAAACGAATATCTGGGGGGGGACGCGTATACCATCGCCGACATGGCGGTGTTCCCCTGGTATGGCGGCCTGGTGAAAGGCTGGCTTTACAACGCGGCAGAGTTCCTGTCGGTCACCGAATACAAGAACGTCCTGCGCTGGTCCGACGCGATCCTGCAGCGTCCCGCGGTCCGGCGCGGCCGGATGGTCAACCGCAAGACCGGCGAGCTGGACGAACAGCTGCACGAGCGCCATGACGCCTCGGATTTCGAAACCCGGACGCAGGACAAACTGGCCGCGCAGTGACACCTGGGCGGCCGATCCGCATCAGGGCCGGCGATAGCCGTTGGCCGCCCTGCGGTGGCCACCAGGGCAGGGGGCTTGCGGCGGTCGGCTGCGGGGACACCCGTGCCCGGGACGGCGCGGTTCCCCGGCCTCGCCCTGACGCCGACCCGTCCTAACGCCGGCGGTCGCGCCGGGCCGACATCGGCTGGAAGGCCACGCCGACATGGGCCTCGCAATAGGGTTTGCCCGGTTGCGCAGGCAGGCCGCAGAACCAGAAATCCTCGGTCGCGGGATCGCCGATCGGCCATTTGCAGGTGCGCTCGGTCAATTCCATCAGGCTCAGCCGCCGGGCCTTCTTCTCGATCTCGCCGACCTTGGCCAGCGCTTCGGGGCTGATCTCGTTGGCCGAGGGCTGCGGCGGTAGCGGCTGGCCCGCGGGCACCACGGGCTTTCGCATCGGCGTGGGGGGCGCGGCGGGACGCACCTCGGGCTCGGGGCGGGGTGGGCGCGGCGCCTCGGCCTTCGGGGCGGCAGCGGGCTTCGGTTGCGGCGCCGCGGCTTTCGCGGCCTCCGGCGCGGGATCGGCTTCGCCTTCGCCTTTGCCGGGCGTGCGGTTCGACAGACCCAGCCTGTGGACCTTGCCGATCACCGCATTGCGGGTCACGCCGCCCAGCTCTTTCGCGATCTGGCTGGCCGACTGGCCCTCGGCCCACATCTTCTTGAGCGTTTCGACACGCTCGTCCGTCCAGGACATGGCTGACCTCCGGTCTGGATTGCCTTCCTCGCGCGGCCGTACGGCGGCCGGGCGGGCTTTGCCCCATTCTAATCGGGACGGAACGAGATACAAGGCACGGGCCCCGTGTGCAAGGCCTCGGTCCTTGCGAATTGCCGCAGGCGGGCGCAAGTTGTTGCCATGCAGGCCACCGCGATCCTGGAAACCGTCCTTTATGCCACCGATCTGGAGGCAGCCGAGGCCTTCTATACCCGCGTGTTCGGCCTGCAAGTGGTCCGTCGCCTGGCCGGCAAGTTCGTCTTTTTCCGCTGCGGGGCGGGGATGCTGCTGATTTTCGATCCTGTGCAATCGGCGGCCGTTGACCCCGCGAACCCGATCCCGCGCCATGGTGCCGTAGGTGCGGGCCATCTTTGCTTTGCGACCGGGCCGGGCCAGACGATCGAGGCCTGGCGCGCCCATTTCGCGGCGCAAGGCGTCGCGATCGAGACCCTTCACGTCTGGCCCGGTGGCGCGCGGTCGCTTTACCTGCGTGACCCGGCCGGGAATTCGATCGAGATCGGCGAGCCGAAGATGTGGGGCCTGGACTAAGCGCAGAAGATCGCCGGCGGCAAAGGGCAGGCTGGCGCGACCCAAGGGTTCGGCGCTACCTTGCGCGCAGGGAGGACAGATGGAAAGGGACACGCACCCACGGCACGATGACGCGCCCCAGGCCGAGCGCCCGGTGAAGCCCGCGATCTGGCGCGGCTGGCGCTTGCGCTGCCCTTCCTGCGGCAAGGGGCGGCTGCTGACGGGGTACCTGACGGTGCGCCCCGCCTGCCCGGCCTGCAAAGAGGATTTCCGCCCCCAGCGCGCCGATGACGGACCCGCCTATCTGACGATCCTGATCGTTGGCCACATCATGGCGCCGCTTCTGGTGATCGTCTTCGTCGAGTTCCGGCCCTCGCCCGGCGTGCTGGCGGGGGTTTTTTCTCTTGGCACGGTGGCGCTATCGCTCTACCTCTTGCCCAGGCTCAAGGGCGTCCTGGTGGCGATCCAATGGGCCAGGCGCATGCACGGCTTCGGCGGGCCAGATCCGGCGGGCAAGGCCACGCCGGGCGCGCCCGATCCGACGAAACCCCGCATCGAGGCCTGAGATGAGCGAAGACAAAGCCGCCCTGCGCAACGCGGCGACCATCCTTCTGGTGCGGCGCGACCGCGATGAACCCCAGGTGCTGATGGGGCAGCGTGGCGCCAAGGCGGCCTTCATGCCCAACAAGTTCGTCTTCCCCGGCGGGGCGGTCGATCCCGGCGATGCGATGGTGCCCCTGGCCGGGCCGCTGCCAGATGTCTGCGCCGGCCGGCTGGCTTGCGATGTCTCCCCCGATATGGCCCGCGCCCTGGCCGCTGCCGCGATCCGCGAGCTGTGGGAGGAAACCGGCCTGCCGATGGGTGTGCCCGGCACCTGGCCGACGGATCCCGCGCCCGACTGGAAAGGCCTTGCCGGGCTGGGGCTAGTGCCCTCGGCGGCGGGGCTGACCTATGTGTTTCGCGCGATCACGCCCGGCGGTCGCCCGCGCCGGTTCGACGCGCGCTTCTTCCTGGCGGATGCCAGTGCGATCGTCGGCGATCTCGACGATTTCTCGCGCGCCTCGGACGAGCTTTCGCATCTGCAATGGATCGGCCTCGAGGCTGCGCGTGGCTTCGATCTGCCCTTCATCACCGAAGTCGTCCTGGCCGAGGTCTCGGCGGTGATCCGCAGCGGGGGCACCCCCGGCCCGGTGCCGTTCTTCGACAATTCGGGCCCCGAGTCGGTCTTTCGCCGGATCGCCTGACGCCGCCGTCAGGTGGTGACCCAGACGATCATCACGATCGACAGTGCCAGCACGATCATTCCTGCGATCTCGCGCGGGTGGCTCCTCTCGCGGAAGATCAGGGTCGAGACCAGATAGCTGAACATCAACTCGATCTGACCCAAACTGCGCACATAGGCCGCGTTCTCCAACGTGAAGGCCACGAACCAGCCGAAGGACCCCAGCACCCCGGTAAGGCCGACCAGCGCGGTCGCGCGCCAGGCGGTCAGCACGCGGCCAAGCTCTCCGGGTTCGCGCCAGGCCAGCCACATCCCCATTGCCAGGGTCTGGAAGGCCGTGACACAGGCCAGCGCCACGGCGGCGCGGATCAGCGGATCGGGGCTGGCGATTTCAAGCGTCGCACCGCGATAGCCGATCGCCGCGACCCCGAACAGCGCCCCCGCGATCAGCCCCAGGAAGGTCGCGCGGTTGAAGACCGTCGCCTTGGCCTCGCCTGGCCGCCGAGGCGGACGCGACAGCAAGATCACCCCGGCCACGCCGATGACGATCGCGACATAGCCCGGCAACGGGATGCGATCGCCGAACACCAGGGTCGAGAAGATCGCCACCTGCACCGTCTCGGTCTTGGTAAAGGCGATGCCGACGGCGAAACTGCGTTCAGAGAACAGCGCGACGGTGCAGAAGGTCGCCGCGATCTGCGCCAATCCGCCGGCGATCCCGAAGGCCCAGAACCGCGCCCCGGGCAACGCGACCCCCTGGCCGGTGGTGGTCAGCAGCACCACCATCGCCAATGCCGCCAGCGGGGCGCCGAACAGAAAGCGCGAAAAGGTAGAGCCGCCGGTCGACAGCCCGACGCCCTTCAACTGCCTTTGCAGGCTGAAACGCACGGTCTGCACCGCCGCCGCGGCAAGCGTCGCGAATATCCACAGGGGCGGTACCATGCGCAAGCTATCGCATGCCCGCCCTGGCCGCGAAAGTCCCGTTCATCGTTCTCCAAATACGCCCGCGGCCTTAGCGCCCGCGGCGGTATCGCGGATGGGGCACCGGATCCTTCGCGCGCAACAGATGGCGGCGGAAGATCTGCGCGTAGGACCGATAGACATAGCCCCCGTTCTGCGCGAGGAACCTCTCGCGGCCTTCGGCATAAAGGCGCGGAAGCCGATGCCAGGCGACGCCGGGATAAAGATGGTGCACCGCATGCAAATTGTTGAAAAGAAAAAGCAATGCCAACGGCCCTCGGTCCTCGACGATCACGGTGCGTTCGGGCACCGCTTCCTCGGCCCGGTGTTCCAGGAAGGTGCGGATCTTCAAAAGCCCGAACGCCCCGTAGGCGGCCAGCACATAGGCCCATAGCGGCATCGCCCCGCCAAGCCACAGCCAGCCCAGAACCAGCGCCACGCCCAACCCGTGCAACGCCCAGGCCCGTGCCACCCGGCGCGCCGCCTCGCGCGGACCGCGGCGGATCATCCGCAGATCGGTGCGCACGAACACCACGGTCGAGATCGCCGGCCCCAGCAAGATCCGCCCCAGCAGCGTATTGTTGGCGCGCAACAGGCGCCGCAGCGACCGGCTTAGCCGGGTCCAGGCTTCGGGGTCCAGATAATTGCTTTCCGGGTCGTCATAGGGATCGGTCAACCTGGGGTCGTCGTGATGGGCGATATGGGTATCGCGAAACCGCCGGTAGGGCACGAACAGGGTAAGTCCCGCGAACACCAGCGCCTCGTTCGCCAGTCGGCTTCGGAACGGATGGCCATGCAGTGCCTCATGCTGGAGCGAGGAGAACTGCGCGATGCTCACCATCGTCAGAAGCCAGCCCAGCAGTGGATATGCCGCCCAAAGCCCCGAGGTGCCCCACAGCCAAAGCGCATAGACCGCGACGATCAACGCCAGCGTCGGCGTTTCGGTGCGCCAGTCGCGGCGCGGGATCCGGCCGGGCTCAGCCATGACGACCCCAGGTGATGCGGGCCCAGATCCGCTCATACGCGACGTAGCACAGGAAGCCGAGCGCCGTATTGACCAACGCCATCGCCCCGCCCAGCGCCGCCGAGCCCGTCATCGCCAGCCCAACCAGCGCCATTACGGCAAGTCCCAACAGGTTCCACAGCACCGCTTTCAGCAGGGTGCGCCCACGAGTTTCCGAAAATGTCCCCATGCCGCGAAGGTGCCCCCGCCCATAGCGGGAGGGAATTCCGAATTTGCTTAACAAAGCCATCGAGATGTTTGTATATTGAACAAATGCAGCAAAAGCTCGACAAACGTGCCCGATCTGATCTGTTCCGAAAGCGGCTGGCTGCGGCGATGGCTGAAAAAGGGGTCAGCCAAAGCGCCCTGGGCCGGATCGTGGGGGTGGATCGTTCGACCGTGTCGCAGTTGCTTGGGGGGGCGCAGGCGCGCCTGCCCAATGCGCAGGTCGCGGCGGAATGCGCGGCGGCGCTGGGGGTCAGCGCGGACTGGCTGTTGGGGCTTTCGGACCGGCCCGAGCGGATCGCGGACCTGCTGGCAACCTCGCTGACCATGACCGAGGCGCCGCGCGCCCTGGTCGACGAACAGATCTTTGCCTGGCACCGCGAGGCCGCGGGCTACAAGATCCGCCATGTCCCTGCCGCCCTGCCGGACATGCTGAAGACGCATGAGGTGCTGCGTTGGGAATATGCCCCGCATCTGGGCCGCACGGTCGATCAGGCGATCGGCGCGTCCGAGGACCGGCTGGCGTGGATGCGCGGCGCGCGTTCGGATTACGAGATCGCCCTGCCGGTGCATGAGCTGACCGCCTTCGCCACGGCCACCGGCTATTACGAGGGGCTGCCACTGGAGTTGCGGCTGGAACAGCTGGACCACCTGCAGGCCTTGGCGGATCAGCTCTATCCCTCACTGCGGATTTATCTGTTCGACGCGCGGCGGGTGTTCTCGGCGCCGATCACGGTGTTCGGGCCGCTGCTTGCCGTGCTTTATCTTGGCCGCCACTACATGGCGTTTCGCGACAGCGGCCGGGTGGCCAGCTTCGCGGCGCAGTTCGACTGGCTGGTACGCGAAGCCGCCGTGCAGGCCCACGCGCTGCCTGCCCATCTCGATAAGCTGCGGGCCCGGATCGCCTGAGGGGATTCGGGCCGGCGCCGTGGGGCCACCAGCGCCGGGCGACGCGCGTGATGGGTGCGCGTCGCCCCCGACCGCAATGTCCGGCCGGCGCCGCGCGGGGGTATCAGTTGACGCACTGGGTCATCCGCAACCCGGAATCGGTAAGGATGTCCTGGCAGCCAAGAAGCGGGCGTATGGGCGAGCAGCTGTGCGAGCGCGCCAGACAGGCGCCCTGGCACTGGCTGGAGCGCGTGCACATCTTGCGCGCATCCGTGGTGTAGTGGATGCACACCTTGTTTCGTTTGCCGTACTCGTTGCTCCAGACCCCGCCCGAGGCGATGCAGGAGTCGTCCTGATGGACGGACATCGCCTTTCCTGCGGGGGGCAATTGCGGCGGCGCGTCCATCTGGCACGCGGCAAGCGCGCCCAGGGCAAGGGTCAGCATCGGGCCTGCAAGAATCGCTCGGATCATGGTGCCTCCGGTCGCGCGGCTTCTCGGGTGTCACAGGATCCGAAAACGCCGCGCACGGCAAGGTCGAGGCGGCCTTTGCCACCCCTCGGCACGCAGCGGCGGCAGGCCCTCAGAACGGCTGGGGGTGGGCGCGGTGGACGGCGTCGATCTCGGCCAGCACCTCGGGCGACAGGGTCAGCCCCGCCGCGCCCAGCAGGTTACGCAATTGCTTGGTCGAGGTCGCGCCGACAATCGGGATCACCGCGAACGGTCGCGTGCGCTGCCAGGCGATCGCCATTTGCACCGGATCCAGCCCGTGGCGTTGCGCGATCCCCAGATAGGCCGAGACCGCCTCGAACACATAGGGCGTGATGCGCCCGCCCAGATCCGGCGTCCGCGACCGGCGCGACCCCTCAGGGGTGACGTCGCCGGCGTATTTCCCGGTCAGCAACCCCGCGGCCAGGGGCGAATAGGACAGCAGCGGGATCTCTTCGTTGACCGACAACTCCGCCATGTCGGTATCCCACAGCCGGCAGAGAAGCGAATATTCGTTCTGTACCGAGACCACCCGCGGCAGCCCCTCTTCCTCGGCCAGACGCAGCCATTGCGCGACGCCCCAGGCGGTTTCGTTCGACAGCGCCAGATGACGGATCTTGCCCGCCTCGATCAGTCGCGCGGCGGCGGCAAGCACCTCTCGCATATGGTTCAGCGTCTCGACCCGGTCCTGCCCGGAAGGGTCGTAGGACCAGGATTTCCGGAAATGGTAAGAGCCGCGGTTCGGCCAGTGCAGCTGGTAGATGTCGATCACGTCGGTCTGCAGGCGGCGCAGCGATTCTTCGCAGCACGATTGCAGATTGGCGCCGGTGATCGGCGCGCCGCCGCGGATATGGGAACTACCGGCGCCGGTGATCTTGGTGGCGATCACCAGATCGTCGCGCCTGCCGCGCCCGGCCAGCCAGGTGCCGATGATCTTCTCGGTGCCGCCAACCGTTTCGGGCCGGATCGGATTGGTGGGGTACATCTCGGCGGTGTCGATGAAATTCACCCCCGCCGCCACGGCCTCGTCAAGCTGGGCATGGCCCTCGGCTTCCGTGTTCTGACTGCCCCAGGTCATCGAACCGAGGCAGATTTCCGAAACAGACAGCCCCGTTCGGCCAAGTGGAACAAGCTTCATGCGGATCTCCCGATTTGGTCAGTGCAGACCCTAGCGTCGCCGGCATCAAGGGCAAGCCCGATGTCCGGGGCCGTCATCCGCGTGGCGATGAAGCGCCTCCCTGTCGCGCCAGAAAGCGCAAATCGCAGGCAGAAATCCCGGGACAGGGCGAAAGGCGGCAGGACGCGCGGTCGACCAACGGGTCGCGACCTGCGGGCGCCCCGCAAACGGGATCCCGCAGGTCGGGCCAACGCGGCCTGCCATGCTAAGGGCGACCCTCCCCGCCCTAAGTGGCAGACCGACTTGCGGCCAATTTCATGGCCCTAGGGCTTGACGTAGGCGTAGCCCTCTTCCTGCAATTCCACGATCTTGGCGACGCCACCGGGCACGACCGTGGCTTCTCCGATCAGCTTTACCGGCTTGCCGGTTTTCTTTTCAATCGCCAGCATCGTGTTGTGGCAGGCGTCGAATTCGAGGTCGGAATACTCCAGCGACATGGCGGCAATCCGCGTGGCCACGGGGCTTTTGTCCTTGATCAGCATTTGCAGGCCTGGACCATAGGCCACGACGTTGATCTTCACCGTGTCGCCGCGCGATTTATAATATTGCTCGATGTTGCTGACGTTGTTCAGCACCAGATTCATGCGCTGCGGGCTACCGTCGCTGATCTGGAAAACGATGCGGTGTTCCTTGGCATGGGCGCCGGTGGCTGCCATGGTGGCGCAGAACAAAGCTGCGGCTGCGGTCTTGCGTATCATCATGCTTTTCCTCCCTTGCGGCAAGCTGCCGCACATTCTGTATGCATCTATGCGGATGTGTAAGCAAGTTCCGTTCGGCCTTGCGCGCGTAAACGTTGCGCGCGCGCACAAGCGGCAGGCACCTGCCCGCAAACTGCGCCCCGCCCCGCCCGGTCCGGCGCTGCTAAGACCAAAACCCCGCCGGGCACGACCTCGTGCGTACGTCGATATGGCTCTGGACCCGGACGCGAAAAGCGGCTAATCGAAGCGGATGATCGACCGGAACGCCCATATCACGCTTCCCCGACGCCGCCGCACCCGCGCCTGACGTCCCGATCCCGTGGGGCCGCCGCACAGCCCCCCGACCGAACATCCCACGTTGACTTGGCCCCCTGCCTTTGGCACCCCTAGGCCTTCATTCCCGAGGATTTCCCGATGATCACCACGGTTCTTCCCACCTACAACCGCGCGCCCCTATCCTTCGAGCGGGGCGAGGGCTCCTGGCTGGTCGAGGCGGATGGTTCACGATATCTTGACCTCGGCGCCGGCATCGCGGTCAACGCGCTGGGTCATGCCAATCCCGATCTGGTCGCGGCGCTGACCGAACAGGCAGGCAAGCTGTGGCATACCTCGAACCTCTACCAGATCCCCAACCAGCAGAGGCTGGCGGACCTGCTGGTCGCCCACACCTTCGCCGATACCGTGTTCTTCACCAACTCGGGCACCGAATCCGCCGAACTCGCGATCAAGATGGCGCGCAAGTACTGGTACGAGAAGGGCCAGCCCGACCGCATCGAGATCCTCACGTTCGAGGGCAGCTTCCACGGCCGTTCCACCGGCGCGATCGCCGCCGCGGGGGGCGAGAAGATGGTCAAGGGCTTCGGGCCCCTGATGCCGGGCTTCACCCATCTGCCCTGGAATGACATGGCGGCGCTGAAGGCGGCGCTGTCCGAAACCACCGCCGCGGTGATGCTGGAGCCGATCGTCGGCGAAGGCGGTATCAAGGTCTGGCCCGACACCGACCTCAAGGAAATCCGCGCGCTCTGCGACCAGACCGGCACGCTTCTGATCCTCGACGAGGTGCAATGCGGCATGGGCCGCACCGGCCGCCTCTTCGCGCATGAGGTCGCGGGCATCACCCCGGATATCATGATGGTCGCCAAAGGCATCGGCGGCGGCTTCCCGCTGGGCGCGGTGCTGGCCACGGAAAACGCGGCCTCGGGCATGGTCGCGGGCAGTCACGGCTCCACCTACGGCGGCAATCCGCTGGCCTGCGCGGTAGGCGCCCGGGTGATGGAGATCATCGCCCAGCCCGCCTTCCTGGACGCCGTCAACCGCAAGGCCGGCCTCTTCCGGCAGAAGCTCGAAGGCCTGGTCGCCGCCCATCCCGATGTTTTCGAGGGCGTGCGCGGCACCGGCCTGATGCTGGGGCTGAAATGCAAGATCGCCCCCGCCGATGTCGTCAAGGCGGGCTACGCGGAACATCTGCTCACCGTCCCGGCGGCAGAAAACGTGATCCGCATCCTTCCTCCCCTCATCATCACCGAGGAAGAGATCGCCGAGGCCGTCGACCGCCTCGACCGCGCCGCGACCCGGCTCGAAACTTCCTGATCTTCATCTTGGTCCAAATACTCCCGGGGGTCCGGGGGCAGGCAGCCCCCGGCGCCACCGCCAGAAAGAAGCCGAACGCATGCAGTCCTTTCTCGATATCCACACCACCGACCCCGCCGCCCTTCGGGCCATGATCGACCGCGCCCGCGCCATGAAGGACGCCCGCGCCGGCCAGCCCAAGGGCGCCCCCGACGCGGAACAGCCGCTGGCGAACCGCATGGTCGCGCTGATCTTCGAGAAACCCTCGACCCGCACGCGGATCTCCTTCGACGTGGGCATCCGCCAGATGGGCGGCCAGACCATGGTGCTTTCGGGCGCCGACATGCAGCTGGGCCACGGCGAGACGATCGCCGATACCGCGCGCGTCCTCAGCCGCTATGTCGACCTGATCATGATCCGCACCTTCGAGGAACAGACGCTGCTGGAAATGGCGGAACATGCGGATGTGCCGGTGATCAACGGGCTGACCAACCGCACCCATCCCTGCCAGATCATGGCCGACGTGATGACCTACGAGGAACACCGCGGCCCGATCGCCGGGAAAAAGGTCGTCTGGTCCGGCGACGGCAACAATGTCTTCGCATCCTTCGCCCACGCTGCGGGTCAGTTCGGCTTTGACCTTACCTTCACCGGCCCCGAGACGCTGGATCCGGAAAAGACCTGGCTCGATTTCGCCGCCGCCAAGGGCCACCCGATCACCATCGACCGCGACCCCGAACGCGCGGTCGCGGGCGCCGACCTGGTCGTCACCGATACCTGGGTGTCGATGCACGATCCCCAGTCGGCGCGCGAACGGCGGCACAACCAGCTGCGCGCCTACCAGGTGAACGAACGCCTGATGCGCCGCGCCAAACCCGATGCGCTGTTCATGCATTGCCTGCCGGCGCACCGCGACGACGAAGCTACCAGCGAGGTGATGGACGGCCCGCATTCGGTGATCTTCGACGAGGCCGAGAACCGCCTGCACGCGCAGAAGGCCATCGTTCGCTGGTGTCTCGGCGTGTGACCGGCGGGCAGTTGCCGCTTTCGTCGCCCGCCCGTTGCCCGGGTCCGCCGGGCCCCTAGGTACATTCCGGAGGGCGATATGGAGGAAGGCATGACGGCGAAGATCGGCATCTACGGGCTGGGAACCATGGGCGCGGCGCTGGCGCTCAACATGGCCGAGAAGGGCATCCCGGTCGCCGTCTCGAACCGGTCCGACGACCTGATCGACGCCTTCATGGCCCGAGCAGCTGATCATGCGGCGCGGATCACCCGCTGCGACGATCTGGCCGGGCTGGTTGCCGCGCTGCCGCGGCCACGCTTTGTGCTGGCGATGATCCCCTCGACCGCGCCGATGGATGCGCTGCTGGACGACGTGATTCCGATGCTCGACGCGGGCGACACGGTGATCGACGCCGGCAATGCCGATTTCCACGACACCCGGCGTCGTGCCGCCAGGCTGGACGGCGCGGGGCTGCATTTCGTGGGCCTTGGCGTTTCCGGCGGCGAGGCCGGCGCGCGCCACGGCCCCTCGATGATGTTCGGCGGCACCGAGCAAAGCTGGCAAGGCCTGCAGCCGTTGCTGGAGCCGGTCGCGGCCCGTTTCCACGGCACGCCCTGCGTGGCGCGGCTGGGGCCCGACGGGGCGGGGCATTTCGTCAAGACCGTTCACAACGGCATCGAATATGCCGACATGCAGATGATCGCGGAATGCTACGATCTGCTGCGCTTCGGCACCGGCCGCGACGTGGCCGAGGTCGCAGAGGTTTTCGATGCCTGGAATCGCGGTCCGCTGGCGTCCTACCTGATGGAAATCACCGCCAAGGTGCTGCGCTACGGCGATCCCTTCGGCCCGGGGCCGATGGTGGATGCGATCGTCGATGCGGCGGGGCAGAAGGGCACCGGCCGCTGGACGGTGATCGAGGCGGTGCGGCTGGGCCAATCGGCCTCGATGATCGAGGGCGCGGTGGCCGCGCGCGCCTGGTCGGCCGAGCGCGATCTGCGCGCCGCCGCCGACCGCGCCTTCGGTGGCGCGCGCGGGGCGCTGCAATTGCGGGCCGAGGATCTGGAACGCGCCGTATTGGCGGCACGGGTGCTGGAATATGCCCAGGGTTTCCGGATACTGGGGGCTGCGTCAGAAGAATATGACTGGGCGCTCGACCCGGCCCGGATCGCCGAGATCTGGCGCGCGGGCTGCATCATCCGCGCGGCGCTGCTGGACGACATCTCGGACGCTTTCCGCGCGGGCGCACCGCAGGGCCAGTTGCTGCTGTCGCCGCGTTTCAGGGCGGTGCTGGAGGATGGCATCCCGGCGCTGCGCGACGTGGTGGGCAAGGCGATCGCGTCGGGGGTGGCAGTGCCGGCGCTATCGGCTGCGCTGGGTTTCTGGGACAGTCTGCGCCAGGCGCGGGGCACGGCGAACCTGATCCAGGCGCAGCGCGACTATTTCGGCCGTCACGGCTTTGACCGGCGCGACGGAAAGGACAGCCATCATGGCCCCTGGTGGGATTGACCGGGGCGCCTTCGGCAAGGACCGCGCTTGGGCGACCGCGCCGCGCCGCTTTCAGGTTCCGCGCGGTTTCGCCCGGGTGGTGGGCTGGGCCTCGGTCGGGTCCTCGGGCCAGGGGTGGCGCGGGTAGCGGCCACGCATGTCCTTGCGCACATCGGCATAGGACGACGCCCAGAAGCCCGGCAGATCCATCGTCACCTGCACCGGTTTGTGCCCGGGCGAGAGCAGCGTGATGCGCAGCGGCAGGCGCCCGGGCCCGACCGTCGGATGCCGAGTCACGCCGAAAAGCTCTTGCAGTTTCACCTCGATCCCCGGCGCCTCGCCGCCGTAGTCGATCGGCACCTTGCGGCCCAGCGGTGTGGTGAAATGCGCCGGCGCCAGGCGGTCGAGCAACTGCATCTGGTCCCATGACAGGCTTTGGCGCAGCGGCTCAAGCAGATCCAGCGTTGCCAGATCCGCCGCGGTCTTGCGGCCGGTCAGGTGGGGCAGCAGCCAGGTCTCGGCCCGCGCGATCAACGCGGCATCCGACAGGTCCGGCACGTCCGCGCCCTGGCCGCGCAGCAGTTCCGCCCGCGCCTGGAACCGCCGCGCCGCGGCCGAGAAATCCAGCGCCTCAAGCCCCAGGTCGCGCACACCGTCCAGCGCCGCCCGCGCCACCGCTTCGGCCGGCGCTTCGGGCCAAAGCCGGTCATCCAGCACCAACGCGCCGAAGACCTCTTGCCGACGCGCCACGACGCGCCGTTCGCGCCGCGACCATTCGCAGATTTCGCGCCACTGGATCCGGTCGCCGTAAAGCGCACGAAGGCCGGCCTCGGAAATCATCGCCGCCTGCCGGATCTTTGCCTCGCGGGTGTCGCCATCAAGATCGGTGGCCACGATCAGCCGCGCCCCCGCCAGCGGGTCGTCCTGGGCCATCGCCGCGCCCTTGCCGCCCGACAGCACCCAGCGTGCGGCCTCGCCCTTGCGGCGCAGCCCCACCCGGTCGGGATAGGCGAGCGCCGCCATCTCTGCCGGTTCCAGCCCGGCATCCTGCGCCCGGGTCAGGCGGGAAAGGCGCCTTGCCTCGGCGCGGATGCGCTCGATCGCGCCGCGGTCGGCGGGCCAGGGGTGGCGGTCCGCGTAGCCCTTCGAATCGGCCAAGGCGCGCAGGCGCAGGGCCAGATCGACGGGGGCCGCGCGCGGCAGCGGGTCGCGGTCTTCCAGCAGCGCCGCCAGTGGCGCGGCGGAAGGCCCTGCGCGCAGCAGCATATGCGCCAGGCGCGGATGCACCGGCAGCGCGGCCAACGCCCGGCCGTGATCGGTGATCGCGCCGCCCGGGTCCAGCGCGCCCAGATCCGCCAGCAGCGCCCGCGCCTCGGCGAAGGCGCCGGGATTGGGCGGCGTCAGAAAGGCCAGATCGCCGGGGCCGCGCGCGCCCCACAGCGCCAGTTCCAGCGCCAGCCCGGTCAGATCCGCAGATTCGATCTCGGCCGGCGGGAAGGGCGGCAGACCGCCTTCCTCTCCCTTCGTCCACAGCCGGTAGCACACCCCGGGCGCCACCCGGCCGGCGCGGCCGCGGCGTTGTTCGGCCTCGGCGCGGCTGACGCGTTCGGTCACCAGCCGCGACATGCCGGAGTTCGGATCGAACCGCGCGCGTCGGGCGCGGCCTGCGTCCACCACCACCCGGATATCCTGGATGGTCAGCGAGGTCTCGGCGATTGCGGTGGCCAGCACCACCTTGCGCCCCGAAGCCGCCGGCGCGATGGCCGCACGCTGCGCCTTGAAATCGAGGGCCCCGAACAGCGGGTGCAATGTGGCGTCCGGGGGCAGGCGCGGGCGCAGCAGCGCCTCGGTCCGCCGGATCTCGGCCTCGCCGGGCAGGAAGACAAGGACGCCGCCTTCGGTCTCGGCCAGGGCCTGGGCGACCAGATCGGCGGTGGCTTCGGGCAGGCGGGCGCGGGGGGGCAGGGGGGTCGGCCGCCAGCGGGTCTCGACCGGCCAGGCGCGGCCTTCAGAGGTGACCACGGGGGCGGCGTCCAGCATCGCCGCCACGGGGGCCGCGTCCAGCGTGGCGGACATCACCAGAAGCATCAGATCGTCGCGCAGGGCGCCGCGGATTTCCCAGGTCAGGGCAAGGCCCAGATCGGCGTTGAGAGAGCGTTCGTGGAATTCGTCGAAGACCACCGTGCCGATGCCCGAAAGGCCCGGGTCCGACTGGATCATGCGGGTAAGGATGCCTTCGGTCACCACCTCGATACGGGTGGATTTCGACATCCTGGCCTCGCCCCGGATGCGGTAGCCGACGGTCTGGCCGACGGGTTCGCCCAGGGTTTCGGCCATGCGCTCGGCCGCCGCGCGGGCGGCAAGGCGGCGGGGTTCGAGCATCAGCAGACGGCCCTTGATGGCGCCGGCTTCGAGCAGCGCCAGCGGCACCCGCGTGGTCTTGCCCGCGCCCGGGGGGGCCTGCAGCACGGCCCGCCCCGTCGCGCGCAGCGCGGCAAGAAGGTCGGGCAGGGCGTCTTCGATGGGCAAGGTTTGGGCCATGGGCCGGTTATCGGGGATCGCGCGGTGCTTGGCCAGTGGCGGATGTGCGGGCATCGTAGGGGCACCGGCCACTGGACATGGCCGTCATGGAAGGGGAAAACGGCGCGAGGGATTGAAAAAGGCAGCCCATGGAGATCGAGGATATCGCCCAAAGGGTTCTGGCCGGGGACCGCCGCGCGCTGGCCCGGGCGATCACCCTGGTGGAAAGCGCGCGCGCCGATCATCGCGCCCAGGCCACCGCGCTGATCGACCGTCTGGCGCGCGACGGCCGCGAAGCGCTGCGCATCGGCCTGTCGGGCACCCCCGGCGTGGGTAAATCGACCTTCATCGAAGCCTTCGGACTGATGCTCACCGGCCTTGGGCTGAAGGTCGCGGTGCTTGCGGTCGACCCAAGCTCGGCCCGGTCCGGCGGTTCTATCCTGGGCGACAAGACGCGGATGGAGCGCCTCAGTCGCGAAGCGCGCGCCTTCATCCGCCCTTCGCCCAGCCAGGCGCAGATGGGTGGCGTCGCACGCCGCTCGCGCGAGGCGATCCTGCTGTGCGAGGCCGCCGGTTATGACGTGATCCTGATCGAGACGGTGGGCGTGGGGCAGTCCGAGACCATGGTTGCGGGCATGTCCGATCTTTTCGTGCTGCTGCTGGCCCCCGCCGGTGGCGACGAACTGCAGGGTGTGAAGCGCGGCATCATGGAGATGGCCGACCTGATCCTGGTCAACAAGGCGGACGGAGACCTGAAGGCCGTCGCCGCGCGCACCCAGGCCGATTACGCGGGCGCGTTGCGGCTTTTGCGCCGCCGGCCGCAGGATCCCGAGGGTTACACCCGCGCGATGCCAGTCTCGGCGATCGAGGAAACCGGTCTGGCGGCGGCCTGGGCCGCGATGACCGAATTGGCTGACTGGCGCCGGGCGGAAGGGCATTTCGCGGCCAACCGCGCCGAACAGGCCCGCGCCTGGTTCGAGGAAGAGGTTCGCGCAGGCCTTCTGGCCGACCTGCGCCGCCCCGGGCCGGCGCAAGAGGCGATGGCGAGGCTGGGCGCCGGCGTGCAGGCGGGCGAAATGACCGCGGTGGCCGCGGCGGACGAGATGCTGCGCCTCCTGGGGCGGGGCTAGCGCGGGCGCCGGGGCGGGGGCTGCGGTCGCGGGTCTTAGACGCCGTGGGCGGCGACGCTGTCCTCGGGGGCTTCGGCGCGGTCTTCCATGCCGTAATTGCGGATCACTCCGGCCACGCGCAGCCGATAGTCGGCGAACATCCCGCCCCGCCCGGCAACCTGGGCGCGGCGGTGTTTTTCAAGCTTGCGCCAGTTCGCCACCGCCTCTTCGTCGCGCCAGAACGATAGCGAAAGAAGTTTGCCCGGCGTGGTCAGGCTTTCGAACCGCTCGATCGAGATGAAGCCGTCCTGACGTACAAGATCAGCTTTCAGGTCGGCGGCGATGGCCAGGTAATTGTCGCGCTCGCTGGCCTTTAGGGTAACTTCGAATATGATTGCGATCATGCCCGCCTCCGTGTTGGCGGCATATTGCTGGGTGCGGCGGTCGGTGGCAAGGGCTCCGCAGGCGGCAAATGCGGGGGATCGTGGGGGAGGGTGTGTGAATCGCTTGACGCCCGGGGGGATTCCCCCTAAACGGCGCGGATGGAATTCGGCGCGCCGCCGTTCGCGGCGCCATTGAGTATCGAAAAGACTCGAAAAGACAAGGATCAGGACGATGTCGCGCGTCTGCGAACTGAGCGGTAAGGGCCCGATGACGGGCAACAACGTCAGCCACGCCAACAACAAGACCCGGCGGCGGTTTTTGCCGAACCTCAACGAGGTGACGCTGCAATCGGAAGCGCTGGGTCGCGCCTTCAAGCTGCGGATCTCGGCCTCGGCGCTGCGTACGGTGGATCACCGTGGCGGTCTCGACGCTTTCCTCGCCAAGGCGAAGGACGAAGAGCTGTCGGTGAAGGCGCTGAAGATCAAGAAGGAAATCGCGAAGGCTCAGGCCGCGGCCTGAGCCTTTCCGAAGCCCGATGCCCGGCCCTGCCTTCGGCGGGGCCGTTTGCGTTTGCATGCGGGCCGGGCGATTTTGTCGCCTTTACCATGCAGTCCCGGACCCTACAGTGCTGGCAGGTCCGGTTTCGCGAGCGCCCGACCAAGCGAAAGGAAGATGCATGACTTTTGTAAAGTCGCTTCTGCTGGCCGGTGCGATCGTCGGGCTGGCGGGGGCCGTTCAGGCAGGCGCGATCGTGATCAAGGCGCCGTATGCGCGGGTCTCGACGCCGATGTCGAAATCCGCCGCGGCCTTCATGGAGATCGAGAATTCGGGGGCAGACGCTGATCGGCTGATCGGCGTAACGGCCGACGTGTCGGCGGTGGCCGAATTGCATACTCATGAAGAAAGCGCCGGTGGCGTGATGCGAATGGTCGAGGTGAAGGGCGGCATTTTGGTGCCCGCCCATGGCTCGTCGCTGTTGGCGCGGGGCGGTGATCATGTGATGCTGATGGGGTTGAAGCACCCGCTGAAGCAGGGCGATGTGGTGCACCTGACGTTGTCGTTCCAAAGGGCGGGTGCGGTTGAAGTGGATGTCCCGGTGGACAACACCCGCCAGGGCCCGATGGCGCCGATGAAGATGGGCGACTGACAAGGGCGGAGCGTTCCACCGTGCCGGCGCGGTGGCGGGGCCGCGATTGGCCGGGACGCCGATCTGATCGCGCCCCGGTCGCGCCACAGTCAGGTGCCGCGCCCTTTCCAAAGGTGGCGGCCGTACCAGATGGCGCCGGCCAGTAGGGCGATCAGCACCACGCCGTCCAGCGCGTGCATCGCCCGGCGCAGCGCGGGGCTGCGGTTCCAGGCTTCGCCCAGCTTCAGCCCGACATAGGCCAGTGCGAAGCACCAGGGCCAGGAGCCGAGGAAGGTATAGATCTGGAACCGCGCAAAGGGCATCCGTGCGATTCCCGCGGGTAGCGAGATGAAGGTGCGCACCACCGGCAAGAGCCGCCCGACGAAGACCGTCACACTTCCGTAGCGGGCAAAGTAACGCTCGGCCCGGTCCAGATCGGCCGGGCTGAGCAACACATAGCGCCCCCACCGGTCGACCAGCGGCCGCCCGCCATAGGCGCCGACGAGGTAGGCGAGCGTCGAGCCGATATTGCAGCCGATCGCCCCCACCGTGGCGACCATCAGCAGCGAGAACCGCCCGGTCGACACCAGATAGCCCGAGAACGGCATGATGATCTCGGACGGTAGCGGAACGCAGGCGGATTCGATCGCCATCAGAAGCGCGATCCCGCCGTAGCCGAGCGTGCTGATCACCCCGGTGATGAAGCCCGCGAGGGCCGTCATCAATGCTGCAGTCATCTCTGTTCCCTCGCGCGCTGTCGGGGCGCGAAGATCCCATCAAGGCGGGATGAACTCAAGCCTCCGCGTCATCGCGGGATGCAAATGCGGCACTGCCTTGCCGGCTGCGGCGCGGCGGCGCGGCACAGGCATGTGGCGGGACGCCGTGGTTCTTGCTATGGGACAGGGGCAGGGGGAAGCCCGGCGTCGATTTGGGGATATTGCGCGAATGACCATGCTTGGAACCTTCCTCAAGCCCATGCACCGCGAGGGGATCAAGTTCGTCGCGATCTTCGCGGCGGTGACACTGGCGCTGTTCTTCCTGTGGGCGCCGCTTGGCTGGGTCGGGGTCGGGCTGACGGTGTGGTGCTATTACTTCTTTCGCGACCCGAAGCGCGCGACGCCGACACGCGAGGGATTGATCGTCAGCCCCGCCGATGGGGTCGTGTCGCTGATCGAACCGGCGATCCCGCCGGCAGAGCTGGGCATGGGCCCAGAGCCGTTGACCCGGGTCAGTGTCTTCATGAACGTCTTCAACTGCCATGTGAACCGCAGCCCGGTCGCCGGCCGGGTGGCGGCGGTGGCCTATCATCCGGGCACCTTCGTCAACGCCTCGCTCGACAAGGCCAGCGAGAACAACGAACGCAACAGCCTGCGGCTGGAGCTGGAGGACGGCCGCAATATCGCCGTCGTGCAGATCGCGGGGCTGGTGGCGCGGCGGATCGTGTGCTGGACCAAGCCGGGGCAAAGCCTGCAGACCGGAGAGCGCTTTGGCCTGATCCGATTCGGATCGCGGCTGGATGTCTACCTGCCCGCGGGCGTCGCGCCGCTGGTCGCGCTGGGCCAGACCATGGTCGCGGGCGAAACCATCCTTGCCGATCTGCGCGCGGATGAGCCCCGCCGCCAGGCCCGGGTGAGCTGAGCATGCCCGAACGTCGTAGCAGACGCAGGGTGGAGCTGCCGCTTGTCACCCTGTTGCCGAACCTGATCACGGTGGCTGCGATCTGCGCGGGCCTGTCGGCGATCCGCTTCGCGCTGCAGCACAATTATGTCGTCGCGGTGCAATTGATCATCGTGGCCGCGGTGTTCGATGGGCTCGACGGGCGGCTGGCGCGGATGCTGAAAAGCGAAAGCCCGCTGGGGGCCGAGCTTGATTCGCTGGCCGATTTCCTGAACTTTGGTGTGGCTCCGGGGATCCTGATCTATGTCTGGGCCTTCGCCGAGCTGCGCGATCAGGGATGGGTCGCCGTGGTGATCTATGTCGTTTGCTGCGTGCTGCGGCTGGCGCGGTTCAATGTCGACAGCAAGGCTGACGCGGGCGGCGGGGCCAAGCGCTTCTTCACCGGCGTGCCTGCACCGGCCGGGGCTTTTCTGGCTCTCTTGCCGATCTTCGCGTCCTTCACCTGGTCGCAGGTGCCGCTGCTGCCCGAACCGTTGATCGCGATCTATATCGTGGCGGTCGGTATGCTGATGATCAGCCGCATTCCGACCTGGTCGCTGAAATCGCTGACAATCTACCGCGAGAACGCGCGGCTGTTCATCGTCGGGTTCGTCGCCGTGCTGGCGGCACTGCTCAGCTTTCCGTGGATTTCGCTGACTGTGCTGGATTTCGCCTATCTGGCCGGGATGCTCTGGTCCTGGAGGGTTGCAAAATCGTTAAGCTGAGGTAAGGCTCCTGGTCATGGAATTACGGGCCGTCGAGAAATCCTACGCGCGCTGGGCGCCGGTGTACGACAACACCTTCGGCGCAGTGACCCAACGTGGCCGCCGCCGGACGGTATCCTACGTCAACGCCAAGGGTGGCAACGCGCTGGAGGTGGGGGTCGGCACCGGGCTGGCGCTGCCGTTCTACGGGCGAGAGGTCGAGGTCACCGGCGTCGACTATTCCGAGGAGATGCTTGACAAGGCGCGCGAAAAGGTGCGCGTGCATGGCCTGACCCAGGTGAAGGCGTTGCAGCAGATGGATGCGCGCGACTTGGCCTTCCCGCCGGAAAGCTTCGATACCGTCGTCGCCATGCACATCATGTCGGTGGTGCCCGAGCCCGAGAAGGTGCTGGCGGAAATGGCCCGGGTTTGCAAGCCGGGCGGTAACGTCGTGATCACCAACCATTTCGCGCGCGAAAGCGGTGTCCTTGCCGGGCTGGAGCGCCTGATGGCGCCGCTGTCGAACCTGATCGGCTGGCATTCCGACTTCCCGCTGGCGACCGTGATGGGCGAGCCGTCCCTGACGCTGGTGGAACGCCGGGCATTTCCGCCGCTGCGGATGATGACCTTCCTGGCCTTCCGCAAGGCGGGGTAGGGACGGCGGGTCCTTTCGCAAGGCCCAGGCGGCGACGAAGCCGCTGAACTTTGCTTCAGCGGCGTATTTCGTGAACGATGAAAGCAAGATTGCCCTGGGCCTATCGCCCTGGACAACGTGCCTCTTGTGGCCGCCCGCGGGGCGGCGGCGATGGGGTGATTGCCCGGCGCGCTAATCCACCGGCGCCCAGAGCACGTCTTCGAGGCGCGGCGCGGCGGTGGCCAGCATCACCAGGCGGTCGAAGCCCAGTGCGATGCCCGAGGCCGGCGGCATGATCGTCAGGGCGGCCAGGAAATCCTCGTCGATCGGGTAGCGTTCGCCGTAGATGCGGGCCTTTTCGTCCATCTCGGCCTCGAACCGGAGGCGCTGTTCGACCGCGTCGGTCAATTCGCCGAAGCCGTTCGCCAGTTCCACCCCGCAGGCATAGACTTCGAAGCGCTCGGCCTCGCGCGGGTCATCTGCGCAAGTGCGCGCCAGCGCCGCTTCGACTGCGGGGTAGCGGTCCAACATGGTCAGCCGGCCATGGCCCAGGTGCGGTTCTACCCGATCCGACAGCACGCGCGAGAAGATGTCGGACCAGGTATCGTCGGGGGCGGTGCGCAGCCCCACCGCGCCGGCCTGCGCAGCCAGCGCCGGGCCGTCGGCCACCCCGCCCGGGCCCAGCGTGGCCAGCAGATCGACACCCGCGTGACGCGCGAAGGCCTCACTGACCGAAAGCCGCTCGACCGGCGCGAAAGGATCGCAGGCGTGATCGCCGAAACGCAGCAGCGCCGTTCCCGCCGCCTCGCAGGCGCGGCGCGCCATCTGCGCAACATCCTCCATCAGCACGGTGTAGTCCTCGCCCGCGCGGTACCATTCGAGCAGCGTGAATTCCGGGCTGTGCCGTACCCCGCGCTCGCGGTTGCGCCAGACATGGGCGAAGGAAAAGATCCGCTGCTCGCCCGCGGCCAGCAGCTTCTTCATCGCGAATTCCGGCGAGGTGTGCAGATACATCCGCCGCGCCGCGCCGTCGTTGCCGATCAGATCGGTGGCAAAGGCATGCAGATGCGCCTCGTTTCCGGGGCTTGTCACCAGGGCTGGGGGGTCGACCTCGACGAAGCCCTCGGCGGCCAGCAGGGCGCGGATCGCCGCCTGGGCGCGGTTGCGGGCCAGCAACACGGGGCGGCGGTCGGCGTGGCGCGAAGGGCTCCACCATGGGGTCTCGGTCATTGCCTGCACCTCTTGACTGGAAATCCCCGCCCAGTTCGGCTAGGGCCGGGTTCAGACAGGCGCATAGGCTGCGCCGCAGGCTTCGACAAGGACCATCCGATGAAAGTCATCGCCTCTTCCCTGCGCAAGGGAAACGTCGTGGAAATGAACGGCAAGCTCTATGTCGTTCTCAAGGCCGAGAACTTCCACCCCGGCAAGGGTACGCCTACCACCTCGGTCGACATGCGCGGCATCGTCGACGGCGTGAAGACGACCGAGCGCTGGAAGACCACCGAGCAGGTCGAACGCGCCAATGTCGACGAACGCACCTGGGATTTCCTCTATGACGACGCCGAGGGTTTTCACTTCATGAACCCCGAGACCTACGACCAGGTCGCCGCCACCCCCGAGGTCGTGGGCGATGCCGCGCCCTATCTGGAGCCGGGCATGAAGGTGATGCTGCAAACCTATGAGGGGCGCCCGATCTCGATCGAACTGCCGCAGAAGATCGCCGTCGAGATCACCGAGACCGAACCGGTGGTGAAGGGGCAGACGGCCTCGTCCAGCTACAAGCCGGCGATGACGAATATCGGCGTGCGGGTGATGGTGCCGCCGCATATCGACGCGGGCACCCGCGTGGTGATCAACACCGCCGACAACAGCTACGTCGAGCGCGCGAAGGACTGAGGTCGCCGCGCGAAGTCGCGTCGGGCGGCCGGTTCGGGGCCGCTCTGGCGCCCTCGCCTGGCCCTTGTCTATTCTCTGGCGCTTGTCTCTTGTCGCGGCGGGGATCTTTCCCGCCTTCCAACCCGCGGCATGGCGAAAGCCTGACCGCTTGCCCCCTTGCGGCCGAAACCAGGCCGTGCCGTCGCAGGTGGTTCTGGATGCAATGAAATCCGCCCCGGGGGGCCTTCGGGGTATCGCCGCCGTCCCTGCGCCCCTGCCGCGGGGTGCGTTTTCTGGCTTGAAACTGTGCACTGGCCGCGACGGCCGCCCAAGAATTCCGCAGCCGTCCGCTGTCGTGCCGGGGCGGTGTGAAAAATCTGCCGGCGGCCGGCGTGTCGCGACAGTCTGCAAGGCGAAACAGCCGCGGAGACAGAATGCGCACGGCGAACGATCTTGAACTTTTCCGCCTGACGAAACGCTACGGCGACACCGTCGCGGTGCGGGATCTCAATCACCTGATCGCGGCGGGCACCTATGTATGCCTGCTTGGGCCGTCGGGCTGTGGCAAGTCCTCGACCCTGCGGATGATCGCGGGGCATGAAAGCGTGACCGAAGGCGCGATCCTGCTGGAAGGGGTGGATATCTCGGGGCTGCCACCGGCCGGCCGTGGCACCGCGATGATGTTCCAGAATTACGCACTGTTCCCGCATCTGACGGTGCGCGACAACGTCGCGTTTTCACTGAAGATGAGGGGCGTCGCCAAGGCCAAGCGCCACGTGCGCGCCGATGAGCTGCTGGAACTGGTCGACATGGCGCCCTATGCCGCGCGGCGCCCCGATCAGTTGTCGGGCGGGCAGCAGCAGCGCGTGGCGCTGGCGCGCGCGCTGATCACCCAGCCCAAGGTGCTGCTTTTGGACGAGCCGCTTTCGGCGCTGGACCCGTTCCTGCGCGTCCGGATGCGGGTGGAACTGAAGCGGCTGCAACGGGAGCTGGGCATTACCTTCATCCACGTCACCCACGGCCAGGACGAGGCGCTGGCGCTGGCCGACGAGGTGATCGTGATGAACAACGCGGTGATCGAGCAATCCGGCCCCCCGCGCGCGCTGTTCAACGCGCCGCGCACCGAATTCGTCGCGCGCTTTCTGGGGGGCCACAACGTGATCCGCCGCGACGGCCGCGCCATCGCGGTGCGCAGCGACCGGATGATCCTGACACGCGGCGCGGGCGGCACGATCGAGGGCGCGATCTTCGGCATAGAATACCAGGGCACGACGGTGCAGCTGGTGCTGAAGACCGGGCAGGCGCAAGAGCTGTCCGTCGTGCTTCCGGAACGCGACTTCTTCAGCCAGCCCCTGCAGGTCGGCGATTTGGCAAGCGTCGCCTGGCCCGAGACGGACGTGCATCCGCTGGAGGCCTGATCCCCGAACCATCCACAGACGCCCAAGAATGGACGCAATCAACAGAGGAGTTTGGACATGAGCTATCGCTTGAACGGAAAATCGGTCGACCGACGGACCTTTCTGAAAGGCGGCGCGGCCGCGGGCGGAGCGGTGCTGGGGGCGCAGGTGCTTGGCGCGCCCGCGGTGCTGGCCGCCGACGGTGTGACCCTGCGCTATCTGGGCACCGCCGTGAACCAATCCGCCGACATCGCCAAGAAATGCAAGGAAGACACCGGAATCACCATCGAATATATCCCGGTCACCACCGACGAGGTGGCCAAGCGCATCATCACCCAGCCGAATTCCTTCGACATGGTCGACAGCGAATATTTCTCGCTGCCCAACCTGATCCCCTCGGGCAACCTGGTGGGGATGGATGCCAACAAGATCAAATATGCCGACAAGCTGTCCACGGTGCTGACCAAGGGCACGGTGGACGGCAAGAAGGTGGGCATGCAGGGCACCGCACCGGCCAAGGTGTTCTATCTGGAAGGCGAGCATTCTACCAAGTTCGCCAAGGACCAGACCGAATGGATCACCCTGATCCCGACCACCTACAACGCCGATACGCTGGGCATGCGGCCCGATCTGATCGGCCATGAGGTGAAGCACTGGAAGGCGCTTCTGGACCCCGAATACAAGGGCAGGACGGCGCTGATCAACGTGCCCTCGATCGGCATCATGGACGCGGCCATGGCGATCGAATCCGCGGGGCTGATCAAATACGGCGACAAGGGCAACCAGACCAAGGCCGAGATCGATTTCACCATCGACACGCTGATCAAGGCCAAGAAGGCGGGTCAGTTCCGCGCCTTCTGGACCGATTTCAACGAAAGCGTCAACCTGATGGCCTCGGGCGAGGTGGTGCTGCAATCCATGTGGTCGCCGGCGGTGACCGCAGTGCGTTCGAAGGGCATCAAATGCGCCTATCCAGGCCTGGTCGAGGGCTATCGCGGCTGGGCGTCGGGCTTCGGCATTCCGAAGACCACGCGCGGCAAGAAGATCGACGCGGCCTATGACTTCGTGAACTGGTTCCTGTCGGGCTGGGCCGGGGCCTATCTGAACCGCCAGGGCTATTACTCGGCCGTGCTGGAAACGGCGAAGGACTACATGAAGCCCTATGAATGGGCTTTCTGGATGGAAGGCAAGCCCGCCGCGCATGACATCCACGCCCCCGACGGCACCCTGATCGAGAAGGCCGGCGCGGTGCGCGACGGCGGGTCCTACGCGGCGCGCATGGGCCATGTGGCGTGCTGGAACTCGGTCATGGAGCAAAACGAATACATGGTGCGCAAGTGGAACCAGTTCATCGCGGCCTAAGGCCACGGTGACGCAAGGCGCCTATGACCGGGCCGCTCCGCCTTCGGGATGGGCGGCCCCCTGACGCGGGATCGGCGATGAAAGCAAAATCGACCAAGACCTCTTACTGGCAGGCGGCGCCGATGGCGGCGGTCTTTACGCTGTTCTTCGTGGTGCCGCTGGCAGTGATCGTGATCGTCAGCTTCTGGCAATACAACCAGTATTCGATCACGCCTGCCTTCATCCTCAGCAATTACACCGACATCTTCAGCGGCTGCGTCCGCCAATTGCCGGATCTGTGCACCACCTTCGCCACCTACCTGCAGACGCTGATCTTCTGCGCCGAGGTCTGGGCCCTGACCCTGGTGATCGGCTTCGCCATCGCCTATTTCCTGGTGTTCGAGGTCCGCACGCCCATGATGCAGGTGGTGCTGGCGTTGATCTGCACGATCCCGTTCTGGACCTCGAACGTCATCCGCATGATTTCCTGGATCCCGCTGCTGGGCCGCAACGGGCTGATCAACCAGGGGCTATTGGCGCTGGGGGTCACCGATCATCCCGTCGAATGGCTGCTTTATTCGCATTTCTCGGTGCTTTTGGCCTTCGTGCACCTCAACACCGTCTTCATGATCATCCCGATCCTCAATTCCATGGCCCGCATCGACCGGTCGCTGATCGAGGCGGCGCGGGACGGCGGTGCCTCGGGCTGGCAGACGCTGTGGAACGTGCTGGTTCCGCTGTCGAAGCCGGGGATCGCGATCGGCTCGATTTTCGTCATCACCGTGGTGATGGGCGATTACATCACCATCGGCATCATGGGCGGGCAGCAAATCGCCTCGGTCGGCAAGGTGATCCAGGTGCAGACCAATTTCCTGCAATTCCCGCTGGCGGCGGCGAACGCGGTGGTGCTGCTGGCGACCGTCTTGGCCCTGATCTTCGGTCTGACCCGGCTGGTCGACATCCGCAAGGAGCTATGAGCCATGCATGAGCGCCGCTCGCCCGCCTTCTACCTGCTCGCCGTGTTCTTCGCGCTGTTCGTGGTTTTCCTCTACGGGCCGACGATCACCATCCTGATCCTGTCCTTCCAAGGGCCGCAGGGGGGGCTGACATTCCCGATGCGCGGGGTGTCGCTGCACTGGTTCGCGCAGCTTTTTCATGGCATCGGCGTGGTGGATATTGGCTCCGCGCTGTGGAATTCGCTGCGCCTGGGCGTGACGGTCATGATCCTGACGGTCGTTGCCTCGGTCATGGCGGGGCTGGCATTCCGGCGAAGGTTCCGCGGCGCAACACTTCTGTTCTATACCGCCATCGCCAGCCTGATCGTGCCCTCGATCGTGGTCTCGCTGGGCATCGCGCTGGAATTCCGCATCGCCGACGACACCGTCAAGGCCGTCGGCGCCGCCTTCGACATCCAGTGGGTCTACAACAACTTCACCACGCTGATGGGGCTGTTCACCTCGGGCCTCGGCGCGCACCTCAGCTGGACGTTTCCCTTCGGCCTTCTGATCATGTTCGCGGTCTTCAACCGCTTCAACCCGGCCTATGAGGAAGCCGCCCGCGACCTGGGCGCCACGCCCTGGCAGACCTTCCGTCATGTCGTGCTGCCGATCATCGCGCCGGCGATCGCGGGGGTGGCATTGTTCGGCTTCACGCTGTCCTGGGACGAGATCGCCCGGTCGAGCCAGGCGATGGGCGCCGACAACACGCTGCCGATCACGTTGCGCGCGCTGACCACCACCGTGACTACCCCGGCGATCTATGCGCTGGGCACGGTGACAACTGCGGTGTCCTTCACGGTGATCGGCACCATGCTGGCGATCGTCTCGATCGTGCAGCGGCGCCGGCGCCGGCTGGGATCGGACGCGGGCAAGGGTGTGTGAGGGGGCGCATGATCCACCTGGCCTTCATCAACCCCAACTCGACAGAGGCGATGACCGACAATATCGTGGCCGCCGCCCGCGCGGCGCTGCCGGCGGCGCGGATCACCGGCGCGACCAATACCGACGGCCCACCCGCGATCCAGGGCGCGGCGGATGGCGAGGCCGCGATCGCGGGCCTTCTGGCGCGCATTCCCAAGGCCCGGGCGGGGGGTGCCCAGGCGATCGTGATCGCCTGTTTCGACGATACCGGCCTGGCCGAGGCACAGGGCATCGCCGATTGCCCGGTGCTGGGGATCGGCCAGTCCGCCTATCTGATGGCCGCGACGCTGGGGGTGCGGTTCTCGGTCGTCACCTCGACCGCCGCTTCGGTCCCGGTGATCGCGGGCAATATCCGGGCACAGGGATTTGGTGGGCGTTGTGCCTCGGTGCGGGCCTGCGGATTGCCCGTGCTGGAAATCGACGCGGGCGGTGCGGCGGTCTGCGCCCGGCTGGCCGAGGAAATCGCCCTGGCCCGTGACCGGGACGGCGCCGCGACGGTGGTGCTGGGCTGCGCCGGGATGGCGGCGCTGGCGCCCGAACTGACCGCACGTACCGGGATGCGGCTGATCGACGGCGTCGCCGCCGCCGCGCATCTGGCCCGTGCCGCGGTGGATTTCACCGCTCGTGAAGGGGGATAGCCATGACCGACCTGCCCGATCCGGTCGCCGCGGCGAAGCAGATCGTCGAGACCTATCTGCATCTTTCCATGATCCCCGACCCCGAGGGTGCCGCGCGCCATGTCGCGCCGGGATTTCGGATGATCTTCACCGGCGGCCGGCGCTTTGCCTCGCCCGCCGACAGCGCCGCCTTCAATGTCAGGCGCTATAACTGGGTGAAAAAGTGTTTTCTGCGCACCGACGCCGCGATCGACCCCGAAACCGGCGAGGTCCGCGTCTACAATACCGGTTATCTTTACGGCGAATGGCCCGATGGCACGCCGTTCGAGACCAACCGCTATATCGATGTCTTCACCGTCCGCGGCGGGCGCATCACCGAAACGCAGGTCTGGAACGACAGCGCCGAGATCCTGTTGGACCGCCACGCCCTGAGCGAGGCACCGCTATGAAGCTTTCGACACATGGCCGCTACGGCTACAGCCCGATCGTCGCCCGGCCGGATTTCAGCTGGCCCGAGGGCAAGCGCCTGGCAGTCTATGTCGGCCTGAATCTCGAGCATTTCGCCTTTGGCGAGGGGCTGGGTGCCGAACTGGCCCCGGGCGGCCCGCAGCCGGATGTGCTGAACTACGCTTGGCGCGACTGGGGCAACCGCGTCGGCGCCTGGCGGATGCTGGACTTGTTTGAGGGGTTCGATCTGCCCGTCACCGTGCTGGCCAACAGCGCGATGTATGAGTATGCCCCCGCGCTGTTGGCCGCTTTCCGCGACCGCGGCGACGAGATCGCGGGTCACGGCCGCACCAATTCCGAACGTCAAAGCACCCTGCCGGAGGCCGAGGAACGCGCGCTGATCGCTGAGGCCACGCGCCGGATCGCCGCCGCCGAGGGCGCGGCCCCCGAGGGCTGGCTGAGCCCCTGGATCGCGGAAAGCCCGGTTACCCCCGATCTGCTGTCCGAGGCGGGCTATCGCTACACGCTGAACTGGTGCATGGATGATCAACCCGTCTGGATGCGCACCCGTTCGGGGCGGATCCTGTCGATCCCCTATCCGCAGGAGTTGAACGATATCCCGGCGATCGCGGCGCGGCGTGGATCGGCCGAGGATTTCGCCGCGATGATCGTGGACAGTTTTGATGAAATGCTTGACCAGGCGCAAGCGCAGCCGCTGGTCATGGGGATCGCGCTGCACCCGTATATCGTGGGGCAGCCCTTCCGGCTTCGCCATCTGCGCGCGGCCATCGCCCACATGCTTGCACGGCGAGATGACGTCTGGTTCACCCATGCGGGCGCGATCAGCCGCTTCTGCCATGCGCAGCCCGACCTGTTCCCGGGCTGAAGCCAAAAGTTCGCGGCCGTCGCGGTGAAGCCGCGGGCGTCGGGCGGGGCGAAGATGCGCTTTGCCAAGGCCCGCACCGTTGCGCTAGGACACGTCAGACCCGGGGCGCCGGCGCGCCACGCAAGCCGAAAGGCAGGACATCTCATGACCTCTGCGGATCCCCGGATCTTTGAATTCGAGAACCTGACGCTTCAGCGCGGCCTTACCCTGCCGCGCGCGCAGATCACCTACAAGACCTATGGCAAGCTTGCGGCGGACAAGTCGAATGTCATCCTCTACCCCACGTCCTATGGCGCCCAGCACACGGATACCGAATGGTTGATCGGTCCGGGCCGGGTGCTGGACCCGCGTGACTGGTTCATCGTCATCCCCAACATGTTCGGCAACGGCCTGTCGACTTCGCCGTCGAACATGGATCCGCCCTTCGGCCCGGGACGCTTCCCGACCTTCACCCATTGGGACAACGTCCGCGCCCAGGCAACGATGCTGGAGGCCGTCTTCGGCGTCACCCGTCTGGCGATGGTTTATGGTTGGTCGATGGGCGCGCAGCAGGCGCTGCACTGGGGCGCCATCTTCCCCGATCGCGTGGCCCGGATCTGCGCGGTCTGCGGCTCGGCCCGGACCTCGATCCACAACAAGGTGTTCCTGCAAGGCGTGCGTGCCGCGCTGACGGGCGATTCCGCCTGGCGCGGCGATCATTTCGATGCCCATCCGGTGCGTGGCCTTCGCGCCATGGGGCGGGTCTATGCCGGCTGGGCGATGTCGCAGGCGTTCTACCGCGAGCGGCTGTACGAACGGGCGGGCTTCGCCTCGCTAGAAGATTTCCTGGTGCGCTCGTGGGAGGCGAACTTTCTGCGTCGCGACGCGCATGATCTGCTGGCCGGCCTGGAAACCTGGATGGGCTCGGACCTATCCGACAACGAGATCTACAAGGGCGACCTGGCGGCGGCGCTCGGCGCGATCACCGCCCGCGCGATCGTCATGCCATCGCGCACCGATCTGTATTTCACGCCTGAAGACAGCGAGATCGAGACCGCGATGATGCCCAATGCCGAATTCCGGCCCATCGAGTCGATCTGGGGGCATCGGGCCGGAAATCCGGTTTTCAATCCGGACGATGAAACTACCTTGCGCAAGGCGGTGTCGGATCTGTTCGACAGGTGATATCTGTGACTGACCGGATTGATTTGCAAAGAAGATCGATGCGCAAATCAGTCTTGGATGGACCTCGGCGGCGAAACAGGCCATTCGTCGTTCCAGAATTCGACTCCGACGAGGGAGGGGAAGCCGGCGATGAAAATTCTCGCGGTCGATGATGACCCGTTCTTTCTGGAAATCCTGGAGGCGATGCTCGACACGGGCGGTTTCAACGATGTGACTTCGGCGGTCTCGGCTCAGCAGGCGGCGCAGATCGTGTCGAGCGCCGCGCAGCCGTTCGACTGTGCCTTTATCGATCTGCGGATGCCTGAAATCGAGGGAGACTACCTTTGCCGCTGGCTTCGGCGTCTGCCGGAATACCATGATGCAAGCATCGTGATGCTTACGGCAAGCGGGAAGAAGGAAGACGTGCAGCGGGCATTCATGTCCGGCGCATCCGACTACATCACCAAGCCGGTCGACGCCACCGAGTTGCTGTCGCGGGCGCGGCAGATCGCGCTGGCGGGCGGCGGCAGTGGCGCGCGGTCGGGCGCGATGGCGGACGGCGCCGGCGCGGCGGATCAGCGGGCGCCGACCTATTTCGATCCGATCCAGATCGAGGGCGTGAAGCGTTCGGTGAAACTGGACGCGCTGGCGAATTATGTGGCGCAACTGTCTCGTTCAAGCGAGAACAAGCTTTCGGTGGTGACCTTTCATATGCGCGAGGGGGCCGAATTGCATCGGCGGTGTTCGCCCGAGGCGTTCACCCGGGTGCTTGCCGCGACCGCGCGGGCGATACTTGCGCATGCCCGGCTGCCGCATCCCTTCATCGCCTATTGCGGGTCCGGTGTCTTTCTCATCGTATCGGACGCGGCCGCCATAAGCACGGAACAACGCGATGCGATCGAGACGGCGATCAATGCAGAGCTTTCCGCCCAGGCGCTTGCGGATGATGCGGGTCGCGCCATCGATGTCACTGTTATGATGATGGAATCGCACCGCCTTGGCGGCCGGAACGAACAGCAGAACGTGACGGCGATGTACCGCGCGATCGAGAATGCCGAGCAAGAAACGCTCAGCATCCGGCTGGGACTCGTGAGCGGCTGAGCGGCCGGCGCGAGGCCGCTCAGCCAGGGCTTCAGTCCTTCCAGTAGACCTGGGTCATGTCGTTCGCCTGCGTCGGCGCATTCTTCCACAGGCCCATGATCTTCGCGTTCGCGACGCCCGTCTTGGGCAGCTGGAACAGAAAGCCGTTGACATAATCCTTGGCGATGATCGCCTGAGCCTCGCGCAGCATCGCCGCGCGCTTGGTCTTGTCGGTCTCGACCGTCAGACGCTTCATCAGCCCCTGGAAGCCCGGGTTGTCATAGCCAAAGTAGTAGTTCGGCCGGGCGTAGATGCCGATGTCGTTGGGCTCGGTATGGCTGACGATGGTCAGGTCGAAATCGTGGTTCTTGAACACCTGGCTCAGCCATTGCGCCCATTCGAGATTGGTGATCTCCACATCGATGCCCACGGCCTTCAGTTCCTGTTGGATGATCTGCCCCGAACGCCGCGCGTAGGCCGGCGGCGGCAGCGCGAGCCGAAGCTTGAGGTCCTTGACGCCCGCCTCTTTCAAGAGTTCGCGCGAAAGCGCCGGATCATAGGCCGACAGCGATCGCAGATCGACGTAATCCTTGCTGAAGGGCGGGAAATGGGTGCCGATCGGCGTGCCGTAGCCGAACATCGCGCCGTCGATGATGTCACGGCGGTTGATCGCATGGGCGATCGCCTCGCGCACCCGGATATCGGCCAGGTACTTGTTGCGGTGGTTCATCGACAGCAGCGTCTCGCCCTGGGTGTTGCCGATCATCACCTTGAAGCGGGGGTTGTTCTCGAACTGCTTCAGTGTCTCGAGCGCGGGAAAGTTCGGGAAGGCGTCGACATCGCCCGACATCATCGCGGCAAAGGCCGCCGTCGGATCCGAGATGAACTTGAACGTCACCTTCTTCAGCTTTGGCTTTTCGCCCCAATAGCCGGGATAGGCCACCAGATCGACCTTGTCGCCCTTCACCCAATCCTTGAACATGAAGGGCCCGGTGCCGACCGGATGCGTCGCCTCGTCCTTGATCGACTTGGGCGAGACCATCTCGGCATCGCCCCAGGCAAGGTTCGCCGCGAAATCGCCCACCGGCGCCTTGAGGATGATCTTGACGGTCAGCGGGTCGATGACCTCGACCTTCTCGATCTCCGCGTAAAGCGGTTTTTGCGCGTTGGTCGACCCAGGCGCGTTGATCCGGTCGAGGCTGAATTTCACCACGCTGGCATCGAAGGGCGATCCGTCCTGAAACGTCACCCCCTTGTGCAGATGGAACGTCCAGACCTTGCCATCGGGCGAGATATCCCAGCTTTTCGCCAGATCGGGTTCCACCTGACCCTCGGGGCCAAAGCGGGTGAGGCCCTGGAAGACGTTGGCATAGGTGACCTCATCCGTCGCGGCGGCGGCGCCTGAGGTGGGATCAAGACCCGGCGGTTCCAGCACCATGCCCAGGGTGATCGAATCCTTGGCCGCATAGGCCGGCGCGGCGACGGCCATCAGTGCGGCCGCCACCAGCGTGAGGCGATTGAACATTGCTACCCTCCTGTCCTGCGCCGCGCGTCTCGGGGGGTCCCGGCGCGGGCGACGGCGGCATGATCCACCGACTGCCGCCCCGGATCAAGCCGGGTTCATCCCGCGTGGCCCGGAACGGCGGCCCGTCTTGACGCCGTCACGCGGGGTGCGTGGCTGTCTCGTTCCCGTGGACGGAGCGTTGACGCCGACAGGGACGGCTGGTCCCGGACCCCGCCCGCGGCTAAATATAGGTGAGGGAATCGAGGACTTCAGAATGAGCGTGACGGCCCCCAGCCATGCCCCCGCGCCCGCGGAAATCCGGTTCCGGAAGGGGCGAAGGCCGCTGGTCTGCGTGACGGCCTACACGACGCCCGTGGCGCGGATCGCGGATCAGCATTGCGATGTCGTCATCATCGACGATGGCGTCGGGCCGGCGTTGCACGGACTGTCTTCTCCGATGGCGACCAGCCTGGGGATGATGCGTCTGCACGGCCGCGCGGTGGTGCGGGGGCTGAGCCATGCGATGCCGGTGATCGACCTGCCCTTCGGCAGCTATCAGGAATCGCCGCGCCGGGCCTTTCGCAGTGCCGTCGCGCTGATGGCCGATACCGGCGCCATGGCGGTGAAGTTGCGCGGCGGCGCGGTGATGGCCGAAACGATCGCCTTTCTGTCGGCGCGCGGTATCCCGGTGATGGCCCATGTCGGGGGGGCATCGCGCGCAGACAGGTCCGCATCCGATACCGCTGTCATCGGCCCCGGGGAAGAGGCCGTGAGGATCGCCGCCGACGCGCTTGCTGTCGCCGAAGCCGGCGCATTCGCCCTGGTTCTCGAATCGCTAAGCGCACCGCTGGCGGCGGCGATCAGCGCCGAAGTCGAGATCCCGGCGATCGGCTATGGTGTTCCGGCCACCTGCGACGGTCAATTGCGCGACGCTGACGCGTTGCTGGGCCCGCTGGACAGCGGCAAGATCGCCGCCTTTGCCAAAGAAGTTCGAAGCCCGCCGACCGAATAGGGCCGACGGGGCGGGCATCTGGCTGGATCCTGCCCCGGGGCCCGCGCGGCGTGCCCGCTGCGTGGGGCGCCGGCCGGTTCCATGCCCGTCGTCACGGCAGGTGGTCGAAGGCCCAAGCGCTATGCAGCAGAGAGCTTCTCCTTGTCGTGCGAGGTGGTGCGCATCGGGGTCGTGGTGCCGGCCAGATCGGCTAGAATCGGGCAATTCGGCCGGTCGTCGCCCGCGCAGCACGACACGAGATGCGCCAAGGTCTGGCGCATTGCCTGCAATTCGGAAATTTTCGAATCGATCGCCCCCAGATGTTCTTGCGCGATCACCTTCACATCGGCCGAGGCCCGGTCACGATCCTCGTATAGCGCCATCAGCGCGCGGCATTCCTCGATCGAAAATCCGAGTGAGCGAGCGCGGCCGAGAAACGCCAGCTTGTGCAGATGGCTTTCGGAAAAGTCGCGGTAGCCGTTTGCGTGGCGATCCGGATGGATCAGGCCGATTTCCTCATAATAACGAATAGTCTTGGCCGGCAGGCCGGTCTGGCTGGCAACCTCTGCGATCTTCACGGGGGCAGTCCTTTCCTGCACAGGGCGGTTTGGTACCGCCATGCCTTGGATAAAGGCTCCCGTGACGGGAAGGTCAAGGGGTGGGCCGGACTTCTGACATGCGCGACCTGGGTGCCCCCGCGTGCGCTTTGAGGTATGTCAGGGTCGCAGCCGGAGGTTCACATGCGCACGATCGACATCCTGGACCGCCTGATCGCCTTCGAGACGGTCAGCCACCTGCCCAATATCGCGCTGATGGAATGGGTGCGCGACGTCTTGGCCGATGCGGGGGTGACGGCGCAGCTGATCCGTGATCAGAGCGGCACGAAGGCCAATCTCTTTGCCACGATCGGACCGCAGGAACGCGCCGGGGTCATGCTGTCGGGCCATACCGATGTGGTGCCGGTCGAGGGCCAGGCCTGGACGCGCGATCCATTCCGGCTGTCGCGCGGCGAGGGCCGCCTTTACGGGCGCGGCACCACCGATATGAAGGGCTTCGTGGCCTCGGCGCTGTCGGCGGCGCTGGCGGCCACGAAGCGCCCCCTGAAGACGCCGCTGCACCTGGCCTTTTCCCATGACGAGGAGGTCGGCTGCCTGGGCGTGCGCTCGCTGATCGACATGCTAGAGGCAGCCCCGATCCGCCCCGCCATGTGCATCGTCGGAGAGCCGACCTCGATGCAGGTCGCGACCGGCCACAAGGGCAAGACCGCCCTGCGCGCCACCGTCACCGGGCGCGAGGGGCATTCGGCCCTGGCGCCGCTGGCGTTGAACGCGCTGCATCTGGGGGCGGATTTCCTGAACGCCGTGCGCGGGCTGCAGGCGGAACTGGCCGCCACCGGGCGCAAGGACGGCGATTACGACGTGCCCTATACCACGCTGCATGTCGGCAAGATGCAGGGCGGCGTGCAGGTCAACATCGTCCCCAACCGCTGCGTCCTGGAATTCGAGATCCGCGCCCTCGCCGAAGACGATCCCCAGGCGCTGCTGGCGATCCTTGGCGAGCAGGCCGAAACGATCGTCGCCGCCCACAGGTCCGACTTCCCCGAAGCCGCGATCACGATCGAAGTGCTTTGGGCCTATCCCGGGCTTGGCACCCCCACCGACGCGGAGGTGGTCAACTTCGTGAAGGCCCTAACCGGCGCGAACGGCACGATCAAGGTGGCCTATGGGACGGAAGGCGGGCTGTTTCACCAGCGGCTCGGAATTCCCACCGTGATCTGCGGGCCGGGAAGCATGGCGCAGGGCCACAAGCCGGATGAATTCGTCACCGAAGCCCAACTGGCCGGCTGTGATGCCATGCTCGCCGCACTGCTCGATCGTCTGGAACAGGACGCCTGATGCGACATAATGTCGCATGATGAAATCACATTCAATATATTGAATTTAATTTGTGGCAATGGTACCAGCGGCCAAAGGCCGGGCGGGGTGCCCGGCTGTATTGTTTGGAGACGCCAATGACTGTCGAGCGCGCCGTATTCTCCTTCGCTGGGGCGATGATCCTGATCAGCCTTGCCCTGACCTACTGGGTCTCGCCGCTGTGGATGTGGCTGACGGCTTTCATCGGGCTGAACCTGCTGCAGACCGGCTTTACCGGCCTGTGCCCGGCGGCCGCGATCTTCAAGATGTTCGGCCTGAAGGCCGGCTGCGCCTTTCGCTGATCGCTATTCGTCCCCCGGCACGCCGTAGCTGGGGGCCGCGGTCGGATCGAGGGCGCGGGTGACGTAATCGTCGGCCTGGGGGGCGTAGACCTCCCAGGCTTTTCGCAATTCCGCGATCGGGGCATCTGACCAGTCGATGCGCAGATCGGCCCAGGGCCAGGGCTGGGCATCGACGATCAGCAGGCCCGCGGAATGCACCGGCCCGGCCTCTCCGCCCGCGGCAAGGCCGGCTTCCAAAGCTGCGATCAGCCGGTCGCCAAAGGCCGCGCGCGTGGCGGCGAAGGCCGCGACCATCTTGGCGGGCACATCCGGCGCGGCCAGCAGATTGCCGCCGGCGGCCACGCCTTCACCGACCGCCTCGGCCCAGGTTCCCAGGGCTTTCGTGCCGGAATGGATCGCCGCGCCGCCGAGGCGGTCGACGACCAGCAATTGCCGATACTCGGGATGCGCCATCTCGCGCGCCAGGATCGCCACGGCTTCGGGCGCGCGGGCGCCGCCTTCCAACAGGTCAAGCGCCCGGGTCCCCAGGCGCGGGTCGGTCACGTTCTGGCTGGCCACTACCCCCACACCGGCGCGCGCATGGGCGCAGCGGGCCGCGACCGCCGGCGAGGAGGAACTGATCACCATTCCCAGGCGCCCGGTCCCAGGGCAGCGTGCGACGAGAGAGAAGGTCATGGGAGGCTCGCTCCTGTCATCTGGGCGGTGCGGGGCACGGGGCTTGAAGCAGGGCCCGCCGCAAAAAGGCAAATCGCCGGTGGCGCGGGCCATGGGCGGGGCGGTATCAGAGTGTATTCGCGGGCGCCGCATCCTCAGCGCTCAGGCGCCCGGCGATGTAGCGCGCAAAGTCGAAATTCGGCCGCTCCAGATGGCTGAGCGGCCCGGGCTTCGACAAACCGGCGCAGAGACCTTGATAGACCTTCTCGACGCAACCCTTGTCCTCTTGGTTGACCTCGTCGAGCAGCGTCTTGAGCCTCGCGAAATGGTCCCTGGCCTTCGGGTCGGCCACGAATTCCGGCGCCAGGCCGCCACCGTAGAGCACATTCACATGACCCGGCCCGTCGGGGGTAAGCGAGAGATACCAGAAATAGCCCGGGCTGAGCGTGATCATGAGCGACGGATAGATCGAGATCAGCCAGGTGGTGCGGCGCATGTCGCCGGTCAGGGCGGTGTTGGTCGGGTGCGCCAGGGTCAGGTCCAGCGCGTCGTTCTTGATGATGTAGTGATAGTTGAAGGCCGGGTCGCCTTCGGGGCAGGTCATCTTGGTCAGATCCACCGTATGACCGATGGTCCCCGAATGGCAGACCGGCAGGTGATAGCTTTCCATGAAGTTCTCGGCCAACACCTTCCAGTTGGTATGCCAGTGGAAACTTTCGCGAAAGGCCTCCCTGTAATTCTCCATGTGAAGATCGCCGACCAGCGCTTCGACGCCTTTCAGCCGTTCGGCCGGGTCCGGCGCATCCGGGTTGAGCGTGACCATGATCCAGCCCAGCCACACCGTGCAACGCAGTTGTGGCAGAGCGATCTGATCCTTGCAGAAGCCTTGGTTCAGCGTCATTGCCGGCGCCCCGCGAAGCGCGCCATCCAGGTTGTAGGTCCAGGCGTGATAGGGGCAGACGATCGCGCGGACATGACCGCGCCCTTCCAGCAGGGTCGACATCCGATGGCGGCAGACGTTCGACAAGGCGCGGATCGCGCCGTCGTTGTCGCGCAGCACGATCACCGGCTCTGCGGCGATGGTCATGGTCAGGTAATCGCCGGGGTTGGGCAGCGCCTCGGCCCGGCCGGCGCACAGCCATTCGCGCGCGAAGATCTGCGTCTGTTCCAGTTCGGCGAACGCGGCCGAGGTATAGACAGATTTGGGCATCGCCATGGCTTCTTCGAACGGCACCGAGACATTCTTCTGCAATTCCTGCAGCGGGGTCAGGCGGCTGTCGTGATGGGTCATGGCGAGTGTCCTCCGACCTGAGTTTCAGCGCATTAGATCATTTCCATACAAACAAGTCATGAGGAATGATCAATGCGTCCAGAACCACGGCCAGCCCGCAGTGACGGCTGCGCACCCCGGCTGCCACGCCTGTGCGACCGAAGGCCGGAAGCGCCCCGTGCTACTCTGCCGGCTCACTGACCGGCGACACGCGGGGCGCGAATTCGGCCTCGGACACCTTGCCCAGACGGTGCGGCTCCAGCCCTGGGGTGCCGCGCGCCTCAGGGTGGCGGGCGACATACTTGGCGCGGATGTGGTTGGAATCATCGCGGCTTCCGTCATGGCTCCAGCCTGGGGGGGCGACGGCATACATCAACCGCTGGCGCAGCGTCAGACCAGGGCGAAACACGTCGCGAAACAGGCCGACCCATTCGTGAAACGCCACCCGCAGCGGGTTGAAGGTGCCCAGGTTGTGGACCAGCCCGTATTCCGGCTTGTCGTCTTCCAGTTCGGGCACGAAGGTGCCGAACATCTTGTCCCAGATGATGAAGACGCCGGCGTAGTTCGCATCCAGATAGCGGGGGTTGCGGCCATGGTGGACGCGGTGATGCGAGGGCGTGTTCATCACCGCCTCGAACCAGCGCGGCATCTTCTTGATCGCCTCGGTATGGATCCAGAACTGATAGATCAGGTTCAGCCCGCCGCAAAACAGCACCAGCGCCGGATGGAAGCCGATCAGCACCAGCGGCGCGCGCACGATCATCATGAAGGTGAAGGTGTCGGTCCAGCTTTGGCGCAGCGCCGTCGACAGGTTGTAATGCTGGCTGGAATGGTGGTTCACATGGCTTGCCCAGACCCAGCGCGAACGGTGTCCGATCCGGTGCACCCAGTAATAGCGCAGGTCATCGAGGATGAAGCACGCCAGGATCGCCCAGATCGAGGTGCCCAGATTGAATGGCGTGATCCACCACAGCGCCATCAGAAAGCCCCAGGTGATGAACCCAAGCACCAGCCCCAGCCCCACGCTGACCGCCCCCATCGTCAGCGATGTCAGCGAGTCGAGCGTCTCGTAGCGGCCCGCGTGACGGTCCTCGCGCTTCTTGAACATGATCCAGACGAATTCGATCAGGATCAGGCCGATGAAGCCGGGGACGAACAGGTTCACGACATCTGGGAAGGTCGGATCGGTCATGGCGTTGTTCCTTCGATGCGGGCGGCCCAGCGGATGCGCTCTTCCGGCGGCAGGCGCAGGGTGACGGCGGGGGCGGCGAAATCGCCGATCTCGACACGCAGCCCTTTGCGGCAGGCGCGGGCGCTCGGATGGGCCATGTGATAGGCCACCGTATCGGCGCCCAGCGACCACAGCAGCCCGGGGCCCTGCGCAGTTCTGATCAGCGCCGCGTTGTTACCGGGGGCAAGGGTGACCTCGTGAATTTCGTCGTCGGGGAAGTGGCGCAACCATTCGCCGCGCGCGGTTTCCTCGTCGGCAATCTCGAAGGCGCGCGTCTGGCCGGCCAGATGCAGCATCAAAGTGATGCCGATCATGCCCGCGGCGACGACGATGAGCAGAATCTCAAGCGGCATCTTGCCCTCCATAGAGGTAAACAATGGCCCTGTGTCGGGGGGGAGTGTCAACCTCTGCGGCGGCGAAACGGACCTGTCCGAAAGCCTGATCTCGGGGCGCGCCACGGAAAGCGGACCGCGCCGAGACGCGGGCCCCGCGAAACACCCTTGGCGCGGGACACGAGGGATGGGGCAACACCTGTTGCCGGGCGCTTCGATTGGCGCCCGCTCCTTCGGAAAATCATCGCCCGGTCGCACCGGCATGCCTGACCGATCGGCATGCGCCCCAAGGCTGCGGTCGGCATTTCCGGCATCGCCCTGCGGGTATCATTTATGCGACCGCGAGATTATCTGGCGATATTCCCCGAAGGCGCGCGATCGTGGGGCGGCAAACAGGGGCAGGAATGAAAAACACGGTCATGGGACCGGACACCAGCCCCGATACGCGAAGCATACGGTCCAGCTCACGGCCGAACGCGGGAGAAGCGCCTTTCGCGATTCACGAGATCTTCTATTCCCGTACGGATCCGCGCGGCGTGATCCAGTCGGGCAACGACGTGTTTCAGCGGGTTGCGGACTATCCCTGGGACCGGCTGATCGGCGCGCCGCACAAGGTGATCCGTCACCCCGACATGCCGCGCGCGGTGTTTTGGCTGCTGTGGCAGACCATTCAGCAAGGCCGCCCGATCGGCGCCTATGTGAAGAACCGCCATCCGACGGGCTGCATTACTGGGTCTTCGCCGCCATGACGCCGATCGAGGGCGGCTACCTCTCGATCCGGATCAAGCCCAGCTCCAAGCTGTTTGCCACCGTGACGGAGGAATTGGCCGCCATCCGCGAGGCCGAAAACGCGCAGGATCCTACCCCCGAGGATAGCGCAACTCGCTTGCTCGGGCGGCTGAAGGCGCTCGGCTTCGACGATTGCGATGGCTTCATGTCCCACGCCCTGGCCGAGGAGCTGACCGCGCGCGACACGGCGATGGGGCTTGCCGGCGATCCGGTGCTGGCGGCGATCCGCATGATCGAGGAGGCCCTGGCCCGCATCCATGGCGAGATCATCACCCTGTTCGACAGCTTCGTGACGATCCGGCTTATGCCGACCAACATGCGCATCGCCGCTTCGCGGCTGGAACCGGCGGGCGGGCCGATCACCGCGATCTCCTAGAATTTCCGCCTGATGGCGACCGAGGCCGCCAACTCGTTTCCTTCCATGTCGACACCGAAGGGCGGCTTGAACGGATCTCGGATCAGCCGGCGTGGGCAACCGACCCCGGGCGCATTGGCGGCAGAGCGCCTCAGACGGGCGTCGGAAGAGGCGCCCCGCGTGCGAAGGCTTTAAGGTTGTCCACCGCGACCATTCCCATCGCGGTGCGGACCTCCAGCGCGGCGGTGCCCAGGTGCGGAAGCAACGTAACGCAGTCAAGATCGCGCAGCGCCTGCGGCACGTCGGGCTCATTCTCGTATACGTCGAGACCGGCGCCGGCGATCTGCCCGGACTGCAGCGCGCCGATCAGCGCCTGTTCGTCGATAACGTCACCGCGGGAGATGTTCACCAGATGCGCCGTGGGCTTCATTGCGGCAAGTGCGGCGGCGTCGATCAGGTGGCGGGTGCCCGCACCCCCGGGCACCGCGATCACCACCACATCGGCGGCGGCCATCACCTCGGCCAGGGTGGCAAGCTGGTGCGCGGGCACGCCGGGATCGGCCACCTGCGAACGGTTGAAGAACACCACGCCCATACCAAAGCCATGGTGCGCGCGCTTTGCGATTGCCTGGCCGATGCGGCCCATCCCGACGATGCCCAGGGTCTTGCCGGTGACGTGAAGGCCCAGCATCTCGGTCGGGTACCAGCCCTGCCAGCGGCCCGCGCGCACCAGACGGTCACCTTCCGCCGCGCGGCGGGCGGACATCAGCATCAGGGTCATGGCGATATCGGCAGTGGCATCGGTCACGGCGCCGGGCGTGTTGGTCACGGCAATGCCGGCGGCCTTCGCCGCAGCCACGTCGATATGGTTGTACCCCACGCCGAAGTTCGCCAGCAGCCTGGCGCGCGGGGCCGGCACCGCGGCGAAGGCGGCGGCATCGAAGCGATCGCCCAGGGTCGGCAGGACACAGTCGTAGTCGCGCAGCGCCGCGTGGATCTCGTCGCGGTCGAGGGGGCGGACATCGTCTCGCAGGGTGACGTCGAACTCGGGGGCAAGCGCTTCGAGCACCGGATCGGGCAGGCGGCGCGTGATCAGCAGTTTCATCAATAAAGCCTCCCGCCCAGCGGCACGTCCTGGTCGGGCGCAAGCAGCACGACCTCGTTTTCGGCGTCGGGCACGCCCAGCACCAGAACCTCGGACATCACCGGGCCGATCTGGCGCGGGGGGAAGTTGACCACCGCCAGCACCTGGCGGCCGATCAGCGCCTCCGGCGTGTAATGCCGGGTGATCTGGGCCGAGCTTTTCTTCACGCCAAGTTCCGGCCCCAGATCGACCCACAGCTTTATGGCGGGCTTTCGCGCCTCGGGGAAGGGTTCGGCCTGCACGATGCGGCCGACACGGATATCCACCTTCAGGAAATCATCGAAGGTAATCGTCATTTGCCAAGCTCCCGTCCGCGATCCGCCGCCGCCTTCACCGCCCGTTTCAGAAGCGGCGGGAAACCGGTTGCCTCATCCATCAACACCGCCAGTGCCGCCGCGGTCGTGCCGCCCGGAGATGTCACGTTGACGCGCAGCTGTGCCGGGTCTTCCGCCGCCTCCATCGCCAGCGCGCCGGCGCCCGCGACGGTGGCGCGGGCCAGTGTCATCGCCAGATCCGGCGGCAGGCCTTCGGCCGCGCCGGCGGCGGCCAATGTCTCGATCAGATGAAACACATAGGCGGGACCAGAGCCCGAGACGGCGGTGACCGCATCCATCTGATGCTCGCCCTCCAGCCGCACGGTCTGGCCCACGGCGGAAAGCAGCGTCTCGGCCAGGTCCATATCGGCGGCCGAGGCGCAGGCGTTTCCGGTCAGCGCCGTGATGCCGCGACCGATCGCGGCGGGGGTGTTGGGCATGGCGCGGATCACCGGGGTATCGACGCCGAAGACGGATTCGTAATGCGCGATCGTGGTGCCCGCGGCGACCGACAGGAACAGCGTGCCACCGCCACCCAGCGGGGCAAGCGCAGGCAACGCGGTCTCCATCATCTGCGGCTTGACCGCGATCAGCACGATTGCCGGATCCTTCGGCAGTTCGTCGTTCAGATGCAGACCCGTGCCCACCAACCCTTGCAGCCAGTCGGACGGACGCGGGTCGATCACCCAGACCGCGCCCGGCGCCAGCCCTCGTTCCAGCCAGCCCGCCAGCATCGCCGAACCCATCTTGCCGCAGCCCAGCAATACCAGCCCGCGCGCCGCCACCAGTTCCAGTCCGTTCATCCCGCCCTCCGTTGCGGCGCGGAGACTAGTGCGCATCTGCGAAAGGCGGAAGAGGTGGCGCGGAAAAAGTCTTGTGGGGGCATGCCCGCCCGTATCCAAGCGCGCCTTCGCGGCCCCTGAGCCAGGGTCGATGTTCGGCAGGGGCGGGCTGGTATGGTCTTGGAAAAAAGCGCCCGCCTCGAAAGGCGGGCAGGTCTGACCTACTGCAAGGTTTCGGTGTTCAGGCGTGCCCGTAGGCTTCGGCAATGGCGACTTGCATGGCGTCCGCGGGTGCCCGATCGGCCCAGGCGACAAGCTGGAAGGCCGGATAGAAGCGCTCGGCCGTGCCGACGGCGACCGCGATCAGCCGGTCGATCTGTTCCGGCGACGCGATCTGCCCGCCCGCCAGCACCAGGCCGTAGCGCCAGACCATCAGGCGCTGCTCTTCCCAGAAGGTGAAGGCGCCGGCCCAACAGGTATCGTTGATACGGTTCAGGGTTTCGTAGATCTCGGACATGCGCGCCTCGGGCGGGTCCATCTCGAAGGTGCAGATCAGGCGCAGCGTCTCGTCCATCGGCGACCAGGCGAGGGTGATCGAGTAGCTGCGCCACTGCGCCTCGACCTGCATCGTGATCTGGTCGTCGGTGATGCGGTCGAAATCCCAGTCACGATATTCGGCAAGCGTTTCAACGATGTCGATTGGGTGGAGTTCGTCACTGAGCACGAATTCTTCTGAAACTGACATGGCCCGGCCTCTCGAAATCTATCCCCCTGCAGGGGAACCCCAACAAAACCATGGGCGCCCTACAAGGAGCGGCGTTTGTTTGCGTCCGTCCTTACTATATATGGTGTATGTGGCGAGGGGTTCTGTAAAGCACTATTTCCGAAAATATCTGTGGAAAACCGTGTATTTTTTGTAGCTCGCCACCGATTTCGGCAGAGTTTGACACGCAAACCTGCAGCACAGCGGTTTTCGATGGCAAAGGCGTAAACAGGGCGTTCAATGTGGCGTTACCGCCTGCTCGATGGGTGCCATGCGCGATGCCGCTACCACGGCACACCGGAAGCGGTCACAGGTGCGGCCTTGTCGGCCAGCTCCTGCGTCAGCGCCGCCTCGTGGGCCGCAACGGTGTCCGCGCCGATCTGATTCTTGGCCCAGGTCACCGCGAGGTCGGCGGTGATGCTGGCATAGGCCACGAAGGTCTTGTCGGTCGGGGCTTTGGGCGGAAGCTCGACGGTGCCATAGCGGGTCGCGGTATTGGTGCCATCGGTCGCGTTGGCCCGCCAGCTCAGCACCGTGACCATGCCATCGGATGTGTCGCGGACCATGTTCTCGACGAGCCAGGTGATGACGGGCGCGGTCATTTCGCATCCCCCTGGCTGATGCCGAGCGACCCGGCCAACTGCTGCCCGGCCACTTGGCGGGCGATACTGAACTGATCCAGCTCCATGCGGGTGCGCGCGATCTTCTCGTCGAGATCCATTGCCATGCGGAACAGGTACTGCTGATCCGGCGTCAGGTTCTCGAAGACCACCTCGCGGCCTTCGATCATGACCTTGGTCTGCTGGCGCGTCGGGATCGGCGCCACGGCCTCGGTCTTCTTCGCGCGCGGCGGTGCGGCCTTCTTCGCCGCTGCGGTGGCTCTTGCCATGGTTCTCGTTCTCCTTTGGTTAAGCGGGTTCCAGTGCGGCCACTCGCTTGCGTAGCGACTGGATTTCCTTAGTGAGAATCGGGACGATCTTCGAATAATCGACACCGAGCATCTCATGCGCGGCGGCGGGACGGGTTACCGCCTCCGGCACGATCTGACGCAGTTCCTGCGCGATGAAGCCAAACCGGTGATAGGAGTTGTCGGCCTTCATCCTGAACTGACGCACCCTGATCATATCGATCAGCTTGCCAGGCTGCGTCGCATCAATGATGTCGGACTTCGCGCGAGCATCGGAGGTGGTCGCGAAGGTTGTCGTCGTGCCGTCGGTGGAGATGCCGCCAACAACTGCACCATTGACATAGAACTGCTGGAAGGAGCCGCTGGTGTAGCCCGTCGCCTTACTCAGATACACGCAGCTGTCGTCGTTGCGCTGAGCCAAAAGGGTACCCTGCGGCGCGAGTGCAAATCCGGTATTGACCGAGGTGCCGGTGTTCATGCCCGTGGTCGAAGTAGCCCCTACAAGCAGGTTTCCGCTGCCGTCCAGTGTCATCGCCTGGGTGAAGCTGACAGCGGCACCGACTGTCCCCGTGGGCGCAATGTACCAGCGGTGCGATCCTGAAATCTGGTTATACCTCGTGACGGGGCTGGCGACAGCATACAGCCATCCAGTGGCCGAGTAATATGTGCCGTAGGTGACGTTGAGCCCCTGCGCGGACCCAGCTGCAAATCCGTAACCGGGTGCGATCTCGAGACAGCCAGTCCCACTATCCCAAGCGCTCGGCACGACGCCGAGGCCAAGGTTGCCGGCGGAGTCTACGCGAAGACGCTCGACATTGCCGTTCGCGGCATTGCTACGTAAAACGATGGTCCTACCAGACAAAACAACGCCGCCACCAGATCCGTTGCCTGCAATCTCGATGTCATTTACCGTACCGGCAATGGTGAGCGAAATCTGCTTGATAGTCGGAAGTCCCCCCTCGGCCGCAGTGACGGTTTTCCCGAGAGTAATGACATTGTCAGCCGAGACTGTTCCGTCACCAAGCTGCAATCGTGACGTTGGGCTTGCCGTCCCGATCCCGACGCGGCCGGCACTGGTGATCCGCATCCGCTCTGCCCCGGAGGTGTAGAATGCAGTCGTGGTATTTGAACTTGAAGCCGAAATAATAGTCGTGGTCGTCCCGGCGTCGATAGGCCCAATATATGCGACATCCGAAGCGTTTATGCCGACTAGGCGTACGGCGCTACCGGCGAAGTTTCGGCCGTAAAGATACTGCCCGTTCTGAAGCTGCATATTGCCCGCAATCTCCAGAGCCTGCGAAGGACTAGTTGTTCCGATCCCGATATTGCCCGAGGCATCCTTGTAGACCTGCCCCGCACCGATGTTGATCACGCCAGTGCCGCCGGTCAGTGTGCCGGTGTAATTGATGTCGCCGGTCGTCGTCGGGCTGGGGGTGTAGACCACCTGCCAGGTTGTGCCGTTCCAAGTCCGTTGCTCGTTGAGCGCGGTATTCCAGTAGATGTCGCCGGTCTGCAGGGCGGACCCATCTGGGCGGGTCGCCGGGTCGGCAACGAGGGCGCCCATGTAGGCGGCGGCGAACTTGTAGAGGGCATTCCCGCTCTGGACGTTGGCGCCAGCCGCGATGTTGCCGGCAGCGTTCGGCATATCTTGGAAGATCAGCGGATTGCCGCTCTGGCCGGGGAGGCCCGTGGAGGTGGAGGCCACCTGCGTCTGGCTTTGCTGAACCACGACCTGAATGCTGTCGGTGCTGACGACATAGGTGCCGTCGTCGAACTGCACGTCGAAGAGCATCTGCTGTGATCCGGTAACCGGCCAAATCGCCGTTGCGGCCGGTGTCGCGGACAGGGTGAACTTCCCGTTGGCTGCGTCGGTAACCGTTGCGGTCAGCGTGTCACTGAAAGTGAGCACGGAAATCGTCGAGTTGATCGCCACGCCCGTCAATGGTTTCGGGTTCCCATCGGGATCGAGGCGCTGGCAGTAGACGGCGAAGGTGTCGCCCCGTTTCATGGTGATCTTGGTCATTGATCGGCCTCCGCGTGATCGGTCGAGGGTGTGGTCCAGTTGGTCACGCCGCGATCGGCGTTCGATTTTTCAAGGTGACGGTGGCAGGCGGTGATCCATGCGAGCTGGTCGCGACATACCGCCTGAACTTGCGTCGGTGAGTGGCGCCGCAAGGTCCGGTTTCCGGCGGTGTCCGTGCAGGGCAGATCCATGCTCATTTCGAGCGTCAGCGCGGTGAGGCGCGTGAGCTGATCCGACTCGCGGTTCCGATAGAAATGCGCCGCGCCGAGTGCCGAGGAATAGAAGCCGGCACGGATCGCCTGCCCGCACGCGCGCGACATGTCGCCAGTCAGCTGCCGGGTGGCGCGCGTCGCGGCATCACCTGCCAGGCGCGCGCATGCCACCACCTTGCCCTTTTCGACACGATCTCGCAGGGGGTCTGCCGTGCCTTCAATCGCGGCTTCGCCGGGCCGGATCTGCAGGTTGACGGCCTTCTCGTTGACGAAGCGAAACATGCCGCGGATGGCGCCCGTCTTCTTGTGATAGATCACCCAAGGCTTCATCGCTTCACCTCCAGCAGGGAAAGCGACCCGGTGAAGGTGTAGTTGATGTTCTGGCCACCATAGTGCCGGATCTTCATGCTGACCGCCGACGAGCCGGCGTCGGACGTGCCGAAAATCGAGATCGGCGGGAAGGTCCAGGTCTGCGTCGAGGTCGACTGGCTGAACGAATAGGTCATCGACTCGTAGATCTTTGTCGCCCCCTGGAAGATCTGCACGAGGAGGCCGATGTAGGACTGGTTGCTGACCGCCGGCACCGGATCCTGGTAGAAGCTCAGGCTGCCCTTCGCGGAAATCAGAAGCGGCCGGCCACCTATCGAGGCGATTGTGACGCTGGCAACCTCATAGGGGTCGGGATCGGCCGACGTGAAGCTGATGCTCGCATCGATCGTGCCATCCTGGGTGGCAGCGTTCGGCGCGATCGTGTCTGTGGTGACCTCGTTGGTGGAGGGCGTGACGACGGCCGTGGGGGCAACCACGGCGACCCAGCCCGTCCATGTGGTCGCCCGGCCCGAATAGGGCAGAATGAGCCCCCGCGTTTCATAGGTGATACCGGCGACGATGCCCTGGGTGGCGATGATCGAGGCGTTTTCCGGAGCCACCTCGATCGCGTTGATCATCGTGCCGTCGCTCTGGCGCCGGATCTCGATGCGGATCGCGCGGATATCGTCCGAGCCGGTCGCGGCCCAGCTGATCTGCAGCCCGGGGATGCGCGCCACGGCCCCAGCATCGTCAACCGTCGTCGCGGCGGCGGCAAATCCGCTCAGGGACTGGGCGGGAACGACCGCCATGCCGAGCGCTGGCGCCGGCGTGGTCGCGATCTGGTCGCTGCCCGCCCAATTGTAATCGGCGCCGTCCCGCTCCCGCAGGCTCAGCGTCGTCACCAGCGTTGCCTGGTCTTCGGCAGTGGCCGTGATTTCGAGGGTCTTGCTGGTGTAGCCATTCTCTGCGGAGGTCCAGCCGGCCGCGTCCAGCGGCTCCAGTGGCGTTGCGTCGGGGGGCAGCGTGACCGTGTGCTGGCGGAACCGGCGGTTGTCCTTCAGCAAGAAGGTCTGAAGGCGCTGCACCTGGTTCTCGTAGGGACAGGCCTGCAACTGCAGGTCCGCGGCCAGCAGGCGGCCGCCATCCGCGGCCTGGTAGGCGGCATCGGTCCGAAGCGGCGCGCCGCGCGATTGGTAGAGCGTGCTCGGATCGGGATAGTTCGCGCTCACCGCGTTGTAGGTGCGGTCGAGGCCGGGAAACGGCTGGTAGTCCTCGGGCTGGGTGGCCAGGACATCGTCGTCGGTGAAGTAATAGACCGGAAGCCCGGGGCCGCCCACGCGCGGCTTCAGCACGCCGCCCACATCGGCGAACTCGGCCGAGCACGTCGCCGCCAGCGCCTCCATGACATCTGCCGGCTGCATGTCGACCGAGACCATGTAGCCCGCCCGAAACATCGGCTCGGGGCTGCCGCCGCCATTGGTCGCAGTCGCATCGCAGGCATTCATCGCGGTGAACCAGTCGGCAAGCGGCAGGTCGTCGGCCGAGTATTCGCCGCCCCAGACCTCGGTGCCGACCGTGATCCCGCGGGCGATGTTGTAGCACATCACCATGGGGTTGTCGGTTGCCGCCCAGGTGGTGCTGTCGGACCAGCGTTGCGCCCCGGTGCCGCCCACGGTGCTGTCGGAACGCGGGTCATAGAGCGGGATGCCCTGCAGCTCATAGAGAACCTGCGGTACCGTCGAGAACAGATCTCGATTTATGCGGAAGGTGGCGATCGCGTAGCAGAGGCCGTGGCCGATCATCGTGTTCGTCCAGGGCCGCTCGGCGGCGCCGCCGTATTTCGTGAGCAGCATCGGATCCGCGACGGTCTGGCTGCCGTCATAATACTTGATCCAGGCATAGCCCGCATACTTGCCCTGAACGGGCTGCCCATACCCGCTGCCGTCGTCGGGGCCGAGGGTCACCCATTCGCCGTTCAGGGCGACGCGGGTCAGTTGCGCCCCGGGCACGCCGCACAATTCCCGCACCTGGGTGTGATAGGCATTCGGCACGCCCCCGGCGGTGCCGTGATCCCGATCGGGCGTGGAGATCCAGCCGGGCGTCATGAACCGGCCGAGCATGAAGTCCTCGGGCGCGTCCTCGCTGGCGGTGCTCTGACCCTGGACGCCGGCATGCGTCGTTGCCGCGCGGGGATGCGGGGCCAGGGCCTTCGACAGCTCCGAGACGGCGATCGAGAAGATCAGCTTGCCGACGAACGAGGCCCCGAAGGTGAACGCGGCCGAGGCCGCTGTCGCGGCCCCCACCGTGGTGGCGGAGATGCCGACGGCTCCGGCGAGAAAGGCACCTACCTGTGGCATGTCATACCCTCCACGCCTTTACCGCGTCGAGGCGCGAGCGGGTCTGGATCCCATTGGCCTCGGTCAGCAGGTAGATTTTCGGGCCCTGAAGGACGCCGAGGGCCGGCCCGTCTTCCGTGTCGACGCACACCACATCTCCCGGATGCGCAAAGGCCGGCGGCACCGCCTCGAACAGGCTGTCGACCAGCGCAATGTGATCGCGGTGCCCCGCCTTGCGCAGCACGCGCAGCGCCCCTGTCAGGGTCTTGTAACGCCCGCGATAGGGGGCCGAGAGATCCTCGTCGGTCATCGCCGCCACGGCGCCGGCGGCGAAGAGGGCGCAATCCAGTTCTCCATACCGGAACCCGGCACGGCTGTGCCGGCCGATGTAGTTTGAGAGCCTCTGCATCCAGTCGTCGCGGCGTTTCATTTCACGGTCCATAGAACAGGGGGTTTTTGGCGCCGGCCGAGGACGATGTGCCGGCCGTGGAGCTCACGGGCGTCGCGTTCGGGGTGGCCGCGGACTGGCCACCCCAGTTGAACGGAATCGCCATGGCAACGGCGGCATCGCGGCGGAAGGTATCCCCAGGGCTGCGCGCCTGAAGCGCCGCGTTGCTCTTTCTCAGGGTCAGCGGTTTGGTGAGCGACCTGGTCGAGTTCGCCAGCGTCATGTCGCCGACGTAGGAGCCGCCCTCGGGCGCGCGCTTCAGGTCGAGCTGATCGATCCAGCCCTTGAACACCCGGAACGGCACATCGATCATGTCGCCGGTTGTCGGGTCGAGGTCCACCTGGTGGATCTCGATTGGCGCGATCCGGGTATCATAGCCCCGCAGTTCCTGCTCGACCTCGGGCGCGATCGCGTTCAGTTGCACATGCTGCATCTGCACCAGGAGCCCGGAGGTATAGCGCAGGGGCTCGATGCCGATGATCGAGCCCGCGCCATAGTAGAGGCGGTTCGCGCCGCCAATCGTGACCGTCGTGGTATCGTCGCCGTTCCAGAACCCCGCCGTCACCGCCGCGCCGCTGGACCACTGCTTCGCCGTGATCCAGAGCAGGTTGCGAACCATGGTTCCGGCGCGGGACTGCCGGTAGGCCAGGGTTGCCGATGGGATGCTTTTCATGGGCGGTTACCTCAGCGTCTGCTGGAATTTCAGGGAGCCGCCGCGCGCCACCGTATGATGCACCTCCGGATCGGCCACGGATCCCGCGATCAATTCGACCTTGCAGAAGGGCCGGATCAGGGTGACGGCCGTGCCCGTGACCGCACCCGGGCGGATCGCGGGTAGCACCTGGAATGCCGGGGTCGTGCCGGTGCCGTCGGCCATCACCGTCTCCATCAGCCGGTGAAGCGCATAACGGGTGGCCGCGCTGGTCACCGTGACCGACGCGGTGCTGGCCTTTCCGGTGGCCTATTTCATGGCCCGGGTCGCCGGTCCGCGCCTGCGGCTTGCGCTGATCACCGCGGTCGTGCTGCCGCTGTGGTCCAGCTATCTGGCCCGGGTCTACGCCTGGCGGCTGATCCTGTCGCATGACGGCGCGCTGAACTGGGGGCTGAAGGCGCTGGGCCTGCCGCCGCCCGACATCGGCTATACCAATGTGGCGATGTGGATCGTGTTCAGCTATATCTGGCTGCCGTTCATGATCATGCCGGTCTACGCCGCGCTTGAACGTATCCCGGGAAATTATTTCGAGGCATCGCAAGACCTTGGCGCGCGCGGCGGGCGCACCTTCGTGAAGGTCGTGCTACCCTTGGCGATGCCGGGGCTGGTGGCGGGGTCGATCTTCACCTTCTCGCTGACGCTGGGTGACTATATCACTCCGGTGCTGGTTGGTGGGCCGGGGTCGGATTTCATCGGCAACGTGGTCTATTCCAACGTCGGCGTGGCCAACAACATCCCCTTCGCCGCCGCCTATGCCACGGTGCCGCTGGTGCTGATGGCGGGCTATCTTTGGCTTGCGCGCCGCATCGGCGCCTTCGACGTGATGTGAGGCCCCCGATGGAAAGCCGTTCCACCCGCATCTTCCTGGCCCTGTGGACGATCCTGGTGATCGCCTTCCTGTTCGGCCCGATCCTTTTGATCGCGGTCTATGCCTTCAATGCCTCGAACGTGCAAAGCTGGCCGATCGCGGGGCTGAGCCTGAAGTGGTTTCCGAAGACCTGGGCCAACCACGAGGTCCGCACGGCGCTGTGGCTGTCGATCCGCGCGGGGCTTTTGGCCACCACGATCGCGGTCGTGCTGGGCACCTTCGCGGCCTTCGCCGTCAACCGGGCGCGCTGGCGCGGGCGCGAGGCGCTGTCCTTCGCCGTGGTCCTGCCGATCGCGCTGCCGGGGATCATCACCGGGATGGCGCTGAATTCGTTCTTCGTGTTCTGGCACCTTCCGCTAAGCTACTGGACCATCGTGATCGGGCACGCGACCTTCTGCATCGTCATCGTCTACAACAACGTGCTGGCCCGCTTGCGCCGGGTGCCCGGCTCGCTGGCCGAGGCCTCGATGGATCTGGGCGCGGGCGCGTGGATGACCTTCCGGCGCGTGACCTTCCCCGCGATCTCGACCGCGCTGATCGCCGGGGCGCTGCTGGCCTTCGCGTTGTCCTTCGACGAGGTGATCGTGACCACCTTCACCGCCGGGGCGCAAAACACCTTGCCGCTGTGGATTTTCGGCGCGATCCGGCTGGGGCAGGAATTGCCCGAGGTCAACGTGATCGTGCTGGCGGTGTTGATGGTGACGGCAGTGCCGGTCTTCCTGGCATACCGGGTGACGCAGCACCGCTAGGGTCCCGGCCTTCGCCGAACCCGAGAATTCCGCCGTTGCGCCCCATTGATGCCGAATTGCCCCTGCAAGGTCGATCCCCAGTGCGCCGCGCAACGCGAAGAGGATCCCTTGTCCCGACTTCTCAGTTCCATCTCCCGCGGTCCGCTCTGGGTTCCGGTACTGACGGCCCTGCTGCTGCTGGCGGTTTCCCTGGGCATGCGGTTCGAATTCGCACGCCAGGCTGCGTCCTACACGCGCCTTGCAGAGCGGCCGTTGCCGCCCGTGGTGACGCTGGATCGCTACCGGATCCCAGGCGGCGAGGCGCCGCATGAGGCCGTGCTGCGGGTCGATGTGATGATCCGCCACCAGCTGCGGCTTGACGCGACGCATGGCGACACCGAGGCCACGGATCTGTATTTCCTGCCGTTCACCGCCCCTCCGGGCGGAGCCGACGAGGGCAAGGTGCTGGGCGGCATGGTTCTGTCGCGGCAGGCGCGCGACGCCTTCGTTCAATGGGCCGTGACCCGCGCTCATCCCCAGTTGGCCAATGCCGGGGTCGAAATGACGCTGGCCGGGCTGGTCGAACGCCCGAAGGGGGCAGAGCTGACGCGGATGGCGCTGAAGGCGCAGGGTGTGCGGGCCGCGCCCGAGCTGTTGTTCCTGACCCCCTATCTCGGCCGCCGCGCCGACGTCCTGGCGGCCCGCGCGGCCTGGGTGCGCGACAATCCGCTGCAAAGGGTCCTGATGATCGCCGCCGTGGCGATGTTGCTTTTCACGGCCAACCGCTATGTCCTTCTGCGCAGGGCGCGCGCCCAGGACCCCGAGCCGCTTTCGCCTGCGAAGGTTCGCGACACCGCCTTTGAGCGGTTGGCGCAGCTTTCCGGGCCCGATCCCGCAGCCGATCCCGAGCGGGCGTCGTCGCCGGTCTTCGCCCCGCGCCCCGCGCCCCGTCCCGCGCGCCGGCGTCCGCGTCCGCGGGCGCGATCCCTTTGAGCGGTCGCATAAGGGTTGAACGGTTGCATAAGGGTGCCACCACGCCGCCGTTGCGGACGGTTCTCGCCGGTGCCCTTGAATTCGGGGCCCGATCCGCGTATCTGGCCTCCGACACCCGTAACAGGACGTAGATGATGGCCAAGGCAAACCCCCTTCAGTTCATGCAGCAGGTGCGCGCCGAGGTCAGCAAGGTCGCCTGGCCGACCCGCCGTGAAGTCGGGCTGACGACCGTCATGGTCTTCGTCATGGCGGGGCTGACCTCGCTGTTCTTCTTCGTCATAGATCTGCTGATCCGCACTGGCCTGACAACGCTGCTGAACTACATCCACTAGGTTCTCGGCGGACAGGTCGAAGCCGCAGATTTTCATCCCACGCTCTTGAATTCACGCGGCTGCGGGGGTAAACGCTGGCCCAACTGACGGAACCTGGCGCGCGGCGATTCGCTTAGCGCGCCGTTTCATGTTCGGGGGATGCGGATCAGCCGCATGAAATTACAAGATTTCCGGGGCCATGGTCGCCGGGCAGGGCTAAAGTGAGGAAGCAATGGCGAAGCGCTGGTATTCGGTAAGCGTTCTCTCGAACTTCGAGAAGAAGGTGGCCGAGCAGATCCGCAACGCGGTCGCCGAGGCTGGTCTCGAGGATGAGATCGAAGAGGTGCTGGTCCCGACGGAAGAGGTTCTGGAGGTCCGGCGCGGCAAGAAGGTGACGAGCGAGCGGCGCTTCATGCCCGGCTATGTGCTGGTGCGCATGGAGATGTCGAATCGCGGCTATCACCTGATCTCGTCGATCAACCGCGTGACCGGCTTCCTTGGTCCGCAGGGCAAGCCGATGCCGATGCGCGACGACGAGGTGAACCAGATCCTCAACCGCGTGGAAGAGGGCGAGGTTGCGCCGCGCAACCTGATCCGTTTCGAGGTGGGCGAGAAGGTGCAGGTCACCGATGGCCCGTTCGAGGGCTTCGACGGCATGGTCGAGGATGTGGACGAGGACAACGCGCGCCTGAAGGTGACGGTGTCGATCTTTGGCCGGGCCACCCCGGTCGAGCTGGAATTCACCCAGGTGTCGAAGGGCGCCTGAGTGATCTTCGTGGGAGGCGAGCGCCCCGTTCCGGGGTGACGGACCGGACCACTAAACCGATGCCCCGGACGGGGGCGGTGACAGAAGGAGAGGCCAGATGGCCAAGAAGATTATCGGGCAGCTGAAGCTGCAGGTGAAGGCGGGGCAAGCCAACCCGTCCCCGCCGGTTGGTCCGGCGCTGGGTCAGCGCGGGCTGAACATCATGCAGTTCTGCAAGGATTTCAACGCGCGCACCCAGGAGATGGAGCCCGGCGCGCCGGTGCCGACGATCATCACCTACTACCAGGACAAGTCGTTCAGCCTTGAGCTGAAGACGCCGCCGGCATCCTATTACCTGAAGAAGGCGGCGAAGCTGCAATCCGGTTCGAAGACGCCGGGCCGCGCAGCCGCGGGTACCGTGACTGCGGCCCAGGTGAAGGAGATCGCCGAGGCCAAGATGAAGGATCTCAGCGCCAATGACATCGAGGGCGCGATGCAGATCATCCTGGGGTCGGCCCGCTCGATGGGCATCGAGGTGAAGGGATAAGTCATGGCAAAGCTTGGAAAACGCATCCGCGCCGCCCGTGAAGCCTTCGCCGGCAAGGAAAACCTGACCGTCGAAGATGCTGTCGCGCTGATCAAGGCGAACGCGGGGACGAAGTTCGACGAGACCGTCGAGATCGCGATGAACCTGGGTGTCGATCCGCGCCACGCCGACCAGATGGTCCGCGGCGTGGTGACCTTGCCGAATGGCACCGGCAAGACGGTGCGCGTGGCGGTCTTCGCCCGTGGCCCGAAGGCCGACGAGGCCACCGCGGCCGGGGCCGACATCGTCGGCGCCGAGGATCTGATGGAGACGATCCAGTCGGGCAAGATCGAGTTCGACCGCTGCATCGCGACCCCGGACATGATGCCGATCGTCGGTCGCCTGGGCAAGATCCTGGGCCCGCGCAACCTGATGCCGAACCCCAAGGTCGGCACCGTGACGATGGACGTGAAAGCGGCCGTCGAGGCGGCGAAGGGCGGCGAGGTCCAGTTCAAGGCCGAGAAGGCGGGCGTCGTGCACGCCGGCGTCGGCAAGGCCTCTTTCGACGCCGAGAAGCTGGCGCAGAACGTGCGCGCCTTCGTCGATGCCGTGTCGAAAGCCAAGCCCACGGGCGCAAAGGGCACCTACATGCAAAAGGTGTCGCTGAGCTCTACCATGGGGCCCGGTGTGACGGTCGATCTGGTGTCGGCCACCGGGAACTGAAGAATTTGCCCCGTTTGCGGGGCGAATGGCGGGGCGGTCCGCAAGGAACCGCCCTGTCCTGTCCGAGACGGAGGGTGCCGGGTCTCTCGGCTTAATGTCCTTCCTGAGATGGGGAACGAGACGGATTTTCGGGCGCTGCCCGCGATCTTGGCCTCGGGACCCGTACGGACCCGAACGCCTCGCTTCGGCGGGGCATCTTAGAGCCGGGGGGAAACCCCCAAACTTGGAGTGAAACTGTGGATAGAGCCCAGAAAGAGAAAGTGGTCGAGGAACTCGGCCAGATCTTCGAAAGCTCTGGCGTCGTTGTGGTTGCCCACTACGAAGGTCTCACGGTTGCCGAGATGCAGGACCTGCGCGCGCAGATGCGCGAAGTTGGTGGGTCCGTCCGCGTCGCCAAGAACAGGCTCGCCAAGATCGCCCTTCAGGGCAAGCCCTGCGAAAGCATGGCCGACCTCCTGACGGGCATGACCGTGCTCGCCTATTCCGAAGATCCCGTCGCTGCGGCGAAGGTGGTCGACGGCTACGCCAAGAAGAACGACAAGCTCGTGATTCTGGGCGGTACCATGGGTGAGACGGCCTTGGACCAGGCCGGTGTGAAAGCCGTGGCCGCCATGCCTTCGCGCGAGGAGCTTATCGCTTCGATCGTGTCGTGCATCGGTGCGCCCGCCTCGAACATCGCTGGTGCGATTGGCGCTCCTGCTTCGAACATCGCGGGCATCCTCTCCACCTTGGAAGAGCGCGAAGCCGCGTAAGCAACCGAAGACCGATGTACTGGATTTCCGGACGTTGGACCCCATCTTAGAGAACGGAACTGAAAAATGGCTGATCTGAAGAAACTCGCCGAAGAGATCGTGAACCTCACGCTTCTCGAAGCTCAGGAACTGAAAACCATCCTCAAGGACGAATACGGCATCGAGCCCGCCGCCGGCGGCGCGGTGATGATGGCCGGTCCGGCCGCTGGCGGCGACGCTGCCGCCGCCGAGGAGAAGACCGAATTCGACGTCGTGCTCGTCGAAGCTGGCGCGCAGAAGATCAACGTGATCAAGGAAGTGCGCACCATCACCGGTCTGGGCCTGAAAGAAGCCAAGGACCTGGTCGAAGCCGGCGGCAAGGTGAAGGAAGCTGCTCCGAAGGCCGAGGCCGAGGAGATCAAGACCAAGCTCGAAGCGGCTGGCGCCAAGGTCGAGCTGAAGTAATCCGCGCGGTGCCCTGCACCGTGGCGTGAAAATCGGGGCTGGGTCCGAATTTTCGGGCCCAGCCATGCCTGTCTTGGAGAACCCCGCCCCGGCGAGGTTGCCCAAGGGAGGCAGGAGGTTCGGGAGCTTGCCATTGGGACGGCAGGCATGAATGGAACCTTCCCCCCTGTTTCGCAAGCGGCGTGCTGCCGAAGCCCCGGCGGCTGGCGCGCCCGCGAAAACGACGAAAGGTGACGACGAGCATGGCTCAAGCTGCGATCGGTCAGAAGCGCATCCGCCGCTATTATGGCAAAATCCGCGAAGTCCTGGAAATGCCGAACCTCATCGAGGTTCAGAAATCCTCCTACGATCTGTTCCTAAGGTCGGGAGACGCCCCGCAGCCCGCCGATGGCGAGGGTATTCAAGGCGTTTTCCAGTCGGTCTTTCCGATCAAGGATTTCAACGAGACGGCGGTGCTGGAGTTCGTGAAATACGAACTGGAAAAGCCCAAATACGATGTCGATGAATGCATGCAGCGCGACATGACCTATGCCGCGCCGCTGAAGGTCACCCTGCGTCTGATCGTGTTCGATTTCGACGAGGACACCGGCGCCAAGTCCGTGAAGGACATCAAGGAGCAGGACGTCTTCATGGGCGACATGCCCCTGATGACGCCGAACGGCACCTTCATCGTCAACGGCACCGAGCGGGTGATCGTTTCCCAGATGCACCGCAGCCCGGGCGTGTTCTTCGATCATGACAAGGGCAAGACCCATTCCTCGGGCAAGCTGCTCTTCGCCTGCCGGATCATTCCCTACCGCGGCTCCTGGCTCGATTTCGAATTCGACGCCAAGGACAACGTCTTCGCCCGCATCGACCGGCGCCGCAAGCTGCCGGTGACGACCCTGCTTTATGCCCTGGGCATGAACCAGGACCAGATCATGCAGGCCTATTACGAAACGGTCAGCTACCGCTACGAGAAGAACAAGGGCTGGGTGACCAGGTTCTTCCCCGAGCGCGTGCGCGGCACCCGTCCGACCTATGACCTGATCGACGCCGCCACCGGCGAGGTGATCTGCAAGGCCGGCGACAAGATGACCCCGCGCATGGTCAAGAAGCTGATCGACGAGGCCAAGGTCACCGAGCTTCTGGTGCCCTTCGATCGCATCGTCGGCCGCTATGTGGCCCAGGATATCATCAACGAGGAAACCGGCGAGATCTGGGCCGAGGCCGGGGATGAACTGACCTGGGACGTCGACAAGGACGGCGAGGTAAAGGGCGGCACGCTGAAGGTGCTGATGGACCAGGGCATCACCGACATTCCGGTGCTCGACATCGACAACGTCAACGTCGGCCCCTACATCCGCAACACCATGGCCGCGGACAAGAACTGGAACCGCGACACGGCGCTGATGGACATCTATCGCGTCATGCGCCCGGGCGAGCCGCCGACCGTGGAAGCCGCCTCGACACTGTTCGACAGCCTGTTCTTCGATAGCGAGCGCTACGATCTTTCGGCCGTCGGCCGCGTGAAGATGAACATGCGTCTGGCGCTCGACAAGCCCGACACCCAGCGCACGCTGGACCGCGAGGACATCGTCGCCTGCATCAAGGCGCTGGTGGAACTGCGCGACGGCAAGGGCGAGATCGACGATATCGACCATCTCGGCAACCGCCGGGTGCGCTCGGTCGGCGAGCTGATGGAAAACCAGTATCGCGTCGGCCTTCTGCGCATGGAACGCGCGATCAAGGAGCGGATGTCGAGCGTCGAGATCGACACGGTGATGCCGCAGGACCTGATCAACGCCAAGCCCGCAGCGGCCGCGGTGCGCGAATTCTTCGGCTCGTCGCAGCTGTCGCAGTTCATGGACCAGACCAACCCGCTGTCGGAAGTCACGCACAAGCGGCGCCTGTCGGCCCTCGGGCCGGGCGGTCTGACGCGGGAACGCGCGGGCTTCGAGGTGCGCGACGTGCACCCGACGCATTATGGCCGGATGTGCCCGATCGAGACGCCGGAAGGTCAGAACATCGGCCTGATCAACAGCCTTGCCACCTTCGCGCGGGTGAACAAGTACGGCTTCATCGAGACCCCCTATCGCCGGGTCAAGAACGGCCAGGTGACCGACGAGGTCGTCTATATGTCGGCGACCGAGGAGATGCGGCACACGGTGGCGCAGGCCAACGCCCGCCTCGATGCCGAGGGCCGGTTCGAGAACGATCTCGTCTCGACGCGCAAGTCGGGCGAGTTCATGCTCAACCCGCCCGAGAACGTAGATCTGATCGACGTGTCGCCGAAACAGCTGGTGTCGGTCGCGGCCTCGCTCATCCCGTTCCTGGAAAACGACGACGCGAACCGCGCGCTGATGGGCTCGAACATGCAGCGTCAGGCGGTGCCGCTGCTGCAATCCGAGGCGCCGCTGGTCGGCACCGGGATCGAAAGCGTGGTGGCCCGGGATTCCGGCGCCGCGATCATGGCGCGCCGCGCCGGCGTCATCGACCAGGTCGACGCCCAGCGGATCGTCGTGCGCGCCACCGAGATGCTGGAGCCGGGCGAGCCGGGGGTGGATATCTACCGCCTGCGCAAGTTCGCGCGCTCGAACCAGTCGTCGTGCATCAACCAGCGGCCGCTGGTGAAGGTGGGCGACAAGGTCGGCCGCGGCGAGGTGATCGCCGACGGTCCCTGCACCGACATGGGTGAACTGGCGCTTGGCCGGAACATCATCGTCGCCTTCATGCCGTGGAACGGCTACAACTACGAGGACTCGATCCTGATCTCGGAGCGCATCCTGCGCGACGACGTCTATACCTCGATCCATATCGAGGAATACGAGGTCTCGGCCCGCGACACCAAGCTGGGGCCGGAAGAGATCACCCGCGACATTCCCAACGTCGGCGAGGAAGCCCTGCGCAACCTCGACGAGGCGGGCATCGTCTATATCGGGGCCGAGGTGCAGCCGGGCGACATCCTGGTGGGCAAGATCACGCCCAAGGGCGAAAGCCCGATGACGCCGGAAGAAAAGCTTCTGCGCGCCATCTTCGGCGAAAAGGCCAGTGACGTGCGCGACACCTCGCTGCGTCTGCCGCCGGGGGCCTACGGCACCATCGTCGACGTGCGGGTGTTCAACCGCCACGGCGTCGACAAGGACGAGCGCGCGCTGCAGATCGAGCGCGAAGAGGTCGAAAGCCTTGCCCGCGACCGTGACGACGAGATGGAGATCCTCGAGCGCAACATCTACGCCCGTCTCAAGACCCTGATCCTTGGCAAGACCGCGGTGAAGGGACCGAAGGGCGTCAAGGCCGGCTCCGAGATCAACGAGGAGCTTCTGGAAACGCTCAGCCGTGGCCAGTGGTGGCAGTTGGCACTGGGCGAAGAGGCCGAGGCCAAGGAAGTCGAGGCGCTGCACGACCAGTTCGAAGCATCGAAGCGCGCGCTTGAGGCGCGGTTCGAGGACAAGGTCGAGAAGGTCCGCCGCGGCGATGATCTGCCCCCGGGGGTGATGAAGTCGGTCAAGGTGTTCGTCGCGGTGAAGCGCAAGCTGCAGCCGGGCGACAAGATGGCCGGCCGTCACGGCAACAAGGGCGTCATCTCGAAGGTCGTGCCGATGGAGGACATGCCGTTCCTCGCCGACGGCACGCCGGTGGACTTCGTGCTGAACCCGCTGGGGGTGCCGTCGCGGATGAACGTCGGCCAGATCCTGGAAACCCATATGGGTTGGGCCGCGCGTGGCCTGGGGCTGAAGATCGACGAGGCGCTGGCCGGCTATCGCCGCTCGGGCGACCTGACCGAGGTGAAGGAGGCGATGCGCCTGGCCTATGGCGACGAGGTCTATGAAGAGGCGATCGCGGCGCGGGATGAGGACGGCCTGGTCGAGGCGGCCTCGAACGTGACCCGCGGCGTGCCGATCGCGACCCCGGTCTTCGACGGCGCCAAGGAGGCCGACGTGAACGACGCGCTGGTCAGGGCCGGCTTCAACCAGTCGGGTCAGTCGATCGTGTTCGACGGGCGCACGGGCGAGCAGTTCGCGCGGCCGGTGACGGTGGGCGTGAAATACATGCTCAAGCTGCACCACCTGGTCGACGACAAGCTGCACGCGCGCTCGACCGGGCCCTACAGCCTGGTCACCCAGCAGCCGCTGGGCGGCAAGGCGCAGTTCGGCGGTCAGCGTCTGGGCGAGATGGAGGTCTGGGCGCTGGAAGCGTACGGCGCCGCCTATACCCTGCAGGAGATGCTGACGGTGAAGTCGGACGACGTGGCCGGCCGCACCAAGGTCTACGAGAGCATCGTCAAGGGCGAGGACAATTTCGAGGCGGGCGTTCCCGAGAGCTTCAACGTGCTCGTGAAGGAAGTCCGCGGCCTCGGCCTGAACATGGAACTCCTGGATGCGGAGGAAGAGGAATAGCGCCCCGCCAAGATCGTTTCGAACGATCTTGGCAAATTCCTTCTGAAGGAATTTGCGCCGACCGATTTCCCCGCCCGAATTCAAGGATTTGAAGATGAACCAGGAACTGACGACCAACCCGTTCAACCCGGTGGCTCCGGTCAAGACCTTCGACGAGATCAAGATCTCTCTGGCAAGCCCGGAGCGGATCCTGAGCTGGTCCTACGGCGAGATCAAGAAGCCGGAAACCATCAACTACCGCACGTTCAAGCCCGAGCGTGACGGTCTGTTCTGCGCGCGGATCTTCGGTCCGATCAAGGATTACGAATGCCTGTGCGGCAAGTACAAGCGCATGAAGTATCGCGGCGTCGTCTGCGAGAAATGCGGTGTCGAGGTGACGCTCCAGAAGGTGCGGCGCGAACGCATGGGCCATATCGAACTGGCCGCGCCCGTCGCGCATATCTGGTTCCTCAAGTCGCTGCCCAGCCGCATCGGCCTGATGCTGGACATGACCCTGCGCGATCTGGAACGCATTCTCTACTTCGAGAACTACGTCGTGATCGAGCCGGGCCTGACCGACCTGACCTACGGCCAGTTGATGACCGAGGAGGAATATCTCGACGCGCAGGACCAATACGGCGCCGATGCCTTCACGGCGAATATCGGCGCCGAGGCGATCCGCGAGATGCTGTCGGCGATCGACCTTGACGCGACCGCGGATCAATTGCGCGAGGATCTCAAGGAAGCCACGGGCGAGCTGAAGCCGAAGAAGATCATCAAGCGGCTGAAGATCGTCGAGCATTTCCTGGAATCGGGCAACCGGCCCGAGTGGATGATCCTGACCGTCCTGCCGGTGATCCCGCCGGAACTGCGCCCGCTGGTGCCGCTTGACGGCGGCCGTTTCGCGACCTCGGACCTGAACGACCTGTATCGCCGGGTCATCAACCGCAACAACCGCCTCAAGCGGCTGATCGAATTGCGCGCGCCCGACATCATCGTGCGCAACGAAAAGCGGATGCTGCAGGAAGCCGTCGATGCGCTCTTCGACAACGGTCGCCGCGGCCGGGTCATCACCGGCACCAACAAGCGCCCGCTGAAGTCGCTGTCCGACATGCTGAAGGGCAAGCAGGGCCGGTTCCGTCAGAACCTTCTGGGCAAGCGCGTCGACTTCTCGGGCCGTTCGGTCATCGTGACCGGCCCGGAGCTGAAGCTGCACCAGTGCGGCCTGCCGAAGAAGATGGCGCTCGAACTCTTCAAGCCGTTCATCTATTCGCGGCTGGAGGCCAAGGGTCTCAGCTCTACCGTCAAGCAGGCCAAGAAGCTGGTCGAGAAAGAGCGCCCCGAGGTCTGGGATATCCTCGACGAGGTGATCCGCGAACATCCGGTGCTTCTGAACCGTGCGCCCACGCTGCACCGTCTGGGCATCCAGGCGTTCGAACCCATGCTGATCGAGGGCAAGGCGATCCAGCTTCACCCGCTGGTCTGCTCGGCCTTCAACGCCGACTTCGATGGCGACCAGATGGCCGTGCATGTGCCCCTTTCGCTGGAAGCCCAGCTTGAGGCGCGCGTCTTGATGATGTCGACGAACAACGTTCTGTCGCCCGCCAACGGCGCGCCGATCATCGTGCCGTCGCAGGACATGGTGCTGGGCCTTTACTACGTCACGATGGAGCGCAAGGGGATGCCCGGCGAGGGCATGGCCTTTGCCAACGTCGAGGAGGTCGAGCATGCGTTGGCCGCCGGCGCCGTGCATCTGCACAGCAAGATCACCGCGCGGATCAAGCAGATCGACGACGAAGGCAACGAGGTGACGAAGCGCTACGAGACCACGCCGGGCCGTGTCCGGCTGGGCGCGATGCTGCCGCTGAACGCCAAGGCGCCGTTCGAACTGGTCAACCGGCTGCTGCGCAAGAAGGATGTCCAGAACGTCATCGACACCGTCTACCGCTACTGCGGCCAGAAGGAATCGGTGATCTTCTGCGACCAGATCATGGGCATGGGCTTCCGCGAGGCGTTCAAGGCCGGCATCTCGTTCGGCAAGGACGACATGCTGATCCCGGACAGCAAGTGGACCATCGTGGGCGAAGTCCGCGACCAGGTGAAGGAATTCGAACAGCAGTACATGGACGGCCTGATCACCCAGGGTGAGAAATACAACAAGGTCGTCGATGCCTGGTCGAAATGCTCCGACGCCGTCGCCGCCGAGATGATGAAGGAAATCTCGGCCGTGCGGGTGGACGATGCAGGCGCCGAGATGGAGCCCAACTCGGTCTACATGATGTCGCATTCGGGTGCGCGGGGCTCGCCTGCCCAGATGAAGCAGTTGGGCGGGATGCGCGGCCTGATGGCCAAGCCCTCGGGCGAGATCATCGAGACGCCGATCATCTCGAACTTCAAGGAAGGCCTGACGGTGTTGGAGTACTTCAACTCCACCCACGGTGCCCGTAAGGGTCTGGCCGATACCGCGCTGAAGACGGCGAACTCGGGCTATCTGACCCGGCGTCTGGTGGATGTGGCGCAGGACTGCATCGTGCGCAGCCACGATTGCGGCACCGAACGGTCGATCACCGCGGAAGCGGCGGTCAACGATGGCGAGGTCGTCGCCTCGCTGGCCGAGCGCATCTTGGGCCGCGTCGCGGCGGAAGACGTGCTGGTGCCGGGCTCCGACGAGGTCCTGATCACCGCCGGAGAGCTGATCGACGAGCGCAAGGCCGACGCGATCGAGAGCGCGGGCGTGCCCTCGATGCGGATCCGCAGCCCGCTGACCTGCGAGGCGGAAGAGGGCGTTTGCGCGATGTGCTACGGGCGTGACCTTGCCCGCGGCACCATGGTCAACACCGGCGAGGCGGTGGGCATCATCGCCGCGCAGTCGATCGGCGAGCCGGGCACCCAGCTGACGATGCGGACCTTCCACATCGGCGGCATCGCCCAGGGTGGTCAGCAGTCGTTCCTGGAAGCCAGCCAGGAGGGCAAGATCGAGTTTCGCAACGCGAACCTTCTGGAAAACGCCGCCGGCGAGCAGATCGTCATGGGCCGCAACATGCAGATCGCGATCATCGACGCGAACGGCATCGAGCGCGCGGCGCACAAGCTGGGCTATGGCACCAAGCTGTTCGTCAAGGACGGAGAGGCGGTGAAGCGCGGCACCAAGCTGTTCGAATGGGATCCCTACACCCTGCCGATCATTGCCGAGAAGGGCGGTGTGGCGCGGTTCGTGGACCTGGTCTCGGGCCTTTCGGTGCGCGAGGATACCGACGAAGCCACGGGCATGACCCAGAAGATCGTCTCGGATTGGCGCGCCGCCCCCAAGGGCAACGAGCTGAAGCCCGAGATCATCATCATGGATCCCGCCACGGGCGAGCCGATGCGCAACGATCAGGGGGCGCCGATCTCCTATCCGATGTCGGTCGACGCGATCCTGTCGGTCGAGGACGGGCAGGATATCAAGCCCGGCGACGTCGTCGCCCGGATCCCGCGCGAAGGCGCCAAGACGAAGGACATCACCGGGGGTCTTCCCCGCGTGGCGGAACTTTTCGAGGCGCGGCGTCCCAAGGATCACGCGATCATCGCCGAACACGATGGCTATGTGCGCTTCGGCAAGGACTACAAGAACAAGCGGCGGATCACGATCGAACCGACCGACGAGACCTTGCAGCCCGTCGAGTACATGGTGCCGAAGGGCAAGCACATCCCGGTGCAGGAAGGCGACTTCGTGCAGAAGGGCGACTACATCATGGACGGCAACCCCGCGCCGCATGACATCCTGCGCATCATGGGTGTCGAGGCGCTGGCAAACTACATGATCGACGAGGTGCAGGACGTCTACCGACTGCAGGGCGTGAAGATCAACGACAAGCACATCGAAGTGATCGTGCGCCAGATGCTGCAGAAGTGGGAGATCCTCGACAGCGGCGAGACCACGCTTCTGAAGGGCGAGCATGTCGACAAGGCCGAACTCGAAGAGATGAACGCCAAGGCGGAAAAGGCAGGGCTGCGCCCGGCGCAGGCCGAGCCGATCCTGCTGGGCATCACCAAGGCCAGCCTGCAGACGCGCAGCTTCATCTCGGCGGCTTCGTTCCAGGAAACGACGCGGGTGCTGACCGAGGCCTCGGTCATGGGCAAGCGTGACAAGCTGGTGGGGCTGAAAGAGAACGTCATCGTCGGTCGGCTGATCCCGGCGGGCACCGGTGGCGCGACGCAGCGGGTGCGCAAGATCGCCTCCGAACGCGACCAGAAGGTCATCGACGCGGCCCGCGCCGAGGCCGAAGCCGCCGCAGCCCTGGCCGCGCCCGCCGACGACACGGTGGCAGAGCAGGACGTCCTGGGCGAAGAGGCCGATCTGGGCCTGGTCGAGACGCCGGAAAGCCGCGAAGAGTAAGATCGCGCAGCGATGCCAAGCAAGGGCCCGGCCGGAAACGGCCGGGCCCTTTGCGTTTCGGGATGCGGCCGGGCCGGCATGCCGGGAAAACTTTGCGATCGCCCCCGGCCTTCGCCTCGGCCCCCCTTCTTCGTCCGCGAGATTGCCGCCCGCCGCTCGGGGCGGTGCGATGGATGCGCTTTCTGTCCCCCGGGGGGCGCGCAGCCGCTCCGGTCAAAATCTCATGCCATCACGGATTTTCAGAAACAAAGTATTTTTGTCGCCTATTATTGACCTGAGTGTTTCTGTCGGATATCCATGCCGGAACGCTGTTGAGAAAAGGACGAATCTATGCCTCTTACCAAACGCCTTGGCGCTGCCGCCGCATTGAGCATCGCGACACTTCTAGCGGCCGGCGCGGTCAGCGCCGAGCAAGCGCTGGTCGTCACGTTGCACGACGGTGTTGTCACGCCGCAGAAGATCGAGGTGCCCGCCGGCAAGGCCCAGGTGCTGACGGTGAAGAACACCGGCAAGGCTGCGGCGGAATTCGAAAGCAAGCGTCTGCGCATCGAAAAGATCATCGCGCCGGGCAAGACGGTCGAGATCAAGCTGCGGCCGCTGCCGGCCGGGACTTATCCCTTCGTCGAGGAATTCCACGAAGATCAGCCCACCGCTCGCGGCGAGATCGTCGCCAAATAAGCGTATAGGCGCCGGTGCCGCCAAAGGAGGACGCCATGAACGGACAGATCATTTTCATCCTTTGGCGTGAAAGCGTCGAGGCGCTGCTGGTCATCGGCATTCTTGCCGGCTGGCTGGCGCACGAGCGCGCCGGCCGCCGCGCGGCGCTGTTCCTGTGGGGCGGTGTCGTCGCAGGGCTGGCCGTGGCGATGGCTTTCGCCCTGACGCTTCTGGGCTTTTCGCACCTGCTGCACGCGGATTTGCGCCAGGACATGATGACCGCGATGGTCTTCCTGGCCGCCGGATTGATCGTGCAGATGGTCCTTTGGATGCGCGCCCACGGTCGGACCCTGAAGAAGGATCTAGAGGCCGGTCTGCATGAGGCCGCGGTGCGGCGCAGCTGGTGGGCCGTGTTCTTCCTGGCGCTCGCCGCCGTCGCGCGCGAGGGCAGCGAGACGGTCGTCTTCCTGTATGGTTCGGTCGCGGCCGCGCAGGGGGCGGCGATGACGATGGTGCTGGCCTCGATCGCCGTGGGCTTCGGCGCGGCGCTGGTCAGCTATGTGCTGCTGCGCGCGGGGGCAAGGTTCCTGCCCTGGCGCGGCTTCTTCCGGGTCTCGGAGGTCATGTTGCTGCTGCTGGCCTGTGCGCTGTTCGTCACCGGTGTCGGTGATCTGGTGGCCGTCGGCATCCTGCCCTTCGGCGCGCCCCTGTGGGACATGAGCGCCATACTTGACGACAGCACCCGTTTCGGCGGCCTTGTCGCAGCGCTGACCGGCTATCGCGCGGCGCCCGACGCGGTGACCGTGGGGGCCTGGGTGGTGTATTGGGCCGGGGTGTTCGGGTTGTTGCGGTTGCAGGCGCGTAGCCAGCGCCGCCGCCAGGCCCGGCTGCACAGCCGCGCCGCCTGAGGCGGCGCGGCCCCCGGCGGGGTCACAGGCTGTTGACAACCCCTGCGACTCCCCATATACGCCCGCCATCCCGTACTGCGGCTTGCGCTTACTGTCCGGGACTCAAAAACTGAAGTGGTCACGATCCGGGCCCTCACGCCCCGATCCTCTGGAATTCCACCGCGTCGCTCCCGCGCAATGGGAGCGTATGCGGTTTTGGCGCTTTGCATGGGGCAGGGCGCCGTCGAGAAGCGGCGCACCCATGTCCGGGTGCGAGTATTGACAGACACCGGACCAAGAGAGGAACCGGAATGCCGACGATCCAACAGCTCATCCGCAAGCCGCGGGAGCCGAAAGTCAAACGCTCCAAGTCCATGCATCTGGAGCAGTGCCCCCAGAAGCGTGGCGTTTGCACCCGCGTCTACACCACCACCCCGAAGAAGCCGAACTCGGCCATGCGGAAGGTCGCCAAGGTGCGCCTGACCAACGGCTATGAGGTGATCAGCTACATCCCGGGCGAAAAGCACAACCTGCAAGAGCACTCGGTCGTGCTGATCCGTGGCGGTCGCGTGAAAGACCTTCCCGGTGTGCGTTACCACATCCTGCGCGGTGTTCTGGATACCCAGGGCGTCAAAGATCGTCGTCAACGCCGTTCGAAATACGGCGCGAAGCGTCCGAAGTGAGGAGCTGAGATATGTCGCGTCGTCACGCAGCCGAAAAGCGCGAAGTCCTTCCCGATGCCAAGTTTGGCGATCGGGTTCTGACCAAGTTCATGAACAACCTGATGGTCGACGGCAAGAAATCCGTCGCCGAGCGGATCGTCTATGACGCGCTCGACCGGGTTCAGGACCGTCTCAAGCGCGAACCGATCGAGTGCTTCCACGAAGCCCTCGAGAACGCCAAGCCCTCCGTCGAGGTCCGCTCTCGCCGGGTTGGCGGTGCGACCTATCAGGTCCCCGTCGAGGTGCGCCCCGAGCGCCGCGAGGCGCTGGCCATCCGCTGGCTCATCATTGCCGCGCGCAACCGCAATGAAAACACCATGGAAGAGCGCCTCGCGGGCGAGCTTTCCGACGCGGTCAACGGCCGCGGCACCGCGGTGAAGAAGCGCGAAGACACCCACAAGATGGCCGACGCGAACAAAGCGTTCAGCCATTACCGCTGGTAAACCCTTTCAGCCTGAGGCGATCCAATGGCACGCGACTACCCCCTCCAACGCTACCGTAACTTCGGGATCATGGCCCATATCGACGCGGGCAAGACCACGACGACGGAGCGGATCCTTTTCTACACCGGCAAGAGCCACAAGATCGGCGAGGTGCATGATGGCGCCGCGACGATGGACTGGATGGAGCAGGAGCAGGAGCGTGGCATCACGATCACCTCGGCTGCGACCACCACCTTCTGGCAGCGCCAGGACGAGCCGACCGCCGAGGGCACGTCGGACACCAAGTTCCGCTTCAACATCATCGACACCCCCGGCCACGTCGACTTCACCATCGAGGTCGAGCGTTCGCTGGCGGTGCTCGACGGTGCGGTGGCGCTTCTGGACGGCAACGCCGGCGTCGAGCCGCAGACCGAGACGGTGTGGCGCCAGGCCGACCGCTACAAGGTTCCGCGGATGGTCTTCGTCAACAAGATGGACAAGATCGGCGCCGACTACTTCAAGTGCGTGGGGATGATCAAAGAGCGCACCGGCGCCACCCCGGTTCCGGTCAACTTCCCGATCGGCGCCGAGGACACGCTGGAAGGCATCGTCGACCTGATCACCATGGAAGAATGGGTCTGGAAGGGCGAGGATCTGGGCGCCGCCTGGATCCGTCAGCCGATCCGCGACGAGTTGAAGGCCACCGCCGAAGAGTGGCGCAACAACATGATCGAAAACGCCGTCGAGATGGACGACGCGGCGATGGAGGCCTACCTCGAGGGCAACGAGCCCGACGAGGCGACGCTGCGCAAGCTGATCCGCAAGGGCACGCTGTCGCTGTCCTTCGTGCCGGTCCTGGGCGGTTCTGCCTTCAAGAACAAGGGCGTGCAGCCGCTGCTGAACGCGGTGATCGACTTCCTGCCGTCGCCGCTCGACGTGCCGCCCTACATGGGCTTCTCGCCCGACGACGAGACCGAGACCCGCAACATCGCCCGGCACGCCTCGGACGAAGAGCCGTTCTCGGCGCTGGCGTTCAAGATCATGAACGACCCCTTCGTCGGCTCGCTCACCTTCACCCGGATCTATTCCGGCGTGCTGAAGAAGGGCGATTCGATCCTGAACTCGACCAAGGGCAAGAAAGAGCGCATCGGCCGGATGATGATGATGCACTCGATCAACCGCGAAGAGATCGACGAGGCCTTCGCCGGTGACATCATCGCGCTGGCCGGTCTGAAGGAAACCACCACGGGCGACACGCTGTGCGCGACCAACGGCCCGGTGGTTCTGGAAACCATGAGCTTCCCCGATCCGGTCATCGAGATCGCGGTCGAACCCAAGTCGAAGGCCGATCAGGAAAAGATGGGTCTGGCACTTCAGCGCCTGGCTGCCGAGGATCCGTCCTTCCGCGTCGAGACCGATTTCGAATCGGGCCAGACGATCATGAAGGGCATGGGCGAACTTCACCTCGACATTCTGGTCGACCGCATGAAGCGTGAATTCAAGGTCGAGGCCAACATCGGTGCGCCGCAGGTGGCCTATCGGGAAACCATCTCGAAGCCGACCGAGATCGACTATACCCATAAGAAGCAGACCGGCGGCACGGGCCAGTTCGCGCGCGTCAAGCTCGAGATCACGCCGACCGAACCGGGCGAGGGCTATTCGTTCGAAAGCCGGATCGTCGGTGGTTCGGTGCCGAAGGAATACATCCCCGGCGTCGAGAAGGGCATCAAATCGGTGATGGATTCCGGCCCGCTGGCCGGGTTCCCGGTGATCGACTTCAAGGTGGCGCTGGTTGACGGTGCCTTCCACGATGTCGACTCGTCGGTCCTGGCCTTCGAAATCGCGACCCGCGCAGCGATGCGCGACGGGCTGAAGAAGGCCGGTGCGAAACTGCTCGAACCGGTGATGAAGGTCGAGGTGGTGACGCCCGAGGAATATACCGGCGGCATCATCGGCGACCTGACCAGCCGTCGCGGCATGGTGCAGGGCCAAGACACCCGCGGCAACGCGAACGTCATCAACGCCTTCGTGCCGCTGGCCAACATGTTCGGCTACATCAACTCGCTGCGCTCGATGTCCTCGGGCCGGGCGAACTTCACCATGCAGTTCGACCATTACGAAGCGGTTCCGCAGAACATCTCGGAAGAGATTCAGAAGAAATACGCGTAAGCGCCCCTTACGCCCCGAAATGACAGGAGGCCATCATGGCAAAGGCAAAGTTTGAACGTAACAAACCGCATGTGAACGTTGGCACGATCGGTCACGTTGACCACGGCAAGACGACGCTGACGGCGGCGATCACGAAGTATTTTGGTGATTTCAAGGCCTACGACCAGATCGACGCGGCGCCGGAAGA
>NZ_FNOB01000018.1 GCF_900106675.1 Allgaiera indica
CCGCGCCTGCGCCCATTGCTCACGCCGCCGAATGATGGCACACAAATGCAGAACAAACTCGACTTACGAGTGGCCCTGAAAATAGGGGCAGGTCAGGTTGGTTCAGTCATGTCGTCTATCCTGCCATCCATATACTGATCCTTCCCGTCGAAGGCCCAGAAAATCGCCCGCGCCGGGGCATTCCTTGCGCTCGGTAACGCCAGGCTCGTCAGACCACCCGCAGGCCGAGTTCCTCGGCGCGTTCGGACAGCGGTGCCGGGCCATCGGCAAACGGACTGACGATCATCGAGATGTCGACGTCGATGCAGGTGATCCGTTCCAGGAGTGCGCTCATCTTCAGGCCCTGGGCATAGGATTTCTCACCCTCGTCCTGCGGCTCATGTCCCATCAGGCGACGGCGGATCGCGTCCGAGCGGCCATGGTTCAGAAGGTCGCCGTGGTAGCTTGTGCGCAAGGCATGGAAGTCGAGGCCCTTCCAATAGCATTCATTGGCGTTCCTGTAGTATCCGAACGTCTTCGTGAAGAGTTCGGAGAAGCTGTTCTTGGTCTGCCCACGCTTGAGATCCGGGAACAGACGGGGCTGACCCTGCTTTTGCCGGAGGGCCACGAGCCTGAGAAGCCCGAGCTCGAGAAGGGCCGGGTGGATGGGCAGGTTTCGCTGGGCCGCCGGAGACTTGAGCGAGTTGCCATCGCCGTTGTGGATCCGGAGATAGGGGACGTCGTCCTGGCTGCCGAAATCGCCGGGACGGAGTTGCAGGCATTCCTCCATCCGGAGCCCCATGAACCGGGCGATCAGCGGCGCCCAGAACAGGGGGTCGCCAGGTTCCGCAGTCTGTCCCTGGAAGACCGGCGAGCGGAACAGGGCATTGATGCGGTCATCCCAGACGGTCCTCGCCGGGCCGTCCTGCAGCGCCTTGAGTCTCTTCTCCTCCCTGTTGGTCCAGGCGCAGACGGTGAACGGGTTCTCGTCGATCAACTGCATGGAGAAGAGCATCTTGCCGACGCGATTGGCCATGCGTCCATGTCGAATGAAGGTATTGGCACGGATGCGCGGGACGCGATTGTCGATTTCCGCCTGCTCCAGCTCCGCCTCGGTCGGCGTCCCCATTTTCAGGAGGCTCTCCTTCGCGGCCTCGGCTCCGGCCTTGGCCAGGTCGTCGGCGCGCTCCACGAGGTCGAGGTATCCATGCGTGTTGACGAGCTCGCCACCCTTGCCATGGTACGTGGGCAGCCGTTCGATGACCGAAAGCGCGTCGGTCGCCTCCATCCAGAAGATGTCGTCGACCGGACGGTCGCCGAGAAGGTCGATCCATATCCTCCCGGCGATTTCGGCATTGCCGGCACTCGACTTGGCCCATTTCCGCCCAGCCTCCGCACAGCGCTTTTGTCGTGCCGAGAAGTTGTCCTCGTAACCGAGCGCTTTCAGCTCGATGTAGAGACGGAAGCCCTCGCCGAGCGTGATCCCCCGCGGCTTGCGGAGGGCGGCCTGGGATTCGGGGGAGAGCAGCGAGGTATCGACGAGGATTTTCGGGGGACGGGCCGCGGCGCGGATCTCGCGTCGCATCTCTTCGCTGATCTCGGGTTCGACCGGCGTCGCCGGAATTCGGGCGCAGCTCCCCAGGAAAGTGCTGGCGCCCGGCGTCGATCCCGAAATCGGGCGGGGTGTCACGGGACAGACTGCGGCGTGGGACTCTACCGGGGGATTTGACAGTTCCGAGGGCATGGACTTCTCCTGTGGCAATTGATGGTGGCGCTGTACCGGCGTGACCTCCCCGGTAGCGGCTGGCTGGGCGTTCCCTGAAGGCCGGTCGGGCCCGGTGGGCGCAGCGGGGGCGGCGGAGGGAACCGTTTCGAGAACTCGTGCCGGCACGGTCCGCGTGGACACCTGCACGGAGGCGGCCCCGACCGTCAGCGCCCGCGAGGCGCCGCCTGCCTGCTGGTGCACCACCGAACGGAAGAACATGGTCTTGCCCTCGTAGAGCCCGACGTGCCGGCGTTCGCGCTCGACGCTGACGTCGAGGAGCACGCGCGTCGCCTCGTACGCGAGGCTCTGCCAGTCGGCGTCGTCCTCGGGCAGCGCGATACCCAGTCTCGCGGCGACGTTGCGCAGGGGGTTGCGGGCGACCTCGCGGTCGCCGAGGGCGAGGGCCCGGCGCAACGTGTCCTGCATCGCACGTTCGCAGGCGGCGGCGAGGTTCGCGGCCTCCTCGCTGCGGGCGGGGGCGGCGGCGCGGGCAGCCTCGAAGATCTCGAGCTCGCAGCGGGCGAGTTCGACGAGCAGCGTTTCGGCATCCTGGCGCGCGATGGGCATGACCTTCTCCGACAATGCGGCGAAGACCTGGTCGCTGAGCGCCGTCAGGCGGCGGGCGAGGATCTTCGCGTCGGAGAGGACATGCGTCCGCAGCGAGAGGCACAGGGCATGCCTGTGAATGAGTTCAAATCACCCTTCGGGGCCGGGATCCGGCGCCGGTAGAAGAAGCCCGACGGGCGTCTCTCGAGATAGGGAACATGTGCGACTCCGGCCATTCCGCGGCACCTCCGAAAGCATCAGGGCGCGGCGGAGTCGGAGCTTTGTGCACCTGGGCGTGCACCGGTTCGTGCACCAGTTTGTGCACGTGCACGCGCCAAGATGCCTCGCGACGACGCGGAGGTCGCCGAAACCCTTGAAAACAAGGCCTATCGGGGAATTTTGGCTCCGGCGGTAGGGATCGAACCTACGACCAATTGATTAACAGTCAACTGCTCTACCGCTGAGCTACGCCGGAACACGGGGGCGATATAGCAAGGTGGTTCAGGGGCGTCCAGAGGCTTTTTGCGAAAATCGTTCAGCTGGCGCCAGGGTCCGCCGCCGCAAGATGGAAACGTGAGGTGAGCAAAGCCGAACCCTCTGCCACCACACTGTTTTTATCCATCAGATCAATGATATGCGACAAGACGTTGCGGGATGCGGCGGGCAGAAGTTGTGGCGCCACATCGGTGTAGATCGTGCGCGTCAATGCCTCGATCGTCGCAGGCCCCAGGCGCAGTGCGCGGATGATCTCGGCCTCGCGGGATCTGCGGTGCGAGATCAGGTCCTCAAGCCGCGCCGCGGGGTCTTCGACCGGTGCGCCGTGGCCCGGGTGCAGCCGGCGCGCGCCCAGGCCGCGCAGCCGCGCCAGCGAGGCCATGTAGGCGCCCAGATCGCCCTCGGGCGGCGAGATCAGCGAACTGGCCCAGCCCATCGCCAGATCTCCGCTGAACACCTCGTCGCCCCAGGCAAAACACAGGTGGTTGCCCAGATGCCCCGGCGTCCACAGGGCGCGCAAGGCCCAGTCGCCGCCCTCGATCACCGCGCCGTCGGCCAGTGTCACGTCGGGGGCGAAATCTGCATCCACCCCCTCGCCGCCGCCGGCCACGCCCTGGGCCGCAAGCTGGCGCATCCGCGGGCGCATGCCCGACCGGCTGTCACCGAAGGCCAGCACCGGGGCGCCGGTAACCCGCGCCAGTTCGCGCGCCAGCGGCGAATGATCGACATGGGAATGGGTAACGAAGACATGGCTGATCCGCTCGTCCGGGGCGAGGGCGGCAAGGATCGCGTCCAGATGGTCGGGCAGGGCGGGGCCGGGATCTATCACCGCGACGGCGCCGGTCCCGACCAGGTAGGTGTTGGTGCCGCGGAAGGTCATCGCAGAGGGGTTCGGCGCCAGCACCCTGCGTAGCCCCGGGGAAAGCGTCTCGGACCTGCCGGGGACAGGATTGAAGCCGGCCGGATCGAAGGGCGGGGGCATCGCTTTGCGTCCTTTCTAATGGCGCGGCGGGCGGCTAGGGTTCGGCCATGAAACCGCGGCTTTTAAAACGTATCCTGCCGCGCGGCCTGCAGGGCAGGGCGGCGCTGATCCTGATTCTGCCGGTGATCGTCATCCAGCTGGTCGTCGCGGTGGTCATCATCCAACGCTATTTCGAGGGCGTCACCCGGCAGATGACCGGCAATATCGCCATCGAGGTGGCCTATCTGACGCGCGAGGTCAATGCCGCGCCCAGCGCCGCCGCCGCGCAGCGCGTGGCCGCCGGCCTGGGGCGGGCGCTGCGCATGAGGACCGACCTGCTGGCCCCAGGCCCCAAGGGCGACGCGCGGGTCTTCTACGATCTGTCCGGCCGCCAGGTCATCACCTCGCTGCACAACAGCCTGCCCGATGTCAGGGGCGTCGATCTTTACAGTAATGCGCGGCAGGTGCGGATGCTGGTGGGCACCAGATGGGGCCCGATGCGGGTTGTCTTCTCGCGCGACCGGGTGTCGGCGTCGAATCCGCATCAATTGCTGGTCCTGGTGGTTTTCACCTCGGCGCTGATGACGCTGATCGCCTATCTGTTCCTGCGCAATCAGCTGCGTCCGATTACCCGGCTGGCCTCTGCGGCCGAGGAATTCGGCAAGGGCCGCACCGTGCCCTACCGGCCGCGCGGCGCGGTCGAGGTGCGGGCGGCGGGGCGCGCGTTCCTCGACATGCGCGCCCGGATCGAGCGCCAGATAGAGCAGCGCACCCTGATGCTGTCCGGCGTCAGCCACGATCTGCGCACGCCGTTGACGCGGATGAAGCTGAGCCTGTCGATGATGGAGGATGATGACGAAGCCCAGGCGTTGCTGCGCGACGTAGAGCATATGGAACGGCTGCTCGACGCCTTCCTGTCCTTCGCCCGCGGCGACGCGATGGAAGAGGTCAGCGAGGTCGATGCCGCCGAACTGGTGGCCCAGGTGGTCGAGAACGCCCGCCGCGGCGGCCAGAAGGTGACGCTTAGACCCGTCGAGATTTCCGATGGCGAGGCGCCCCGCGCCAAGCTGCGCCCCCAGGCGGTGACCCGTGCGGTCGAGAACCTGCTGGGCAATGCGGCGCGCTACGCGCATCGCGCCGAGGTGCGGGTGCTGCTGGCGCCGAACCTGTTGCGCATCGTGGTCGAGGACGATGGCCCCGGCATCCCCGAGGCGCGGCGCGAAGAGGCCCTGCGCCCGTTTACCCGGCTTGACGCGGCGCGCGATCCGAACCGCGGCGGCGGCGTCGGGCTGGGGCTGTCGATCGCCGCCGATACCGCCCATAGCCATGGTGGCCGGCTGCTGCTGGGCGACAGCGCCATGGGGGGGCTGCGGGCCGAACTGGTGCTGGCGCGCTAGGGCCCGCGCCAGCCGGCGCCATTTCGGCGGATCTGTCGGCCTTCGCAATCACGGCGGGCGGGTTTCGCGGCGCGCGGATGGCAAAAGGGCGGGCCCGACGGCCCGCCCCCTTGCAGGTTGCGCCTTGCGGCTGCGTCACTTCTCGGGGATCAGGCCCCTTGGGCTGAACCGCAGCACCAGAAGCAAGATCAGGCCCATGGTCATCAGGCGCATATGCTGGGTCGAGTTCAGCAAATGCGCCTTCAGCGGCCAGGCCGCAGGCATCGGATCGGTGATCAGATGCATCAGCATGTCGCCCAGGGGTTCGACCTCGACCCACAGGAACCAGATCAGAAGGCCGCCCAGCACCGCGCCCCAGTTGTTGCCCGAGCCGCCGACGATCACCATCACCCAGATCAGGAAGGTCCAGCGCAGCGGCTGGAAGGTGGTGGGCACGAACTGGCCCGAATAGGTGGTCATCATCGCGCCGGCGATGCCGATCACCGCCGACCCCAGCACGAAGACCTGCAGGTGACGGCGCTTGACGTCCTTGCCCATGGCTTCCGAGGCGTCCTCGTTGTCGCGGATCGCGCGCATCATCCGCCCCCAGGGCGATTTCAGCGCCAGTTCCGCCAGCGTCAGCACCAGCGCCAGGATCGCCAGGAAGATCGCCACATAGCCCAGCTTCACCGTGATCGACGAAAACGTCACCGGGTTCAGGCCCCAGCTTTGGCAGAAGGCCAGGAAGGCGTGGCTTTGCTGCAGGTTCACCTCCAGCGGGACCGGCCAGGGGCGCGGCAGGCCGATCACGTTCTTCACGCCGCGATCCAGCCAATCCTCGTTCTTGAGCACCGTGATGATGATCTCGGCGATGCCCAGCGTGGCGATCGCCAGATAATCCGAACGCAGGCCCAGCGCCGTCTTGGCCACCAGCCAGGCTGCGCCGGCGGCGATCACGCCGCCCACCGGCCAGGCCACCCAGACCGACAGCTCCAGCGCGGTTTCCTGGCTCAGCCCCAGATGCTGCAGCAGCCTGGCCAGGCCCAGCCCGCCGATATTGCCCGCCGAGGCCGGGTTGATTGCCTCGACCGCGCTGACCGCCGGATCGAAGACCGCGCGATAGGCGATGAAGCCCACCACCAGAACGGCGATCATCGTCAGGCCGCGGGCGCGCCCCTTGGGCATCTTGTTCCACACCAGGATGGCCAGCGCGATCGCCGCCGCGCCGATCGCCAGGCCGATCGGGATCAGCCAGCCGCCCGACGCCCAGGCCGAGGGTCTGAGCGGCGTGGCGATCAGCACCATGGCCAGCCCGCCCAGCGCGGTGAAGCCCATGACGCCGACGTTGAACAGGCCGGCATAGCCCCACTGCATGTTCACACCTAGCGCGGTGACGGCCGAGACCAGCCCGACCACCAGCATGTCCAACGCCACGTTCCAGCTTTGCAGGAAGCCCGCAATGATGAACAGGATCGTCACGCCGGCGAAGAGGGAAAAGTTCTTCATGGAACCGCTCATACCGATTTCCCCTTGAACAGCCCTGTCGGTTTGAACAGGAGCACGATGATCAGGATCGCGAAGGAGACGGCATATTTGTAATCCGTCCCCATCAACTGCACGAGCCCCGAGGGTTCGAGCCCGGCCGGCAGCCAGTATTTCAGCACCAGCTTGAAGGCATAGGTCACCGCGACCTCGGAATAGGCGACCAGGAAGCCGCCGCCGATGGCGCCCAGCGGGTTGCCCAGCCCCCCCACCACGGCCGAGGCGAAGATCGGCAGCAGAAGCTGGAAATAGGTGAACGGCTTGAACGACTTGTCCAGCCCGTAAAGCACCCCGGCCACGGTGGTCAGGATCGCCACCAGGATCCAGGTGATGGTGACCACGCGTTCGGGGTTGATCCCCGACAGAAGCGCCAGATCCTCGTTGTCGGAAAACGCCCGCATCGATTTGCCCGACCGCGTGCGGTTGAGAAACCAGAACAGCGCCGCCACCACGATCACCGCCGTGACCACGGTGATCACCTGCGTCGTGCGCAATGCCAGCCCCTGATCAAGGCCGGTCGCGTCCTTGAAGGCGAAGGGGTTGATGATGACGCGGGTGCCGTCGTTGAAATTCTGCTCACCGGTGCCGATGATGAAACGCACCAGCCCGTTCATGATGAACATCACCCCCATCGAGACGATCACCAGGATCACCGGCGCGGCCTTCTGCTTTCGATAGAAGCGATAGACCACGCGATCGGTGCCCAGAAGGAACAGCGCGGTGACGATGATCCCCAGCGGCATCGCCAGAAGCGCGGTCGGCAGCGGCCCGAAGCTGATCCCCCAGCTTTGGAAAAGCCAGGTGAACAGGATCGTGACCATCGTGCCGAAGGCCATCGTGTCGCCATGGGCGAAGTTGGAAAACCGCAAGATGCCGTAGACCAGCGTGACCCCCAGCGCGCCAAGCGCAAGCTGCGATCCGTAGGCCGTGGCGGGAATGATGACGTAGTTCAGAAGAACCACCAGACCGTTCAGGAAATCGTGCATCTCAGCCCCCCAGGAAAGTCTTGCGCACTTCCGGATCGGCCAGCAGCGCCTCTCCGGTGTCGGTGTAGCGGTTGGCGCCCTGGACCAGCACATAGCCCTTGTCGGCGATCTCCAGTGCCTGACGGGCGTTCTGTTCGACCATCAGGATCGAGATGCCGGTGCGCGCCACCTCGATGATCCGGTCGAACAATTCGTCCATCACGATGGGCGAGACGCCGGCGGTGGGCTCGTCCAGCATCAAAAGCTTCGGCTGGGTCATCAGCGCGCGGCCCACGGCGACCTGCTGACGCTGGCCGCCCGACAATTCCCCCGCCGCCTGGCGACGCTTGTCGCGCAGGATCGGGAACAGGTGATAGACCTGCTCCATCGTGGTGCGAATGTCGTCGCGGCGCAGGAAGGCGCCCATCTCCAAGTTCTCCTCGACCGTCATAGAGGTGAAGATGTTCTGGGTCTGCGGCACGAAGGCCATGCCCTTGGCCACCCGGTCCTGGGGGCTGAGGTCGGTGATGTCGGTGCCGTCCAGCACGACGCGGCCCTTGCGCAGCTTGAGCATCCCGAAGACCGCCTTCATGGCGGTCGATTTGCCGGCCCCGTTGGGGCCCACGATCACGGCGATTTCACCCTTCTCGACCGCAATGGTGCAGTCGTGCAGGATGTCCGCGGCCCCATAGCCGCCGGTCATCGCCTCTCCGATCAGGAATGGCATGTTTCCTATCCCTCTGAAATGGTTTGCGAATAATGCCGTCCAACGCACGCGCTCCGGGGCAGGGCCCCGCCAGCCGCACGCATGGACAGGGCCCCGGCCGAATGGCCCGGGGCCCGCGGGCTCACGCCCCGGCCTCCGCTTTCGCCTTGTTTTTCAACCCGGTGCCAAGATAGGCCTCGATCACCGCCTCGTTTTCCATGATGTGATCGGCCGATCCCTCGGCCAGCACACGGCCCTCGGCCATCACGATCACCGGATCGCAAAGCCGTCCGATGAAATCCATGTCATGCTCGATGACGCAGAAGGTGTAGCCGCGTTCCTTGTTCAGCCGCACAATGGCGTCGCCGATGGTGTTCAGAAGCGTCCGGTTCACGCCGGCGCCCACCTCGTCGAGGAACACGATCTTGGCGTCCACCATCATCGTGCGGCCCAGTTCCAGCAGCTTCTTCTGACCGCCCGAGATGTTGCCGGCCTTCTCGTCCGCGATATGGCTGATGGTGAGGAATTCCAGCACCTCATCGGCCTTTTTCGCCAGCGCGCGCTCTTCCGCCGCGATCTGCTTGCGGCGGAACCAGGCGTTCCACAGCGTTTCGCCGTACTGGGACGCGGGCACCATCATCAGGTTCTCGCGCACCGTCATCGAGCTGAATTCATGCGCGATCTGGAAGGTGCGCAACAACCCCTTGTGGAACAATTCATGCGGCGGCAGGCCGGTGATGTCCTCACCGTCCATCATCACCCGGCCGTGTGTCGGCGGCAGGCGTCCCGCGATTACGTTGAACAACGTGGTCTTGCCGGCCCCGTTCGGCCCGATCAACCCGGTGATAGATCCGGTCTCGATCCGCAACGACGCGCCGTCGACCGCGTGGAAACCCCCGAAATGTTTGTGAAGATCCTCTACGACGATCATTCTCGTCTCCCCTGTGGCCCCTGTTGATCCAGCTTGCCGCGCGTCGTCAGGCAAAGCGGGGCAGGGGCGCCTTTGGTTGGCAGTTCGCTTATGACAACGGCCCGAGGGAGATCCCCGGGCCGCCGCATGTTCAAACGCACATCATTACATGTACTTGATCGTGTACCGCTTGCCGTTCTTGAAGCCGTAGATGCGGTAGTTGCCCTGCGCTTCGCCCGGGCCGACCAGTTCCACCGCCGAGGCGCCGACGTAGTCGATGTCCTTGCCTTCCTTCAGCAGCTTCATCGCCTTGCCCAACTGGCCCGGGTAGATCTTCACGCCCGGCGCGTTGGCGACGTCCATCACCTTGGTCTTGTAGACGTTCGAGTCGGTCGACTTCGCCGCCTGCATCGCCAGCATGATCAGCGCCGCGGCGTCGTAGCTTTCCGCCGCGAAGGACGAAGTGCCGTCGAAGCCGGCCTTCTTGGCCATGTCGAAGAAGTCCTTGGCGCCCGGGCTGTCGGTGCCGGGAACGTCGCCGATCGACTTGTCCAGCGCCTTGCCGAAGGCTTTCGGCAGGGTCGGGCCGTACATCCCGTCGGGGAAGTAGAACTTGTTGAACGCGCCGGTGTCGAGCGCCGCCTGGACGATGCCCTTGCCGCCCTGGTCGGCATAGCCCGCGTCGACCAGGATGTCGCCGCCGGCCGCGGCGAGCGAGCCGACCTCGGCCGAGTAATCGGCCTTGCCGTCCTCATGCGGGACCGAGATGGTGACCTTGCCGCCGGCGGCCTCGTAGGCTTTCTTGAAGCTGTCGGCCAGGCCCTTGCCGTAGTCGTTGTTGGTATAGGTCAGGGCCGCGGTCTTGATGCCGTCGCCCAGCAGCACCTTGGCGATGATCTGGCCCTGGCGGGCATCCGACGGCGCGGTGCGGAAGAACAGCCCGTCATCGGGCGCGGTCGACAGCGCCGGCGAGGTGGCCGAGGGCGAGATCATCACCACGCCGTTCGGGCGGGCGACGTTTTGCAGGATCGAGCCGGTCGCACCCGAGCACATCGCGCCCATGATGCCGCTGATGTGATCGGCGGTGACCAGGCGTTCGGCGGTCGCGACGGCGGCGGTCGAATCGATGCAGGTCGAATCGCCCTTCACGCCGACGATCTTTTCGCCGTTGAAGAATTCCCCGGATTTGTCGACTTCGGCGATCGCCATCTTAGCGGCGTCCGCCATGGGCGGTGCGGTCGATTCGAGCGGGCCGGTAAAGCCCAGCACGATCCCGATCTTCACCTCTTTCGCCATTGCACCTGATGCGCAAAGCGCCATCGCCGCCGAGGCGAGAAGCAGTTTTTTCATGTTATGATCTCCCATGTTGGATCGTAATCCGCGGCAACCCTAGAGCGCTGAACGTGAAAAGGGAAGATGTCCGGATGGATGCCATAACAGATGTGAATGGAACCGAACGTGCTTGTTCAGGTTCGCCCCACAAGCCTGTGTTCAAAGGCGGAAATTCGGTGTCCGGGCCTAAATCGACAGGCGGGCGCCATGCGATCCGCGTTCACGATACGGTGTGGTATTGTAGTGGGCGCGATAGCATTTCGAGAAATGCGACGGCGAGGCGAAGCCGCAGGCCAGGGCGACGTTGATCACGCTCATGTCGGTCTGCATCAGAAGGTTGCGCGCCTTCTGCAGGCGCAGTTCCATGTAGTAGCGCTTTGGGCTGCGGCTCAGGTAGCGGCGGAACAGCCGCTCCAGCTGTCGGGTGGACATGCCGACCTCGCGCGCCAGATCGGCGGGGCTGATCGGATCTTCGATCGCCGCCTCCATCCGCTGGATCACCCCGGCAAGCTTTGGGTGGCGCACGCCGATCCGGGTGGGGATCGACAGCCGCTGGGTGTCCTGGTCGGTGCGAATCGCAGAATAGATCAGCTGGTCGGCCACCGCATTCGCCAGATCGGGGCCGTGGTCGTCGGCGATGATCTGCAGCATCAGGTCGATCGAGGCCGTGCCGCCGGCGGTGGACATGCGCGTGCCGTCCACCACGAAAACCGACTTGGTCAGGTTCACCTCGTCGAATTCCTCGAGAAAGCCGTCCTGATTTTCCCAGTGGATGGTGGCGCGCTTGCCGTCCAGAAGGCCCGCGCGCGCCATCGTATAGGCGCCGGTGCAAAGCCCGCCCACGATGACCCCGCGCCGGGCCTCGCGCCGCAGCCAGTTGATCACCGCCTTCGAGGTGGCCTTCTGCACGTCGATCCCGCCGCAGATCATCACCACGTCGTCGCGCCGGACTTCCTCCAGCCCGATATCCAGCTTGAACGAAGCGCCGTTGGAACTGGTGGCGAAATCGCCGCTTTCGCCGGACAGGACCCAGGAATAGATCTCGCGCCCGGCCATGCGGTTGGCGATGCGCAGCGGCTCCACCGCGCCGGCGAAGCTGAGCATGGTGAAGTTGTCGAGCAGTAGGAAGACGAACCGCCGTACAGAGCCGCCGCCCTCGGGGCGGGACGGGCGGGCGGCAGAGACCGTGCGATCGGGCATTACGCGACCTGTTGATGTCGTTTCCGGCATAGGGAAGCAGGAATCGCGAGCACCGTCCAGTGGTGAATCAGGGCCGGGGGTCAGCCCCTGTCGGCTTCCCAAAGAGGACGCAGGCGATCAGGATAGGCCGCGTAGAGCGCCTTCCACCGCGCTGCCTGCCGCGTCCGCCCGACCTGTTCGGTCGTCGATTCCCAAGCGTTTTCGATGTTCTTCAGCGCGACTTCGGGCCGAATCGCGCCCGATAGGGCGCGCAGCAGCCAGAATGTCAGCACGTCGAAATATTCGCTGCGCCGCACGACATAGAGGTCGGGGATCGGCGCGGCCATGGCGCGGCGGTGTTCGCGCAGAAAGGAACGGCCGTAGACATCGATGATCCGGGGGTCGCTGTAATGTTCCTTGCGGAAAGGATCGAAATAGCCCGCGGCGGCGGCGACCGCGTCGCTGGAATGCTTGGCGCCCACCGCGAATTTGCAGAAGTTGTAGGCAAGAGCGGGTTCAGGGCAATGCCGGGCGACCACATAGGACCAGCCCCAGTTGAAATAAGCCAGGGACAACGGCTTTCCGTCCACCATGGCGCCGGGCAGCGGGCCGTTGGCAACCCGCCCGCGCAGCCTCGCCCCGGGCATGTTCAGGGCTTTTTGCGTACCGCCCCAGCCGATGTTGGCATAGATATCGCCAGCGTTGTAGCGCGCCCAGTTGTCGAACAGGCCCAGCTGGGTACCCGTCAGATGGGCGTTGGCGGCAATCATCGTCTCCAGCGCCGCCTCTCCCGGGGCCGAGGCCAGCCTGGGATGGAACTCCGCATCGAATGGCAGTCCTCCGGCCGCGTGAAAGCGCGTCCACCATTCCCAGGCCACATAGGTCGCCGTGCGATAGAGACAGCCGCCGAAACGGCCCTGATCAGGGCGATGGAAGAAGGCCATCTGACGATCCAGCTCTTCCCAGGTCTGCGGGATCGACAGCGGCGTGCCGGTCTGATCGGCATAGCGTGCCTGTTCGTCCGGATCCTCGAGCATGTCGCGCTGGTAGAACATCAGATAGACATCGCCGTCGGTCTGAAAACCCCAGCGCTGGCCGTCGAATTCGTCGCCCGCGCGGTAGAGTTCACCCTTGCGATACGCCGCGTTGTCAGGGTGCGGGCCGAGGCCCGCCAGCGGGCGGATCGCGCCGGAATCGGCCAGGTCGGGGATCCCGAAGGTCGCGGGCAGGGCGACGTCGACGCCCAGTTCCGGAAAGATCGATTCCAGCGTCAACGTGGCGTTGATATCGTCCAAATCGACGACGATCATCTCGGAGCGGCAGCCATGGCTTTGCTCGAACCCGGCGATCACCGGCGCGACATTGGCTTGCGATCCGTCCGGAACCAGAATGCGCAACGGCCGCCCCAGGCGTTCGCAGGCCGTCACAAGCGGCGCCTGGGCCTTCAGGGCCGGGGCGCCGGCCATCCATGCCGCTGCCGTTAGCAAAACGTTGCGCCGTGTGGGCATGATTCACCTGCGTGCCTAGGTGGTAAAAAAACCCTTATCGCGGCAAGAAACAAAGAATCGGTTAAGACTTTGCGCCTAAGCCCGGAGAAGACAGGATCGAAACGGGCCTGAACTTGATGCGAAGCTCTTTGCTGGGAAGGATGCGCGCCACCATCGCCCTTTGCTTGGTTGCAAGCATCGGCGCACTGGCGGGAAAATGGGCCCTGCTGTCGCAGACCGAAAGCCGCGCGGCCGAGCTTTCGGCGCAGATCTCTCCCCTGGTCGACCGCATCCAGGTGGTTCCGGGGGTCGTGGCCGGGCTGCACGACGCGTTGTCGCAGCTACCCAAGAGCACCTCTCTCGATCAGGTCGCCAAACTGGAGCAGGGCCTGAACAGGTTTCTGGCCACAGGCACGCTGCCGCGTTCCGAACATGGCGGAAATCTTTCACAGATGTTCGGCCGGCTGGTCGCGCTGCAACGCCAGATCGTGGCAGAACGCGCCGCCGTGGACGCGACCATCGGGATCGAAGCCAGACGCCTTGAGGACCTGTCGGCAACCCTCGGCGCGGATCTTCCGCGTGCCGTCCAAAGGCTTGCCGATACCCGGCCGCTGTCGGGACGCAGGGAAGACCGCAGCCAGTTGGCACGCCGGCTGGTGGCGCTGACGGGGATCGAATCCGATCTGTCGGTCCTGATCATCCACACCTGGAACCTGGCGCAGCTTAGCCCCGAGGCCGCACTTGCGATGAAGCCGCGCATCGTGCGCCAGCTCGAAAGCCTGACCGCGCATCTCAGCCGGTTGCCGGAAGGACAGGAGCGCCACGCATTCGCGAGCCAGATCGCCCAGTTCCGGCGTGCTATCTTGGGTCCCGGCCATGCATTCGCACGCATCCGGGCGCTGCAGCGGGCAGGTGAAGCGCGCGGCGCAGTCGCCGCCGAGACCAAGCGGACTGTCGACGACCTGAGCGCCTGGTCCGAGACCTCGGCCGCCGAGGCCGCGACCGCCTTTCGCCGCATGGCCGAGAAAAACCGGGTGACCGTGGCGCAGTTGCGCTTCTTCGATCTGGCTTCGGGGCTGGTGTTCTGGCTGGGCTGCCTCGTGCTGCTTTGGGTGCTGGTCGAACGCAAGCTGTTCGCCCGGATCGAGAAGCTGGTGGCCCACAAGCGGCAGATGGCGGCGGGAGATCTGTCGCGTCCTGTCGTGATCGGCGCCGAGGACGAGTTCGGAGAACTGGAACATGCGGTCGAACGCTCGCGCGTCACGGCGGGGGCGCTGGCCGACGCCAATGCACAGCTGCACGCGGTGCTCGACGGCGCGCCGGACGGCATCCTGACCATCGGCGAAGACGCCGTCATACTGGACGCGAACCCTGCCACGGCGCGGATGTTCGGCTATGCCGCGCACGAGATCGTCGGCTGCAACGTCGAGACCCTGTTGCCCGCGCGCGACCGCGGCCGCCACCTGGAGCGTTTCGCGCAGGCGCAATCCGGCGAGGCGGACGACGGCGAAATGGTTCTGCGCGAGGTGAACGGCCTGCACCGCGACGGTACGGAATTCCCGCTCGAAATATCGCTGAGCCTGGCCGAGACATCATCGGGACGGCGGCTTTATATCGGCATGATCCGCGACATCTCGGCGCGCAAGGCGGCCGAGGCCAGGTTGCTTGCCGCGCTGGCCGAGCTGGAGCGATCCAACGCCGATCTCGACGATTTCGCCTATGTCGCCTCGCATGACCTGAAGGCACCGCTGCGGGTGATCGACAATGCCTCTCTCTGGCTTGAGGAGGATCTGGCGCAGCATCTGACGGATGACACCCGCGAAAGCATGGACCTGCTTCGTGGGCGGGTCCGCAGGATGGAAAAGCTTCTGGACGATCTGCTGGCCTATTCGCGGGTCGGTCGGGTGCCCGAGGTCAGCCGGATGGTCACCGGGGTGGAATTGGTCGAGGATCTGCGTGGCCTGACCAATCTGCCCGAAGGCTTCCGGCTGGAGACGCGGGGCGATTTCGCCGCGCTCCGCCTGCCGAACATGCCGCTGCGCAACGTGCTTCTGAACCTGGTGTCGAATGCCTTCAAGCATCATGACAAGCCGACCGGCACCGTGTGTCTTTCGGTCGAGGATCTGGGCGATCAGTTGCGCTTCGAGGTGGCCGACGACGGCCCCGGGATCGCGCCGGAATTTCATGAACGCGTGCTGCGGATGTTCCACACGCTGCGTCCGCGCGACGAGGTCGAGGGCAGCGGCATGGGCTTGGCCATGGTCAAGAAATACGTCGAGTTCGCCGGCGGGCGGCTGGAAATCCTTTCCGACGGCACGCGCGGAACGCGGTTCGCGTTTACCTGGCCCAAGGGGGGCAATGATGCTGCGCGGGAAGGACAGGCGGCATGAGGCCCGATCGCCGCGGCGATTGCGCGGATCCGGCAGGCGCGTGACCGTTGCCGAAAGCGGACGAAGCCCGCCGCGCGGGCCCGCGCGATGGCCCGGTGGGGCATGGCGCGGCCGCTCAGCCGTCCGCGCGCCGCCGTCGGGCGTGGTGGTGGCGCCCGACGCGCCGGCCGGTCGCGCGGAACCTGAGGGCGCCGGACCGGATCGGTCCCGGCGCGCCCGCAGCCGACCGCGGGGGGCGTGGTCCTTCGCGCCGTCGCGCGGCTTGATCGTCCGGCACGGCCCACGGGGATCCATCCGGCAGCGGCGGGCCCCCATGGCGGGCGTCGCTGACACAAGCCACGGGCCGGGGCAGGGCATCTCCGCCCTGGCTCTGGGCATCGGGCGCCTGTGGCGCTGCGTGGGAAAGTCCCGCCGCGGTTCTGCGCGCCGCGCCCGGTGGCGCCGGCCGCTTTCAGGGAAGGGTGAAACGAAACACGGTTCCCCCGCCTGCTGCCGCGTCACACCAGATCCGCCCACCGTGACGCACCACGAATTTCTTGCACGTCGCCAGACCCAGGCCGGTGCCCTGCACCTCGCCGCCGCCGGGCAGACGCTTGAACGGCTCGAAGACGCGCTCGCGGAACTCGGCGCCGATGCCGATGCCGTTGTCGCGCAGTTCGAACAGGGCCGACGCGCCTTCCTGACAGGAGATGCTGATCCGGATTTTGGGGTTGGGCTTGTCGCAATACTTGATGGCGTTGGCGATGAGGTTTTGCAGCACCTGCGCGATCTGCGGCGCGTTGCACGTCACCTCGGGGATCTGCGGGTCGACGCAGATGTCGATCAGGGCGCCGCTGCACCGGATCTCGCCGTCCATCGCGGTCAGGGCGCGGTCCAGGATCTCGGCCACCGCTACCGGAACGTAGGTGACCTCGCGGTCCAGGCGGATATGCTGTTCTAGGCTGGTGACGGTGTCCATCATCTGACGCGCCGCCTTGCCCAGCATGCGCAACCCCTCGCGCGCTTCCTGCTCGTCGCCGGTGTCGAAATCCTCTGATATCTGATCGCTGAGAAACCCCGCCGCGCGGATCGGCGCCTTGAAATCATGCACCAGAACCTCTGAAAACAGGGTCAGATCCCGGCGCTGTTCCTCCAGTCTCCACCGTTCACGCGCGGCTCTCACGCCGTTGCTCAGCATCCGGGCCACCGCGTTGTGGCTGAGCGCGTTCTTGGGGATGTAATCGGTTGCTCCCGCCTGAATCGCGGATTTGGCCAGCACCTCGTCACCCTGGCCGGTCATGATGAAGATCGCCGCCCAGGGCCAGCGCACGCGCAGCTCCTCGATACAGTCGAGCCCGGTGCGGCCCGGCATCAGATGATCGAGGAAGATGGCGTCCGGGTTTGTGTCGTCACGCCGCAAGGCGTCATCGACGGAGGCGGCCTCGATCACGCGGGCATCCGCCATGCATGAGCCGATCAACCGGCGCACCAGTTTCAGGTCGCCCACATCGTCGTCGATCAGCAGCACGAAGATCGGCGCGGGCGCGGAAATCATTGCAGGCGGCTCCGGTCGCCGGCATGCATGTTCGGCAACTCCGTCAGCTCCCAGTACCGGCTGAGCGTGTCCACCAGGGCCTCGAAATTGCGACCCACGCGACCTTTCAGGAAGTAGCCCGCGACGTTCATGTCATGCGCCGCCGAGACGTCGCCGGCATCGTCCGACGTGGTCAGCACGAAGACCACCGCGCGCCGCAGCGCGGCATCCTGCCGCAAGGCCCTCAGGAACTCGATCCCGTTCATGCGCGGCATGTTCAGATCCAGCAAGATGACATAGCGTTCTAGGCAGAGCGCGGAGGCATCGCGCATCAGGCTCAGCGCCTCGAGTCCGTCCTTGGCATGTACGGTGCGCTCGGCGATCTGCGCCCTGCGCATGGCCCGGATGAGCGCCTTTGCATCGCCAAGGTCGTCCTCGACCAGCAGGACATTAAGCGACTCTCCCACCGTCATGCGCACCCCGGCGAGCATAGATCGTTCCACATCATGCCGCCCTCACAGAACGCCGGTCTGGGGCGCCGTCGGCATCCGGGCGCCGCCTATATCGTCCAGAAGATCGGCGACGCTGGTCAGGAAGCCATAGATGTCCTGGCAGTTTTCCTCCAGCGTCAGAAGGCTGTCTGCGAGCGCGGGGTTCAGGCTTCCGTCCTGGCGCATCGCGCGGGCACGCCGCAGGGTGGTGGACAGGACCTCTCGAATCTCGGGGCCGCAGGTCGCGGCAAAGCGGCGTATGGCGGTGCGCACCTCCTGGCGCGAGGATTGCGCCTCGGCCACCGCCGAGATCAGGATCTTGCGCTCGAAGGCCGAACTGATCGACTTGCGCACCGCATCGACCGAAAGCTGCTCTTTGATCAGGTAGTCGGCGCAGCCCCGTCGCATCGCCTCGACCGCGACATCGCATCGATCGACGCTGGTGACCATGATCGGCAGGGCTTCGGCCTGGTACTCGTGCGCGGCCAGGATCTTGAGCGCATCGAGGCCCGTTTCGATCGCCAGGTTGTAATCGATGAAGACAAGATGCATCTCGGCCCGGCCGATCTGTTCTCGCAGCGAGGTGAGATCCTCGGCCTCGTAGAAGGTGCAGGTCAGGCCGGCCTTACGCACCAGCCGACGGATGCGCGATCGGTCGGTTTCCATATCGTCAAGGATTAGGACGTTCAGGGCCTGGCCGGATACCAGATCATCATTCAGCGATCCGGTCTGACGCGCGGAGGTGGTCATTTTCCTGGGTCTCCCTGGCGGTGCTTTGGCGGACAGGCGGCGGCTCTCCCCGGGAGAGGCCGCAACCGGCATTCTCGGAGCAGGTGGTCAAGATTTCGTTAATGCAGACCGAGACGCCGCCGCCGGCCCGGGCGCGGTGTCCCGAGGCGGCTGTGTAAAGCCCTGCTTAAGATTGGCATGACATCGTTGGCGGGGAAGTCGCCCACGGATCGCCGCAGGGCGGTCGCACGCATCGGGGTAGGGCATATGTCGGCAAGTTCGGGCGATCCTTCGGATCCGGGGGCGATCTTGATCGTTGGAAACAGCCTTCTCGACCAGCGTATCATGGCGCGGGTTATACGGTGCTGCGCGGCCTCGGTGCCGCTGGTCGTCGCCGACTCGCTGGATGCGCCTTCTCCCTTCATGTCTGCCAAGGCGCGGCTTGCGGGGATCACTGTGGTGCAGAAATCGGAATTCGTGCCAGCGCGGATCGAGGCGCTGCTGTCGGCCTGAACTCCGGAGCGGGCGCGGGGGATGCCGTTTCGCGCCGGTTCGGCACGATGCTGCACTGGCCGCGCGGTCATAAAATCCTTTGTTCGGGCTTTGCGCTTTGCATGGGCGCGGCTGTCGCGTATAACCCGGCCCCGACCGGCGGGCTACGCGGCGCCGCGACCGAGACCCGACGCACGCCGAGACCCGACCCGAGACTGGACCCGAGACTGGAGAAGACGATGACCAAGGGCTGGACCAAATCCGACTGGCGCAAGAAGCCGCGGGTGCAGATGCCCGACTATCCCGACGCCGAAGCCGTGCGCGGGGTCGAGGCAACGCTTTCGCGGATGCCGCCGCTGGTCTTCGCGGGCGAGGCGCGCAAGCTCAAGCAGAAGCTCGCCGCGGTTTCCGAAGGGCGGGCCTTCCTGCTGCAAGGGGGTGATTGCGCGGAAAGTTTTGGGGAATTCTCGGCCGACAACATTCGCGACACGTTCAAGGTGTTGCTGCAGATGGCGGTGGTGCTGACCTATGGCGCCAAGGTGCCGGTGGTGAAGGTCGGCCGCATGGCCGGTCAGTTCGCCAAGCCGCGTTCGGCGCCGACCGAAACGGTGAAGGGGGTTGAACTGCCCAGCTACCGTGGCGACATCATCAACGGCTTCGAGTTCACCGAGACCGCCCGTGTTCCCGACCCGAACCGGATGCTGCAGGCCTATACCCAGGCCGCGGCCTCGCTGAACCTGCTGCGTGCCTTTTCGACCGGCGGTTTCGCCGATATCCACCGGGTGCATTCCTGGATTCTGGGTTTTGCCGAGGACGACAAGGCCGAGCGGTACCGCGAATTGTCGAACCGCATCGGCGACGCGCTTGATTTCATGACCGCGGCAGGGGTCAACGGCGCCACCAACAGCGCGATGTCGACGGTGGATTTCTACACCTCGCACGAGGCGCTGCTGCTCGAATACGAAGAGGCGCTGTGCCGGGTCGATTCGACCACCGGCCTGCCGGTGGCGGGCTCGGGCCATCTGATCTGGATCGGCGACCGCACGCGCCAGCCCGACGGCGCGCATGTGGAATTCTGCCGCGGCGTGCAGAACCCGATCGGCCTGAAATGCGGCCCCTCGATGGAGGTGGACGATCTGAAGCGCCTGATCGAGACGCTGAACCCGGAAAACGAAGCCGGGCGCCTGACCCTGATCGCGCGCTTCGGGGCGGGCCAGGTGGGCGATCATCTGCCCCGGCTGATCCGCGCGGTGCGCGAGATGGGCGCCAAGGTGGTCTGGTCCTGCGATCCGATGCATGGCAACACGATCAAATCCGCCAGCGGCTTCAAGACCCGACCGTTCGAGAGCGTGCTGCGCGAGGTGCGCGAATTCTTCGCCATCCACAACGCGGAAGGCACGATCCCGGGCGGCGTGCATTTCGAGATGACCGGCAAGGACGTGACCGAATGCACCGGCGGCGTGCGTGCGGTGACGGATGAGGACCTGTCGTCGCGCTACCACACCGCGTGCGACCCGCGGCTGAACGCCTCGCAATCGCTGGAACTGGCCTTCCTGGTGGCGCAGGAGCTGTCGTCGCGCCATGAGATGAGCCGCGCGGCCGCGCTCTGACCCCGCCGCCGCGGGCGTATTTGGGGAACAATGAAAGGGCAGGGGTTTCCTCTGTCCTTTCGGCCCGGGCGGCGAGGTGCGGGCTGCGTGGTGCCGAAACGGGTGTCGGGCCTCTGGGGCGGCCAGCTAGCCGACGATGACGACCTGCCCTGTCAGCGCGCCTTCCACGCATTTGGCATAGGCGAGGCCGACGTCGTCCGACGACACGGGCTTGTGCCCCGGGAACAACGCGCCGTAGCGCGGCGCCGAGACATCCAGTAACCTTGGGCTGACCACATTGATGCGAAGACCGCGCGGCATTTCGATCGCGGCACTCTTGACGAAGCCCGCCAGGGCCCCGTTCGCAGTGGCCGCGTTCGTTCCCGCGCGGTCCAGTACCCCGCTGGTCAGCGTGAACGAGCCGGCGTCCGAGATCATGTCCAGCCCGGCGAGAACCAGGTTCACCTGGCCCATGACCTTCTGGCGAAGGCCCAGCATGAAAGCCTAGTGGTCAAGCGCCTCGAGCGGCGCGAAGGTTGTGTCGCCCGCGCAGGAAACCACGGCATCGAACGAACCGACCGAACGATACAGCTGCTTCACCGCCTCGATGTCGGCCACATCCACGCGATAGGTTCCGCGAGAGCGTCCGACGGTGATGATCTCATGCCGCGCTTCGAGCGCCCGGCAGGCGGCTTGTCCGATATCGCCAGCCGCACCAACCACGATGATCTTCATTTCCGATCCTCCAGTATCCGTTCGTATCTTTTCAGCTTCCCGTCGAGGATGTCGCGGCGTCGATCGATCTCGGCCTGCCTGGCGTCGAGGTTGCGCCGGTGTTTCACCAGCGCCACCTTTCGCTCTGGACACGTCTTGTCGCCCGAGGCGTAGAGGGCAGCAAAGGCGCGAACATCGGAAAGCGCCATTCCGGTCGCGCGCAGCGACGCCGGCGTTTGCCATCGGCGCCGCGCTTGATGATCGGGCAGAGGCCCGACCTCTCGTAATACCGGATCGTCGAGATACTGAACCCGGTACGCTCGGACGCCTCCGCGATTCTCATGGCTGTCTCACCTTTCAGTGCCTTCTGATACCGACCCGAAGCAGCTTCAGGTCAAGAAGAAAGTCCGATCAAGCCCGAATGGCCGCCTGTCGCTGGCGAAGATGGCGTGGGAAGACCGGCCGCGCGCGACAATTGCGGTTCAGCAACCGGGCGATATCGGAGGTACGCCACCAAATGCCAATGCGTGGGGACTTTCTTGTCCCTTCGCCTTGGTCCAAATACTCACGTCTCGGCGCTTGCCAGGGCGTGCGGCCTGGGGCAAGAGGCGCGGATGGAACAGCGCCCCGACATCCTGTGCATCGGCTCGGTCCTGTGGGACATCATCGGCCGCTCGCCCTCGACGCTCCGGCTTGGGTCGGACGTGCCGGGGCGGATCACGCGGCTGCCCGGGGGGGTGGCGATGAACATCGCCCATACGCTGGCGCGGTTCGGGCAGCGCCCTGCGGTGCTGACCGCGATCGGCCGCGACGCCGAGGGCGAGGCGCTGATCGCCGCGTGCAAGCCGCTGGGCGTGCTGACCGATTTCGCCTACCGCTCGACCGATCTGCCCACCGACCGCTACATGGCGATCGAGGGCGGCGCCGGGCTGGTGGCCGCGATCGCCGACGCCCATTCGCTGGAGGCCGCGGGGGCGAAGATCCTGGCGCCGCTGGGCGACGGGCGGCTGGGCCGGGCCGAGCAGCCCTGGGCGGGGCCGGTGGCGCTGGACGGGAACCTGACCCAGGCGCTTCTGGCCGAGATCGCGCAAAGCCCGCTGTTTGCCCGCGCCGATCTGCGCATCGCGCCCGCCTCTCCGGGCAAGGCGGAACGCCTGTTGCCCTTGCTGAGCCACCCGCGCGCGACCTTCTATGTCAATCTCGAAGAGGCGGGGCTTTTGTGCCAGACCCGGTTCGACGGGGCCGAGGCGGCGGCCGGGGCGCTGATGGCGCGCGGCGCGCGGCGGGTTCTGGTCACCGATGGCGGAAGGCTTTGCGCCGACGCGTGTGACGGAGAGATCCTGTGCCGCATCCCGCCGCCGGTGATGGTGCGGCGGGTAACCGGGGCGGGGGATACTTTCATGGCCGCCCATATCGTCGCCGAGGATCGCGGCCTTGCGCGCGCCGGGGCACTGGAACGGGCGTTGCAGGCGGCGGCGGACTACGTCTCGGGCGAGGTCGGCTAACGCGGCGGATCAGGGACCGGGTTTGGGCGGGTCATCGGTGTCGTGCCTGGTCCCGCGGCCCAGGTTGAGCCCCGCCATCAGCGCCACGGCGAACGCCATGAGCGGCGCGTTGCGCAAGATCGGCGTCGCCTCGAGAAGCACAAGCTTCAGCGCGCGCAATTCGGCTGCGTGGCGTTCGGCCGCGGCGCGTCGGGCGCGGCGGCGCGATATGGCGAGGGACGCCCAGCAGATCAGGCAGATGAAAAGCGCCACGCCCGCGCTGATTGCCAGCGCGGCCAGCACGCCCAGCCAATCCGCCAGCGCCACCACGCCAAGCGCCACTGCAAAGCCCGCCGCCAGCACCGCGAAAAGCACCAGCAACAACCACAACGTGGCCTCGCGGGTCAGATTGCCGCGCAGGGCATCCACCTCTTGCCGGGCGAAGCCGGCGAACAGTGCCGTGATCCTGCGCATCGGGCTACCGACGGCGCAGCAACAGGCCAAGCGCCAGGCCGCCGAACGCCGCGATCCCCAGCGTCTGCCAGGGATGCTCTTGCGTCTGGGCCAGCACCCGGCGTTCGAGCGACGCCCATTCGCGGCGCGCCCGGTCGGCGGCGTCAGAGCCGCGCGCCACGCCTTCGGCGAGTTTCGCCTTGGCACCTTCGCGCGCCAGGGCTGCGCTGTCCTGACCCAACTTGCCGATCCGCGAGATGACGTCGCTCATCTCGGCGCGCAGGGCCGCCACCTCGGCGGCAAGTTCGGGGGCGTCGGGCTTGGAGTCGGTCGGCGTCGTGACCATCTTGGTCTCCCTTGAAATGAAATGCGTCTTGCAACATCAACGTCATCGCCCGCATACGGTTCCCGCGCATTTGCCGACCGGGGCTTCCACGCGGCGCGCGGGTGGCTTTCGCGGCAAGCGCTTGAACGGCGGCGCCCGTCCTGCGATAGCCGGTGTGGGACAGAAACCGGGGGCAGGGATGTTGCAGCCAGACTATTCCGAAGAGGTTCGCGTTGCAAAGGCTTCGGGCAAGCCGCTGGTTGCGCTGGAGTCGACCATCATCACCCATGGCATGCCCTATCCCCAGAATGTCGAGACCGCCCGCGCCGTCGAGGCCGATATCCGCGACGCGGGCGCCGTGCCCGCCACCATCGCGGTGCTGGAGGGGCGGCTGAAGGTCGGGTTGGAGCCCGGGCAACTGGACTGGCTGGCACGCGCGCAGGCGGTGATGAAGCTGTCGCGCGCGGATCTGGCCGCCTGCATCGCAAGCGGTGGCACCGGGGCCACGACCGTCGCGGGGACGATGATCGCGGCGCATCTGGCGGGGATTTCGGTCTTTGCCACTGGCGGCATCGGCGGCGTGCACCGGGGGGCAGAGCGGACTTTCGATATCTCGGCCGATCTGCGCGAGCTGGCGTTGACGCCGGTGACGGTGGTGGCGGCGGGCGCGAAGGCCATCCTCGACCTGCCGAAGACGCTGGAGGTGCTGGAAACCTGGGGCGTGCCGGTGATCGCCCATGGCCAGGACGATTTCCCCGCCTTCTGGTCGCGCAGCTCGGGCCTGGCCGCGCCGCTGCGCATGGACGACGCGGCCCAGATCGCGGCCGCGCATCTGGCGCGCGGCGCGCTGGGGCTTGCGGGGGGGCAACTGGTCGCGAATCCCGTCCCGGTCGGGGATGAGATCCCGCGCGCCGAGATCGTGCCCGCGATCGAGGCCGCATTGGCCGAGGCGGCCGAGCGCGGGATCGCGGCCAAGGAGGTGACACCGTTCCTGCTGGGCCGGATCTTTGCGCTGACCGAGGGACGATCGCTGCGCGCCAACATCGCCCTGGTGCGCAACAACGCGCGGCTGGCGGCCGCGATCGCGAAAGAGATCGCCGCCCAGCGAGGCTGAACCGCCGCTTGCGTATTGGAGGAACGATGATGGGGTGGGGCGCGGATCGGTCCGGGTCCGCCGGGCCGGCACGAAACCGGGCTGTCGGCCGGGCTGGCGGGGCGACCGGGCGCGGACTCTGTACCCTGCGCAGGGCATGGTGGGAAGCGCCGCGCATGGTGCGTCGCGTTTGTGCCGGATGGAGAAGGCTGGCCCCCCGGGTGCACACCGGGCCCATTGCCGCCGCCCGGCGGCCCGCCTAAAGTCGGGCGGGCCCAACAAGGGATGCGCCGATGACCAACACAGACGACCCTGCCCCCCGCAAGCGCTACCGGTTCGGGCGCCTGCGCAATTCGTTCCTGACCGGGTTGGTCGTGGTGCTGCCGATCGGGCTGACGCTTTATCTGATCTGGACCGTGACCGGATGGATCGACAGCTGGGTCTTGCCCTTCGTGCCGACCCAGTTGCAGCCCGGTACCTTGCTGGGCGACTGGCTGGGGCCGAAATTCGCCGTCAATATCCGGGGTGTGGGGGTGATCGTCTTCCTGGTCTTCACCACGCTGGTCGGCTGGCTGGCAAAGGGACTGATCGGGCGGTCTCTGCTGGGCTGGGGCGAGCGGCTGGTGGACCGGATGCCGGTGGTGCGTTCGATCTATGCCGGCATCAAGCAGATCGCCGAGACCGTCTTCGCCCAGACCGAGACCAATTTCGACAAGGCCTGCCTGGTGGAATATCCGCGCCGCGGGATCTGGGCGATCGGGTTTGTCTCGACCAATGCGAAGGGCGAGGTCGCGCGCCGGATCCCCGCCGAGGAGACAATCGTTTCGGTTTTCCTGCCGACCACGCCGAACCCGACGTCGGGCTTTCTTCTCTATGTGCCGGCCTCGGACGTGACCATCCTGGAGATGAAGGTCGAGGATGCGGCGAAGCTGATCATTTCGGCCGGGCTGGTCTATCCCAACCCGAAGGATCCGACCAAGCCACCCGCCAAGGCGGCGCGCTAAGATGTTCAAGGCCGCGCTGACGGGCTTCTTGACCGGGGGCTCGCTGATCCTAGCCATCGGGGCGCAGAACGCCTTTGTGCTGCGTCAGGGGCTGTTGCGGGCGCATGTGCTGCCGCTGGTACTGCTATGCGCAATGGCCGATGCGGTACTGATCTCGCTCGGGGTGCTGGGCTTTGGCGCCGTGGTGGCGCTGTGGCCGGCACTGCCGCGGCTGCTGTCGCTGGCCGGTGCGGCCTTCCTGGCGTTTTATGGCGCGCAGCGGCTGGTTGCGGCCTGGAAGGGAGATTACGCGCTGGTTCTGCGGGGTGAGAGCGCGGGGCTGTGGAAGACGCTGGCGGCGGGGGCTGCCTTCACCTGGCTGAACCCACATGTCTATCTCGACACGCTGGGGCTGATCGGCGCCGTCTCGACCCAGTTCCACGGGGGCGGCGCGAAGACGGCCTTCGCAATCGGGGCGATCACCGCCTCGTTCGCGTTCTTCTTCTCGCTGGGCTTCGGGGCGCGGCTGCTGGCGCCGGTGATGACATCGCGCCGGGCCTGGCAGGTGCTGGACCTGCTGATCGGGGCCGTCATGTGGGGCCTGGCGGCGGAGCTGACGCGCGGGGCGCTCTGAGCCCCGCGCGCAAGAGTTTTCCCAAAACTCTTGGCAAGATCCTTGCGAAGGATCTTGGCGCTACATCGCGGTCCAGCCGCCATCCACGCTGATCGTGGTGCCGGTGATCTGCGCTGCCGCGTCGGAACACAGGAACGCCGCCGTGCCGCCGATTTCATCCGTCGTGGCGAACTGGCGCGAGGGTTGCCGTTCCAGCATCACCTCGCGGATCACCGTCTCGCGGTCCATGCCATGGGTCTTCATCTGGTCGGGGATCTGCGCCTCGACCAGCGGCGTCAGCACATAGCCCGGGCAGATCGCGTTGCAGGTGACGCCCTTGCCCGCGGCCTCCAACGCCACGGTCTTGGTCAGCCCGACGATCCCATGCTTGGCCGAGACATAGGCGGATTTGAACGGCGACGCCGTCAGCCCGTGCGCTGACGCGATATTGACGATCCTTCCCCAGCCCTTGTCGCGCATTCCGGGCAGGGCGGCGGCGATGGTGTGGAAGGATGAGGTCAGGTTGATCGCGATGATCCGGTCCCATTGCGTGACCGGGAAGTCCTCGATCGGGGCGACGTGCTGGATGCCGGCATTGTTCACGAGAATGTCACAACCGCCCGCGGCCTCGATCAGGCCGCGGCAGGCCGCGCCGTCGGACATGTCGGCCGGAATGTAGCGCGCAGTGATTCGATGCGCGTGGGCGATTCGTTCCGCCAGCGCGTGGTCGGCCTCGGTGTCGGTGAATGAATTCAGCACCACCTCGGCGCCCGCCGCGGCCAGTGCCTCGGCCACGCCCAGCCCGATGCCCGAAGTCGATCCGGTGACGATCGCCCGTTTGCCCTGAAGGCTCATGTTCTGTGCTCCCCTATGTTTGCGGCGGGCAAGATAGGCAGGGGTTTCGCCGGGCGCCAGAGGCCAGAGCGCCCGCGCGGAACTTCGCCCAGACCCGCCGCGGCCCCTTGCGGTGGCGCGGGGATCCGGGGCATCTGCGGCGCGAGCCCGACGGCGATGCGCAGCCAAGAACCGAGGTAAAAAAAACGCCCGCACAAGGCGGGCGTCAAGTCATTGAGGCAGGTTTCATACAGGCAAGAAACCTATCGAGCAGTGAGTTCTTTATACGCATTCTTGATGCGCTGTCCAAGCTAAAAGTTTGAAAACCCACACAAGCCCCGATAACTTTGGGCGCAACAATAACAAGAGCAGGCGGACTGTTTCACTGATGACGCCAGGATTATTCCGAGTTTTGCGCGGTCTCGGGCTGGCGGTGTCGCTGGCGCTTGGGGCCGTGCCCGTGGCGGCGGATCAGGCGGGGCAGGGGGCGCAAACAGGCGGGCTTCAGATCGGATCCGGGCCGGAGCGGGGCATCGCTATGTATGGCACCCCCGCGCTACCACCGGATTTTGTGTCGCTGCCCTATGCCAACCCGAACGCGCCGCAGGGCGGCGCGATCCGGGTGGGCGACGTGTCCAGCTTCGATTCGCTCAATCCCTTCACCCTGAAGGGGCGCGCGCCCTACCAGCTGACGCATCTGACCATGCAGTCGCTGATGACCCGCTCGCTCGACGAGCCCTTCACCCTGTACCCGCAGCTGGCCGAATCGGTGAGGACCGATGCCAGCCGCAGCTGGGTCGAATTCACCCTCAACCCGAAGGCCCGATTCTCGGACGGCAAGCCGGTGACGGTGGCCGATGTGCTGTGGTCGTTCAAGGCGCTGGCGAAGGTGAATCCGCTTTACGCCGGCGCCTGGGCGAAGGTCGCCAGCGCCACTCAGGTGGGGCCGCGCACGGTGCGCTTCACCTTCAACACGCCGGACCGGGAACTGCCGCTGATCCTGGGCCTGCGCCCGGTGCTGGAAAAGGCCCAATGGCAGGGCCGCGATCTGGGCGCCTCGGGGCTGATGGTGCCGATCGGGTCGGGGCCCTATGTGGTGAAGTCGTTCTCGCCCGGGCGCTACATCGTCTACCAGAAGAACCCGCATTGGTGGGCGCGCGATCTGCCGGTGAACCGCGGGCGGTTCAACTTTGCCACCATCCGCTACGAATATTTCGGTGATTCCAACGCGATGTTCGAATCCTTCAAGGCGGGTGATCTGGATTTCTACCGCGAACCCAGCCCGGCGAAGTGGAAGACCAATTTCAACTTTCCCGCCGCGCGCGCGGGCCAGGTGGTGCTGAGCGAGATCGCCTCGCGCCGGCCCTCGGGGATCCAGGGGCTGGTGATGAACACGCGCCGACCCGAGTTCAAGGATTGGCGGGTGCGTCAGGCGCTGATCGACGCCTTCAACTTCGATTTCATCAACCGCACGGTGAATGGTGGCGCAGATCCTCGTATCACTTCCTATTTCTCGAACTCGCCGCTGGGGATGCGGCCCGGCCCCGCGACCGGCCGGGTGCGCGCACTGCTGGAGCCATTCAAGGATAACCTGCCGCCCGGCGCGCTGTCGGGCTACAGCCTGCCCGGATCGACCCTGTCCGAGATGGACCGCGGCGCGATCCGCAAGGCGATGAAACTGCTGGCCGAGGCCGGCTGGAAGGTGCGCCATGGTGAGCTGACCGATGCCCAGGGTCAGCCCTTCATCTTCACGATCCTGCTGTCGCAGGGCCAGCAGCAGGCGGTGGGGGCGGCGGTCTCGATCTATGTGCGCGCGCTCCGGCGGCTGGGGATCACGGCCCACATCACCACCGTCGACAGCGCGCAATATGTCGAACGCACCGACCGCTATGATTTCGACATGACGTGGTATGTCCGTGCCCTCAGCCTTAGCCCGGGAAACGAGCAGATGCTGTATTGGGGCCATGATGGCGTGACGGAGCCAGGCACCCGCAACTGGATGGGCATGAACTCGCCGCCGGCCGAGGCAATGATCCGCACCATGCTCGATACCAAGGATCCGGAGGAATTCACCGCCGCGGTGCGGGCGCTGGACCGGATCCTGATGGCCGGGCGCTATGTCATTCCGTTTTGGTATTCCAAGGTCTCGCGGATTGCCCATTCGCGCCATCTCAAATACCCTGAACACCTGCCCGCCTATGGGGATTGGCCCGGCTTTTTCCCCGATGTCTGGTGGTACGAGGACTGAGAGCATGAAAAAGAACCTGATCCTTCTGATCGCCCTGATCGGCCTGTCTGCCTGCAACACTGTCGCCGGGGTCGGCGAAGACGTGACCGGCGGCGCCCGCACCGTGCAGGGCTGGTTCCGCGGCTGAACCAGCCCGACCGCAGCGGTTGCTTCGGAGGCGGTGCAAAACTGCCTTTTAGTCAAATATAATCGGCGCATCGCGCGGAACCGAGCCCATGTTGCGCGGCTTACATTCGAGGAACGCCCGGTTAAGTCGCGCACTGACGCGACCGGTACCGAGGGGCGGCCAGGGTGGTGATGAGGGGCAACATGGATCAGTTGGACTACATAAATGGTTTGCTTGAAGCACGGTGCGTCGATGAAGTCTGGGCTCTGTTGACGGAGCTGATGCGCGGATACGGCTTCGATCGGCTCTTTTACATCTACGCGCGCGCGAATTCCGGCAGTCAGCTGGGCGAGCCCGGCAATGCGCTGGTGCTGTCGAACCATTCCAAGGCCTTTCTTGACCGTTTCGTCGGCGACGGGCTTTATCGCAACGCGCCGATGGTGCGTTGGGCGAACGAGAACCAGGGGGTGTGCAACTGGCGATGTATCGACCAGATGCTGGAGAGCGGTAACGTCAGCGCGGCCGAGCGTCAGGTGATCTCCTTCAGTCGGCAGCACGGGGTGGTCGCGGGGCTGTCGATCAGCTTTGCCACGCTTGCGCTGCGCGCCAAGGGCGGCATCGGGCTGGTGGCGCGCGGTGGGCTGGGACATGACGACGTGGACGGAATCTGGCAAAGCCGCGGCCCCGAGATCCTGGCCCTGACCCGGGTCGCGCATCTGCGGATCATCTCGTTGCCCCATCCCCATGCCCGCACGATTCTGAGTCCCCGCCAGCGCGAGGCGCTGGAATGGGTGGCCGAGGGCAAGACCATGCTGGATATTGCCACGCTGATGGGCGTTTCGGTCCCGACGATCGAGAAACATCTGCGTCTTGCGCGCGAATCACTTCGGGTCGACAACACCGCGCAGGCCGTGGCGAAGGCGACGATGATGAACCAAATCTTCGCCAAGGAAGCCTGATGCGCACCATTTCGCGCCCAAAACTTGATCTTTTAGTCAGGTATGGTTTTCCAGACTGGCCCGACGCCACGTAAAGTGGCAAGCTGTTAATGTTCCGTGAGTGGTGGCATTGGCCAAGGGACATACGACTCGGACCGCAGTGCGATTTCACTGTAGGCGAGTCGTTCCGGGTGACCGGAATATTGGCCTGCCGGGTGTATAGTCCGCCCGACAGGTCAATTCCAACTACGCGCTGCCGATACTCTGAGGTCGCCGCGCGTGCGGGGGGCGGTGCGGTCCGGTCGGCCGCACCGTTTCTCATTTTCGCCCTCTTCTCCTTTTCTGCCCGGCGAGAAGCGCCATGGGACGCGGCCGGGGGACGGATGTGGCACCCGCGTGGGTCCGCCCCCGCAAACAAGAACGGCGCGGCCCCGGATAGGACCGCGCCGCGCATGTTCCAAAGGGCAGGGGGATCAGCCGGCCAGGGTCTTGGCGACCTCGGCGGCAAAATCCTCTTCCTTCTTCTCGACACCTTCGCCCACTTCCATGCGGACGAAGCCGGTGATCTCGACGCCCGCATCCTTGGCCGCCTGGCCCACGGTGATGTCGGGGTTGATCACGAATTGCTGGTTGAGCAGCGTGACCTCGGCGACGAATTTCTTCATCCGGCCCTCGATCATCTTCTCGATCACCGCCTCGGGCTTGCCCGATTCGCGCGCGATGTCGATCTGCACCTGACGCTCCTTCTCGACGACCGCCGGGTCCAGATCGGCCTCGGACAGCGCCGCGGGATTGGTGGCGGCGACATGCATCGCCACCTGCTTGCCGATGTCGCGCGCATTGACCGCGTCGCCCTTCAGGGCCACCAGAACGCCGATCTTGCCCATGCCGTCGGCGGCGGCGTTGTGGACGTAATGCACCACCGTCTCGCCCTCGAGCACATGCATCCGGCGCAGCGTCATGTTCTCGCCGATGCGCGCGATCGCGTCGGTCAGCACCTGCTCGATCGGCTTGCCGTTCAGATGCGTGGCGTTGAGCACCTCGACGCTCTCTCCGGTTTCCAGCGCCACCGCGGTGATCTCGGCCACCAGCTTCTGGAAATCGGCGTTCTTGGCGACGAAATCGGTTTCCGAGTTCAGCTCGACCGTGACGCCGCGCCCGTCCCTGACGGCGACGCCGACAAGACCCTCGGCCGCGGTGCGGCCAGCCTTCTTGGCGGCCTTCGCCAGCCCCTTGGTACGCAGCCAGTCGACGGCGGCTTCCATGTCGCCGTCGGTTTCGGTCAACGCCTTCTTGGCATCCATCATGCCTGCGCCGGTGGTGTCGCGCAGTTCCTTCACCATGCTCGCGGTGATCGCCATAGCGGCCTCCTGCAATATTGAAATCTGGGTTAGCCGAGGGGGGCTTATACCCCCCCGGCGACAGTCATGTGACGGGGCCGTCAGGCCTCGGCGCCGGCTTCTTCCTCGGCCGGGGCCTCTTCGAGCGCGCCCAGGTCGACACCGGCGGCGCCCATCTGTGCGGTCATGCCGTCCAGCGCGGCGCGGCTGACCAGATCGCAGTACAGCGAAATCGCGCGCGCCGCGTCGTCGTTGCCCGGAATGATGTAATCGACGCCCTTGGGCGAGCAATTGGTGTCGACGATCGCGACGACCGGAATGCCCAGCTTCTTGGCCTCGAGGATCGCCAGATCCTCCTTGTTCACGTCGATCACGAACAGCGCGTCGGGCACGCCGCCCATTTCGCGGATCCCGCCCAGGCTGGCCTGCAGCTTGGCTTGTTCGCGTTCCATGCCAAGGCGCTCTTTCTTGGTCAGGCCCTCGGCGCCCTGCGCCATCAACTCGTCGATCTGCTTCAGCCGCTGGATCGATTTCGACACCGTCTGCCAGTTGGTCAGCGTGCCGCCCAGCCAGCGGTGGTTCATGTAGTATTGCGCGCATTTCTCGGCCGCCTCGGCGATCGGCTTCGAGGCCTGGCGCTTGGTGCCGACGAACAGGATGCGGCCGTTCTTGGCCACGGTCTCGCGGATGAAGTTCAGCGCGGCGTCCAGCATCGGGACGGTCTGCGTCAGGTCGATGATGTGGATGCCGTTGCGGTCGCCGTAGATGTATTCGCCCATCTGCGGGTTCCAGCGCTGGGTCTGGTGGCCATAGTGAACGCCAGCTTCCAACAGCTGACGCATGGAGAATTCGGGGAGCGCCATGTCCATTTCCTTTCCGGTTTGCGCCTCGGCAGGGCCGTTTCAGGGTTTCCCCCAACCGGCGGACGCGCGGGGATGTCTCCCCCGGGCGCCCAGGCCCTGCCTGTGAAGTGCCGCGCGTATAACCGGGGCAGGGCGGGTTTGCAAGGGGTGCCGCACAACAGGCGCCACGATGGCGTGAGATGGACTTCAGCGTGAGTATTTGTGCCAAGATGAAGGAGGTAGGCCTTCCATGTTCATCTTGGCGAAAATACTTTGTGGGGTTGCCATTCGTTGCGCCATTGGTCCGGGCAAGAATGGCGACGGGGGGGGGGCCCCAGCGCCGCGGTCGCGTCAGAGCCCGTTCACCGGCACCTTGAGGTAGGTCTTGCCGTTATCCTCGGCCTCTGGCATGCGGCCCGCGCGCATGTTGACCTGCAACGAGGGGATGATCAGCCGCGGCATGCCCAGGGTCTTGTCGCGCTCTTCGCGCATCTTGACGAATTCCTCGGCCTTCTTGCCGCCGCCGACATGGACGTTGCGCGCCTTTTCCTCGGCCACGCTGGTTTCCCAGGCGTATTCCTTGCGTCCGGGGGCGCCGTAATCGTGGCCGACGAAGATCCGGGTTTCGTCCGGCAGGGTCAGGATCTTCTGGATCGAGGCATAGAGATCCTCGGCCGAGCCGCCGGGAAAATCGCAGCGCGCGGTGCCGAAATCGGGCATGAACAGCGTGTCGCCGACGAAGGCCGCGTCGCCGATCACATAGGTCAGGCAGGCCGGCGTATGGCCTGGCGTATGCAGCACGCGCCCCTCGAGCCCGCCGATGGCGAAACTGTCGCCCTCAGAGAAGAGCTTGTCGAACTGGCTGCCGTCGCGCTGGAACCGGGTGCCTTCGTTGAAGATCTTGCCGAAGACATCCTGCACCACGCGGATCTTCTCGCCGATGCCGATCTTGCCGCCCAGACGTTCCTGGACATAGGGCGCGGCGGAAAGGTGGTCGGCATGGACATGGGTTTCCAGCACCCATTCCACCTTCAGCCCGCGTTCCTGCACATGGGCCACGATCGCATCGGCCGAACGCGTGTCGGTCTGTCCCGAGGCATAGTCGAAATCCAGCACGGAATCGATCACAGCGCAGGCGTCGGACGCCGGATCCTTGACCACATAGGACACGGTATTCGTCGCCTCGTCGAAGAACGCGAAGACATCGGGCCGCTGCACGGCGGTCTTCGCCGTGGCCGTGGCGGCGCTCTGGGGATCAGTCGCGGCTGTGTCGGTCATGGAAGTCTCCTTTCCCGTTCTCCTTGGAATATAGGGTGTGCGGGACACAATCCAAGACGCGCATGTGAAACGGCGGCGGGGACCTGCCGGGTCAGCCGGTCTCTCCGGCAAGCAGATGCGGCAGCGCCAGATCCGCGAATCCGCGCCAATCCGAGAAGGCGAACCGGTGCGGAAGCGCCTCGATGGGCGCGTGCCGGTAGCCTTCGGTGTAAAGCGCGAAGGCCGCGCCAGCATTGGCGGCGGTCTCGGCATCCACCTCGCTGTCACCGACATAGAGCAGCGGTCCGCCGCCCAGCCGGTCATGCGCGTGATGCACCATCGCCGGATCGGGCTTGCGGCTGGGCAGGCTGTCGCCGCCGAGCACCACCTCGAAGTGATCGAGCAGCCCGACATGCGTCAGCGCCGCAATCGCGGGCCCGTGCGGCTTGTTGGTGCAAACCCCCAGCCGGCAGCCACGCGCCGCCAGCGCGCTCAGCGCCTGGGACACGCCGGGGTAGGGGGTGTTGCCCTCGACGTCGTACAGGTAACGTGCCATCAGCGCCGTCTCGACCCGGGCAAACATCGGGCCTTCCGGGTCCTCTCCCTGCGCCTCAAGCACCTGACGGATCAGATGCGGCACGCCACGGCCGACAAAGCCGCGCACCTGAACCATGCCTAGCGCGGGATAGCCCAGATCGGCCATCACCGCGTTGACCATCGCATGGATCGCGGGGATCGAGTCAATCAATGTGCCGTCGAGATCGAAAAGCAGGGCGGGGACATCGGACATGGGCAACTTTCGCGGACTGAGGGTCAGGATCGGGCTTCGGCGTCAGGCTTCGGCTATGAAACGATAGCCGTCGGGGGCCTTTTCGGCCCTGCCGATGCCGGGGCCCGGCAGGTGGAAGCCGATCAGCCGCATCTTGTCCTGCACAATCTGATCGAGCAGCGCGACGCGCGCCTGCGCGGCCTGGTCGGGGTCCTGATCGCTGCCCCAATGCCAGCCGGGGCGCAAGAAGGCCAGATGCGCATTTGCCACCGCATCGCCCAGCACCATGACGCTATCGGACCCCTGGTGCAGCACATAGGACATATGGCCCGGCGTATGGCCATAGGTGGCTTGGGCGGTGACACCGGGCAGGATCTCTTGTCCGTCCTTGATCTCGGTGATCCGCTCGGCCAGCAGATCAAGGCGCCGCCGCGCGCCCACCGCAAAGGCCTGCCGCGCCGGGCCGATCGCAGCCAGCGTGTCGGGATCGCGCCAATAGGCGAATTCGTCGGCGCCCATCAGATACTGGGCCTCGGCAAAGAGCGGCTCGTCGAAATCGTCGAGCACACCCCACAGGTGATCGGGGTGACCATGGGTGAAGACCACATGCGTGACTTCACCGGGAGAAACCCCGACCGCGTCGAGCGCCGCCAGCAGCTTTCCGGCAGTGGGTTGAAACCCGGGACCGGAACCCGCGTCGAAGAGAATTGTATTGGTGCCATCGCGCAGCAGCGTCAGGTTGCATGGAGGAGTGAAGCTTTGCCCCTCAACCCCTTGAAGCAACAGAATTTCATCGGCCTCTGGCTGCGGGGCATCCCCCAGCATGAAGGCCCTGGGCAGCACGAGATGGCCATCGCTGAGCGTCTCTATCTTGACTTGCCCCATCTCCAGCGTGACGCCGGCCCAGACCGGGCGCGCCAGCGTCGCGGCGGCACAGGCCCCCAGCATCTGTCTCCGGGTGATCTTCATCGCTTCCTCCCTCCGGTCCTCGGCCGGCGCGGGTGCCAGTTTCTGTTAGCGAGCCAAGGCGGTCTAGGCCCGGGCGGCCTCGGCTGCGTCGCGGATCGCCCTGATATTGGCGCCGTAGATTTCTGGCTTGTCAACCGAGCCGCCCTTGAACACGGCCGAGCCGGCCACCAGCACATCGGCCCCGGCGGCCACGACCAAGGGTGCGGTTTCGGGCGTGACGCCGCCGTCGATCTGGATATGCACATCACGATCGCCGATCATCTGCCTGATCTTGCGCGTTTTTTCCACGCCAGAGCGGATAAATTTCTGCCCCCCGAAACCCGGGTTCACCGTCATCACCAACACCAGATCCACCAGATCCAGCACCTCGGCGATCGCCTCGGCCGGCGTGCCGGGGTTCAGCACCACGCCGGCCTTAACGCCCTGGGCGCGGATCGCCTGCAGCGTCCGATGGATATGCGGCCCGGCCTCGACATGGGCGCTGATCAGATCCGCGCCGGCCTCGGCATAGGCCTCGATATAGGTATCGACCGGCGCGATCATCAGATGCACGTCCATGAAGGTCTTCACATGAGGCCGGAATGCTTTCACCGCAGGTGGGCCGAAGGTGAGGTTGGGCACGAAGTGGCCATCCATCACATCGACATGCACCCAATCGGCGCCCTGGGCCTCGATGGCACGGATCTCGGCACCGAAATTGGCGAAATCGGCGGATAGGATCGAGGGTGCGATCTTGACGGAACGGTCAAAGCTCATGTCCGGTCTCCCTGGGCGCGGATGGTAGGTTCATTTAGAAGAGATCGAGGGCCTGCGTCCAGCCGCTGCGGGGGATTGTCGCGCGAATAAAGTATAGTCGTGTAAAATTAATATACTACGCTCGAAACTTAATTTTCCATTACGACGTTCTAGCCCTCTCATCAGATGCATTTGTTACATAATACTGATTATGGGTATTTCGATCTTGCGATATCATACCGATACCCATTTCCCTCGATACCCCCAAGAAACCACCGAGAAACGACAAAAGGCCCGCAGCAATGCGCGGGCCCCTTGCCGAATTGTCGCCTGTGCGAAGGATCAGCGCTTCGAGAACTGGAAGCTGCGGCGCGCTTTCGCCTTGCCGTACTTCTTCCGTTCCACGACGCGGCTGTCGCGGGTCAGGAAACCCGCGGCCTTCAGCGCGGCGCGCAGCGTCGGGTCGTAGAGTTGCAGCGCCTTCGAGATGCCGTGCTTCACGGCCCCTGCCTGCCCCGACAGACCGCCGCCCTTGACGGTGGCCATCACGTCGAACTGGCCTTCGACATTCGCCACCGTGAACGGCTGACGCAGGATCATCTGCAGCACCGGGCGTGCGAAGTAGACACTGTAGTCGACGAACTCGCCCTTGTTGTTGCGGATCAGGAACTTGCCCGAACCCGGCTTGATCCAGACCCTAGCAACGGCGTCCTTGCGCTTGCCGGTCGCATAAGCCCGGCCCTGCGCGTCGCGCATCGGCTCACGTAGGCTTTCGGTGTCGGTCGTCGCAACGACCGCATCACCGGCCTCGACCGAGACGGCGTCTTTCAGCGCGTCGAGGGATTTGATTTCTTCGGCCATGTCATGCGCTCCGGGTGTTCTTCGGGTTCAGCGGCTTTAGGTCGAGCACGTCGGGCTTTTGCGCCTCATGCGGATGCTCGGCCCCCGCGTAAACGCGCAGGTTGGTCATTTGCTGACGGCTCAGCTTGCCGCCGGGCAGCATTCGTTTGACGGCCTGGGTCACGACACGCTCGGGATGCGCGCCTTCCAGGATCTGCTCGGCGGTGCGGCTCTTGATGCCGCCCGGGTGGCCGGTGTGCCAGTAATAGGTCTTGTCGCTGCGCTTTCTGCCGGTCATCTGCACCTTGTCGGCGTTGATGACGATCACGTTGTCGCCCATATCCATGTGCGGGGTGAAGGACGGCTTGTGCTTGCCGCGCAGGCGCATGGCGACGATCGAGGCAAGACGGCCCAGAACGATGCCTTCGGCGTCGATCAGGATCCATTTCTTGTCGATATCCGCCGGAGTCGCGGTGAAGGTTTTCATTGTCGGCCCTATTCGATGAGGCTGTGCGGGACATCCCGCGTTGGATGGCCTTGTTCTACGGCATTTATCGCGCCAGTCAAGGGCGACTGCCAGCAATAAATATCATAAAAACAATAATTTACAAAATAGGTATCATAATACCCCAAATATTGCGGCTTGCCTACCGCGAAGCTCTGGCCGCGCACCGCCAGCCCCGGCGCCGGATCAGCAGCCAGGTCCCGCGTCGACGCCAATCAGCGCAGGATCGGCGGTTTCGACGGGTCGGATCCGGGCGGCGCGGGGGCGCGCGCGGGTGGCGCTTCGGGCTTGGGCAGGTCGAAACGCAGCGCCACCTTGGAAAGCCGCGCGACGATCGGGGCGTCCTCGGTCAGGAAAACCACGTCGACCGCGCCCTCCTCGGCGCCTGAAAAGCGCACGGCCTCGCCCGCGGCCCGTGCAAGCGCCGGCTGGGCGGCCTCGTCCGCGCCGACGAAAGCCAGCCAATGGCCGCGCGTGCCGTCCTCGTATTCCACCCCCGCCAGCAGCGCCGATTGCGCCAGCCCCCCGGCCTTGGCCAGCGCGGTGTCTAGCGCGCCAAGCAGCCCCTCATGCAGGCCCCTGGGCTTGTGAAAACCGGTCGGGCGGGCCTCGGCCTCTTCCGGCGCGGGGCCAAGGGTTTCGGCCAGCCAGTCCAGCGCCTCGGGCGGCAGCAGCGTCGACGAGGGCGCGACACCCAGGTTCACCCCCAGGCCGACCCCCTGCCCCGCCAGCTGCGCGACCACCACCCGCCCCGGCAGCGCCACATAGGGCGCCGGCGCGCCGGTGAATTCGGCCAGCCGTTCCTCGGCATCGAACGCCAGCACCACCGGGCCATCGTCCAGCGGAAACACCCGCGGCGCGATCGTCTCGTCCCGCGCTTCCTCTTCGAGCAGCACGAAGAGTTCACCATCGGCCAGTCGGGCGTAAAAGGCCAGCCGCGCGGCGCCGTCCTCGGGGTCGGTTTCCATCAGCCCGTGGGCGGCGTCGAGAGGGGTTCTGATCTCGGTCACGGCAGCTCCAGTATTCTTGCGACCTCGGCGCGCAGGACGGGCAGCAGCTCGGCCTCGAACCAGGGGTGGCGTTTCAGCCATGCGGTATTGCGCCACGACGGATGGGGCAAGGGCAGAATGCGCGGGCCGGGGCTGTTGCGCCCCAGGATGGCGCGCCAATCGGCCACCACCTCGCTCACCTTGCGCCGCTCGCCCAGATGCCAACGCTGCGCGGCGGCGCCGACCGTCAGGATCAACTCCACCCGCGGCAGCACCGCCAGCACCCGCGCCTGCCAGCTGCGCGCGCAGATCGCCGGCGGCGGCAGGTCCGACCCCTTCGCGTCATAGCCCGGAAAGCAGAAGGCCATTGGCACCACGGCAATGCGATCGCGATCGTAGAAGGTGGCCTCGCCCACCTCCATCCAGTCGCGCAGCCGGTCCCCCGAGCGGTCGGCAAAGGGCCGCCCGGCCTCATGCACCCGCAGCCCCGGCGCCTGCCCGGCGATCACAAGCCGGGCCGACCCGCGAAACCACGGCACCGGCCGCGGCTCATGATGCGTGTCGGTCGCCGCAAACCGCTCCGCGCACAGCCGGCAAGCCAGGATCTTCCGTGCAAGGATGACGTCGTCCTCACTCATCCGCGCAGGCTGCGCGCTTCCCTCCCGGGGCGCAAGTCCCCTTCCCTTTCATTGTTCCCCAAATACGCCCGCGGCGCCCGCGACCACACGAACCCTTGGCACAAGTTCCAAAGTTCCGACATAATACCGCCGGAAAGCCCCCCTAGCGGTAGGGTCAATGACAGACCCTTCCAGGGCAACAGGCCCCGCACCGGGCCGGCGCGACGAGGCAGTGCCATGATCGAGTTCGAGAACGTGTCCAAATCCTTCTGGACCGGAAAACAGCGCAAGGTCATTCTCGACCAGGCGTCGTTCCGGGTGGAATTGGGCAATTCGCTGGGCATCCTGGCCCCGAACGGCACCGGCAAGACCACGATCATCAACATGATGGCCGGGCTCGAAAAACCCGACGAGGGCAAGGTGGTCCGCACCTCGCGCATATCCTTCCCGCTGGGCTTCATGGGCGGGGTGGTGTCGCGCCACACGGCCACCGAGAACGCCCGCTACATCGCCAAGCTCTACGGTCTTGATCCCGATTATATCGAGGCCTTCTGCCGCTGGCTGTGCGGGATCAACGAATATTTCGACATGCCGATCGGCACCTACAGCCAGGGGATGCGTTCGCGTTTCTCCTTCGCGCTGATGCTGGCGCTGGAATTCGACATCTACCTGATCGACGAAGGCATGCCCTCGACCACCGATGTCGAGTTCAACCGCAAGGCCGGCAACATCCTGCGCGAACGATTGGAAACCGCGACGGTGGTGATCGTCTCGCACCGCGCCAAGACACTTGAAAAGTTCTGCCGTTCCGCCGCCGTGCTGCGCGACGGGCATCTGTACATGTTCGACACTCTTGAAGAAGCGAAGCGCCTGTATGACTACGAAGCCCAAGGTTAAGAAGTTCCGAGTTCGGCGCGGCGGCCCGCTTTCGGCGATGGCCGATGGCGCCCGGCGCGCGCGCCTCGCCCGTCAGGATGTCGACGAAGACGACGATGATGACGGCTTCGGCGATCAGCGCTTTCCGACTGCCGCGCCACACGCCCCCGACACCGTGCTGGCCCCGCGCGAGGTAGCCTCAGAGACTGCGATCGACAGCATCCGGCGCGAGGGGCTGACGGGCCGGCAATTGCGCATGGCGCGCCGCATGGCGCAGCGCAACGGCATGGCCGTGACCTCCGACTTCGACGCCGTGCGCCAGCTCCGCGCCCGCGGCATAGATCCGTTCCAGCGCAGCAGTATCCTGGAACTGGTCGTGGCCGACGACGGTGACGGCGGCCAGGGCGGCGCAGGCTTGCCGGCGCGCACGGATCTGGGTGCCCAACGGCTGCCCGCGACGATCAAGCCCGCCCAGGTGCCCTCGACCGAGGTGAACGCGCCCGCTGAGACCCCGGAACGCCTGCGGGCGCGCGACATCATGCGCATCCAGCGCGACATCGCCCGCCGCCGCCGCCGTCGGATGGTGCTGATGGGCGCGCGGCTGGCCTTTTTCGTGGGGCTTCCGACCTTCCTGGCGGGGTTCTATTTCTACAAGGTGGCGACGCCGCTTTACGCGTCCTATTCCGCCTTCGTGATTCAAAAGGCCGAACCCGGCGCCGCCGCCGCCGGGCAGCTGGGCGGGCTGGTCGCGGGCACGACCTTTGCCAATTCCCAGGATTCCATCAACGTCCAGCAATATCTGCAGTCGCGCGACGCGATGAACCGGCTCGACAAGGACAATGGGTTCAAACAGGCCTTCGAGGGGCCGAAGATCGACCCGATCCTGCGCCTGCCGTCCCATGCCACCAACGAGGAAACCTACGATCTTTACCAGCGCATGGTGAAGATCGGCTACGACCCGACCGAAGGCTCGATCAAGATGGAGGTGATCGCCCCCACCGGACAGGAAGCGGCGGGGTTCTCTCGCGCGCTGATCTCTTATGCCGAGCAGCAGGTCGATCACATGACCCAGCGCATCCGCGAGGATCAGATGACCGGCGCGCGCCAAAGCTACGAGGGCGCCGAAAAGAAGCTGGCGGCGGCGCAGGAAAAGGTCGTGAACCTGCAGCAAAAGTTCAAGGTGCTCAGCTCGACCATCGAGGAGACGCTGCTGACCAACCAGATCACCGCGCTCGACAGTCAGTTGAACCAGGCCAAGCTGACCATGCAGGAATTGATGTCGAATCCCAATCCGCCGCAGGCGCGGGTGCAGCCGCTGCAGCGCCGGATCGACAATATCGAGGCCCGGATCAGGACCCTGCGCAACCGGATGACACAAAACACCTCTCAGGGGGTGTCGCTGGCCACGGTGCAATCCGACCTGCTTTCGGCCCAGGCCGATGTGCAGACCCGGCAGATGATGCTGTCGCAGGCGCTGCAATCGCTTGAGACCGCTCGCGCCGAGGCCAACCGCCAGGTGCGCTACCTGTCGCTGTCGGTCTCTCCGGTGGCGGCCGATCACCCGACCTATCCGCGCGCCTTCGAAAACACGCTGGTGGCCTTCCTGATCTTCGCGGGACTCTATCTGATGGTGTCGATGACGGTTTCGATCCTGCGCGAACAGGTCTCGGGCTAGGCGGGGACCCTGCCCGTCCGCTACCCAGCCGCCTGCCCCGCCCTCCTTCGCGGGCGGGCGCCGGGGCGGTTTCGCTGTCATGCCTGATCCGCTCCCGTCGGCCGGGTCGGGAAACGCCAGACCTGAATAGCCCCATGGTTCGTGGACGCCTTCTTCCCTGATTTTGAGGCAAGGAGGGGCTCTGTTGCGCAAATCCGTGGGGGAGGGATTCATCATTTGAATCCAGCATGGTAGCTGAGCATCATGATCAGACCCACACCCCCGACCTACAAGACCAGGAACTGGCCGGCCCACAATGAGGCGCTCGAGCGCCGGGGCTCGCTGACGATCTGGTTTGACCCCGAGATGACTTGGGATGCCGCGCCGACAGGCCGGCGTGGCCGCCAGCAGACCTACAGCGATAGGGCCATTCAAACCTATCTGACGATGAAGGTCTTGTTCGGCATGGCGCTCCGACAGACGACCGGGTTCGTCGAGAGCCTGCTGAAGTTGGTCGGCTTGGACTGGGCGGTGCCCGACTTCAGCACGCTGTCTCGCCGCCAGAAGACCTTGGCCGTGAACATCCCGTATCGCGGCTCGAAGGGGCCCTTGCACCTGCGGATCGATGGTCGAGCCATGCCCGCCATCGGTCCGAGGACAATGGCGAGGGGCATCAAGGTCGAGGGTGAAGGCGAGTGGAATGCGCGCAAGCACGGCGGTCCCAAACGGAGGGTCTGGCGCAAGATCCACCTCGGGATCGACGAGCAAACGCTGGAGATCCGAGCCGTCGAGTTCACCAGCAGTGGCATCGGCTACGCCCCCATGCTGCCGGAACTACTCGATCAGATCCCACCCGAACAGGAGATCGGCAGCGTCACCGCGGACGGTGCCTATGACGCGCGCAAGTGCCTTGGTGCCAGCGCCGAGCGAGGCGCCGCCGCGTTCGGGCATTCCTTCGGACCGATGGCAGTCATGCCCTCACTCCCACCTCGCAAGAACGCAAAACCATGGAATCCGAACACCCGCGGAGCGGTCGCACGAAACGAAGCCTTGCGGGCGTCGAAATATCTCGGCCGGGCGCTTTGGCGAAACTGGAGTGGCTATCACCGCCGAAGCCGCGTCGAGATCTGAGCCGGATCAGAAAACGATCCGGGGGATCGTTTGCCCGGCGATTGGATGCATTGCGTTAAACTTCTGGGTCAGCGCCTCATGGCGCGGGACTTCGACCGCCAAGTTACCGAGATCCAGGACCGGATTGCCGTGCTGAACGGCTACACCGCGCTCGGCATACCCGTCACAGAGGCCGTAGGATAAGTCTATCCCGGGATAGAGGAAGCTCGGCCATCACGCGATTTGCGCAACAGAGTCTATCGGACAGTCACGGACATCAGGCGTCCATCTTCAGGCATGCGTTTCTCGATCGGGAAGTTGGCGTCTGAAGCAGCGTTGGTCAATGTCTGGAAGGTCTGCAATCCTGACGGCCACCAATACCCTCATGCTGCGATCGGCACGACCGGCCGCAATGGGCTGGGAACGGAAGTTTGCCACGTCGAGCACAGAGGTCCGCTTCGGCAGGCTCCCGCCCGAGACCTGCGTGTCCGCCACTGGCCCCAGACCAGTCATTGGAAGGAACTCCAGTGTCACGCGGCTTTGGGTCCGTCAATCCATGCCCCTAGACCTCTAACAAGTGCGCTGCGGCTTCTACCTTCAGGATGAGTTCCCGGCCATCCGATGGGACCTCGACGACGGGTATATCAGGCTGCGCAATGCTCCTCAGCAAAGTCAAACGGCGTCCGGCACTGCCGGACGCCGCCGAAGTCATCGTTCAAGCCGTTCGGGAGAAAATTTGCCCCCAAATCGGGAAAACTTTGCCCGATTTGGGAGAAACTATGCCCGCAGGGACAAACAGGCCGGATCGCTCAGCTACAGCCGCTGGTTGCGCCGCAGGTGTTGCACTTCATGCAGGTGCCGTTGCGCACCAGCGTGTAGTTGCCGCATTCGCCGCAAGGGTCGCCCTCATAGCCCTGCATCTTCGCCTTGGCGCGGGCGTCCATCGCCACCGTCCCCGATCCCAGGCCCGTCGCGGGGGCCTTCGCGGTCGCAACGCCACCATCTGCGACGATCGCATCCAGCGCGGATGAGGCCTCGTCGACCCCCGCGAAAGCCGTCGCCCCCGCGCCGCCCTGCAGCACCACCAGACCCTGGGGCACCCGCTTGCGCAGGTAGCCGCTGGAACTGATCTGCTTGAGCACCTCAAGCGACTTGGACGCCGCGCTCTCGCTGACATCCGCGATGTTGGGCTGGCCCTCGTCGTGGCCGCCGCCCAGATCGTCGAAGGTGGCGCCCGCCGGCTTCACATGCGCCAGGTCGGTGCGGTCCAGGTAGGAAACCGCCAGTTCGCGGAAGATGTAGTCAAGGATCGAGGTCGCCGACTTGATCGAGTCGTTGCCCTGCACCATGCCTGCCGGTTCGAACTTGGTGAAGGTGAAGGCGTCGACGAATTCCTCCAGCGGCACGCCGTATTGCAGGCCGACCGACACCGCGATGGCGAAGTTGTTCATCATCGCCCGGAAGCCCGCGCCTTCCTTGTGCATGTCGATGAAGATCTCTCCCAGCGCGCCGTCCTTGTATTCGCCGGTGCGCAGGTAAACCTTGTGGCCGCCGACGATCGCCTTCTGGGTATAGCCCTTGCGCCGCTCGGGCAGCTTCTCGCGATGCGAGCGCACGATCTCCTTTACCACCACCTTCTCGACGATCTTCTCGGCCAGCACCGCCGCCTTTTCCTGCGCGCTGCCCGAGGCCAGGATCTCCTCGGCCTCCTCGTCGTCCTCGACCAGCGCCGAGGCCAGCGGCTGCGACAGTTTCGAGCCGTCGCGGTAAAGGGCGTTGGCCTTGATGCCCAGGCTCCACGACAATTCGTAGGCTGCGAGGCAATCCTCGATCGTGGCCGAGTTCGGCATGTTGATCGTCTTCGAGATGGCGCCCGAGATGAAGCTTTGCGCTGCCGCCATCATCCGGATGTGGCTGTCGACCGACAGATAGCGCTTGCCCTTCTTGCCGCAGGCGTTGGCGCAGTCGAAGACGCTGTAATGCTCGGGCTTGAGGAACGGCGCGCCTTCCAGCGTCATCGTCCCGCAGACATGGTCGTTTGCGGCCTCGATCTGCTTGCGGGTGAATCCCAGATGACGCAGCAGGTCGAACGACGGATCGTTCAGCTTCGCCGCCGGGATGCCCAGGGTCTTGGTGCAGAAATCCTCGCCCAGGGTCCACTGGTTGAAGACGAAGCGGATGTCGAACGCGCTGGGCAGCGCGGCCTCGATCTTTTCCAGTTCACGCGGGCCGAAGCCGTGGCCGATCAGCGCGGTATGGTTGATGTCGGGGCAGTTGCCCAACGAAGCGTGACCCACGGCATAGGCGATGATCTCCTCGATCTGCGCGCTGCCGTAGCCCAGGGTTTCCAGCGCCGCCGGGACCGAGCGGTTGATGATCTTGAAATAGCCGCCGCCGGCCAGCTTCTTGAACTTCACCAGGGCAAAGTCCGGCTCGATGCCGGTGGTGTCGCAATCCATCACCAGCCCGATCGTGCCGGTGGGCGCGATGACACTGACCTGGGCGTTGCGATAGCCATGGGCCGCGCCCAGTTCCAAGGCCTCGTCCCAGGAGGTTTTCGCAAGCGCGACAAGGGATTGGTCGGGACAATTCGCGTGGTCAAGCGGCACCGGCTTGACCGCCAGCCCGTCATATCCGCGGGTCTCTCCGTAGGCCGCGCGGCGGTGGTTGCGGATCACCCGCAGCATGTGTTGGGCGTTGCGCGGATGGCTGGGGAAGGCCCCCAACTCGCCCGCCATCTCGGCCGAGGTCGCATAGGCGACGCCGGTCATGATCGCGGTCAGCGCCCCGGCCATGGCGCGGCCCTCGGCCGAATCGTAGCCAAGCCCCATGTTCATCAGCAGGCCGCCGATATTGGCATAGCCCAAACCCAGGGTGCGGAAATCGTAGGAAAGCTGGGCGATTTCCTTGGACGGGAACTGCGCCATGGTCACGCTGATCTCCAGCGTCAGGGTCCACAGCCGGGTGGCATGCATGTAGCCTTCGGCGTCGAACTTGCCGTCCTTGTAGAAGGTCAGCAGGTTCATCGAGGCCAGGTTGCACGCCGTGTCATCGAGGAACATGTATTCCGAACACGGGTTCGAGCCCCGGATCGGCCCGTCCTCGGGGCAGGTGTGCCACGCGTTCACGGTGTCGTGGAACTGGATGCCCGGATCGGCGCAGGCCCAGGCGGCATGGCCCACCTGATCCCAGAGTTCGCGCGCCTTCACCACCTTCGCCACCTTGCCGTCGGTGCGGCGCAGCAATTCCCAGTCGGCATTGTCCTTCACGGCCTTCAGGAAGGCGTCGGTCACGCGCACCGAGTTATTCGAATTCTGGCCCGAGACCGACACATAGGCCTCAGAGTCCCAATCGGTATCATAGGTCGGGAATTCGATGCTGTCATAGCCCTGGCGGGCGTATTGCAGCACGCGGTTGATGTAGGTTTCGGGGATCATCACCTTCTTGGCGGACCGGATCGCCGCCTTCAGGGCCTCGTTCACCGAAGGATCGGTGGCGCCCTCTTCGCTGCCGTCGAAGGCACGGATCGCGGCGAAGATCGCGTTCAGCTCGCGCTCGTGCATCTTCGAGCCGGCGACGAGGCTTGCGACCTTCTGTTCTTCCTTGACCTTCCAGTTGACGAATTCCTCGATGTCGGGGTGATCCATGTCGCAGATCACCATCTTGGCGGCGCGGCGCGTGGTGCCGCCCGACTTGATCGCCCCCGCCGCGCGGTCACCGATGCGCAGGAACCCCATCAGCCCCGAGGATTTGCCCCCGCCCGAAAGCTTCTCGCCCTCGGCCCGCAGGCTGGAGAAGTTGGTCCCGGTGCCCGAGCCGTATTTGAACAGCCGCGCCTCGCGCACCCACAGGTCCATGATCCCGCCGTCCGAGACCAGATCGTCCTTGACCGACTGGATGAAGCAGGCATGGGGCTGCGGATGCTCATAGGCGGAATCCGATTTGGTCAGCTTGCCGGTCTTGAAATCGACGTAGTAATGGCCCTGGCCGGGGCCGTCGATGCCATAGGCCCAGTGCAGGCCGGTGTTGAACCACTGCGGGCTGTTGGGCGCCGCCATCTGCAGGGCCAGCATGGCGCGCATTTCGTCGAAATAGGCGCGCGCGTCTTCCTCGGTGGTGAAATAGCCGCCCTTCCAGCCCCAATAGGCCCAGGCCCCGGCCAGCCGGTCGAACACCTGCCGGGCCGAAATCTCGCCCACGATCCGCTGGTCTTCGGGCAGGTCCGCCAGCGCCTTCTCGTCGGCGACCGAACGCCACAGGAATTCCGGCACGCCCTTTTCGCGCACCCGCTTCAGCCGCGCCGGCACGCCGGCCTTGCGGAAATATTTCTGTGCCAGCACGTCCGAGGCGACCTGGCTCCAGCCGACGGGCACTTCGACCTGGTCGTTGTGGAACACGATCGTGCCGTCGGGGTTGCGGATCTCCGAAACCGTGGTTGTGAATCCGATCGCCGCATAGGCGTCGCGGCCGGCTTCGGTGAATTTGCGTCCGATCTTCATGTCTCTGCCTCTGTCCTAGTCTCGGCCTGCCACGCCCTTCTGGCGCCCCTTCGCTGCCCCCAAGAGGAAAAGACCACGCTGTACCCCGGGCCGCGGATGCGTGCCCTTGGCTCCGGCGCTTGTCACGCCTGGCTGTCGTGATTGTCCCTCTCTGCCCCATGCCACTATATCTTGTGGCGTCCTGGGTCAGCCCACACAAACTGGCGTAGGATGCCGGGCTTGGTCAACGGTAAAATCGCGCCTTCGGGGTGGATTTTTCTATTGACCGCCCTGCCGGTTGCGATCCGCCCCCCGGGGGTCGAGTCGGATCTTCGCCGCCGCTGCGCCTTTCGGGCCGCGCCCCCGCGCGACGCCTGACCAGATTTTACGCGCTTTCCCATGAACTTATTTGATTGTCTTAACAGCCCGCATGACCCTGCGCGGCCCGGGCCGACGCAAAGGCGGATGTGATCGGCCTTCGGCGCCGATGTGAACGGCGCCAAGCGGCTCTGTCACAAATCTGTTGCGGAAAGGAAACGGCGCGCCCCCGCCCTTGCGGGGGGACGCGCCGCGACTCGCAACATCTGGGGGATCTAGCTGCGGAACACGCGATAGATCGCCGGGATCACCAGCACCGTCAGCAGGGTCGAGCTGAGCAGGCCAAACAGCAGCGAGATCGCCAGACCCTGGAAGATCGGGTCCGACAGGATCACCACCGCGCCGATCATCGCCGCGATCGCGGTCAGCAGGATCGGCTTGAAGCGGATCGCCCCCGCCTCGATCAGGATATCCACCTTGGTCTTGCCGGTGGCATCGGCGTGGCGAATGAAATCGACCAGCAGGATCGAGTTTCGCACGATGATCCCCGCCAGCGCAATGAAGCCGATCATCGAGGTCGCGGTGAAGGGCGCGTGGAACAGCCAGTGCCCCAGCATGATCCCCAAAAACGTCAGCGGGATCGGCGTCAAGATCACCAGCGGCAGCTTGAACGATCCGAACTGGGCCACCACCAGGATGTAGATCCCCAGAAGCGCCACGCCGAAGGCCGCGCCCATGTCGCGGAAGGTGACCCAGGTGACCTCCCATTCGCCATCCCATAGCAGGGTGACGTGGCTTTCGTCGGTGGGCTGGCCATGCAGGCTGATCACAGGTTTCTCGCCCGGGGCCCAGGTCATCTTGTCCAGCGCCTGGTCGACTGCGAGCATACCGTAAAGCGGCGCCTCGTAGGTGCCGGCCAGTTCGGCGGTGACCATCTCGGCGAAGCGGCCGTTGTGACGAAAGATCGGATAGCTGGCCTTTTCCGTCTTCACGTCGACCACATCGCCCAGTTCGACCACGCCCTTGCCGCCGGGCAGCGCGTTCGCCGGGATCGGCGTGGACAGGAAGCTGCTGTCGACGACGCGATCCTTCTTGGGCAGCCGCATCTCGATCGCGATCGGTTCGCGCCCCTCGCCGCGGTGGGAATAGCCGATCGTGGTCATCCCGTTCAGGATCTGCAGCGTGTTGAACACGTCGCCTTCCTGCACATGGTAGAATTCCAGCTTGTCCGTGGACAGCGTCACGCGCTTGCGATCGGGCTGGTTGCGGAAGCTGTCGTCCACGTCAACGATGAAGGGCACCTGGCGGAAGGCCTGTTCGATCTTGCGCGCGGCGTCGCGGCGCACCTCGGGCGTGGGCCCGTAGACCTCGGCCAATAGGGTCGAGATCACCGGCGGACCCGGGGGCGGCTCGACCGTCTTCAGCCGGGTGCCTTCGGGCAGTTTCAGCGCGTCCAGCTTCTGGCGGATTTCCAGCGCGATCTGGTGGCTGGTGCGGTCACGTTCGGTCTTGGGGGTCAGGTTGATCGACACATCGCCCATGCTGGGCTGCTGGCGCAGGTAGTAGTGGCGCACCAGACCGTTGAAATCGAACGGCGCCGCGGTGCCGGCATGGGTCTGGGCCGACACCACCTCGGGGATCTGCATCACCGTGTCGGCGACCAGCTGCGCCACGCCATCGGTGGTTTCCACCGCAGTGCCCGCCGGCATGTCGATCACCACCGACAGTTCCGACTTGTTGTCGAACGGCAGCAGCTTCACCGTGACATGCTTGGTATAAAGCAGGCTGAGCGAGCCGAAGGACAGCACCACCGTCACCAGCAGGAACACAAGCGCCCTGCCCTTCGTCTTCAGCAGCGGCCGCGCGACGGCGGAATATAGCTTGCCCAGCCGGCCGCCGGGATGGCCGCCGTAAGCATCGTCATGGGCGTGTTCCTTCATCGGGGCGCGGCCCGCGACCTTCAGCATCAGCCAGGGCGTGATGATCACCGCCACGAAGAAGGAAAAGATCATCGCCGCCGAGGCGACAGAGGGGATCGGGCTCATGTATGGCCCCATCAGGCCCGACACGAACAGCATCGGCAGCAGCGCCGCGACCACCGTAAGGGTGGCGACGATGGTCGGGTTGCCGACCTCGGCCACCGCCTCGATCGCGGCGCGGGCGCGGGATTTCTTGGGATCCATCCCCCAGTGCCGGGCGATGTTCTCGATCACCACGATGGCGTCGTCGACCAGGATCCCGATCGAGAAGATCAGCGCGAACAGGCTGACCCGGTTGAGCGTGTAGCCCATGATATAGGCGGCAAACAGTGTCAGCAGGATGGTCACCGGGATGACCACCGCCACGACGATCGATTCGCGCCAGCCGACCGCCAGCAGTACCAGGCCGATGATCGACACGGTGGCCAGGCCCAGATGGAACAGCAGCTCGTTGGCCTTCTCGTTGGCGGAATGGCCGTAGTCGCGGGTGATCTCGACCTTCACGGTATCGGGGATCAGTCGGCCTTCCTGGGCGTGGACCAGATGCAGGATCTGTTCCGCAACCACCACGGCGTTCGACCCCGCGCGCTTGGCCACCGCCAGCGTCACCGCCGGGGTGCGGTCCAGCGCGCCGCCCTTTTCGCGGATCACGTTCGACACGATCGCGTCCGAGGTGTCGGAGACAAAGCTGACGCGGGCGACGTCGCGCACATAGACGGGGCGGCCGTCGCGGGCGGTCAGCAGCAGGTTGGCGATCTGCGACGGCGCGGTCAGGGTCTCGCCCGCGACCAGGTCGATCTCTTGGCCGTTCTCGCGCACCTTACCGGTGCCGAGCGCCTGGTTGGCGCCCTGCACCTTGGCCGCCAGCTGCTGCAGCGTGATGCCGTAAAGCGCCAGGCGCTCGGGCTGCGGCGCGATGCGGATCGCGTCGGGCGCCTCGCCGACGATATAGCTAAGGCCCACGTTGTCGATCTTGGCGACTTCGGTGCGCAGGGCGCGGGCGATGCGGGTCAGGTCGTTGGCGCTGACATGGGCGCCGGGTTTCGGCGTCAGGGTCAGCGACACGATCGCCACGTCGTTGATCCCCCGGCCCACGATCAGCGGTTCGGGAATGCCGACGGGGATGCGGTTCATGTTGGCCAGCACCTTGTCGCGCACCCGCAGGATCGCGGCATCGGCCGAGGTGCCCACCTTGAACCGCGCCGTCACCATGGCGCTGTCGTCCTGGGTCTGCGAATAGACGTGATCGACGCCGCTGATCCCCTTGACGATGGTTTCCATCGGCTCGGTCACCAGCTTCACCGCATCCGCCGCCCGCAGCCCCGGCGCCGAGATGTGGATATCGACCAGCGGCACCGATATCTGCGGCTCTTCCTCGCGCGGCAGGCTGAGCAGCGCGACGATGCCCACGGCCAGCGCCGCGATGATGAATAGCGGCGTCAGCGGCGAACGGATAAAGCCCTTCGTCAGCCACCCCGCCAGCCCCAGCTTGACCGGGGTGTCGTCCTGCCTGTCCATGTCCGCCCCGCTCATTTCGCGTCGACCACGCGGTCGCCCGGCGCCAGACCGGACAGGATCTCGACCATGTCCTGGCCGCCGATCTCTTCATGGCTGCCCGGCACCACGGTGCGCAGGACGGTGTCGCCGTCTTCGCGCACCTTGACGTAATCCAGCCCCAGCCGGGTGATCAGCGCGCCCGCCGGCACCACCAGCGCCTGACGCTCGCCCACCGGCAGCCGCACCAGCACCCGGGCGTTGACGAAGCGGTCGGGCAGGTCCTTGACCTCGACATCCGCGGTCACCCGGCCGCCCTGGATCAGCGGATAAACCTTGGCCAACGTGCCGGTGGCCGGCCCGTCGGGCGTCTCGATGCGGATCGGCGCGCCTTCCTTCAGGAAGGTCGCGTGCCGCTCCGGCACCGCCAGACGCAGGAAAAAGCCCCCGCCCGCCACCGTCGCAACCGCCTCGCCCGGCATGATGACCGAGCCCTTCGCGACCGGCACCGTCAGCACCCGCCCCGCGATCGGCGCCAGCACCTTGCCCTCGTTGGCCTGCTGCACCACCACCTGGCGCTGCGCCTGGGTCGAGGCAATCTGGTTCTTCAGCACATCCACCTGGGTGCGCAGGGCATCCAGCCGCTGCGTCGTGCTGACCCCGCGGCTGAGCAGTTCCTCGCCGCGCTTCAGCTCGGTCTCGGCATTGGAAAGTTGCGCCTGCAGCGCCTGCAGCTGGGCGTCATAGGAATTCAGCTGGAACGCGATCTTGCGATCGACGATCTCGCCGATCTCCTGGCCTGCGGTGACCATGTTGCCCTCGGTCACCTTCAGGCTGACCAGCGTGCCGCCGATCCGGGCACGCGCCGGCACCTGATCGCGCGGCTCGATCTCGCCGTAGACCGCCTTCCAATCGGTCACCGTGACCGGCTTGAGAGGTTCCAGAACCCCGGCCTGCGCCCCCCAGGGGGCCGCGGCCAAGGCAATCGCAAAGAGAAGATGACGCATCTTGAACCCTTCCAGTCGGTCGAGACCTCACCCCGGCGGCAGCGGTGGCGGGTGCCGTGGATTAAATATTCACGATCTGGAATATATATTGCGCACGCATGTTTCAACCCCTTGTGAGGCAATGTGAACCGCCCTGTGTCGCAACGTCGCGCCGCGCGGTGGCGTCGCGATGGTCGCGGTGGTCGCGGTAAATCCGCTGATTCCGATGGTTTCGCTGGTTTCGAGGTCGGCGGACAATTTCCGTTCCAATCCTGTCCATCGGATCCATTGCCGACTGGCGGGGTAGATCCACGCTGTCGGACAAAGCAGCTTTCACAGTGACGTTACGCCAGGAAAGCCAATTGCGAAAGCCCGCCCGTTGTCGCGGGAGTGCGGCGCGCGCCGACGGCGGACGGGTCCGCCGCCCGATCCCGCAAGGCGGGACGGAGGCGGCGCAGACGGGAATGGCAAGGTGATGGTCGGGGCGGCGAGATTCGAACTCACGACCTTCTGTACCCAAAACAGCAGAGATTCATTGAAATCACTACGATTTTTTGTAAACGCCCCTCAAAACCGATCCCAAAAAATCAATAACTTACGCTACAAGTGTAAACCACCCCTCGACAAGCGTCAGGTCGGCCACGACCTTCTTCAACCAAGCGCCTTCACCCACGAGCTGCTGGAGCCGCCGCATTACGCCGGCCTGAAGAGCCGCACATTCCTTCTTTAAGCTAAAATAGGTCGCCTGCTGGCTTGTCCTGGCATTGCGGCGGATCTCTGCAACCAGTGTGCCGTCCTCACCCTGCTTCAGGATCAACGTATTCTGCGTCAGAAAACTTGCACGCATTCATGCGATCCCACTTTCGTACATCGCCTATTTTCCAAATATGGCTCACACACCTTGAAAACATCAAGACTCTCAGTTCACCAAACACCCTCAGATCAGCAATCTGTAACAATTATCACATTCATTTCCTGTAAAAAACTCAAAGCCTATATACCGTGCGAAACACAACAGGACCTCACCCAACAAAAAAACCACTTCACTGTTTACGGTCTGTCCATCCGCCTCTTTGACGCGATCATGAGTATCGCAGTTTTTTCAGTGACAGGCCAAAACTCTGCCTCTTGAAAAATCTCGAGACCTCTTGCTTCGCCTTCAATGGGAACAGCAGGAACAAAGAAGTGAATGTAGAGAGACGCCGGAGATCTGCGACCACAGCGGAAATTGAGCGCGCAATCCGCGTGGCAATTCACATGGGTCTGACAATTCATGGGTTCAAGGTGCGCGGCAATGAAATAGAAGTTTTTACCTCGAGTGAAAAATCTTCTATTAAAAGTGAGGCGAATGAAGTGCAAAAGTGGTTTGCGCAAAATGGTTAAGGTCAACATTAAAGGCATCCACCGCGTTGTTCGGCGCCTTTCAAATGGAAACAGACGGGTTCACCATTACGCTTGGCGAGGTGGTCCGAAATTCTGGCATTCGGACTCAGGGATCAAGATCGGAAGCCCAGAGTATATGCGCGCCTTCTATGAAGCAGATGCTTTGCGCAGAACCGTGGAAACGGAAAAGTTCAGCGAAGTGGTAACGGCGTTTCTGAAGAGCGCAGATTTCACTGAGCTCAAACCCACCACGCGCAATACATATCTCTACGCAATCGAACGGAAAAATGGCATTCTTGAAAGGTTTGGCCAGGCTCCGAAGGCAGTTTTCAATAGCCCGCTAATTCTCGGTAAAGTTCTTGATTGGCGCGATGAATTCACCCCTCGGAGCGGAGACCAACAGGTTGCAACTCTTCGTCGAATTAACTCATGGGCCAAAACCCGACGGCACCTCAAGGAGAATCATCTGCATGATATAAAAAAGAGATACAAAGTTGATCGAAGCGAGATAGTTTGGCTTGAAAGTGAAATTGTCACTTTCTGCAAAAATGCTCCTCGCTATGCCGCACGAGCTCTCATCGTGGCCACGGAAACAGGCTTGAGGCCGGGTGATCTACGGAAACTGTCACGGGGCCACATAAAGACTTATGGTCGCGAGCAACGGATTGTGATTCGCACAGGAAAAAGGGACCGAATGGCCACAATTCCCGTGACCACCCGAATGGCACAAATCATTAAAGAAACTCCTGCTGATCAGAATCTTATCTTGGTGAACTCTCGAAACAGGCAGTTTCCTCATAATCTGAGCATTGGCGATCTTATTTCCACTTGGCGCGACCGAATTGGCATTCGCAAAGAGCTTCGCCTTCAAGATGCCAGGGGGACTGCGGCAACTCGGCTATTTCGAGCCGGATGTTCACTCAACCAGATCGCCGTTCATATGGGCTGGTCCATCTCCTACGCATCTGAAGTGATCGGCAGATATGTTGAGATTAATGGCACCGATGCGGATGGGATCCTCGAAAAGCTCAAAACCCATCAACCCTAACCCAGGCAAGCCCCTTACCAGATATGTTGTAGAAAATACTTCGGTTGGCCGCAAAACGGCCAACCTTTCCTTTGAATGACTTGCTTGACTGAAATCCTGAATGGAGATGTTAGGTGGAGTCTGTCTCGCAAGAATCTGCGACAGCGGCCAATAGAAGGCTTCCGCACCCAGTTTTCGGTGTCGATGTCAATTTTTGCCGAAACCCGCAATGCTCCCAGTTCGCCGTTCCCCCCGATCACCGTGACGGTCGTGGTAGTCGCTATTATTCGCCAAACTCCAATCTGTTGCGGGGAAGAACCACCGGCAGCGGAGATAGCAAGTCATTTCGCTGCGACGCTTGTGGCTCAAACTCCGTGATGAAGAACAACCGCGCGATCGTGGAAGAATACACCCGCCTGCGGCGATTGCAACGCCCTGATGGAAAAGGGCAATCCTGCTCGAACGAAACCTGCAAATCATATCTTCGACCGATCGCACTGCACCCGGAACTCTATCGCAAGTCGGGGCGGACCGGTGCGGGCAACCAACGGTATTGCTGCAAGCGATGCGGGTCGACCTTCACTGTTGGTCATCCCGCCAGAAACCACCGAAGGCAGTCGAAGAACGGACAGGTCCTCAAGCTTCTCGTCCATGGCACCGCCCTCTCGAAGATTTCCGAGATCGTCGATCTGTCGCCGCGGGATGTCTATCGCAAGCTGGATTTCATCTACGACCGCGTCAGGGACTTCTCCGCCCGCCGGGAAGGGGATCTTCGAGATGCCGACTGGGAGCGCTACGGGCGCCGCTTTGCCACGGATAGCCAGACCCTGACCCTGAACTGGCCAAACCGCAAGAAACGCGCCTCGGTCGCGGTCCATCACCTTTGCACGGCCCATGCGAACTCGGGCTATATCGTCCTCGGACACCTCCAGTTCGATCCGGCAGGCGACATGGAGAAAATCGAGCTCGAGATGTCGATCAACGGCGACATCGCCAAGGATCGCTGCTGGCGGCGCCATGGCCGCCTCTGGACCGCATCGGAGTTCAAGGCATATCTCGATCTCATCACGGCGAAGGTCGAAATCCATCCCGAAGTCGCCCCGGAAGTCGATCTCGGGCTTCAACTCCCTCACGAGGGCGGACTCGTGCGGCAGGACATCCAGCAATACGCGCACGCGCTGCTGATGCGCCGGATGCTTTCGAAATCGGACTGCCGGTTCTACTTTGTCCAGGACGGCGACGCCGGCCTCAGCAAGGCCTTTCTCGCGGCCTTTGCGCCAGAGGTCAGGGAGGGGCGCGTCGATGTCGCCACGGTCGCCTTCGACAAATACCAGGCCAACGATGTTCGCGAGGCTCTCTATGCCGAAGGCAGGAAGAAGCTGCGGGAAGCTCTCGGCCTGACAGCCTATCAACTGGACAGCCTGCCAGAGGCTGTCTTGAACGAGGAGATCGACCGGGAGATCGTAAAGAGCCTCATCGGCCACACGATCGGGACGCCATTCGCATGGCCGTATCACACCAAGTCGGAGCCGATGAGAAGCGTCGACTTGAAGACCGATCGGGCCGAATTGAGCACCGACAGATGCGCGCGGCTCATGCGCCTCGCCACCCTGCGGAGCGTCGACAGCTATTTCCACAAGATCCGGAGCAATGTGCGGCCCGCGTCGCGCCCGGTCTCGACGCCCAGCAGCAATGGCAAGACCTGGGACCGATACTTCCTCTACAAGCCTGAAATGCTGACGAAGATCATTGAGATCTATCGCTTCCATCACAACTGGATGGGAACCCGCCAGACCAAGCGAACCCCGGCGATGAAGTTGGGCCTGGCCAAGGGCAAGATCTACGAGCGGGATTTGTTCGGCGAGTGAAAAAGCGGTTGGTGTCCGCAGATCGTGTTGGGCGGTGTCCTATCCGAACGCCGCGAACCAAGTTGCCTCCGGGCCATGCAAATACAGCGAAGCTTGACCCGTGGCTCTTGTCAGGCGATTTCTCGGACAACGGTGCATGAGAGTGACGAGTATGAAAAGCCAGGTTGTTGGGTTGGCCATGATGATCCTTCTGCAAGGCATCGCTGCATCATGCGCCAGCCCTGCGCTCGCCGACCAACTATCCCCAGCAAAGACCGCCCCGGTCGCGCGCGATCCCTGCTGGACATTCGCTGAAACGAAGCAGTTCATCCATGTTAACATGGTCATGAAGCTCGAGCGCACCGCTGTTCGGCTGCGCATTCCGCTGGTAGACATCGTGAACCCGTGGGACCGGCGCGACGGGGACTTCAAGGCCCTGTATTTCGAGATGGAATACGGAAGCTTCCGCCCTCTCACCGCTCCGGAAACTGCTGGCAAAGACACCATTGCTTTTCTCATCCACGACACGATTCCGCTGGAGCAAACGGCGCAAGTTTTTCTCAAGGTGATGATGCGCCAGCCGTCTTTGCCGCTGTCCAGATACCCGACGCGTCCTGCCCAATTCGCCCTTACGGAGGTTGTCGCCGATCAGACCAAAGGGCTGAGGTGGGACCTCTTTCTGCACAGGTCCGATGAGGGAACACTGGAGACATATGTCGGATGCAGTCGTCCCGACCCGCTTTGGGGACCCTTCCCGCGGTGCCAGCAGTATTTCCGCGCGGCGGGGCTTGATGTCGAAGTTGGCTACGCGCGGAAGCATCTGGCCCAGTGGCGCGAGATGAAGGCCGCAGTCAGCCAGTTTCTGGCTTGCGCGAAATCCGGGGATCAAAGCGGCGAATGAGAAAGGTTCGGCCACCTCGCCGATGACGGGACTGCGCAGACTTGGGGAAAATCCAAAAGAAAGCGCGCCGACTCAGCGACGCGCAATCTGCAACACATCTGGTAAGGGGCTTGTAACCCAGGCCCCACTACCGCGATGCTTCACAGGAACCAGAAGGCTTCCAAACACACAGCGTCTAATGCCAACGAAGGTGTCTCGAAAGCTCCCGAATGTTTGCCGTCCCCTCTCTGTCCAGCCCAAGTTAGCTCTGGGCTCTGAGCGGTAATGCGACGCTGAAGCGGAGCTTTGCCGCCTCGGGTGCGGAAAGCATCGCAGATGGCCCTTTCTCACCATTCACACTACTACAGCTATGCCGCGTCGCAGTCCACCAAACTGGACATTCGCCGCAGGCGCACGATCATCTTGCTGTTGAAGGTCGGGAGTGCGGACAAAGCAGCTGTTCGTCGCAGGCGCGATCTACGCTTCGCCTGCGATGGTCTTCGATCAGAAGAGCGGAAAGCGGAAGCTCACTGCGAATACGATCCACCCCACGAGCAAGAAGCAAAGCTGACGCTGGAGATGCGATTAAGTTAAGTCCTCGTCCCCCAAGTTTTCAAGTTGCGCAAAACTATGGCCAGTCCCAGTGGTAGTATTTTTGAAACACTACATTCAGATCCGAAGTTGCGGCTGGATTTGCAACGTGACTTGAGAACCGGTATACCTCTTTGACTGGTTCATCCTCAATCGTGTTTGGCACGTACGGATTTTCCACACTCACCATAGGCTTGACGGCGGCATAGTCAGTGTTGATCGTCTTCAACCAAGACAAGCAAAGGGCGTTCGCACCAGTGGCAGAAATGTAAGCCCTCGCCGCTTCGAAAGAATTGCCTTGCGTGCAAAAATCGTCGACTATCAAAACCGTCTTCCCCTTCTTCAATGGCGGCGACTTATAACGATCACCCTTTTTAGATTTCAGTGGCGCCGGATTGAGGTGGATAGTATCGATTTGGTTCTTTACGCCCACCGCCTTTCCCGCGATTCGAGCATTTTGTGACTTTTGCGCGGTCGCATACCTAACCAGCAGATCGGGAACAAATTTCGCCTGCATACAATCAGCAAAGATTGTTAGCGCCTTATTCACGCTCGGCTCCGCAGAAGCTGTCGAATGGCCCGGGTACGAGGTTACGAAGGAAATATCCTCAGCGAGCCCGGAAGAGTAAACGCTGGAGGCGAGGAGTCTTCCCCAAAAAACTGGATCTCCGCCACCGGACTTTGCGGTGTTTCGGGCGTGATAAGAAAATCCGTGAGCGTCCTTGTATTTTTCAGACATAGTTGAAAACGGAGCCAGTGAGTAAACCCTTAGATCCTCATCTTCGAGCGCCCAAAACCAGCCATGAATCCCGATATAAAAGCAGTCGATAAATCTCGCTATATCCTTAGGACTATCGAATTTGAAACCGTAGTCGCTCGCCTCACCATGCCACAAGGCATTCAAAAACAGCAGGCCACCATTACGGGCAGTCCTCATATCCGTTTCGGTATTTCCTACATATACAGCCTCGTGTTTTTCCCACCCGAATTGATTAAGCACATATTCCATTGAAGCTTTTTGAGGCTTGTATGGCATAGGGGAAGAGTCAGCCATGAACCAGTCGAACTCACCAATATTGGCGGCTACAAAGTCTTGAAATGGTGTTTTGGTTCCATCTGTGGAAGTGATTGTCCAGCTATTGTTCCCAACGAAGACCGGTCTCAAGCCGTTGGCCACCAACCACAATACGAGCCTCTTGAATTCTTCGAAGATTGCAGCGTCCATTTTTCCGCTTTTTACGACAACATCGCGGAGCGAAAATATCACACCCTTCAACGTGGACATGGCTTAATCCTAAATGAGGTTGGGTTGAATCTCACGCGTGCGCAAAGGTTCAGCCAGTGCTTTTTGAACAAACTCAAAGAAACGATCTTGATCGCGGGGAATAGTGAAAATCCGTGAGTTAGAATGTGCATTTCGTGGCAACACGACACGACCGTCAGGCCAGTCAGTAACCCTTAGCGCAGCAATCGGTCGACTGAGCGTGGCTGCGTAGTTGACGGTGTGTGCTGTGCCGCTTTTGGGTGACCATTCAATCGGGATCAGGACTTTTCCCAAAGCTGCTTGCAGTCTGTTCCTTCGCACGAAATTTTCTCCGCTGTAGCTGTCGTTTGGAAGATATTCGGTAACAATCGCTCCGCCCTCACTTACTATCATGTCAGCAATCCGACCAGATCCCTTCGGGTATTCTGTTTTTATACCAGTCCCAAGCACTGCAATCGTCGGAACACCCATCCGGATCGACAAGTTATGCACTGCTTGGTCCATCCCGGCTGCCAGTCCACTAACGGTCACAGCCTTCCAATCAGCAAAATTGATCCCAACAAATTTGCTTAGCCACTCTCCGTCTGGAGACGGATTGCGCGTACCTACTGCGGTGATGGAAGGTTCACTAAGGACTGACGCCTCGCCTCGTACAAACAACCAGGCGGGAGGGTCGTCGAGGGCTAAGAGCGACTTAGGGTAAGCTGGAGAGTCTGGAAACACTATCCGGATTCCCTCATTCTCCATCTGGTCGAATACACGATGCGCCCGTTCAAGTGCTCTTCTCGATGCATCGGCCCAGTCACCCCCGGAAGCACCGATCTTTGCACCAAGTCGCGTCAGGGTAGTCGTGACTTCTTTACCATCACTCAATTCAAGAATGCTTCGGGCAGATATGCCCTCGCGCTTCAGCTTAAATAGAGTCCAATATCCGACCCCCTTTAAGCTTGCCAATGCGAGAAGAGCATGTGCTTCCTCTGCGGAGGAGCCTAATATATCTCTTTGCATTTCCAACTCGTTTGGAAGCTTCATAAACAACGCGTGTGGGCTGGCCTAAACGCCGTTGAAACTAAGTATGCACGTTAACGATGGAGGCTGTCGACAGTAAACCGAGGAGCACAACGGCATGCCAGGGCCAAGCCCGGTTCATCCTGCTCTGTTAACCGCTTAGTTATCTACACCTCGTGCGCCGGTTATGAGATATCGACCTTCAAAGGCCACGGCGGAACAACTGGACGCCTTGGCGGCCCCAGGATTCTTCTTCGGCACGCTCAGCCCCCTGACACCGTTCAAGCAGATGCGCTCACCCTGATCGAGCACGCCGTTCTGCAGCTTATGATTGCCATAGACCTTGCCGCTGTCGGAACAGACCCACCGGATCAACCTTGTCTTCCAAGCCTCGCCTGCTCTACAGAGCCTTCAGCCAGGCGTAGAAGCGGCCCTGCTGGAGGCGCCGGCACCGGCGTATCGCTCGCACCGATAGCTGTCCGCGATGCTCAGCCACGAACGCATGTCTCACTTTGCATCACTGGCGAAATACGCGGCGGACTGTTTTAGGATGTCGCGCTCCCTGGTCACCTGTGTCAGCTCCCGCTTGAGGCCACGGATCTCGGAATCCTTCTCGGTCTCTCCGAACGACACCCCCGCAAACCTCTGCCTCCATGTATAGAGGAAGCGCCGGCGGACCCTAAGCCATTGCGCCACCCCTGCAACAGATTAGCCCCGGTCAATGATCTGCGCGAACGCGTCCCGCTTAAACACATCGGTGTGATTGCCTTCGCCTATCGTGGCCTCCTTGGCTCAAAATTAGCGAAGAAAGCGTCCACGAGCCATGTGATCATTCAAACTGCGACCTGAACCTCACTTACAGAGGTGCTATCATTCAGGCCCGACGCGCGTTACCTTGGGCGTATTGACGGTGATTTTTGGCTGCGGTGAGGGAGGTTGTGCCGTTGGATATTGATGTCTATTTCGAAAATGTGGGAAAGTTGGCCGCCCTCGCAAACCAAGACAACATCACAATCCATGAACTAATTGAGAATCCAGGCCCACATGCTTATATTGTCGAGCCGTCGGTAAAATTCAGAGAAACCCTGCTTTCTGGTGAAGAAGAGAACGAACTTAGTAGTTATCTGCTAACCGACGTTTTTGCCAGTCAGTCTCGTCGGTCTCGTCTCGCAAGTTTCGCAATGACCTTTGAGGTTAAGCGTGAGGCGGCACATCTTCGATTGCGAGCGCAATGTCAGCCCTATCATGCGTCACAGCCGATTTTTCGTAGTGTACCATCGCTGTTCCGCCAGATCCGTCGCAAGAAAAATGGCAATTTAGACTATGAACTCCTTGATCTGACAGCGATCGACTCCGTATCGGGAAGTGAAATCTATTCAGTTGGAAGCGGGTTCACGAAACTCATTCCATATCTCAATCCGGGCATCGTCAATTGGGCACGGAAGGAGTGGCCATCCGCAAATACATATGTTCGGCTTGACGCCGATACCTACTTTGAGACCAAGCCACTTCTGGCTCTTGCAGAAGCGACATTAGTGCCAGCGAACCCCCGGTGGCTGCCGGATTTCAGCTTGCGAAAGGGAATGAAGGAATTTGCTGCTTACGAGCTTCGGAATTTGCAAATATCGGAAGGATACGGAGAACACTGGGACTATCACGTTCGACATCTGCGCAGGCTGGAAGTTCACGTTCAACGGCGCAAGGAGGATTATCTTTCGATGACTATCGAAGAACTGCCTCGGCCTGACGATCCGAACAGGTTGATGGTCGGGCGCTGCATCCATCTCGACACAAAAGATCCAGCCCACACACCTCTAAGCGAGGTTACGATGCAGCACCTCGACTTGGCTATCAATGTGTACGCCGAAGAAGATCGATCGAAGCGTTTCAAGGAAAGCCTTCAATTTGGCAAAGTGCAGGATGCGACGTTTCGGACACACCTCTTTCGCATCGAAGCGATACCCTTTGTTTCGCTTTTTTCCTTTTGCGAGATGTTTCTACAGTCCAGGGTCCTGCTCAGCGAGTGGCTGACCGACCTGATGAAACGTTGAGTAGTAGGTTTGGATGGACGGCTGGTTTGGAGCCAAAGTAGCTACGTCGATCTGCCAGCGCGGGTGCGCGCGAGCCCTTGATAGCGACGTAGCAGCACCCGAAGCGCTTTGGCAGAACTGAGAAATGGCCAGTTTCCGATGGCGGCATCAGCTTGTAGAATGGCCTTCGTGAGCTCGCAAGCGGACATATGAAGGAAAGCAGCCGGCCCATATCATTCGTCTTGATCTGCGTCGAGGGCCGCTCCGGACTTTTCAGCAGTCTGTTAGAGTTATCGCACAATCTGCGTTGGTGCGTTGAAGGCGGCACGAACGCATCCTAATGTGATAGCAACATGATGAGTCGCAACTATTAGTGGACGAACGCATTGTCAGGCAAAAAAATATCCAAGTCTGACATCATCGGCGAACGGGGTATAGCCCACGTCCGCAAGGTCGTCGCCTCCATGGGATACCTCTTCTACGAAACTGGTGGTGTCGAAGCGGGCGTCGATGGATTCATCGAAATTCGCGACCCGGAGACTGATCGTGTTAGCAACCAAACGCTCCAATTTCAAAGCAAGGCAACGACGAGGCGGCTGCCCGGAGACAGTGAGGCAAAGTTCCATTTTCCGTGTTCAGACAAGGACATCGAGTATTGGTTATCTGGCACCATGCCGACGATCCTGATCGTCACCGATCTCGAGCACGACATCGCATATTGGAAAGACCTGCGAGCTTGGTTCAACGTGCCTGCGAACCGAGCCAGCAAGAGGGTCACGTTCGAGAAGGTCGAAGACGTATTCGATGCGTCCGCAGCGCTCGCGATCCGAACCGTGTCCGAGAACGGACGCGCCGGAAGCTATTATCCGCCCCCCAGAAAGCAGGAACTGCTCACTCCGAATCTGCTTCGCGTTTCCCGGCTCCCCGAGACCATTTTCTGGGCGCCGACGGAGATGAAAACTGCGAAGCAACTCTGGTACCTCGTCCGTCAACACGACAAATACCCTGACCGTGAGGTAATCCTGCGCGAGAACGCCCTACTCTCGCTGCGCGACCTCGACACCCACCCGTGGAGGGAGGTTTGCGATCCGGGCGCGAAAGAAGAGTTCGATGCGGCGGAGTGGGCGTTCTCAGAGGATCCCGACAGGGAGCGCATCTTCGTCAATCTCCTCAATCTCGCCCTTCAACAAATGCTGTCGAGAGACTTGCGGTACGATCCCAAGCACAGAACACTCTACTTTAAGCCCCGAAGTGGCCCCAAAAAACGACGTTTCGAATATCGTGCTAACCTCAGGGATTCTGGCCGAGATGTCGCCCTTCCCTACTTCAAGAAAAAAGACAAATCTCAAATCGCCTATTGGCGCCACTCGGCCTTTTCTTGGCAATTCCTCCGTATCGGGCGAGAATGGTTCATCCAGATCACGCCAACCTACCACTATACGCGCGATGGGGTTCAACGCGACAAGTTCGAAGCGGATCACCTGGCAGGGATCAAGCGCCAGGAACGCAATGATGCCGTCCGCGGACAATTCATCATGTGGCGCGAACTGCTGATCTCGAAGAGCCAGGACGATCTCTTTGGATCGGCCTATCCACACCTCGCATTTGCGCCCATAGACAGGCTCGAAGCAGATTTCGGGATTGATGACAAGTTCTGGAAGGCCTCCGAAGGGAAAGCATCGGCAACGGACCCAGGGCTCTTCGGATGATGAAGCTTTCGCATCTCCAAGAACCAGAGCTTGAGTTTGGGCTCGGCCAGCGACATGTCGACATACGCTATGGTCTTATGGACAATGGTCCCTTCGATACCGGCCAGGTCGGCGCACCCTCTAACGTTAGATTGGGATTGATCGGGGACGCGGAGACGGTCGATGGCGTTCGAGAGTGGCTCATCCGGTGTCATGAGGGCATCGAGGCGAAAACTGACACCCGTCTAACCAACCTCTACCCCCCGTTTCCTGGAACTGCAGACGACGGTCCGTTTAAGGTCCCGTTCATCTTGGTAGATCAGGACACCCGAACGATTTCGACGCGAAAACTGAAGAAACTCGAGGGCTCCAATCCTCTCACGCGATCCGATCGGTACGCTGAACTCTTCATCGATGAACTCAGGGCTCTGGCAGATGGCAATTCGCCGCCATCGGTTGTCATTGTGGCCCTACCAATCGACGTGATCGCTTCGGTCAACGCAGCCGGTGACGATGGTGATCTTATTGAGGGCGAACCAGGGCCAGAAGATGATTTGAAGCAAGCTCCAACTCCGACCGGCGTCGATTTTCGCGCGCGCCTCAAGATCGCTGCGATGCGCTACGGCGTCCCGATACAGATCGTTCAGCCCGTGCTCTACGATCCAAAGGTGAAGATCCCCCTCAAGACAAAGCCCGAGAACAGCCGCGACGTACAAGAGGACGCGACACGCGCCTGGAACTTCTTTACGGCGCTCTATTACAAAGCTGGCGGCCTACCCTGGCGACTCGCACGGGACGCTCGGCAGTTACGCTCCTGTTTCATCGGGATCAGCTTCCATAAGACGCCCGATGGGCGCTTTCTGGACGCGAGCACCGCGCAAATGTTCGACGAGCGCGGCGAAGGGCTTATCCTCAGAGGGGGCAGAGCGGCAGAGCTCTCCGAAGACCGGCGGCCATACATGACCGAAGGAGACGCGCACGACTTGCTCTCTCGGTCGCTGAAGCACTTTAGGGATCAGCACCACCACTATCCGGCGCGGGTCGTCCTGCATAAGTCCTCGCCGTTCCACGCCCAGGAAATGGCTGGTTTCGAAGCAGCGATAGATGAATGCGACATCGACAACCTCGACTGCCTCGCGATCTCCAAGGCTTCGCTACGTCTATATCGTGAAGGCAACTACCCGCCCCTGAGAGGTACGCTCCTGCGCCTCGATGGGGATAGAGCGGTACTTTACACTCGAGGTGGTGTCGACTTCTTTCGGACCTATACGGGCATGTACGTCCCAAGTCCTCTTATGATCCGATCTCAGGCACCGTCACAGCCAGTTTCGCACAACGCGGCAGAGGTCCTCGCGTTGACGAAGATGAATTGGAATAACACACAGTTTGACAACGGCTTCCCGATCACGCTTGCGGCGTCGAAAAACGTAGGGAAGATTCTGAAGTACGTGACTGACGATGACCCCCTCAAGACCCGCTATAGTTTCTTCATGTAATATTCTTCGACGAACTGTCACCAACGGAAGGGCAAACGGTGCCCAAGAATGATGGATAAGACCAAATCATGGAAGGAATAGCCACGCTGATCCTCAGCGCAATTGTCTCGATAATTGTGGCGTATGCAACGGCCAAAACAGCGAGCTACTCGAGAGACGTAGTTGGCGAACGCAAGGATTGGCGCGACAAGGTTCGAACGCTCACCGTCGAAGCCTCGCTCCTGATGCAAAGAGACGAAACTCGTTCGCCGAGGTTTCTCGCGATCATCTCGGAATTTCGCCTTCGGCTGAATCCTGACGATAGGAACGACATGCAGATCTTAAAGACGCTTGAAGACAGCATGCTGATATCTGATGATCTCTTGAGGATGAAATTTCTGGCTCAGGTTGCTCGCCTTTTAAAGCATGATTGGGAAAGAGCTAAAGTGGAGGCGCGCCTGATCAGCTTCCCCTATCCCAATGAAGACGAAATCCGAAGACTCCGCTCAAACGACTATATGAAGTAGGTCATTTGAAGCACTCCTACCTCTCAGAAATTCAAGTGCAGCGGAGGCATCAATCGTGGAAGAGTTCAATCGCCTTACCCTTGTAGCCGCCATAGAGGTGTTAGAAAAGTTTCACTCTCGCGACGACATGAAGATTCTTGAGGTGCAGTGGGACATTCAAAGACAGGTTGGCACGCAAACGAGCAAGTCGGGCCGTGTCGCTGCGTGGGCCAGGGTCGCGGCGACGTTGAATCCTACCGTGTGGACAGAAGAGGGGCAAATGCCCCTTCAGAGAGCAATCGTAAAGCTCGCGCTGACAGCACCTGATATAGTAAAGGCGGAGGCCGCGTGGCGCAAGTACTTGGCCGGTCTCCGCTACGACGGGTTTGAAGTCGTCTACGGTCAAATCCCGCACCCGAGCGGGCGGGTTTCAATGTTTTCTGACGAGCCTGTAATGGATTCGACAACTGATCTCAGGCGGATGCTTCCTGCTGATGTACCAGAGCTTGATTTTAGAGAGGCGGAAAGCGAACTCGAGGAGCTACTAAACAAACACAGACTGTTGACCGCCCTGGGGCACCTCGCTCAGGCCCGATCATCTTACCAGCGGGGCGACTGGGCGGCTGCAAACAGCCAGCTTAGGACATTTTTTGAGAGCTACTTGGCGGAGATTGCGGCGCGACTGGGTTACGCGAGTTCAAACGTTATGACCGATAGGTTGAAATTCCTCGGCGAGATCGATCCGCCTTTCCTGATGGCAAGCTACAACGAATGGCTCCCGAAAGACAAAAAGGTTCGATCTCAGTTCGTAGAGGGTCTGTGGAGTCGCATGCATCCAGAAGGAAGTCACCCGGGGCTATCCGAAGAGGAAGATTCGACCTTCCGCCTTCAGATCACGCTCGTCACTGCCCGGCTATTCCTTCGACGCTTCGACGAACGGTTGAAATCGTTGTGACGATTGCCGACTTGGACTGCATCCAGAGAACGGCAATCTACTCACGACGATCTTCCACAGCTGTAGCCTTAGGCATAGCCTCCTTCATCGATTGCGTCGATGTAGTCGAGGATTTCCCTTACCCTTCCCTGTACGACGAGCTGCTTGGCGGTCGCGCCCGACAGGCCTGGCAGTGGCTCTTCTTCGAACCACTTGATTGCTGCTTCGGCTGAACCAAACCTTGGTGTGACACGGTCCAGAACTATCTGTTCATCCGACTTTTCATCCCCCATCCGAAACCTCAACGAGACCCGATATTGAGCGCGCACCAACGGGAACCACATGCAGATCATTCATCATCACAACTCTTACTTGAAATGAACTCAGCCAATTCGTGCCCGCTCATCTGCGTAAGTTGCGCGGTGAAAGCGTAAGCGGCGTACTCCCGAAGAAACTCCGGATCTGTGTATGGCTCGGCATTGATCAAGACGTCGTCAAGCCCAGGGTAGGAGGAGTGCCTGATGTACCTCCGCCCATCCTCTGTCAGTGCTTCACGGAACGTAATTTTTGTTCGGTCAATGAAATGCTCATGCCTCCTCGGCGATCTTATCATGCGCAGGCGCACATGATCGATTAAGAACGGAAAGACCTGATAGCAACTATCTTCTTCGCTTCGTATTGCGTTTCCTTGCATGTCGCGCATCAGCGATGCAGCGGTAATGCGCATCACTGAAACCAGATCTCCGCCGGCAGCAGGCCGTTCTCTCGGTGTCTTGGTATCGAGGACTTCCTCCCCAACACGTCCAAGGACAGCGCGCATGCCTTTCTCATTTGCCATTAGAACATATTTCCTTTAGTCGTTCCAAAATGTCACGAAACTTCCCCACGTAAATGAAGGTAGGCATGATGAAAGATCTCGAAAAGATGTCCGCCGATGAGCTGAAGAAGCTCATGAAAGATGCGGAGAAACAACTTGCTGCAGCAGAAGCAAGAAAGAAAGCCGACACGAAAGCGGCGATCCAGAAGATCCTCGACGAGGCTGGATATGACATCGGCGACCTGTTCTCTGGAGCGACGGGAGGCAAGTCGAAAAAGTCCGGCAGCAAGGGTGAACCTCGTTACCGCGACCCGGAAACTGGCTCCACGTGGACTGGGCGCGGTCGCAAACCGAAGTGGTTGCTCGAGGCGGAGAGCGCGGGTCGGAGCGTCGAGGACTTCGCAATCTGAGCGCATCGCGACCAGAGCGCCAGGATAGCCTAACGGCTTGCTTGGCGGGTGGGCACACTTCCCGAAGTCTGCCCACCCACGCCGACGCTCGGAGAACTTGACGCCCCCCTCTCTTCGTCCGACTGACGAGGCCACACGGGGGGCCAGAAGCCGATTGGGCCAGCATGCATAAGCATCGCTAACCCCCTGTGCTGGTGGATGTACTGGATAGGTACCATCTCCCGTTAGCGCCACGACAGCAACTCGAGCAGCTGTCTACTACATCGCCACTGACGATCGCGGGATTGATGGCAACGCGATTTGCATCGAGGCCTCCATCGCCGACAATCGCCCCCCGGCCTTCAGCGCCAGCAACCTATGCGTTCCCGAAAGACACCTGGTCTTCAACGGTGGTGGTAGCCACAAAATCGTTCCTGCGCCGACGAACCATTTCTGCAGACACAACCTGGCACGCTACTTCGAGAAGATCCCGTTCAGGAATATCTTCGTAGCGAAGCAAGTTTTGTGCGTTGCGACGGCGAACGAGATCCTCAGTGCTCAGGGCAAGCACCTTTTTAGCGAATTGTTGCCGAGCATGCGCGCTGGTGCTTTCCGGAAGGTCCAGGAGGATCCACCGGGCTTCTTCGCGTTTACGTTGAGGTTCCGCGGCTTTGTGGTCGCGCACTTTTCTAACGTCCCCAATTTCGTCCATCGCGTGCGTAAGCTCTTTCAAAAGGATCGGGGAGCAGGCAGCCATGTCGAAGAGGGGAAAGTCCGCTCCCTCATGTGTTGCCCAGTAGTCCGCGATGAAGCGAGCCAAGCGCTTGATCTGGTTGGTCGGGGACGTCATTTGAAAGTAACACCTTTTATCTGGTTCGCGGATGATGCTGAAACTGACTTAAATCTAAGGCCAGAAGGGAGCGGCAAGCCATTCCTGAATGATGTGCGCTTGCGAGGCGTCCACTACTCGGATCGCTTCGATGACATCAAATGGCTGATCGCGTTTGCCGCCACCGAACCAGACATCGCGAAAGAAAAACAGCATGTGACGCTCTCCGGAAGAGCCCATTTCGAGAACATGCTCCACTCGATCGGGACGAATCCCTTCAACTTTGCGATCCCAGCAAGATTGAACCGAGGGAAGCGTTTGGTCGAGCATGTGCCAAAACTGTTGCATTTCTCTCATCTGAAGTTCCTTTTCCATTTTCTCGAAATGCACATAGGCTGAGCGTCAAATTTGCAAAGGACTTTTTGCAATTATTTCAGAATTTTTTGAATTGATCTCGCCTCACCACGAGAGCGTGCGCGAAGCGAAAGAGGCCCCAGTGGTCATTTCATAGTCGAATGCCACAGAAACAACTGAGGAAAGCATCAGCTGCCCCGGTGAGGGGCAGCCGACATTTCGATTTGGAATCGGTTTGACATGAAGGCCGCCACTATTGTTGGCGGGAAATGCCTTCAGCTCTTCCCATTCTTTTCCGCCGCGGCGAATGCACCAATCGCACCGGCGAGAAGGCTGGACAGCGCCGCCAGCGCGGCCCCGCGCTCAGTAGTCCGCCAATGTCGACCGTAGGGGTCGACAGGCCTGTCACGCGCGTAGGCCTCACGTCCACACCTGTTCTCCATGAGCACCTGTTCATCCACGAGAGTCAGCATCGTGCGGCAGGCTTTCAGGCGTGCGCCATCTTCGGCGTTCGGATCCAGCATGTCGTGGTAAAGCGAAACGCTCGGGGAAAAGACGGGAGCGTTCCCGTGGACGCTGAAGCGGATCAGGGTAAGCCACTGCCCAGCCATCCGGGTGAAGTCGCGGGCCAGCGCGAGGTGAATGCTCGGACTCTTCCCCATCACGCGGCCTCCCGAACGTTGGTCAGGCCGGAGCGCCTGAGGGCCTCGAGCGCGCTAAGGCCGCGATCCAAGGCCTCGGCACAGATACGAGCTTCATCTGCCCTCGGATCGTCGGGGTGAATGGCCATGAAGAGGTGGGCCTCTTCGCTCTCAATGTCATCCGTGAACTCGAGGTGCAGAAGCCGCCGCAGCGCATGGAGGTCCTTGCGCCAGACGGCGATGTCGTCGCCGGCCTTGGCGCAGCCCACCACGCGATGAGCGCACTTAGCCCACTTGGCGCCACCCAGCAACTTGGCCGACGCGATCAGGCTGTCGCCCTCTTCGCGCAACCAGCCGAAGAAGTGCCTGGTGGTGTTCAGATTGTGAAGCAACGATTGGAGATCGGGAGTGTGTTGCATGTATCACCTGTCTTGGTGTGTGCGTCCCCACCATGGGGCCGCGTCAAGAATTCCCGAACTGTTCAGTAGGTCGTCAGTCTCCTTTCTGCGTTGCCAAGCGGGGCAGCAGGTTCTCGTGGATCGAATCGGCAGTGGTTTGCCTTGAGTTCCGGATGACCCGTTCTCGCTGCCTTTAGATTGGGATGTCTCGATGAACTTGGCGGCTTCAATCCGTAAGCTGCCAAGTGCTTCGAGGCATTACTTCCCGTCGCGTCTGAAGCTGAACTGCCGCTCCATCTTCGGAATTGCGCAGGCCGATGCGTGAGGCCAACGCCTGTGCCTCCGGAAATCGCCAACAGCGCAAGCGGGCGATCGTTGTCTGCCTCCTGCTACAGAGGCGATTGTAAACCGTTCTGTAAACGCCCTCGGCTGCTTTCGCGCAGAGAAATCAGCATCTCCAGCCACCCCAAGGGGTAATAGTCTGTAAGGATGGGATTTTCCTGCGTGCTACTGGCACCAGAGGGATGGTCGGGGCGGCGAGATTCGAACTCACGACCTTCTGTACCCAAAACAGACGCGCTACCAGGCTGCGCTACGCCCCGACCGGGCCTGTCTAACCGGGAAGTCGGGGGCTGAAAAGGGGCCTATCGCCGCGCACAGCGCCAAGCCGCACGCTTTTGCGGCATTGTGTCGGCGCGCATCACCGTCCCGGGCCGGATGTCTGCCCGCGCGGCCATCCCGCCGTTGATCTCCAGCACCGCGAAAACCCTGGATCCGCCGTTGATCGGCATATCGCTCAACGGCGTGGCGTTGGCATGAATGCGCGTCACCCGCCCCGACTGATCCATAAAGATCATGTCCAGCGGAATCAGCGTATCATGCATCCAGAACGAAACCGGCCCCGGCTTGCCGAACAGAAACAGCATACCCGCGTCGCGCGGCAGATGACGGCGGTTCATCAGGCCCCGTTCGCGCTCGGCCGGGGTCCGGGCCAGGCTGACATGGAAGGTGACGATGCCGCTGTCGGTACGAAACTGCACCTGCCCCGGCACGCACCGCGCCTGCGCCGCGGCCGGAGCAAGCCATAGCGCAAGGCCCGCCGCGATGCCGGCCGCGATGTTGCGCAGGCGCCCTGCCCGGCCCGGCCCGGAAAGGCCGGCGCGGGGCCGCGCTGTCGTCACGCGCCGCCCTCGCGCAGCGCCGCTTCCCACGAGGTCATCTGCGTGGCCATCCGGCCGCGCCGCCCCTCGACGATGCGCAGGCCCACGGCCTCTCCTGGCTGAAGGTCGGCAAAGCCGGACAGACGCAGCACCTCGATATGTATGAACACGTCCTCGCTGCGTCCGAAGACATTGGCAAAGCCGAAGCCCTTGCCCTTGTCGAACCATTTCACCCGCGCGGGTTCCAGCGGCTGGGTCGCGGGATCGGGCAGTGGATTGCCGCCCATATCGTCCAAAGCCGGCTGCCCGATGTTTTCGGGCGGCGCGATGCTGAGCACCTCGACCGCCTGTGCGCCGCGCTGGGTCTGCTGGATGCGGATCGAGATCCCGGCCCCGTCCGCCACCGAGCTTTGCCCGAAATTTCGCAGCACGTTGGCGTGCAGAAGAATATCTGGGCCGCCGTCATTCGCGACGACAAAGCCGAAACCCTTCACCGGGTCGAACCATTTCACGCGGCCCTGCACCTCTTGCGGGACCTGTTCTTCATCGTTCATGTTCTTCGTCGCTTCCCCGAATTGGCGCCGCCCCCGTCTTGTCGAGTTGTCGCATCCGTCATGGTGAATCAAGTACAAAATACGTCCGCCAAACGCTCTTGCATTTCACGAAGCGCGAAATTCAAGGGTTCAGCCGTTGGATCTCCCACCCTTCCGTCAGGGTTTCGCGACGCCATTGGAACCGATCGTGCAACCGGAAGGCGCCATCCGCCCAGAACTCAATTTCCAGGGGGCGAACCCGGAAGCCCCCCCAATATGGCGGCCGCGGTGGATTCGTCCCCTTCTCGGCCGTCACCCGCGCCACCTCGGCCATCAATGCCCCGCGCGAACCGAGCGGCCGGGATTGCCGCGACGCCCAGGCCCCCAGCCGGCTTTTCAGCGACCGTGAGGCATAATAGGCATCCGCCTTGGGCCCCGCCTCGCGCTCGACCAGGCCACGCACCCGTATCTGCCGACGCAGGCTTTTCCAGTGTAACACGAATGCCGCCGTTCCAGCAGCATCGATTTCACGCGCCTTCACACTTTCGTAATTGGTGTAGAAGACGAAGCCCTCGGGTTCGATCTCCTTCAGCAGAACCATGCGCACATTCGGCAGGCCGGTCTGATCCACTGTCGCAAGCGCGATCGCGTTGGGATCGTTCGGCTCGCTGCTTTCGGCCTCGGCCAGCCATCGGCGGGCAATCTCGAAGGGATCCTCGCCCGCAAATATTCCTTCTCTGCCTGCCATAATGCGTCCTTTCGAAGAACCCACCGTAGCGGAAGCCGAAGACGGCCACAAGTAGGCTATGTTGGCGTCGGCATGTCCATGCCGTATCGCGAAGCCGGGCGGCGGGGCGGCGGCCCGGCCACAGCGGCGCGGCACAGGCTCTACGGGCCTTGAAGCGGCGATCATCATCGCCTAGACGGGCTGGACACTGGTAGGTCGGCGGGGGATGCGGATGTCGCAGCGGCTAATGGAAGGGAAGCGGGGCCTGATCATGGGCCTGGCCAATGACAAGTCGATCGCCTGGGGGATCGCCCGGACGCTGGCCGATCACGGGGCCGAGATCGCGCTGTCCTATCAGGGCGAGGCGCTTCTGAAACGGGTGACGCCGCTGGCCGAACAGATCGGCGCGACCCTGAAGATCGAATGCAACGTCACCGATCAGGCCTCTATCGACGCGCTGTTCGCGACGCTTGAGGAGAAGTGGGGCAAGATCGACTTTGTCGTTCATGCGATCGGCTTCTCGGACAAGAGCGAGCTGCGCGGCCGCTATGTCGACACCTCGCCCGAGAACTTCCGCATGACGATGGATGTCTCGGTCTATTCCTTCACGGCGGTGGCACGGCGCGCGGCGGCGATGATGTCCGCTGGCGGCAGCCTGCTGACGCTGACCTATTACGGCGCCGAACAGGTGATGCCGCACTACAACGTGATGGGCGTGGCCAAGGCGGCGCTGGAAGCCAGCGTGATGTATATCGCCGAGGATCTGGGCAAGCACGGCATCCGCTGCAACGCGATCTCGGCCGGGCCGATCAAGACGCTGGCGGCTTCCGGCATTGGTGATTTCCGCTATATCCTGAAGTGGAACGAGCTGAATTCGCCGCTGCGCCGCAACGTGACGCAGGAAGAGGTCGGCAAGGCGGCGCTTTATCTGCTTTCGGATCTGGGCTCGGGCACCACCGCCGAGACGCTGCATGTCGATGCGGGCTATCATGTCGTCGGCATGAAGGCGGCGGATGCGCCCGATATCGATACCGTGACCGGCCGCAACGGCAAGGACGGCGACTGAACGCTGGAGACAACGATGAGCTTGGCCAGCCTGCTTGCCTTCAACCTGGCGATCCTTGGCGCGCTGATGGTGCCGGGGCCGGCGTTTCTGGCGCTGCTGCGCGCGGCGCTGGCGCGAGGGCGGGCGGCGGGGCTTGCCTGTGCCGTGGGGCTTGCAAGCGCATCCATGCTTTGGGTCGGCGCGGCACTGCTGGGGCTTCATGCGCTCTTTGCGCTGGTGCCCTGGGCCTACGCGGCGCTGAAACTCGGCGGCGCCGCCTATCTGGCATGGCTGGCGATCGGGCTGTGGCGCGGCGCCGGGGCGCCGGTGGCGCCGTCGGCGGCGATGGGCGGGCGCAGCTTTCGGCTGGGCTTTCTCGTCAATCTGTCGAATCCCAAGGCGGTGTTCTTCATCGCCGCGATCTTCTCGACCGTCTTTCCGGTGATGCCGCATGGCGTGGCCGCCCTGGCACTGTTGGCTGATCACTTCACGCTAGAGCTGATCTGGTACACCGGCGCCGCCCTGATGCTAACCACCGCGCCGATGCGCGCCGCCTATCTGCGGGCCAAGGCCTGGATCGACCGTGCCTCGGCCGTGGTCCTGGGCCTGATCGCGCTGCGCACCGCTGCCTGAGGAACACACGTCATGACCGACCGTCTGCCACACGAAAAAGGCTTTCACGTCTCCTGGGACCAGATCCACCGCGACGCGCGCGCGCTGGCCTGGCGGCTGGACGGCCAGGGTCCGGGCGGATCGGATGGCGCGGCCGGCGGCGGCTGGCGTGCCGTGGTGGCGATCACCCGCGGCGGCATGGCGCCGGCGATGATCGTCAGCCGAGAGCTGGACATCCGCGTCGTCGACACGATCTCGGTCAAGTCCTACGATCACCAGACCCAGGCCGAGCCGCGCGTCATCAAGGCCCCGCAGGCCGAGATCATGGGCGCCGACGGTGAGGGCGTGCTGGTGGTCGATGACCTGGTCGACACCGGCAAGACGCTGGAACTGGTGCGCAGGCTGTATCCCAAGGCGCATTTCGCCACCGTCTACGCCAAGCCCCAGGGCCGCGAGATGGTGGATACCTTCATCACCGAGGTCAGCCAGGACACCTGGATCTTCTTTCCCTGGGACATGGCCTTGCAATATGTCGAGCCCTTCCGGGGCAAGGACTGAGCCCGATGATGGCGACCCGGGCACCGCGGCTTCCGGTTGGACGACTTGCGCGGTGGCTGCATGGGTCCTACCTTTTCGGCATCACCATGCAGGCGGTGATCGGGGCGACGCAGCTGATCGCCGCGATCGTGCTGCAGGTGGCGCTTCACACCGACGAGATAACCGAGCTTGCGCATTGGACATCGGCGATGCTGGCCTCGCAGCGGGCGGATCCGCTGGCCGCGGCGCTGCTGCGCAGCGTGCACGATTTCACGGTCCACCCGCATACCTTCTGGTCGGTCTATCTGTTCGGTCACGGGTTGCTGAACCTGGGCGTCGCGGTGGCGCTGTTTGCCCGGAAACGCTGGGCGCATCCGGTCTCGATCGTGGTGCTGTCGCTGTTCATCGTCTATCAGATGAGCGATTTCTTCCTGACCGGGGCGCCGGTGCTGATCCTATTGTCGGTCTTCGATCTTGTCGTCATCCTGCTGGTCTGGCACGAGTGGCTCGAACTGCACCAGCGCCGCGCGCAGGGCTAGGCGCCCCGGGATCCGGCGCAGTCGCGGGCTGCGCCGCCGTTTGAGTATTTTCGCCAAGCTGAAGCCCAAAGAGATGCGTCGGCATCGGCCCCGGCGGTGGCGGGTCGGTGGCGCAACTGCCCAACAACGCGGCAAATGCGTTGCGATGGCCCGCCAAAAGGCAGCCGCGCCGCCGCGCCCGGGCTTCACAAACGCATAAATTCTACGATCAAACCCCCGCAAAAATGGGGGATTACCGCATGAGCGGGCCGACCCCCCGACCTACCAGACCAGGAACTGGCCAGCCTATAGTGAAGCGCTCAAGCGCCGGGGCACGCTGACGACCTGGTTCGATCCCGAGATGAACTGGGAGGCTGCGCCGTCCGGCAGGCGTGGCCGCCAGCAGAGCTTCAGCGGTGAGGAGGATCAGAAAACAGTCCGGGGGACTGTTTTCCTGACGAACGCCATCCAGACCTGCCTGTCCATGAAGGTGCTCTTCGGCCTTCCGCTTCGGCAAACGGTTGGACTGGTCGAGAGCCTGATCCGGATGGCTGGGCTCGACTGGCCGGTGCCGGATTATTCGACGCTGTGCCGACGCCAGGCGCGGATCGGTGTGCAGATCCCGTATCGCCGCTCTGGCAAGCCTTTGAACCTGCTTATCGACGGTCGAGCCATAGTCCGCCATCGGTCCGAGGACGATGGCGAGGGGCGTGAAGTTCCGCGGTGACGGC
>NZ_FNOB01000049.1 GCF_900106675.1 Allgaiera indica
GTGTCGCAACACGATACGATAGATGTCCGAAGGTCTTCCTCTCAGCCATCGCCCTTGCCGCAACTGTCATCTATTGGCTATGAGTCCTCACCCTAAGGACTTGATGTCTGCAATAATTACGCAGCGATTCGCGCATGTCCCTCGGGTCCGGACAGCAGCGCGCTTTGCATGGCTCGTGGCACGCGAGGCGGCGGGCAACCTCTCTGATGAGCAGCGCGCCGAACTGGCCGAACTGCGACGGTCGCTCGATGATCGCGTCGAGGAGATCGTCGAGTTCTGGCGCGACAGCCCAGAGATTGCCGCGGCGTTTCTGGAGTATGTCGACGCCGTAAGGACACGCCCCGAACTGGCTGATGAGGCCTATCGCGCCGGGCTCGCGACGCGCGCACAGGTCGAGGCGGCGCATCGCGAACGCGCGTATCTCGAGACCGTGATCCTCCTGAACGTCGCGCCCGGGCTCATGGCCACGCGCCTGCTGCGGCGAGGCGGGCGCCGACGCGAGGGCGACCGGCCGGATGATCTCGCCGATGCGTTGCGGGCCGAAGCAACGCGCGCCCGACGCCACCCGGCGGATGTGGACTGGGACGTGATCGACAATCCCGGCATCGCGTGGTCAGGCCCAATCCGGTCTCAGGGTGAGCCTTGGGAGGACCTTTTGGAGGCCGGAGGCGACTCTGGCCTGCGTTCGCCGCCGACGTTCCCGACCTTCGATTTTTTTGATTTTGGTAGCCGTCTCGCAACGAGCGCCAAGACCCTCGACACCCGAGCGCTTACCTATGCAGATCGCCCGAGCCGCATCTTTGGCAGGCTGCGGGACTACATCGACCGGATCGAGCGGTTCGAGCAAGGCAGTAGAGGCGGCTTCCGGATACGGCCGGGCCAGATCGAACGGCGCCGGCTGGAACTGGCGGTGCCGTTCGACACGACCCCGGAACAGGTCATACAAATTCAACGTGCCATCGACTATGCTGCCGATCGCGGGATCGAGGTGAACGTGAGGTTCGTGCAATGAGTTTCGAGAAAGCACTGGCGCAGATGAAGGCCCAGAATGCGCGGAAGCCGAAGCCGCCCCCCCCGCCGCAGCCTGCTGAAAGCAGAGAGGCGACCGTCGAGGCCTATCGACAGTTCATGCATGTGTTCTCGCAGGCTGTTTACGGTGCGGCGGTTGGCGACCCCAAGGGCTATGCGGCGTTTCTAGAGGCCGAACCTGCGCGCGGGGACCTCGGTCGGGCGGTGCACGAAGCGCTTGCCGCGAGCCGCTTCATCACCCCCGATCACCCCGAGTGGGACGCAATCATGCGGATGCCGACCGAAGACGAGATCAGGGCGCAGGAAGACGACCTGAAACGTCGTGCAGGCATCAAGACCCGCAAGGCACTCTACAACGGTGCAGGACTGGTTTCCGTCACGCTGCGGGATGGTGCAATAGAACTGCGACCATTGCGTCATCTTGGCCGCGGCGCGTGGGAAGGGATCCGGGGACATGAGCCGGTTCGGTTGCCCGAGTTCGTTTCAGATACTGAACTAGGGGAGGCAGTCGCGGCGGCGATCAAAATCAGCAGAACATCCTAAGCTGTTGACTGGAAATAGATTTACTGCCCGGCAATGGTCGTCGAGGAGGTGGAGAAGGTTCGATCCCAGTCCCGTCCCCTCCGCCACTTGCCCTTGAGAAACGATTCTACCCATCCGGCTGCGGCCGGATTTTTCCGTTGTTTTCGAGGGTTGTGCGGGAGGGGCTGTTAACCGGCCCGAGCGATGAACTGCGCGCAAGCGGTCTCTCCGGGCCGATATTCTCCAGACCTGTTAACCGCTGCACTTTCGGTGAACAGCTCGCAAGTCATTGATTAACAAAAGAACAATCGGCTGCGTGCGATGATCACTGTTCGTATTGGTGTTTGGCATGAGGACGCCACTGTCCTCGAACTGAGCGCGCGCCCCCGCGCGAGCGCCCGATGGCCTGAGCCTGAGTCCCCCTTTTGCGCCCGTTGCCTTCTGGTGAACCGAAACGATGGTGCCGTCGATGAGTGCGTATTCGAGGTCGGGGTCATCGCTCATGGCGTTGAAAAGACTCTCGAAAACGCCCGCCTCGGCCCACCGCCGAAACCGCCGGAATTGGCTGTTCCAGTTGCCGAACTCGGGCGGCAGGTCGCGCCAGGGCGATCCCGTCCGCACCCGCCAGAATACCGCTTCCAGAAACAGACGGTTGTCCTTAGCAGTTGCTCCAGCATCGCTGGCTTTCCCCGGCAAGTGCGGTTCAAGCCGTTGCCACACCCGATCCGTCACCACAAACCGCTGCTCGTTCATTCAAACCTCCATTTTGGAAGCTTGAATCAGAAATCACTCCGGGTGGGAATCCTGATTGTCCACAGACCCAAGTTGCTCGTCGTGAAGATCAACGATGAATTCCAGGTTTCCGGTCGGATGATCGACCGAAGGCAGCTGCCGAAGCGGCCAGGCCGATATCTCCGAGTTCGGTGGAGCGATCTGCCGGTCGGGCAGCAATAGCCGCGGGCAATCGCTTCGGATCTCCAGGCTCTTGTCTGCCAATGCCCCGGGCCAAGAGGCTCGATCAGCGCCGAAGCGCCGTCGGGGAGCGGACGCTGGAGGTCACGCGCGGTTTCCATTGACGCGTTGAGCCAGATGCCCCAGTTCCGCGAACCGGTCAGGATGACCGGCATCGCCTTTGGATGAATTGCCTGACCTCGTCATTGGGAGCGCAGGTGAGGAAAGCGAAGAGATCGTCTTCTGTGTCGCCGTCCAGTGGTATCTGCCCCTCGTCAGGCATGCAGACCGGCATCCACCGCGTCGATGTAGGCCACCACCTCCGCGGCGCGGCCCTGCGCCGTCAATTCCGCGGCGGTTCTGCCGGAATGGCCGGGCAGCGGCATGGAATTGTACCAGGCCGGGGCCTCGTCGAGGCTGCCGAACCGACGAGCGACCCGGTCCAGGATCGCCTGCGTTCCGTTTTCATGCGCAGGGTCAGCCATGTCTTCCATCTCCTATTCGTAAACCGATACCTCCTATCGAAGGCCCGGAAAAGCAACAGCGCCGAGCGTTCCCCACGCTCGGCGGCGCCAGGCTCGTCAGACCACCCGCAGGCCGAGTTCCTCGGCGCGTTCGGACAGCGGGGGCCGGCCATCGGCAAACGGGCTGACGATCATCGAGGTGTAAACGCCGATGCAGGTGACCTTCGACGCAAGTCGTCAAGATGACCGGTATGGTGAAGGTTTTTCGACGCGGCTCGCGGCCTGGGGGTGGGGCATGAGAGGCGACCTTCGGCGCAGATGCGCTCTGAAACCGATCCAGCCAGCTCAGCCGCGCGCTGCAAAGGCGACAACCGTCCCATCCGGATGCAGATCAGCGAGATCGCGATGAGGGCTGCGTACCCGCGAGATGTCGATCTCGATCCCGTCGGCCCATTCCCTGAACTCTTCGATCGGCGACCCTTCGGGATCGTAGTGCTCTTCCGTGATATCGCGCAGCTTGTGCCCGAGAAGCCGCTTGCGGATCTCAAGAGGGCATTTCGCCCGCTTCAGCTCGACGTTGAAATGCGTGCGAAGCGAATGGAAATCCCGGCGCGGATCATAGACGCCTTCCTTGATGCGATAGTGACCGAAGGTCTTCGTGAAGGTGCCCGACAGGCGCCCCTTGGCGGCACACCTTTCAATGTCGGGGAACAACCACTCCTGTCCCTTGCGACGGCAATTTTCGACATGCTTGAGAAGACCGAGCTCGATCAGGTTCTTGTGGATCGGCACGATGCGGTGCCGCGTGCCGCTCTTGATATGCTGACCTTCACCGCACTGGACGCGAAAGATCGGAATTCCTTTCATAGTGTCGAAATCGTCCGTCTTCAGCTGGAGGGCTTCCTCTTCGCGCATACCGGAATGCACGGCGATCAGTGTCGGCCAGAACACGTCATGCAGCTGCGCTCCCGGCGGGACCGGCGCGGTGAAGGCCGAGGTGCTCAGAAGATCGGCCAGCTTGTCTCCCCAGGGCAGCCGCTTCATGTCTTTTTCTTCCGACTGCAGCTTTTCCACCTGTGTGGTATTCCAGATAACGCCCTTCATCGCGTTCGCCGGTGCTGCTCCGTGATCGGCTGCGAGGCGGAAGATGAACTGGAGCGCCTGCATGTGGCGGTACACGGTCGAGACGCGCACCCGCTGGACCCGTGCCCTGGACCGTCGTTGCTCGGCATCGCCGCGATTGAGACCATGTTCGGCGATCTCGTTCTCGGCGATGATCATGTTGCGCGCTTCTTCGGCCTCGGCTTCCTCAATGATCGTGTGAAGGCCGCGCGAGTCACTGCTCTTGTGGTGGTTTTTCGGAAGGGCGCGGAGGAAGGCGCGGAATTCGAGCAAGCGGCCCTTGGTGTAGTAGGACATCGGGCGGTCGCCATGGGCTTCGAGGAAGAGCTTCTTCGTCGAGTTCCAATTGGCGAGGTTGTTCGTGTCCCAGCCGGGTTTTTCCTCGCGCTTCAGGTCGATGGCGTCGTTGAACCAATCGCTGAACCTTTTCTGAGCGGACAGCGGCGTATCGGATGCCGCGGATGGCTCCGCCTGCGCCCCCGGCGCGGCATGTGACGGAACCGGTGCTCGGTCCGGAGCATGGCGTCTGGTCGGAGGTCTCTCCGGCGCGAGGGCAGCTTGCACCTTCGCCGCCGCTTCCTGTTCCGTCGGTGCAGCCAGATCCTCGTGGAATGGTTCGTTCGGGGACAGTCCGCGGTCCGGCTGGGCAGTTGCCTCGCCCGGCGATCGGGACGCCTGCGCGGCGAAGGACGAAGCGGGTGGGGCAGGCGGCAAACCATGCTGCACGATCGGTGGCAGGACGTACCCGGCTTGCCTAGGCGCGCAGCCGATGGTGGAGGCGAGGCGGGAGTCCGCGCGGTAGATTCCCTGCTCGCGGTTGATGTTCTCATCGGCGACCTCGATCAGGGCGCGGGCCGCGCGGCGCGCCGCACGCAACCAGTCGGCGCTTCCGGGCTCGACGGGCAGCCCGAGGCGGTTGATCGTTCGCCCCAGGGGCGCCGACACGGCTTCGTAGTCATTGTAGACGAGGGCAGCCCGCATGGTTTCGCGGGTGGCTTCATGCAGTCGGACGGCGGCGGTGACGGCCTCCGGGCCACGCGGGCCGCAGGTCTCCCGGAGCGCCTCGGTGGCTGCCACCTCGAAGCGCATCAGGTCGTCGACCATGCAATCCAGCTGTCTTTCGTCGAGCATGTCCGCTCCGCACATCTCTATCAGTCCGATGAGATCGTCGGTGAAGCGGGCTGCGACCGCAGCCCGTCGCCGCGCCTCGGAGATGAAGTGCGTTCGAAGCGAAAAAGAAAAAAACGATTTCGAGTAGAAATTTTTCGCGACGGCTGGCACCCGGCGGCGGAAGACGAGAGTCGTGCCTCGGCGAATGATGTAGCTCGGGTGTGCGGTCATGTGTGCGACCCTCTCGCGACTCTTGTGTCGCAGGATGTGTCGCACAACGACTCATGACCGAAGTTTTCGGTCAGGACCGTTGATTTTGCTTGCTTTTTTTAGAATTGGCTCCGGCGGTAGGGGCGTGAGCAATTCCCGAAAATCTCAGGTTTTCAAGGGCGCTTCCGGTGCGACAACGCCCGGACTCCACTGCGTGCCTGGAGTCGTGCCGTACTTCGTGCACCAATTCAAGTACCAGTTTGTGCTCTCCGTTCCGGTGGTCTTTGCCACGGGGGTGCGATCCCTGAACCGAGGGCGTGGAGATCTGAGAAGAGGGGCGCCGGGTCCGCGTCTGGCGGGCCCCGGCGCTTTCCTAAGCAAAGGAGGTGAAAAAACAGCGGGGCGAAGCTTTCGCCCGCCCCGCGCGATGCCGGATCCGACGGGTGGATCAGTTCGGCTGGACACAATCCTCGGCGTCGAAGAAGCAGCCCGCGACCTGTTTGGGGTTCTTGAGATCGAAGATCTGCGTATTGAACGTGCCACCGGGCGCCTTGAGGTCGCTGAGAACCAGGTTGGACGTGTCGTCCTTGGTGGGCGTGACCGTCGCGGTGACCGCCATTGCATGGCCGCCGATCTGGAGCTTGTGTGTCATCTTGTAGCTCGAGGAGAACCAGCCGTTGCTCTGCGAGAAGTCGATCTCGTCGCCGGCGTGCGGCTGACAGACGAGTTCACGCACGGTGACCTTTTTCATCCCCAGCAGCGGGACCTGGGCCTCGATATAGCCATCCTTCAGCGCATCAGGCACCTTGGCGGCGACCATGGCCTTGGTGCAGGCGACCTTTTTCTTCGCGGCGCGCCAGGCGGCCATCTTGTCGCTGCAATGTTGGGCAAGGCTGTTCACATCCTTGCTCATGTTGACCTGGTAACTCGCGTCCTCGGCCTTCTTGCAGAGCGCAGCCGTTGCCGGCGGAATGTCCGATCCCGAGGAGATCGCCGGATCCATCTGGCTGTCGATCGTCGCCCGCGCCGCCGCGAGCGCCTTGGAGCGGTTGTCGGCAAGGGTGGCATTGGCCTTGTCGACGGCGGACTGGACCGCGGCCTGGACGTCGGCATTGGTATAGCCGAGATGGGTGGTCGAGAGCGGGTTGGTCACGGTGAACCCGTTTGTCGAGAAGAAAGTCTCGGCGTTGGCATCGAGCCCCTGGAGCCGGCTCGCCTCCTGCGAGACGATCGCGAGCAGCTTGGTCTTGAGCGCCGGCGCGACATCCTTGTTGCACATATTGTAGAGCGCGCCTCCGGGCGACTGGTTGTTGAAATAGTTGCCGAAGCGTCCGAGTGTCGCGCTGCAAAATTGGTCGGTATCGGAAAGCGAGAGCGCCGGATCCTCGAGGTGCGCCTTGATCTGGGCAGAGATCTTGTCGACTGCGGCCTGCTGAGCGGCCCGGATCGCCGGCATCAGGTAATCGTCCATCTGAGATTGCTGGACGTGGTTGGCGTTGAGGACGTTGTTCGTCGGCATCAGCCAGTCGCTGGCGATGAAATCGTCGAGGTTCTTGACCTTGGCCGTCTTGAGCTGGGCGACCTGCGTCTTGACGAAGGCCATGCCGGCCATGCGGGTCTGGATGAACTTCCAGTTCTGCATCAGGTTCTGCTTGAACTTCGCGCCGTTATTGCAGCTTGCGCTTTCCGAGAGCCACTTGTTGGCCTGGTCCTTGGTCCAGAAGTCCACCGGCACGTCGGTCAGTTCGGCGAAATAGTCGTCGGCCTGGGTGTTGTAGGAGAAGGTGAAGCCGTCGATGCGGGCGCAGAGATCCTGCGTGCCGGTCACGGCCTGGGTTATCGGATCCATCCCGGCATCCATCATCGCCTTGGCGTGGATCTTGACGATGTCACGCAGGATCGCGAGCGGATGGTAATGGTTCGTGTCCTCGACCCGGCTGGTCACCAGCTTCGCGACGGAGGGCAGCAGGGTGGTGTCCTTCGGGTCGGCGGCCTTCTTCTTGGCGATCTCGTAATAGCGCGTGATGAAGTCCTTGTTGGCGGTCTTCAGCTTCGACGCGTAGTCCTGCTGGTCGAGCGGGGAGAGCATGTCGACCGGCGGCAGGAGCGAGACGGCGTTCTCGGCGCTGGCGAGGTCCTGAGCCGTCGGAGTCTTGTTCGCGAGTTTCTTCAGAACCCCGTCGTAGAGCGTCGTCGCGTCAGCGGTCTTGTGCATCGACATCTGGCTGCAATACTTGGAGACCTTGGGGTTCTGCTCCTGGCCGCTGAGTTGGAGGCCGGTGGCATTGCCGTCGAGAAGACCGTTGACCCGGATCCCCCTGACGCCGTTCGGATTGGGGATAATCACCGATGCGCCACTTGCGTCGACCGGCGCGTTCTTGAATTCGCTCCAGCGGTCGTCGCCCATCGTGCGCCGGAAGATCGTCACCGAAACCTGGCTGGGCGACGGGCCGGTCACCTGCCAGAAGTCGAGCATCAGCTTGCGCCCGGCGGGATTGGGATTGTCATACTGAGAGCAGATATAGACGCCGCTCGTCAGTGTCATGTTCACCGGCGCGGCCATGACGGGCGCCGCGGCGCAGGCAACGCCCAGGAAAAAAAGGGAAATCTTCAACTTCATCTGTTCCTCGTTGGATGGTCTTTGTGGGCGTCAGTCGCTGATCGGGGCTTTGACGCCGAGATGGCTGAACATGGTGCAGTGCAGGTAGGTCTGGTGCGGGGTGAGGGGCACGGGACGATCGGACCGGTAGACGTCGCAATTGAGGAGCATCTCCACGGGGCGGACGGCACTAGGGTGAGGACTCATAGCCAATAGATGACAGTTGCGGCAAGGGCGATGGCTGAGAGGAAGACCTTCGGACATCTATCGTATCGTGTTGCGACAC
>NZ_FNOB01000016.1 GCF_900106675.1 Allgaiera indica
TGCGTTTCGACATCTCTGATCTCCTTCTCGTCGAAGATCAGCAGACTGCAAATCGTAGCTTATGTCAGTGTCCGAATTTCGGGGGGTAGCTCACACCTCAGGACCGGCTCGGAATTCGGTTCCTAGAGGCAACCGTCAACGAGGGCGGAGGGCTTCTGCAAACTGGAGAAGCTATCAAATCCGCAACCGCCCGCAACGAGATAGGGCACGCATTTCTTAGTATGCCTGCAAGTGACGGAGGCGGGCCAAGCCGTTGTCTGCTGCCTCAGGTGGCAGCGTTCCAAAACCTGCTGCTTACACTATGCTTACACGAGCATCGACGCAAACAGGCAAAATCCGGTAAGCAATTGATATTATTGGTGCCGGCAGAGGGACTTGAACCCCCGACCCCGAGATTACAAATCACGTGCTCTACCAGCTGAGCTATACCGGCACAGAGAGGGATCGGTTTCGCGATCCCGCTCTCTGGTCGCAGGGGTACTTGGGCTGGAGGCCCGGCGCAAGAGGATTGGAGCACGGCCCGCGCCCGGAGGAGCGCGGCACCGCGCCACACACGGGCGGGCCACCCGCCCCCGCCGGCGCGAGCGGGCGAGTTCGTGGAAAGCGGTTCAACTGAACGAAAAATCCTCTATGATCGGGCAAAAGCCGACCGGCCCGGAAATATATCATCCATGAAGATCATCTATCACCTCGGCCTGCACTGCACCGATGACGACAAGCTCGTGGCCTGCCTGCGCCGCAACGCCGCCACGTTGAGCCGCGAAGGCATCGAGGCCCCCGACCCCGACCGCTACCGCGCATTGCTGCGCGAGACGATGAACGGCGCCCGCGGCCAGGGCGTTTCTCATGATACGCAGGAACGTCTGCTGGATGCCGTGATGGAGGCCGACACGGCCGAGAGGCTGGTGTTTTCCAACCAGAATTTCCTGTGCAGGCGACAGCGCGTGCTGGGAGAGGGCGTATTGTATCCGATGGCCGAGAAGAAGGCACGCTGGATGGTCGGCCTGTTCCCCGATCACCACGTCGAATTCCACCTGGCGATCCGCAACCCCGCGACCTTCCTTCCGGCCCTGTTCGAGCAGGAAAAGGATCTGAGCTACGATCAATTCATCGACGGCATCACCCCGCACAAACTGCGCTGGTCCGAGATGATCGCCCGGATCCGGCGCGCCCTGCCCAAGGTGCCGCTGACGGTCTGGTGCGACGAGGACACGCCGCTGATCTGGCCCGACGTTCTGCGCGCGGTCGCCGGCCATATGCCCGAAACCATGCTGGACGGCACGCTCGATATCCTGAGCCCGATCATGTCGAAAGAGGGCATGACCCGGCTGACTGACTACCTGCACAGCCACGCGCCTCAGACATCCAGCCAGCAGCGCCGCGTCGTGGCCGCGTTTCTGGACAAATATGCGCTCGACGATCAGATCGAGGTGGAACTCGATCTGCCCGGCTGGGACGAGGAATATACCGAGACCCTGACCCAGATCTACGACCACGACGTGGTGCGCATCGCGGAAATGAAGGGGGTGACCTTCCTGACCCCCTAGCGGTTTGACCCCAGGGTTTGATGAGGCGCGGCGATCGTTGGGCCGGATGGCAGCACCATGAGGCAGCTTCGTCCCGAGAGCGATGTTTCGCGTATATAGGTATCACCCGATGCGGCCGGCGCCCCCTTGGCGGCGCATCGGCGGCGGATACATCTGTATTGGGGACGACCGGGCCGATCTGATCGCGTACATCGCAGGCTTGGACGGCCCGTCTTCATGGGCGGCCATTCGAGAGGCGGAGCCATGTTTCTGATACGCGGTTGGATGCGGCGCTATCATGACCGACGAGATCCGCGCGCAGGTGACCGATGCGGCCACCACCACGACCGGATCGCAAGGCTATCCGGCATGCAACGCGGGCCTGCTCTTCGGGATTGCCGACACGGCAAGCGCGGGCGACGGGCGCGTTGATCGGCGCCGGGCTGGGCGCGGCGTCATGCGATGCGGGCGTGAATTCGTCCCTCGGAGCCGGCGGCGGGGCCGCAGCTTGCGCGCTTATCCCCATTCTGCAGGCCTTCACGCAGGCTCATCATTTCAACCGCCACCAGTTGCCCACACAGTCCGGCGCTTCCGGCACCGCGCCGAGGCCGGGCCAGCAGCGAAAGGCCCCGCAGGCCAAAGTGGATCCAGTTCTCCGACAAATGGGGCAACGTGCGCCCCGCCGTCGCGAGGCGATGGTGCAGGGACGCGACCACCCGGACGGGAAGGCAAAGAAAACCCCTTGCGGCCCGCCGCGCGGCCCGTTATCAGATGCGCCACGGAGCGCGGGCGTAGCTCAGGGGTAGAGCATAACCTTGCCAAGGTTAGGGTCGTGAGTTCGAATCTCATCGCCCGCTCCAAATCTTCACGACAGGCGTGGCTTGATACCGGGCGCGGGCGCGGCACCTGTTTGCGGCGTGTCGCGGACTGCGCCATGATGCCGCGATCCTTGTTGCGCAGAAAGCCCGCCCCATGACCGATCATCACCTTGCCGCGACCCCTGACACCGTTCACTGGGGCCGCTTCTGGTCCGAGTTGCCCCCGGTGCTTCGGGTCGCCCCCGGCGATAGGGTCACCATTCAGACGTTTTCAGGCCGACCCGCCGTGCTGCCGACCGAAGGGTCCGGGATGCATGTCGACCCCGCCCACCGCGAGATCCTAGAGGCGGGCCTGCCGGGCCAGGCGCATCTGCTGACCGGCCCGGTGGCGATCGACGGCGCACAGCCCGGCGACGTGCTGAAGATCACCATCGAGAAGATCGAACTGGGTGCCGACTGGGGCTACAACCTGGTGCGCCCCACCGCCGGCACCCTGCCCGGGGAATTCCCAGCCTCGGCCGAGGCGCTTAGCCTGATCGCGATCGACCGCGCCGCGCGTATCTGCCGCCTGCCCTGGGGTACCACCTTGCCGCTTGCCCCGTTCTTCGGGGTGATGGGCGTGGCCCCGCCGCCGGAATGGGGCGAAATCACCTCGATCCAGCCGCGGCTGCATGGCGGCAACCTCGACCTCAAGCTGCTGACCGAGGGCGCCACGCTCTACCTGCCGGTTCACGCCGAGGGCGCGCTGTTCTCGTGTGGCGACGGACACGGCTGCCAGGGCGATGGCGAGGTCTGCATCACCGCGCTGGAAACCGCGCTGACCGGCACCTTCCGCTTCGATCTGCTGAAGGCCGGTGAACACGCGATCAACCTGCCGCGCGCCGAAACCGAGGAGGATCTGATCTCGATGGGCTTCCACGCCAGTCTCGACGTGGCATTGCAGATCGCCCTGCGCCAGATGATCGCGCAGATCCGCGAACGCACGGCCCTGACCGAAACCGAGGCCTATCAACTATGTTCGCTGGCTGCGGATTTCGCCATCACTCAGTCGGTGAACCAGGAAAAGGGCGTCCACGGCCGGCTCAGGAAAACAATTCTGCTGCCCGGCTAGAGGCATCGCCTTCGGCACGTCGGTCGAATGGAATCGCCTCGGATCGCGATGACAGAGGATCGTTCCGCCATCCGCGGTTGCACCGGAAACGGCGGTCGCGCCCCAGATGGCCACGTTCGGGCGCGGGGGCGAGGCGCCGCCCGTGCTGGTGCCTCCGGCCCGTCGGCTGGCGCGATGCGGCCGGCAGGATCCTCCGGCACCCCGTCGCCCGCGAACGCCGCGACGCGTTTTCCCGGCCCGCATGGGGAGCCGACTTGATCGGACCGTTCAGGCGCGATCCGGGGTACCGAACTTCATTCCCGCCGCCGCGATCGCCTTTTCGGCACCATTGAGGATGTGACGCTCCAGCATCGCGCTGCCGCCGGCGGCATCGCGCGAAACCAGCGCCGAAAGGATCTGGCCATGCTCGGCAAGCATTTGGTCGCGGCGCCGGATGTCCGGAAGTTCGAGGCTGCGGAAGGCAAGGATCTTTTCGTCGATCTCCCGCAGCTCTTGCAGCAGGACCCGGTTGCCACATAGCGCGGCCATGCCCGAATGGAATCGGCTGTCGTAGATGTCCAGCGTTTCGAAACCCGCCACCACATCCTTGCCCCCCCACCGGGCATGGAAGGCGGCCAGATCGCCCTCGGGCGTCGCCGCGCAGGCGCAGCGGAAGGCCCAGACCTCCAGCGCGGCGCGGACCGCGTAGATCTGGGCGATTTGATCGGTGTCGACCTTGCGACAGTAGAAGCCGCGGTTGGGCACGAAAGTCACGAAACCCTCGGTGCTCAGCCGGTTCAACGCCTCGCGCACCGGTGTCCGGCTGACCCCGAACTCGGCGGCCAAAACCCCTTCCTTCACCTTCTCGCCGGGGGCGAAGCCGAACTCTATCGCCCGCCGCTTCAGGCGCGCGTAAACGCGTTCGACCACATCCGCCTTGCGCACTGCCATCCGCGACCCTCCAATGCCGCCCGCGCCGAAAGTGTATGCACTTATTACGGCATAGATGCTATGGAAAGCTTATCTGAGTCTTTGACATGGGAAGAATATCATGACGATCGAACGCCTGCACACCAATGACCGCATGAGCCAGGTCGTGATCCACAATGACACCGTCTATCTTGCGGGCCAGGTGGCGCTGAAGGCGCCGGGCGCCAGCGTGACAGACCAGACCAAGGCCATTCTCGACCAGATCGACGGCCTGCTGGCCGAGGCCGGCACCGACAAGTCCAAGGCGCTGACGGCGACGATCTGGCTGAACAGCATGGACGATTTCGCCGAGATGAATGCGGTCTGGGACGAATGGTCCAAGGGCGGCGCCGCGCCCTGCCGGGCGGCTGTGGAATCGCCGCGCCTCGCCGCGCCGGAATTCACCGTCGAGATCGGGCTGATCGCGGCGCGCTGACGCGGGTCGGCTTCAAGGTGCCTGTCTTGGGCAGTTTCAACAAGCCGCCCCGCCCCACGGTTGCGGCGATCGGCACCGCAAGCCTGAAGGCCACGATCGCCCGGATCCAGGCCGCAACCAAGGTGGATGCGGTCTTCATATCGTGTACGTCGGTGCGGATCGCCAGCGATCGGGCCGCGATTAAAGCCGCGCAGGACCTGCCGGTGACCTCATTGAGCCACGCGCTGGCCTGGCACTGCCTGCGCCTGACCGGGCCGGCTGTTCGCGCTGTAGCCTGCGCCCGGCTCAATGGAAATCCCGGCTGGGGAACAGCCGCTTGGCCTGTTCGCGCGGATGGCGGGCCCCGGGGCCGTTGCGCGGGGGGCGGGGCGCGTCGTCGGCCTGGGGGCGGGTCTGGCCGACCGCGCCCTCCAGCGGATGACCCAGATCGGAAAGCCGGTGCGAAAGATCCTCGACATGGTCGGCGATCAGATGGACGACGATCCCCTCGCGCTCCAGCCGCCCGGTGACGCGCAACAGCCGCCCGCCCATTACCGCGCGGCGAAAGCGCTCATAGGTCTTCGGCCAGACGACGATATTGGACACCCCGGTTTCGTCCTCGAGCGTCAGGAAGATCACCCCCGAGGCGGTGCCCGGCCGCTGCCGCGTGATCACCAGCCCGCAGACCGCGGTGCGCACCAGCGGCGCGGTGACCAGCTGGTCATGCGCCGTCAGCCCCGGGATCGCCGGGCGCAGAAGTTCCACCGGGTGGGCGCGCAAGCTCAGGCGCAGCGCAACATAATCCTCGACCACCTCCTCTCCCAGATGCATCTGCGGCAGCGCCACCTCGGGTTCGGCCACGCGCTCGCCGTCGATCGGATCCGCGAACAGCGGCAGCGGCGTCTGCCCCCGGATCGCCCGCACCTGCCACAGCGCATCGCGCCGGGTCAGGCCCATGCCGGCGAAGGCATCGGCCTCGGCCAGACGCTCCAGCACCGGCGGCTGGATCCCGGCGCGCAGCCACAGCGCCTGCGGATCCGGATAGCCATTGCCCCGCGCGCCCACGATCCAGCCCGCGTCCTCCTCGCGGAAGCCCTTGATCTGGCGAAAGCCCAGCCGCAGCGCCAGCCGCCCGTCGGCGCGCCGTTCCAGCCGGTTGTCCCAGGTGCTGTGGTTGACGCAGACCGGGCGCACCTCGGCCCCGTGGTCGCGCAGGTCGCGCACGATCTGGGCCGGCGCGTAAAAGCCCATCGGCTGCGAATTCAGCAGCGCGCAGGCGAAGACCGCCGGATGGTGGCATTTCAGCCAGGACGAGACATAGGTGAGCATCGCGAAAGCCGCCGCATGGCTTTCGGGAAAGCCGTAATCGGCGAAGCCCTCGATCTGGCCGAAACAGGCCTCGGCCACCTCGCGGGCATAGCCGTTGGCCATCATCCCGGCGATGAAACGGTCGCGGTGCTCGCCGATCGTGCCCATCCGCCGAAACGAGGCCAGCGAACGGCGCAGGCGGTCGGCCTCTTCCGCCGTATAGCCCGCGCCGACCACCGCGATCCGCATCGCCTGTTCCTGGAACAGCGGCACGCCCAGGGTCTTGCGGGTGACCTCTTCCAGCGCCGGGCCGAAGGGTTCGGGCGCCTCCAGCCCCTGGCGGCGGCGAATATAGGGCTTTACCATGCCGCCCTGGATCGGGCCGGGGCGCACGATTGCCACCTCGATCACCAGATCGTAGAAGGTCGCGGGCTTCATCCGCGGCAGAAAGTTCATCTGCGCCCGGCTTTCGACCTGGAACACCCCCACCGCATCGGCGCGCTGCAGCATGGCATAGGTCGCGCGATCCTCCTGCGGCACGGTTTCCAGCCGGTGATGGAGGTTCTCGTGATCGGCCAGCAGTTCGAAGGCCTTGCGCAGGCAGGTCAGCATCCCCAGGCTGAGGATATCGACCTTGAGGGTGCCCAGCGTGTCGATATCGTCCTTGTCCCATTCGATGACCGTGCGCCCCTCCATCGCCGCATTCTCGATCGGGCACAGCTCATCCAGCCGCCCCCGGGTGATCACGAAGCCGCCGACATGCTGGGAAAGGTGCCGGGGAAAGCCGATGATCTCGCCGATCAGGCGGATGGTCTGGGCAAGGCGCCGGTCCTCGGGGTTCAGCCCCATCTCGCGCACCAGCGCAGGGTCGGCGCCCTTGCCCGAAATGCCCCAGATCTGGCCCGAAAGGCCGGTGGTCATATCCTGCGACAGACCCATCACCTTACCCACCTCGCGGATCGCGGCGCGGGTGCGGAAATGGATCACCGTGGCACAAAGGCCGGCGCGGTGGCGGCCGTATTTCTCATAGATCCACTGGATCACCTCCTCGCGCCGCTCATGTTCGAAATCGACGTCGATATCGGGCGGCTCGCCCCGGTGGCGCGAGATGAAGCGCTCGAACACCATACCGATCATGTCGGGTGAAACATCCGTGATCCCAAGCAGATAGCACAGGATCGAATTGGCGGCAGAGCCGCGCCCCTGGCACAGGATCCCGCGCCGGCGGGCCTCGGCCACGATGTCGTGGACGGTCAGGAAATAGGCGGCATAGCCCAGCTCCCCCACCAAGGCCAGTTCCTTCGCCATCAAGCCCCGCACCTTTTCGCCGTCCCCCTGCGGGTAGCGCCGCGCAAGGCCCTCGCGCGCCAGCCGTTCCAGCCGATCCTGGGGCGCCTCGTTCCCGGCTGTCTCGTCGGGATATTCGTAGCTGAGTTCACCCAGCTCGAAGCTGCATCGCGCCGCGATCTCGGCGCTGCGGCGGATCGCGCCGGGGTGGTGGCGGTAGAGCCGCGCCATCTCGGCCGCGCCCTTCAGGCGGCGTTCGGCATTGGGCAGGGCGCGGGTGCCGATCGCGTCGATGGTGATCCCTTCGCGCAGGCAGGTCAGCACATCGGCCAGCTGGCGCCGGGCGGCGCGGTGCATCAGTACGTCGCCCACCGCCACCATTGGCGTGTTGCAGCGCAGCGCCAGCGCCGCGCAGGCCGAGAACCACGCCTGATCCGACCCGTCATAGCGCGGCGCGGCGCCCAGAAAGACATGGCCGGGAAAGCGGCGCTGAAGCCGTTGGACCGGGGCCGCGGCGCGGGTCAGGTCGGCGGGCGGCAAAGCGATCAGGATCAGGCCGCGGGCGCCTGCCTCCAGATCCGTCAGATCGAGGTGGCATTCCGCCTTGCCCGCCCGGCGCTTGCCCAGGGTCAGCAGCCGGGAAAGACGGTGATAGGCGGCGCGGTCGGTGGGCAGAGCCAGCCATTCGACGGGGCTGTCGCGCAGCACGAGGCGCGCGCCCACGATCAGCCTGGGCAGGCGGCGCGCGGCGGGACGCGGCAGGTCGGTGGGTGTACCCACCTCCTGGCGCGAACAGGGATCGACGCGGTGGGTCGAGCGGATGCGCAACGCCTCCTGCGCCGTGCCCTCGGCCTCGTCGCGCAGGATCTTCAGCGCGCGATAGGCCCGCACCACCCCGGCCAGCGAATTGCGGTCGGTGATCGCGAAGGCAGCAAGGCCAAGTTCGGCGGCCCTGACCGCCAGTTCCTCGGGATGCGAGGCGCCGGTGAGGAAGGTGAAATTCGAGGTGATGCAAAGTTCGGCATAGGCGAGGGTATCGTCCCCGGACGGGGAAGCCGCCGCCGCCCGCCGCAGTTCGGCGGCCCAGGGGGATGCCGAGGTCATGACGCTAGCCCCCCTGGGCGCCCGGCGCGCGGCACCGGAGAACGGGAAGGGAAAGAGCCTTGGCGACCAGACACGCCTCAACCACAAAATAGAATGGGCTAAGCCCTCTTGCGCCCGGTTCGCGCCGCAGGCGCAGGGCGAGCACCTGCCCGCCCCGGCGGGCTGGCGCTATGCAGTTCTCGATCATGCGGAGGCTCAGGGAAATGCTGCGCCATAAACGGCGACATGCCAGCGTCGAGGACGCCATCCCACGGGCAGACGCTCGCCCTGCTCGGACCGCTGAAGTTGCCCCCCTCATGCGAATTCCCCCTGCACGAACCAGCCGGGCACCTGCGGCGTGTGGAACAGCCACAGCCGCCGGCCCTGATGGGTCTCGACCCGCCAGTAATCGCGCAGGCCCCGCGCCCAGGCCTCGTCGTCGAGCCACCATTCGGGGGCGATGCGCTCGGGCCCCGTCGCGCGCGCCGTGCTCAGGGACAGGCGCCGCCACTGGAACCGCGTGGGGGGCCGCCTGCCCTGCCCGCCCCCCTGCCCCGCGATCGGCTCGGGCGCGAACAGGCGCAGCGGGCGCGGGCGCGGCGGGGCCCAGGCGCCCTGGGGCCGCGACCAGGCGGCGGGGGCGATCAGGAAGCCACGTTCCGGGATATGGCTGTCGGCGGGCAGGAAGCGGTGGATGTTCTCCAATCCGATCCGGGTGCCGATCCGGGTGATCAGATCATCAAGCCTGCCCCCGTCCTGCCGCCCGCCCGCACGGGTGGCAAGCTGACGGGCGGGCAAGGGTTCCACCTGCGTCGCCTCCAGCCGCAGCTGGTCGATGCCGAAACCCGCATCCGCCGCCTCTACCCCGCGCCGAAAGAGCGGCAGGATGCGGGCGGCATCGCGCAGCGGCGCGGCCAGGCGCAATTCCACCTGCTGGCTGCCGCGGTCGACCCGACGCAGCGTCAGACACAGCCGCCGCGCCCCCGCCTCGCGCGCCGCCAGCTTGGCGCAAAGCGCCTCAAGCAGCCGCGCGGTGCCGGCCATCACGTCCTCGACCCGGCCGATCGGTTCGGGCAGGCTGAGGCGGATGCCGTAATGGGGCGGCGCGGGCAAGGGCGTGACGGATTCGCCCTGCCGCCCCATCGCCTGGTCGAGCCGTGCCATCACCCCGGCCCCGAAACGCCGCGCCAGCGGGCCGCGCGCCGCCGCCTCCAGCTCGCCGATCCGGCGCAGGCCCAGGCGTTGCAGGGCGGTCACCGTATCGGGATCAAGCCGCAGCGCCGCCACCGGCAGCCCCGCCAGCGCCGGCCCCGGATCGCCCGGCGCCGCGATGCCGCCACCGGCATGGGCCAGCGCCCAGGCCGCGCCGCGGGTATCGGCCAGGCCCAGCCCGACCGCGAATCCCGCCCGCTCCATCCGCGCGCCCAGATCCGTCATCAGCGCGGCCTCTCCGCCCATCAGATGCGCAGCCCCCGTGATGTCGAGCACCAGCCCGTCCTGGCCCTCAAGCCCGACCCAGGGGCAATAGCGCCCGGCCCAGCGCGCCAGCGTGGCCAGCATCCGCGCATCGCCCCGCGGATCGGCCGGGCGGCTTTGCAATTCGGGGCAGAAGGCGCGGGCATCGGCGAAGGGCATGCCGCGATGCAGCCCTGCGGCCTCGGCCTCCGCATTCAGGCAATGGATGCGCTCGGCATTCCGCTCGCGCAGGGTCAGCGCGAAGGGTCCGGCGACAGGATGCGCACGCAGGGCCCGGTCACTCGCCAGGCGGGGAAACCACATCGAGACAATGCGCTTCTGGATCCCATCGAACATCCCAGACCCCAAGAGTTCCTGATTTGTTCTTTATAATTTCCCAGCGCATGCGAGTCGAGTCCGCGCCCTCCCCCGGATCGTATACTGGGTCATGGACGGGGGCGCATCGCCAGCGCGTCTCGGCCGCGTTCGACCCCATCCCCTCGGGGATCAGGCACAGCCCCGTGGCGCCCCCGGCCTGCGCCGCCAGTTGCAGCCGCCGCCCTTCGCGCAGGTTCAGGGCGCGGGTGATTTCGATCATCACCAGCGGCACCGCGCCATCCTTCAGCGCCTCTTCGGCGCTGGCCAGGCTGTCGGTCTGGTCGCGGCATTCGGCCACCAGCAGACGGGCGGGGTCGAAGAAGGCGGCCAGGCCCTGGGGGTTCAGCCGCTCGCCCCCCCAGCTTTCACGGATCCACAACAGCGGGCCGCGCGCCCGGGCGCAGGCGACTGCCGCGAAGGCCGTGGCCGCGGCGCCGCAGACCTCATGGACGCGGGCGGGACGCAGGGGGAAGGATTCGTGCAACGGGACGGGCATGGCATCAGCCTAGCGCGGAGAACGAAAGAAGGAAATCAGGGCAGGGAACGGCGCGGCATCCTTGCGGGTGGCATACATAGCCGGGGGGCCACCACGCCGCCAAGACTGGCGCCTTTCGCTCTCACGTCGCCGCCAAGATGTTCGGGTTCGGGCGCCGTGCGGGTCAAAACGCCGGGGACGGGGCTGACAGCGCGGTCAGGCGTGCTATCTGTGGCCCGGACCGTAAAGCGTGAAACCGGAGGACGCGATGCAAGTGAGATATCTCCATACCATGGTGCGGGTGAAGGATCTGGAGGCCTCGATGAAGTTCTATGAACTCCTGGGCCTGAAAGAGACCCGGCGGATCGAGAACGACCAGGCGCGTTTCAGCCTGATCTTCATGGCCCCTCCCGGTCAGGAGGAATGCCCGGTGGAGCTGACCTACAATTGGGACGGCGACGAGGGGCTGCCCTCGGACAGCCGGCATTTCGGCCATCTCGCCTATGCGGTCGAGAACATCTACGACATGTGCAAGCACCTGCAGGACAACGGCGTCACGATCAACCGCCCGCCGCGCGACGGCCGCATGGCCTTCGTGCGCAGCCCCGACAACATATCGGTCGAGCTGTTGCAGATGGGGGAAGCGTTGCCCCCGGCCGAACCTTGGACAAGCATGGAAAACACCGGCCACTGGTAAGGCAGCTGCCCGACATGGGCCGGTGGCCACCACCGCCGGCCCGCTTCCCGACCCAAGACCTGGCGGAGTTTCCATGACAGTTCTCATCACCGGCGCCAACCGCGGCATCGGCCGCGCCCTGTTCGACGCCTACCATTCCGCCGGCGCCGACCCGATCGGCACCTACCGCGGTACCCGCCCCGATGCGCCCGGCATCTGGCGGCAGGCGGACATGGCCGATCCGGCCTCGATCGCGGCCCTGGGGGCAGAACAGGGGCGGGCGCCGCTTGATCTGCTGATCTGCAATGCGGGGGTGAATCTCGGCAAGGGACAACGCCTGGAAGACGGCTTTTCCGCCGCCGACTGGGCCGAGACCTTCGCGGTCAACGTCACCGGGGTGTTCCTGACGATCCAGTCCCATCTGCCGGCGCTGCGTGCCGGACGCGGCAAGATCGCGATCATCTCGTCGCAGATGGCTTCCTCGACCAACGCGGCGGGCGGGCATTACATCTACCGCGCCTCGAAGGCGGCGGCGCTGAACCTGGGACGCAACCTGGCGGTCGATCTGCGGGACGAAGGTATTGCGGTCGGTATTTATCACCCGGGCTGGGTGCGCACCGACATGGGCGGTGACAGTGCCGCGATCGGCACGGAAGAGGCCGCCACGGGCCTTCTGGCGCGCTTCGAGGCGCTTTCGGTCCCCACCACCGGCTGCTTCGAAACCTGGGACGGGCGCGCCCATCCTTTCTGAGGCGAACGCGCAGGCGCGGAAACTGCGCGCGGACCCTGCCCCCGCGCCCAAGTTGGTCGCGCCGGAAGTATATCCCCGCGACGCCAGCAAACGACGGTCCGATGTTTTGCGGGGCAGGTCACCATCGCCAGCCGATCACCCTCGCAAGAGCTGGAGGCGGCACATCTGTCGTCGTCAGAGTAGCGCCGCGAAGGTTCTTTCTTTTCAAACGAGCTTGCTTGCGCTCAATCGCCGCTGTCGCGAACGCGAAGAAGCTCTCTCACCGTGCAGCGGGGCGATTCCTGCCGGATTACCGTTCGGCGGTTCTCCCTCCACATGCTTTCGTCGAATGTCGGAAACCATGTATCGGCATCCGGGACATCCACAGATACCTCTGTGATCAACAGCCGGTCCGCACGGGGAAGCAACGCCTCGTAAATGGATTGGCCGCCAATGCCATAGAGTCTTTGGTGGCCGGCGCCATGACAAAAGTCGATGGCGTCGTCGACGTTCTGGAACACATGATCCGCCACACTGCTGTCGCGGGAGATAACGCAATTCGTTCGCCTCGGAAGGGGACGCGAAGGCAAACTCTCCCATGTATTGCGGCCCATGATCACCGCCCCTCCGACCGTCTCTTTCTGAAACAATCGTAGATCTTCGGGCGAATGCCAGGGGATCTCCTTGCGCCGACCAATCGCTCCATCGCGCGCCCGCGCCACGACCAGGGTAATCATGGCTATACCGCGACCGGTGCTTTGATCGACGGATGGGGGTCATAGCCGACGAACTCGAAATCCTCGTAGCGAAAATCAAAGATCGAAGCGACTTCGCGCTTTATCTTGACGGTCGGCAGAGGCCGGGGCGCGCGCTCCAGCTGTGTTCGAACCTGGTCCATATGATTGTTGTATATATGGGCGTCCCCGATCGTGTGGACGAAATCGCCGGGCGCATACCCCGTGACATGGGCCAGCATCAACAGAAGCAAGGCATAAGACGCGATGTTGAAGGGGACGCCAAGGAACATGTCCGCCGATCGCTGATATAGCTGAAGGTGCAGTTTCTCGTTCAATATCCGAACTTGCCAAAGCGTATGGCACGGCGGCAGCGCCATCCTGGAGATGTCACCAGGGTTCCACGCGGTAACGATCAGCCGCCGACTGTCCGGCGACTTCTTTATGTTCTGTATCAACTCCGAAATCTGGTCGACTTCCCCCAAAAGAGCACCCGCTTCCGCGTCGTCGTCATTTCTCGGCTTTAGGCATGGGAAGTGCCGCCATTGGTGGCCGTACACGGGACCAAGATCCCCGTTCTCATCGGCCCATTCGTCCCAGATCGAGACGCCATTGTCGTTCAGATACCTTACGTTCGTATCGCCCGACAGAAACCAAAGAAGTTCGTGCACGATCGACCGGAGGTGCAGCTTCTTGGTGGTCACCAAAGGAAACCCGTCATCCAGCCTGTAACGGCACTGCATCCCGAAATACGAAACCGTCCCCGTCCCGGTTCGGTCAGAGGACGGGACGCCTTCGGTAAGGACCGTGCGCAAAGCGCCGAGGTACTGGTGCAAGGGAACCTCCAGTTTGTTCGGTATCGGTCACCGTCGAAATGGCAAATGCGCAGCGCGACACCACAGTCAGATGGATAGTGGAGGCTGCCCAACACTGCAACCGGCCGATGCCAAGGCCGGCGAAACCGACCCCGGGGCCTCTGGCGATGCCGTCGCGCTTGCCTTGGGCAGCCTAGTCCAGCGCTTCCAGCACCTCGCGCAGCGTGCCGACCAACTGATCGATCTGGGGCTTGTCGATGATCAGCGGCGGGCTCATCGCGATGATGTCGCCGGTGGTGCGGATCAGGATGCCCTTCTCGTAGGCCTTCAAAAAGGCCGAGAAGGCGCGCTTGGTCGGCTCGCCCGGGATCGGCTCCAGCTCGACCGCGCCGATCAGGCCCATGTTGCGGATGTCGATCACATGGCGCGTGCCTTTCAGCGCGTGCAGCGCGTCCTCCCAATAGGGGGCAAGCGCATGCGCGCGCTCAAAGAGGCCCTCTTCACGGTAGGTGTCGAGCGTGGCGATACCGGCGGCCGCGGCCACGGGGTTGCCGGAATAGGTGTAGCCGTGGAACAGCTCGATCATGTGTTCGGGGCCCTGCATGAAGGCGTCGTGCACCTCGGCCGTGGTCATGACGGCACCCATCGGGATCACGCCGTTGGTCAGGCCCTTGGCGGTGGTGATCATATCCGGCACCACGCCGAAATGCTGCGCGGCAAAGGCCGAACCCAGGCGCCCGAAGCCGGTGATCACCTCGTCGAAGATCAGAAGGATGCCATGTTTTCTGGTGATCGCGCGCAGGCGTTCCAGATAGCCCTTGGGCGGCAGCAGCACGCCGGTAGAGCCCGCCATGGGCTCGACGATCACCGCGGCGATGGTCTCGGCGCCGTGCAGCGCCACGATCCGCTCCAGCTCATCCGCCAGGTTCGCGCCATGTTCGGGCTGGCCGCGGGTGAAATCGTTCTGGCCCGGCAGGTGGGTGTGGGGCAGATGGTCGACCCCGGCCAGCAGCGTGCCGAAGGCCTTGCGGTTCGACACGATCCCGCCGACCGAAATGCCGCCGAAGTTCACCCCGTGATAGCCGCGCTCGCGCCCGATCAGACGGGTGCGCGCCCCGTCACCCTTCGCGCGATGATAGGCGATCGCCAGCTTCAGCGCGGTCTCGACGGATTCGGAACCGGAGTTGGTGTAGAACACATGCGCCATCCCCTCGGGCGCAATGTCGATCAGCCGGTTGGCAAGCTCAAACGCGATCGGATGGCCCATCTGGAAGGCGGGGGCGTAATCCAGCTCTGCCACCTGGCGCTGCACGGCCTCGGTGATCTTCGGGCGGCAATGGCCGGCGTTGCAGCACCACAGGCCCGCGGTCCCGTCCAGGATCTGGCGCCCGTCCGCGGTGGTGTAATGCATGTCCTTCGCGCCCACCAGCATCCGCGGCGCCTTCTTGAACTGCCGGTTCGAGGTGAAGGGCATCCAGAAGGCGTTCAGATCGTTCGGGGCGGGTTTGCGGTCCAGTGCCATGGGCCTCTCCATCACATGCGGGCCATCGGGGCCCGAGCCGGCTGCATTTGTCTGACCAGTCGGTCAGCTTCCACGCTAGGCACCGTCCGGCGGAAAGGTCAAGCCCGCCCAGCACGCGGCGGGCGGGCGGCGCGACGATGGCCGAGGCGTCCCCCCCCGGGGGGCCTTCGGGATTGCCTCTTTGCGATCCACGCGATCCCGGGCACACTATCGCCATTGACCTTCGGAGATTGCATGGACGGCCGAAACGATATTGCCCCGCGCCCGCGCACCCGCATCCAGCGCAAGAACAGCCGCGCGATCCTTGACGCCGCGCTCGAGGTGTTCTCGCAATACGGCTTTCGCGGCGCCACGCTGGACCAGATCGCCGAGGTGGCCGGCCTGTCAAAGCCCAATCTGCTGTATTACTTCCCGTCGAAAGAGGCGATCCATGTCACCCTGCTGGCCGGGCTTCTGGATACCTGGCTTGCCCCGCTGCGCGCCATCGACCCCGCCGGAGAGCCGGTGGAAGAGATCCTTGGCTATGTCCGCCGCAAGTTGGAACTGAGCCGCGACTACCCGCGCGAGTCGCGGCTGTTCGCGAACGAGGTCCTGCAGGGCGCGCCGCGGATCTCGGGTCTGATCCAGGGAGAACTGCGCGATCTGGTCACCGAGACCGCCGCCTTGATCCGCGGCTGGGTCGCCGCCGGTCGGCTTGCGCCGGTGGATCCGCATCACCTGATCTTCTCGATCTGGGCCACGACCCAGCATTACGCCGATTTCGATGTCCAGGTGCGTGGCATCCTGCGCCAAAGCCCGGCCCGCACACATCAGGGTGCACTCGACTTCCTGTGCCATCTTTACAGCGCCGCCCTGGCCCCCGGCGGGCCGGGCCTTGCGCCACCCTTCGATCATTAACCTGCTGGTAGGAATTATGCTTTAGCGTCTCCTTTTGGGGGTGTCTCCTTGTTGCAGGAGGTAGGAATGGTGGATTTCACGGGCCTTGGCCCAAACGCAGGCGCCCGGATCGGGCTCGATCCGGCTTCGGCGGGACGGTTGCACATATCGAACGCGGCGCCCGGCAGCGTGCCCAATGCGCTGTCCAGCGCGGTGGCGGCGGCCGGGGCGGGCGAGAAGACCCGCGCCGATACCGCCGGCCACGACAGCACGGGCGGGTCGCGCAAACCGCGTGACCGCCCCCACGCCGAAGCCGCCGCCCGTTCGGCGCCGCCCAAACAGCAATTGCGCGAGGGTATGCTGACCGGACCGCCCCCGACGTTCGAGGCATCGCTACTGGAATTGGAAACCGATCTGAAGCTGGCGCTTGCGCGGATCCAGGCCGCGGGCTACGGCGAGGCCACGCTCAAAAGCCAGCCCGACGGCGCCGCAGCAGCGGTCAGGGCCGAAGCACAGGCCAGCCGCGTTATCTCTGATCCCGCGACGGCAACACACGCCGCGACGTCCCAGGCGGCCAGGCCAACCGCGGCACCCGCCGCCGCCCCGCCGCAGTGGGCTCCTGCCGCCGAATCGCCGGACGGCGCGGCGAGGATGCCCGCCCAGAGCGCGCATTCCGACCAAGGTGACGGGAACTGACACTTCCCGTCATCGGCGCGCCCCTGGCGCCCGCAGCCGAAGGCGTTGCGCGCCTATTGCGCGGCTTGCGCGGCGGGGTTGTTGGGGTGCGTCGTCCAGTTGGCGTAATCGCCGACCTCCTGCCCGGTGCGCGGATCGACCGTACCCTTTTCCAGCTTGCGCATGGTGATGCAGCCTTCCACCGGGCATACGTCGACGCACAGGTTGCAGGCCACGCATTCCTCATCCTTGACGGTGAAGACCCGCCCCTCGCCCATCGCGATCGCCTGATGGCTGGTGTCCTCGCAGGCCGCATAGCAGCGCCCGCATTTGATGCAGGCGTCCTGATCGATCTGCGCCTTGGTGACGTAATTGAGGTTCAGATACTGCCAATCCGTGACATTGGGCACCGCCCGCCCGACCAGATCCGACAGCGCCATCTGCTTGGCGTCAAGGTAGTCGGACAGGCCCGAGATCATCTCTTGCACGATCTTGAAGCCATAGGTCATGGCGGCGGTGCAGACTTGCACATTGCCCGCGCCCAGCGCCAGGAACTCGGCCGCGTCGCGCCACGTCGTCACCCCGCCGATGCCGCTGATCGGCAGATCCGCCGTCCCTGCATGGCGCGCGATCTCGGCCACCATGTTCAGCGCGATCGGCTTCACCGCCGGGCCGCAATAGCCGCCATGCGTGCCCTTGCCGTCGATCGTGGGTTCCGGCGCGAAGCCGTCCAGATCGACCGAGGTGATAGAGTTGATCGTGTTGATCAGGCTCACCGCATCGGCGCCACCCTTCTTCGCCGCTTCGGCCGGGTAAAGGATGTTGGTAATGTTCGGCGTCAGCTTCACGATCACCGGCATCCGCGTGTTCTGCTTGCACCAGCGGGTGACCATCTCGATATATTCCGGCACCTGCCCCACGGCCGAGCCCATGCCGCGTTCGGCCATGCCATGCGGGCAGCCGAAGTTCAGCTCGATCCCGTCGGCGCCGGTTTCCTCGATCCGTGGCAGGATCGCCTTCCAGGCGTCTTCCTGGCAGGGCACCATCAGGCTGACGACCAGCGCGCGGTCGGGATAGTCGCGCTTGACCTGCTTGATCTCGCGCAGGTTCACCTCCAGCGGGCGGTCGGTGATCAGCTCGATGTTGTTGAGCCCCAGAAGGCGGCGGTCGGCGCCCCAGATCGCGCCGTAGCGCGGGCCGTTCACGTTCACCACCGGGGGGCCGTCCTCGCCCAGCGTCTTCCAGACCACGCCGCCCCAGCCGGCATCAAACGCGCGGCGGACGTTGTATTCCTTGTCGGTCGGCGGCGCCGAGGCCAGCCAGAACGGGTTCGGGGACTTGATCCCCACGAATTCGGAAGTCAGGTCAGCCATATCGTTCCCCTCAGCCCTTCAGCGCCGCGTGAATGTCCATCGCCGCGTCGCGGCCCTCGGCCACCGCGGTCACCGTCAGATCGTCGCCGCCCGCCGCGCAATCGCCCCCGGCCCAGACCCCCTTCAACGAGGTCCGCCCCGGCCCGCTGACCGCGATCTTGCGGCCCGCCAGCTTCAGCCCCTCGGGCACGCCGGCCAGCGTCTGGCCGATCGCCTTGAAGACCTGATCGGCGGCCAGGCGGAAGGTCTGATCGGTCAGGCGCAGCCCCTCGGGGCCGGTCTCGGTATAGGCGAATTCGACCTCGGCCACGGCGCCGTTGCCCAGTACCCGCAGCGGCGCCGCATGGGTGACGATCCGCACCCCGTGGCTGGTGGCATGGTCGCGCTCGTAGGCGGACGCGCCCATCTCGGCCTCGCCGCGGCGGTAGACGATGGTGACATTCTCGGCACCCAGAAGCTTCGACTGCACCGCCGCGTCCACCGCGGTCATGCCGCCGCCGATCACTACGACGTTGCGCCCCACCGGCAGCGCGGCAAGGTCCGAGGCCTGCCGCAACTCGGCTATGAACTCGACGGCGTCGCGGACGCCCGGCTTGTCCTCGCCCTCGGCGCGCAGCGCGTTCACGCCGGCCAGGCCGATCCCCAGAAAGACCGCGTCGAATTCGGCCCGCAGGGTGCCAAGATCCAGATCGCGGCCAAGCCGCGCGCCGTTCTTCACCGCGATCCCGCCGATCCGCAGCAGCCAGTCCACCTCGGCCTGGGCGAAATCGTTGACCGCCTTGTAGGCGGCGATGCCGTATTCGTTCAGCCCGCCGGCCTTCTCGCGCGCATCATAAAGCGTCACCTCATGCCCCAGCATCGCCAGCCGATGCGCCGCCGCCAGACCCGCCGGCCCCGCGCCCACCACCGCCACGCGCTTGCCCGTGGGCGCCGCGCGGGTGAAGGGCTGCACGCCCTTGGCCATCAGCGTGTCGGTCGCGAACCGCTGCAGGCGGCCGATCTCGACCGGCTTGCCTTCGGCCGCCTCGCGCACGCAGGCCTCTTCGCAAAGCGTCTCGGTCGGGCAGACCCGGGCGCACATGCCGCCCAGGATGTTTTGCGACAGGATCGTGCGCGCCGCCGCCTCGGCCGTGCCAGTCGCGATCTGGCGGATAAAGAGCGGCACGTCGATCGAGGTCGGGCAAGCCACGGTGCAGGGCGCATCATGGCAGAAATAGCAGCGATCCGCCGCTACCGCCGCCTCATGCGGATCAAGCGGCGCCACCATGTCGGCAAAGTTCTGGTCATATGCCCCGGCGGGCAGGCGGCCCTGCACCACCCCGGGGGTGCGCTGTGTATTCGGCACGAAAGCTCTCCCGTTGAACATCTGTTTTGGAAAAGGCTGCCACAGGGTAATTTTTTTATCAAACGGTAAATTTTGGATTCGATCGGCCCCGGCGCCTTCTGCGGTGTTTGCCTCGGAAAAGGGCAATCCGGATGCCGCGCGCGCCCATTTCGACGGCTTCGGGGGGCAAACTCGTGCTTTTCACCCCGGGCCGGCTAGCGTATAAGCGGCCAATCTCAGGCACAGGCCTGCATAAGACAGGCCGCAAAGACCGACCGAGGACGGCATGACCCAGCACCCCCATGACAGTGACGTGGCCTTCATCCAGGCCCTGGCAGAGCTTCTGAACGCGAACGAGCTGACCGAGTTGAGCGTCAAGCGCGAATATGGCGAGAACGACAGCCTCAATGTCCGCGTGACCAAGCAGACGACCGTGGTGACCCAGGCGGCGCCGGCACCCGCCGCAGCCCCGACCGCGGCACCCGGCGGGGGCACCTCTGCCCCGGCTGCGGTGGTCGACGACCCGGCCCAGCACCCCGGCGCGGTGACCTCGCCGATGGTCGGCACCTGCTATCTGGCGCCCGAACCGGGGGCTTCGAATTTCGTCACCACCGGCGCCAAGGTGGCCGAGGGCGACACTCTGCTGATCATCGAGGCGATGAAGACGATGAACCACATCCCCGCGCCGCGCGCCGGCACGGTGAAGCGCATCCTCGTCGAGGACGGCAGCCCGGTCGAATTCGGCGCCCCCCTCGTCATCATTGAATAGGGGCGCGCGATGTTCGAGAAGATCCTGATCGCCAACCGGGGCGAGATCGCGCTGCGCGTCATCCGGGCCTGCCGCGAGATGGGTATCCGCTCGGTCGCCGTCCATTCCACTGCCGATTCGGACGCGATGCATGTGCGTATGGCCGATGAATCGGTCTGCATCGGCCCGAACTCCTCGACCGACAGCTACCTCTCGGTGCCCGCGATCGTCTCGGCCTGCGAGATCACCGGCGCAGAGGCGATCCACCCCGGCTATGGCTTCCTTTCCGAGAACGCCAATTTCGTGCAGGTGCTGGAAGACCACAACATCACCTTCATCGGCCCGACGGCGGCGCATATCCGCATCATGGGCGACAAGATCACCGCCAAGGAAACCGCCAAGGAGCTGGGCATTCCGGTGGTGCCGGGCTCGGAGGGTGGGGTGCCCGACGTGGCCTCGGCGCTGAAGGTGGCCGAAGAGATCGGCTATCCGGTGATCATCAAGGCCACCGCCGGCGGCGGCGGCCGCGGCATGAAGGTGGCCAAGGGGCCGAAGGATCTGGAATCGGCCTTCCGCACCGCCCGCACCGAGGCCAAGGCCGCCTTCGGCAACGATGAGGTCTATATCGAGAAATACCTGCAGAAGCCGCGCCATATCGAGATCCAGGTCTTCGGCGACGGCAAGGGCCAGGCCGTACATCTGGGAGAGCGCGACTGTTCCCTGCAGCGCCGCCACCAGAAGGTGTTCGAGGAGGCCCCCGGCCCCGTGATAACGCCCGAGGAACGCGCCCGGATCGGCAAGGTCTGCGCCGATGCGGTGGCCAAGATCTCCTATGCCGGCGCCGGCACGATCGAGTTCCTCTACGAGGACGGCGAGTTCTACTTCATCGAGATGAACACCCGCCTGCAGGTCGAACATCCGGTGACCGAGGCGATCTTCGGCGTCGATCTGGTGCGTGAACAGATCCGCGTGGCCTCGGGCCTGCCGATGTCCTTCACCCAGGACGATCTGGTCATCAACGGCGCCGCGATCGAGGTCCGCATCAACGCCGAGAAAGTGCCTGATTTCGCCCCCCGCCCCGGCCGCGTGAACATGTTCCACGCCCCGGGCGGCCTGGGGGTGCGGATGGATTCGGCGCTTTACAGCGGCTATTCGATCCCGCCCTATTACGACAGCCTGATAGGCAAGCTGATCGTCCACGGCCGCGACCGCACCGAGGCGCTGGCACGTCTGAAACGCGCGCTGGGAGAGTTGATCGTCGACGGCGTGGAAACCACGGTGCCGCTGTTTCACGACCTTCTGGAAGAGCCGCAGATCCTGGCCGGCGATTACAACATCCATTGGCTGGAGAAATGGCTTGTCAGCCATTACGGTGTGAAGGGCTAGCCGGGAGCGGCGCGCAGGTCGACCAATGCGCCCCGCCCCGGTAGCCTTCGAAGACCTCGGCGCCGGCGTTTCACCCCGTCCGTTTTCGTGGCGCGGTCCCGCCGACGCCGGCGCCACGGGGTCCGGGCACCGTCGGCAACGGCGCGCCAACGGCAACGCCGATGGAGTATTTTCGCCAAGGTGAAATGCAGGAAGGGCGCCGTGCTTTCATTGTTCCCTAAATACGCAGGGCGCTAACGCCACCGCCCTTACATCGGTCGCAGCGTACAGGTGCCGCGTCGCATGTCGGTATCGCGGTAGTAATCCATCACGCCTTTGCGGCGGTCCGCGGGCACCGCCCCCCAGTCGACCCAGTCGATGCGATAGCCCAGAACCTCGGCCATCACCTCCATCGCCTTGAAGGATGGCACGCCCTTCACAGCCACCTTCTGCCCCTCGATCTGCGGCGCGGCGTTCAGCACGTTATCGGTGCGTTCCTTGACCAACTGGATCATCGGGCCGGGGCGGCGCATGAATTCGCTGTCGACGATCACCAGTTTCGGCCCCAGCTTGCGGAGTGCCTGGAACAGGCGGAAGTGGTCCATCAGATGATAGAGGATCCCATAGACCGCCACCACGTCATAGCGGGCGCCTTTGCGGGCCTCGCTGTCGATCTCGTCGTAAAGGTCGTTGCGGCGCAGTTCGACCCGGGCGCGCAGATCGGCATCGGGGAAGCTGGGAAAGATGTCGATCAGCTCCTGCCGGGCCTCGACGCCCACCACCTGCGCCGCCCCCGCGCCGGCCAGCGCATAGGACCAGCGCCCGTCGTGCGCGGCCAGGTCCAGAACCCGGGCGCCGCGGATGTCGTCCGCGAAGGGCTGCACGATCATCGCGTGGCGCGCGTTCAGCCGCGCCACCGGCTGGTTGTGGTCTCGGTAAGCCTCCATATCTGCGATGAAATCGAAAAAACCCATGTTGCCCTCGCCTCCGCTTTGCGATCCAATCTGCCCGCTCGGCGCAGGAAGGCAAAGCCCTAATTCGCGCGGGGCGTGCATGACAGGACCCGGCGAAGAGGGCGCGCGATGCGGGGACTGACCCCCGAGATGCTGTTGAATGCTTATGCGATCGGCATCTTCCCGATGGCGCAGTCGCGCGATTCGACCGAGTTGCAATGGATCGACCCGCGCCAACGCGGCATCTTTCCCATGCAGAACTTCCACATTTCACGCTCTTTGCGCCGCAAGATCCTGCGACGCCCCTTCCAGATCACGGCTGACACCGATTTTGCCGGCGTGATGGCAGGCTGCGCCGACCGGCCCGAAACCTGGATCAACCCCGAGATCGAGACGTTGACCCGGGCGCTTCACCGCGCGGGCCATGCCCATTCCCTGGAAGTCTGGGATGGCGCCGAACTGGTCGGCGGCGTCTATGGCGTCACGCTAGGGGCGGCCTTTTTCGGCGAAAGCATGTTCTCGCGCCGCCCGGACGGCTCGAAGATCGCACTCGCCTATCTGATGCATCGGCTGCGCGTCGGGGGCTTCACGCTGTTCGACACCCAGTTCCTGACCGACCACCTGGCCAGCCTCGGCGCGATCGAGATCCCCCGCGCCGCCTATCGCACCCTGCTGGCCGAGGCATTGCGGCGCCGCGCCGATTTCAACGCGCTCAGGGGGGAACCCGTGCCTCAGGATGTCGTGCAGCGCAGCAGCCAGACGTCATAGCGCGGACTGTCGAGCGGATCGAGCGCCGGGCTGGAGGCGATCATCCAACCCTGAAAGATCGGCTTCTTCACCAGGCTGTCGTGGATGATCAGATAGGCAAAGGCATTCGAGGAGGGATCCTCCACCGGATAGCGGCATTGCGTCAGCTTGATGGTCAGCCGGCCCTCGGTCTTCGACTGGCCGTCCTTCAGCGAGACATCCACCGTCTGCCCCGAGACCTTGTCAAGCCAGCGCACCACCCCGCCCGGGGCCTGGGTGACCTTCACCGTCTCCATCCGCGGGCCGGACTGGACGGTCGGGCCGGAATTGTTGGTGACATGGCCAAGACCGGTATCATCGGCCACAAACCCGCCCTGCCCGGAATATTGCGAATTGCCCGCCGATTGGCCGGTTCCCTGACCCGTTTGCTGCCCGCTTTCCTGGCCCGAACCCGCCCCGCCGTCCTGGGCGGCGCTTTGCAGCGCGTTCTCGACCGCCTGGTTGATCGCGTTCTGCTCGACCGAGGCGCCACCGGATTGCCCCGCCGCAGAAGACGGCCCCGCCGAGGGGACGGTTGCGGCCCCGGTTGCTGCGCCGGCTTCCGTCCCCACCGGTCGCGGCGCGGCGGATTGGCCCGTCGCAAGGCCCTGCAGCGATTGCGGCATCACGCCGATGCCCTGATCACCCGGTTGCGGCCCGCCGTTCTGAAAACTTTGCGCCCAAAGCGGTGCCGCACCCAGCGCGAGCGCGGCGATCAGCGCCCGGCGCATCTTCATTTCGTCGCCGCCGGCGCGCCGGCCCCCCCGCCGGAGCTATCGCTGCCGGACTTGTCTCCACCCACGAATTTCATCAGCAGCGAAATCAGGCTGACGGAGCCCTGGGTGTCGGTGATCTCGCCGCCAGGCTTGAGGTTTTCCAGCGACCCACCGGGCACGACCTCGACATAGGAGCCGCCCAGCAACCCGTCTTGCGAGATCAGGATGGCGCTGTCGGTGGGCAGTTCGATCCCCGGTTTCATGTGGATCGTGGTATCGGCGAAGAAGGTCTTGGGGTTGAGCTTGATCGAGGTGATCGTGCCCACCTTGACGCCGGCCAGCTTGACGTCGGCGCCCGGGCTGATTCCCTCGATCGAGCGGAACGCGGCATGCAGGTCATAGCCGCCGGTGCTGGTATTCGACAGGCCCGTAACCTGCCCGGCGTAGACCAGAAAGGCGATCGCCACGGCCAGCACGATTCCGCCGACCAGCACTTCGGTGGTGTTTTCGGATGCCATGGTCCTATTCCGGCCGCCAGGCCTCGTAATCGCTGCGCTGGGCCGGTTGCGGCCGGCGCAGCGATCCGGGCGGAACATAGGCCAGCGGCGTTCCGGTCAGGTTTTCCTGATGCGGCTTTTCCCAGGGCTTGCGCAGTACCGGGGTTTCGGTCGGGGGCTGGTCCCAGGTGTGATGTAGCCAGCCATGCCATTCGGGCGGGATGCGGCTGGCCTCGGCCTCGCCATTGTAGATCACCCAGCGACGCTTGCCGTCGGCGGTCTGGTAAAAGACGTTGCCCTCGCCGTCCTCGCCGACCTTCTGGCCCTTGCGCCAAGTGAAAAGCTGGGTGCCCATCGTCTGGCTGTTCCACCAGGTCACGAGCCGCTTGAGGAAGTCCATTGCCATGCCTCCGGGGACGTTTCCCCCCATATGGACCAAGCGCGCGCGGAGGTCCAGAGGAACGGCCCGCCTGCGCGGGGTTTCGCAAGGCATTCGAGGGGACGTGAGGAAGAGAGAGGGCCTGCGGCAGCCGGGGGCGCTGCCCCCGGACCCCCGGCGTGTTTGGGGAACAATGAAAGGAGCGGGTGGGAAAACAGCCGGCGTGTTGGATGCCGCGACGCAGGCGGGCGTCGGGATTGATGCATTCACGAAGCCTCCGGGAAAGGACGCTTCCGACGAAACCCTTGGAACGCCGATCTGCTGTTATCGGCCGCTCGGGATGGAGCACACTTTCTTCAGGCCAGTCCGAGTGGCGGCTGGCCGAGGAGTGTGCCGGCCACAGATCGCCGCCCCCTAGGGGTGTTGTCCGTCTCGTCCAGGGTCGTCGGTATTGCTGGATAACAGCGCGATCTTGTTGCCTTGTGGATCGCGGAGGTAACCGACGTAGAAATGGGGTCCGCAGGCTTCCCGGAAGCCCGGGCGGCCCTCGTCGCGGCCGCCAGCGGCGAGCGCGGCGGCGTGAAGGTCACGAACTTGTTGGCGGCTTTGCACGCGGAATGAGGTCATCGTACCGTTGCCCTTTGAGGCCGGTGGTCCGTCAAAGGCCGGCTTGACGTGGTAGTCGGGCGGGACGGCAAGTTGATCCGGTTTGGCTGGGCGCACATAGCTCAGGCCCTCCGGGCCTTCCTTGCATCTGTAGCCGAGGGCTTACGTGAATGCCGAGCAGAAGCGTTTCGCACGCTGAATGTCGTCGGCACCGACGGTGACGTAGCTGATCATGCTGCAGGTCTCTTGCCGAAGGCTCGTTCATTGTAACCGAGTTCTGGCTGAGGCCTCTGGATCGGCATGCCATGCGGCTCTGGATACCGACGCGGGGATCGAAGCAGATCGGCCATTCAGGACTATCTCAGCATCTGTCAATTTGGGTTCGAAACAGCCGCAGCGGCCCCGGATTTCGGGGGGCCGTCCGTCACCGCGGCACGAAATGCAATGGGGTGAGGCCAATCCCCCTTCCCGTTCTTCGTGGCGCAAATGCTTCCGCATGCCCGGAGGTCGCGCGCCCAAGACCCCGCTTCCCGCGGACCTGCGCGCGGGTGGCCTATTCGGCCGCGACGGGGCGCGGCGGGATCGGCGGGGCCGCCTCATCGGGCATCGGGCAGATGTAGGGCTGCGCCGCCAGAAAGGCCGCGTGGGCTTTCTTCGCCGCATGTAGAAGCGCGGGCATCTCGATCAGATCGCGCGCGGTCGCGGCCATCACCTTGGCGGCATGGATCATGCCCTTGTGCGCCGCCGGGCTTTTGCCCTGCGCGGTCATCTGCCAGCTGTGCAGAGGCGTGCCCAGCGCACAGGTCGCCACCCGCGCCTGCACCGTCGGCACCGCCCAGCTGACATCCCCCACGTCGGTCGAGCCCTCGCTGCCCAGATGCGGACGCTCCAGCGGAGCCACGAAATCGGCAAGCGGAAGGTCCATGCGCGGCGTCATCGCCACCTTGCGAAAGCTCGCTGCGACATGATCGGGCGTCAGGGTCGCGCGGATCGCCTCTGCATAGGCGCGGTCGCGGGCGTCGAAGACCGGCGGGCCGAGGCGCTCGAAGGCGGCTTGCATCGTCTCTTCCAGCACCCGATTGCCGATCAGGTTCGACACCCCCGACACCAGCCGCCGTTCGACCCGGGTCTCGGTCATCAGCGCGGCGCCCTCGGCGATCTTGTCGACCCGGGCGATCAGGTCGCGCAGCCCGGCCAGATCGCGGGCCCGGATCAGCTGGCGTACCGTGGCCCTGGCCTGCACCACGTTCGGCGCGGTCCCGCCAGCGTCGAGATAGGCGTAGTGGATGCGCGCGTCGTCGGGCATGTGCTCGCGCATGTAGTTGACGCCGATATTCATCAGCTCGACCGCGTCGAGACCCGAACGCCCCAGTTCCGGCGCCCCCGCGGCGTGGGCCGCGCGGCCGTGGAACGTGTAATCGATCCGGCTGTTGGCCAGCGACACCGCATCGTCCACCGCGTTGATCGAAGAGGGATGCCAGGTGATCGCCGCGTCGACGTCGTCGAAGGCACCGGCGCGGACCATGAAGGTCTTGGCCGCGCCGCCTTCCTCGGCCGGGCAGCCATAATAGCGCACCCGCGCCTTGACGCCGGTCTCGGCCAGATAATCGCGCAGCGCAACCGCCGCCAGCATCGAGGCCGCGCCGAACAGGTTGTGGCCGCAGCCATGACCCGGCCCCGCCTGGCCGCCCACGGGTTTCGGTTCCGCCAGGCCTGCCTCTTGCCCCAGTTCGGGCAGCGCGTCGTATTCGCCCAGGATCGCGATCACCGGGCCGCCGTCCGGTCCTGTGTCGCCCGCTTCGCCGATCATCGCGGTCGGGATGCCCGCGACCCCCTCGGTCACGCGAAAACCCGAAGCGCGCAGCATCGCGGCGTGTTCGGCGGCCGAAGCGATTTCGGTATAGGCGATCTCGGGCGTATCGAAGACCCGGTCGGACAGTGCGGCAAAGTCCGCACCGTGAGCGTCGACGATATCCCAGATCTGGTCTCGGTTGCGCATCGCTCCAGCCTCTTTCCCATGCCGCACCCCCGACGCTAGGCCCGCGGCAACGCTTGCGCAACGCCGCTTGGGCGCGCCTCGCGAAATTCACGGCCTAGTGAAGCAACATTTTGCCGCCCTCTGACCGGCGTCACATAATTGTTGCATGATTTGCATATTGGAGGGGCACTTCATCGTCCGGTCGCTGCGGCCGGGCCAACCAAGGTCCCTGACCAGGAGACAGACAGTGAGCTTCATGAAATCCGTCGTGGCCGGCACCGCGGCCGCCGCCCTCAGCCTTGGCCTTGCTGCCGCTGCCCAGGCTTCCGATATTTCGGGCGCTGGCTCGAGCTTCATCTTCCCGGTGTTCGCCAAGTGGGGCGTCGCCTACAAGAAAGCCACCGGCAAGAGCCTGAACTACCAGTCGATCGGCTCGGGCGGCGGCATCAAGCAGGTGACCGCCAAGACCGTGACCTTCGGCGCCTCGGACAAGCCGCTCAGCGACGAATACCTGGAAAAGCACGGCATGGTGCAGTTCCCGATGATCCAGGGCGGCATCGTGATGATGTACAACGTCAAGGGCATCAAGCCGGGCCAGCTGGTCCTCGACGGCAAGACTGTCGAAGAGATCTACATGGGCAAGATCACCAAGTGGAACGCCCCCGAGATCCAGGCGCTGAACAAGGGCGTCAAGCTGCCGGACCAGCCGATCGTCGTGATCCACCGTTCGGACGGGTCGGGCACGACCTTCAACTTCACCAACTACCTGTCGAAGATCTCGAAGAACTGGGCTGACAAGATCGGTTCGGACACCGCCGTGGAATGGCCGGTCGGCCTGGGCGCGAAAGGTTCGGAAGGCGTGGCCAACATGGTCAAGCAGACCGCCGGCGCCATCGGCTACAACGAATATGCCTATGTGATCCAGAACAAGCTGGGCTATTCGAAGATGATCAACAAGGAAGGCAAGGTGGTTTCGCCTTCGCTGAAGACCTTCGCCTCGGCCGCCGCCAACGCGGACTGGAAAAATGCGCATAACTTCCGCGTCATCATCACCGACCAGCCGGGCGCCGACAGCTGGCCGATCGCGGCTTCGACCTGGGTGATCATCCACAAGAACCCGCAAGATCCGAAGGCCGCGAAAGAAGCGCTCAAGTTCTTCGCCTGGGCCTACAAGAACGGCAAGCCCGAAGCCAAGTCGCTCGACTATGTCGCGATCCCCAACAATGTCGTTGAACTGATCGAGGCTTCCTGGTCGAAGATCCAGCACAATGGCAAGCCGATCTACACCCCGATGATGCACTAAGCCCATCCATCGGGTATCCTAAGCGAACGGGCGGGGACATTCCCGCCCGTTCGGCTGTTTGAAGAGACGCGGAAGGGGGCGCCGGACATGGCCACGACCGAAATCGGAGCGACAGAGCAGGCTTCGCGCAGGCATACCCGCCGGCTCAAACGGCAAGACGGGGCCTTTTTCTGGCTCGCCTGGGGTTCTGCCGCTTTGGTCGTCGTGCTGCTGCTTGGCATCCTGCTGTCGCTGTTGTGGGAATCGCTGCCATCGATCGGCCATTTCGGCCTGCCGTTCCTGTGGAACGAACGCTGGAGCCCGGCGAAAGATATCTTCGGCGCCGCCGCACCGATCTACGGCACCTTGCTGACTTCGCTCATCGCGATGGTGATCGCGGTGCCCACAAGCTTTGGCATCGCGATGTTCCTGACCGAGATCTGCCCCAAGTCGCTGCGCAGGCCGATCGGCATCGCGATCGAGCTGCTGGCCGGCATCCCCTCGATCATCTACGGTCTGTGGGGCTTTTTCGTACTTGCCCCGATCATGCAGCACACGGTGCAGCCTTTCCTCATCAACACCTTCGGCGACCTGCCGATCATCGGCTTCCTGTTCCAGGGCGCACCCTACGGCATCGGCATGCTGACCGCGGGGCTGGTGCTGTCGATCATGATCTTGCCGTTCATCACCTCGGTCACCCGTGACGTGTTCGAGACCGTCCCGGTTATGCTGCGCGAAAGCGCCTATGGCATGGGCATGACCACCTGGGAGGTCGTGCGCCGGATCATCATCCCCTATACCCGCCTCGGCCTTGTCGGCGGGGTGATGCTGGGTCTCGGCCGGGCGCTGGGTGAAACCATGGCGGTCACCTTCGTGATCGGCAACTCGCACCGAATCGCCAGTTCGCTGCTGGCGCCGGGCACCACGATCTCGGCCGCCATCGCCAACGAATTCGCGGAAGCGGACGGCAAGCTTTACACTTCGGCTCTGGTCGAGCTGGGCCTGATTCTCTTCGTCATCAGCTTCACCGTGCTCGCGCTTGCCAAGTGGCTGATCGGCCGCACTGAATCCTACTGAGGCCCCCATGACCACGCACAATCCCATCACTCGACGCCGCCATCGCCGCAACCGGGTCGCGATGGTCTTCTCGATCTTCGCGACCGCCGTCGGGCTGTTCATCCTGGCCGCGATCCTGTGGGAACTGCTCTGGCAGGGCCTCGGCGGACTGAACATGAAGGTCTTCACCGAAATCACGCCACCGCCGGGCTCCGACGGCGGCCTGAGCAATGCGATCTACGGCTCTATCATGCTGACGCTGGTGGGGATCGCCATCGCCGCGCCGATCGGCATCCTGGCCGGCACTTATCTGTCGGAATATGCCCGCGGGTCGAAGATCGGCGAGGCCGCGAAATTCATCAACGACGTGCTCTTGTCGGCGCCCTCGATCATCGTCGGCCTGTTCATCAACGCGATCCTCGTGGTGCCCTTCGGCACGTTCTCGGCCTGGGCGGGGGCGGTGGCGCTGGCGGTGATCGCGCTGCCGGTGATCAACCGCACCACCCAGGACATGCTGGCGCTGGTGCCCAATACCCTGCGCGAGGCCGCCGCCGCCCTGGGCGCACCGCGCTGGAAGGTGCTGGTCTTCATCGTGTGGCGCGCTGCGAAAAGCGGCATCCTGACCGGGGTGCTCTTGGCCATCGCACGGATCTCGGGCGAGACCGCGCCGCTGCTGTTCACCTCGTTCGGCAACCAGTTCTGGTCGACCGACATGGGCAAGCCGATGGCCAACCTGCCGGTGGTCATCTATCAATTCGCGATGAGCCCCTATAGCGACTGGCAGCGACTGGCCTGGGTCGGCGCGCTGCTGATCACCTCTGCGATCCTGTTCCTCAACATCCTCGCGCGCAGCCTTGCCGCGCGCAGCCGCTGAAGGTAGGCCTATGGACGACCAGACCATGACACATCCCGCCGATCATCCCGCCACCGATTCCGTCGCCGCGTTGAAACCGCGGCGCTCGGTCGAGGATCATCCCGTCAAGCTGGAGGTGAAGGGCCTCAACTTCTTCTACGCCAACAACCACCAGGCGCTGACGGACATCAACCTGTCGCTCCGCGACAAGGCGGTCACCGCCTTCATCGGCCCCTCGGGCTGCGGCAAGTCCACGCTGCTGCGCGTGCTGAACCGGATGTATGACCTTTACCCCGGCCAGCGCGCCCAGGGCGAGGTCCTGCTGGACGGGCGCAACATCCTGGCGCCGAAAGAGGACCTGAACGTCCTGCGCGCCAAGGTGGGCATGGTGTTCCAAAAGCCCACCCCCTTCCCGATGTCGATCTACGAGAACATCGCCTTCGGGATCCGCCTTTACGAGAAACTGTCCAAGGCCGAGATGGCCAACCGGGTCGAGGCCGCGCTGCGCGAGGCGGCGCTGTGGGACGAGGTGAAGGACAAGCTGCATCAATCGGGGCTGGGCCTGTCGGGCGGCCAGCAGCAGCGGCTGTGCATCGCGCGGGCGGTGGCGGTGAAGCCCGAGGTGCTGTTGATGGACGAACCGGCCTCGGCGCTCGATCCGATCTCGACCGCGAAGATCGAGGATCTGATCACCCGCCTGGCCGACGATTACTGCATCGCGATCGTGACCCACAACATGCAGCAGGCGGCGCGGACCTCGGATTACACCGCCTTCATGTATCTGGGCGAAATCGTCGAATTCGACCGGACCGAACAGATCTTCACCGCGCCGAAGAACCAGAAGACCAACGATTATGTGACCGGCCGCTTCGGCTAGGCTGGGCGGCTTGGGGCCGGTCGCGCGTCGGCCCGGGGCCTGCGCCAGCCGCCCTCACCCGGCGCGCGGTGGCACCGCCTAGCCCGCCTGCCCGTCGCGCCCGAACAGCCCCGCCAGCGCCCGCGCGACCAGGGCCGACACCAGCGGCCGCTTGCGCGCGCGGAACGGCAGCGGGCGACAGACCTCGATCGCGGCCACCCCCACGCGCGCCGTCAGGGCGCCGTTCACCATGCCCTCGCCAAAGCGGCGCGAGACCTTGGTCAGCAAGGTGCCGCCGGCGACCGAATGCACCAGATCGTCGCCCACGGCGACCGCGCCGGTCGCCGCCAGATGCGCCAGCACCGACCGCGTCAGCCGCCACGAGCCCAGCGCGCCGGACCGCCCGCCGTAGATTTCCGCGATGCGGCGGATCATCCGCAGGTTCGCACCCAGCGCGGTCGCCACGTCGGCCAGCGCCAGGGGCACCAGCGCGGTCACCGTCGCCACCTGCCGCGCCGCGCCCTCGATGGTACGCAGGGCCTGCGCATCCAGCGGCGTCAGCAGCGCATCCTCGGCCAGCGCCAGCAGGCCATCGGCGTCGAAGCTGTCGTCGTGGCGCGCGGCCAGCCGGGCGCGCCCCAGGGCGGTCTCGGGGCGGTGGGCATAAAGTGATTGCAGCCGAGCGACCACCCGGCGCGCGCCGGCCAGATCGGCGCCCGTGATCGCGGCCTCGGCCTCGCGGTGGATGGTGTCGACGCGCCTCAGCCGCGCGAAGGCCGCCAGTTCGCGCAGCGCAATGATCGCCACGACCAGCACGAACGCCCCGATCAGCACCGCCGCCAACCAGCCCAGAAGCGGATAGCGGGCCATCAGATCGGTCACGAAGGTCCAGGCCGCGACCGATACGGCAAAGCTCAGGATCGCCCCCAGAAGCCCCCAGAACAGCCGCCCCAGGCGCGACGGGGCGCGGGCCGCGAACGCCGCCGCGCCCCGCATCGCGCGGCCCTCGGGCAGGTCGGCGTCGGGCACCGGCGGCGCGGCCGAGGGATCGGCGGTTTCCTCGAGTTCCAGGACCAGGGGTTTTCGCGACTTCATGTCAGGCGGTCCCCGATCAGAAATTCGGCGGCCCGGTCCAGCCGGATATGCGGCGGCCCCTCGCCGGGTTTGAGGTTCAGCCGCGCCGGCGCGAATCCCTCGACGGCATAGTCGCCCTCCAGCCAGCGTTCGGCCCCCTGGCGCGCGGGCGACAGAAGCCGCGCGGGATCTTCCGGCAATTCGCCCGGATACATCGCCGCCACACGCCCGGTCCCAGCCAGCACGCCCTTGACGCAATCAAGCGTCGCGCCCTCATGGCTGATCTGCGCCTCGACGGTGGCGCGCAGGCTGGCGATCGCCATCGCTGCGGTCCGCGCGCCGGAAAAGTCGGCGCGGTCCCTGGCCTCGCGCACCAACGCCTCCATGATCGCGGCCAGCCGGCCGTGCTGGGAATGGTGCAGATGGTCGGCCTTGGTGGCGGCGAACAGGATCCGGTCGATGCGCTTGCCCAGCACGATATCGGCAAGCCAGCGCGCCCGCCCGGGGCGGAACGCGGTCAGGATATCGGCCAACACCCGGCGCATGTCCTCGACCGCGCGCGGCCCCGCATGGATCGCGCCCAGCGCGTCGATCAGCACCACCTGCCGGTCGATCCGGGCGAAATGGTTGCGAAAGAACGGGCGCACGACCTCGCGCTTGTAGGCCTCAAAGCGGCGCTCGAACTCTCGCCACAGGCTGCCGCGCGGGGTCTTTTCCGGCGCGGGCAGCGGCGCGAAGGTGACGACGGGCGACCCCGCCAGATCCCCGGGCAGCAGGAAGCGCCCCGGGGTGCAATCGGAAAAGCCTGCCTCGCGGGCGGCCAGCAGATGCGCGGTGAAGGCCGCGGCCAGCGCCCGCGCGCCGGTCTCGTCATGCGGCGCGGCGCCGGTGGTCGCGTCCACCTGCCCCAGATAGGCCCCGCCCCCGGGCCGCGCGGGCAGGCGCTCCAGCACGTCCGCGGACCATTGAGCAAAGCTCTTGTTCATCAGCGTCAGGTCCAGCAGCCATTCGCCCGGATAGTCGATGATGTCCAGATGCACCGTCCGCAGCCCCGAAACCGCCCCCAGAAGGCCACTTGGCTGCACCCGGAACGACAGCCGCAATTCGCTGACCGCGCGGGTCGAGGCAGGCCAATGCGGCGCCTCTCCAGTCAGCGCGGCCAGATGAGCCTCGTACTCGAAGCGCGGCACGGTATCGTCGGGCTGGGGCTGCAGATAGGCGGTGCGGATGGCCCCGCTGCGCGCCGCGTGCAATTGCGGCATGCGGCCCCGGTCCATCAGATTGGCGACCAGCGCCGTGATGAAGACGGTCTTGCCGGCGCGGCTAAGGCCGGTCACCCCCAGCCGGATCGTCGGCTCCAGGAAGACGCCTGACACACGCGCGCCGACGTCCTCGATCCCGCGCGTGATGCCATCGGTGATGGATGTGAAGACCAAACGCTGCCCCTTGCTTGCCGGATCCAAGATAGGCACGAAGCGCGCGGGTGAACAGAGGGCGCGCCGGGTTCCGCCACCGCCTGTTTACAGCGCATCCCGCCCAAGCTAACGGAAGGCATGACGCGCTACGCCCTGAAGATCGAATATGACGGCACCCCGTTTTGCGGCTGGCAGCGGCAATCGGGCCAGCCTTCGGTGCAGCAGGCGCTGGAAGAGGCGATCCGGCGGCTGGAACCCGACGCCCCCGGCATCGGAGCCGCGGGCCGCACCGATACCGGCGTTCACGCCACCGCCCAGGTGGCGCATTGCGACCTGGCCAAGCCCTGGGAATGCTTTCGCCTGATGGAGGCGCTGAACTATCACCTCAAGCCGCTGCCCGTGGCCGTGGTCGCCGCCGCCCCGGTGGGGGCGGATTTCCACGCCCGCTTCTCGGCCAAGGGCAGGCGCTATCTGTTCCGGCTGGTGGCGCGCCGCGCGCCCGTCACCCATGACGCGGGCCGCGTCTGGCAGGTGCGCCACGACCTGGCGCTTGCGCCGATGCAGGCAGCCGCGCGCCACCTGATAGGCCTGCATGACTTCACCACCTTCCGCTCGACCATGTGCCAGGCCGCCTCGCCGGTGAAAACCCTTGATCGGCTTGATATCGAGGCGCGGCCCTACCCCCATGGCACCGAATTTCGCTTCCACCTCGCGGCGCGCAGCTTCCTGCACAACCAGGTCCGCTCGATCGTCGGCACGCTGGAACGGGTCGGCGCGGGCGCCTGGGCGCCGGATCAGGTAAGGGACGCGCTGGAGGCCGCCGACCGCGCCGCCTGCGGCCCAGTGTGCCCGCCACAAGGTCTGTATCTCGATGGCGTCACCTACGAACCCGACCCCTTCGCCGTCTAGCCAGCCGGTCCTTGCCCCGGGCAGCCTCACCTTGACCATCGCGGCGCCACCGGAACGCGCGCCTGCGAAAACACGCGGCGCCGGCCAGCCGCCGCGACCGCGGACCAAAGGAGGCCCGCGCGGCACCCAGCCGGGCCGGCGCCACTGACCGGCCCGACCAGCCGCACCGAAAGACAGCCAAAATCTCTGCCGGCCGGAGCGGAGCGGATCAGATCGCCGGCCGGCCGCGTCGGCCTCCTCCCCGCAAGCCGACCCCGGAAGTCCCCCAAGCCGGTTGTCGCGGGGGCCTTCGGTCAGGTCCGCGTCAGCTTTTTCACATGTGCGCGCGATTGCGGTCCAGAATGCGCCTTTGGCGCGGCGCGCAGTTGCTTTTTCGGGGAATGGTTTCATCCTGACGGCGACGAGCTTGCCGCAAGGCTTTGGTCGGCGCGAGAACACACCGCCCATCCGGGAAGCGAAGTTGCGCGAGGTTTCGGCCTGGCTGTGCCTGTCGGCGTTCCGGCGCAGACCCCATGTCCCCGCCGACGCGCCGGCGTCCGGTCTTGCCAAGGCTGGCCTCGGGACGATCCCGTTCGCGCCCCTTGTGGCAGGCGCGCGCACCGGGCTGCATGGGCACAGTGGGAGACACCGCGATGGATAGTGGAATGATCGACGCAACCCATGGCGAAGCAACAGGTCCAGGCCGGTTCCGGCGTGCCTTGATCGCGATGGGGCTGCGTGGCGAGGACCCCGAGTTGGTCTCGCCGGTACCGGCCAACGCCTTCGAGTGGATCCGTGTGCTGTTCGGCATCACGCTGATCTACGACACCTGGACCACACTGAGTTGGGAACACAAACAGGCCGTCGCCCACACGCTGGGACTGCCGATCTCCAGCCCGACGCTGCACCTCCTGGTGGCCGTCATGGCCCTCGTGCAACTGGTCGTGGCGATGTCGATCGTCTTCAATCGGGGCGTCGCGATACTGGCCTGGGTGGGCTTGCTGCACACCGTGTACGTCTGGGTGGTGCTCGAACACGGTGGCGATTTCGGCCAGCAGGGGACGGATCCCGGCGATGCCTTCGCCTATATGGTGATGTTCTTCTTCATCATCGCCGCCGACCGCCACAGCCGGTCGCCGGACCCGTCGAAGAACGAATATTTCACCCTGGCACGCCTGTGGTTCGGCTTTCTCTGGGCCTATGACGCGATGATGAAGTTCCACCCCTATTTCATGACCCATTTCACCGACTTCCTGACCTCGGCCGAGACCAGCGTCAAGGGCACCTGGGGCGCGGGGCTGGACCAGGTGTTCCTGAACCTGACCAATATCATCGGTCCGCATGTCGTGCCGGTTCTGGTGGCGCTGACCGAGTCCCTGATCGCGCTGTCGCTGATCAGCGGGCGCGGGCTGCGGATCATGGCGCCGGTCGGCTTCGTGTTGGCGGTCGTGATCTGGAACACCGCCGAATCCTGGGGAGGCCCCTACCCCGATTTCGTGACCTCCGCGGGCGGACAGATGTTCGGTAACGTGATCATCTACGCGATGGCCTTCCTCTATATCCTGACGCTCTACAATCCGCTCGACTTGCTACGCCAGCGGCGCTGAGCGCCATTGGCTTTGTATCCGATTCGATGAGGCGGCCGACCGGCACGAGCGATGGCGCGGGCAACCCGAACCTCCGAGTTCGGTGGATTTCCCGCTTCTTCGTCCCGGCGGTGTTGCACGCATGAAGGAGCCAAGATGACGAGACGACCAAGACGGAACCATAGAGAACCCGAACCGCACCCTCTCTGCAAACCCGCACGTCGCGCAGGCAGCGCCAAAGGCCGGAAGCCCAATGAACATTAGGGGAAAATGGCGCACCCGGAGCGATTCGAACGCCCGACCCCCAGATTCGTAGTCTGGTGCTCTATCCAGCTGAGCTACGGGTGCGTGGGAGTGGCGTTTAGCCCTGCCAGCCGGGCATTGCAAGGGGCAAATCGCAGCTTTTCCGAAAGCCGCGGTCGGAAACCGCCCCGATCGACGCGGCGACCTCCGCCGATCTTGGCGCCGCGCGGTTTCCTCGGCGAAGAAATTCCCAGAAAAACATAGTCCCGTCGAAGCTTACCCCCCCCCGAACGGGATCCGGACGAGAAACCTCTGCTCGCGATGCGCCACCGCCTTCCGCTTCGGCCCACGCCGCGGACCGGGGCGGATGCATCCGGCCGGGCGCGTCCGTGATCACCGCGGCGGGCGAGCGGCAGGAATTCGCGCCCCGGGGCGGATGGCCACGCCAGAGGGGATGGAATTCATGCGCGGCGACGATTAGATCAGAAGCATGAAACGTCTTCGCCGCCTCAGCGCCCGCCCGTTCGTCCGCAATTCCGCCGCGCTTGCCGCGCCGCTGGTGGCCGCCCTGGCCCAACCCGCCGCTGCGGCGCCGATCCCGCTGGGGGATCTGTCGAGCTACCTCAACAGCATGACGACCGCCGAGGCGCCCTTCACCCAGATCAACGCCGATGGTTCGATCTCGACCGGCACGCTGTACATCGACCGTCCCGGACGGGTCCGGTTTCAATACGCGCCGCCGAATGGAACGCTGGTGATCGCCAACAATGGCGTCGTCGCGGTGATCGATCCGAAATCGAACCAGATCCCGCAGCAATACCCGCTGCGCCGCACACCGCTGAACCTGATCCTAGCACGCCATGTCGAACTGAGCCGCAGCAATTCCGTGACCGGACTGCGCCAGGACGGCGTCAAGACGATCGTCACGGCGCATGATCCGAAACATCCCGATTACGGCTCGATCCAGCTGATCTTCACGCCGGACCCGACCCAACTGCGGCAATGGGCGATCACCGATCAAAGCGGCCAGAAGACGACCATCGTCCTGGGCGACATGAAAACCGGGATATCGATCCCGCCCAAGACCTTCGATATCGGCGCGGCCACACCCCGGCAGGTCAAGCGCTAGGACAGGACAAGCGCTGGGACGACGCCTTCGGTTTTGCTACATCCTCCCGCAAGAGATCAGCTGCGCCTCATAGCTATAGGCGCGCCGCTGCACCCGATCCGCCACCTCCATCAACCAACGCTTGTGGCGGTACGAGCCACGGGCATAGCCGGCGAACCCCTCATGATAGGCAAGGTAAAGGTCGCGCGCATCGGACCGCGGGATACCCAGCTTCTGATGCGCCTTGTTCAGATACCAGCCCATGAAATCGGTGGCATCATTGATGTTCGTGCGCCGAGCGCCCCAGCGTCCGGCCTCCTTGCGGTAATCGTCCCAGGTTCCGTCCAGCACCTGCGCATACCCGTAGGCCGAGCTTTGCCGCCCCATCGGGATCACACCCAGAAGCCAGCGAAACGGCGTGCGCGCATCACCGACGAAACGCGATTCCTGATGGATCATCGCCATCTGCACGGCCACCGGAATGCCCCATCGCGCACGCGATTGGCGCATCGCCGACAGGTAATGAGGCCGCTCGCTTACGATCACGCAGGCGTCGTTCACGTTGGTCGGCGGCGCGAAACGGCGCCCACAGGACGCCAATGCCAGCAACACCATGGCTGCGAGGAGAAGTCTGCTCATCTGCCTCTCGCTTATTGTTGGCCACAGGATAAGCGAAATTTTCCGAACAGAAAACCGCCCCGTCGCCCGAAACCGCAGGAAAATTCGCGATTTCGCGGCCGCGGCGGCGCGGCACTGTCGGGGCGGAGTTCACAGACTGTTTCTCGAATACTTGATCCCGCCGATGGACGACACGGCGTCGAAGGACTAACTATTATGCTGGGGGTTGTAATGAATGCTTAAGACGCGGGCAAAATACCACATCGGCCAGGTGGTGCGTCATCGCAAACATCCGTTTCGCGGTGTCGTCTTCGATGTCGACGCCATGTTTTCGAACACCGAAGACTGGTACCAGGCCATCCCGGAAGAGAGCCGCCCGTCCAAGGATCAGCCGTTCTACCACCTTCTCGCGGAAAACGATCAAAGCTATTACGTGGCCTATGTTTCCGAACAAAATCTCGTCCCCGACGAAACCGGAGAGCCTGTCGAACACCCCGACCTGCCCGACCTGTTCGGTGATTTCGACGGCGCGGCCTACTCGCTTCAGTTCCAACTGAACTGATCAGCCCTCACGGATCCCCAGACACGCGCACAGCCGCCGCCCCGCACTGACAGCAGAGGGGACCGGCCCGGCGGGCCTAGTCCAGGACGTGCCGAAAGCTTCGAAGCACCCCCTCCGCCTGCGGGCCTCGCCGGTCGCCGCGGCAAGGCCTTGTGCGCCCCAGCGGGTTGTGCGGCATGGGGAATAGGGCCTCGGTTCTCGTCCGCCGGGCGCGGCCGCGCCTCAATAACCCAGGGCGCAGCCATCCTTGCGCGGATCCGAGGCGCCCACCAGCACCCCGGTCTCCGGGTCGATCAAGATCGCCTGGGCGCCGCCGATCGGCCCGCTGGGAATGCGTACATCATGCCCCATCTCGGCCAGCTTCGCGCGCACCGCATCGCTGTAGCCACGCTCGACCTCCATCCCTTCGCCGCCCACGGCAAAGCTGCGCGGGGCATCGATCGCGCCCTGCGGGTCAAGACCGAAATCGGTCAGGTTGGTGACGAAGCGCGCATGACCGTTCGCCTGATAGGCCCCGCCCATCACCCCGAAGGGCATCATCACCTTGCCGTCGCGGCACAACATGCCCGGAATGATCGTGTGCATCGGACGCTTGCCCGGGCCGGCCTCGTTCGGGTGCCCCTCGGTCAGGGTGAAGCCCGCACCGCGGTTCTGGAAATTGATCCCGTAGCGCGACGACGCCAGGCCAGAGCCGAAGGCATGGAAGACCGAATAGATCAGCGACACCGCCATGCGGTCGCGGTCGACCACGGTGATATAGATCGTGTCGCGGTGCACCGCCTCGGACAGCGGCGCCGGATCGGCCATCGCCCGCTTGGGGTCGATCAGCGCGGCCAGTTTCTGCGCGGTCTCGACCGACAGCATATGATCGAGCCGGGTCATATGGGCGGGGTCGGCAACGAACCGGTTGCGCGCGTCATAGGCAAGCTTCGCGGCCTCGGCCTCGATATGGGCGCGCTCGGCACCGAAAGGGTCCATCGAGGCCAGGTCGAATTGCGCCAGGATGTTGAGCAGCAGGATCGCCGCCGCCCCCTGCCCGTTCGGCGGATGCTCGACCAGTTCGATATCGCGGTAGGTGCCGCGCACCGGCTCGCCATAGCTGCATTCGGTGGCCGCGAAATCCTCCACCGTGTGGCTGCCACCCAGGGCGCGCAACGAGGCCACCATGTCCTCGGCCACCGCCCCCTCGTAGAAACCGGCACGGCCCTCGGCGGCGATCTTGCGCAGCACCTCGGCCTGCCGCGGCGCGCGGAAGGTCTGCCCGATCGCCGGCGCCTTGCCGTCCAGCAGGTAGAAATCGCGCGCATCGCCCTGCAACACCCCGGCCGAGGCCGCCCAGTCGAAGGCCACACGGGGCGCAACCGGCACGCCTTCGTCCGCGTAGCGGATCGCCGGGGCCAGGACGCGCGACAGCCCCAGCTTGCCCCAATCCTGCGACAGCCGGCAGAAGGCATCGACCGCGCCGGGCACGGTCACCGCTTCGGGTCCGTGCGGCGGCACCGCCGTCAGCCCGCGGCCGCGCATCTCGGCCGCGCTCAATCCCGCCGGCGCCCGGCCCGATCCGTTCAGCGCGACGATCCGCTCCTCGCCCGCCGGTTTGAGCAGCACGAAGCAATCGCCGCCGATCCCGGTCATCTGCGGCTCGCAGATCCCCAGCAGCACCGCCCCGGCGATCGCGGCATCCACCGCGTTGCCCCCCGCCTCCAGCGTTTCGACCGCCACCTTGGCCGCCAGCGGATGTGAGGTTGCGCAGAGTCCGTTCTGGGCGAAGACCGCCGATCGGCCGGGAAGTTGGTAGTCGCGCATTCTTGCCCTCCTCGCAATTCGCCGCGACGATAGGCCGGGGCCGGCGCCATGCCAAGTACCCGCGGTCAAGGATTATGACCAATACCCAGGGGGGAAGCGAAAGAGACCGATGGGGAGGGGGCGATCTTGCCATGCCCCCGGGCGCCACAGGGGCGCGGCACATGTCCTGAACGCCAAAAAACCCGCAAGGCCTGGCGGCCGCGGGTTTTTTGGTGTCTCGCCGCACAGGAACCTCGGCTCCGCGAACTGGGTGGGGGCTGTTGACCGCGGCGCCGAGGTGAAGCCTGTGCAGCTACCGCTTCGATATCGCCGCAGCCAATGGCCGAGGTATGGGCGAAATCCGGCATCTTTGCGGCACTGTTTACCCGGCGCCGACACTGGGTCAGATAGAGGGCTTTTGTTCGACCATCAGACTGAATCGGAACCAGTTGCAACCGCCCTCGCGCCCGTGGTCCAGGCTGCACGCCAAAGCCCGAATCAAATGCCAGCCGAATCCCCCCTCGGGCGGATCCGCAGCATCCGAGGCCGGCAGCGCGCCTTCGGGCAGCATCCCGCCCGGCATCGGCCGACCCCAATCGCGCACGACAAAACGCAGCGCCCGCGCCCGGCCGTCCGCCCCGCTTTCAACATCCGCAGCAAGCTCGATCCAGCCGCCACGTTGGTCATAGGCGTGCTCGACCACGTTATTCAGAACCTCCGCCAGCAAGATCTCGGCCGCGGCACGGTCATCGGCGGAGACACCTGCAAGGCCAAGGGCCTCCAACACCGCTTCCAGCGCCGTGCGCACCGCCATCGGATCTGCGGCGAAATCCAGGCAGATCACCCCGGCGTCGCTGCCCCCTTGGGCCGAGGTCGCCGTCTCAACCCGCATGGCGGCTTTCCGCCGCGGCGGAAAGCTTCGGCACCGCCGCGTGCAGGGTGAAGACGCTGTCCATCCGGGTCAGGGCGAAGACCTTGTTCACCGTCGGGGTCATTCCCGCCAGTTCCAATTGTCGTTCGGGCGCCAGCATCTTCATTACCGCAACCACCGCGCCCAAACCGCTGCTGTCGAGAAAATCCACCTGCGACAGATCCAGGATCACCCGCGTCACCGGCTGGTTGGCGATTTCGCGCATCTTATCCTTGAACCGGATCGCCACCGCGGCGTCGATCCGCTTTTCCTCGACGCGGACAAGCAGGAAATCCTCCTGCAAATGCGGCACCAGTTTCATCCGACCCTCCGTCAGTAGCTGTCGCAAAGGCTAGACGGCAATCCTTACCATTCGGTATGCAGGGCCATTCGGAAATGGAGGCGAAGATGGAAGACGTGGTGATCTCCGGCGCGGCGCGGACCGCGATGGGCGGCTTTCAGGGGGTGTTCGCCCCGGCCACGGCGGCCGAGCTGGGCGGCGCGGCGATCCGCGCGGCGATGGAAGGTGCCGGGGTCGCCCCCGCGAAGGTCGAAGAGGTTCTGATGGGCTGTGTCCTGCCCGCGGGCCAGGGCCAGGCGCCCGCGCGCCAGGCGGGCTTTGCCGCCGGCCTGGGCGAAGAAGTCCCGGCGACCACGCTGAACAAGATGTGCGGCTCGGGGATGCGTACGGCGATGATGGGCTTCGACCAGATCGCGTTGGGCCACAGCGGCGTCCTCGTCGCGGGCGGCATGGAGAGCATGACCAACGCGCCCTATCTGCTGCCCAAGGCACGCGGCGGGTTTCGGATGGGCCATGGCCAGGTGATCGACCACATGTTCCTCGACGGGCTTGAGGATGCCTACGACAAGGGTCGGCTGATGGGCACCTTCGCCGAAGATTGCGCCGAGGCCTTCCAGTTCACCCGCGACGCGCAGGACGCCTATGCGGTGGGGTCGCTGGAAAACGCGCTGGCGGCACAGACCTCCGGCGCCTTCGAGGCAGAGATCACCCCGGTCACCGTGACCACCCGCAAGGGCGAGGCCGTGGTGGCGGTGGACGAACAGCCCGGCAATGCCCGGCCCGACAAGATCCCGACGCTGAAACCCGCCTTCCGCAAGGACGGAACGGTGACGGCGGCGAATTCCTCGTCGATCTCGGACGGGGCGGCGGCGCTGGTGATGGCCAGCCGCAGCGCGGCCGACGCCGCCGGCCTGCCCATTCGCGCCCGTGTCCTGGGCCATGCCAGCCACGCCCAGGCGCCGGGCCTCTTCCCCACCGCGCCGATCCCCGCCGCGCGCAAGCTGATGGAGCGCCTCGGCTGGTCGGTCGGCGATGTCGATCTGTGGGAGGTGAACGAAGCCTTCGCGGTGGTGCCGATGGCCTTCATGCACGAGATGGGCGTGCCACGCGAGAAGATGAACGTGAACGGCGGCGCCTGTGCGCTGGGGCACCCGATCGGCGCCTCGGGCACGCGGATCATCGTCACGCTCCTCAATGCGCTGGAAAAGCGCGGGCTGAAGCGCGGGCTTGCGGCGATCTGCATCGGCGGCGGAGAGGGCACCGCGATCGCGATCGAGCGCCCCTGAGCGCGGCGCCGTTCGCCGCGATCTGGCGTCTGCCGCAGTCCGGCCGAGGCCTGCCGCCGGGGTCAGGTCTTGGCCGCCCCGGCGCGCAGGATCCAGACGCGCAGAAGGCTTGCGGCGATCAGCGCCAGCGCGATCCCCAGGCAATCGGCGTAGAAATCGTGGATATCGCGGTCACGGCCGACATAGGGTTGGATCAGTTCGACCAGGCCGCCCAAAGCGACCGCCGCTGGGACCATGATCCTCAGCCAGCGCGGCCGGAACAGCGCGGCCGGCACCACCAGGCTGCCGAAGCCCAGCAGATGCTGGATCTTGTCGCTACCCAGCGCGTGCTGGGACAGCAGCGGATGTGGCGACAGCGTTCCCACGCCGATCAGCACCACAAGCGCCAGCGTCAGCGGCGCGGTATATCGAATGCCAATGTCCATCCGCAGACGTTAAGCAGATCGCCCCATCACGCACCATTCAAATCCTGCGTGACAGGGCAGCAGGCTGGCGGTGACTTGCCGGGGAGCGCGACGCCTCCGGCGGCTTTCAGCCGGGCAGCAAAGCCGCGCCGATCTCGGCCTTGCAGCGTGCCGCCATGAAATCCACGAAAACCCGGATCTTGGGATCCTTGAATCGCCGGTGCGGATAGAGGCAGGACAATTGAGCCGGCACCGGCGGCGACGCCTCGGCCACGATCTGCAACCGCCCGTCGCGCAGATATTCCGCCACCTCGAACAGCGGCTTCATCACCACGCCGCGCCCGTCCAGCGCCCAGCCGGTCAGCACGTCGCCATCGTCGGATTCGAACGGCCCCGAGATCTCGAACCGGCGCGGCCCCTCGGGGGTTTGCAGCGTCCACTGGAATTCCTTCGCGCCGGGAAAGCGCAAGGTCAGGCAATCGTGCCCCGCCACCAGCGCCGCCCCGTCTTCCGGCATCCCGCGCCGCGCGATGTAGTCGGGCGCCGCGCACAGCACCCGCGGGCATTCCGCGATCACCCGGACCTTGAGGCTGCTGTCTTCCAGGATCCCCAGATGGAACGCCACGTCCAACCCCTCTCCGGCCACGTCGATGACCCGGTCGGACAGCCTCAGACGCACGTCGATTTGCGGATATGCGTCCTTGAAGGCGGGCACGGCCGGCGCGATCAGACGCCGCCCGATCCCCAGGGGGGCGGCGACGAAAACGGTGCCGCGCGGGCTTTGGGTGGCGCTGACCACCGCCGCCTCGGCCGCGTCGATCGCGTCCAGCACCTTCAGCGCGCCCTCGTAGAACAGCCGCCCGCTTTCGGTCGGATGCAGGCTGCGGGTGGTCCGGTTGAACAGCCGCACGCCCAGATGCTTTTCCATCTCCGCGACCCGGGCCGAGGCCACCGCGGGCGAAGTGCGCTGATCACGCGCCGCCGCCGACATGCTGCCCAATTCATAGACACGCACGAACATCTTGACGTTGTTCACATAGGACATGGGGATTTTCTGGTCACGTTTGAAAGTCCTCTGACATTTGCCGGATTAACAAAAAGGTGGGCGCCGGTATAGCGTCGGGTGAAACGAGACCGGCGACGGCAGGGGGCGACGGCAGGTGGACTACGCAATCCTAGAGGACTGGCTGCAATTCGCGGTGCGCTGGTTTCACGTCGTCGCGGGCATCGCCTGGATCGGCTCTTCGTTCTATTTCATCGCGCTGGATCTGGGGCTAAGGCGCGACCGTCCGCTGGCCTCGGGCGCGGATGGAGAGGAATGGCAGGTCCACGGCGGCGGTTTTTACCATGTCGAGAAATACATGGTCGCCCCCGATGCCCTGCCAGAGCACCTGACCTGGTTCAAATGGGAGGCCTACACCACCTGGCTGACCGGTTTCCTGATGATGGTGCTGGTCTATTACATGGGCGCGAACATCTACCTGGTGGATCCGAACGTGCTGGCGATGCCCACCTGGGTGGCAATCTGCATCTCCCTTGGCTCGCTGATCTTCGGCTGGATCGCCTATGACCTGATCTGCAAGTCGCGCTTCGGCGATGACAACACCCGGCTGATGATCGGGCTTTATGTGATCCTGGTGGCCATGGCCTGGGGCTATGCGCATGTCTTCTCGGGCCGGGCGGCACTGCTGCACCTTGGGGCGTTCACGGCGACGATCATGTCGGCCAATGTCTTCATGATCATCATCCCCAATCAGAAGATCGTGGTGGCGGACCTGCGCGCAGGCCGCACGCCGGACGCGAAATACGGGCGCATCGCTAAGCAGCGCAGCACGCATAACAACTATCTGACGCTGCCGGTTCTGTTCCTGATGTTGTCGAACCACTACCCGCTGGCATTCGCCACCAAGTACAACTGGGTCATCGCCAGCCTTGTCTTCCTGATGGGGGTGACGATCCGGCATTTCTTCAATACCTACCACAAGACCAAGCGCAAGCTCTGGTGGACCTGGGCGGTGACCGCGCTGATCTTCGGGGTCATCATCTGGCTCTCGATGGCGCCGCTACGGTCCGAGGAGGTAACCAAGACCGCCCAGCTTTCGCCCGCGGCGCTGCGCTTCGCCCAGGCGCCCGGCTTTAGGGACGTGACCGACATCGTCACCGGCAATTGCTCGATGTGCCACGCGCGGTCGGCGGCACAGAACGGGATCGTCGCCCATGCGCCGAAGGACGTGCTGCTGGAAACCCCGGCCGAGATCGCGCAGGAGGCAAAGCGGATCTACATCCAGGCCGGGGTGACCCATGCGATGCCGCCGGGCAACTACAATTACATGAGCCCCGCCGACCGCGCCCGGATCATGGCCTGGTTCCGGGCCGGCGAGGCCGGGATCAGGGCGCCGAAGCAGGGCGGCTAGGCCCCACCGGCGCCCGGGCGCGCCCGGAGGCGCCCGCTACCCTTTCTGCCGCATCCCCCCGAACCCCGCCGACAGCGCGAAGACCACGGCCGCCGCGCAGACAACCGACGGCCCGGCCGGGGTGTCGAAACGCAGCGAGGCCCACAGCCCCGCCAGCACCGCGACCATCCCGATCAGCGACGCGAAGACGGCCATGCGCTCTGGCGTTCGCGCAAAGCCCCGCGCGGCGGCCGCCGGGATGATCAGCATCGCGGCGATCAGCAGCGCGCCCACCACCTTGATCGCCACCGCCACCACCACCGCCAGCGCCAGCGTCAGCACCAGCCGCTCGCGCGCCGGGTTCACCCCCGATGCCTGGGCCAGATCCTCGCTCAGCGTCGCGGTCAGCAGACCCGGCCAGCGCCAGGCCAGCCCGGCCAGCACCAGCCCGGCGCCGCCCCAGATCAGCCAGACGTCATTCCATGACACCGCCAGGATATCACCGAACAGATAGGCCTCCAGATCGACGCGCACGCCCGAAACGAAGCTGATAGCCACCAGCCCGACCGCCAGCGAGGAATGGGCCAGCACCCCCAACGTCGTGTCGATTGCCCAGCCGCGCCCGGCCAGCGCCGAAACCGTCAGCGCCATCAACAGTGCCACCCCCAGCGTGCCGGCGTAGATCGAGACAGAGAACCCCAGCGCCAGCGCCACCCCCAGGATCGCCGCATGGGCCGTGGCGTCCCCGAAAAAGGCCATCCGGCGCCAGACCACGAAGCAGCCCAGCGGCCCCGCCGCCAGCGCCAGCCCGACGCCGGCCAGGGCCGCACGGATCAGGAAGGGCTCATACATGGTCGGCCTCCGACATCTTCGCAGGGGCGGCAGCGGGGCCGCGGTCGTGATCGTGATCGTGATCGTGGTGATGGTCATGATCGTGCTGGTACAACGCCAGCGTGCCACGCGTGCCCAGACCGAAGAGCGCGCGGTATTCCGGCGCGTTCGACACCACATGTGGCGTGCCCTGGCAGCAGACATGGCCGTTGAGGCAGATCACCCGATCCGAAGCGCTCATCACCACATGCAGATCGTGGCTGACCATCAGGATCGCACAGCCAAATTCGGCCCGCACCTCCTCGATCAGTTCATAGAAGGCGGCCTCGCCGGGTTGATCGAGCCCCTGGGTCGGTTCGTCGAGGACCAGGATGTCGGGCCTGGCCAGCAGCGCCCGGGCCAGCAGAACCCGTTGCAACTGCCCCCCGGACAGCCCCAGCATCTGGCGTTCTTCCATGCCGGCCATGCTGACCCGGGCCAGCACGGCGGCGGTGTCGGCCGCGCCGTGGCGGCGGGGCAGCGACAGAAAACGGCGCACCGTCAGCGGCAGCCCCGCATCGATATGCAGCCTTTGCGGAACATAGCCCAGCCGCAGGCCGGGTTTGCGCGTGACCCTGCCCGACGCCAGCGGCTGAATTCCCAAAAGCGCGCGCAGAAGCGTCGACTTGCCGGATCCGTTGGGCCCGACGATGGTGACGATCTCGCCCGGCTCCAGCGCCAGATCCACGCCCTCCAACACCGTCGCGCCGCCCAGACGGACGGTCAGATCGCGGGCTTCGATCAGGGTCATGCGCGGATCTCCGGGGCGGCGGACTGGCAGGCGGGACATAGGCCCACGGCCTCGACGCTGGCGCGATCAATGGCGAAATCGACATCCCGCGCGGCAAGTTTCAGCGCCTCGGAAACCCGCGCGCCCGGGGCCTCGGCGATGGCGTTGCAGCCGGTGCAGATCAGGAAGACCGGGCGATGCGCTTCGCCCGGGTGGGCACAGGCGGCAAAGGCGTTCAGGCGGCGGATACGGTGGGCAAACCCCTGCTCGACCAGAAATTCCAACGCGCGATAGGCCACCGGTGGCTGCTTGCCAAAGCCGTCCTCGGCCAGCCGGTCCAGCACCTCGTAGGCCCCCATGGCACGGTGCTGTTCAAGCAGGATTTCCAGCGTCCTGCGGCGCACCGGCGTCATCCGCAGGCCGCGCGCGGCCGCCAACGCCTCGGCCCTGCCCAGCGCCTCTGTGGTGCAATGGCCATGATCGTGACAATGGAACGCGCGGCCGGGGTCATCCGCCCCGGTGCTTTTCACACCGGGACCTTTCGCGACGGCGCCGGGCGCGGGCTGAATGGGATCGGACATCAGAGCCTCACGGAATGTTATGCTATCACATCTCTTGACATGTTATCTTATTACATACGATATGTCGTGACGAACCACAACCCCGGAGGCTTCCGATGACATCTTCCCCCTTGCGCGGCCTGGTCGCCGCGGTGGCGCTGGCCCTGATGGGCACCTCGTCATTTGCCGGCGTGCCCCGGGTGGTGACCGATATCCCGCCGGTCGGCTCTTTGGTGGCGCAGGTGATGGGCGATCTGGGCCGCCCGGAAGTGTTGACCGGCAAGGGCGCCGATCCGCATGATCTGCAGTTGCGCCCCTCGCAGGCGGTGGCGCTGGCGCAGGCGGATCTGGTGTTCTGGATCGGGCCCGAACTGACCCCGTGGCTGGCGCGCGCATTGCAGGGGGCCGGGGGCCGGGCGAAGTCGGTATCGCTGCTGCATCTTCCGGGCACCAAGACCCTGGATTACAGCGCCGGCCAGGGCGATCCTGCCGCCGCCGCGGGCGATCACGATCACGCGCATGACGAAGGCGCGCTGAACCCCCATGCCTGGCTGGATCCCGACAACGCGCGGCTCTGGCTGAAGGCGATCGCGGCGGATCTGGCGCAGGCTGATCCCGCCCATGCGGCCCAGTACCGCGCGAATGCCAAGGAAGCCGAGGCCAGGGTCGCCCAAGCCGATGCGCGCGCCCGGCAGATCCTGGCCCCCGTCGGCACCCGCCCGATCATCGTCTATCATGATGCGCTGGGCTATTTCGCACGCCATTACGGGCTGCATCTGGCAGGGTCGATCGCCCTGGGCGATGCCGCGACGCCCGGCGCGCGGCGCCTGGCCGATATCCGGGGGCTGCTGGCAAAGGGTGATGCGGTCTGCGTGTTCCCCGAGGCCGGAGTCGATCCGCGGCTGGTCCAGACCGTGACGCAGGGCACGAAGGTGAAGATCGGCGCGCCGCTGGATCCTCCGGGCACGATGCTGGCTCCGGGGCCCAAGCTGTACGAGCGGCTGATCGAGGGCATGGCCCGGAAGATCGCCGATTGCGCCGGCTGAGGGTCTCGCGCCGCTACACGGCCTCTTTCTCGGCCCGGTTCGCGGCAGGGTCCGGGCCGGGCCATCGCCGCCGGCCAGCAGGCCTATTTGCGCCGCAGATGTTCGTCCAGCCGCGGCAGGATCTCGATGAAGTTGCAGGGTCGGTGGCGGTAATCCAGCTGGAATTTCAGGATCTCGTCCCAGGCGTCGCGGCAGGCGCCCGGGCTGCCGGGAAGGGCAAAAAGATAGGTCCCCCCCGCCACGCCGCCGGTGGCGCGCGACTGCACCGCCGAAGTGCCGATCTTCTGCATCGAAACCATGGTGAACACCGTGGCGAAGGCCTCGATCTCTTTCTCGTAGACATCGCGGTGGGCCTCGACCGTCACGTCGCGCCCCGTAAGCCCGGTTCCGCCGGTCGAGATCACCACATCCACGCCCGGATCAGCGATCCAGGCGCGCAGTTGCTTGGCGATCTGCGCCCGTTCGTCAGGCAGGAGGGCGCGGGCGGCCAGGCTGTGGCCGGCCTCCTGCAGGCGCGCGACAAGCGTGTCGCCGGACTTGTCGTCGGCCTGGGTGCGGGTGTCGGACACCGTCAGCACCGCGATGCGGACGGGAATGAAATCGAGGGATTCGTCGATGCGGCTCATGGCAGCCCTTTCAGCCTTGCGCGAAGATCCAGAAGATCCGCCCAGGCCTCGCGCTTGGCATGGGGGTTGCGCAGCAGATAGGCCGGATGGAAGGTGGGCAGCACCGGCAGGCCCAGGGCTTCGGTCCATTGGCCGCGCATCCGTGTGATGCCGCGCCGGCCCAGCACGGCCGCGCAGGGCGTGTTGCCCATCAGCACCAGGATATCGGGCGCCGCCAGGTCCACATGGCGCCGCACGAAGGGCATCATCATCGCGATCTCGGCGGCTTCGGGGTCGCGGTTGTGGGGCGGACGCCAGGGCAGGATGTTCGAGATATAGACCGAGGCCTGCGGATCGGGACTGCTGCGCGACAACCCGATCGCCGCCAGCATCCGGTCCAGCAACCGCCCGGCGCGGCCGACGAAGGGCTTGCCCTCGAGGTCCTCTTCCCGACCCGGCGCCTCGCCCAGAATCATCACCCGCGCCGCCGGGTTGCCGTCGGCGAAGACGGTGGTCTTGGCGCCGCGCTTCAGCTCGCAATGACCGAAACCCGCGATGGCGTCGCGCAGCGCCTCCAGATCCGCGGCCCCACGCGCGGAAACCTCGGCCACCGCGACCGGATCGGGGCCGACCTGTGGCGCAGGCATCGGCTGCGGCATGGCGGCCCGCTGCGGGGCTGGCTGCGCGGCGCCCGGCTGCGCGGCATCGGACCCGGCTTCGGCGGGGGCCTGGGCCGCATAGCGGTTGATCGGGGCGTCGGACAGGGCCTCGTCCGCGCCCAGTTCGACCTGCCACGCCAGCATCGCCAGCGCGGTGTCGAAATCCAGATCTGGCCCGGCCTCTGCTTTCATGCCCGGAAGCTAGGCGATTCCGCGCCCGGTTGGAACCGGTTTCGCCACGCTTGACTTCCGCCACGGCGGGCGGCACATATCGGCCAGACATACCCGCAACCGGGCGTTCCGTGGGCGCCAAACCGACGAGGAGGAAGGCCGATGAGCCTTGACCAGTCCGCTATTTCCCTGACATTCCCCGATGGCAACAGCCGCGAATTCCCGCGTGGCGTGACCCCGGCCGAGGTGGCCGCCGACATCTCGAAGTCGCTGGGAAAGAAGGCGATTTCGGCGCAGGTCGACGGCCGGCACTGGGATCTGCAATGGCCGATCGAGGCCGATGCGAAGATCGCCATCAACACCCTGTCCGACGACGCCCCGGCGCTGGAACTGATCCGCCACGACCTGGCCCACATCATGGCCCGCGCGGTGCAAGAGCTGTGGCCCGACGTCAAGGTCACCATCGGCCCGGTGATCAAGGACGGCTGGTACTACGATTTCGACCGGGCCGAACCCTTCACCCCCGAGGATCTGGGCGCGATCGAGAAGAAGATGAAGGAGATCATCAATCTTCGCGATCCGGTGCGCACCGAGGTCTGGGACCGCGACCGCGCCATCGCCCATTACCGCAAGACCGGCGAGCCCTACAAGGTGGAGCTGGTCGAGGCGATCCCGGCCGACCAGAAGATCCGGATGTACTGGCACGGCAATTGGCAGGATCTGTGCCGCGGCCCGCATCTGCAGCACACGGGCCAGGTGCCCGCCGATGGTTTCAAGCTGATGAGCGTGGCCGGCGCCTACTGGCGCGGCGACAGTTCAAAACCGATGCTGCAGCGCATCTACGGCGTTGCCTTCAAGAACCGCGACGACCTGAAGGCCCATCTGACCATGCTGGAAGAGGCCGCCAAGCGCGACCACCGCAAGCTGGGCCGCGAGATGGACCTGTTCCACATGCAGGAAGAGGCCCCGGGCCAGGTGTTCTGGCATCCGAACGGCTGGACGATCTACACCACGCTGCAGGATTACATGCGCCGCAAGCAGCGCGCCGGCGGCTATGTCGAGGTCAACACCCCCCAGGTGGTCAGCCGCGTGCTGTGGGAGAAATCCGGCCACTGGGCAAATTATCAAGAGAACATGTTCATCGTCGAGGTCGACGAGGAACACGCGCGCGAGAAGACGATCAACGCGCTGAAGCCGATGAACTGCCCCTGCCATGTGCAGATCTTCAACGTCGGGCTGAAATCCTACCGCGACCTGCCCCTGCGCATGGCCGAGTTCGGATCGTGCAACCGCTATGAGCCTTCGGGCGCGCTGCATGGCATCATGCGGGTGCGCGGCTTCACCCAGGACGATGCGCATATCTTCTGCACCGAGGACCAGATCGAGAGCGAGACCAAGCGCTACATCGCTTTCCTGTCGGACATCTACCACGACCTTGGCTTCGACAATTTCAAGATCAAGTTCTCCGACCGGCCGGAATCGCGCGCCGGGTCGGATGAGGTCTGGGACAAGGCCGAGGCGGCGCTTCTGTCGGCCACTCGCGCCGCCAATTGCGATGTCGAGCTGAACCCGGGCGAAGGCGCCTTCTACGGGCCGAAGCTGGAATTCGTGCTGACCGACGCGATCGGGCGCGACTGGCAATGCGGCACTCATCAGGTGGATTTCGTGCTGCCCGAACGGCTGGATGCCAGCTACATCGGCCAGGATGGCGCCAAGCATCGCCCGGTGATGCTGCACCGCGCCACGCTGGGCAGTTTCGAGCGTTTCATCGGCATCCTGATCGAAAGCCACGCCGGGAAACTGCCGATGTGGCTGGCACCGCGGCAGGTGGTGGTGGCCTCGATCGTGTCCGAGGCCGACGATTATGTGCATGAGGTCGTGAACACCCTGCGCGCCGCCGGCGTCCGGGCCGAGGCCGACACCCGCAACGAGAAGATCAACTACAAGGTCCGCGAACATTCGCTGGGCAAGGTGCCGGTGATCCTGGCGATCGGCATGAAAGAGGTCGAGGAGCGCAGCGTTTCGGTCCGCCGGCTGGGCGAGAAAACGACCCAGACCGTACCGCTGGACGGCATCGTCGGCGATCTGGCCGCCGAGGGCACACCGCCCGACCTGCGTTGAAGCGCGGCCCGGCCTAGCGCAACCGCCGGGGCCGATGCCGGCGCCAGACGATCCGGGCCGCGACCTCGGGGCCGTCGAGCGCGGCGATCAGGGTATGGGTATCCAGCCCCGGCAGCCCCGCGAAGGCGTCGAACAGCGCCTCGGCGCCTTCGGCGGCGATCGGGATGAAAAGGATCGTGCCGTCGGGCTGCGACAACCGCCAGGCCCGCTGGCCCAGATGCGCAACCAGGGACAGCTCGGACAACTCGGCCAGCGCGACATAGCCGCCGTGCAGCGGGCCGAAATAGCCGATCTGGCCTTCGATCACCTCGACCACGCCGGGCGCGCCGGCACCACGGAAGAATCGTACCCGGCGGACCGCCAGAAGGCCAAGCCCGGCGCCGATCAGTCCGATCGCGCCGCCCAGCACCGCAAAGAACGGCCCACCCCAGGAAACGACCCACAACCCCAGGCACACGATCGTGGCGGCAGCGATCGCCTCGCGCCAGCGATACAGCAGGGATACCGCTTCGGGTCGCAAGAAGGCCATGGCTCAGACCTCTGGCACGGGCCGACGGGCGGCAAGGCTCACCGCCAGTCCCCGTGCCGCATCTGCCACAGCGTCAGCGCCGCCACCGCTGCGGTATCGGCGCGCAGGATGCGCGGCCCCAGCGCGGTGGGATGCGCCTGCGGCAGCGCGGCCAGACGCTTGCGCTCGGCTTCGGAAAAGCCGCCCTCGGGGCCGATCAGGATCGCCCAGGGCGCACCCTCCGGCACATGCGGCGCTGCAGCCGGCGCCGGCGCCGCCGCCAGCGACTCATCGCAAAACATCAGCTGCCGTTCGGCCGGCCAATCGGCCAGCAGCCGGTCGAGCCGGGTCAGTTCGGCGACCTCGGCGACGTTGGTGGCGCCGCATTGCTCGGCCGCCTCGACCGCATGGGCCTGCAGACGGTCCTGCCGGATGCGTTCGGAATTGGTGAACTCGGTCTGCACCGGCACAATCCGGGCGGCGCCCATCTCGGCCGCCTTCTCGACGATGAAATCGGTACGCGCCTTCTTGATCGGCGCGAACAGAAGCCACAGGTCGGGCAACGGCTGCAACGGCCTGGTCTGCGCGCGGCAGGCCAGCGTGCCGCCCTTCTTGCCGGCTTCGGCCACCTCGGCCAGCCATTCGCCATCGCGCCCGTTGAAGACCAGAACCTGCCCCCCCGCGGCCAGCCGCATCACCCCGAAAAGATAATGCGCCTGGTCCCGCGACAGAGGAACCGATTGCCCCGCCCCAAGCGGGTGATCTACATAGAGCCTGATCTTCGCCACCGACATGAGGCCGAACTTATGCCCGAGCATCGCGGAACGCCAGCGCCGACGGGAGAGGTCTTCGACGCCTACAGCGGCAATTGGGTCGACCGTCTGGCCCCGGCCTGGAGCCGCCCCTACCTGCGCCTGTCACGCGCCGACCGCCCGATCGGCACCTGGCTTTTGCTGCTGCCCTGCTGGTGGGGCGTCGCGCTGGCCGCCGCCGCCGATCCGGCCGGCCCGGGCTGGCGCGACCTGTGGATCGCCCTGGCCTGCGCGATCGGCGCCTTCCTGATGCGCGGCGCCGGCTGCACCTGGAACGACATCACCGACCGCGAGTTCGACGCCGCCGTGGCCCGCACCCGATCTCGGCCGATCCCGTCGGGCCAGGTCAGCGCGAAACAGGCCGCCGTCTGGATGGCGGTGCAGGCGCTCATTGCTTTCGGGGTCCTGCTGACCTTCAACGCCGCGGCGATCGGGTTGGGGGTGGCGTCCCTGGTGCTGGTCGCGATCTATCCCTTTGCCAAGCGCTTCACCTGGTGGCCGCAAATCTTCCTGGGGCTCGCGTTCAACTGGGGCGCGCTCCTGGCCTGGACGGCGCATACCGGCAGCCTTGGGTGGCCGGCGGTGCTGCTGTATCTGGCGGGGATCTGCTGGACGCTGTTCTATGACACGATCTATGCCCATCAGGACAAGGAGGACGACGCGCTGATCGGCGTGAAATCCACCGCGCGCCTCTTCGCCCAGAACACCAAGCCCTGGCTACGCGGCTTTCTGATGGCGTCGGTCGCGCTGATGGGGCTGGCGGTGATCGTGGCGCTGGCCGGGCACGCCAATGTCCTGGCGCTGGTGATCGCACTGGCCGGGGTCTGGGGGTTCGGCTGGCACATGGCCTGGCAATTGCGCCGGCTCGACATCGACGATCCCTCGGTCTGCCTCTCACTTTTCCGTGGCAATCGCGATACGGGGCTGATTCCTGCGCTGTTTCTCGCCATCGCGGCGCTTGCCTGATTGCGCGCGGCCCCGCGCCTGACGTAAGCAGGGCCCGGCCGCGGGCCGACCGCGCCACTGCCCCCGGCCGACGCACGACAGAAGGACCCAGATGCGCCACTTCCAAAGCATGCTCGCCCTCGCCGCATTCGTGCTCGCAGCCGCGCTCAGCTATCTCGGCGCCCTGTGGGGGGTCTCGGTGGTCGAGGCGCGCTCGGCCGAGGTCGTGCATGAAAGGCTAAGCCAGGCGGGACTCGACTGGGTCCATGTCAGCCCCGATGGCCTGCTGTTGCATCTGACCGGCACCGCGCCGACCGAAGCGACGCGGCTGCGCGCGATCTCGGTCGCCAGTTCGCAAGTCGACCCCAGCAGGGTGCTCGACAACATGTCGGTCACGCCGCCCAAGCAGATCACTGCGCCGCGGTTCTCGGTCGAATTGCTGCGCAACGAAAGCGGGATCTCGCTGATCGGGCTGGTGCCGGATTCGACCGGCCACGATCCGATCCTGAAGAAGGTCGATCCGCTGGCGGGCAAGGGCAAGGTCACCGACATGCTGGAAACAGCGGATTACCCCGCGCCCCGGCACTGGTCGGAGGCGCTGGATTTCGGCCTGGCAGCGCTGGCCAAGCTGCCGCGCTCAAAAATCTCGATCGCGGCGGACAGGGTTTCGATTACCGCGATTTCGGATTCGATCGACGCCAAACGCCAGCTCGAGGCCGAATTGGCCCAGATGGCGCCTTCGGATCTGAAGGTCGCGCTCAGCATCTCGGCGCCGCGCCCGGTGATCACCCCGTTCACCCTGCGTTTCGTAAGCGACGAGACCGGCGCCCGGTTCGACGCCTGTTCGGCCGATACCGACGCCGCGCGCAGCCAGATCATCGCCGCCGCGATCGCCGCCGGTGCCAAGGGCAAGATCCACTGCACCGTCGGCCTGGGCGTACCTTCGCCGCAATGGGGCAAGGCGGTGGTCGACGGCATCCGCGCGGTCCAGGCGCTGGGCCGGGCATCGATCACCTTCTCGGATGCCGATGTGACGCTGTTGGGCGACAGCTCGGTCAGCCAGACCAAGTTCGACCGCGTCGCGGGCGATCTGGAGGCAAAGCTGCCCGATGTCTTCTCGCTCAAGGCGACACTGGCGAAGAAGAAGACCGACCAGGGCAAGGGCCCGGTCGAATTCGTCGCCACCCTCAGCCCGGACGGCCAGGTCGAGATGCACGGCCGTCTGGGCAGCGCCCTGACACGCACCGCAGTGACCAGCTACGCCAGGGCCGCGTTCCCCGACCAAGGCGTCTACAACGCCACCCGCATCGACAAGGAAGTACCCGACGGCTGGCCGGTGCGGGTGCTCGCGGGCCTTCAGGCCTTGTCCTATCTACACCGCGGCGCGCTGCTGGTGCGGCCCGACACGGTGAACGTGACCGGCATCAGCGGCGATCAGGACGCCAGCGACGAAGTCTCGCGCGTGCTGTCGGACAAGCTGGGCCAGGGCCAGGCTTTCAAGGTCTCCGTCAAATATGACAAGAAGCTTGATCCCAACGCCGGGCTGCCCAGCCCGCAAGAATGCGTTGACACCGTGAACGGCATTCTCAAGAAGCACCAGATCACCTTCGATCCGGGCTCGGACAAGATCGACGGCGCGGCGTCCTCCGTGATGGACCAGGTGGCCGACGCGCTGCGCAATTGCACCCGCGTCCCGATCCTGATCGCGGGCTATACCGACAACCAGGGCCGGGCCGAGATGAATCTGGCGCTCAGCCAGAAGCGGGCGCAGGCCGTGCTGAACGGGCTGCTGGCGCGGCGGGTGTCGATCGCGAATTTCCGCGCCAAGGGCTTTGGCGAGGCCGACCCGATCGCCGACAATTCGACCCAGGCCGGACGCGAGGAAAATCGCCGGATCGAGTTTTCGCTGATCGCGAGCAGCAAGCCCGCGACGGCAGCGCCCGGCACGGATGGGGCCCAAGGCCCGAAGACCGCCCCATCGAAGGACACACCGGGCGGCGCCACGTCTTCCGGCGTAGACAAGGCCGCCCCGGCCGGGCCAGGCAAGACCGCTGCGCCAAGCCAGGATGGTTCGGCGGACCAGAACGCTGCTGGCGCACCGTCGGGAGAGAAATCCGCCCCAACGGCGAACGGCGAAGCCGCGATCCGCCCCAAGCTGCGGCCGAAAAAGTGACAGTGGAAGGAACCGAGTGATGAACCGCATCCAATTCATCGTCGCCACGGCGATCATCCTCTTCGTGGCCTTCGCGCTGGGGTGGTTCGCCCATTGGCTGATCCACCGATTCACCCGGGTCAGCCAGTCCGACCTGTCCGAGCTGGACAAGATGGCGCGCGACCTGCACGAGGCCGAGGAAACCCGCGATCAGGCGATCGAATACGTCCAGGCGCGCGAGGCCGAGCTGACCAACCAGTTGAACCAGACAGAGGCCGAATTGCGTGCCGCCATGGACGGCCTGCGCGAGGCCCGCGCCGAAGCCGAGCACATGCGCAGCCAGCTCGACCGCTCGTTGCGCAGCTGACGCCGCCCATGCCCCGCGCGGTGCCGTGCTGACCTGCGCCCGCGGGTCCGGCGCCGGCGCGACCGGCTGCCATGCGATGGCCGGGCGGCGGACGCAAACCGGCTTTTCTCTCCCTGCCCTTGACTTGCCCCCTTCGCCGCGACAGTTGTGCGAAACTTGCGAAGGATCGGAGCGCTGAATGTCCATACCTCAATCCGGCGGCGGGCCGATCGAACGGTTCGAACAACTGGCCGAATACATGGAAGCCGGCTGCAAGCCCAAGCAAGACTGGCGCATCGGCACCGAGCACGAGAAATTCGGCTATTGCAAGGACACGCTGCTGCCGCTGCCCTATGAGGGGCCGCGCTCGATCCTGGCCATGCTGGAGGGCCTGCGCGACGGCTACGGCTGGAGCCCGGTCGAAGAGAAGGGCAAGCTGATCGGGCTGACCAAGGACGGCGCCAATGTCAGCCTCGAACCCGGCGGCCAACTGGAACTGTCGGGCGCGCCGCTAGAGACGATCCATCAGACCTGCGACGAGGTGAACGAACACCTGCGCGAGGTCCAGACCGTGGCCGAGCGCATCGGCGCGGGCTTCATCGGGCTGGGCGCCGCGCCGGTCTGGACGCATGAGCAGATGCCGCTGATGCCCAAGGGCCGCTACAAGCTGATGGACGGCTATATGCGCAAGGTGGGCACGCTGGGCACCCAGATGATGCGCCGCACCTGCACCGTCCAGGTCAACCTCGATTTCGGGTCCGAGGCCGATTTCGTGCAGAAGATGCGCGTCGCGCTGGCGCTGCAGCCGGTGGCGACCGCGCTGTTTGCCAATTCGCCCTTCTTCGAGGGCAAGGTGAACGGCTTGAAATCCTGGCGTTCGCGGATCTGGCGCGACCTCGACAATTCCCGCACCGGGATGCTGCCCTTCGCCTTCGAGGACGGCTTCGGCTTTCAGCGTTATGTCGATTACATCCTCGATGTGCCGATGTATTTCGTCTACCGCGACGGCCATTACATCGACGCCCTCGGCCAAAGCTTCCGCGATTTCCTGAAAGGCGAACTGCCTGCCCTGCCGGGCGAGAAGCCGACCCTTTCGGACTGGGCCGACCACATGACCACCGCCTTCCCCGAGGCCCGCGCGAAGAAATTCATCGAGATGCGCGGCGCCGACGGCGGGCCATGGCGGCGCCTGTGCGCGCTGCCCGCGTTCTGGGTCGGGCTGCTCTACGATCAGTCCGCGCTGGATGCTGCCTGGGACGTGGCCAGGGGCTGGGATGCGGAAACCCGCGACGCGCTGCGCGTGGCGGCCTCGGTCGACGCGCTGCACGCCAGGGTGGGCAGGATCGACATGCGCGATCTCGCGCGCGAATTGCTGGCGATCTCCGAGGCCGGATTGAAAGCGCGCGCGCGCGAAGGCGGCGAGGGGATGATCCCGGACGAGACCCATTTCCTTGATGCGCTGAAGGACAGCGTCGAAAGCGGCAAATCGCCCGCCGACGAATTGCTGGACCATTACAACGGCGACTGGCACGGCGATCTGAACCGCATCTACGCAGAATACAGCTACTGATCGCGCAGGCACCATGCCCGGAAGGTGACAGGCGCGGACCGCTTTCGCACCCTGGCGCCGCCTCTGCCGCATCGGGCCTATGGACCGCCGCACCCGCCCGGGTTACACAATATCCATGAGCGAGACGACCGAAGACCCCAACATCAGCCCCGTGGCCCTGGCAGAACCCCTGCGCCGGGCGATCGGAGAGCGCTATCTGACCTATGCGCTGTCGACGATCATGGATCGCGCCCTGCCGGATGCGCGCGACGGGATGAAGCCGGTGCATCGCCGCATCCTGTATGCGATGCGCGAACTGCGGCTCTCGTCCACCGGCGGGTTCCGCAAGTCGGCCAAGATCTCGGGCGACGTGATGGGCAATTATCACCCCCATGGCGACGCGGCGATCTACGACGCGATGGCCCGCCTGGCGCAGGATTTCAACGTCCGCTACCCGCTGGTCGACGGTCAGGGCAACTTCGGCAATATCGACGGCGACAACCCCGCCGCCAGCCGCTACACCGAGGCCCGCCTAACCGCCGCGGCCGAGGCCCTGATGGAAGGTCTGGCCGAAAACGCCGTCGATTTCCGGCCCAATTACGATGGCACGCTGGAAGAGCCGGTGGTGTTGCCCGCGGCCTTCCCCAACCTGCTGGCGAACGGGTCCAGCGGCATCGCCGTGGGCATGGCCACGAACATCCCGCCGCATAATATCGACGAACTGGTCAAGGCCTGCCTGCATCTGATCCAGACCCCGGACGCCCGCGACGAAACGCTGGTGGGCATGGTCCCGGGCCCCGATTTCCCGACCGGCGGCGTGATCGTGGAACCCCGCGCCAATATCGTCGAGGCCTACCGCACCGGCCGCGGCAGCTTCCGCCTGCGGGCGCGCTGGCAGGTCGAGGATCTGGGCCGCGGCACCTGGCAGATCGTGGTGACCGAGATCCCCTATCAGGTGCAGAAATCGCGCCTGATCGAAAAGCTGGCCGAGCTGATCCAGACCCGCAAGATCCCGATCTTCGGCGACGTCCGCGATGAAAGCGCCGACGACGTGCGGCTGATCATCGAGCCCAAGTCGAAGAACGTCGACCCCGAGATGCTGATGGGGATGCTGTTTCGCAACTCGGACCTCGAGACCCGCTTCAGCCTGAACATGAACGTGCTGATCGACGGGCGCACGCCCAAGGTCTGCAGCCTCAAGGAGGTGCTGCGCGCCTTCCTCGACCACCGGCGCGAGGTGCTCAACCGCCGCTCGCAGCACCGGCTGGAGAAGATCGACCACCGGCTGGAGGTTCTGGAAGGCTTCATCACCGCCTTCCTGAACCTCGACCGGGTGATCGACATCATCCGCTATGACGAGGACCCCAAGGCCGCGCTGATGCGCGAGAACTGGTCGCGCGACCATGTCCGCGCGATGACCGAGGCCGATTACGTCTCTCCGCCCCCCGGCGAGGGCGCGTTGAGCGAGGTCCAGGCCGATGCCATCCTCAACATGCGGCTGCGCAGCCTGCGCCGGCTTGAAGAGATGGAACTCCTGCGCGAACAGGACGAGCTGATGAAGGAACGCGCCGGGCTGGCCGACCTTCTGGACAGCGATCGCCTGCAATGGGCGAAGATCAGCGAAGAGCTGAAGGAAGTCCGAAAGCAATTCGGCAAGGACACCCCCGGCGGCGCCCGGCGCACCGACTTTGCCGAGGCCGGCGAGGTCGAGGAAGTGCCGCTGGAGGCGATGATCGAGCGCGAACCGATCACCGTGGTGTGCTCGAAGATGGGCTGGGTGCGGGCGATGAAGGGCCACAACGCGCTGGATGCGGAGCTGAAATTCAAGGACGGCGACGAGGGGCGCTTTGTCTTTCATGCCGAAACCACCGACCGGCTGCTGGTGTGCGGCACCAACGGGCGGATCTATACGGTGCAGGCCTCGAACCTGCCCGGCGGGCGTGGCATGGGCGAACCGCTGCGCCTGATGATCGACCTGCCGAACGAGGCCGACATCGTCGAGATCCTGATCTACCGCCCCGGACAGAAGATCCTGGTGGCGTCCACCGCGGGCGACGGCTTCGTGGTGCCCGCGGATGAGGTCCTGGCCCAGACCCGCGCCGGCAAGGTGGTGCTGAACGTGCGCGACGATGTTCGCGCACGTGTCTGCCGCCCGGTCGCCGGCGATCATGTCGCCGTGGTGGGCGAAAACAGAAAAGTGCTAATCTTCCCCCTCGAAGAGCTGCCGGAAATGGGCCGCGGCAAGGGCGTTAGGTTGCAAAAGTACAAGGACGGCGGTCTTTCCGATGCCACCACCTTCACCCTGTCCGAAGGGCTGAGCTGGAAGGATCCGGCCGGCCGCACCCGGACCGAGACCGACCTGACCGAATGGCTGGCCAAGCGCGCCAGCGCCGGACGAATGGCGCCGCGCGGCTTCCCGCGCGACAATCGCTTCACCTGAAGTCCGGGGGCCGCGCCGCCCCCGAGCAGCCCCCCGAGCAGCCCAGAGACCTGGCGAATTTCCTGCCGCCCAAGCAGCCGGCGATGGCCCATTTACCATCCCGTGCCGTGCCGCTAGGGTCGCGCGGCTTTCGGTCGGGAGGAGTTTATGATCGCGCGCGCCTACCTCTTTCTCGCGACCACAGCCTTTTTGTGGGCGGGCAACGCGGTCGCGGGCAAGCTTGCGGTTGACCATGTCAGCCCGTTCCTGCTAGTTGCGTTGCGCTGGGTGGTGGCCACCGGCGTGATCATCGCGATCGGGCACCGGCGCGTCGCGCGGGATTGGCCCGAGATTCGCCGAAACCTGCCGATGCTGGCAACGATGGGCGCGATCGGTTTCACCGTGTTCAACATCCTGTTCTACACCGCCGCGCGCTATACTTCCGCGATCAATATCGTCATCATCCAGGCGGGGATGCCGCTGGTGATCTTCCTGGCCAATTTCGCCCTGTTCCGCATCCGCGTGACCGGTGCGCAATGGCTGGGGTTCATCCTGACCCTCGGCGGGGTCGCGACCGTGGCGGCGCAGGGCAGTCTGCGCCAGCTGATGCACCTGCACCTGAACCGGGGCGACGCGCTGATGCTGCTGGCGATCCTGTGCTACGGCCTCTACACCGTGTCGCTGCGCTGGATGCCGAAGATCCACATGATCAGCTTCATGGCGACGCTTTCGGTCGCGGCGCTGATCGCTTCGCTGCCTTTCGCGGGCTACGAGATCGCCCGCGGCCAGGTGATCTGGCCCGATCCGCGCGGCTGGGCGATCGTGGTCTATGTGGGTCTCTTTCCCAGCCTGCTGTCGCAGATGCTCTTTGCCGCCGGCACCGCGATCATCGGATCGAACCGGGCCGGGCTGTTTGTCAATTTCGTGCCGGTCTTCGGGGCCGTTCTTTCGGTGGCGATCCTGGGCGAGGCGCTGCACCCCTATCACATGGCCGCGCTGGCGCTGGTCGTGGGCGGTGTGACGATGGCCCAGCGGCGCGCGCGCAAGGCCTGAACAGCGCCTAATCCGCGTCCCCGGCCGCCGCACCATCCCCGGCATCGTCCCCGGCATCGTCCCCTCCTGGGCCGATCAGCGCGCCCAGCACGGCGCGGGCGTCGGGCCCGGACCAGTTGGCCTCGCCTATCAGGCGGGCGATCTCTTGCCCGTCGGGATTCACGATCACCGTTACCGGAAGCCCCATGACCCCCATGCGGCGCGCAAGCTCGGCCTTCGGGTCGATGAGGATCGGCAATCTCTTGATCCCGTCCTCCTTGTAGAAGCGTTGAATCGCCGGCAGGCGGTTGCGAATGGTGGCGATCGGCAGCACCTGCAGCTTCGCGCCGCCCATCTGGGCCTGCAGCCGGTCGAGGGTGGGCATCTCCTTGCGGCAGGGCGCGCACCAGGTGGCCCAGAAGTTCACCACCAGATACCTGCCGCGATAATCCGACAACCGGTGCGGTGCGCCCGCGGCATCCTGAAAGGCGATATCGGGCACCGGCCTGGGCGCGGTGTGGAATTCCAGCTTCCTCATGTCGCCCTGGCGCAGCGCCGAAACCTGCGCAAGGTTTGGCGCCCCCGACCAGGCCGCCTGCCCCGGCACAAGGTTTGCACCAAGCGCGAGGGCCGCGTATAGGACGGCGTTACGGACTTTTCTCATGCGCACTCCCTGGGCCAGACGGGCAAACCGAAGATGACCGATCAGACGAAATCTGCAAATACCATGTGGGGCGGGCGGTTCGCCGCAGGCCCCGACGCGATCATGGAGGCGATCAACGCCTCGATCGGCTATGACAAGCGCCTTTACGCCCAGGACATCGCCGGTTCGCGCGCCCATGCGGCAATGCTGGCCGCGCAGGGGATCCTGACCCACGCCGACGCCGAGGCGATCGGCGCGGGCCTGCTGCAAGTGCTGGCAGAGATCGAGGCCGGCGACTTCCCGTTCTCGGCGGCGCTGGAAGACATCCACATGAACGTGGAGGCGCGGCTCAAGGAGGTGATCGGCGAACCCGCCGGGCGGCTGCATACCGCGCGCTCGCGCAACGATCAGGTGGCGACCGATTTCAAACTGTGGGTGCGCGATCAGATCGACGCGGCGATTTCCGGCATCGAGGCGTTGCAGAAGGCCTTTCTGGCGCAGGCCGAGGCCGGGGCGGATTGGGTGATGCCGGGCTTCACCCATCTGCAAAGCGCCCAGCCGGTGACCTGGGGCCATCACATGATGGCATATGTCGAGATGCTGGGCCGCGATGCCGGCCGCTTCCGCGACGCCCGCGCGCGGATGAACGAATGCCCCCTGGGTGCGGCGGCGCTGGCCGGCACCTCCTTTCCGATCGACCGCCATGCCACGGCCCATGCACTGGGCTTCGACCGTCCCGCCGCGAACAGCCTCGATGCCGTGGCCGACCGCGATTTCGCGCTGGAATTCTTGTCGGCGGCCTCGATCTGCGCCATGCATCTGTCGCGCTTCGCGGAAGAACTGGTGATCTGGTCCTCGGCGCAGTTCCGTTTCGTGCGGCTGTCGGATGGGTTCTCGACCGGATCCTCGATCATGCCGCAGAAGCGCAACCCCGACGCCGCCGAATTGCTGCGCGCCAAGCTGGGCCGCATCCTGGGCGCCAATGTGGCGCTGTTTACCGTGATGAAGGGGCTGCCGCTGGCCTATTCCAAGGACATGCAGGAAGACAAGGAACAGGTCTTCGACGCCGCCGACAACCTGATGCTGGGGCTGGCCGCGATGACCGGCATGGTGCGTGACATGACCGCGAACCGCGACATACTGGAAGCCGCCGCCGGCGCCGGTTTCGCCACCGCGACGGACCTGGCCGACTGGCTGGTGCGCAGCCTGAACCTGCCCTTCCGCGAGGCCCACCACGTCACCGGCGCCCTCGTCGCGCTGGCCGAAAAGAAGGGCTGCGATCTCGCCGACTTGACGCTGGCGGAATTGCAAAGCGGCCATCCGGGGATTACTCAGGACATCTATTCGGTGCTGGGGGTCCATAATTCCGTGGCCAGCCGCACCTCCTACGGGGGCACGGCGCCCGATCAGGTGCGCGCCCAGCTCGGCCGTTGGAAGGAGAAGCTTGGATGATCCTTCGCGCCGTCATCACGCTGTCGCTGGCCGGCCTGGTCGCGGGCTGCGGCGCGGATGGCGCGCCGACACCGCCGCCCGGCCCCAAGCCCGCCGCCTCGCACGTCACCTATGAGAAGGACGGCACCAAGGTGACCGTCTCGGGCGAGGCCTATGTCGGCGTCGTGAAACGTTTCTGATGTCGGCGCTGCGGATCACCTATCTGGCGTTGGCGATCTGGGGCGCGGTGCAGCCGATGCGTCATTTGCTGGCCTGGTTCGGGGCGCATGGGCCGAACCTGCCGGGCCTGTTCGCCGCCTGGCAGGCGAACGCCGCGACCACCGGGCTGATGTGGGATCTGGCCATCGCGGCGGTCGCGCTGACGGTCTGGGTCCTGGCCGAGACCCTCGTGCGTCAGAACTGGATCGCGCTGCTCGCGATTCCCGCGACCCTTCTGATCGGGCTGTCCTGCGGACTGCCGCTGTATCTGTTCCTGCGCAGCCGGCCGGTGACCTGAGCGCCCGACGGGGCTTGAAACGCCAAGGGTTTCTGCTACCAGCGCAGGATGGATCATTTTCTGTATCGCGACGGGATCCTCCATGCCGAGGACGTCCCCCTGACCGAGGTTGCCGCAGCCGTCGGCACGCCGTTCTATTGCTATTCGACGGCCACGCTGACCCGCCATTTCCGGCTGTTCGACGAGGCCCTTGCCGGCACCGATCATCTGGTCTGCTACGCGATGAAGGCCAATTCCAACCAGGCGGTGCTGACGCTGATGGCGCGGCTGGGCGCCGGGGCCGATGTGGTTTCCGGCGGGGAATATGCGCGCGCCCTGGCCGCCGGTTTCCCGGGCGACAAGATCGTCTTCTCCGGCGTCGGCAAGACGCGCGCGGAAATGCGCGCGGCGCTGACGGGCGGGATCCGGCAGTTCAACCTGGAAAGCGAACCCGAGATGGAGGCGCTGAACGAGGTCGCGCTGTCGCTGGGCACGGTGGCGCCGGTCACCGTGCGGGTGAACCCCGATGTCGACGCTAGGACGCATGAGAAGATCGCCACCGGCAAATCGGAAAACAAGTTCGGCATCCCGATCTCTCGCGCGCGCGAGGTCTATGCCCGCGCCGCCGCCCTGCCCGGCCTTCGGGTCGTGGGGATCGACGTGCATATCGGCAGCCAGTTGACCGATCTCGAACCCTACGGCCAGGCCTTCGACAAGGTGGCCGAACTGACCCGCGCCCTACGCGCCGACGGGCACGACATCCGCCGTCTGGATCTGGGCGGAGGTCTGGGCATTCCTTATGAGCGTTCCAACACCGCGCCGCCGCTGCCGGTGGAATACGGCGCGCTGGTGAAGGAAAAGCTGGGCCACCTGAGCTGCGAGATCGAGATCGAGCCCGGCCGCCTGATCGCCGGCAACGCCGGGCTGCTGGTGGCGCAGGTGATCTATGTGAAATCCGGCGAGGGCCGCGATTTCGTGATCCTCGACGCGGCGATGAACGATCTGGTGCGCCCGGCGATGTACGGCGCCTGGCATGATATCGTTCCCGTCGTCGAACCCGCCCCGGGGGTCGCGCCGCGCCCCTATGACGTGGTGGGGCCGGTCTGCGAATCGGGCGACACCTTCGCCAAGCAGCGCAACCTGCCGCCGATCGCGGCGGGCGACCTGGTCGCCTTCCGCTCGGCCGGGGCCTACGGCGCGGTGATGGCCTCGGAATACAATTCCAGGCCGCTGATACCGGAAGTTCTGGTGAAGGACGGCAATTTCGGGCTGGTGCGGCAACGACCCAGCTATGAAGATCTGATCGCGCGCGATACCATTCCCGAGTGGCTGTGAGAGCCGGGCCTTCCGCCCGCACGGCCGGAAGGAGCGTATGAGCGACACCAGGCGACAAGAGACCCGGACCTCGGCCCTTGCAGCCGCGCTGCGCCAGGCGCGCTGGCCGCTGCGCTGGACGCTTGCCGGCCTGTGGGCCGAGCGGATCACCCGCGCCTTCTGGCCGGTCTGGACGATCGCGCTGGCCTTGGCGGCGGCGCTGGCGCTGGGGCTGGGCCAGGTGATTGCGGACACCGCGCTGCGGTGGGTGCTGTTGGCTGCCCTCGCCGCGATGATGGTATTTGCCGTCTGGGGCGCCTGGGGCTTTCGACGGCCAGGCCGGGCCGAGGCGCTCGAACGGCTGGACGCGCGTCTGCCGGGGCGCCCCTTCGCGGCGCTGGCCGATGCCCAGGCGATCGGCACGGGTGACGCCGCCTCGGCCGCGGTCTGGCGGGCACATCTGCGGCGCATGGCCGCGCGGTCCCGCGCCGCCCGCGCGGTGGCGCCCGATCTGCGTATCGCCACGCGCGACCCGTTCGGCCTGCGCCATGCCGCCCTGATCGCCTTCATCATCGCGATGCTCTTTGGCGTGCCCGGCCGGCTGATCGGCATCGTCCCCGAAGCCCCGCCCGGCACGCGCGCCGCGCTGGCGGCCGGCCCCGCGTGGGAAGGCTGGATCCAGCCGCCCGCCTATACCGGCAAGCCCGCGCTCTACCTCAACGATATCGACCGCGACCAGTTCGCCGTTCCGCAGGGGTCACGGCTGTCGCTGCGTCTTTACGGCACCCCAGGCGCGGTAACGGTGAAGCAGACGCTTAACGACCAGACATCCGCCCCCGACAAGCAGGGAGGCCTGAGCCTGCGCGTCGATCACAGCGGACGGCTGGCGATCAATGGGGCGGGCGGGCGCGACTGGGCGATCCGCGTGATCCCGGACACCGCGCCCCAGGTCGCCTTCGTCGGCACCGCAGAGCGCCGCGCCGGCGGCGAGTTGCGCCAGCCCTTCAGCGCCAGCGACGATTACGGCGTGATCCGGGGCCATGCGACCATCACGCTCGATCTGGCCGCGGTCGACCGCCGCTATGGGCTGAAGGTTGCGCCCGAGCCGCGCAAGCCGGTCACCCTGACCTTGCCGATGCCGATCTCGGGCAGCCGCAAGCATTTCACCCAGACGCTGATCGAGAACCTCGCCAAATCGCCTTGGGCGAACCTGCCGGTCGAGATGACGCTGACGGTCGAGGACGCGGCGGGCCACGTCACCACCTCGGCGCCGCGCAAGATGGATCTGCCGGGGCGTCGTTTCTTCGATCCGCTGGCCGCCGCGGTGATCGAGATGCGGCGCGATCTGCTGTGGTCGCGCGCCAATGGCGCCCGCACCGTCGAGATCCTGCGCGCCATCACCGACCGCCCGGATGGTTTCATCCACAACAAGGGTGCCTATCTGCTGGTCCGCACCGCGATGCGCCGCCTGCAGGCCGGCGTCGCCGAGGGCCTGACCCCGAAAGTGCGCGACGAGGTGGCCCAGGCCCTGTGGGATGCCGCAGTGAAGATTGAGGATGGCAAGCTGTCGGACGCGTTGGCGCGGCTGCGCCAGGCCCAGGACAGGCTGTCCGAGGCGATCCGCCGCGGTGCCAGCCCCGATGAGGTGCAGAAGCTGATGGACGACCTCAACGAGGCGATGCGCAACTACATCCGCCGCCTGGCCGAGCAGCAAAAGAACGATCCCAACAAGCGCAGCGCCGAGAATGACAACGCTCAGCGGATCACCGGCGATCAACTGCAGCAGATGTTGAACCGCCTGCAGCAGTTGATGAACGAGGGCCGCATGGCCGAGGCGCAGCAATTACTCGATCAGCTGTCGCAAATGATGCAGAACCTGCGGGTGACCCAAGGCCCCGGCGGGATGCAGTCGCCGGGCCAGGGCACGATGCAGGACCTTGCCGAGACGCTGCGCAAGCAGCAAAGCCTGTCGGATCAGGCCTTCCAGGACCTGCAGAACCGCGACATGGGCACGCCTGATCAGCGGCAGGGCGGACGGCAGGGCCAGGGCAAGCAGCAACCGGGCCAGAATGGCAAGGACCAGCAGGGCGGAGGCCAGGGATCGGGCGACACTCGGGGCGCCCAGCAGGGGCACGAACAGGGCAGAGCCGGCGAAAGACGCTCCCTGGCCCAGCGGCAGAAGACCCTGCGCGAGGAATTGCGCCGCCAGTCCGAACAGGGCCTGCCGGGCGCAGGCACCCCCCAGGGCAAGGCCGGCCGCGATGCACTGGGCCGAGCCGGCCGCGCCATGGAAGGCGCCGAACGGGCCCTGCGCGAAGGTGACCTGTCGGGCGCGCTGGACAAGCAGGCCGAAGCGATGGAGGCGCTGCGCCAGGGCATGCGCGATCTGGGCCGCGCGATGGCGCAGAACCAGCAGCCCGACCAGGGCCAGCGCGGTGGCCAGGGACAGGCGGCTCAGGATGGCTCTCGCGATCCGCTGGGCCGCGAAGCCGGCTCGGTCGGCCGGCTGGGCACCAGCCAGGACATGCTGCAGGGCGAGGGCATCTATCGCCGTGCCGAAGAAATCCTGAAGGAACTGCGCCGCCGCTCGGGCGACATGAGCCGCCCCGAGGCAGAACGCGACTACCTCAAACGCCTGCTGGAACCCTATTGAAGCCCAGCAGCCGGCCCGATCGGGGCCATGCCCGCGATTTCCCGACCCATAGCACACGCGGCCGGGGGCGGGATCGGCCGCGCAACTGCCTGGCCACTTCGCCCGGCCCCGTCGGGCCGCGGGTCTCTGCCTTGGCCGACCCGGGTATCGCAGGCCTGTATCGCAAGCTTCACGAAGCGTCATCTGTGCATATCCTCGGCCCGCGCCCCGGACGGCACCGCAATTCCGCACGGTCCCGATGCGCCTATAGTAAGCGGCGGCTGAGCGACACGTTGCCGGCCCCGGCGTGGGCTGCGAGGTGATACACACCTCATGATGGGGAGTGCGTTTCGCAATGGATGCTCAGACTGCGTTTCTCAGATCGCTTGGCGTGGAGATTTTCGAGAGCGGGTATCGTCGGCGGCCTGAGGCCGTGAAGGCGCGGGCCGTCGCGGAGACGCTGGAACCGGGCGTGACGGTCAACGCGGTGGCGGCGCGTTACGGGGTGAAACCGAACCAGTTGTCGGCGTAGCGATGCCTGGCCAAGCAAGGGAGGCTGGTCCTGCCCGCCACCGAGATGGCGGACGAACCGGCAACCTTCGCGCCGCTAGTTTTGTGTGACCCGGAGCCACCGCGGGCGCCCGAGCCCTCAGATGACAAGCTGCGCCTCGTCTTCGGTGACGTGACGATCGCGCTCGCCGCCGAGACCCCGGCGGTGCGGATTGCCGCGATCGTGCATGCGCTCGGGGCGCCCTCGTGATGATGCCGTCCCACACCGTCCGTATCCTGGTGGCGACGCAGCCGGTCAACTTCCGCAAGGGCCATGACGGCCTCGCCGCGCAGGTCGCATCGGTCCTGAAGGAAGACCCGTTCACCGGCACCGTGTTTTTATTCCGGGCCAAGCGTGCTGACAGGCTCAAGATCCTGTTCCGGGACGGGAGCGGGTTGGTGATGGCCTACAAGCGGCTGGAGGAGACCACCTTCACCTGGCCGGCGGTTCGGGACGGCGTGATGACGTTGAGCCGGGCGCAGTTCGAGGCCCTGTTTGCCGGCCTCGACTGGTGCAAGGTGAAGGCGCTGGAGACCCGGCGTCCGGCTGCGGCAGAATGAATCAGGCCGGAGGAAACGGCGCACCTCTGACGCCGTTTCGGGCTATGCTTCCGCCATGCCCGCCGCCGCCATCGACCTGTCAGCCACCCCCGAGGCGCAGCGCGAAGCTGTCGCCGCGGTGCTCCGCGAGCGGGACGCGCTGAAGGAGGCCAACAAGCGCCTCGAGCACTTGGTCGCCGAACTCAACCATGCGGTTCACGGCAAGCGGTCGGAGAAACTCAGCGAAGACGGCCGGCAACTGGCTTTCGAGGATCTCGAGATCGCGGTCGCCGAAGCCGAGGAGAAGCAGGAGACGCCGGCACCGTCCGAGAGCCGGCCCCGGCGTGCATCCCGGCGCAATCGGGGCAACCTGCCCAAGGATCTGCCGCGCATCGAGCGTGTCATCGAGCCGGACAGCCTGTTGTGCCCCTGCGGCCGCGGCGTCGCCATTGTCGCTCGGACCAATGGCGCAACAATGGCGACTGCACAAGCTCGGCGTCGTGCCGCAGGCACGCCTGCGGCGTGCCGCAGGCACGCCTGCGGCGTGACGATCGCACCAAGCGGCTGGACATCGTGCCCACCCCGCTGCGGGTGATCGTCACGGTTCGACCCAAGTATGCCTGTCGCGCCTGCACTGATGGCGTGACCCAGGGCGAACCATTGGACGCCATTGGTTCAAGAACACCTGCAGCTTGACGGCTACCAGGGCTACAACCGCCTGACGCGTCCCTCCCGCAAGGGCGGCGATCCGGTCCGCGGGACGCATTGCTGGGCCCACGCGCGGCGCAAGCTGAAGGAAGTGTTCGACCGCGACGGCTCTGAGATCGCCGCCGAGGGGCTACGCCGGATCGCCGCGTTCTACAATGTCGAGGCCGATATTCGCGGCGCGGCGCCGGGACAGCGGCTCTCGGCCCGCCGGGCGCGCACCGCGCCCCTTGTCGCACCCTTCGGGGAATGGCTGCAACGACAGCGCCTGCGCATCTCCGCCAAGTCGCGCCTCGGCGAGAAGCTTGCCTACATCCACCGTCACTGGGACGGGCTGCAGACTTGCCTGCACGATGGTCGGGTCGCTATCGACTCCAACCGCGTCGAGAACCTGATCCGGCCCATCGCTCTGAACAGGAAGAACGCATTGTTCGCCGGACATGATGAAGGCGGGCGCGCCTGGGGCCGCATCGCATCGCTCATCGAGACCGCAAAGATCAACGGCGTCGAGCCCTGCGCTTATCTCAGGACCACCCTCGAGGCTATCGCCGCCGGCCATCCGCAAGGCCAAATCGACGATCTCCTGCCCCGCAACTTCAGCCCTCAAGCTGAACCCGAGTGGGTGGCCCACGCCGTTTACCGCCTATAGAGCACTACTGACCCCCAGCCGCAGGCGACCGCCGCGCTGGCGTGAAGGTCCCACAAGCCACCCCGCAGCCCCGAAAATCGCAAATGCAGCCGCACCGGGGGCCTTTTGGTGGGCCTATTGGTCCGGCTCAGCCGCCATTGCCCGACGTGCCGCCGGTCAGGGCGCGGGTCGCGTTTTGCATCATGTCATTCAACCGGATCCTGCCCTCGTCGACCGTCTGGACGTAGCTTTTCAGCGGGCCGGCCGCCGCGGGCACCTGCCGCGCGATCATCGGCGCGTAAAGGTAAAGCAGCGCCAGCACCACCGCGACCAGCAGGACCACGCTGAACCCGAGCCGGAAACCGCGCTTGCGCTCGGCCGGGGTTTCGACATCGGCGCTGGCGCCCGGCTCCTCCGGGCCGCGTTCGGAATTGGCGCGCAGGGTCGAGTTGATCTCTTCTATGTCGGGCAGCAGATCGCGGCGCGCCCCACCGGCAAGTGCGGGCGCTTCGGCCTCGGCCGCCGTGTCGGGGGCTGGGACATCCGCATCCGGCCCGGCGCCCGCGTCTTGGTGCAGCGGTTCCGCCCCGGCCTCCGCCGCGTCAAGTCCCAATTCCGGCTGCGTCTCGATGCCTCCGGCCTCGGCCTTGCGGGCGGTTCTCTCGCGATCGGCCTCTTCGCGTAGCAGGCGCTTGAGACCGTCGTCGAGCGAGCGCCGCGGCCCCGCCGTCGTCGGCATAGGCGCACTGGCCGGATCTTGGGCCTGGTCCCCGTCCTCGCCCCCTTCTGGGCCCCCTTCTGGGCCCCCGTCCGGGCCGCCAAGCGGGTCCGCATCATGCGCGCCTTCGGGCCCTGGCCGCGCTGTCGGGGCGGGACCATCGGCGGCGGCCTCGTCGACCTGAGGCGCATGGCGCGCGACCCGATCCTCTGGCGGCAGGTCGTCTTCAAGCTCGGCGGGAAGCTGGAACCAGGCGTGGCCGCAATTGGAACACTGGACGTCGCGCCCGGTTTCGGGAATTGCGTTGTCATCGACCTCATATTGCGCGTCGCAATTTGGACACGTCAGACGCATTTCACCTGCCCTCGTTTACCAGGTCTGACAGAGCTTGCGCCCCATACCGCTTCTTTATCTTGTAGCAAGAGGATAAGGTTTCTCCAAGTATTTGTGACCCTACACCGCATTTGCATCCGGTCCGGTGATTGAAACCGCTCTGCGGCTGGGCGATGTTCGGGCAAGGATTCGAAGGCGTGCAGACAACAGGGCGGGAAAGCCGGGTGATCGACTTCCAGAAAGTGGCCTACAGCTACGGCGGGGGAGAGCTTCTGTCGGAGGTTTCGCTGACCCTGGCGCCGGGTTCGTTCCATTTCCTCACCGGGCCCTCCGGGTCGGGCAAGACCACGCTGATCAAGCTGTGCTACGGCGAGTTGCTGGCCACCGCGGGCCGGGTGAACGTGTTCGATGCCGATGTCCGCAGCCTCAGCCGCGATGGCGTGGCGGCGATGCGGCGGCGGATCGGGGTGGTGCATCAGGATTGCCAGTTTCTCGATCATCTGCCGCTGGCCGAGAATGTCGCCCTGCCGCTGACCGTCTCGGGGCGCGAGGCCAGCGCCGCTGATCTGGCCGATCTGCTGACCTGGGTCGGGCTGAAGCCGCTGTCGGCGCAGCGACCGCCCGAATTGTCGGGCGGCGAGCGCCAGCGTGCCGCCCTGGCGCGGGCGGTGATCATGTCGCCCGACGTGATCCTGGCGGACGAGCCCACCGGCAATGTCGATTGGGAAATGTCGCAGCGGCTGATGCAATTGCTGATCGAACTCAACCGGATGGGAAAGACGATCCTGATCGCCACGCACGATCTGAACCTGATCCGAAGCACCAAGTCGCAGGTTCCCGCACGGGTGCTGCGGATCCGCAACCGGCGCCTCCAGCTGGCCGGGAGCGACCTGTGAGTTGGGCCCGCTTCCCCCCTTTCGCCGCCGCCATGGCCGGCGATCGGCAAGCCGACCGGGTGGTTCCGCCAACCGGCATCATCGCCCGGCTGACGGGTTTTACCGCCGCCGCCATGGCGTTTCTGGGGGTCTTCGCGCTGGCGCTGTCGCTGGCCTCCGGCCGGCTGGCCGAGCGCTGGTCCTCTGCGCTGGCCAACAGCGCCACGATCCGCATCTCGTCCCCGGCCGGGCAGATGGAGACGCAGACCAGGGCCGTGCTGCGGATCCTGAAGACGACGCCCGGCGTCGCCTCGGCCCGGGCCCTGACACGGGAAGAGGAACGCAAGCTGCTGACCCCGTGGTTCGGGCCGGGCCTGTCGCTGGACAACCTGCCGATCCCGCAATTGATCGACATCCGCGAAACCGGTGCGGGCTTCGACGCCGAGGGCCTGCGCCAGCGCCTTGCGGCCGAGGCCCCCGGCGCGTTGCTGGACGATCACAGCCGCTGGCGCCGGCCGCTGGCACTGGCGGCGGACCGGCTGCGGCTGCTGGGGTTGATTTCCATCCTGCTACTGGCCGGGGCGATGGCGGCGATGATCACCCTGGCCGCGAATGCGGCGCTGGCGGCCAATGCCCAGGTGATCCGTGTGCTGCGGCTGGTGGGCGCGCGCGACAGCTATATCGCCCGCGCCTTCGTGCGCCGTTTCACCGCCCGCACGCTGGGCGGCGCGGTCGCGGGCACCGGGCTGGGGATGCTGGCCGTGGCGCTGATGCCGGCGGCGCAGCCCGACGGCGGCTTTCTGACCGGGCTGGGATTCGCGGGCATCCGCTGGCTCTGGCCGCTGGCGATCCCGCCGCTGACGGCGCTGGTCGCCTTCGCGGCGACCCGCTTCGCGGCCTTCCGCACGCTGAAAGGGCTAAGCTGATGCGCCACGCGCTGCAATGGATCCTGTCGCTGATCTTCATCATCCAGATGTACGCCGCCATGGCGATCCTGGCGTTGTTCTTCACCCCCCTGACACTGGTCCGGCGCGACGCCGCCTTCTGGGCGGTGCGCACCTATTGCCGCTGGGTCCGCATCAGCGCCCGCTTCCTGGTCGGGCTGAAATCGGAAGTACGCGGAGATGTCCCCTCGGACGAGGTGATCATCGCCTCCAAGCACCAGTCCTTCTTCGACATCATTCTGCTGGTCTCGGTCCTGCCGCGGCCGAAGTTCATCATGAAGAAGGAATTGAAATGGGCGCCGATCCTGGGCTGGTATGCGCTCAAGATCGGCTGCGTGCCGGTCGATCGCGGCAAGCGCGGCCAGGCGATCAAGGCGATGATGGACGGCGTGCGCAAGGGCACCACCCAACCGGGGCAGCTGATCATCTACCCCCAGGGCACCCGGGTCGCCCCCGATGCCCGCCTGGGCTACAAGATCGGCACCGGCCTGCTTTACGATCAGCTGGGCCAGGATTGCGTGCCCGCCGCGACCAATGTGGGCGTCTTCTGGCCGCGCCACGGCATCCTGCGCAAGCCGGGCCTTGCGGTGGTCGAATTCCTGCCCCGCATCCGCGCCGGCAAGCCGGTGCCGCAATTCATGCGAGAGCTGGAAAGCATGGTAGAGGCCCAGTCGGATCGCCTGATGCTGGAGGCCGGCTTTGACGCCGCCGCGGCCCGAGCCGCCAAGGGACCGTCCGCGAAGGGGCGGGCCACGAAGGGACGGGCCTAGATGGATTTCATCGACAGCACAGAGGCGCTGGAGACGCTCTATGGCACGCCGGCCGAGGCCGCGAAGATCAAGGTGGCGCACCGCCTGACCCCGGCCTATCGCGCCTGGATCGGTCATTCGCGGTTCTGCCTGCTCTCGACGGTCGGGCCGGAGGGCACCGATTGCAGCCCGCGCGGCGACGACGGGCCGGTGGTGCGCCCGCTTGACGAGGCCACGCTGGCCCTGCCCGACTGGCGCGGCAACCAGCGGCTCGACAGCCTGCGCAACATCGTACGCGATCCACGCGTCTCGTTGACCTTTCTGGTGCCTCGCTCCGACACTGTCGTCCGCGTCAACGGCATGGCCCGGGTCACCGCGGACGCCGGATTGCGGGCACGGTTCGACAGGCAGGGAAGACAGCCCGGCACGGTGATCGTGATCACCCTGACCGAGATCTATTTCCAATGCGCCCGGGCGCTGAAACGCTCGGGCCTCTGGTCTGCCGGGGCAGCGCCGGAAGGCCTGCCCAGCCCGGGCGACATCCTGCACGAGCAAAGCGGCGGCAGCTTCGACGGCGCGACCTATGATGCGGACTGGCCCGGACGTGCCGCCAAGACGCTGTGGTAGGCCCCCGAGCCGACCGGTGATCAGGGCGCGCCGCTTTTCAACGCATCGCGGATTTCCAGCAGCACCTCCAGCTCGGTCGGGCCCTTGGGCGCCGCGGGCACCGGCTCGCCCTTCTTCATCGCGGCGTCCTTCACCCTGTTGACCATCTTCACCAACATGAAGACCACCCAGGCGATAATCAGGAAATTGATCACCGCCATCAGGAAGCTGCCATAGGCAAACACCGAAGCGCCGGCCTTGCGTGCCTCCTCCAGGCTGGCGCCGGCGGGGACCTTGCCCGAAAGCACCAGGTAATTGTTGGTGAAATCGACCCCCCCGGTGAACAGCCCGATGATCGGGTTGATCAGATCCTTGACCAGCGAACCCACGATCGCCGTGAAAGCGGCACCGACAATGATGCCAACGGCCATGTCCATGACATTGCCCTTGGCAATGAAATCGCGAAATTCCTTGAGCATCGCCTTTTCCTTGTCCCGTCCGAAGCGCGGGGCGCTGCTTGTCATTGTTCGCCCCTGCACATCTTCTAACATGTTTTGCGAAATGGCGCCGCCGAATCTTCTATGACATGAAGAGAAACCCCACTGACCTCAGGAGCTTACGATGACAGATCTTTCGGCCTTCCCGATCACCGGACGCTGGCCCGCGACCCGGCCGGATATCATCCAGCTCTATTCCTTCCCGACGCCGAACGGGGTGAAGGCCTCGATCATGCTCGAGGAATGCGCGCTGCCCTTCGAGGCGCATCTGGTGAATTTTGCAAGCAACGACCAGACGAGCGCGGAATTCCTGTCGCTTAACCCCAACAACAAGATCCCCGCGATCTTGGACCCGAACGGGCCGGACGGGGTGCCGATGGCGCTGTTCGAAAGCGGTGCAATTCTGATTTATCTTGCAGAGAAGACAGGAAAGTTCCTGCCGGCCGGGGCACGGCGCTATGAGGTGCTTCAATGGCTGATGTTCCAGATGGGCGGCGTCGGGCCGATGTTCGGGCAACTTGGCTTCTTCCACACCTTCGCCGGCAAGGAGATCGAGGATCCGCGCCCCAAGGCGCGCTATGTGTCCGAATGCAGTCGGCTGTTGCGGGTGCTCGACGGCCACCTTGCAGGGCGTGACTGGCTGGCCGGCGACTATTCGATCGCCGACATCGCGCTGGGGCCGTGGCTGCGCGGGCTGCGGGATTTCTATCAGGCAGGCGATCTGGTCGGTTGGGACCAGCTGCAGAACGTTCCCACCTATCTGGACCGTTTCCTTGCGCGTCCGGCGGTGCAGACCGGCCTGAACACCCCGCCGCGTCCCTGAGACCTAGGCCGCCGCCTCGCGGATGAAGCGGGCGGCGCGTTCGGCGATCATGATGGTGGACGCGTTGGTATTGCCGCCGACCAGGCTGGGCATCACCGAGGCATCGACCACCCGAAGCCCCTCGACCCCGCGCACCCGTAGTTCGGGGTCGACCACGGCCATGTCATCGACGCCCATGCGGCAGGTGCAGGCCGGGTGATAGACGGTGTCGGCGCGGTTGCGGATGTCGGCCTCGATCGCCGCCTGGGATCCGTCATGCGGGTAAAGCCTGGCGCCGCGATAGGCGTCGAAGGGCGCGGCCATCAGGATCCGGTCCAGAAGTTTCGCGCCCTCCATCATCGCCGCCATGTCGCGCGGATCAGCGAAGAAGTTCGGGTCGATCTCCGGGGCCGAGGCGGGGTTGGCGTCGCGCAGCGTCACCCGGCCCCGGCTTTTGGGGCGCAGCACGCAGATATGGGCGGAATAGCCGTTCGCCAGATGCAGCTTGCGCATATGCTCGTCGACGATGCCGACGACGAAATGGATCTGCAGGTCGGGGCGCGACAGATCGGGGCTGGATTTCAGGAAGGCCCCGCCCTCGGCATAGGGGGTGCAGAACAGCCCCTCTCCCCGCCGGCGCCAGCGCAGGCCCGCCTTGGCCAGCCGCAGCAGGCCGGCAGGGTTCAACCCGACCACATCGGTCGACGGCGTCTTGTGGCTGAGGATGTAATCCACATGATCCTGAAGATTGCGTCCGACGCCGGGCAGATCGCGCAGAACCTCGATGCCGTGGGCGCGCAGTTCTTCCTCGGGGCCGATGCCCGACAGCATCAGGATCTGCGGAGAGCCGAAGGCACCGCCGCTGACGATCACCTCGCGCCGCGCGGCCAGCCGCACCCGCATGCCCGCGCGGCGGATCAAGGCGCCGGTGGCGCGGCCGGCCTCGATCAGCACCTTCTCGACCCGGCTTCCGGTCAGCACAGTCAGGTTCGCGCGCCTGCCCAGATGCGGCTGCAGATAGGCGGCGGCGGCCGAGCAGCGCTCGCCCTTGCGCGGCCCGTCGAAGAACTGCGTCACCTGATAGAGGCCCGCGCCCTCTTGCTGTGGCCCGTTGAAATCGGGATTGCGCGGGATCTGCAGGCTTTCGCAGGCCTCGACGAAGGCGCGTGCCACGCCGCGCGGCTCGGACTGCTCGCCCACCTGCAAGGGCCCCGCGTCGCCGTGCAGCGCATCGGCGCCGCGCTGGTTGCGCTCGGCCAGCCGGAAGAAGGGCAGGCAGCTTTGCCAATCCCAGCCCTCGGCGCCGGCCTCGGCCCAATCGTCGTAATCCGACGGATGGCCGCGCACATAGAGCATCGCGTTGATCGCGGAAGACCCGCCCAGGCCCCGGCCGCGCGGCTGGAACCCGCGCCGCCCGTTCAGCCCGTTCTGGGGCGTGGTCTGAAAGGCCCAGTTGCTGATCTTCGGCCGGCCCGAGATCATCGCCGCGGTCAGCGCCGGCGCCCGGACCATCACGCCATTTCCGCCTCCCCCGGCCTCGACCAGGCAGACCGAGACCGAGGGATCCTCGCTCAGCCGCGCCGCCAGCACCGCCCCGGCCGATCCGCCGCCAAGGATGAGATAATCATGATCCATGCGCCCCCCTCCCCCGGGTCCGCCGACCGCTGCGGATCAGACTAGGCGAAGCGCGGCGCCGCGCAAGCGTGACGCGACGGGACGCGGCGGGAGAGGCCCGGGCGGGCCCATGCGGGGACCGGCGGGTCCTAGCCGCGCAGCACGCCCCCGGTCGCCTTGCCGACCTTCTCGACGATCCGGGCGCTGACGGCCTCGATCTCTTCCTCGGTCAGGGTCTTGTCCTTCGGCTGCAACCGCACGCTGATGGCGATGGATTTCTTGCCCGCGCCCATCTGCGCCTCGGCCTTCCCGCCCGAGAAGCTGTCGAAGACCGAGACCCGTTCGATCAGCGCCTTGTCGGCACCCTGGGCCGCGTTCACCAGCGTCAACGCCTCGACGCCGGCATCAACGACGAAGGCGAAATCGCGCTCGACCACCTGCAACGCCGATAGTTCCAGCGCCGGGCGCGTGGTGCCCTTGGCCTTGGGTTGGGGGACGTTCTCGATCATGACGGTGAAGGCCACCGCCGGGCCCTTCACGCCCAGCTCGGCCAGAACCCTGGGGTGCAGTTCGCCGAAGCTCGCCAGCGCATTCGGCCCCAGTGCCATGTTGCCCGACCGGCCCGGATGCCACCAGCCCGCGACCTTGCGGTTGATCTGCACGCGGGCCGGCGCGCCAAGGGCGGCCAGCACGGCCTCGGCATCTGCCTTGGCGTCGTACAGATCCACCGGGCGGCGCGACCCATAGGGATCGCGCGGTGCCGCCGCGCCGACCAGCAGGCCGGTGGCGTGCAGCACCTGCTCGCCCGGCTCGCCGCCGGTGAAGGCGGGGCCGACCTCGCAAAGCGCCAGATCCATGAAGCCCCGCGCCTGATTGCGGGCCGCGGCCTGAAGAAGGCCGGGCAGCAGGTCGGGGCGCATATGGGTCATCTCGGAAGAGATCGGGTTTTCGACGCGCAGCCCCTCTTGCCCGCCGCCGAACAGCGCGGCGGCCCCTTGGTCGATGAAGCTGTAGGTGACGCATTCGTTGTAGCCCAGCGCCGCCAGCGTGCGCCGCGCCGCCGTTTCGCGCACCTGCAGCGGCGTCAGGATCGGCGCCGGCACGCCGGCCTGCGTGCGCGCCATCGGCTTGCCTTCCAGCCTGGTCAGCGAGGCGATGCGCGCCACCTCTTCGACCAGATCGGCCGAGCCCAGCACATCGGGGCGCCAGGACGGCGGCACCGCCATGTCGCCATCCAGCGTGAAGCCCAGGGCCGCAAGCGTCGCGCGCTGGGTCTCGGGGGCGATCTCCATCCCGACGAGCGACTGCACCCGGTCGGTATCCAGCCGGTAGGCGCGCTTGGTGTCGGGCACGGCGCCGTCCATCACCACCTCGGACGCCTCGCCACCGCACAGGTCCAGCACCATCTGCGTCGCCAGCTCCAGCCCCGGCAGGGTGAATTCGGGGTCAACGCCGCGCTCGAACCGGTAGCGGGCGTCGGAATTGATCTTCAGCGCGCGGCCGGTAGTGGCGATGGTGATCGGGTCCCAATAGGCGCTTTCCAGAAAAACGTCGGTGGTTTCCTCGGTGCAGCCCGAATGTTCGCCCCCCATGATGCCGGCGATGCTTTCCGCCTGCTCGGCGTCGGAAATCACCATCATGCCCGGCTGCAGCGCATAGGTCTTGCCGTCAAGCGCCAGGATCTCCTCCCCGCCCTGCGCCGGATGGATGCGCAGCGTGCCGCCCTTCACCTTGGCCATGTCGAAGACATGCAGCGGGCGGTTCAGGTCGTAGGTGAAGAAATTGGTGATATCGACCAGTGCCGAGATCGGCCGCAGCCCGATCGCGCGCAGCCGCGCCTGCAGCCAGTCGGGCGAGGGGCCGTTCTTCACCCCCCGGATCACCCGGCCCGCGAACAGCGGGCAGCCGTTCTCCTTCAGCGCCGGGTCGATGGTCACGCCGACGGGGCTGGCAAAGCCGCCCTTCACGGGGGCGATCTGCAGCGGCTTCAGCGTGCCCAGGCCGCGTGCGGCCAGATCGCGGGCGATGCCGCGCACGCCCAGCGCGTCGGGGCGGTTGGGGGTGATCTTAATGTAGATCATCGGGTCATTGAGGCCCCGGTAATCTATGAAACGCGCGCCCAGCGGCGCGTCCTCGGGCAAGTCGATGATGCCGTCGTGGTCGTCCGAGATCATCAGTTCGCGTTCCGAACACAGCATCCCGTTCGATTCCACGCCCCGGATCACGCCCGGTTTCAGATCGACGCCGGTGCCCGGCACATGGGTGCCCACCGGCGCGAACACGCCCACCAGCCCGGTGCGGGCGTTGGGCGCGCCGCAGACCACCTGCACCTCTTGCGAGGCGCTGCCCGGCCCATCGGGCCAGGTTTCCACCCGGCACAGGCGCAGACGATCGGCGTTGGGGTGCTGCACCGCCTCGATCACCCGGCAGATGCGGAAGGCGCCCAGGCTGTCGGCAGGGTTCGCGACCTCCTCGACCTCAAGCCCGAGATCGGTGAGCGCATAGAGGATATCGTCGAGCGTGGCCTCTGTCTCGAGGTGATCCTTCAGCCAGGACAGGGTGAATTTCATCGCATGGGCCCTTCGGAAAATCGTCGCCCGGGGCTTAGCGCAAAGCGCGGGGAAGGGGAAGGGCGGCGGCGGCGCAGAGGTCGGCTATCGCCCGGTGCGCGCCAGCCAGGCGCAGGGCGAGCGCCTGCCCGTGTCACGCTGGAAGCGTGCCGCCGGTGCGATCGGGCTGGCGCTTCGAGGCAAGCGATCTCGGCGGCTGCGCAGGCCGCAGCTTGCAGCCATGGATGGCGGCACCCCTGTGCCGGGTTGCGCCGCCCCGTGGGCAGGCGCTCGCCCTGCTTGGCCCCTTCAGTCCTTCTTCTTCTGCCCGATCTTGGTCTCGGTTCCCGCCTTCAGCCGCACGATATTGGGGATGTGGCGGATATAGACCAGCACGGTAAGGACGAAGATCAGCCCCACCATGTCGGGCCGGTGCAGCAAGATCGCCCAGATCACGCTGAAGGCCGCCGACATCAGCCCCGCGACCGAGGAATAGCGCAGCAAGGCCGCCACCACGACCCAGGTCGCGCAGGCTGCCAGCCCCAGCGGAAAGGACAGCGCCAGCATCGTGCCCAGGAAGGTGGCGATGCCCTTGCCGCCCCTGAAGCGCAGATAGACCGGGAAAAGGTGCCCCAAGAAGGCGAAAAGCCCCGCCACCTGCATCACGTCGCGCCCGCCGATCAGCGCCGCCGCCAGGGCCACCGCGATCGCGCCCTTGCCAGCGTCCAGGATCACGGTCAGCAGCGCCGCCGGCTTGTTGCCGGTGCGCAGCACGTTGGTGGCCCCGATGTTGCCCGATCCGATCTTGCGCAGATCGCCCAGACCGAACAGCCGCGCCATGACGATGCCGAAGGGGATCGAGCCCAGCAGATAGGCCACCAGCGCCACAGCCGCCAGCAGCGGCCAGGAATGAACGATCTGCGGCATCTCAGCCCTCCCCGGCCGCGAATACCCTGCGCCCCGCGACGAAGGTCGCCAGCACCTTACCTTCCATCCGGGCGCCATCAAAGGGCGTGTTCTTGGATTTCGACCGCAGCATGGTGAAGCGATCCAGCACGAAGGGCGCGTCGGGATCGAACAGCACCAGATCGGCCGGCGCGCCCTCGGCCATGCGGCCCTGCGGCAGCCCCAGCCGCTTCGCCGGATTGAGCGCCATTGCGCGGAACAGCTGCGGCAGCGTCAGCGTGCCGTCATGCACCAGCCGCAGCGCGGCGGGCAGGAAGGTTTCCAGCGCGACGGCGCCGGCGGCGGCCTCCTCATAGGGCAGACGCTTGGATTCCTCGTCCTGCGGCGTGTGCATCGAGCACAGGATGTCGATCAGCCCCGTGGCCAGCGCCTCGGCCACCGCGCGGCGGTCGTCCTCGGGGCGCAAGGGCGGGGTCAGCTTGAAGAAGGTACGGTAATCGCCCACGTCGAATTCGTTCAGCGTGACGTGGTGGACCGAAACCCCCGCCGTCACGTCCAGGCCGTTGGCCTTGGCGCGTTCCAGCGCCGGCAGGGTGCGCGCGCAGGTCACCTGATCGGCGTGGTAGCGCGCGCCGGTCATCTCGACCAGCGCCATGTCGCGGTCGAAGGCCATGCGCTCGGCCAGGGGGGAAACGCCGGGCAGGCCGCGCAGGCTGGCGAACTTGCCCGAGGTCACCGCGGCACCCTTCGACAGGCCCGGATCCTGCGGATGGCCGATCACCAGCGCCCCCATCGCGCGGGCATAGGTCAACGCGCGCGACAACACCTTGTTGTCGCTCACCACATGGTCGCAATCGCTGAAGGCCATGGCGCCGGCATCCATCAGAAAGCCGATCTCGGTCATCTCGCGGCCCGCGCGGCCCTTGGTCAGGGCGGCCATGTGGCGGATGCGGACGGGGCTGGCCTCGGCGGCGCGGCGGGTGACGAATTCCAGCGTCTCGGGGGTGTCGATGGCGGGGCTGGTGTCGGGCCGGGCGATGATGGTAGTCACCCCACCCGCCGCCGCCGCCAGGCCGGCCGAGCGGAACGATTCCTTGTGGCGTTCGCCGGGTTCGCCCACCTTGACGCCGATATCGACGATCCCCGGCGCCACGCATTTGCCGCCGCAATCGACGACCTCGGCGCCCTTCGGCGCGGCCATGTCGCCGATCGCCGCGATCACACCGCCGTCCAGCACCAGATTGCCAAGCGCTTCGGTCCCGCCGCCGGGGTCGATGATCCGGGCGTTTTCCAGAAAGACGGTCATCGGCGTATCCCCATCCACAGCACCAGCGCCAGCCCCCCGGCGATCGCGATCATCACGGCCAGGCTAAGGCGCATCATTTTCTGCCGCCCGGGCAAGGACGGACCCTCGGGCACCCCGGCCGCACCCACCTCGCCCCGCGCCGAGGCGTCGGGAAGCAGCTCGAAATGCACCTGGGGGATGTCCTCTTCCCAGGTGCCGACCCAGCGCAGCGGCGCATGCGGGTCGATCTCCTGCGCCATGCCCCCGAAGGCACCCGAGGTGATCACCACCAGCGGCCCGCGCAGCGCATCCAGCCGCAACCGGTCCTGCGCGATCGCCGCCTCGTTGATGCCGCCGCCCTGGATCAGGTAGTTGGTCAGCCCGATCTCGGCCACATCCTTGACCTCGAAGGCCTCGATGTAATCGGGGTCGAGCACCCGCGCGCCCAGCGCCGCCTTCAGCGGCCAGTCGTCCGAGGGCTCGGCGAAGGCCGCGACCTGTTCGGGCGGCAGGTCGATGGCGAACAGCCGGATCACCCCGCGCTCGCCCATCGGGATCCGCATCTTCTCGCTCACACCATCACCCCGGCGGCCTCGCGCCCGCGTTCGGCCTTGAGGTTGCGTGCCAGAAGTTCCATCGCCGCCATGCGCACCGCGACGCCCATTTCCACCTGCTCCTGGATGACCGAGCGGTTGATATCGTCGGCCAGCGTGCCGTCGATCTCGACGCCGCGGTTCATCGGGCCCGGGTGCATGACGATCGCGTCGTCCCTGGCATGGGCCAACTTCTCGGCATCCAGTCCATAGCGGTGGAAATATTCCCGCTCGGAGGGGATGAAACCACCGTCCATCCGCTCTTTCTGGAGGCGCAGCATCATCACCACATCGGCACCTTCCAGCCCCGCGCGCATGTCCTCGTAGACCTCGCAGCCCAGATCGGCCACGCCCGACGGCATCAGCGTCGGCGGCCCGATCAGGCGCACGCGGTTCTCCATCTTGCCCAAAAGCAGCAGGTTCGACCGCGCCACGCGGCTATGGGCGATATCGCCGCAAATTGCCACCGTCAGCCGGTGCAGCCGCCCCTTGGCGCGGCGGATCGTCAGCGCGTCCAGAAGCGCCTGGGTCGGATGTTCGTGCCGACCATCGCCGGCGTTCAGCACCGCGCAATTCACCTTCTGCGCCAGCAGGTCGACGGCCCCGGAATTGCCATGCCGCACCACCAGCAGATCGGGATGCATGGCGTTCAGCGTCAATGCCGTGTCGATCAGGGTCTCGCCCTTCTTCACGCTCGACTGCGCGACGGCCATGTTCATCACGTCGGCACCCAGCCGCTTGCCGGCAAGTTCGAAACTCGCCTGCGTGCGGGTCGAGGCCTCGAAGAACATGTTGATCTGCGTCATCCCGGCCAGCACGTCGGTCTTCTTGATCGTGCGGCGGTTCAGATCGACATAGGTTTCGGCAAGATCTAGAAGCGTGCGAATCTCCTCTGGCGCGAGATGTTCGATGCCGAGAAGATGGCGTGCGCGGAACGTCATGGGGCCTCCGGTCCGGGTCACCCGCTTATAGAAAGCCCCGCGCCGGGGGACAAGGGCGCCAGTGCGCCCCCGGGCCGTGAAATCGCACCGGCTCCGAAACCCGCGCCCTTCGCCCGGGTGCGGAAACCCGTTAGGCTGCAACGGCGTTCCGTCAACGCCTCTTCGTCAACCCGCCCCACCGTGTCCCTTGTCATGCCCCAAGCCATTACCCAGGCCGTGTTCGACCGCCTCGCTGGGCCGGTAGCCGAGAACGATCTCGCCCCCGGGATCCAGCGGCAGGAACCCGCGAATTTCCTGCGCCATGTCGGGGCGCTGATCCAGACCAAGACAGCCGATGGGCTGGTCGACCCCAAGCTGGTGCTGAGCTGGCTGCTGACCCAGGGCGGGGCCGGGGCACTTTTCGTCGGCCTCCTGGTGCCGATCCGCGAGGCGGGCGCGCTATTGCCACAGTTGTTCGTGTCGGACCGTATCCGGCACATGCCGCAGCGCAAATGGGCCTGGAGCGTCGGCGCCGCGGCGCAGGGGCTTGCCGCCGCCGGGCTGGGCCTGGCGGGGCTGATGCTGTCGGGCTGGACCCTGGGCCTGGCGATCTGTGCGGCGCTGGCGGTATTGGCGGTGGCGCGCTCGGTCTGTTCGGCCAGCCACAAGGACGTGCTGGGACGCACCATCGCCAAGGGACGGCGCGGCGCGGTCGGCGGGCTGGCGGGATCGGTCGCGGCCGGGGCGGTGCTTTTGTTCGCGGCGGTTCTGCTGTCGGGGCAGGTGCCGCGCAAGGCACTTGTGCTGGGCGCGCTCGCGCTTGCGGCGCTCCTGTGGGTGGGGGCGGCTGCGCTGATGGCGGGGCTTGCCGAACCCAGGGCGCCCCGCGACGCAGGGCATGGCAGCGGGCCGCGCGCGGCCTTGGGTCAGCTGCACCACCTGCGCGACGATCCGCGGCTTGCGCGTTTCATCCTGGCCCGCGGGCTGCTGACGGCAACGGCCCTGGCGCCGCCCTATATCGTGCTGATGGCGGGCCAAGGCGCGCGGAACGCCCTGACGGGGGATCTGGGCGCGATGATGCTGGCCTCGTCGCTGGCGGCGCTCGCGTCATCCTATGTCTGGGGCCGGCTCGCGGACCGTTCAAGCCGCCGGGTGCTGATCCTGGCGGGACTGATGGGCGCCTCGGGCATGGGGCTTGGGCTGGGCCTGGACGCGGCGGGGGCGATGGCCGGCCCCTGGGCGCCGGCGCTGGTGCTTTTCGTGCTGAACCTGGCCCATCAAGGCGTGCGGCTGGGGCGTTCCACCTATCTGGTGGACATGGCGCGCGATGATTTGCGCGCGGCCTATACATCGGTCGCAAATACGGTGATCGGCGCGATCCTGCTGGCCTCGGGCGCCTTCGGCGCGCTCGCCGCGATCGGAGGCCCGGCAATGACGCTCGCGCTGTTCGCCGCAATGGCGATCACCGCCGCCTGGGTCGCGCGCGGCCTGCCCGAGGCGTAAGCCCCCCTAAAAAGCCCCCGCGCGCCAGCCGACTTGCCGCAAGACCGCTTCTGCTCTTCATCTTGGCTCAAGTACTCCGGGGGTGCAGGGGGCAGCGCCCCCGCCGCCGAAGCGCCGCCTTCACTTCGCGCCGCCGCCGCGTTACCCATGACGGAAACGGAGGACGCCATGGCCGCACCGCGATATCTGACCACGCCGCAAGGGCGGCGCATCGCCTATCACCTTAGCCCCGGCACGGCGCCGGGGGTGGTGTTCCTGGGCGGCTTCAAGTCCGACATGGAGGGGACCAAGGCGCTACATCTGCAGGCCTGGGCCGAGGCGCGGGGCCGCACCTTCCTGCGCTTCGATTATTCCGGCCACGGGCAATCCTCGGGCAAGTTCCTCGACGGCTGCATCGGCGACTGGGCCGAGGATGCCGCCGCCGCGATCACCGAACTGACCGAAGGCCCGCAAGTGCTGGTCGGCTCGTCCATGGGGGGGTGGATCTCGCTTCTGATGTGCCGGCGGCTGGGGGCGAAGGTCGCCGGGCTGGTCGGCATCGCCGCCGCGCCCGATTTCACCGAGGACAGCATGTGGGCGGGGTTCGACGCCGCTCAGCGGCGAGCGCTGGAGACGGACGGACAAGTCGCCCTGCCCTCCGATTATTCCGATGACCCCTACATCATCACCCGCCGGCTGATCGAGAACGGCCGCGACCATCTTGTCCTGCGCACCCCGCTGTCCCTGCCCTTCCCGGTCCGGCTGCTGCAGGGCACCGATGACACGGACGTACCGCAAGCCGTCGCCCTGCGCCTGCTGGCGCATCTGGAGGGGCCCGATATCCGCCTGACGCTGATGAAGGGCGCCGATCACCGATTTTCCACGCCCGAGTGCCTGGCGCTGATCGAGGCCGCGCTGATCGAGGTGCTGGAGGCCGCCGCGTGACCTGGCCGCGGGCCGCGTTCCGGTCCGCACTGGCGCGGGCGGCATCGCTTGCGCAGTCGCGCGCCCCGGGTCCGCGCCTTGCTGTGGATACCTCGATCGGCTTCGACGCTGAGGCGATGGGTCCGGACCTTGACGCCTATCTGGCGCGCCGCGAAGCGCGCTTTGCCGATATCGCCCCTGGGGTGCAGAAACGCATCCTTTGGGCCGGGGCGGCGGGGGCGCGTACCGATCTGTCGGTGGTATATATCCACGGCTTCTCGGCCACCTGCGAAGAAATACGCCCGGTGCCCGACCAGGTGGCGCAGGCATTGGGGGCGAACCTGTTCTACACGCGGCTTGCGGGGCATGGCCTGGGTGGCGCGGCGCTGGCCGGCGCCACCTCCGGCCAGTGGATGGACGATCTGGCCGAGGCCCTGGCGATCGCGGGGCGGATCGGCCGCAAGGTGCTGGTGATTGCCACCTCGACCGGCGCCACGCTGGCGGCACTGGGCGCCACCGATCCGCGGCTCTCGACGCAGATCCGGGGGCTGGTGATGATCTCGCCCAATTTCCGGATCCGCAACCCGGCGGCGATGCTGCTGACCCTGCCCTTCGCGCCGACATGGCTGCCCCGGCTTGCCGGTCGCGACCGGGCCTTCCCCGCACGCCACCCGCGGCAGGCCACCTATTGGACCCTGCGCTATCCCACCGCGGCGCTGTTTCCGATGGCGGCGCTGGTCGCCCAAGCCGCGCGGCAGGATTTCGCCGCCGCCAGGCAACCCGCGCTTTTCATCTACGCCCCCGCCGACCGGGTGGTCGACCAGCGCCGGACGGCGCGCGTCGCCGCCCGCTGGGGCGGCCCAAGCCAGGAGGCCCAGCGCGTCATGGGCCCCGGCGACGACCCGGATTCGCACGTCATCGCCGGCGATATCCTCAGCCCCGGGCAGACCGAGGACACCGCCAGGCTGATCATCGGCTGGGCGCGAACTCACGCGGCCTGACCGCCGGGATCGACAATCCGCAAGAAGCGGGTCGCGAGGCGGCGCCCGGTATCCTATCCTCTCCCCACGACAGGAGAGCCCGCCCATGTTCCAAGACCCCGACAGCCCGGCCTACCATTACCGCGTCATCGCCCGAGCCCTGCATGAGATCGACGCAGGAGGCCCGCAGATGCGGCTGGAGGATCTGGCCGCCCGCATCGGCATGAGCCCGGGCCATTTCCAGCGCCTCTTCAGCCGCTGGGTCGGGGTCTCGCCGAAGCGCTATCAGCAATATCTGACGCTGGGCCTGGCCCGGCAATTGCTGGCCGATCGCCACTCGGCCCTCGAAACCGCGCTGCAGGCCGGGCTGTCGGGCGGCGGGCGGCTGCACGATCTGTTCCTGCGCTGGGAAGCGATGAGCCCCGGCGACTATGCCAGGGCCGGGTCCGGGCTGACGATTTCCTGGGGCTGGTTCGACAGCCCCTTCGGCACGGCCCTTGTGATGGGCACCGAAAAGGGCCTGTGCGGCATCGGCTTTGCCGAGGAAACCGGCACGGAAGCCACCATGACCGACCTGCTGGCGCGCTGGCCGCGGGCCGATTTCGTCGAGGACCCCGCGCGGCTGGCACCCTGGGCCGAGGCCGCCTTTGGCGAGCGCCGGGGCGAGACGCCGCTGCTGCTCAGCGGCGCGCCGTTCCAGATAAAGGTGTGGGAGGCGTTGCTGGCGATCCCTTCGGGCCATGTCACCACCTATTCCGACATCGCCCAGGCGATCGGCCACCCCCGTGCGGTGCGCGCGGTGGGCACGGCCGTGGGGCGCAACCCGTTGTCGTGGCTGATCCCCTGCCACCGGGCGCTGCGCCGGTCAGGGGGGCTGGGGGGCTATCACTGGGGCCTGCCAGTGAAACGCGCCATGCTGGCCTGGGAAAGCGCCCGCGCCGACGCCGATGGCCCGGCCGGCGATGCAGCCAGAAATTCGACCAGCGACGCGGCCTGATCCTTGGCCCGAACTCCGGCCCGCCCGCCGCGCACGCGCCTGCCGCGCCGGTCGCGTCCGCGTCCATCGCACTTCGCCACGGCCGCCATCGGCGGTTTGGCGCTGATGCGACTAGGTGGAACTTCGCGCATCGGTTCCGATCCGCTAAATCCTGCGTGAGGAAATCGACCCAGCCGAGGGAAACATATGACTTTTCGCCTGCCCCTGATGCTTGCCACCGCCGGCGCCCTGGCCCTGGCCGGTTGTGACGCGCCCAACCCGAACGCCTATCCCAACGACCCGAACGCACGCGCCAAGAACGGCGCCCTGACCGGAGCCCTGATCGGAGCCGGCACCGCCGCGATCTTCGGCAAGGGGGACACCACCGGCCAGGTCATCGCCGGCGCCGCGCTTGGCGCCGCGGTCGGTGGCGCGGTCGGCCATTCGCTGGACCAGCAGGCCGCCGACCTGCGCCGCCAGCTTGGCGATGGCCGGATCTCGATCATCAACGCGGGCGACCACCTGGTGGTGCGGATGCCGCAGGATATCCTGTTCGCCACTGACAGCGACCGCGTCCGCGCCCCGCTACGCGAGGATCTGAGCGCCGTCGCCGAAAACCTGCTGAACTATCCCGATAGCACGATCCAGGTCATCGGCCATACCGACGACACCGGATCCGCCCAGTACAACCTGGACCTGTCGCAGCGCCGCGCCGGGGCTGTTGCGGGCGTGCTGATCGGCGACGGGGTGCCGCCGCGCCGGATCCAGACCATCGGCGCGGGCGAGGCCGATCCGATCGCCTCGAACGACACCGCGTCGGGCCGGGCGCGCAACCGCCGCGTCGAAATCATCATCCGCCCGAACCGCTGATCGGCGCCGCCCAATCCCCCGAAAGGCCGGGCCCCGTGCTGATGCATTCCGTGTGGTGGGACCTAGGGTCAGGATGAATTGATTTCTGGCGTACCGCGTGATTCACGGCTCCGAAAAAGGAGCGGTGAACATGTCTGATCCTTTCTGGCTGACTGAGTGCGGCGGATAAGAAAACAGTCTGGGGGACTGTTTTCCCGCCAAACCAGATGGCCCGTCTGAAACCCTACTTTCCGAAGTCGCATGGTCAGCCTCGGGTCGATGACAGGCGGGTTTTGAGCGGGATTATCTTTATCAACCGCAATGGGTTAAGGTGGCGCGATGCGCCTGAAGCCTATGGCCCACACAAGTCGCTTTACAGCCGCTGGAAGCGCTGGAGCGAGAAAGGTATCTTCGCGCGGATG
>NZ_FNOB01000064.1 GCF_900106675.1 Allgaiera indica
CGCGCGCACTTCGGGGGAAAACTTGTTCGTCGTCTTGCTCATGATGCTCCATCCTACTCAGGAGTTGGAGCCTCCGGCAAACCCGGCGCGGTTCATTTCCTCATGTCGTCTGCTCCTTCAGGTTGGGCAGACTCTACATCACAGCGAGGGAACTTCCGGGGGGCAGGTCACAATCAATACATCTGCCCGGAGGGCCAGACGCTGAAGCAGTTCCGCCGGAACTACTCCGACCCGAACCGAGGGCCGACCGGCGAGGGCGTCGCCAAATACCGCGGCCTGAAGCACATCTGCCAGGCCTGCCCTTCGAAGCTGCGCTGCTGCCCGAACATGGACTTCCGGTCCATCACCCCCGAGGAGCATGAAGATGCCCGTCAGGTTGCCCGGGACATCGCGAAGACCAGGCAATACGAAGTCTCGATGAAGCTCCGAAAGAAGGTCGAGATGCTCTTCGCGCACCTCAAGCGCATCCTGGGCCTCGGACGCTTCCGACTACGTGGCCCGTGCGGCGCAAACGACGAATTTCTCCTCGCCGCAACCGCCCAGAACCTCAGGAAGCCGGCGAAGATCTTTCCCGCACCGCAGCAACCGCGAAAAGCCTGATAGGAAAGGCAGCCGCGCATCACCAAAGCTTCCAATTTCCGCAATCGCGAACAGGTGTTTTTCCACAGAACCGGCGGGAAGCAGGCATTCGCTGCGAGTTACTCAAACGGCGGCAATGCGAGAAATCGAAGCTCCATTCCCGAGAGAAATCCTGACGAAGAGCGACATCCCACGGAGCACCTGTCGTCGCTTTCCAAACACCGGGGGCCGCGGTTTCAAGCGCGTGGCGCCGAAGACGCCGCGCGCAATTGCTCCTTTCAGAGCTGCTGACTGGTCGGGCGGAAGAGGATCTCGTTGATGTCCACCTCCTCGGGCTGGGACATCGCGAAGAGGACGCAGCGCGCGAAACTGTCCGCTGGGATGGCGTATTCCTCGTAGAAGTCGCGGATGCCCTTGGCCACGTCCGCCTCGGTGATGTGGTCGGTCAGTTCAGTCGCCACCGCGCCCGGCGAGAGGGTGAGGACGCGGATGCCGTGGGGCTTCACCTCCTGCCGCAGCCCTTCCGAGATCACGCGCACCGCGTGCTTGGTCGCAGAATAGACCACGCCGCCGGGGCGCACCGTATGGCCTGCAACCGACGAGACGTTGATGATCTGGCCGCTCTTCTGGGCCTGCATATACGGCAGGGCGGCGGCGATGCCATGGAGCACCCCCTTGATGTTCACGTCGATCATCTGGTTCCAGTCGTCGATCTTCAGCCGCTCCAGCGGGGAATGCGGCATGAGCCCGGCGTTGTTCAGGATCACGTCGATGCGGGCGTGCAATTCGACCGCACGGTCGACCAGCGCCTTGACCTGCGCGGCATCCACTACGTCAGTCTGGACCACGGCGTCGTGGGAAACCCCGATCTCGTCGGCCAGAGCCGTCAGGCGCTCAACTCGGCGTGCACCGAGCACCACCTTGGCCCCAGCCTTCGCGAGGTGGCGGGCTGTCTCGGCACCCAGTCCACTGGATGCACCTACGATGACCACAACCTTACCCTCGATATTGTCCGTCATGTCTTTCTCCTTTCCATGTTTCAACTCAGGCCTTGCCTGAGAGGTAATCTTCGTCACCTACCTGTTCGAGCCATGTGACCGGCGAACCGTTCACAAGTTCGGTGATGGCGCCGCCGGTGCGGGCCGGTTGCTCGGCCCTGAAGGGGGTGTCGATACGGACCATGCCAGTGAAATACTCGGTCGCCCCCTTCGCCGAGGCGCTGGCGCCGTTACGAATGATATCCGTTATCGGTTCCTTGTTCTGCTCCGCGACTGCTCGGTCTGCTGCTGTCAAAGCCGCGGTTCGACAGAGCCCAGCCACCCCTTGACCGGCTCGAGCGTGTCCCGTTCCTGATCGCGCCTGAGCACGAAGGGCGTCAGGATCCGCGCGCCGGGGGAAAGGGTGGCCGGCGTTTCAGGCGCGCGCCTGGCCCATAGCCGCCGTGGGTGATGAACGGCACGATCGTTTTGCCTGTCAGGTCGTGGGTTTTCAGGAAGGTGCGCACCGGGGCGGGCAGCGCCATGCCCCAGATCGGAAAGCCCGGAAACACCGTCCGGTAGCGGGAAGACCAGCCGGACGAAGGTTTCGACGGCGCGCATGAGGTCCCGCCCGAGATCGCACGTCAGGTCACTCTGGCATACCTGGATCGCCATTATCGCGAAACGCTGGACCAGCCGCTCCCGGCGTTGGACGGCAAGACACCACGCAAGGCAGTTCGCAGTGCTGCCGGGCGGACGAAGGTGGTGGAGTGGCTGAAATACCTGGAAAATGCCAGCGCGAA
>NZ_FNOB01000011.1 GCF_900106675.1 Allgaiera indica
CACGCGCCCCAGAAAAACGCTGGGCTGGCAAACACCGGCAGAGGCTCTCGACCGGCTGCTCAAACAGGATATGATAGAAGGTGTTGCGACGACCGGTGGAATCCGCCCAATACACCAGCGGGCAGTACCAGCACCTGCTTATCGACAATGGCATCACGTGCTCGATGAGCCGGGCCGGCAATGTCTGGGATCGAGCCATGTGAACGCCACTGGTCCGAGAGACCATGGCGAGGTCAGCGATGGAGAGCTTCTTCTCTTCGCTGAAGACCGAACGGACCGCCTCCAAAGTCTACTGCACCCGCGATGCCGCCCGCGCCGACGTGTTCGATTGCATCGAGCGCTTCTACAATCCGCGGCGGCGTCATTCAAAGCTCGGCTATCCAAGCCCCATGGCATTCGAGGCCCGAGCTATGCAAACCTAACCCGGTGTCCACGAAACAGGCAGCAGCTCAGGGGCGCGAACACGCCTTTAGCCCCCCCCCTCACGCGATTCTGAAAGACCGCGGCGCCTCAAGATCCAGTCCACACAAGTACAAAAGGGCGCCGAAATCTGCTGAGGCCGATGCAGCGCCCTTTCCTTGGATGCCCCCCCCGGCTAGTATGCGCACCAGCCGCCATGGGGCCGGCAGGTACAGGCTGAGAACCCCGCAAAGGGGAAAGCGGACGCACCCGGAACGGTGCGCAAAGGGGGCAAGTATGGCAGTATCCAAGATTTCGGCGCTTGTGCTGATGACGGTCGCGGCCACTGCGCTGGCGGGATGCCAGGACGGGGCGCAACCGTTCGGCTTCCTTAAGGGCACGGGCGGCAAGGCGGCCGCGGGCAAGACCGCCACGGCGGCGACGCCAGAAAGATCGGTCAAGCTGGTCGACCGCGATGTCGAGGCGCCCGAAATCTTTCACGTCACCGCCAAGGGCCTGTGGGATGGGCGGCCTTCGCTGGGGGGCGTCTGGGCCGCCTATCCCGGGGTCCAGAACCCCGAGCGCGTGATCATCCGCAACCCGAAGAGCGGCAAGTTCGTGATCGGGGCGCTGTTCAGGCGCGAAGACAACAACCCCGGCCCCAAGCTTCAGCTTTCCTCGGATGCCGCAACCGCGCTTGGCCTTTACGCGGGCGAGCCCGCGACCGTCAGCGTCACGGCCCTGCGCCGCGAAGAGGCCCCCGTGCCCGCGCCCGACGCCAAGGCGCCGGCCCTGGCCGCCAATGAACAGATCACCTCGAAGCCGCTGGCCTCGGAAGCGGCGCCCGCAAAGCCCGGATCGAAACCGGTGGCCGAGGTGGCCTCGAAGGCGCGTGCCGCGATCGAGAAGGCACAGAACCGCAAGGCCGCGGCAGCCCCCAAGATGACTGCCTCGAAAACCGCGGCCGCGACAACGGCAAGCGCCGTGACATCCGCGCGTAAACCCGAGGCGCGGCCCAAGGCGGCCGCCAAGCCGGCGCCAGCCTCAGGCGCGCGCGACTATCTGCAGATCGGGATCTTCAGCGTCGAGGCCAACGCCAACCGCGCCGCGAACATGGTGTCGAAAGCCGGGGCTCTGGTCCATATCCGGACAGAGAAGAGCCACGGCAAGACCTTCTGGCGCGTCGTCGCGGGGCCCGCCACGTCCGCGACCCAACGCCAAGCGCTGAAGGACAGCGTCAAGAAGCTTGGCTTCAACGATGCCTATTACGTCACCCGCTAGCACAGGAAGAAGCGCCACCGATGATGTTTAGCCGCCTGCTTGCCCCCGTCCTGCTGATCGTCACCCTTGGCGCGGCCCATTCGGCCGCCGCGTTCGACACGATCGCCAGATCGGCCTATGTCGTCGATGTCACCACCGGCACGGTCCTGCTGTCGAAGAACGCCGACACGCCCGAACCGCCGGCGTCGATGTCGAAGCTGATGACGGTGGATCTGCTGTTCCAGGCCCTGGCCGACGGGCGGGTGAAGATGACCGATACCGCCACAGTCTCGCCCGATGCGGTACGACTGACGCATCTGGGCGGATCGACCATGTACCTCAAGGTCGGTGACCGGCCGACGATCAAGCAACTGATCCAGGGGATCATCGTCAATTCCGGCAACGACGCCTGCGTCGCCGTGGCCGAGAAACTGGCCGGCACCGAAAGCGCCTTTGCCAAGATGATGAACGCCAAGGCCAAGGAACTGGGGCTGAAGCATTCCGAATTCGCCAATGCCTCGGGCTGGCCGAACCCGCATCAGCTGATGTCCATGCATGACCTGGCGATGCTGGCCATGCACATCATCAAGACCTACCCGCAATATTACCACTTCTTCGGCGAAACCGAATACGATTACGACGACCGCGCCCCCGGCAATCGATTCAACCGCAACCCGTTGCTGGGGCTGGGGATCGGCGCCGACGGCATGAAGACCGGCCATACCGTGGCCTCGGGCTACGGCCTCGTCGGCACCGCCAAGCGCGACGGGCGCCGGGTGCTGGTGGTGCTCAACGGCCTGCCGACCGAACAAAGCCGCGGCACCGAGGGCGAAAAGCTGATCAACTGGGCCTTTGGCCAGTTCTCGATCAAGGAAGTCGCGAAGAAGGGCCAGGTCCTGGCCGAGGCCCCGGTCTGGATGGGCGACGCGTCCCAGGTGGGGCTGGCACCGGCGAAGGATCTGAAGCTGCTGGTGCCGGTGGTCGGCGGCAGCCAGGTCAGCGCCAAGGTGATCTACGACGCGCCCCTGAAGGCGCCGATCAAGGCGGGAACCAAGGTGGCGGATCTGGTGGTCTCGGCGCCCGGGCTGCAGGACCGCACGATCCCGCTGGTGGCGGCCTCGACGGTGCGCAGGGGCGGCGTGACCAAACGCCTGACCACGGCGGCGGCGCAGCTGTTTCGCCAGGTCGCCGGCCAGGCCGTGAACATGTGACCCGGCGCGGGAAGGAACACGGGTGTTCATCAGCTTCGAGGGCATAGACGGCTCGGGCAAATCCACCCAGGCCCGGCTTCTGGCCGAAGCGCTGCGCGCCGAGGGCCGCGAGGTCGTGCTGACGCGCGAGCCCGGCGGATCCCCGGGCGCCGAGGAGATCCGCCGCCTGGTACTGGAAGGCGACCCCGACCGCTGGTCGGCCGAGACCGAGATCCTGCTGTTCACCGCCGCCCGCCGCGATCACCTGGAAAAGACTATCCGTCCGGCGCTGGCGGCGGGCAAGATCGTGATCTCCGACCGTTTCGCCGACAGCACCCGGCTTTATCAGGGCATCACCCGGGGCGATCTGCGCGCCGTGGTCGACCGGCTGCACGATCTGATGATCGGGATCGAGCCCGACCTGACCCTGATCATCGACATGGACCCGGCCGAGGGCCTGGCCCGCGCCCTGGGCCGCCAGGGCACCGAAGAGCGGTTCGAAAGCTTCGGCGAAGGGCTTCAGGTACGGATGCGCGACGGCTTCCTGGCGCTGGCGCGCGAATTCCCGACCCGCTGCGTCGTCGTCGACGGCGCCCGCACGGCCGACGTGGTCGCCGCCGATGCCGCCCGCATCACCCGCGACCGGCTGATGCGCACCAGGGACGGGGCCCTCGGCGCATGAGCGATGATCCCACCCCCGAGGCCGACCGCGTCGAAGGCGCCCCCCACCCGCGCGAGACCCGGGCGCTGATCGGCCAGTCCGCGGCCGAGGTGGCGTTTCTTGATGCCTATCGCGCCGGTCGGCTGCACCATGGCTGGCTGATCACCGGCCCGCGCGGCGTCGGCAAGGCGACGCTGGCCTGGCGCATCGCGCGCTTCCTGCTGGCCGAGGAACCGGCGGGCGACACGGGCCTCTTCGGCGCCCCTCCCCCGCCCGAAAGCCTGGACATCCCCGACGACCACCCTGTCGCGCGCCGCATGGCCGCGCTGTCCGAGGGGCGGCTGTTTCTGCTGCGCCGCGCCTGGGACGCCGACAAGAAGCGCCTCAAGGCGCAGATCACCGTGGACGAGGCGCGCAAGCTGAAGGGTTTCTTCGGCCTGTCCTCGGCCGATGGCGGGCGGCGCGTGGTGATCGTCGACGCCGCGGACGAGATGAACGTCTCGGCCGCCAACGCGCTTCTGAAACTGCTGGAGGAGCCGCCTGCCAACACCTCCCTTCTGCTGGTCAGCCACCAGCCCTCGCGCCTGTTGCCGACGATCCGCTCGCGCTGCCGCGAATTGCGGCTGACGACGCTTTCACCCGACGACATGGCCGCCGCGCTTGCGGCCGCGGGCTGTGCGGCTGGGGCCGACACGGCGGCGCTGGCCGAACTGTCCGCCGGCGCGGTGGGAGAGGCCGTGCGGCTGACCAACCTGGGCGGGCTGGAAGGCTATGCCGATCTGGTGCGGCTGTTTTCCGATGTTCCCGGCCTCGACCGTGCCCGCGCGATCCGGCTGGCCGAGGCCTGCGCCGGGCGCGGCGCCGAGGACCGGCTGGACCTGACCATCGGCCTGATCGAAACCTTCCTGGCCCGCCTTGCCCGCGCCGGCGCCACCCGCCGCACCCCGCCCGAGGCCGCGGCGGGCGAGGCCGCGCTTTTCGCCCGCCTCGCGCCCGACGCCGGCGCCGCCCGCCGCTGGGCCGATCTGCACCAAAGCCTGGGGGCCGAGGCCCGCCACGGCCGGGCGGTCAACCTTGACCCTGCCGCGCTGGTGCTCGATATGATCCTAAAGATCGACGAAGCGGCGGCCGGGGTCGCCGCACACTGAGGGCCCCGATGACAGCCGACATCGTAGACAGCCATTGCCACCTCGACTTTCCCGATTTCGAGGGTCAGCTTGACGCCGTCATCGCCCGCGCGGCCGAGGCCGGGGTGACGCGCATGGTCACCATCTGCACCCGACTGCGCAACGAACCCGCCGTCCGCGCCATCGCCGAGGCGCATGATCCGGTGTTCTACGCCGCGGGCACCCATCCGATGAGCGCCGCCGAGGAACCGCTTGCCACGGTCGAGCAGCTGGTCGCGCTGGCCGCACATCCGAAATTCGTGGGCATCGGCGAGACCGGGCTGGATTACCACTACACCGCCGAAAGCAAGGCGGTGCAGAAGCAAAGCCTGCGCATCCACATCGCGGCGGCGCGCGAAACCGGGCTGCCGCTGATCATCCACGCCCGCGACGCCGACGACGACATGGCGCAGATCCTGACGGAAGAGCACCGCGCCGGCCCCTACCCTTGCGTGATGCACTGCTTCTCGTCCTCGGCGACACTTGGCCGCGCCGCGCTGGATCTGGGCTTTTACCTGTCGATGTCGGGGATCGCGGCCTTCCCGCGCTCGACCGAACTGCGCGAGATCTTCGCCGCCGCCCCGGTCGACCGGATCCTGGTGGAAACCGACAGCCCCTACCTTGCCCCGCCGCCGCACCGCGGCAAGCGCAACGAACCGGCCTTCACCGCCCACACCGCCAGGGTGGGCGCCGAGGTCTTCGGCCTCTCCTACGAGGATTTCGCGGCCCGGACCTCGGCCAATTTCGACCGGCTCTTTGCCAAGGCCGCCGCCTGGCGCGGCGCGCAAGGGACCGCGTGATGGCCAGGCTGCGCTTCACCATCCTGGGCTGCGGCTCCTCTGGCGGGGTGCCGCGGCTGGGCGGGCATTGGGGCGAATGCGACCCTCAAAACCCCAAGAACCAGCGCCGCCGCTGTTCGCTGCTGGTCGAGCGCGAGGACGCCCAGGGCACCACGCGGGTGCTGATCGACACCACCCCCGACATGCGCGGCCAGCTTCTGGACGCGGGCGTCGGGCGGCTCGACGCGGTGGTCTATACCCATTCCCATGCCGACCATGTGCACGGCATCGACGACCTGCGCCAGATCGTCTTCAACATGCGCCGCCGCCTGCCCGTCTGGGCCGACGGCGACACGCAGGAGGCGCTGATCGCACGCTTCGGCTATGCCTTCGTGCAGCCCCAGGGCAGCCCCTATCCGCCGATCCTGGACCTGCACACGATCAAGGGCCCCTTCGACATCGCGGGCGAAGGCGGCACGCTGACCTTCCATCCGTTCCGGGTGGGCCACGGGTCGATCGATGCGCTGGGGTTCCGGATCGCCGGTCTTGCCTATCTGCCCGACGTGGCCGAAATCTACGAAGACGCCTGGGGCGCGCTGGAAGGCCTCGATTGCTGGGTGCTCGACGCGCTGCGCCGCCAGCCGCATCCGACCCATGTACATCTGGACCGCGCCCTGGAATGGATCGCCCGCGTGGCGCCGCGCCGAGCGGTGCTGACCAACATGCATATCGACCTGGATTACGAAACGGTGCGCGCCGAGACCCCCGACCACGTCACCCCCGCGCATGACGGCATGATCATCGAATACGAGGTCTGACGCGGTGGAGGCGCTTATCGAGGTCGTCCTGCCGGTTTTTCTGGTCATCGGCTTCGGCTATGGCGTCGCCTGGAAGGGCTGGTTCGCGGAAGAGCATGTCGATGGGCTGATGAAATTCGCCCAGCAATTCGCCATTCCCTGCCTGCTGTTTCGCGCCATCTCGCGCCTCGATCTGGGACAGGAATTCAACCTGCCGCTGTTGGTCAGCTTCTATGCCGGCGCGGTCAGCGGCTTTCTGGCGGCGATGCTGGGCGCGCGGTTCATCTTCAAGCGCCCCTGGGAGGACAGCGTCGCCATCGGCTTCTGCGGGCTGTTTTCCAATTCGCTGCTCTTGGGCCTGCCGATCACCGAACGCGCCTATGGCACGGGCGCGCTGGCGGCGAACTACGCCATCATCGCGCTGCATGCGCCGATCTGCTATGCGCTGGGGATCACCACGATGGAAGTGGTGCGCCACCGCGGCGGCGGGTTGGCGGCGACGGGACGGCGGGTGTTCCGAGCGATGTTCAGCAATGCGCTGGTGATCGGGATCGCGCTGGGCTTCGTGGTCAATATCGGGCATGTGCCGCTGCCCGGCGTCTTCACCGACGCGCTGGACCTGATGGTGCGCGCGGCGCTGCCTGCGGCGCTGTTCGGGCTGGGCGGCGTGCTTTACCGCTATCGGCCAGAGGGCGACCTGCGCACCGTGCTTTACGTCTGCGCCTGTTCGCTGATCCTGCATCCGGTGATCACCTGGTCGCTGGGGTCCGGCTTCGGCCTGGGCACCGCGCCGTTCCGCTCGGCCGTGGTGACCGCGGCGATGCCGCCTGGGGTGAACGCCTATGTCTTCGCCAACATGTATGGCGTGGGCAAACGCGTGGCCGCGACCACCGTGCTGCTGGCCACCACCTTCGCCATCATCACCGCCTGGGTGTGGCTGTCGCTTCTGCCGTGAGGCGCCGCGCGCTAGGCGGAATCTCCGCGCCATGGTATCATTGCGACGCGAACGGGAGGGCCCGGTGATGACGAAGCTTGGATTGACCTTGCTGATCGGCACGACCAAGGGCGCCTTCCTGGCCGACGGCGGCGGCGACCGCAGCGGTTGGCGCGTGCGCGGCCCGTTCTGCGGCGGCTGGCCCATCAACCACGTCATCGGCGATCCCGACAGCGGCACGATCTGGGCCGGCGGCGGCGGCGATTGGTTCGGCGCCGGGGTCTGGCGCTCCTCGGACGGGGGCGAGACCTGGGATCTTACCCGCCTCAGCCCCGGGCAGATGGACGAATGGGCCGCGAATGACGCCGACTTCGCCAGCATGATCGGATGGGAGGCGGCCGAGCTTCCGTTCAAGGGCCTGTTCTCGCAGGTCTGGTCGCTGAATTTCGCCCATGGCACGCTGCATGTCGGCACCAAGCCCGCAAACCTGCTGCGCAGCCGCGACGGCGGCGAAAGCTTCGAGCGGGTCGAGGGGCTGACCGATCATCCCTCGGCCGCCGACTGGTCGCCGGGCGCGGCGGGGCTGGTGCTGCACACGATCGTCCCCGATCCCGGCGATGCGCGGAAGATGTGGGTGGGGATATCCGCCGCGGGCGTCTTCGCCACCGAGGACGGCGGCACCAGCTGGGAGCGCCGCAACCGCCTGTCGAATGCCGAGGCCTGCGATCACCACAGCCACCCTGCCGGCCCGAAGGACGGCGAGATCGGCCACTGCGTCCACAACATGATGCGCGCGCCGGGCGATGGCGCCCTGCTGTACCAGCAAAATCACCACGGCGTCTGGCGCAGCGCCGATGGAGGCCGCAGCTGGGAAGACATCACCCAGGGTCTGCCCTCGACCTTCGGCTTCCCGATCCGGGTCCACCCGCGCGATCCGCGCCGGATCTGGACGATTCCGCTGAACGGCGACATGGCGGGCCGCTTTCCGCCGGATGCCGCCGCGGCGGTCTGGCGGTCCTCGGACAGGGGCGACAGCTGGCAGCCGATGCGCCGGGGGCTGCCGCAGGAAGGCTGTTTCTTCACCGTGCTGCGGCAGGCCATGGCCGGCGACGGGCGCGATCCGGCCGGTGTCTACTTCGGGACCAACAGCGGCTCTGTCTTCGCCAGTTTGGACGAGGGGGACAGCTGGGGCGAAATCGTCCGCCATCTGCCCACGATCCTTTCTGTCGAGACGCTGGACCGGGCTTGAACGACGGCGCAGCCCCCCATCCGACGGCCTTTCAGCCGGCTAACCCCGAGACAGCGGCAACGACGAGCCCGCACCCGAGCGCCGCGCCCGAATTCGGACCCCGCCATGCTGGATTGCACCGCTCAATCCAGCCGATCCTCGGTGAACAGGTAAAGCCCCAGAGTCAGCGCCACGAAGCCCGCGAAGAACAGGAAGATCGCGCTATAGGGGGCGATCGGTCCCGCCCCGCCCCAGGCGGCGTGGATGCGCCCGGTCACCACCTGCATCAGCCCGGTGCCGCCGATGCCCACCAGCGTCAGCAATGTCACGCCACGCCCCACCAGATGCGGGGGCAGGAAGCCGCGCCCATGCGCCATCACCGCCGAATAGGAGGCCCCGAAGACCCCCAGCGCGGCCAGCCCCAAGGTCGCCTGCCAAAGCCCCGCCGCCGGCCACAACCCCATCGCCAGAAGGCTTAGGCAGGCCAGCACATTGCCCCCGAACACGCCCCATTTGCGCGACCCGATCACCCGGTCGAGCGGGCCGTAAAGGAAATTGCCCGCGATCATTGCCAGCCCCATCACCAGGCTGACGCGGCCGATCCCGCCCGCATCCAGCCCGTAGACATCGCCCAGCCACGGCCCGACCCAGAGGCCGCGAATATCGGCCGCCGGGGCATAGCCGGCCACCATCATCGGCGCCAGCAGCCACAGCGAACGCTCGCGCAGCAAACCCCGCAACGTCAGCCCGTCCCCGTCGCGCGCGACCGGCGCGGGATCATGCACGAACCGCCACAGCGCCGCCGCGGCCAGCAGCGTCACCACGCCCACCCCGGCCACCGCCGCGCGCCAGCCATAGGTCTGCGCGGCCCAGGCCAGCGGCAGTGTGCCCGCGATGTTGCCGAAGGATCCGATCCCCACCGTCATCCCCGCCAGCGTGGCGAACAGCGCCGGCGGATATTCCCGCGCATAGATATAATAGGCCGCCACCAGCACCGGCGCGCAGCCCAGCCCCGTCAGCACCATCGCCACGGTGATTCCGATCGGTCCCTGGGCCAGCGCAAAGCAAAACGCCCCGCCGCCGCCCAGCACCGCCAGCGGCACCGCCGCCGTCAGCCGCGGCCCGATCCGATCCAGCGCCCAGCCGATCGGCAGCTGCGCCAGCGCGAAGGCCACGAACCACAACCCCGAGGCCCATGCCAGGCTGTCCGCCCCCACCCCCAGATCTCGCATCAGGAAGGGAGCCAGCACTGCCAGGAACGCGCGGTAGAACTGGCTGAGCACATAGCCCAGCACCAAGAATACCACCCCTGTCGAGACCCGTCTCCTGCCCATCGGCGCATCATGCAACTCGCCGGTGCCGCGGCAAGCCCTTTCGCATCGGCCGCCGGCGGGATTTCCGCTCCGCCGCACCCGCCTGGACAGGATCGCCTCTTGCGTCATGGCAGCCGCCCGCGCTAAGAGGCGGCGCGCTACATGGCAAGGGTGATTAGCTCAGTTGGTAGAGCGCCTCGTTTACACCGAGGATGTCGGGAGTTCGAGTCTCTCATCACCCACCAGCGCCCTCACGAATCCCACGACGGTGGCCATTGCGCCCGATCCTACGGCTTGCCCGCCAGATAAAGCTCGAACGCCTTCAACGTGCGGCGCGAGACATGATGCTCGATCCCTTCCGCGTCGGCCTCGGCATGTTCGGGCGGCACGCCGACCGCGACCAGCAGATCCACCACCGTGCGGTGGCGGGCGCGCACCCGATCGGCCAGCGCCGCGCCCTCGTCGGTCAGGAATACCCCGCGATAAGGCCGCGAGGTGGCCAGCCCCTCGCGCTTGAGCCGCGCCACCGCCTTGGTCGCGGTCGGATGGGCCACCCCCATGCGTTCGGCGATATCGGCGACGCGGGCCTCACCATGCACGGCGATCAGATCGCCGATCATCTCGACGTAATCCTCCAGCACCGCCTTGGCCTGCGCCTCGCGCGCGCGCGCAAAACGCCCGGCCTGTTCGGATGGAGACGCCTCGGATGCTGGGCGGTCGTCCTCGATCATCCCTCTCTCTCCCGCGCCGGCCCCGGCGGGCAGTCGCCGGGGGTGACAGATAGCATCCTGAAGCCGCAGAAATCAATATAGCCGAGGGTGAATTTCGGGGCCTGATCCGGAGTTTGCCGCCAGCCTGCCCCGCACGCCGCGTCGCGAGGACAGCGCCGGTCCGTCAACCTGCCCTGCGACGCCCTGAGGACCATCCGCCAGGCCGAACTGCAAGACCTCCACCCTGATTTCGCGACTGCCGATCGCGCCAGAGGGGTCCTGCCCCGCGCTGCGGCTTCGGCTTCCGCCCGGCGTTCGTCGCCCCGATCCGCCCGGCCTGAATAATATGCCCCCTTGCGGATAATGTAGCCTTGGCTATATTCCTTTGCGAAACGCAATCCGGAACCTCTGATGACCAGCTCCGAACGTACACGCCTTGGCATGAGTGCCGTCCTTTCGGGCGAGAGGAGGGGATTTGGCGCCAAGTTCCTGTTCGTAGGCCCGGCGGTGATCGCCTCGATCGCCTATGTCGATCCCGGCAATTACGCGACCAACATCCAGGCCGGGGCCGGCTACGGCTATACGCTGCTGTGGGTCGTGCTGATGGCCAACCTGATCGCCATGCTGTTCCAGGCGCTTTCGGCGCGGCTGGGGATCGTCACCGGCAAGAACCTGGCCGAGATGTCGCGCGACAACTTCCCCCGCCCCGTCGTCTGGGCGATGTGGGCGGTCAGCGAAGTGGCGGCGATGGCCACCGATCTGGCAGAATTCCTGGGCGGTGCGATCGGCCTGGCGCTTCTGTTCAATATACCGCTGATCTGGGGGATGGCGGTCACCGCGATCGTCACCTACGGCATCCTGATCTTCGAGCGCAAAGGCTTCCGCCCGATGGAGCTGATCATCGGCACGATGGTCGCGATCATATCGTTGTGCTACCTGGTCGAGATTTTCATAGCCCCCGTCAACTGGGGCTCGGCCGCCGTGGGGCTGGTGACGCCGGATCTTCCCGACGCGGCCGCGCTGACCATCGCGGTGGGCATCATCGGGGCCACGGTCATGCCCCATGCCGTCTATCTGCATTCCGGGCTGACCCAGAATCGCGTTGTCATCCGCAACGACACGGACCGCCGCAAGGTGCTGCGGTTCTCCAACATCGAGGTGATCGCGGCCCTCGCCGTGGCCGGGATGGTCAACATGGCGATGGTGATCATGGCCGCCTCTGCCTTCCATCAAGGCCATAGCGACGTCGCCGAGATCGAGACCGCCTATCACACGTTGACTCCGCTTCTGGGATCCGCCGCGGCGGCGGTGTTCCTGGTCTCGCTGATCACCTCCGGGGTGTCGAGTTCGGTTGTCGGCACCATGGCGGGGCAGATGATCATGCAGGGCTTCCTGCATTTCCATGTTCCGATCTGGTTGCGCCGCCTGATCACCATGTTGCCCGCCTTCGCGGTGGTCGCGATCGGCTTCAACGCGACCGAAGCGCTGGTGATGAGCCAGGTCGTGCTGTCGATCGCGCTGCCGGTGCCGATGATTGCGCTGGTCATCTTCACCTCGCGCCGCGATGTGATGGGGGATTTCACCATCGGCCCGGCGATGCGGGTACTGGCGATCCTGGGCGCGACCGTGGTGCTGGGGCTGAACTTCGTGCTTCTCGCCCAGACCTTCGGCGTGCCGATCCCGTTTCTGGTGGGCTGACCCCCTGGCCGCGCCTGCCGGCTAAAGGCTATGCCCCTCGGGGGAGGACAGCAGCTTGCGCTCGGGCAGCCAGGGGTCAAGCTTCAGCGCGGCACGGATGGTCTGCTTGGCGGCTTTGACCCGCCCCATCCGCATCAGCACCAGCGCCTTGCCCGACAGCGCGCCCACATGGTTCGGCACGCGGGCCAAGACGTGGTTCGCATCCTTCAGCGATGCCGCATCCTGCCCGGCCAGGAATTCGCTGAAGGCCCGCTGATTGTAGGCCTCGACGAAATCGGGGCAGGTCTTGATCAGCCGGGTCAGCGTGTCGATCGAACCCTGAAGGTCGCCCTGGGCGCGCTGGGCACGGGCGGCGTTCAGCAACGCCTGGGATTCGGGACCAGGGGCGCGCAGCTGGATCATCCAGAATTCGCCCATCAGCGCGGCGGCCTCCTTGGCCGATCCGGCCTTCTGCAGGTCCGCGATCACCGCCGCGCGCGCCGGCCCCTTGTCGGGGCCCGCCGGGCAGGCCACCGCCGCGACAGGCGAAAGAAGGGCCATCAGAAAGCTTGCGTAGCGCATCGCCGAATGATGCCGCGACGGGTCGGGAAGTCAAGCGCGGGGCGCGTCAGTGGACGCCGGCGCTAGCCCAGATGAAACCGGCGACGGGGTAGATGCTGCCGAACTTGTCGGGCCGGCTTTCGACCCGCACCTTCGACCAATCGTTGTCAGCCGAGACGTCGATCACCGCCATCCCAAGGGATACCTTGTTGCGGTGCCAATTCGCCTGATCGACCAGGATCTTGCGCGACGAAACCACCTTGGAAACCACCGCCACATGACCCAGCGGAATGCGTCGCGTCGGGCGGAACGTCATCACCGCGCCGACCTTGGGTTCATGGCTGCGGTCATAGCGATGGGCGGCCTGGCTCCACCAGGTTCGTGCATTGCCGTGGATATCGACGCCGCTCGCGACCCGCGCGAAGGGGACGCACCAAAGCCTGCGCCCGCTGGCGCGGATCTCATGCGCCTCCTTCAACGCGGCGGCGCGGCGGACGGGGCTTAGCTCTTGCGGGGCGCCGGCACCGCGCGAAACCGGAGGTTGGGAACAAGCCGCCGTGAACAGCAGCAAAACAGGCATCAAAAGCGCCCCGACTCTCGGTCGACCGGCATGTTTCAATCTGCAACACTCCCCAGAGCGGTCGGCCCCACCGCATTCGGTCGCGTGGCGATGGGCCACGGGGCGGATCCGGGCGGCACTTTTTCAGTTTATGAAGCAAAATCAACCCCTCCGCGCCGGGATTGGCGAACTTCCGCCTTCCGGGCTGCGTCTTGCGCGGCCGTTCGCCGCCAAGGCACGGCGCAAGGGTCAGCCGGACGAGGTGCCGAAGTCATGCGACCGGGGGGCGGAAGGGACCGCTTGCGCGGGTCAGCCCTGCTGGCGTTCGGACCGGATGAGCCACAGATTGCGGGCGTAGATCACCACCCCCATCGACTGTCCCAGCGTGAACACCGGATCGCGCCGATAAAGCGCATAGGCCAGCAGGACCAACCCGCCCGCGATCGAGAAATACCAAAACAGGATCGGCATCACCGAGCGATGCGCCCGCTCGGAGGCGATCCATTGCACCAGGAAGCGACCGGTGAACATCAACTGGCCCAGAAGGCCGACCATCACCCAGGTCAGTTCAAGCCCGTCGTCAACATGAAACCAGTTCATCATTTGGTTGATCATCGCCCCCCCTTTCCCGGCGAAGGGCGCGCGCCCTCTTCCAGGGCCCGAACCTTCTTGCGGCGCGCGATCAGCCAGGCCACCCCGATCAGATCGCGCACCCCGACCACGGCCCGCTGCAGGTTCGAATAGTTCGACTGCCCGGTCTGGCGCTCGCGGTGGGTCACGTCGACAAGAACGATTTCCCATCCATCGCGGCGCGCAAGGGCCGGCAGGTAGCGGTGCATGTGATCGAAATAGGGAAATCCCAGGAACATGTCGCGCCGGAACCCTTTCAAGCCGCAGCCGGTGTCGCGCGTGCCGTCCTTCAGGATCCAGCCGCGCAGCGCATTGGCAATGCGCGAAGCCAGGCGTTTCGACAGATCGTCGCGCCGCCCCACCCGCTGACCCGCGACCAGGCCAATCCGGCCGCTGGTGTCGTTCAGAAGCGGCGTCCAGAGCTTCGGCAATTCCTCTGGCGGGTTCTGGCCGTCGCCGTCCAGCGTGCAGCAGATCGGCGAGCGCGCCGCGCAGACGCCAGAATGCACTGCCGCGCTCTGCCCGCCCGAGTGCGGATGGCGCAAGAGGCGTAGTTGCGGGATTCGGGCCTGCAGCGCCTCGATCCGCGCAGCGGTATCGTCGGTCGAGCCGTCGTCGACCGCGATGATCTCGAATTCCGGCAGCACCGAACAGGCCGCGACGATCCCTTGGATCAGCGGCTCCGCGGCCTCGGCCTCATTGTGCATCGGAATGACGATGGCGACTGATTTCACCCTGCGGCCGTCCCTCGGCGCCTGAAAATTGATGGGCTTGATCTAGGTTCGGTTGGCAATGGTGTCAATGAAACGCTGCGTCGCAGCGCGATCGCACGAACGGCTTGCGCCGCGAAGTCCGGCAATCGGCAGTCCCCGCCCCGGGCACGCGAATGTGAGCGCCGCGCATATGCGTGCCCCCTTCCGTTTCGGCGGCCGCGACGCTAGCTCATCGAGGCGGGTTCGCGCCCGCACAACCGGAGACCAGTTCCAATGCCAACCCACAGTAGAACGACCGCGCAACGCCTGCCGGATTGAGGGTTGCCTCCTCTTCCGGTGGTCCGGGGCCGGTCGGAGGAGAAGAAAATGCGGGCGTTCATCCAAAACAGATTCGAGTCGCTCTCGGAATGGATCTCGAAGGTGCTGGGCAACCCCTACGCCTTTCTGATCGCCCTGTTCACGGTGCTGATGTGGGCGCTCAGCGGCCCCATTTTCGCCTTTTCGGACACCTGGCAGCTGATCATCAACACCGGCACCACGATCGCCACCTTCCTGATGGTCTTCCTGCTGCAAAACACCGGCAACCGCACGATCGAGGAAATGCAGGAAAACCTGCACCGCCTGCAGTATCAGAACGACGCGATCTTGCTGGAATTGCGGGCATTGCGGCTGGCCGCGTCCCGCGAAGCCATCGGATCGGACATGACGCCCGACGCGCACCCCGGCTCGGCGCCGCGGCAGGCGGCCTGACGGGCGCGCGGCGCCTTGCACCGAAGCTGAAATCTGTCAGTTTGGCGCGCATGACGCATGACTTCCTCATCATCGGCGGCGGCATCGCGGGCATCGCCGCCGCCGCGACCCTGTCGCCCCTCGGCCAGGTGCTGCTGCTCGAGGCCGAGGACCATTTCGCCCATCATGCCTCGGGCCGTTCGGCCGCCTTGTTCGAGCCCAGCTATGGCCTGCCGCCGATCAACGCGCTGAGCCGTGCGAGCGAAGACCACCTGGCCCATGCCGACGGCGGCGTGTTAAGCGCGCGGGGTTTTATGGTGGTCGCCGGCGCCGAGGAACGCGCCGCCTTCCAGGCCGATTGCACCGCAATGGCCATGACCCGGATCAGCGTCGAAGAGGCCTGCGCGCGGGTGCCGATCCTGAACCCCGAAACCGTCGCGCTGACGGCGATCGCCGATCATGCCCAGGACATCGACACCGATCTTCTGATCCAGAACTTCCTGCGCCGCGCCCGCGCCAACGGGGGCCAGACGCTGACCGGCGCACGCGTGACCGCGATCGCGCGCCGGGGCGGTGCCTGGCAGGTGGAAACGCCCAAGGGCAGCTTTCGCGCGGCGGCCCTGGTCAACGCCGCCGGTCCCTGGGCGGACCAGGTGGCGCAGATGGCGGGGGCGGCGCCAATGGGCCTGACCCCCTATCGCCGTTCGATGGCGCGGATCCCCGCCCCCGGCGGGCACGACGTCTCGGGCTGGCCTATGATCTTCGGCGCGGGCGAAAGCTGGTATGCCAAGCCCGATGCTGGTGCGCTGATCGTCTCGCCCGCGGATGAGGACCCCAGCACCCCGCATGACGCCTATGCCGATGACATGGTGCTGGCCGAGGGCATCGCGCGCTACGAGGCGCGGATGCGCGTGCCGGTGACGCGGCTGCTGGCCAATTGGGCGGGGTTGCGCACCTTCGCCTCCGATCGGGTGCTGGTGATCGGGCCGGACCCGGCGCTACCCGATTTCTTCTGGTCTGCCGGCCAGGGAGGCTATGGCTTCCAGACCTCGGCCGGGGCGGCGAACCTGCTGGCGGCGCTGGTCGGTGGCACCGCCCCGCAGCTAGAGGCCGACATGGTTGCCGCCCTTTCGCCCGGGCGCTTCGCGCGATGACCGGGCTACAGCTTCCCGACAGCGCCGCGCTGCGCGCCCAGGCCGAGGGGGGGTGCCGGATCAGCCCGTCGGCGCTGCGCAATGTCGAGCCGATCCTGGCGCAGATGGAACTGCACGCCCCACAGACCGGCCGCGCCCTGGAAATTGCCAGCGGCACCGGTCAGCACATGGTGCGCTATGCCGCCCGCCGGCCCAATCTGACCTGGCAGCCCAGCGATCTGAACCCCGCCAACATGGCCTCGATCGCGGCGTGGCGGCAGGCTTCGGGCGCGGCGAACATCCGGGCGCCGATCACGCTGGACGCCGGCACGCCCGGCTGGGCGGCCAAACTGGGGCCTTTGAATCTGGTCGTGATGGTCAATGTCCTGCATCTGGTGACTGAGGCGGCCGCTTGCACCATCCTGGCCGAAACCGCCGCGGCGCTGGCCCCCGCAGGGGTGGCGCTGATCTACGGTCCCTTCCTGCGCGACGGTGTGCCGACCAGCGAAGGGGACCGGCGCTTCGATGAAAGCCTGCGCGCCCAGAACGCGGGGCTGGGCTACAAGGATGCGGCCTGGGTGGCCGCGCGCCTGGCCGCGGCCGGGCTGACCCCTGCCCCACCTGCCGAAATGCCCGCCAACAACCTGATGTTCGTCGCCCGCGCGGCACGCTGAGGAGCGGCCCAGAAATGCGAAACGCGCCCGGAAGGCCCCGGGCGCGTTTCAGATGAATGGTGGGTGATAAGAGATTCGAACTCCTGACATCTTCGATGTGAACGAAGCGCTCTACCACTGAGCTAATCACCCGTTGGCGCGCGTCTTAGCGTCCCGCGCGGGACGACGCAAGAGGGCGGATCAGCTTTCTTCGTCCTCCGCCCCCAGGGCGGCCGACCGCCCCTTGCGACGCAGCTTCAGCGTGATCACTTCGGCCGAACCCGCGTCCCGCGATCTCACGATCCGGACCTTGCCCAGAGGCGGCAGATTCAGCGCCTCGCCGTCGGCCAGTGCCTGGCCGATAATCGCCAGCGTCGCCTCGACGATCTGCTTCACCTGCGGTTTCTTCGCGTCGGTTGCCGCAACCACGCGGGCGAACAGCTCGCGCTTGAGCAAGGTCACCTCGACGCCGCGATCCTCTGCAAGATCCGCGTCCTGCGCGGAGGTCGACGGGATCGAGGGGGCGGCATCGGCGCCCGAAACAGCGGGCGTTGTGGTCTTCGGCGACATTGCCATCGCGGGGCCCTCCATGGGGTAGCTGCGGCATGATACCGGGTCGCCCCGGGGCTTGTCACCTATGCCGATGCCCCGGCTGCCGCCGTCGCGCGGGCCTTCACACCTACCCGCCGGCACAGGCCAGCCGCGGAGGGGCGGAGGATCGGAAGGCGGAGGAAGAAAGGTCGAAGAATGGGTTCGGGCACGCCATTGCCGAGGGACGCCCCAAACGACAGCGGCGGGAAGCCGAAGCCCCCCGCCGCGATCGATTCGTGCCCCGCGATCAATGCGCGGTGGCAGCCTGCCCTTCGCTTGGCGCCGTGACGGCGGCGGCCTTGGCGGCGGCCTCCTCGGCCTCCTCGTCCCATTCCACCGGCTCGGGCGTCCGCACCAGCGCATGTTTCAGCACGTCGCGCACATGGGCCACCGGAATGATCGTCAGCCCCTCCTTCACATTGTCGGGGATCTCGGGCAGGTCCTTGGCGTTTTCCTCGGGGATCAGCACCGTCTTGATACCGCCGCGCAGCGCCGCCATCAGCTTTTCCTTCAGCCCGCCGATCGCCAGCGCGTTGCCGCGCAGCGTGACCTCGCCGGTCATGGCGATGTCCTTGCGCACCGGGATCTGGGTCAGCACCGAAACGATCGCCGTCACCATCGCCAGACCGGCCGAGGGCCCGTCCTTCGGCGTCGCGCCCTCGGGGACGTGGACGTGGATATCGATCTTCTCGAACTTGGGCGGCTTCACCCCGATCTCGGGGCTGATCGAGCGCACGAAGCTGGACGCCGCGTCGATCGATTCCTTCATCACGTCGCCCAGCTTGCCGGTGGTCTTCATCCGGCCCTTGCCGGGCAGCTTCAGCGCCTCGATCGACAAAAGCTCACCGCCGACGCTGGTCCAGGCCAGCCCGGTGACCACGCCGATCTGGTCCTCCTTCTCGGCCAGGCCGTAGCGGAACTTCTTCACGCCCAGGAAGTCTTCCAGGTTCTCGGGCTCGATCGACACGGCCTTGACCTTCGACTTGACGATCTCGGTCACTGCCTTGCGGGCAAGTTTCGCAATCTCGCGCTCCAGGTTCCGCACCCCGGCCTCGCGGGTATAGGTGCGGACCATCTCGGTCAGCGCCGCATCCGAGATCGAGAACTCGTTCTTCTTCAGACCGTGGCCCTTGATCTGCTTGGGCAGCAGGTGCTGGCGCGCGATCTCGCGCTTCTCGTCCTCGGTGTAGCCGGCCAGCGGGATGATCTCCATCCGGTCCAGCAGCGGCCCCGGCATGTTGTAGGAGTTCGCCGTCGTCAGGAACATCACGTTCGAAAGGTCGTATTCGACCTCCAGATAGTGATCGACGAAGGTGGCGTTCTGCTCGGGGTCGAGCACCTCGAGCATGGCGCTGGCCGGATCGCCACGGAAATCCTGGCCCATCTTGTCGATTTCATCGAGCAAGATCAGGGGGTTCGTGGTCTTGGCCTTCTTCATCGCCTGGATGATCTTGCCGGGCATAGAGCCGATATAGGTCCGCCGGTGACCGCGGATCTCGCTTTCGTCGCGCACGCCGCCCAGGGAGATGCGGATGAACTCGCGTCCCGTGGCGCGTGCCACCGACCGCCCGAGCGAGGTCTTGCCCACGCCCGGAGGCCCGACAAGGCACAGGATCGGCCCCTTCAGCTTGGCCGAACGGGCCTGCACCGCGAGGTATTCGACGATGCGTTCCTTGACCTTTTCAAGCCCGTAGTGATCGTGATCGAGGATCTCCTCGGCCTTCGACAGATCCTTTTTCACCCGGCTTTTCTTGTTCCACGGCACGCCCAGAAGCCAGTCGAGGTAGTTGCGCACCACCGTCGCCTCGGCGCTCATCGGGCTCATGGACTTGAGCTTCTTCAACTCCGCGTCGGCCTTCTCGCGCGCCTCCTTGGACAGCTTGGTGGCCGCGACGCGCTCTTCCAGCTCGGCCACCTCGTTCTGGCCCTCCTCGCCGTCGCCCAGCTCCTTCTGAATGGCCTTCATCTGCTCATTCAGGTAATATTCGCGCTGGGTGCGCTCCATCTGGCTTTTCACGCGGGTCTTGATCTTCTTCTCGACCTGCAGGACCGACATCTCGCCCTGCATCAGGCCGTAGACCTTTTCCAGCCGCTCGGCCACGTCGAGGGTTTCCAGAAGCTCCTGCTTCTGCGCGACCTCGATGCCCAGATGGCCCGCGACCAGATCGGCCAGACGGGCGGGTTCCGAGGTTTCGGCCACCGCCGCCAGCGCCTCTTCGGGGATGTTCTTCTTGACCTTGGCGTAACGCTCGAACTCGTCCCCGACCGACCGGGTCAGCGCCTTTACGGCGTCCGCATCGCCCGGCATTTCCGTCAGCAGCGCGGCCTCGGCCTCGAAATACTTGTCGTTGGGAAGGAATTCGGTGATCCGCACGCGCGCGCGGCCCTCGACCAGAACCTTCACCGTACCGTCGGGCAACTTCAGAAGCTGCAGCACATTGGCCAGCACGCCGGCCTTGAAGATGCCGTCGCTGGCGGGGTCGTCCTCGGCGGGGTCGATCTGGCTCGACAGCAGGATCTGCTTGTCTTCGGCCATGACCTCCTCCAGCGCCCGGACGGATTTCTCGCGGCCCACGAAAAGCGGCACTATCATGTGCGGGAACACCACGATGTCACGCAACGGCAACACCGGGTAGCTGGGGAGAAGGGTCTCGGTCATTCGCGTTCCTTTCTGGCGGAAGAGCCCGGCCCCAAAGATCGGCGACCCGGCGCTCCCCTGTTCTTCCCATATCTGGGGGCCGGCGGGATGTTGTTCAACCTCGGCATGGCGCTGCCGGACACAATGGCCCGTGGTGGCGCCCGGAGCAAGTCGGCAATCCTGTCGAATTGTCGCGTCTTCGTCGCGATCGGGCCGCCTTCAGGGGCCAGATCCAGCCGGGCGCGCGCCGAAAACCGGGCGCGCCCGCCGTCTTGTCAGGCCCTTTCAGGCCCCGTCAATCCGCCTCAAACCGATTCGAGGGCCGGGTAATCCGTCAGGCCCTTGGCGCCGCCGCCGTACAGCGTGTCGCCGTCCAACTGGTTCAGCGGCGCATCTTTTTCGAGCCGCTCGACAAGGTCCGGATTGGCAATGAACGGCCGCCCGAAGGCCACCAGATCCGCCGCGCCGCTGTCGATCGCATCCAGCGCCATCTGCCGGTCATAGCCGTTGTTGGCCATGTAGGGGCCGCCGAACAGCTTGCGCAGGGCGGCGATGCTTTCGCCCTCGGCCAGCGCGCGCGAGCCGCCGGTCGCGCCCTCGACCATGTGCAGAAACGCAAGGCCAAAGCGGTTTAGCGCCCCGATCACATGGCTGAAAGTCGCCATCGGATCGGCGTCCGAGATGCCATTCGCCGGGCTGAAGGGCGACAGGCGCAGCCCCACCCGGTCACCGCCCAATTCGTCGGTGACGGCCTCCAGCACCTCCAGCAGCAGCCGCGCGCGGTTCTCGACCGAGCCACCGTAGGCATCGGTGCGGTGGTTCGACCCGGTCTTCAGGAACTGGTCCAGGAGATAGCCGTTCGCGCCATGCACCTCGACCCCGTCAAAGCCTGCCTGCGCCGCCAGCCGCGCCGCGTGACGGTAGTCGGCCACGATCCCCGGCAGTTCGTCCAGTTCCAGCGCGCGCGGGGCCGAGGTGTCCTCGAACCCGTTCCTGGTGAAGGTCTTGGACCCCGCCGGGATCGCCGAGGGCGCGACCGGCGCCTGCCCGTCCGGCTGCAGCGAGACATGGCTGATCCGCCCTACGTGCCAAAGCTGCACCACCATCTTGCCACCCTCGGCATGGACCGCATCGGTCACCTTCTTCCAGGCCGCGGCCTGGCCCTCGGTGTGGATGCCCGGGGTCTGGATATACCCCTTGCCCTGAGGCGAAATCTGCGTGGCTTCGGTGATGATCAGCCCGGCGCCGGCGCGCTGACGATAATATTCGACATGCAGATCGCCCACTTCGCCGGTCTGATCGTCGGCCCGGTTGCGCGTCAGCGGCGCCATGACGACGCGGTTGCGCATTTCGATACTGCCGGCGGTGAAGGGCGAGAAAAGCTTATGCGGCATGTGGCTGCTCCTGTGGTTGGTTCGCGCGTTTTGCGCCTCGTCAGGGGAGCTAGGCGGATTGCGCTCCGCAGCAAGGGCGGGCGGAAAATTGAGCGGATAACCCCGGCAGGCGCAGCTGACGCATTCCGGCTTTTGGCGCGCAATAACGGCGTTGTGTGCCACTCTGGCGTAGGGTGGAATTGCCCTATGCTGACTGGTTTCAGGCCAGGGCCTCGATCTCCGAGGAGCCGAGGGCATTGTCGCGGTTCATGAGTGAGCCATGTTGCGCCATTGGTCCGAGCGACACTGGCGGATGATGCGGATCCGGATTTCTGCGGTCTGGCGGTCAGGATCTTGGGACATGATCCGCTCACCGAAAGCCTTGAGGCTGTTCATCCGGGCCGCGTCCTGACTTTGAACGTCATAGCCGGCCCATCGCTTCGCCGGCGCCCGGCCCAAATGGCGCGTGGCGCGCAGGATCTCTTCCCGGGCGATCGCCGCCGGGCAGTCTTCCTTCCAGGCACGCCCGTCGCGGCGGATCGGTATGACCGCATCGGCACCGCGTTCGATGATCGCCGCATGGCATCGCTGCGTTTCATAGGCGCCATCCGCGGTTACGGTGGCGATTTCTTCGCCTTCAGGGAAGCGCGCCAAAAGCCCGGGAAGCAGAGGGCTGCCCCCCCCCCTGGCGGCTCGAGGTGAACTCGACCGCCCGGACGTTTTCGGTCTTCGTGTCCACGACGATGTGGACCTTGCGCCATTGCCTGCGGCGCGAGGGGCCGTGATTGCGCACCTGCCATTCGCCGTCGCCGCGGAACGTTACGCCTGTGCTGTCAATCAGCAGGTTCAGCGGCGCCCCGGAGCGCCAGGCCGCCTCGGGATCAAACCAGACCAAGCGCGCTCCCGGCGGCGCGGCGACGCGGTATATTCTGACCGGTTGGCCGTGCGGTAGCGGGTGCGAGATAGCTTCGGCACGCGCCTCAGCGAACGGGCAGGATTCGCAGGGTGACTCCGCGTCACCGATATGTGCAACACTGCCCTGGGAACGTACGAGATGATCCAGGTTCACAAGCGCCGCGCGACGGCGCCGACCCTCCTGACGCAGGTCATGCGTCTCGGGGCGCATCCGGTTCGCGATAGCGCCCAGCCGCCACGGGGCGGCCCCCCGGCGGATCCTCTACAGACCCTGGCTCTACCATGGCGCGCCGCTCTGGCGGGAGTTCGAGACCCGATGACGAACAAGCCTTTCCTGTCGGTTCAGCCAAACGTATCAGTCATGAGCCGGGTTACCAGCACCCACGCGGCGCCGAGGGTCCAGCCAGCCAGCACGTCGGTCGGCCAATGAACCCCGAGGTAGACACGGCCGAACCCCATAAGCCCGGCCATAAAACGCCCACCCCCATGACGAAGCCGCGCATCGCGCAGCCCGTCTCGCCGCCCGTTCACAGGATGCTCGTCGCGAAGCGATCGAGGCGCGTATTCTCGCGGTAGAGCAGGCGGACGATGATGGCGCCGAGGAACCCGGTCGCCGTGCCCCCCAGAACGTCGGTCACATAATGGGTGCCGACGTAGACGCGCGACAGGCAGACGAGGAATGCCATGGCGAAGAACGCCAGCGCCCGGCGCGGAAGCCCCTGCAATGCGAAGGCCATTGCCACCGACATCGAGGCCGTGGCGTGATCCGAGGGGAACGACCAGTCCGCGCTCTTCGCGATCAGAAGGTGTGACACCCCGGCATCGTAGGGCCGGACGCGGTGGATGAACAGCAGAACGCCCTGGTTGATCGCAAGCCCGAGAAGAAAGGCAAGGCCCGCACAGATCGCCACATGACGCACATGGGTCCGATCCTCGCGGACCCACCATTGCACGACGACCAGAAGGACGATGATGGGCACACCCACTTGCGTGATCGCCACCATCATGGGATCGAGGAGGGGCGTCTGGCCCGCGAAGGAGTTGATCCAGTGGGTGATCGCAGCGTCCATGGCATTCCCTTCTTACAGCGAGGTCCTTCCCGGCATGCAGGTCACCGAGCACCGCATTCACCAAGCCTTTCAACTTAGTGTCCTACTCAAGGGGTTGCACGCGCTGACCGAGATCGTTGGCGGACTTGTGTTCTATTTCGTTCCGGCGCCGATGATCCTGCACTGGGTCAACATCGTCACGCAGGAGGAACTGACCGAGGACCCGCGCGACTTTGTGGCCACTCATCTGGTCAGCGCCGCGCAGCATCTCTCCGGTGGGACCGAGGCGTTCTATGCCTTCTACCTCATCAGCCATGGCCTCATCAAAGTCGTGCTGGTGGCGGGTCTTCTGCGAGAGAAGTTGATCGCCTATCCCTTGTCGCTGATCGCGCTCGGAGGCTTCATCGCCTACCAACTCTACCGCTACAGCTACACGCACTCGTTCGGACTGATCGTGCTGACGGTGTTCGACCTGATCGTCATCGTGCTGGTCTGGCACGAATGGCGCCTGCTTCGGAAACATCTGCCAGTGGATTGAAGACAGCGGGCCTCCAGCCGATCAGGTTCGCATTTCGATCGCGCGGGCCCGCCGACGTAGCTCCTCAAGCCGGAATGCGCCAAGGCGCGGCTAGAGGCGCTCGATATCGCCCTCGGCGCGGAGCCTGTGGAAATCGGCCACGAAGGCCTCCAGGCGGCCGGCGGCGATGGCGGTGCGCAGACCATCCATAAGCTCTTGGAAATAATGGAGGTTATGCCACGTCAGCAGCATCGAGGCGATGATTTCGCCCGCGCGGTAGACATGGTGCAGATAGGCACGGCTATAGCCCCGGCAGGCGGGACAGGCGCAGTCTTCGTCCAGCGGCCGAGGGTCATCGGCATGGCGGGCGTTCTTCAGGTTCACCTGACCGCGCCGTGTCCAGGCCTGGCCCGTGCGTCCCGACCGCGAGGGCAGCACGCAATCCATCATGTCGACGCCGCGCTGAACGGCGCCGACGATATCGTCGGGCTTGCCGACCCCCATCAAATAGCGCGGCCTGTCGGCGGGCAGCATGCCGGGCGCGTAGTCCAGCACCCCGAACATCGCCTCCTGCCCCTCGCCCACCGCGAGGCCGCCGATCGCATAGCCGTCAAAGCCGATCGCGCGCAGCGCCTCGGCGCTTTCGGCGCGCAGCTCCTTCGTCACGCCGCCCTGCTGAATGCCGAACAGCGCATGTCCCGGCCGATCGCCGAAGGCCTCGCGCGACCGCTCGGCCCAGCGCATCGACATCCGCATCGATTGCGCCACCTGCTCTTCGGTCGCCGGCAGCGCGGGGCATTCGTCGAAACACATCACGATGTCGGAGCCCAGAAGCCGCTGGATCTCCATGCTGCGTTCGGGCGACAGGAAATGCTCGGACCCGTCGACATGGGATTTGAAGCGCACGCCGTCTTCGGTCAGCTTGCGCAGGTCCGACAGGCTCATCACCTGGAACCCGCCGGAATCGGTCAGGATCGGGCGGTTCCAGTTCATGAAGCGGTGCAGACCGCCAAGCTTCGCCACCCGTTCCGCCCCGGGGCGCAGCATCAGGTGATAAGTGTTGCCCAGCAAGATGTCGGCGCCGGTGGCGCGCACGCTTTCGGGCAGCATCGCCTTCACCGTGGCGGCCGTGCCCACCGGCATGAAGGCTGGGGTGCGGATCTGGCCCCGCGGGGTGTGGATCGTGCCGGTGCGCGCGCGCCCGTCGGTGGCGGCGATGGAAAACGAGAAAGCTGTCATGGCCGGGCCATAGCGCCCCACGGGGCGCGATGCAATTGGCCTGACATCGCACGACCCCGGCCTAGACCCGTTTCGGCCCGGCAGGCGGCCCAGGCGCGGGGCCCAGGCGCGGGACAAGCGCCTCCGGCGCTCTCGATCACGCGGGCACCAACGGCGATGCCGCCCCATCGGCGCCCAAACCCCGGCACAGGCCCCCGGGGGGCCAAGCGCGCGCCCCGCGCGGACCGGATGTTCCCCTCACAATCTCCGGACCGGCCCCCGACGCGCCTTACGCGCACTGGACCCGGCGGCCCGCTTTCCCTATATAAACAGTCGACAATCGTGCGAGAGATTCATGACCGCTGACGCCGCATACCCCGCCGAGGGCGAACCCCTGATCCGGCCCTCGACCCAGGACCACCCGCTTTACGACGCGGTCGTAGAGGCCTGCCGTACGGTCTATGACCCGGAAATCCCTGTGAATATCTTCGATCTGGGGCTGGTCTACACGATCGAGATCAACGACCAGAACGAGGTTTTCGTCATCATGACGCTCACCGCGCCCGGCTGCCCCGTCGCGGGCGAGATGCCCGGCTGGGTGGCCGAGGCGATCTCTCCCCTGCCTGGGGTCAAGACGGTCGATGTGCAGATGACCTTCGATCCGCCCTGGGGCATGGACATGATGTCCGAAGAGGCCCGGTTGGAACTGGGCTTCATGTAACCGCGGCCCCGCCGCCCTTGAGAAGTGGCTGGGGCAGACCTAAGTTGAGCGTAACGCACAGGATTACCCTGAAAGGTTCCGACATGTTCGGCATTCCCGGCAAACAGGCCGTCACCCTTACCCCCACCGCCGCGAAGCAGGTGGCGAAGCTGATGCAGCGCGACGGCGCCGCGGGGCTGCGCATCGGCGTGAAGAAGGGCGGCTGCGCGGGCATGGAATACACGATGGACTATGTGTCCGAGGTCGATCCGATGGACGAGGTCGTCGAACAGGACGGTGCGCGGGTGATGATCGCCCCGATGGCGCAGATGTTCCTGTTCGGGACCGAGATCGACTATCAGACCTCGCTGCTGGAATCGGGTTTCCACTTCAACAACCCCAACGTGGTCGAGGCCTGCGGCTGCGGCGAATCGATCAAGTTCGCCGAAAGCTGATGGCCGCCGACCCGGCCCTGATCGCGCATCTGCGCGATCTTTTCGCCGGGCTGGGTCCGATCGAGGTGCGCCGGATGTTCTCGGGCGCCGGCCTCTATGCCGAGGGCGACGCGATGTTCTGCCTGATCGCCCACGATGCCGTCTACCTGAAGACCGACGACGCCACCCGCCCGCTGTTCGAGGCCGCGGGGGCCGAACCCTTCGCCTACGAGATGAACGGCCGGACGCGATCGTTGCCCAGTTTCATGACCTTGCCCGAAAGCGCCATGGAAGACCCCGACGAGGCGCTGCGCTGGGCCCGCCTTGCCCTGCCACCCGCCCAGGCCGCCGCGCAGGAGAAGCGGCGCGTCAAGGCGCGCAAGGCCGCGAAGGCCGGGGGCGCGGCGCGGCCACGCGCCTGAACATCCCCACGACCTGTCCGTTCAGCCGCAGCACCTCGGCCGCGTCGAGGCCCTGCCAATGCCGGGCAAACCAGCGGTCGGCCTCCAGTGCCATCGCGAACAGCACCGGCAGCAGCAGGCTTTCGGGCAGATCGTCGCGCACCGCGCCGACCGACCGGCCGATCGCCACCAGCCGCGCGAAGCCCTCGCGCAGGAAGCCGCCGGGCAGCGCGCCGCGCGTGGTGTCGCTTTCGTACAGGCCGCCGGCCAGCGCCGCCAGCGCCGGATCCTTCAGAAGTAGCACGCTCACCTCGCGAAACAACCGCTCGACCTCGGCCCAGAAGGCCCCTGCGTCGCGCGGCGCGGTGAAGGTGAAATCCAGTTCGGCCACCAGCCGCTGAAAGGCCCGCTCGATCACCGCGCCGTAAAGATCGGCCTTGTCGCGGATGTAGTAATAGGCTTGGCCCTTGCTCATCCCCGCCGCGGCCAGGATGCGGTTCAACGAGGCGCCCGCAAAGCCGTGCACGGCGAATTCGGCCTCGGCCGGGTCTAGCAATTGCGCCCGCCGCGCCGCGTCCAGCGCCCTGAGGCGCGCGCGCGCCGCCCCCGCCGGATCAGCCATGCCCGGCCTTCGGCAATTGCCGCATCGCGGCCTTGGCCGGCGAGGCGCCCCATTCCGGGTGCAGCGCCTGCTGCTCCTTCATCGCGCGCAGAAACCGGCGCCAGGCCCCGATCCCGGGAAGCCGCGGGATATGGGCCAGTTCCCAGTGAATGCCGTTGATCGGATCCTCGAAGAAGGTCGCGTAATAGCCCGGGGTATAGATCGGGTATTCCTGTGGCGGATCACTGACCGGCACCCCGTTGCCGGTCAGGAACTCGCGATGGAAGCGGTCCACCTCTGTCCGGTTCCGGGCCCAAAGCGCGATGTGATGGATCCCCGTCGCCCGCGCCGCGTGGTCCAACCTGGCGCCCGTCTTGGCCGGTTGCAGGCCGATATAGCTGTGCGGCAGCGGGAAACGCGCCATGTAATAGGTCGAGTGGTAGCCGATATCGAGGGTCCAGAAGCTCTTGTAGCCGAGCCAGCCGAACATCCGGTCATAGAAGGCCACGGAACGCTCGTAGTCGAGCACCGAGAATTCCACATGATTGATGCCGCGCCACCGCATGGACCTGCCCTTTCCCGGTCGAATTCATTAGACTGCCAGTCTAATTCTCATATTTGACCGTCGGTCTAACCAGTCAAGCAAAGTCTCGCACCGCCACGCGAAGCAAAACGCCGCCCGCTGCGCGCCACAGGCGCAGGACAAATACGCCCAACTCGCACCGCTTCACGCTGGAGTTCCGCAATGCAAAATCTGGTTTCGCGAGATTGACCGCCGATTTTCCTGTGGCTAGTCTCGGCCGCAGCGCCCCCTGGCATCGACGGGGCCAAGGGAGGTTCCATGGATTGGCTACATGAGTTGCCCGCCGCGCAGCCCCGCGACGCCCGCGCGGTGATCGACCACGACGGGGCGGAATTCAGCTTTGGCGCGCTCGACGACATGGCCGCCGATCTGGCGGGAATGCTTGAAGCCGAGGGGCTGCGCCCCGGCGACCGGCTGGTGCTGATCTCCGAGAATTCGGCCACCTACGCGGCCGCCATCCTTGCGGCCAGCCGCGCACGCGCCTGGGTGGTCCCCGTCAACGCCCGCATGTCGGCCGAGGAAATCGACGCCGTGATCGCCCATGCCGGTGCGCGCATGGCGCTGTTCACCCCCGAGGCCTCTGCCCCCGCGCGCACCCATGCAGGGCGCATGACGGCCCGGCGCGTGGGCCGGATCGGCGCGGGAGAGGTGCTGCTGGCCGGCCCCTACGACGGGCCCGGCACCGCGCCGGAACCGGTCGAGAACGCCCCCAGGGACCGCGTCGCGGTGCTGCTTTACACCACCGGCACGACCTCGGCCCCGAAGGGGGTGATGCTGACCCATGGCAACCTGATGTGGAACGCCCGCGTCTCGGCCAAGGTGCGCGGCGCCAGTCCCGGCGACGTGGTGATCGGGGTGTTGCCGGGGACGCATATCTTCTGCCTCGCCTCGGTCTATCTGGCCTCGCTTGCCGGGGGGTCGGCGATCCGCTTCCTGCCGCGATTCTCGGCCCGGGCGGTGCTGGCGGCCTTTGCCGACGGCGATACGATCCTGCCGGCCGTGCCGCAGATGTATCAGGCTATCTTGCAGGATCTGGCGGCGCGCGGCGAACGCCCCAGGGCGCCGCGGCTGCGCTCGATCTCGTCGGGCGGCGCGCCGCTGGACCCCGAGTGGAAGGAGAAGATCGAGGCGCTGTTCGGCCTGCCGCTGAACAACGGCTACGGGCTGACCGAAACCAGCCCGGGCGTGGCCTCGACCCGCAACGACGCGCCGCGCCGCGACACCGCCGTGGGCCAGATCCTGGAGGATCTGGACTGCATCATCGACGCGCCCGACGCCGGGGGCGTGGGCGAATTGCTGATCCGCGGCCCCAACATCATGAAGGGCTATTACCGCGACCCCGACAGAACCCGCGAGGCGATCCGCGAGGACGGCTTCTTCCGCACGGGTGATCTGGCGAAGATCGACCCCGACGGCACGCTGTGGATCATGGGCCGCAAGAAAGAGCTGATCATCCGCTCCGGCTTCAACGTCTACCCGCCCGAGATCGAGGCGATGCTGACCCGGCACCCGGCCGTGCGCCAGGCCGCCGTGGTCGGGCGCGCGGTCCCCGGCAACGAAGAAATCGTGGCCTTCGTGCTGGCTGGACCGGGCATCGACGAGGCCGGATTGAAGGACTGGCTTCACGGCCATCTGACCGGCTACAAGATCCCGCAACATATTCTCATCGTGGATGAATTCCCCACCGCACCGACGGGAAAGATCCTCAAACACAAACTGCTCCCGGCCTATGCGCATCTGCTGGCTGCGCGCGACCGGGGCCTTGAAACGGAACCAAGCGCATGACCGACACGACCCGGATCAACGACAAGATCAGCCTCGAACGTCAGGATGGCATCGCCCTGGTGCGGATCGACAACCCGCCGGTGAACGCCTCGGGCCAGGCGGTGCGCCAGGGGCTGCTGGAGGCGGTCGATGCCGCCAACGCCGACACGGACGTCAAGGTGATCGCGATCTATGCCGCGGGCCGCACCTTCGTGGCCGGGGCCGATATTCGCGAATTCGGCAAGCCGCCGAAATCGCCCGCCCTGCCCGATGTCTGCAACCAGATCGAGGCCTCGGGCAAGCCGGTGATCTCGGTCCTGCACGGCACCGCGCTGGGGGGCGGGCTGGAGCTGGCGCTGGCGACCCACGCGCGGGTCGGCATCAAAGGGCTGCGCGTCGGCCTGCCCGAGATCCTGCTGGGCCTCTTGCCCGGCGCCGGCGGCACCCAGCGCGGGCCACGGCTGATCGGCATGGCCAACACGCTGGATATCGCGCTGTCGGGCCGCCAGGTGAAGGCCGAGGAGGCGCTTTCCTGGGGCCTGATCGACCGGATCGAGACGGGTGATGTGCGCGAGGTGGCGCTGGCGGCGGCGCGCGACGTGCTGGCGGGCAGGCTGGCCACCCGGCGCACCGGAGAGTTGGAGGCAACCCGCGACGAGGCCGCGCTGGAGGCCGCCCGGGCGATGGTGGCGAAGAAGATGGCGCGCATCGCCTCGGCGCCGCTCTGCATCGAGGCGGTGGCGCGCGCGACCGGCCCGCTGGCCGAGGGCATGGCGTTCGAGCGCCAGTGCTTCACCGAGGCGCTCAAGACGCCGTCCGGCCAGGGCATGATCCACGCCTTCTTCGCCGAACGCGCGGTCGCGAAGATCCCCGAGGCCGGCGCCACCCCCCGCCCGGTGACCAAGATCGGCGTGATCGGCGGCGGCACCATGGGATCGGGCATCGCCACCGCGGCGCTGATGGGCGGCCTCGAGGTGCGGCTGATCGAGGTCGCGGACGAGGCGTTGGAACGCGGCCGCGCGACGATCGCAAAGAACCTCGACGGCGCGGTGAAGCGCGGCAAGATGAGCGCGGAGAAGCACGATGCGGCGCTTGCCCGCCTCGCCCCCTCGACCGACATGCACACGCTTGCCGACGTCGATCTGGTGATCGAGGCGGTGTTCGAGAACATGGAAGTGAAGAAGGAGATCTTCACCAAGCTCGACGCGATCTGCAAACCCGGCGCGGTGTTGGCCTCGAATACCTCCTATCTGAACATCGACGAGATCGCCCGGGTCACCTCCCGCCCCCAGGACGTGCTGGGCCTGCATTTCTTCTCGCCCGCCCATATCATGCGGCTGCTGGAGGTCGTGGTTGCCGAAAAGACCGCGCCCGAGGTGGTGGCGACGGGCTTTGCGCTTGGCAAGGCGCTGCGCAAGGTCGCGGTGCGCGCGGGTGTCTGCGACGGTTTCATCGGCAACCGCATCCTTGCCCATTACGGCAAGGTCATCATGTACATGCTGATGGACGGCGCCGACCCGGCCGAGATCGACGCCGCGCTGGAAGGCTTCGGCCTGGCGATGGGGCCGTTCAAGGTGGGCGATCTGGCGGGCCTCGATATCGGCTGGGCCGAACGCAAGCGCCGCGCGCCGCTGCGCCCGGCGGAGGAACGCTATATCCCGATCGCCGACCGGATCTGCGAACAGGGCTGGTTCGGGCGCAAGACCGGCCGGGGATGGTATCTATATGACGACGCCGAGATCCGCCCCAACCCGGCGGCGCAGGCGATCATCGACGCCGAACGCGCCAGGGCCGGGATCACCCCGCGCAAATTCACGCCCGAGGAGATCGTCGATCGTTTCCTGACCGCGATGATTTCCGAAAGCGCGCGGGTGGTGGCGGACGGCATCGCCCAGCGCCCGATCGACGTGGACGCGGTGTTCCTGTTCGGCTATGGCTTCCCCCGCTTTCGCGGCGGGCCGCTGCACCATGCCGACCAGATCGGCGTCGCAGAGCTTGTGGCTCGGATCGAGGCCTATGCGAAGGAAGACGCCCAATACTGGCAGGTTCCGCCGTTCTTGCGCAAGTTGGCCGAGACCGGCGGCAGCTTCGCGGCCCTGAACACCGGGGACTGAGGCCGCCGAGGGCAGCCAGGCAAGGCCCTCTTTCCGCCCGGAGCGCGCCGCAGGCGCAGGGCGAGCGGCAGCCGGTGTCACGCCGAAGGCGTGCCTCCGGCACCGACCGGGCCGGCGTCATGAAGCTCTCGATCACGCGGCGGCTGGGGGGGGCCGGATCATAAATGGCGAAGCTTCCCCATCGGGATGCGCCACCCCAGGGGCAGGCGCCGCCCCGTTTCGGTCAGCGCCGTGTCAGGCGCCGCAGCCGCCCGGGGCCTGGGCCGAGAGGTTGCGCGCGGCCTGTTTCAGCGGCTCGGCATAATGCGTCATCAGGTCCTCGGGGCTGACCAGAAAGGCCGGGCCGCCGACATTCAGCCCATAGATCCGGTCGCCGTTCAACGAGAACACCGGCACCGCGATGCCGTTCACCTCCTTGCGCCAGTTGCCGAAGCCGGTGCAAAGGCCGTAGCGCTCGAAATCGGCCAGCGCGTCGGCGATGCAGCGGTCGATCTCGGCGGCGTCGTCGGGGCGGGCCTCCTTGGCCATCCGCACCACGTGGTCGCGCTCTCCCGCATTCATCCCCACCAGGATCGCCCGCCCGATGGCGGAACGCAGCAGCGGCAGCCGCGCGCCCACGTTGATCGTCAGCGCCACCGCCTGTTGCGACCGGTGCACCGCCATGTAGACGGCCGAAAGCCGGTGCATCTCGGCCAGCGCGGCGGTGACGTTGGGGTTCGGCCCGGTGCACAGGCGCCGCAGTTCCTCCTGCGCGCGCGTGGCGATCTCCATCCCCGAGAGCACGCCGTAGCCCAGCGACAGCACCCCCGCGCCCAGCCGATAGGTGCCGGTGCGTTCCGAATAGACCAGGTAATCCAGCCGCCGCAGCGTATGCGTCAGCCGCGAGATGGTGGGCTTCGGCAGGCCGGTGCGCGCGGCGATTTCCTGATTGGTCAGGGTGGTCTCATGCGGGCGAAAGCAGCGCAGCACATCGAGGCCACGCGCCAACGCGGTGACGAACTTGCGATCGCCGTCCTCGCCCTCGATGTCGTCGTCGAACTGGTCGTCTGCCTGCATGGCGATCCTTGTCCAAGCCTCCGGCACGCGTCACAGCACCTCGAAAAGGCCGGCAGCGCCCATCCCGCCGCCCACGCACATCGTGCAGACGACATATTTCGCGCCCCGGCGCCGGCCCTCGATCAGCGCATGCCCGACCATCCGCGCCCCGGACATCCCGTAGGGATGCCCGACCGAGATCGCGCCGCCGTTCACGTTCAGGATCTCGTCCGGGATGCCCAGCTTGTCGCGGCAGTAGATCACCTGAACCGCGAAAGCCTCGTTCAATTCCCAAAGTCCGATATCGTCCATCGTCAGGCCGTTGGCCGACAAGAGCTTCGGCACCGCATAGACCGGGCCGATGCCCATCTCATCGGGTTCCAGCCCTGCCACCGCCATGCCGACATAGCGGCCCAGGGGCGCCAGGCCGCGCTTTTCGGCCTCCGCGGCCTCCATCACCACCGCGGCCGAGGCACCGTCCGACAGCTGGCTGGCGTTGCCGGCGGTGATGAAGCGCCCCTCGGCGATGGTCAGCCCGTCCTTGTGCACCGGCTGCAGCGAGGCAAGCCCCTCCAGCGTGGTCGAGGGGCGGTTGCCCTCGTCCTGGGCCAGCGTCACCTCGCGGTCGGAAACCTCCTTGGTCTCCTTGTCCATCACCTTCATGATCGTGGTCAGCGGCACGATCTCGTCGTCGAAGCGGCCGGCCTCTTGCGCCGCGGCCGTGCGCTGCTGCGATTGCAGGGCGTATTCATCCTGCGCCTCGCGGCTGATGCCGTAGCGGGCGGCGACGGTCTCGGCGGTTTCGAGCATCGACATGTAAAGCGCCGGGCGGTGCTCCATCAGCCAGGGATCGCGGGCGCGGTCCTTTCGCATGTTCTGGTTCTGCACCAGGCTGATCGATTCCACCCCGCCGCCCACGGCGATGTCCATCCCGTCGTGGATCACCTGCTTCGCGGCCGTGGCGATCGCCATCATGCCGCTGGCGCATTGGCGGTCCAGCGACATGCCCGCCACGGTGACCGGCAGCCCCGCCCGCAGCGCCGCCTGACGGCCGATATTGCCCTGGGTCGAACCCTGCTGCAGCGCCGCGCCGACGATCACATCCTCGATCTCCGGCCCCTCCAGCCCGGCGCGCCCGACGGCCTGCTGAACCGCATGGCCGATCAACGCCTGGGCCTGAGTGTCGTTGAACGCTCCGCGAAAGGCCTTGCCGATCGGCGTGCGCGCCGTGGAAACGATGACAGCATCCCGCATCTCTTCTGTCCCTCTTCGAACCTACATTCCTTGCCGGTGACCCCGCATCGGTGACCCCGCCGGCCCCGGGTCAGTGCCCGCATGGGCCAAGATGCCGCGACAAGACGACGCCCTGCCATGGCCCCGGATCGTCGGGGGCCGCGAATCTTTCTTTCCTTTCCGATACCAGACGCAAGTGGTCACGTTTTGCAACGCAAAATTCAGTTTCACAAAATCCTTGACAAGCTCACGGCCTAATAACAACAATTTGAGCAGCCGGGCTCCCGTATAAAACAAAGCCCTGCGACTGGGAGGAGAAAATGAATATCAAGAAGACGGCCATTCTGGCGGCCGCCTTGTCCGTGTTCACGTTGACCGCGGCAGCCGCCGGTACCATCAAGATGGCATTCATCGACCCGCTTTCCGGCCCCTTCGGACCGTCCGGCGAAGGCGCGCTGACGTCGTTCCAGCTTGCCGCCGAGCACATCAATGCCGCGGGCGGCATCAACGGCGACAAGATCGAGGTCACCGGCTACGACAACAAGGTGAATCCCAAGGAATCGCTGGTTCAGCTGCAAAAGGCGCTCGACAGCGGCGCGCGCTACATCCTGCAGGGCAACGGCTCTTCCGTGGCGGCGGCGCTGATCACCGCGGTGAACAAGTACAACGCCCGCAACCCGGGACAGGAGGTGCTGTTCTTCAACTACGCCGCCGTGACCCCGGCCTTCACCAACGAGATGTGCTCGTTCTGGCATTTCCGCTTCGACGCGCATGCCGACATGAAGATGGCCGCGATCACCGACTGGATCAAGAACAACCCCGATATCCACAAGGTCTATATCATCGGCCAGGATTACGTCTTCGGCCAGGCCGTGGCCAAGGCGGCGGTCGAGCAACTGGCCAAGAAGCGCCCCGACATCAAGATCGTCGGGAACGAGCTGCACCCGCTTGGCAAGGTCAAGGACTTCACCCCCTACATCCAGAAGATCGTCGCCTCGGGCGCCGATGCGGTGATCACCGGCAACTGGGGCGCCGACATGCAGCTTCTGATGAAGGCCGCGGCCGAAAGCGGATCGAACGTGCCGTACCTGACGTTCTACGGCGGCTCGAAGGGCACCGTGGCGGCGCTGGGCGCGGGCGGGATCAACCGTCTCTACCAGGTCACCGAGGGCATCACCAACCTGCCCGCCTCGGACAAGCAATATGCGCTGATCGAGGAATACAAGAAGCGCTTCCCGCAATACGACTACTACTACCACCGCTCCTTCATCGCGATGGCGATGTTCAAGGCCGCAGCCGAGAAGGCCAAGTCGAACGACCCGATCCCGGTCGCCAAGGCGCTGGAAGGGCTGGAAATCGATCAGGCCTATGGCAAGGCGCTGATGCGGGCCTCGGACCACCAGATCCAGATGCCGCTTTACATCTCGACCGTGTCGGATGACGTCAAATACGGCGTCGACGACACCAAATACGGCTGGAAGCTGGTACCGAATGGCACGATCTCGCTTGAGGCCGCCGAGCAGCCGACCACCTGCAAGATGAAACGGCCAAGCTAACCCGTTCCCTTAGCGGAACCCGGGCGCCGGGCGGATCGCGCGGCGCCCCTACTTTCAGCCGAACGGGGTCGGAATGGAAACCATCGTCTTCGCGCTTGTCAACGGCGTGATCTATGGCCTCTTGCTTTTCATGCTGTCATCGGGCCTGACGCTCATCTTCTCGATGATGGGCGTGCTGAACTTCGCCCATGCCAGCTTTTACATGCTGGGCGCGTTCTTCGCCTATACGATCATGGGCGCGACCAGCTTCTGGCTGGCGCTGATCTTCGCGCCGATCCTGGTCGGGCTGATCGGCGCGGCGGTGGAACGCTACGGGCTGCGACGGGTGCATGTGAACGGCCATGTCGCGGAACTGCTGTTCACCTTCGGCCTCGCCTATCTGATCGAGGAGATCGTCAAGATCTTCTATGGCAAGACCGCGGTGGATTACCGTGTACCCTCGATCCTCGATTTCCCCGCCATGCAGATCTACGGCGTCGATCTGCCCGCCTACCGCATCTTCATGCTGTTCGTGGCGATCGCCATGCTGGTCGGGCTTTGGCTGCTTCTGAAACGCACCCGTGCGGGGTTGATCATCCAGGCGGCGCTGAGCCATCCGCACATGGTGGGCCATCTGGGCCATAACGTGCCCTTGATCTTCATGGCGGTGTTCGGCATCGGCTGCGCGCTGGCGGGCCTGGCGGGCGTGATCGCCGGCAACATCTTCGTCACCGATCCCTCGATGGCGGTGCAGATGGGGCCGATCGTCTTCGTCGTCGTCGTGGTCGGCGGTATCGGCAGCCTGGAAGGCGCCTTCGTCGCCTCGTTGCTGATCGGGTTGCTGCAAAACCTTGCCGTCGGCGTCAACGCCTCCTTCGCCGATATCTTCGGCTTTCTGGGCCTGAGTGCGGCCAGCGAGGTCGGCTCGATCACCGTCTCGTCGCTTGGCCCCGTGCTGCCCTTCCTGCTGCTGGTGCTGATCCTGATTTTCCGCCCGCAGGGCCTGATGGGGGAACGCGAGCTGTGAGCACCACCCAAGAAAGCTTCGACTATTCCGCGCATATCCCCTCGAATGCCGAGAAATTCCGCCAGCGCACCCTGCCGCTTCTGATCTTCGCGGCGATCCTGGTGGCGATTCCGCTGACCGGCCCGTCGCGCACCGTCTACACGCTGATGCACCAGATGGGCATCAACATCGTGCTGGCGCTGTCCTACAACATGCTGCTGGGACGCGCGGGGCTTCTGTCCTTCGGCCATGCGGTCTATTTCGGCTTTGGCGGCTATTTCGCCATGCATGCGATGAACTGGATCGCCGACGGCAGCGGCATCTGGGCGGATTTCCCGGTCTTCCTGCTGCCGGTGCTGGGTTTTGGCGCCGGCGCGCTGGCGGGCGCGGTGATCGGCTGGCCTTCGTGCCGGCGGGCAGGGACCACCTTCGCGATGATCTCGCTTGGCGTGGCCGAACTTATCGCCAGCGGCGCCTTCATGTTCGACAGCTTCTTCGGCGGCGAACAGGGCATTTCGGGCGACCGGATGAACGGGCCGGAACTGTTCGGCCTGACCCTGGGCCCGATCTCGCAGGTCTATTGGTTCATCGCCTTCTGGACGGTCGTCGGCGTGGTCGGGATGTATGCCTTCACCCGCACCCCCCTGGGCAAGCTGTCCGAGGCAACCCGCGACAACCCCCAGCGCGTGCAGTTCATCGGCTACAACCCCCAGCGGGTGCGTTACCTCGTGTTCATCTTCTCGGGCGGCTTCGCCGGACTCGCCGGCGCCATGGCGGCGGTGAACTACGAGATCTTCACGCCGGATGCCTTCTCGCTGGTGCCGTCGGGTTTCATCCTGATCATGGCCTATGTCGGCGGCATTACCTATTTCGTGGGCCCGATCTTCGGCGCGATCCTGCTGACCTACATGCAATCCATGATGTCGGATTTCACCGATGCCTGGCTGCTGTATCTGGGGGTTCTGTTCATCTCTATCGTGATGTTCGCGCCGCGCGGCCTGGCGGGGATCGTCTTCGGCTTCAGCGCCGGGCTGCGGGGGCCACGCCCCCGGGCCTTCCTGATCACCTGGCTCACCCAGCTGGCCGGGGTCGCGCTGATGCTGATCGGGCTGATCGTACTGGTCGAGATCGCGGTGCGCTGGTCGAACGGCTATGGCGAGGTCTTCGCCCCCTTCGGCCTGCCGCTGGCGCAGGCGAACCCGCTAAGCTGGCTTCTGGTCGTGGCCCCGGCGATCGCCGGCGTCGCGCTCAGCCGCCGCGCGGCCCGGATGCGGGAGGCCCAGGCATGACCAGCCCCCCCGCCCTGTCGATCCGGGACCTCAGCAAATCTTTCGGCCCGGCCCGGATCATCAACGGCGTCAGCCTGGATATCGCGCCGGGCGAACGCCATGCGATCATCGGGCCGAACGGCGCCGGGAAATCGACGCTGTTCAACCTGATCTCGGGGCTTTACTTCCCGACCCAGGGGTCGGTCCTGCTGAACGGGCAGAAGATTTCCGGTCTGCCGCCGCATCAGATCAACCGCATGGGCCTGTCGCGTTCATTCCAGGTGTCGAACATCTTCACCAACATGACGGTGCGCGAAAACGTCCGCTGCGGGGTGCTGAACACGATGGGGCTGGGCTATAGCTTCTGGTCCAACATCGGCGCCAACAAGGCCGCCCATGCCAAGACCTTCGAGATCCTCGAACGCTGCGGGTTGTCGGACAAGGCCAACGTGCCGGCCTCGCTTCTGCCGTATGCCGACCAGCGCTCGTTGGAGATCGCGATCACCATTGCGGGCAACCCCGACGTGATCTTGCTGGACGAACCCACCGCGGGGATGAGCCAGTCCGAAACCGCCCGCGCCGTCGAGTTGATCGCCAAGGCAACCGAGGGCAAGACCCTTCTGATCGTCGAGCACGACATGGGCGTGATCTTCAACCTCGCCGACAGGATCTCGGTCCTGGTTTACGGCGAGATCCTGGCCACCGGCACCCCGCAAGAGATCCGCGGCAATGCCGAGGTACGCGAGGCCTATCTGGGCGACGAGGCCCTGCCGGAGGAACTGGCATGACCGGCGCGATGCTGAAGGTCACCGATCTGCACGCCTTCTACGGCAAGTCGCATGTGCTGCGCGGCGTGAACCTGGAGATCATGCCGGGCGAGGTGATCGCGCTTCTGGGCCGCAACGGCGTGGGCCGCTCGACCACCGCCAAGGCGATCATGGGAGAAGTGGCGCCAAAGGGCCAGATCCTGTTCAAGGGTCGGCCGATCGCCGGGCTGGAAAGCCACAAGATCGCGCGGCTGGGGCTGGGCTATGTCCCCGAGGCGCGCGATATCTTCCCCACGATGACAGTGCGCCAGAACCTGATCCTGGGCGTCAAGAACATGCGCAAGCCGGGCAAGTACACGATCGATCAGATGCTGGACATGTTCCCCAACCTGCGCGAACGGGCCGACAATCCGGCCGGGGTGCTGTCGGGCGGCGAGAAACAGATGCTGACGATGTGCCGGACGCTGATGGGCGACCCGGACCTGATCATCATCGACGAGCCGACCGAGGGTCTTGCCCCCAAGATCGTGCACCGGATCGGCGACATGATCGCCGACATCGCGCGCACCGGCGTGGCGATCCTGTTGATCGAGCAGAAGCTTTCCATCGCGCTGCGCATCGCCCACCGCGTCTATGTGATGGGCCATGGCGAAATCGTCTATGCCGGCACCCCCGAGGATTTCCGCACCCGCGACGACATCCGCGCCGAGTGGCTGGAGGTCTAGGCCGCGCGCAACCGCTGCCTGGTATCGGCACGCCGCAACCGAGCGGAATGGCCGGCTGGGCCGTTTCGCGTGGCCATCGGGCGCCGCGGGGACAGCCGCCGTGAAGGATTTCCCCGGCGGCGATGTTGTTGCACGGCCGGCGGCGGGGGTTTCACACCCCCGCACCCCCGTGGAGTATTTCCACCAAGATGAAGCGGAAAAGCGTGCCTCGGGCTTTTTCGGGCGATATTGCCTTGGGGCGTGGCGGGGGCGGCGCCGGCCGCCGACCTTGCGGCGACCGAGGCTTTGCCTACGTGAGCGTGGCGGTCGTGATGTAACGCAGCGCGCGCGCCACCTGTTGCGGGGTGCGGGCGACGGCATTGGCGGCGGCATCGACCTCTTTCAGCGCATGGTCGTGTTCTGGCGGATGCAGCACGATGACGGGTTTGCCGAGCGCCGCGGCGTAGCCTGCATCAAAGGCGGCGTTCCACTGCTTGTATTTCTCACCAAAACATACCACGAGCACATCGCAACGCGCGATCCCGGTGCGGATCCGTACGGCGTTCAGTAGCGCGCCCTTGCGATCATGCCAGAATTTGTCGTCCTCTTCTCCGAATATCTCGGCCCCGCAATCGTCCGATGCGGCATGTTCGGTGACTGGACCGAACCAGTCGATCGGCAGCCCGTCGCAGGCCGAGATGATCGCGTCGCGCCAGTCGGAATGGATCTCGCCCGCGAGATAGACGTTTAGTTTCATGGATTTCGCTCCTTCTCTCTGGGCGCCCCGATGGGGCCGGGGCCTGTCTTGCGCCCCGGACCTTGCCCCAAAAGCTTCGCCCCGGAAAGCCCCGGCGGCCCGTGCGGGCGGCATGTCGCCGGTGTTTTTACGCGATTGACAAGACGGCCTTGCGCCATCCTTCTAAGGCTTCTCACGCCGACCGAGATCGCCGTAGCGCAGGGCCAGGGCGGGCAGCACCAGCAGGTTGAGCAGCGTCGAAGTCACCAACCCGCCCAGGATCACCAGCGCCATGGGTCCCTCGATCTCATTGCCCGGCGCGCCGCTGGTCAGCGCCAGCGGCAAAAGCCCCAGGCCCGTGACCAGCGCCGTCATCAGGATCGGCACCAGGCGCTCCGAGGCGCCGCGCAGCATGGTCTCGGCCGTCCAGGGCTGGCCCTCGACCCGTACCAGATGATCAAAATGGCTGATCAGCATGATCGCATTGCGCAAGGAGATGCCGAAAAGCGTGACGAAGCCAACCATACCGCCCAATGGCAGGTTGCCGCCCGCCAGCAGCGTGCTGGCAACCCCGCCGACCAGCGCGAAGGGCAGGTTCGCCATCACCAGCGCCACCAGCCGCGCGCGCCGCAGCGCCAGGCTCAGCAGCAGCACCACCATCGCCAGCGACAGCGCGCCATAGCCGAAAAGCGTCGCCTCCGACCGGCTTAGCGCGGCGCCCTGGCCCTCGTACAAGGCATAGACACCCGCGGGCATCGTGACGCCCGCGGCCACCCGCTGCTTGAGGATCGCGACGAAGCGCGCGGGCGAGACGCTGCCCAGGTTGATCAGCACCGATTGCAGGCGCTGGCCGTTCTCATGCGCGATCTGGTAGCGTCCCGCCACCTGGCGGATGCTGGCCAGATCGCCCAGCGGCACATAGCGCCCCGACGGCGTGCGCAGCGTCAGCGCGCCCAGATCCGCGACCCGCGCGCGCAACGACGGCGGCAGGATCACGACCACGTCCGTCGTCCGGGTGCCCTGGGTGATCTTGCCGGTCACCTGGCCCTGATAGGCGGTGCGCAGCGCATCGAGCACCTGCACCGGACGCAGCCCATAGCGCGCCAGCGCCGTCTGGCGCAGCCGGACCGAGATGCGCGGCATCCGCGCCGGCGTGTTCAGCCGCACGCTGGCCGCTCCGGGGATCTTGGCGGCGATCTGCGCGATCTGGGCCGCGGTCTGGTCGATCCTGTCCAGATCGTTGCCGAAGACCTTCACGACGACCGGCGCCGTCGCCCCCGAGATCGTCTCGTCGATGCGCTCGACCAAGAAGGTATTGACCGCCGTCGTCAGCCCCGGAAAGCGCGCCAGCGTCGCCCGTACCCGCGCCAGCACCGCGTCCTGCCCCGCCGCCGATTGCGGCGCAAGATCCAGGTCGAATTCGCTCAGATGCACGCCGGCGGGGTCGACCACGTCATCGGCCCGCCCAGCCCGTTGCGCGACCATCGTAACGCCCGGGATCGCCGCCAGCGCCTTCGAGATCCGGTCGCCCACCCGCATCGATTCCGCCAGCGAACTGCCCGGCTCCAGGCCCACATGGACGATGTAGTGCCCCTCGCGCAGATCGGGGATGAAGCTGCCCTGAACGAAGGGCAGCACGGCAAGCGCGGCGATCACCAGCACCGAGGCCCCCAGGATCAGCGCGCGGGTGTGGCGCAGCGTGGCGGCCAGAATCCTGCGGTAGCCCCGCCCCAGCCGCGCGGCAAAAGCGTGGGTCCGGTCCTGGCCCGAACCGGTGCGCGCCAGCAGCCACAGCGACATCGCCGGCGTCACCGTCAGCGCCACCCCCAATGAGGCCAGCACCGCCGCGATATAGGCCAGGCCCAGCGGCGCGAACAGCTTCCCCGCCACGCCGCTCAGCATCAGCACCGGCAGGAACACCAGCGTCACCGCGAAGGTCGCGAAGATCACCGAACCGCGCACCTCGGCCGAGGCTTCCAGCACCACCCGGAAGGCCGCGCGCGGCGCCGAGAGGGCCGCGTTCTCGCGCAGGCGGCGCAGGATGTTCTCGACGTCGATGATCGCGTCGTCGACGATCTCGCCCAGCGCGATCGCCAGGCCGCCCAGCGTCATGGTGTTCATCGAGATGCCGAAGAAGTTCAGCACCATCAGCGCGGCCAGCATCGACAGCGGGATCGCCACGGCCGAAATCGCCGCGGCGCGCAGGTTCATCAGGAAAAGCATCAGCACCGCGACCACCAGCACCGCGCCCAGGACCAGCACATCGCGCAGATGGCTGGTGGCGCGGGTAATGAAATCCGCCGGTCGGAAGACATTGGGCACCAGGGTCACGCCCTGCGCGGCCAGAACCGGGCGCAGCGCATCCAGCCGGCGGCTCAGCCTTTGCGTCACCGCCAGGGTGTTGGCGCCGTATTGGCCCTCGACGATCAGCATCACCGCGGGGCGCCCCATGATGGACGCCGCCCCCACCGGGGTTTGCGGCGCGTAGGCCACCTTTGCCACATCGCCCAGACGCACCGGCCTGCCCCCCGCCCGGCCGCCGCCCAGGGGCAGTGCGGCCAGTTGCGCCGGGGTGGTGATCTGGCCCTGCGCCTCGATCGTCAGATACTGGTTCGGCGTGTCGATGGCGCCGGCGGCGCGCGCGCCGGTCGCCTGCGCCACCGCCGCGCTCACATCGGCCAGCGACAGGTCATGCGCGCGCAGTTTCTCGGGGTCGGGCTGGATCTGCAGCTGGCGCTTCAGCCCGCCGAAGACGATCGCGTCGGCGACCCCGCGCACCGCCTGCAATTGCGGCTTCACCACCCAGCGGGCGACATCGTGCAGATCCATCAGGGAACGGGTCTTCGACGTCAGCCCGATGGTCAGGATCACGCTGGTCGAGGTGGTCAAGGGCAACAGCCGCGGGCGCGCGACGCCGCTGGGCAACTGGCCCTGAACGCCGGCAAGCTGTTCGGAAATCAGCTGACGGGCGCGGAACACATCGGCGCCGCCGCCGAACACCACCGTGACCAGCGAAATCCCCGCAAGCGAGCGCGAGCGCATGTCGCGCACGCCCGCCGCGCCGCCCAGGGCGGTCTCGATCGGGTGGGTCACCAGGGCTTCGACCTGGGCGCTGGAATAGCCGGGCGCCACGGTCTGCACCACAGCCATGGGCGGCGCGAATTCGGGAAAGACATCAAGCTTTTCGCGCGACGCCCCGATCGCGCCCACGACCAGCAGCAGCACCGCCAGCGCCAGCACCAGGCCGCGCTGACGCAGGCTGAAGCGCAGCAGGCGCCTTAGCATGTCGGCACCGCCGATGGCAGAACGTGGACATGGGATGGGGTGGTCATCCGTCGCATTCCGGCGGGTCGGGGCATTCGGTCTTGATGTCCTTGGGGCGGGTCTCTTGCGACAGCAGCAATTGCGCGCCGCGGGTCACGATGCGCTGACCGGCGGCAAAGCCCTTCGCCGCCACATAGCCGCCCTCGGCGGGCTGCAGATCCGCCGCATCGGGCAGCGCATGACGCACAAGACCGCCGCCGTCGCCGGCCACATAGACCCAGCGCTGCCCGCCAAACCAGATCACCGCGCTTTCCGGCACGAAGACACCCGCCCGTGCGGCGCCAAGCGGGACAAGCGCCATCGGCTGACTGCCGATCTCCAGCGCCTGGTCGGCCAGGTAATAGGCGGTGGGGCCGGCGGCCTTGGCGTTGTCCACCGGCGCGGCCGAAAGATAGCCGGCGCCGATCCGGCCACCGCCCTCTGTTTCCAGCCGGATCCGGTCGGCGGGACTGCCCGGCCCCGGCAGCGAGACCGCGACGAGCGCGGCCGCATGATCGCGCAACTTGGCAAGCAGCGCCTGCGCCCCCGCGCCTTCAAGAAACGCCGGCCCGAATTGCGCCCGCAGCCCGGCAAGCAGGTCATCCAGTTGCGCCTGCGCCTGCACCAGCTTCTGGGCATCGGTTTCGTCGGCGGCCTGCGCGGCCATCAGCGCCTGCTGCGACACCGACTGATGATGCGCGAAAAGCGACTGGTCGCGCGCGTATTCCTGGCGCGACAGCCGCGCCTTGGCCTGCGCCGCCACCAGCGCCGCCCGGGCCCCAGCGATCCGGCTTTCCTGCGCGAACAGCGGCGCGGGGTCCACCACGCGGGCATAGCGGCGCGCGATGGGCCGGAAGGGCGCCGCGCGCAATGCCGCCAGTGTGACACCACCCGCGCCCAGCGCATCCCGGTCAAGCGTCAGCACCGGCGGCCCCGCCACCGCGCGGCCATCCGGCCCGGCGGGCGCGGTCGGCAGCGCGACCGTGCCGAAACCGGTCGTCAGCCACACGCCCCCCAGCGTCGCCGCCACCGTCAGCGCGGCGACCGACGCCAGCAATACCCCGGCCCTAGCGATTTTCGTCATGGGCATCGAACACCTTCTTGGCGTAATCGTCGAGCCGCGCCTTGCACGCCGTCAGGCGCTCCTGCGCGGTGCCGGCCAGGGGGGCGGCGTGGAAATCCAGCTTGCGGATCTTTTCCAGCCAGCGCTCCAGTTTGCGGAACTCGGCGTCCTCTTCCTCCAGCTCGGCATAGGTGAATTTCTCGATCCGGATCTCCTTGTCGATCTCGGCCTCGAAAGCATCGCACTTGCCCAGGAATTCGCGGTACTGGTCGTCGCGATCCGCCTGAAAGCGGCTGATCAGCTTCTGCTCTTGCGCGGGATCCAGGCCCACCGCCTGCATCAGAACGCAATCGCCTTCCATCCCCGCGATCTCGTTTTCCAGGATCTTCAGACGCCGCAGATGATCGTCGGTCCGCGGCAGCAGGCAGACGCCGTTTTGCAGATAGATCGCCCCCAGCCCCTTCAGCCGCCGCCACAGCCCGACCCGGCGCGAGCTGGGCTCGGCCGGAACGCGGTAGGTCAGCAGAAGCCAGTTTCCATTTTCCATTCGCACGGACTATTTGCAACCATGGTTGCGTACAAACCGTTTCGAATGGACTTACGAAAATGTGACGCGCCGCGCGCTGTGCGTGAGCAGCGACGCAAAGGCCCGCGCACGAGGCACGGGCCCATCTGGAATGCCGTCGTCTTCGCCGCGGTGGGGCGGTCGCGGTCCCGCCCTAGGGCGAGACTTCGTGCAGGTGACGGTTGCGGGTGTGCAGGGTGAACTGCACCAGCACCGCCGCGACCACCAGGAAGCCCGAGACCAGCAAGAGCGCCTCAAGCACGCTCAGATGCGGCAGCATCGGCGCGATCACCATGATGCCGACGCCGCCGCCAAGATGACCGACCCCGTCGACCAGCGCGAAACCGGTCGATCGGGCGCGGGTGGGAAACATTTCCGCTGTCAGCGCATAGGTCGGCGAAACCCACAGGTTGAACCCCGCGAAGATCAGCATCGAACCAAGAAAGGCCATGCCGATATGCACCCCCGCCGCGGCGATCAGAACCGCCCCCGCGATCGTCACCACGGCGCCGACCGGCAGCCAGTAACGCCGTTCGAGCACCTCCACGATCCACGACATCACCACGGCCTCGGCAACGAAGCCCAGCGTGCCCACGGCGGCGATCACCCCGGCCTCGGGCGGTGCATAATGCAGCGACGTAAGCACCGAGGTGAACCCCGCGGCAAACCCGTAGACGGTGATGTAGCCCACGAACCAGATCGCCAGCAGCAGGACCAGGCGACGCAGGTAAAGCGGGTCGGAGAAGAGGTCTCGAAACGGCGTGGTCGACATCTCGGGAATGCCGTCAGGCATCGCGGCGAAGTCGGGCTCGGCCAGCGGCCCCCTGGCGCTTGCACGGGCCTCCATCCCGGCGACGACGGCCTCGGCCTCGGTCATGCGACCGGCCTGGATCAGCCATTGCGCCGATTCCGGCAGCTTGACGCGCATCACGATGGCAAGCGCCGCCAGCACCGCACCGATGCCGTACATCCAGCGCCAGCCCTGGGTGAAGCCCGCCCCGGCGATGGCGAAGGGCAGGCCCATCGGCCAGGGCGCGGCCGGCGTGGTCAGGAAAAGCCCCAGCCAGATGCCGAAGAACGCCCCCAGCGCCGACATGATGAATATCACGGTGGCAAAGCGGGCGCGGGCGCGGCGCGGGGCGACCTCGTTGACGTAGGTGTTCACGATCGCCAGATCGGCGCCGATGCCGATGCCGGTGACGACGCGCGAGGCCACGAAATGCGCATAGCTCGGCGCGAAGGCGGTATAGAGCGACCCCAGCCCGGTGATCAGCATCGTGACCATCAGCATGTTGCGCCGCCCGATCCGGTCGGCCGCCGGGCTAAGCACCAGCGTGCCCAGCACATAGCCCAGCAGGTTCAGCAGCACCGGCAGGCCGATCCAGTTGACCGTGCTTTCCGGGGTGCAGCCCTTCACCAGCTGGCTGCAGGTCTGGATGAAGGACACGTTGATGTCGAAGATGTCGTAGAAGGTGAACAGAAATCCCAGCCCGATGATCGCCAGGAACGAAGGCGCCATCGACCAGACGTGTATCCGGTCGAGCCGCGCCCGCAGATGCCGCGCCGACGGGGCGCCGTTGTTGATGTCGCGCATGATCTTCCCCTTGGTCCTTGGCCGCCCGGGCGGCCCCCTCGGGCCGGGACGCTAGCAAGCGGGGGGATCGTTGCGCATACAACAAGATTGCACGATGGCTCACTATGATGAGAGACCCGGCGCGAAGGGCCTGCGGCTGCGGCGCCCCTGACACGCCCCGGACCGCCCTATCCATCGCCGGATCCATCGTCCTGCCCCCTTTCGCTGCGTCTGCATTCCCCCTAATCTGCGCGCGCAAGAACAGCCGGAGGCAGGGCATGGAACGCGTGATCGGAGTGATCGGCGGCTCGGGCGTCTACCAGATGGAAGGCCTGGAAGAGGCGCGCTGGCAGGCGGTGGAAACCCCCTGGGGGGCGCCCTCGGACGAGATTTTGACCGGTCGGGTCGCGGGCATGCGGATGGCCTTCCTTCCGCGTCATGGGCGTGGGCATGTGCATAGCCCCAGCTCGGTTCCCTACCGCGCCAATATCGACGCGATGAAGCGGCTGGGCGTGAGCGATCTGGTCGCCGTCTCGGCCTGCGGATCGTTCCGCGAAGACATGGCGCCGGGCGATTTCGTCATCGTCGACCAGTTCATCGACCGCACCTACCAGCGCGAGAAAAGCTTTTTCGGGGCGGGCTGCGTGGCCCATGTGGCCTTTGCCAACCCCACCTGCCCCACCCTGTCGGCCGCCTGCCTGACGGCGGCGCTGGACGCGGGCATCACCGTGCATGACGGCGGCACCTATGTGGCGATGGAGGGGCCGCAGTTCTCGACCCGCGCCGAGAGCGAGATGCATCGCGCCTGGGGTGCCGACCTGATCGGCATGACGGCGATGCCCGAGGCCAAGCTGGCCCGCGAGGCCGAGCTTTGCTATGCCTCCGTCGCAATGGTCACCGATTACGACGCCTGGCACGACGGGCATGAGGCGGTGGACGTGGCCTCGGTGATCGCGACGCTGACGGGCAACGTGGGCAAGGCTCAGGCACTGATCGCCGCGCTGGCGCCATTGCTCGGGCCCGAACACGGTGCCTGCCAGGGCGGCTGCGACCATGCGCTGGACCACGCCTTGATGACCGCGCCGGCCAAGCGCGACACCGATCTGGTGGCGAAGCTTGACGCGGTTGCGGGGCGGGTTCTCTGACCGCAAGGGGCAATCTCAGCGTGCCAACGCGGGCTGTCGAAGGGTCGGCCCGCACAAAGGCTGCCAAGAAGCAGCAACCGTCAGGATTTTGGCCCCCAAAAGACCATCCGGGCGGCGATGGGACCGCAAGGCGCACAGGTCAGACGACGCGTCTTGCGGCCTTGCGGCGCATCCGGCGGCATGGGCCGCGCCGCAAGGTCACGCCGACCGGCCCGCGCCCGTGGCGGGTTGAAAGCGCGCGCGTCCTCGGCCATGAGGGGGCGTCACTCTCGGAGGCTGCGATGAGCACGAAGAAGACCGTAAAGGATTACATCCGCACGATCGTCGATTTCCCGCAGGAGGGGATCCTGTTTCGCGATGTGACCACATTGTTCGCCGATGCGCGCGGGTTCCGCATGGCGATCGACCAGATGCTGCATCCCTATGCCGGCCAGCCGATTGACAAGGTCGTGGGGCTGGAGGCGCGCGGCTTCATACTGGGCGGCGCCATCGCGCATCAGCTGTCCGTGGGCTTCGTGCCGGTTCGCAAGAAGGGCAAGCTTCCCGGCGCCACCATCGCGCAGGAATACCAGCTGGAATACGGCGACGCGGTGGTCGAGATCCATGACGACGCGCTGGCGGCGGGCGAGCGCGTGCTGCTGGTCGACGACCTGCTGGCCACCGGCGGCACCGCCGAGGCCGGGATCAAGCTGATCGAGCGCCTGGGCGCCGAGGTCGTGGGCTGCGCCTTTATCATCGACCTGCCCGATCTGGGGGGGCGCACGCGCCTGGAGGGGTTGGGAATGGACGTGCATTGTCTTTGCGCCTTCGAGGGCCTCTAGCGGCGGCCGGGGGCCAGCCCCCGGACCCCCGGCGTATTTGAGGAACAATGAAGGGCGCGCGGCGCGGGAGGGGCGGCGATGATGCTGGGGATCGGACTGGGCGTATTGGTTCTGCTGACGCTAGGGCTGGCGGGTTTCTTGATTTTCGGTCCCGCGATCGCCGAGCGCGGCATGAACGCGGTGCTGCCGGGGCGGTCGACGCCGGTACCGGAGACCGCCCGGGCGCTGCATGCGCGCCTGGTGGTGGGCGACTGGCATTGCGATTCGCTGCTGTGGAACCGGGATCTTCTGAAACGCGGCGGCCGTGGCCATGTCGATTTCCCGCGCCTGCGCGAAGGCAACGTGGCATTGCAGGTCTTCACCACCGTCACCTGTGTGCCGGCCGGCATGAACGTGATCCAGAACCAGCCCGGCGCCGATCGCATTACCCTGCTGGCGATGGCGCAGCTTTGGCCTGCGCGCACCTGGCGCAGCCTGTGCGAGCGCGGCCTTTATCAGGCGCAGCGGATGCACCGCTATGCCGCCCGCGCGCCCGAGGCAGTGAAAGTGCTGCGCGACCGCGCCGATCTGCGCGATCTGCTTGCGGCGCGGGCGGGTGGCGCGCAGGTGGTCGGCGCGGTGCTGGGTGCCGAGGGGGCGCATGTGCTTGACGGGCGGATCGAGAACCTCGACCGGCTGTGGCAGGCCGGCTTTCGGCTGATCGGGTTGCACCATTTCCTTGATACCGAGATGGGCGGTTCGCTGCATGGCGCCTCGGGCGCAGGGTTGACGGATTATGGCCGCGGCGTGGTGGCGCGGATGGTCGAGATGGGCTTCATCATCGACCTCACCCATTCCTCGGAACAGACCGCGCGCGACGTTATGGCGATGACCGATGTGCCGCTGGTGGTCAGCCATACCGGAATCTGTTCGCATTGCCAGTCGCCCCGCAACTTTCCCGATCCGCTGATGGCCGAGATCATGGCCCGCGGCGGCGTCGCCGGGATCGGCTATTGGGCCGAGGTGATCGGCGACGCCTCGCCGCGCGGCATTGCGGGGGCGGTGGTCGCGGCGGTCGGCCTGCTGGGCGAGGATCACGTCTCGCTGGGATCGGATTTCGACGGCGCGGTGGCGCAACCCTTCGATGCCTCGGATCTGGCCCAGGTCACCGCGGCGCTGATGGCGGCCGGGCTGGAGGAGCGGGTGATCGCCAAGGTGATGGGCGGCAACATGGTGCGCCTGCTGGAGCAAATGCTGCCCGAGGCGGCCTGAGGCGTGCCCGTCCGTCTTTCGCATCAGCCTCCGCCCGCGACGTAGATCGCGTCGATCATCTTCTGATTTCCCAGCGAGAATTCCAGCGGGCAGGCATAGGGGGCGCCATCGAACACGCTGGCCGCGAAGGCTTCGGCCTGGGCCGCGTATTGATCGATCCGGGCGAAATGTTCAAAGCGCCGGCCACCGGCGACGGTGAAGATCTCGATCACCGGATCGCCATAGGCTTCGGCGTTGAACGGGGCGTTGACCCGGATCCAGCCCTTCTCGCCATGGAACAGCATCTGCTGCCAGGGCGCGCGCCGCATCGAGACGAAGAACTCCAGCGTGAACGAGGTAAAATCGGCCCAGACCCGGGCCGAGGCGTCGATGCCCCCGTCCCAGTCCAGCCGCGCGCTGATCTTGCCTGGCTCCTCGCCGGTAACGAAGCGGGTCACGATCGCGGGATAGACCCCGATATCGCGCAGCGCGCCGCCGCCCTGGGCGGCGTCGTTGCGGATGTTGCCGGGGTCGTCGTTGTAGAACGAGAACCCGCCCTGCACCCCGACCAGCCGCCCGATCTCGTGGCTCGCGACCAGTTCGCGCACCCGCAGCCATTGCGGATGATGGGTGACCATGAAGGCCTCGGCGGCGAAGCGGCCGGTCTCGTCGCGGGTGCGGATCAGGGCCTCGATCTCCGCGGCCGTGAGGGCGAGGGGCTTTTCGCAAAGCACATGCTTGCCGGCGCGCAGGGCCTTCTCGGTCCATTCCACATGGGCGGCGTTCGGCAGGCCTATATAGACGGCATCGACCCCGGGATCCGCCAGAAGGGCCTGGTAATCGTGGTGGATGGCGACCGGGCCATAGGGCGCGGCCAGCGCCTCGGCCTTGCCGGGGGTGCGGCTGGCGACGGCGGCGATGCGGCCCCGCGCCGAAGCATGGATCGCGGGGGCCACGAATTCACGCGCGATCTTGGCCGCGCTCAGAATGCCCCAGTTGAGTTGCTCCGTCATCATCTGTCCTCCGGCTTCGTCGGGCGCACCTTAGGAAGCCCACGGCATAGGGGCAATGCCGGGGTGCCATGGAACCAGGCATCGCGGGTTCAATTGCCAAGCGCCCGCGCCGTCACGAGTGCCGGCCTCGGTACCGGTGGCTTTCTTCTCGCCAAAATCGTCGCTTGGAACCACCAATCGCTGCGCCACCGGTCCAAGCGCCATTGGCGACGGCCCCTCGACGCCGATCCCGTTGGATATCGCGACCACGGGATAAGCAAAGAACGCCCCTTGCCTTCATCTTGGTGGCAATACTCCGGGGGCGCAGGGGGCAGAGCCCCCGCTGCCGCCGCCGCAAACCGAAACCCCGCCCCGCAGGGGCAGGAGAAGCCCCTACCCCGTCAGCCGGAGCCACATCCTGCGACCAAGGTAGAGCAGCGGATAGCGCAGGACCGATACCAGCACCGCCACCGCCACCAACCCGAATAGCACCCCCGAGCTGCGGTAGATCAGCACCACAAGCGGCAAAGCGGTAATCAGCAAAGGGATCGCGCCCCAGGGATGGAACCGGCGCGGCAGGGCGGCGACACAGGCCGCCACGACGACCCAGATCATCCCCCAGACCAGCGGCGCCGCCATCCCCTAGCCCTTCAGCAGTTCCGGCAGCGCATGGGCCCAGGCCGAGATCGTGCCCGCGCCAAGGCAGACCACCATGTCGCCCGGCCGCGCCTGTTCGCGCACCAGCCGCACCAGATCGTCCTCGTTCAGAATGGCACGGGCGTGGCGGTGGCCATGGGCGATCAGCCCGGCGACCAGATCGTCACGGCTGGCGCCCTCGATCGGGTCTTCGCCGGCGGCATAGACCTCGGCAATGGCGACCACATCGGCCTCGTTGAAACAGGTGCAGAAGTCGTCGAACAGAGAATGCAGACGCGAATAGCGGTGCGGCTGATGCACCGCGATCACCCGGCCCTGCGTCGCCTGACGCGCGGCCTTCAGCACCGCGGCGATCTCGACAGGGTGATGGCCGTAATCGTCGATGATGGTGACGCCGTCGACCTCTCCGACCCGGGTGAAGCGCCGGTTGACGCCGCCGAAATTGGCCAGCGCGTCGCGGATCTCGTCCTTCTTCATGCCCAGATGCCGCGCCACCGCCACCGCCGCCAGACAGTTCGAAACATTGTGGTCCCCCGGCATCGGCAGGGTGCAGCCCTCGATCCGGCTGGCCTCGCCCCCCCCCGCGCCCTCGGCGTTCAGGGCGATGTCGAAATGCGCCACCCCGTTCTCATAGCGCAGGTTGATCGCGCGCACGTCGGCCTGGGCGTTGAAGCCGAAGGTCACCACCCGCCGGTCCGTCACCCGCCCGACCAGCACCTGCACCTCGGCATGATCGGTGCAGCAGACCGCCAGCCCGTAGAACGGGATGTTCGAGACGAAATCGGTGAAGCCGCGGCGCAGGTTGTCGAAACTGCCCCAATGTTCCATGTGCTCGGGATCGATGTTGGTGACGATCGCGATCGTCGCCGGCAGGCGGTTGAACGAGCCGTCGCTTTCGTCGGCCTCGACCACCATCCATTCGCCCGCGCCCGCCCGCGCGTTGGAACCATAGGCGTGGATGATGCCGCCGTTGATCACCGTGGGATCAAAGCCGCCCTTGTCCAGAAGGGTCGCCACCATCGTGGTCGTCGTGGTCTTGCCATGCGTCCCCGCGACCGCGATGTTCGAACGCAGGCGCATCAGTTCGGCCAGCATCTCGGCCCGGCGCACCACCGGCAGCTTGCGGCGCCGCGCCTCTTCCAGTTCCGGGTTGCCCGGCTTGATCGCCGAGGAAATCACCAGCACCTCGGCGTCGGCCACGTTCTCGGCCTTCTGGCCCTCGAAGACCTTGGCCCCCAGGGTCGTCAGCCGATCGGTGATCTTCGTGGTGCGCAGGTCGGATCCCTGCACCCGGTAGCCCAGGTTCAGCAGCACCTCGGCGATGCCCGACATGCCGATACCGCCGATGCCCACGAAATGGATCGCGCCCAGCTCTCCGGGAAGTTTCGTCGCCGCGTTCATGTCTCTGCCTCGCTGTTCAGCCGCCCGCCCGCGCCCAGGGCCAGGCCCTCGACCATCTCGACCAGCCGGTCGCAGGCGTCGGGCCGAGCATAGGAGAGCGCCCCGCGTGCCATCATCTCGGCCGCGTCGGGCTGGGTCAGGATCGAGGCGATCTGCCCTGCCAGCGCCCGCGCGTCAAGGGCACTTTCGGGGATCAGGATCGCGGCCTGCGCGTCAACCAGCCCACGCGCATTCGCCGTCTGGTGATCGCCGGTCGCGGCGGCGAAGGGGATCAGGATCGAGGGCCGCCCGATGATCGCGATATCGGCCACCGAAGAGGCGCCCGAGCGCGAGATGACAAGCTGCGCCTCGGAAAACCGACGCGGGATGTCCGGGAAGAAAGGCAGTACTTCGGCCCGGATGCCGGCGGCTTCATAGGCCTCGGTCACGCGGGTCAGATCCTCGTCCCGGGCCTGATGGGCGACGCGGATATTGGCGCGCAGGCCCTCGGGCAGCGCCGCCAGCGCGGCGGGCACCACGTCCGACAGGATCCGCGCGCCCTGGCTGCCGCCGATCACCACCAGACTCATCGGATAGTCGCCGGGCGGGATATAGGCCGCGCCCGCGCGGTCACGCACGGCGCGGCGCACAGGGTTGCCGGTATGCACGCCCTTCACCCCCTCGGGCAGGGTGGTGGGCCAGGTGCCGCAGGCGATCGCCTCGACCCGAGGCGCGAAGATCCGGTTCACCCGCCCCAGCACGCCGTTCTGTTCATGGATCATCCGCGGCACCCGCAAAAGCCAGGCCGCCGACAGCGCCGGAATTGTCGGATAGCCGCCAAAGCCCACCACCACGCGCGGCCGGTCCGCCAGCATCGAGAACACCGCCTTCAGAATGCCACCGGCGATACGGAACGGCACCGCCGCGCGGGCCAGCGCGCCGCCCCGTGCGAAAGTGGCCGAAGACACCTGCCGGACCTGGACCACATGGGGAAAGCCCCCGGCGTAGCGCGCTCCTCGCGCGTCGGTGGACAGCCGCACCCGCCAGCCCTTGCGCACCATCGCCTCGGCCAGCGCCTGGGCGGGGAACATATGCCCGCCGGTCCCACCCGCCGCAATCAGAAGAAGCGGGGATTTCGCCGCCATCAGCGCCCCCGGCCCAGGACGTCACCGATCTGGCCCTGCGGGCGCGTGCGGGTGAAGGCCAGAAGCATCCCCATGGTGATCCCCGCCGCGATGATCGAAGATCCGCCGTAGCTGACGAAGGGCAGCGTCATCCCCTTGGCGGGCAGCAGCCGGCAGGCCACGCCCATGTTGACGATCGCCTGCACCCCGAAGATGCAGGCAAGCCCCGTTCCCGCCAGCCGGATGAAGGGATCGCGCTCGCGCATCAGGCGGGCCAGCGACCGGATCACGATGACCGCGTAAAGCGCGATGATCACGAAGACCAGGATCATGCCGTATTCCTCGGCCGCGACGGCGATGATGAAATCGGTATGGGCATCGGGCAGCGACCATTTCACCTGACCGTTGCCGACGCCGACGCCGAAGAAGCCGCCTTCCTGGATCGCGTTGGTGGCATAGCCGATCTGGGTGCGCGGATCGACATCGGCGGCCAGATAGCCGTTGATCCGTTTCGCGAAATGGTCGGAATACTGATAGGCCATCATGCCGCCGCCGGCGACCATGGCGCCCACCGTCGCCAGCAGGGTGATCGGCGCCCCGGCGACGAAATACATCACGCCCCAGGCGAACAGGATCAGCGCCGACTGGCCGAAATCGGGCTCGGCCGCCAGGAAGGCGACAACGACGATCGCCACCGCGAAGGAGATCGACTTGCCCGGCGGGCCGTTGATTTCCTGGCTGGCGGCCATCAGCCAGCCGCAGAGGATCACGAAGAACGGTTTCAGGAATTCCGAAGGCTGCACGGTGATGAAGCCGAACGAGAACCAGCGCGTGGCGCCCTTGCCGAAGTCGGACCCGAAGATCGGCAGCAGCGAAAGCGCGATGAAGGCAAACAGGAAGGCCACCACCCCCAGCCGCCGCACCCGATCGGGCGACAGCGTCGAGGTCAGCAGCATCACCACCATCGACACCGCGCCGAACACCGCCTGGCGATCGACGTAATGGAACGGCGGCAAGCCATTGCGCGTGGCCAGCGGAACCGAGGCCGCAAGGCCCAGCAGCAATCCCATGCCGTAAAGCAGGAACACCGCCATCAGCGACCATTTGTCGACCGTCCGCCACCACCGGGGAAGAACGGGTTCGCCTGCCTGCGCCGGCACGGCGCCATAGACCATTTCCGTCATCGGAGAAAACCGCTTGCTGCCTCGAGAACGCCCGTTTGCCGGGTCTGGCGCAAAGTCTAGCCGATAGGCGGCTTGCTGGCTAGGAGAAAGGCCGCGACCACGCGGCTTTGCGCGCAGCCCCGCCCAGGCCGAAGCCGACCCCGGACCTGTCCTATCCGGCGGCCAGGGCCTGCACCCGGGCGGTGAAATCCTCGCCCCGTTTCTCGAAATTCGGATATTGGTCGAAACTCGCGGCGGCGGGGGCCAGAAGGACGGTGTCGCCCGGCTCGGCCTCGGCCGCGGCGCGGGCAACGGCGACCTCCATGGTCTCGCAGATCTCATGCGCGGTATCGCCAAGCTGCAGCGCGAAATCGCGCGCCGAATGGCCGATCAGATAGGCCTTGACCACGTGATCCAGATGCGGCGCCAGCGCCGCGATGCCGCCGTCCTTGCCCAGACCGCCGGCGATCCAGCGGATACGCGGGAAGGCCTGCAGCGCCTTTGCCGCGCTGTCCACGTTGGTCGCCTTGGAATCGTTCACGAAACGCACGCCGCCGCGTTCGGCCACCAGCTGGCTGCGATGCGGCAGGCCGGCGAAGCTGTGGAAGGCCTCCTCGATCAGCTTCGGCGCCAGGCCCAGGGACCGCACCGCCGCATGGGCCGCGCAGGCATTTTGATGGTTGTGCGCCCCGGGCAGCCCCTTGATGGCGCGCAGATCGATCGAGGCCACCTGCCGCCCCTTGCGCCATTCCGCCAGGAACCCCTTGCGCGCGAAGACCGACCAGCCCGGCCCCTCCAGCTTGGTCCCCGACGAGACCCGGATCACCCGGTCGTCCCCCGGCCCCTCGGACAGCTGGTTGGCCAGAAACCGGCCCTCGACCTCGTCCACCCCGATCACCGCGCGGTCGGGTCCGCCCTCGGCGAACAGCCGGCGCTTGGCCGCGAAATAGCCGCCCGGGCCGCGGTGCCGGTCCAGATGGTCGGGCGAGAGGTTGGTGAAGACGGCGATGTCGGGGGTCAGCGCGCGCGCCAGTTCGGTCTGGTAGGAGCTGAGTTCCAGCACCACCACCGCGCCATCGCCGGCGGGGTCCAGATCCAGCACCCCGCGGCCGATGTTGCCGGCCATCTGCACCGGCCGCCCCGCGACCTGCAGGACATGATGGATCAGCGCCGTGGTGGTGGATTTCCCGTTCGAGCCGGTCACCGCGATCACCTTGGGCGGCTGGTCGAAGCGGTTCCATTCCGGTGTCGCGAAGGAGCGGAAGAACAGCCCGATGTCGTTGTCGACCGGGATCCCCTCGGCCAAGGCGTGGGCGACGATCGGGTTGGGCGCGGGATAGAGATGCGGGATGCCCGGGCTCACGATCAGCGCGGCAACGCCCTCGAACGCGCGGGCCCGGGTCAGGTCGTGAAGGGCCAGGCCCTCTGCCTCGGCCTTGGCGCGGGCCTCGGGGCTGTCATCCCAAACCAGCGGCTCGGCGCCGCCCGCCTTCAGCGCCCGCGCCGCGGCCAGGCCCGAACGCCCCAGCCCCAGCACCGCGACCCGCTGCCCCCCGTATCCCCTGACCGGAATCATCTGCGCCCCCAAAAGTTCGGGCCGGAACTTGCCCCGGAGCCATCCCCAAGCGCAAGGGCCACGCTTGGCCGTCGAGGTTTTGCGCCCTCTTGCCCCCGAACGCCCGGCCGGGACGGATCTTGGCCAACAGCAAGCAGCGCACCTCGCCCGACGTGCCGGCGAAAGGGCGCCGCAGCAAGCGGTTGGAGCGCCACTGGCGGCAGCAGCGGCGGGCGACAGGGCCCGTGTCCCTGCCCGCCCAACGCGCGCTTCAGCGCGGCTTCAGCACGGCGACCTTGTCGCGCGACACCAACGGGAATTCGACCCAGAAGGTCGAGCCCTGCCCCAGTTCGGAATCGAACCCGGTCTTGCCGCCCATCTGTTCGGCCAGCTCCTTGGTGATCGCCAGGCCCAGACCGGTGCCGCCGGCCTTGCGGATATCGGAGGAATCCACCTGCGAGAACCGCTTGAACAGCCGGTCGTGCTTTTCCTTGGCGATGCCGCTTCCCTGGTCGATGACCAGGATCCGCGCCGCCGCGTTGGTGTAGCTGACGCGCAGCCGGACCGAATTGCCCTTGGGCGAGAACTTCACCGCGTTCGAGATGAAATTGCCAAGGATCTGAAGGAAACGCTGACGATCGACATAGATCTCGTGCTCGGACCCGTTCAGTTCGGCCAGGATCTTCACATCGAAGGTCTCGCCGAAACCGATGTTGTCGTCGACCGCGTCCGAGACCAGTTTCTCGACCCGCCAGAATTCCATCTGATAGGTGACCTTGCCGCTCGACAGCTTCTCGATGTCGAGCAGGTCGTTGACCAGCGCCGACAGCCGCGTGCAATTGCGCAGGGCGATCTCGACCAGGTGTTCGATCTTCGGCGGCAATCCGCCCAGCGCATTGCTGCGCATCAGCGACAACGCCCCCGAGATCGAGGTCAGCGGGGTGCGCAATTCATGGCTGACGGTCGAGATGAATTCCGCCTTCATCCGGTCCATGCGCTTGCGATCGGTGATGTCGCGGATCACGCCGACGAAGATCGGCTCGCCCGCGTGGCTGACCTCGGTCACACTGACCTCGATCGGGAACAGATCGCCCGACTTGCGCTTGCCTTCCAGCTCGGGGCGCTCGTTGATCACCTTGCTCTGGCCGCTGGCGGCATAGGCGGCAAGATAGCGGTCGTGTCGCATCGCATAGGATTGCGGCATCAGCAGCGCGACATTCTTGCCCACGACCTCGGACGCGCGATAGCCGAAGATCCTTTCGGAGGCCTTGTTGAACGACCGGATGCGGCCGTCACCGCTGATGGTGATAATGCCGTCGGCAACGGTATCAAGCACCGCCTGATTGAATTCGGAGGCCGCCACCACCGCTCTCGCGTGGGTAAACTTGTCATCCCCGAATTCCGGATCACTATGCACTTCGAAACCTTTCGGATAAGGAATGGCTACAGATTGCCACTATTACAGATGCGGGCGCACTGTCGCCTCCGGTCCTCGAAAGACCAGAGGCCGACGAAACGAAAGCGCAAAGTGTCGCAACAGCGCATCGCTTTTTCCGCAGAAAGTGTGTGCACAAGATGGCGCATGCCTATTCGTTGCGCACCCGTCATGAAAGCCTCACATTCGCCGTGGCGCGCCGCGATCCGCGGCCTGGACCGGACCGGACCGGCCAAGCATAGCCCGTGGCGAAACCCTGTCAACGCAGCTTCAGCGTCGCCAACCCGATCAGCGCCAGGATCAGCGAGATGATCCAGAAGCGGATGACGATCTGCGGTTCGGCCCAGCCCTTCTTCTCGAAGTGATGATGGATCGGCGCCATCAGGAAGACACGTTTGCCGGTGCGCTTGAAATAGAGCACCTGGATAATGACCGACAGCGCCTCGACCACGAATAGCCCGCCGACGATGGCCAGGACGATCTCATGCTTGGTGGCCACCGCGATGGCGCCCAGCGCGCCGCCCAAGGCCAGGCTGCCGGTGTCGCCCATGAATACGGCCGCGGGCGGCGCGTTGTACCACAAAAAGCCCAGGCCGCCGCCGATCAGCCCGGCGACGAAGACCAGCAGCTCGCCGGTGCCGGGCACGAAATGCAGATCCAGGTAGTTGGCGAAATTCGCGTTGCCCACCACATAGGCGATCACGCCCAGGGTACCGGCGGCGATCATCACCGGCATCACCGCCAACCCATCCAGCCCGTCGGTCAGGTTCACCGCATTGGCCGATCCGACGATCACGATCATTCCGAAGGGGATGTAGAAATAGCCCAGATGGATCAGCACCCGCTTGAAGACCGGCACCGCCAGATCCGCCGACAATGCAGGGGGTTGCACCCACATCACCACCGCCGTCGCCACCGCCGCGATGGCCAGGCCCAGCAGGAAGCGCACCCGGCTGGACACACCCTTGGTATTGTTCTTGGTCACCTTCTGCCAGTCGTCGGCGAAACCGATCAGGCCGAAGCTCAGCGTCACGCCCATCACCAGCCAGACATAGATCACGTCAAGCCGCGCCCAAAGCAGCGTCGACACCACCACAGCGCCCAGGATCAGCACGCCGCCCATCGTGGGCGTGCCGGCCTTGGCGAAATGGGTCTGGGGGCCGTCGTCGCGGATCGGCTGACCCTTCTTCTGGCGCAGGCGCAGAAAGTCGATCAGTGGACGCCCGAACAGGAAGCCGAAGATCAGCGCGGTAAAAAACGCGCCGCCCGCCCTGAAGGTTATGTAGCGAAACAGGTTGAAGATATCGCCGCCATGCGAGAAGGCGCTCAGCCAGTAGAGCATTCAGAGGGGTCCTTGGCTTGGGGTGGCGTCCGCTTGGCGCAATTTGCGCAGCGCGTCAACCACAAGGCTGACCTTCGAGCCCTTCGAGCCCTTCACCAGCACGACATCGCCGGCGTCGACCAGATGATGCGCCCGCGCCGCCAGATCGGCGGCCGAAGCGTGCCATTCGCCGCGCTGGCCGCGCGGCAGCGCCGACCACAGGCCGCGCATCCGGGGGCCTACGCAATGGATCGCGTGGATCGCGTCCAGCCCCGGGTGGCGGGCGATCGCCAGGTGCAGCAACTCTTCCTCGGGGCCCAGTTCCAGCATGTCGCCGAGAATGGCGATGCGGCGGCCCTCGGTCACGCGGCCGATGCCGTGCTCGGGCTCGGCGGCGATCAGCACGTCCAGCGCCGCCGCCACCGAGGCAGGGTTGGCGTTGAAGGCGTCGTCGATCAGGTCAAAGGCCATCTGGTCCTGGACCACATCCATCACGATCCGCTCGCGCAGGCCGCGCCCCGCCGGCGGCTGCCAGTGCCCGATGTCCAGCGCCGCGACGGCCAGATCAAGGCCCAGGGCCTCGGCCACCGCCAGCGCGCCCAGGGCGTTCTGGGCGAAATGACGCCCGGCAGAGCGGACCTTGAACAGCAGCGGCGCACCGCGCGCCAAGGCCCGCACCACCGTGGCGTCACGGCTGACGCGGGCTTCCTGCAGCCGAAAATCGGCCGTCTCATCGGCGCCGAACAGGGTAATCGCGGCGCTCTGCGTTCCGGCGGCCGCCGTCAGAATCGGGGTCACCGCCAGATCGGCGGGCAGCACCGCGGTTCCGCCGGGTTCTAGCCCCTGAAGGATCGCGGCCTTTTCCTGGGCGATGCCCGCGATGCTTTCGAAAGCCTCAAGATGCGCCGCGGCCACGGTGGTGATCATCGCCACATGCGGCCGCGCCAGACGGGCGAGGGGGGCGATCTCTCCGGGGTGGTTCATGCCGATCTCGATCACCGCGAAATCGCATTCCGCCGGCATCCGTGCCAGGGTCAGCGGCACGCCCCAATGGTTGTTGTAACTGGCCTCGGCGGCATGGACATGGCCCTGCCCGCCCAGGACCGCGCGCAGCATCTCCTTGGTCGAGGTCTTGCCGACCGAACCGGTCACCCCGACGACCCGCGCCCGCGCGCGCGCCCGTGCCGCCGCGCCCAGCCGTTCCAGCGCCGCCAGAACGTCGTCGACGATCAACAGCGGCGCGTCCTCGGGCACGCCCTCGGGGATACGGCTGACCAGCGCGGCCGCGGCGCCCCTTTCCAGCGCCTGGGCCACGAAGTCATGGCCGTCGCGAATGTCCTTCAGCGCCACGAACAGATCGCCCGGCGCCAGCGTCCGGGTGTCGATCGACACCCCCGTCGCGGCGAAGTCGCGGGTCGCCCGGCCCTGGGTGGCGGCGGCGGCCTCGGCGGCGGTCCAAAGCACGCTCATGCCAGCTTTCCTTCCAGCGCGGCGACCGCGACGCTGGCCTGCTCGGCGTCGTCGAACGGATAGACCATGTCGCCGACGGTCTGGCCGCTTTCATGGCCCTTGCCGGCGATCAAGAGCGCATCGCCCGGCCCCAGCGCATCGACGCCACGCAGGATCGCCTCGGCCCGGTCACCGACCTCCAGCGCGCCCGGACAGGCCGCCAGGATCGCCGCGCGGATCGTGGCCGGGTCTTCCGAACGGGGGTTGTCGTCGGTCACGATCACCATGTCGGCGTTCTCGGCCGCGGCCTTTCCCATCAGCGGCCGCTTGCTGCGGTCGCGGTCGCCCCCCGCCCCCATCACCACCACGAGCCGCCCCATCACATGCGGGCGCAGCGCCTTCAGCGCGGTTTGCACCGCGTCGGGCGTATGGGCGTAATCGACAAAAACCGGAGCACCGCTGGCGCGCGTCGCCACATGCTGCATCCGGCCGCGCACCGTGATCAGGCGCGGCAGCACGTCGAACACCGCCTCGGGCGGCTCGCCGCTGGCGATGGCAAGGCCCGCGGCCAGCATCACGTTCTCGGCCTGGAAGCCGCCGATCAGGCCCAGCCGCACCTGATGCGCCTCGCCGCGCCAGGAAAAGCGCAGGTCCTGGCCGGTGGCGTCGAAGCGCTGGTTCAGGATGCGCAGTTCGCAGCCCTCGGTGCGGCCGACGTTCAGGACCCCCTGGCCGCGCAGCTTGGCGACCTGGCGCATCTCGACCCCGCGCCTGTCGTCGACATTTATCACCGCCGTGCCGTCCTCGGGCAGCACCCGGTCGAAAAGCCCCGCCTTGGCGGCGAAATAGGCCTCGAAGGTGGCGTGATAATCCAGATGGTCCTGGGTGAAATTGGTGAACCCCGCCGCGACCAGATGCACCCCGTCCAGCCGGCGCTGGTCCAGCCCGTGCGACGATGCCTCCATCGCCGCATGGGTGACGCCGGCCTCGGCCGCCGCGGCCAGCGCGCGGTGCAGGGTGATCGGCTCGGGCGTGGTGTGGTGCAGCGGCGCGGTCCAGCTTCCCTCGACCCCCGTGGTGCCGAGGTTGATCGCCATCAGCCCCAGCTCGTTCCAGATCTGACGGGTGAAACTTGCCACGCTGGTCTTGCCATTGGTGCCGGTCACCGCGACCATCACCCTGGGCTGGGCGCCGAACCACAGCGCCGCGGCCATCGCCAGGGCCTGGCGCGGATCCTCGGCCACGACGGCGGGGATGTCGGCCGCTTCCAGCGCCTTTGCGGCCTGGCGCGCGCCCTGCGCATCGGTCAGCACCGCGGCCGCGCCCTGGGCCAGCGCCTTGTCCAGAAACGCGATCCCATGCGCCCGGGAACCGGGCAACGCGGCAAAGAGGTTCCCCGCGGCGACGATTCGGCTGTCGACGGCCAGGCCGGTGATCGCCACCTCGCGGCCGCCGCGCGCCGTCAGCCCCAGCTGGGCCAGGCTTTTCGTGGTGTCTTGTGCCGCCATCGCAGGGCCCTTTCCGGCTGCGCTCAGTTCTGGGCGAGCTTTAAGCCATTCAGCGAGGCGGTTTCAACTTGCGGCCGCATCCCCAGCAACGGCGCGACGCGACGGATGATCTCGGCGGCCACCGGCACGGCCGTCCAACCGGCGGTGCGCTTGGGGTGGCTGCCGATGTTGTCCGAGGGTTCGTCCAGCATCACCACCAGCACATATTTAGGGTCGTTGGCCGGAAAGGCACCGGCGAAGGTGGAAACCACCTTGTCGTGATAGTAACCGCCCTGCGGGTCGGGCTTGTCGGCGGTACCGGTCTTGCCGGCCACCTCATATCCCTTGACGTTGGCCATCGTGGCGGTGCCATCGGTCACCACCTTGCGCAAGATCGCGCGGGCGGTGGCCGACACCTGCGGCGACACGATCTGCGGGCCGATCTTCGGGTGATCGGTCTTGACCAGCGAGGCATAGACCCGGTGCCCCCCGTTCAGGATGGAGGCATAGGCCACGGCCAGGTTCAACGGGCTGACCGCCAGCCCGTGGCCATAGGCGATGGTGGTCGAGGCAACATCGGTCCATTTCGGCGGCGCCAAGGGCTTGGCACCTTCGGCCTCGATCAGCTGCACATGGGTCGGCGACAGCAGGCCCAGCGTCTTCAGGAAGGCCTCCTGCTTTTGCGGCCCGATCATCTGGGCGATCCGCGCCGCGCCGATGTTCGAGCTTTCGACCATGATCTTGGTGACGCTCAGCTTGCTGCCGTAATTGTGGAAATCGTGGATCAGGAAGCCGCCGATGCGGAACGGCTTGGTGTCGATCACCGTGTCGGGCGTGACCAGCCCCAGTTGCAGCGCCTGCGCCAGGGCGAACAGCTTGAAGGTGGACCCCAGTTCGTAAAGCCCCTGAACCGCGCGGTTGAACAGCGGCGAGTCGCCCGGATGCACGCTGGGCAGCGGCGCCGGGCGGCGGTTGGGATTGAAATCCGGCAGCGAGGTCATCGCCACGATCTCGCCGGTGTTGGCGTTCATCAAGATCGCGGCGGCGCCCTTGGCATTCATCATCTTCATGCCGGTCTGCAGCACTTCGCGCACCGTGGCCTCGGCCGTCAGGTCCAGCGACAGCACCAGTTGCTTGCCGCCGTTGGCCGGGTCGCGCAGCCATTTGTCATAGACCTTCTCGATGCCGGCGACGCCGACCAGTTCAGCCGAATCCACGCCCTCGCGCCCGTAGCGCACGCCGCCCAGGATATGCGATGCCAGATCCCCGTTGGGATAAAGCCGCATCTCGCGCGGGCCGAACAGCAGCCCCGGAGATCCGATGTCATGCACCTTCTGCATCTGCTCGGGCGACAGCTGCTTGCGGATCCATACGAAGGTGCGCTTGCCGGTGAACTGGCGCTCCATGCGCGCCTCGTCCAGTTCCGGAAAGATCTTCTTCAGATCCTTGGCCACGCGGACCGGATCAATCATCTGCTGGGGCTGGGCGTAAAGCGAATAGGTGGCCATGTTGGTGGCCAGGATGTTGCCGTTGCGGTCCACGATATCGGCGCGCTGGTTCAGGATCCGCGCATCCACCGCCGCCGCGCCGCTGCCCGCGTTTGCGGCGCGCGGCTCGGTCGGATCCGAGGACGAGACCATCTCCATCTGCAGTGCGACGGCCACGAAGGCCATGAAGAAGAAGCCGCACATCACCAGCAGGCGCCCCTCTGCGCGTAGGCGCTGGCGGTCGCGCATCTGCTCGTGCCGGGCGCGGATATTCTCGCGCTCGATCGCATCGGGGTTCTCGCCCCTGGCCCGGGCGGAAAGAATGCGTGCCAGCGGACGGAGGGGAGTGCGGGTCATCGTTTCTGGCCTGGCTTCGCGAGGGGGGTATTAAGCGCCGTGCGCCCGCCGCCCGCCGCCGCGGGATGGGCGGTCTTGGCCGCGGGGTCCGCGCCGGCCGCCATGCCGGGGCTGCCCGCTGGATCGGCGGCCGGTGGCGGCGCGAAGGGGATCTGGCTGACATCGCCAAACTGACTGGGGCTCATCGGTACCAGCTTCAACTTGTCGAAGTTCAACAGCGCCAGCTGGTGCAGCCGCGAGGGGCGGTTGAGAAAGGCCCATTCCGCGCGCTGCATGCCAAGGTTTTCCTTCAGGCCGGCGATCTCGGTCTGAAGCTTGGCGACCTGCTTCAACGCCTTCTGGGTGCCGTAGTTCTCTCGGTAGGCCCAGAAGACCAGGCCCATCACCGCCAACGCCGTGAGCGCGTAAAGAAGATTGCGCATCAGCCCCGTCCCTTTCTGCCGGTCCGGGCCGTGTCGGCGCGCGAGACGCCCGGCAGGCCCAGACGGCTGCGATCGACCGTCCCGGCCGGTGCCTCGGTGCGCGTCGCGACCCGCAGCTTGGCCGAGCGCGCGCGTGGATTTTCGGCCATCTCGCCGTCGTCCGGGGCCACCGCGCGGCGCGTCGTCAGGGTGAAGCGCGGCGCGACCTCTTCGGGCTGGGGCGCATAGCGGTTGGCATTGCCCGCCTGACCCGCGCGCAACTGGAAGAAGCGCTTGACGATCCGGTCCTCGAGCGAATGGAAGGTTACCACCGCCAGCCGTCCGCCGGGTTTCAGGGCACGTTCGGCGGCCTCCAGCCCTTCGACCAGTTCGTCGAATTCGGCATTCACCGCGATCCGGATCGCCTGAAACGAGCGTGTCGCGGGATGGCTTTGCCCCGGCTTGGGTCTGGGCAGACATTTCTCAACGATGCCAGCCAGTTGCAGCGTGGTCTTTATGTCCGCCTCGGTGCGGGCCGCAACGATCGCCCGGGCGATCCGGCGCGAGGCGCGCTCTTCTCCGAAATGATACAATATGTCGGCCAGTTCGGCTTCGGGCAGGGTCGCGACAAGATCGGCGGCCGAGGGGCCCTGCTGGCTCATGCGCATGTCAAGCGGGCCGTCGCGCAGGAAGGAAAAGCCGCGCTCGGCCCGGTCCAACTGCATCGACGACACGCCAAGATCCAGCACCACGCCCTCGACCTGCGCGCCCGCCAATTCGTCCATCTGCGAAAAGGTGCCGTGCTCCAGCCGCAGCCGTCCGGCATACTCGCCCGCCCAGGCCTGCGCCATTTCCAGCGCCAGGGGGTCGCGGTCGATGCCGATCACCAGATCGGCGCCGGCATCCAGAAGGCCGCGCGCATAGCCGCCCGCGCCGAAGGTGCCGTCGATCCACACCCCAGAGACCGGGGCCACGGCCGCAAGCAGGGGACGCAGAAGAACGGGGACATGCGGGGCGGAGGACGGCGCCTCCATCATCCCTGCCCTTTCGCGGCGGCCAGCAGCGCGTGCGGGTTGAAATCCTCACCCTGACTGGCCAGGAATTCGCGGGTCCGGCTGGCGCGGCGGGTCTTGTGCACCTCGGGCGCCCAGATCTCGAAGCGGTTGCCCTTGGCCAGGAACAGCGCCTCGCCGTCGATGCCGATGCGGTCGCGCAGATCCTTCGACAGCACGATGCGGCCGTCGTCATCGACCGCGAATTCCTGCACGCAGGAATAATAGAGGTCTTCCATGACCTCGCGCGCATCGGATCCCGGGGGAAGCTGGTCGATCTGGTCGTGCATCTCGGAAAGGCCCTCGACCGAATACCCCTCAAGATAGGGGCGACCGTCCTCTCCGTAAGCGATGTTGAGCGTGGGGCGGGCGCCGGGGGTCCAGGCGGGATCGGAGGTCTCGATCACGCGGCGAAACGAGGCCGGGATGGAAACCCGGCCCTTGCCGTCCACCTTCTGCTCGAATCTGCCTACGAACTTGCGCGCCACCTGCTCGCGCCCCTTCACATTGTCCCGACCCGGCCCCGGCTGAACGGAAAACGGCGGTCGGGCTGCTGCCACTGCCCGATCCGCCGCCCTCGTCCCATCTCTGGGTTGTCCGGCTGCGCACGCCACCTGGGGGGATGTCTGCTCGCCTGCGCGCCGGATCTCTTCAGTTCGATGAAAGCGGCTGCCTGTATGAAACCTGCTTGGTTGCCTTTTTCGGGGTCTAGAGCGCCCCATCTGTTGGCCGTCTCATCGTGGTTACAGGGATGACATGGTACTTCATGGGACGCAATGGTTTTCTGCTTGAAACAAGCCCGCGATCTGCAGGCAAACACCGCAAGATCGAATATGGCCCTCACCGAAATATGAGGTTAGCGACACACGGGTAGTAACATCCAGAGAATCAACCACAACATATGGGACACATGACTTCGCTTTCGCAGGGTTCCATGATATCCCGCCAGATTTCAAATAATTGCTAATTTGTCACAGTCCAGACCAAAATCTCTGCGCTTTGATTTTCCATGTTCACAGGCCTGGAGCCAAAGAACACAGGGCATCACGGCTCATTGATTCGGGCTTGCGGCCCGAAGACGCATCGCGAAACCGGATACTCCCATGATTTCCCGTGCGCCCCACGACACGAAAAGACCCCGACGATGCTGCGTCGGGGTCTTCAGGGGAAATCTCCGCTTGCACCGCCCCGGCCCCCGCGCGGGGGCCGAGGGCGGGGATCAGGCCTTGCCTTCGTCGACCAGCCGCTTCGCCAGCGTCATATAGGCATCGGCCGCCGGCCCCTCGCCTGTCGCCACCGGCGCGCCGGCATCGCCCGCGATCCGCACATCGAGGCTAAGCGGCAGTTCCGCCAGAAGCGGCACGCCCATCTTCTTCGCCTCGGCCGCGACGCCGCCATGGCCGAAGAGGTGCTCTTCGTGACCGCAGTTGGGGCAGACATAGGTGGACATGTTCTCGATCAGGCCCAGAATCGGGGTCTTCAGCTTGTCGAACATGTCGATCGCCTTGCGCGCGTCCAGAAGCGCCACGTCCTGCGGCGTCGACACGACGATCGCCCCGGTCATGATGGTGCGCTGACCAAGCGTCAGCTGCACGTCACCGGTGCCGGGCGGAAGGTCGATGATCAGGACGTCCAACCTGCCCCATTGCACCTTGTTCAGCAGCTGCTGCAATGCCCCCATCAGCATCGGCCCGCGCCAGACCAGCGCGGTTTCCGGCGCCACCATAAGCCCGATCGACATCATCGTCACGCCATGGGCCTTCAGCGGCACGATCGTCTCGCCATCGGGCGAGTCGGGGCGCGCGCTGACCCCCATCATGCGCGGCTGCGAGGGGCCGTAGATATCGGCGTCAAGCAGGCCCACGCGCCGCCCCTGCCGCGCCAGCGCGACCGCCAGGTTGGCCGAGACGGTGGACTTGCCGACCCCGCCCTTGCCCGAGGCGACCACCAGGATGCGGTCGACGCCGGGCACCGCCTGCGGGCCGCCCTCTTGCGGGGTCGGGTGGCCGCCGACCCGCAGCTTGGGCGGCGCCCCCGTGCCGGCGCCGGCCGCCGACTGCCCCGCCGGTGCCGTGGGCGCGGTCAGCGCGACGGTCACCTTTTCCACCCCGGGCAGCTGCGCGACCTGCTTTTCGGCGATGTCGCGCAGTGCCTCCATCGCGCGCGCGGCCTCGGCGCTGGGGGCCTCGAAAACGAATCGGACATTGGCCCCATCAACCGTCAACGCCCGCACCAGATCGCGCGACACCGGATTGCTGCCATCCGGAAATGACAAGGCCTTGAGTGCTTCAAGCACGGCTTCGCGGGTGACCGCCATGACAGGCTTCCTTTCATATTCCAAGCAGCGCATACCTTGTCGCGTTTTGCCGCGAGGGCAAGGGTCGGGTTTCAAAAGCGACGCAATAATGCGCAAGAACCCGGAAAAGGTGGCGTCGAATAGGTCAGCAACAGTTATGCACTTGCTGCATGGCAGCATTTCGCAACGGCGGGATTGTGCATCCGCAGCAAACACCTATTTTGATCTCAACGACGCGAACACAAACCGAAAGACGAAACGATGGCAAGTCTGAGCATGACCCATGTGGCCGACGGCGCCCGTAGCGGGCGGCTGGGCCTTCTGAAATCTCAACTCCGCGCCGCGCTAGAGCGCCGCCGGATCTACCGCACCACGCTGAACGAACTGAGTGCCCTGAGCGACCGCGACCTCGCGGACCTGGGATTGCATCGTTCGATGATCAGGCGGATCGCGCTGGAGGCCGCGAACAAAGTTTGACGAGGTTCCTAGGAAGGCTCTCTCCTCCTCCCTGAGCCTTCCAAATCTCGCGGCGACATCTCTCCTCCTCCCTGATGTCGCCGCACTTTTCTTCCCGGGGCCCGCGCCCGAAAGCGCCCGCCCCAACAGTTACGAAAGGCCCTCTCCTCCTCCCTGGGCCGATCGTATAACGCGGCGGTGCTTCTCCTCCTCCCTGGCACCGCCGCCCCCTCATCAGGGATCCACCGGATCCCGAACGGTTACGAAAGGCCCTCTCCTCCTCCCTGGGCCGATCGTATAGCGCGGCGGTGCCTCTCCTCCTCCCTGGCACCGCCGCTTTTTTTTGACCGCGTCACGACCGTTGCGGTGTGGCGAAAGGGTCTGGCCCCCAGCCCTTTCTGGCGCCGCGCCGCCGCCAAGGATATCTTCATCGCAAAGCGACGGGTCCGCGCCAGGCACCTTCCCGGCCGGAAGTATTGCCTGCCCGTGCTTGCCGCCCCACCACCCGTAGCGGCGACAAAAGCGACCCAAGCGCCGCGGTGGAAAGCAAAAGCGCGCCGGCCCGCCCGCACGGGTTTACGCCTGCGTCGGGCTGAACTAATCAGGGCATGCAACGACCGGGGCGAAGCATGCGCATTCTCATCACCAATGACGACGGGATCAACGCACCGGGGTTGCAGGTGCTGCACGACATCGCCACCCAGATCGCCGGCGACGGCGAGGTCTGGACCGTTGCCCCCGCGTTCGAGCAATCCGGCGTCGGCCATTGCATCAGCTACACCAAGCCGATGATGATCGCCGAACTGGGCCCACGCCGTTTCGCCGCCGAGGGTTCGCCCGCCGATTGCGTGCTGGCGGGATTGCATGACGTGCTGGATGGCGACCTGCCCGATCTGGTGCTTTCGGGCGTGAACCGGGGCAACAACGCGGCCGAGAACACGCTTTATTCCGGTACCATCGGTGGCGCGATGGAGGCCGCCTTGCAAGGCGTGCCCGCGATCGCGCTGTCGCAATTCCTGGGGCCCGACAATTACCACGCCGAGAACCCCTTCGAGGCCGCCGCCGTTCATGGCGCCGTCGTGGTGCGCGGGCTTCTCGATCATGCCGATTGGCAGTCCGGCCCCTACCGGACCTTCTTCAACGTGAATTTCCCGCCGGTCAGCGCCGCCGCCGTGCGCGGCACGCGGGTGGTGCAGCAGGGCTTTCGCCAGGATACGCGGTTCACCGTCGAGCCGCAGCATTCCCCCGCCGGGCGCCGGTTTCTGTGGATCAAGGGCGGGCCGCAGCACCTGCCGACCGCCCCCGGCACCGATGTCGAGGCGAACCTGGCGGGCTTTGTCTCGGTCACGCCGATGCGCGCGGATCTGACGGCGCACGACTTGATCAGCGATCTGCGCGCCCGGCTGGAGGCGGAGTTACCCGGATGAACGCCGAGGACGATCCTTCCACGGACCGCGACGGCGACCAGGCCGAAAGCCTGGCCGAGCGTCAGATGCGCTTCGTCTACGCGCTGCGCTCCAAGGGGGTGACCGATGCGCGCACGCTTTCGGCCATGGAAAAGATCGACCGCGCCGCCTTTGTCCGCGGCCTGTTCGCCAACCGCGCCTATGAGGACATGCCGCTGCCGATCACCTGCGGCCAGACCATCAGCCAGCCCTCGGTTGTTGGGCTGATGACCCAGGCGCTGCAGGTGGGCCCGCGCGACAAGGTGCTCGAGGTCGGTACCGGATCGGGCTATCAGGCCGCGGTGCTCAGCCTTCTGTGCCGCCGTGTCTATACCGTTGACCGACACCGCCGACTGGTGCAGGAAGCACAAGAGGTCTTCGACACGCTCGGCCTGACCAACATCACGGCGATGACAGCCGACGGAAGCTTTGGCTTGCCCGATCAGGCGCCCTTCGATCGCATCCTCGTGACCGCGGCGGCCGAGGACCCTCCGGGGCCCCTCTTGGCCCAGTTGCGCGTGGGCGGTATCATGGTGCTGCCGGTCGGACAATCCGACGCGGTGCAAAGCCTGATCCGCGTGACGCGAACCGAGGACGGGCTGGAGTATGACGAGCTTCGCCCCGTGCGCTTCGTGCCGCTGGTCGGAGGGCTCGGGCAGGACTAGGCCGACCCTTGGGGCGGTGTTGATAAGGGCAGCCCGGCAGCGTCCGGGCCTAGGCAAGAGGCAGATTGATGACCAAGCGATTTCCGCTGACCCGCCCGCTGGTGCTGTGCCTGGCCGTCGCGGGCCTAAGCGCCTGCACCGATGGCTTTGACTGGGATTTGCGCAGCCACGGCAACGGGTTCGACACATCGGGCGCGGTACGCGCGGCGATGGCCAAGCGGCCCCGGCCCGACAACCGCGGCATCATCTCCTACCCCGGCTACCAGGTCGTGGTGGCCCGCGAGGGCGATACGGTGATGAGCATCGCAAGCCGCATCGGCATCAATCCGGGCGAGTTGGCGCGCTACAACGGCATCTCGCCGAACGTGGCGCTGCGTGGCGGTGAAGTGCTTGCATTGCCAACCCGGGTGGCTGAACCTTCGGCCGCGACCGGTGCCTACGCCGCGGGCGGCGGCGCGGCGGGCGTCTCGGGCCAGCAGGTCGGCAACCAGGTGGGCGGCAGCGGCCAGATCAACATCACGGCGCTCGCCAACAATGCAATCGACCGTTCGCAAGGCGAAAATCCGCCGTCGGCCCGCAGCACTCAACCGGTGATCCAGTCGGGCCAACAGCCGCTGCGTCACAAGGTGCGCCCTGGCGAGACCGCTTATTCCATCGCCCGGCTTTACAACGTGCCCGTCAAGTCGCTGGCTGACTGGAACGGCCTCGATGCCAACCTTGACGTGCGGGTCGGGCAGATCCTGCTGATCCCGGTGCCCAAACGCAACGCCACTTCCGCCGGCGCCAGTGCCGCCGCGGGGAGCGCGATCGCGACCACCGCGGTCTCGCCTCCGGGGCAGCTGACGCCGGTGCCGCAGCCGCCTTCCGCATCGCGGCCGCTGCCCGCCGGCAGCCCGCCGGCCGCCGCCGGGCCCGGCCCCAAGGTTCCACCCTCGCCCGATCTCGGCAAGGACCGCACCAAGGCCTCTTCGGCGAAGTTCGACATGCCGGTTCAGGGCAAGATCATCCGCGGCTATGTGAAGGGCAAATCCGACGGCATCGACATCTCGGCCCCGGCGGGCACCGCGGTCCATGCCGCCGACAGCGGCACGGTCGCGGCGATCACCAAGGATGTCGACCGGGTCCCGGTGATGGTCGTGCGCCACGCCGACAACCTGCTGACGGTCTATGCCAATATCGACCGTATCAAGGTGAAGAAGGGCGAGAAGATCCGGCGCGGCCAGACCATCGCGGTGGTGCGCAAGGGCAGTCCGTCCTTCGTGCATTTCGAGGTGCGCAAGGGCTTCAGCAGCGTCGATCCGATGCCCTATCTGCAATAAGCGACCCCGGGGGCGGCGCCAACCCCGCCCCGCCGCGCCTGTGCCCGCCGGATATCCTGCCCACGCGGCAGGACGGGCGCGGCACGCGCATATCACCTTGGGAAAGGTTTCGCGGGAAGGACGGCGCGGCAACCTGCCCGCGGCGTCCTCAGGGTGCCTGATGGACCGCCCCGGCCTCGGCCCGCAGGATGCGCGCGATCAGGGCGCAGTCATCTAGGCTGAAGGTCAGCGGCAGGCGCATGTCGATCAGCCCCGCCAGCACCCGATCGGTCCCGGGCAGCGGCGCGGGCCGTGCATAGCGCCAGCTGTCGTAGCGCGAGGTGAACCCCTGCGGTTCCGCCGCGCCGAACCATTTCAGTTCCACCCCCCGGGCTGCGCAACGGTCCAGATAGGCGCGGATCTTCGCCTCGGGCCAGCCGTCCAGCCGGAACTGGAACGAGGAGCCGACGAAATCCTCGGCCTCCGCGCGCTCGATCAGCGACAGGCCGGGCGTGTCGCGCAGCCCCGCCTCGACCACCCGATAGCGCGCGGTCCAGGCCGCGCATTGCATGCCCAGCCGCCGAAGCTGGGGCCGCAGGATCGCCGCGCGCAGATTGTCCATCCGGCCAGAGATGTTGGGCGTCTCCCAGCGCAGGGCGTCGAAGGCCTCGGGGGGCGGCGCGGCGCGGTGGCGGACATAAAGCATGTAGCTGCCCGAAAGCATCACCGCCCGCGCCATCAATTCGGCGTCGTCGGTGGTCAGGAACCCGCCCTCGCCCGAATTCAGGTGCTTGTAGGTCTGGGTCGAATAGCAGGCGATCGCGCCATGCCGGCCCGACAATGTGCCGTTCCAGCGCGCGCCCATCGTATGGGCGCAATCCTCGACCAGCGTCAGCCCCAGATCGGCGCAAAGCGCGACCAGCCGTTCCATGTCGCAGATATGGCCGCGCATGTGGCTGAGCATCAGCACGCGTGCGCCCGTGGCCCGCGCCTGCGCCACGAGATGATCCATGTCGATGGTCAGATCGGGCCGCGTTTCCACGAAGACCGGCCGAGCACCGAGGCTGGCGATCGCACCGGGCACCGGGGCCAGGGTGAAGGCGTTGGTCAGCACCGCCTCATCCGGCGCCACCTGCAGGGCGCGCAGCGCGCAGCCCAGCGCATAGCCGCCCGAGGCCACCGCCAGCGCATAGCGCGCGCCCATCGCCTCGGCGAATTCCTGCTCAAGCTGCGCGACCTCGCCCGCCTCTCCCGGCGCGGTGTTGTAGCGGTGCAACCGGCCATGGCGCATCACCGCGACGGCGGCCTCGATCGCCTCGTCGGGGATCGGTTCCTGCTGGGTGAAGCTGCCGGTGAACCGCTCCATTCAGGCCTCCGGCAGCAGGCGTTGGGCCAGATCCGGCAGTGCGTCGAAATGATCAAGCAGCGCATCGGGGGCGAAGCGTTCCACCCCCCGCCCCTCGGGGCCGAAGGTGACCAGCGCCAGCGGCACGCCGCAGACGCGCGCGGTCCTGGCGTCGGTCTCGGTATCGCCCAGCAGGGCCGATCTCGCGGCCGTCCCCCCGGCACGCGCCACCGCAGCCAGATAGGGCGCGGGGTCGGGCTTGCGGGTGGTCATCGTGTCGGCCCCCACGAGCGATGCGAACAGCGCCCGCACGCCAAGGCGGCGTAGCAGGTCCTCGGCCAGGGCCTCGGGCTTGTTGGTGCAGATCGCGGTGGCGATACCCAGGGTGTGCAATGTCTCCACCGCACGCTCGGCCCCGGGATAAAGCCGCGTGTGGCGATCGATGTCGTCGGCATAGGCCTGCAGCAGACGGGGGTATTGAGCGTCGACATCGTCCTCGGACCAGGGCACGTCGAGGCGCGAGAACCCCAGCCGCAGCATCGCCCGCCCGCCGTGGAACGCGGTCAGCGCATCGGCGCGGGAATCGAGCAGATCGCCATGGCCGAGGGCGCAAAAGCAATGGTTCGCGGCCGCGATCAGATCGGCCGAGGTATCGGCCAGCGTTCCGTCGAGATCGAAGACCAACGTGCGCATCGCGCCCCCCTGAAACATCCGGTAAGGAGTTTTGAAGCCGCGCCACTTGCGGCCCCGACGCCTCTGGGTAAAACGGGCGGGACAGGAAGGAAAGGCCAGACATGTCCGTCACCCTGATCATCCTTGCCGCCGGGCAGGGCACAAGGATGAACTCCGACCTGCCGAAGGTGCTGCACCGGCTGGGGGGCGCTCCGCTTCTGGCCCATGCGATGGCCGCCGGCGCCGCGCTGGCGCCGGAACGCGTGATCGTGGTCACCGGCCATGGCGGCGAGGCCGTGGGCCGCGCCGCGCTGGCGGTCGAGCCGGAGGCCGTGGTCGTCGAGCAGGCCGAGCAGCTGGGCACCGCGCACGCGGTGGCCCAGGCGTTGCCGGCGCTGGCCGGGGCCTCGGGCGATGCGCTGGTGCTTTACGGCGATACGCCGTTGATCCGGGCCGAGACGCTGGAGGCGATGGCCGAGGCCCGCGCCCGCCATGCCGTCGTCGTGCTGGGCTTCGAGGCGGCCACCCCGGGCCGCTATGGCCGCCTGGTGACCGAGGGCGAAAGCCTGCAGCGGATCGTCGAATTCAAGGATGCAAGCACGGAAGAGCGCGCCATCACCCTGTGCAACAGCGGGGTTCTGTGCGCCGAGGCGTCGGTGCTGGCCGATCTGGTCAGGGCAGTGGGCAATGATAACGCGGCGGGCGAATATTACCTGACCGACGTGGTCGAACTGGCCCGCGCGCGGGGCCTGTCGGCCGGCGTGGTGATCTGCCCCGAGGCCGAGACCATGGGCGTGAACACCCGCACCGAGCTGGCCGCCGCCGAGGCCGCCTTTCAGGCCCGCGCCCGCGCCGAGGCGCTGGAGATGGGCGTTACCCTGACCGCGCCCGAAACCGTCTTCTTCGCGCTCGACACCTTCGTGGGCCGCGATGCGGTGATCGGGCCGAACGTGGTCTTCGGCCCCGGCGTCACCATCGAATCCGGGGCCGAGATCCGCGCCTTCTGCCATCTCGAAGGCTGCCATGTCAGCCGCGGCGCCACCGTCGGCCCCTTCGCCCGGCTGCGCCCGGGGGCCGAGCTGGCCGAGGACACCCATGTCGGCAATTTCGTCGAGATCAAGAACGCCATCCTCGACGAGGGCGTGAAGGTCGGCCATCTGACCTATCTGGGCGACACCCATGTCGGCGCGCGCAGCAATATCGGTGCGGGCACCATCACCTGCAACTACGACGGCGTCTTCAAGCACCGCACGGAAATCGGCGCGGATACCTTCATCGGATCCGACACCATGCTGGTGGCGCCGGTGAAGGTCGGCGACGGCGCGATGACGGCGACCGGATCGGTGATCACCAGCGACGTTCCGGCCGGCGCGATGGCCGTCGCCCGCGCCCGCCAAGAGGTGAAGCCCGGCTTCGCCACTCGCTTCTTTCAGCGCCTGCGGGCGCGCAAGGCTGAACGGAAGGAAACCACCTGATGTGTGGCATCGTCGGCGTTCTAGGCAATCACGAGGCAGCGCCCCTGCTGGTCGAGGCGCTGAAGCGTCTGGAATATCGCGGCTATGACAGCGCCGGCATCGCCACGGTGACGGGGGGCCGGCTGGATCGGCGTCGCGCGGTGGGCAAGCTGGTCAACCTGTCGGACTTGCTGGTGCATGATCCGCTGTCGGGCAAATCGGGCATCGGCCACACCCGCTGGGCCACCCATGGCGCGCCCACGGTGGACAATGCCCATCCCCACCGCGCCGGGCCGGTCGCCGTCGTCCACAACGGCATCATCGAGAACTTTCGCGAATTGCGCGCCGATCTGGCCGCCCACGGCATCGGGTTCGAGACCGAGACCGATACCGAAACCGTGGCCCTGCTGGCTCGGCACTACCTGTCCCAGGGCATGCCCCCGCGAGAGGCCGCGGCCGCCACCATCGCCCGCCTGCACGGCGCCTTCGCGCTGTGTTTCCTGTTCGAGGGCGAGGACGATCTGATGATCGCCGCCCGCAAGGGCAGCCCGCTGGCGATCGGCCATGGCGAGGGCGAAATGTTCGTGGGTTCGGACGCGATCGCGCTGGCGCCGATGACAGATCGCATCACCTATCTCGAAGAGGGCGACCGGGCCGAGATCACCCGCGCCGGCGTGGTGATCTTCGACGCCGAGGGGCGGCTGGCGAACCGCGCCGAGACCCGCGTCACGCGCGAGGCGACCCAGGTCGAGAAGGCCGGCTACAAGCATTTCATGGCCAAGGAGATCGCCGAACAGCCCGGTGTGCTGGCCGATGCGCTGCGCCATTACCTGAAGGACAGTGGCACCGCGCTGTCGCTGCCCGAGGAGGTGGATTTCACCGGCGTCGACCGGCTGACGCTGGTGGCCTGCGGAACGGCCTCTTATGCCTGCCTGGTGGCGAAATACTGGTTCGAACGGATCGCCGGCCTGCCCGTCGATGTCGATATCGCCTCGGAATTCCGCTACCGCGAGCCGCCGCTCTCGCCCACCTCCTGGGCGCTGTTCGTCAGCCAGTCGGGCGAGACCGCCGACACACTGGCAGCGCTGCGCTATGCGCAGGAAAAAGTGGCCAAGATCGTGTCGGTGGTGAATGTGCCAACCTCCTCGATCGCGCGGGAATCGGATCTGGCGCTGCCCAGCCTGGCTGGGGTCGAGATCGGCGTGGCGTCGACCAAGGCCTTCACCTGCCAGCTGACGGTGCTGGCGGTGCTGGCGCTGAAGGCGGCGGTCGATCGCGGCCGGCTAAACCCCGAGGCGCTGGCCGGGCATCTGGCCGCACTGTCGGCGCTGCCGGGGCTGATGAACCACGCGCTGGGGCTGGAAGACCGGATCGCCACCATCGCCGCGCAACTGGCCGAGGCGCAGGATGTGCTGTTCCTGGGGCGCGGCGCGATGTTCCCGCTGGCGCTGGAAGGCGCGCTGAAGCTGAAGGAGATCAGCTATATCCATGCCGAAGGCTACGCCTCGGGCGAGTTGAAGCACGGGCCGATCGCGTTGATCGACAGCCATGTGCCGGTGGTGGTGATGGCGCCGCGTGATGCGTTGTTCGACAAGACCGTGTCGAACATGCAAGAGGTGATGGCGCGCGGCGGCAAGGTGCTGCTGCTGTCGGACGGCGCCGGCGTGGCCGAGGCCGGGGCGGGCATCTGGCAGAGCCTGACCATGCCCATGGTCGATCCGTTCACCGCGCCGATCCTTTACGCCTTGCCCGCGCAATTGCTGGCCTATCACACCGCCATCGCCAAGGGCACGGATGTCGACCAGCCGCGCAACCTGGCGAAATCCGTGACGGTAGAGTGAGCGCCGCAGCCCCCACCGGCGCCCCCACCCCTGCCGAGGCACTGGCCGCGCTGGAAGCGCTGGGCGATCGCGAACGCGCGGCGGGGGCTGCGGCCTATCACAAGGCCCGGCGGCGCTATCTGGGGGTTTCGGTGCCGCAGATCGACGCCCTGGCCCGGGACTGGCGTCAGGGCCCTGATCTGGGCGCGCGGCTTCAACTGGCGGATGCGCTGTGGCGGTCCGATATCCATGAGGCACGGATCGCCGCCGCGCGGCTGCTGACCCAGGCACGCATTCGCCCCGACGATCGCGCGGCCTGGGATCTGGTCGCATCCTGGGTGCCGCAATTCGACGCCTGGGCGATCGCCGATCATGTCGCCAAGGCCGGGGAACGGCGGCTGCTGGCCGATCCGGCACGGCTCGATCAGGTCGAGACCTGGCTGGAGGCGCCGAACATGTGGCAGCGCCGCGCGGCGCTGATCTTCACCCTGCCCTGGACCAAGATCCGCAATCCCAAGCCCGAGGATCTTGCGCGGCGCGACCGGATCCTGGGCTGGGCCGCGCGCCTGGCCGGGGGACGCGACTGGTTCGAACAGAAGGCGGTGGCTTGGTGGATCCGCGATCTGTCGCGCCACGACGCGCCGCGCGCGCGGACCTTCCTGGACGCCCACGGCGGCAATCTGAAGGGGTTCGCCCGCAAGGAAGCCGCGAAATACCTGCATCCGTGATCGGGGCGCGGGCCTCGGCCACGCCGTGCGCCGCGTCAGCCGAAGCGCTTGATATAGGTCCAGGTCGGCACGCGGGCGTCGCGCGCGATGCAATAGGTTTCGGCGTCGCCGAGGTATTCGAACCCGCAATTGGTCAGCACCCGGGCCGAGACAGCATTGTCTTGGAATACCTCGGCAAAGATGGTGCGCGCGCTGTGCGGATTGGCATCGACCAGCGCCTTCACCGCCTCAGAGGCGAAGCCGGTGTTCCAGAAGGCCGGCGCCACCCAATAGGCGATCTCGAATTGCTCGCGCTCCATCTTGCGCAGGCCGACGGTGCCCAGGACCTCGGCCAGACCATGGGCCGAGCCGTCCAGAACCCAGACATCTTCGGAGCGGTTCTCGGCCATCGCCCGTTCGATGAAGGCCTCGGTCGCGCCGGGCGGAAGCGGATGCGGAATCGACCGGGTCGCCTCGGCCACCCGGCGGTCGGCGGTATACATGGCGATCAACCCCGCATCCGAGCGCCGCACCGGCCGCAGCACGAAACGCTCGGCCGCAATCTCCCGCTGGGGATGGATCGTTTCGAGTTTCATGGCTTCCCTCCTCTGAAGCGCACGAAGTGCCAGCCGCCGATCATCATCGGCGGCGCCGGCCTGTGCAAGGTCATCGCGGTAGCGGCCATCAGTCGACCGCACAGCAGAACGCGCGTCGAGCCGGGACGGATCCCCGCAACCGACTGCCGCCACATGCAAATCCACTGCTCCACCCATCGCGCCCTCGAACGAAAAAAGGGACCGGCCTTTTCGCCGATCCCCATACTGTGCAAAGAGTTAAGGTTCGGCTTACTCGGCTGCCTCCGCTACCGGGAGGACCGAAATAAAGGTGCGGCCCTTGAGGCCCTTTTTAAAGGTCACCTGGCCATCAACGGTGGCAAAGATCGTGTGATCCTTGCCCATGCCCACGCCCTCGCCCGGCCACCAGGTGGTGCCGCGCTGACGCACGATGATGTTGCCCGGCGCGGCGGCCTGGCCGCCGTAAAGCTTCACGCCGAGGCGGCGGCCCGCGGAATCGCGGCCGTTGCGCGAGGAACCGCCTGCTTTCTTATGTGCCATGGTCTGGTCTCCTTACTTCGCGAGGTCTTTGGCCTGGGCGACCCAGCCTTCGCGCTCGATCCGGCCCTTGAACGACAGCTTCTCGTCCATCTCGGCGATATCGGCCTCGGTCCAGGCGGCGATCTGGGCGAAGCTGGTCACACCGGCCTCGTGCAATTTCTTCTCGAGCGCCGGGCCGACACCCGACAATTTCTTGAGATCGTCCGCAGCGGCAGCGGCCTCGGCCTTCTTCTCGGCCTTGGGCGCGGCGGCCTTCTTCTCGGCCTTCGGGGCTTCGGCCTTCTTGGCCGGTTTCGCGGCACCGGTCTCATGCGCGGCGATTCGCGCGGCGGCGGTGCCAAGCGCGGCGCTGACGCCCGACTTGTCCGCGCCCGAGGCGAGGATGTCGGTGACGCGCAGCAGGGTCAGCTGCTGGCGGTGGCCCTTGGTCCGCTGCGAGCTATGCTTGCGGCGGCGCTTGACGTAGTGGATGACCTTGTCGGCCTTGATCTGTTCGATCACTTCGGCCTGCACGGCGGCGCCTTCGACAAGCGGCGCACCGACGGCGGGCTTGTCGCCGCCGATCATCAGAATCTCGTTGAACTGGATCTTATCGCCAGCATTGGCCGCAAGCTTTTCGACACGCAGGACATCGCCCGCCTGCACCTTGTATTGCTTGCCGCCGGTCTTGAGGACCGCAAACATGGGTCTTTCCTTCTCGTTCCCCGCGTCCTGCGGCCCCCCTGGCGGGGCGTTGAGGCCGGCTTCCCGGCGCCTTCGGACAGCGCGCCCCGCAGCGGGGGCCGTATTGCAAAAGCCCGGAAAGTGCGCGGGCACCATCCGGGATGGCGGCTTATCGGGAATCGCGGCCCAAAAGTCAAGTCTTGCGGGTCAGGTCCGCGGCAAGCGCGCAGCCCTCCGCGCGCCCCTGGGATATCCGAGCCGGAACGAAGTGCATGGAGGGACCCGTTCCCCACGCATCAGTCGACCCGGGCGGCGCCGTAGATCGGGCCGGGGCCCGGCGCCTGGATCAACAGAACCGCAGGGTCATCGCCTTCGATCTTGACCTTGGCGCGATAGCTGCCCGCGCCCTCCCATTCGCCGATCCGCGTCAACTGGGTGACAATATTGTGGTAGTCCATCGCCCGGCCCGCGTTCTCTCCACGGGTGATCTTGACCCGGCGCATGGGCTGGTATCGCACCAGTTCGACCAGCGCGGGCGCCTCGAAGCGGTGCTCGGCGGTGGCTTCGATGGTCAGCATGTCGCCGGTGCGCGCCATCGTCACCTGGGCGATCGGCGGGGTGGCGCGATACAGGCGGATCAGCGCCGCGACCTCGTTCGGCTTGAAGCCTACCACGCGGTCGGTGCCCTGGATGATCATCTGCGGCGTATAGACGGCGCGGTCGCCGGCCGTCCGGGCATAATCCTTCTGCCGTTTGGTGAAGGCCGGCGAACCGAAGGAATCCTTCCAGCCGATGTAATCCCAGTAATCAACGTGGAAACCCAGCGCGATCACCCCGCGATGCGTGGCCAGACGGCCCAGCAGTTCGTCCGCCGGCGGGCAGGACGAACAGCCCTGAGAGGTGAAGAGTTCCACCACCACCTGCCGGTCGGATGTCGCGGCCGCGGCCTTGTCCGTGTCGGACCCCGCCGCCGTCCCCGATCCGGCGGCCAGGGCGGCGCCCGCGCCCCCTGCGATGACAAGTACCAGCGCCAGAGCGGCGCCCGTAAGTCTGTACATGATCCTGTCCCGACCTGTCGCTTCCCTACACTTTCGTATAAGACGACACGCCCGCGCGCGACCAATCACCGTTGCGCGAGCATCTGTAACAGCCGCCGGCGCCGGATTTTCCCGTCCGGACCGCAGGCCCCGGAAATTCCCTCTGGATTCTCGGCATACAATTGCATACATACGCGGCGAGTCCCTTGCGCCCTCTGCCCGGCTGGGGCATGGAGTGCGGCAAGGACAGCCCCCGGATTCACCTAAGGAGGTCGCGATGAGTGTCACCGTCGGACATGACAGCCAGAAAACCCGCCAGAGCCTGAAGGCCGGCGGTGCCAGCTATGCCTATTACTCGATCCCCGCAGCCGAAGCCGCGGGTCTGGGCAAATTCGCCCGTCTGCCTGCATCGCTGAAGGTGGTGCTGGAGAACATGCTGCGCTTCGAGGATGGCAAGACCGTCAGCGTCGACGACATCAAGGCGTTCTCGGACTGGGCCGACAAGGGCGGCCAGAACCCGCGCGAGATCGCCTATCGCCCGGCGCGCGTGCTGATGCAGGATTTCACCGGCGTTCCGGCAGTGGTTGACCTTGCGGCGATGCGCGACGGCATCCTGGCGCTGGGCGGCGATGCGCAGAAGATCAACCCGCTGAACCCGGTCGATCTGGTCATCGACCATTCGGTGATGATCGACGAATTCGGCAATCCGCGCGCCTTCCAGATGAACGTGGACCGCGAATACGAGCGCAACATCGAACGCTACACCTTCCTCAAATGGGGCCAGAAGGCGTTCAACAACTTCCGCGTGGTGCCGCCCGGCACCGGCATCTGCCACCAGGTGAACCTGGAATATCTGGCCCAGGCGGTATGGACCGACAGCGACCAGAACGGCGAGGAAGTCGCCTATCCCGACACGCTGGTGGGCACCGACAGCCACACCACGATGATCAACGGCCTGGGCGTGCTGGGCTGGGGCGTCGGCGGGATCGAGGCCGAGGCCGCGATGCTGGGCCAGCCGATTTCCATGCTGATCCCCGAGGTCGTGGGCTTCAAGCTGACCGGCGAGATGGTCGAGGGCACCACCGGCACCGACCTGGTGCTGAAGGTCGTCGAGATGCTGCGCAAGCACGGCGTCGTCGGCAAGTTCGTGGAATTCTGGGGCGACGGGCTTGACCGACTGCCGCTGCCCGACCGCGCCACGATCGCCAACATGGCGCCCGAATACGGCGCCACCTGCGGCTTCTTCCCCGTCGATGGCGAAACCCTGCGCTACCTGGAAATGACCGGCCGCGACAAGGACCGCATTGCGCTGGTCGAGGCCTATGCCAAGGCCCAGGGCATGTGGCGTGACGCGGATTACGCGCCGGTCTACAGCTCGACGCTGGAACTGGACATGGGCACGATCGTGCCGGCGATCTCGGGGCCCAAGCGGCCGCAGGACTACCTGCCGCTGAACACCGCCGCCGATGCCTTCCTGAAGGTCGTGAACGATTATCGCGGCGTCGCCGCCACCGCCGGCGCCGAGGAAATGGCCTCGGAAGGTCCGGCCCCCGCCACGCCGGCCGATCCGCGCAAGTCGGGCGCCGTCGAGGGCGAGGATTACACGCTGCACGACGGCTCGGTCGTGATCGCCTCGATCACCTCCTGCACCAACACCTCGAACCCCTATGTGATGATCGGCGCGGGCCTGGTGGCGCGCAAGGCCCGGGCGCTTGGCCTGACCCGAAAGCCCTGGGTGAAGACATCTCTTGCGCCCGGCAGCCAGGTTGTCAGCGCCTATCTGGAGGCCGCCGGCCTGCAAGAGGATCTGGACGCGATCGGTTTCAACCTGGTGGGCTATGGCTGCACCACCTGCATCGGCAACTCGGGTCCGCTGCAGCCGGAAATCTCGAAATCCATCGCCGACAACGACCTGATCGGCGTCTCGGTGCTGTCGGGCAACCGCAACTTCGAGGGCCGCATCAGCCCCGACGTGCGCGCCAACTATCTGGCCTCGCCGCCCTTGGTGGTGGCCTATGCGCTGGCCGGCGACATGAACATCGACCTCACGACCGAGCCGCTGGGCAAGGACCGCGACGGCAACCCGGTCTATCTGAAGGACCTGTGGCCGACCCAGAAGGAGATCGCCGATCTGGTCCACAAGACCGTGACGCGCGAGGCCTTCCAGTCGAAATACGCCGACGTCTTCAAGGGTGACGACAAATGGCGCGCGGTCGAGACCACCGACAGCCAGACCTACGACTGGCCGCCCACTTCGACCTATGTGCAGAACCCGCCCTATTTCCAGGGCATGTCGAAAGAGCCGGGCAAGATCGAGGACATCTCGGGCGCGCGCATCCTGGCGCTGCTGGGCGACATGGTCACCACCGACCACATCAGCCCCGCGGGCTCGTTCAAGGAAACCACGCCGGCGGGCAAGTACCTGATCGATCGCCAGGTCCCGGTGCGCGAGTTCAACTCCTACGGGTCGCGCCGCGGCAACCACGAGGTGATGATGCGCGGCACCTTCGCCAACATCCGCATCAAGAACGAGATGCTCGATGGCGTCGAGGGCGGCTATACCAAGGGCCCGGAGGGCAAGCAGACCTCGATCTATGACGCCGCGATGGCCTATCAGGCGCAGACCACACCGCTGGTGGTGATCGGCGGCATCGAATACGGCGCCGGTTCCAGCCGCGATTGGGCCGCGAAGGGCACCGCGCTGCTGGGCGTGAAGGCCGTGATCGCGGAAAGCTTCGAGCGCATCCACCGCTCGAACCTGGTCGGCATGGGGGTGATCCCGTTCGAGTTCACCGGCGGCGACAACCGCAAGACGCTGGGCCTGACCGGCGACGAGGAGATCTCGATCGAGGGTCTTGCGGGCGATCTGAAACCGCTGAGCGAAGTGCCCTGCACGATCAAATACGCCGACGGCACCGTGAAGACGATCCAGATCAAATGCCGGATCGATACCGCGATCGAGGTCGAATACGTCGAGAACGGCGGCGTGCTGCACTATGTGCTGCGCAACCTCGCGAAAGCGTCGTGATCGGCTGAACCGCAGGCCACTTTCCCAGCGCGGCAGGCGATCGCGCGCCAAGGGACCAGGCCTTCCAGACCTGCCGGCTTCCGGGCCGGCAGGTCTTTCTCGATCCGCGACGCCTGCCCCGCCTGCGCCTGCCCCGCCTGCGCCTGCACAGACGGGAACTTGTGCGCAAAAGCCGCGTTCACCCGGGACGCTCCGGCGCCGGGCCGCCGCGTGGCAGAGCCGCAAGGTGTTCGGCTTGGCACCCCCGCCTCCCGGGTCCGGTTTGCGAAGCGAAAGCAAACAGCGACGGCGATCGGCCAAAGCACCTGGCGCGGCGGGCGCGTCGCGCAACTGTGTTGAGTTGTCATGAAACCGAACGCCGCACCAAGGGTTAATGCTTTGAGGTGCGCCCTTCTCCCTTCCCGACGCCCCGGGCCGCCACCAAGACAGAGGAGGGCCCATGCTCAAGCGCGCCATCTTGCCGGTCGCGGCCGCGATCCTGACCGTCCTGGCCTTGATCCCGGCCTATTGGAACGCCTGGTGGTTGCTGGTCTGGGTGCTTACGCTTCCCACGGTCGCACTGGGGATCTACGACTATGTCCAGACCCGATGGACCATCACCCGCAACTATCCGGTCGCGGCGCGCATCCGCTGGCTGTTCTACGATCTGCGCCCGTTCCTGCGCGCCTATATCGTCGAGGGCGACCTAGAGGGAAAACCCTTCCCCTACGAAGCGCGCAACCTCGTCCATGCCCGCGCGCGAGGCGAGACCGACACCCATCCCTTCGGCACCGAGTTGGACACCGAAGCCGAGGAATATCTCTGGCTCAACCATTCGATGGCCCCCGCCAACACCCCCGACATGCGGCCCCGGGTGACTGTGGGCAACGCGCAATGTTCGAAACCCTATTCGGCCTCGGTCCTCAACATCTCGGCGATGAGCTTCGGCGCGCTGTCGGCCCGCGCGATCGAGGCGCTGAACCTGGGCGCCAAGCAGGGCGACTTCTACCACGACACAGGCGAGGGCGGGCTGTCGCCCTATCACCTGAAACATGGCGGAGACATCGTGTGGGAACTGGGCTCGGGCTATTTCGGGGCCCGCGACGGCGACGGCAATTTCGAGCCGGAACTGTTCCGCGACCAGGCCCAGAACGACGCCGTCAAGATGACCGAGATCAAGCTGAGCCAGGGCGCCAAGCCGGGCCACGGCGGCCTGCTGCCGGCCGCCAAGGTGACCGAGGAAATCGCCCGGGTGCGCAAGGTGCCCGCGCATCAGGACTGCCTTAGCCCGCGCGGACACAAGGCCTTCAAGACGCCGTGCGAGATGATGGAATTCGCGGCCCGGATGCGGGATCTTTCGGGCGGCAAGCCGGTGGGGCTGAAGCTGTGCGTAGGCCAGCCGCACGAAGTCTTCGCGCTGGTCAAGGCGATGCGCAAGACCGGTATCTACCCGGATTTCATCGTCGTCGACGGCGGCGAGGGCGGCACCGGCGCGGCGCCGCAGGAACTGTCCGACAGCGTGGGCACGCCGCTGATCGACGGGCTGATCTTGATGCGCAACGCGCTGGTCGGCAGCGGCGTGCGCGACAAGGTGCGCCTGGCGGCCTCGGGCAAGGTCTATTCCGGCTTCGGCCTGGCCCACAACCTGGCGATCGGCGCCGACTGGTGCAACGCGGCACGCGCCTTCATGTTCTCGATCGGCTGCATCCAGGCGCAGCGCTGCCATCTGGGCACCTGCCCGACCGGCGTGACCACGCAAGACCCCAGCCGCCAGCGCGGGCTGGTCCCCGAGGTGCAGGGCGAACGCGCCGCACGTTTCCACGGCAAGACGCTGGACGCGCTGGCCGATATCGTCGCGGCCGCGGGTATCACCCATCCCACCGATCTGCAGCCGCATCATATCGTCCACCGCGTCGGCGTGACCCAGGCACGCACCATCGACACGGTCTATCCCTTCCTGCCCGAGGGCGTCCTGCTCGACGATCCCGACAGCACCGACTATGCCGATTGGTGGAACGCCGCCGATCCCGACAGCTTCGCCCCGCGCTTCCCGCTTGAACGGGTGCGCGAATCCACCCGAGCGCACGAGAAGGAGGCCTGATCCATGTCCCAGACCGTATCCGAGATCGTCGCCGATACCCTGGTAGAGGCGGGCGCGAAGCGCGTCTACGGGATCGTCGGCGACACGATCAATCACTTCATCGACGCGGTGCGGCGCTCGCCGCTCGACTGGGTGCATGTCCGGCACGAGGAAGTCGGCGCGCTGGCCGCCGGCGGCGAAAGCTACATGACCGGGGAACTCAGCGTCTGCGCCGGAACCGCCGGGCCGGGCAGCCTGCATTTCGTCAACGGCATTTTTGAAAGCCACCGCAACGGGGCGCCGGTGGTGCTGATCGCGTCGAACGTCGACCGGGCCGAACAGGGGCTGGGCTTTCCCCAGGAAGTGGACCAGCGCAAGATCTACGAACAGACCTCGGTGTTCTGCGAGGCGATCAGCCACCCCGATCAGGCCCGGCGGATTACCGCGATGGCGGCCCAGGCGGCGCTGGCCAGGGGCGGCGTGGCGGTGGTGATCGTCAATGGCGACATGTTCAAGCAGACCTCCGACGACGCGCGCCACTGGTCGGTGCATCGCGCATCGCCAGTGGTGCGCCCGTCAGAGGCAGAGCTGGACGCCCTGGCCGCGATGATCGCCGAGGCCAAGCGCCCGACGATCTATGTCGGCATCGGCGCGCGCGGCGCCGCCGATCAGGTCAAGGCGCTGGCCGAACGGCTGGCGGCGCCGGTGGTCCACACCACGCGTTCGAAGGAATTCATCGAACCGGCCAACAACTGGAACGTCGGCATGACCGGCATCCTGGGCAACCGCGCGGGGATGGAGGCCGTGGCAGATTGCGACCTGCTGATCTGCCTCGGCACCGATTTCGCCTATACGCAGTTCTACCCCGAGCGCGCGAAGATCGCCCAGGTCGATACCGATCCCACCCATCTGGGGCGCCGCACGCCGGTGGATCTTGGGCTGGTCGGCGATGTCGGCGCCACCATCGAGGCGCTGCTGCCGCGGCTGCAGCCGCGCGAGGCGGACAAACACCTGACCGCGGCGCGCGAGCAATGGGCCAAGGATCGCGCGGGCTATGACAAGCAGGCCGACGAGCCCGATCCTGCGCTGATCCACCCGCAGCATGTCGCGCATCTGCTCGACCGGCTGGCCGGGGATGATGCGATCTTCACCGCCGATGGCGGCTCTCCCATGGTCTGGCTCTTGCGCCATTTGACGGCGCGGGGGCGGCGGCGGTTCCTGACCTCGCTCATGCACGGGACGATGGCCAATGCCTATCCGCAGGCGATGGGGATCAAGCTGGCCTATCCCGACCGGCCGGTGATCGCGATGTGCGGCGATGGCGGCATGACCATGCTGATGGGCGACCTGCTGACATTGGTGCAGGAAGAAATTCCGATCAAGCTGCTGATCTTCAACAATTCCTCGCTAGGCTTCGTCGAGATGGAGCAGCGCGTCGAAGGCCTGCTCGACAGCTTCACCGGCCTCAAGAACCCCGATTTCGCGGCGCTGGCGCGGTGCGTCGGGATCGAGGGCACGCGGGTCGAGGCGGCCGGCGATCTGGACGCCGCGATGCGGCAATGGCTGGCGGCGAAGGGCCCGGCGCTGCTGGATGTGAAGGTCAACCGGATGGAACTGGTAATGCCGCCCAAGATCGAGGCCGGGCAGGTGGCGGGCACCGCCATGTTCGGGCTGCGCGCCGTGCTAGGCGGCCGCTCGGGCGAGGTGGTGGATCTGCTGCGCGACAACTTCTTGCGCTGAGGGCCGGCGGATGGGCTGGGTGGGCGCGAGGCGCGCCCCGCGTCACGGGGCCCGGCGGGCGCGCGTGGCCATCCGGGGCGCCGCGCCTCCCTTCGCCGCCCCGTGATCGCACCACGCGAAGCGCCAGCCCGTGGCGACGGGCGCGCGCCCTGCGCCCGTCGCCACGGACCGACCGGACCGCAAACGCGCCTCGCCGCGCCCCTGCCCCGGCCCGGCTGCCGCTAGGCCAGCCCTTCCATCAGATCCTCCAGCCGGATCGGGTAGCGCGTCACCCGCACCCCGGTCGCGTGCCAGACCGCGTTGGCGATCGCCGCCGCCGTTCCGGTGGTGCCGATCTCGCCGACGCCCTTGATCCCCAGCGGGTTCACATGCGGGTCGTCCTCATGCACCAGCAGCGTTTGGATCGAAGGCACATCGGCATTAACCGGAACCAGATATTCGCCCAGATCGGCGTTCAGCAGGCGGCCGCTGCGCGGGTCCATCTCGGCCCGTTCCAGCAGCGCGAACGAAAGCCCCCAGATCATGCCGCCGTTCAACTGGCTTTCCGCCAGCCGCGGGTTGATGATCCGGCCCGCCGCGAAGGCGCCGACAAGGCGCGAGACACGGATCTGCCCAAGCTCGGGATCCACCTTCACCTCGGCGAAGACCGCGCCATGCGACTGCATCGCGTAGGCGCCCGCCGCCGCCGGATCGCGCACGCCCTTGGCCTGGCCGCTTAGTGCCGTCCTGTCGGCCCGGGCCAGGATCTCGGCATAGCTTTCGCCGCGGCTTTCGTCGCCGGCCGCGTGCAGCCGCCCGCCGCGCGCCACCACGCCGGCATTTCCGGTGCCATAAAGCGGCGAGGCCGGATCGGCTGCGGCGATCTCGGCCAGCTGGCGGATCGCCTCGGCGCCGGCGCCCTCGATCGCCAGACCGGCGCTTGCGGTATGGCCCGAGCCGCCGGCGATGCCCGCGTCGGGCAGGTCCGAGGCGCCGCCGCGCATCTCGATCCGGTCCAGCCCCAGCCCCAGCGCGTCGGCCGCGATCTGCGCCAGCGCGGTCCAGGCGCCCTGGCCCATGTCGATCAGGCTTGTTTCCACCAGCGCGCTGCCGTCGGCGCGCAGGGTGGCGCGGGCCTCGGATTCGAACATCGGGCAGGGAAAATTGGCCGTGCCCATGCCCCAGCCGACCAGCATGCCCCGGTCGTCCGTCATCTGGCGCGGCGCCAGCGGCCGGCCGGCCCAGCCGAAGGCCTTCGCCCCTTCGGCAAAGCATTCGCGCAGCGCCTTCGAGGAATAGGGATTGCCGGTCATCGGGTCGGTCTCGGCGTAATTCAGCAGCCGGAAATCGATCGGGTCCATTCCCTGGGCCTCGGCGGCGATGTCGATCGCGACCTCCAGCGCGGCGGTGCCAGAGGCTTCCCCCGGCGCGCGCATCGGGCCCGGCAGGCCGATGTCGTTGACCACCGCCGCGTGCGTGGTGGCGATCGCGGGGCTGGCGTAGAGCAACCGCGAGGGCGTCGAGGCGGCTTCGATGAATTCGTCGAAACTGGCGGTCTCGGCGATGGTGTGATGGGCCAGCGCAGTGAAGCGGCCTGCCCCGTCAAGGCCCATGCGCAGCGTCTGACGCGTTGCGCCGCGATGACCGACGGGGCCGAACATCTGCGCCCGCGTCAGCACCATCTTCACCGGCCGACCGACCATGCGCGCCGCCAGCGCCGCCAGGATCTGCGGCGCCGACAGCACCGCCTTCGATCCGAAGCCGCCGCCCAGGAAGGGCGTGCGCAGGGTCACGTTCTGCGGCGCGATCCCGAACCAGGTGGCGAAGGCGGCGGCGGCCATCACCGGCGCCTGGTTTGGCGTGTCGATGACCAGTCTGTCACCCTGCCATTCGGCCACGATGGCGTGCGGCTCCATCGCGTTGTGATACTGGGCGGGGGTCTCGATCGTCACCTCCAGCCGCCGGGCGGCGGCGGCAAGGCCCGCCTCGATATCGCCCTTGGTCACCTTGGCCGGGGCGCCGATGCCGACCGCCTCGGGCGTGTAGGGCGGCTCATCCAGGCCGATGCGCGGCGCCTCGGGCGCATAGGTCGGGGCAAGCAGCGCGGCGCCCTCGGTGGCGGCTTCCAGCGTTTCGGCCAGTACCAGCGCAATGGGTTGGCCGGCGTAAAGCACGCGGTCGTCCTGCAATACCTGGGTGCGGAACCAGAACCGCATGGGCTTGCTGTCGGGATCGGCCGCCAGGGCCGGGCGGTTCGCCGGCGTGATCACCTCGACCACGCCGGGATGGGCCTTGGCCGCGTCGACGTCGAGGCCGGTAACCCGGCCGCGGGCGATGGTGGCGCAGGCGAAGGCCGCATGCAGCAGCCCCTTGGGCTGGTTGTCGGCGGCATAGGTGGCCGCGCCGGTGACCTTGGCCACGCCGTCGCGCCGCGTCGCGCGCTGGCCGGCGTTCGAACCCATGCGCTGCGGCAGGGCGGTGGCGATGGGGGTGACGTCAGACATGGGCGGTTTCTCCCCTATGGACGGAGCCCGGCAATGCGGGGACGCGCTCGGGCGTGCCCTGGGCGGCATGGGTCAGGGCGCGGGCGGCAAGGCGCTTGGCCAAGGCGATCTTTGCGTCATGGCCCGCGGCTCCTGCCAGCGCGGCCTCGGCCGCGAGGGCGAAGCTTTCGGCATCGGGCCGAGCACCTTTCAGCGCGGCCTCTGCCAGCGGCGATCGCCAGGGCCGGGGGGCGATCCCGCCAAACGCCAGCCGGGCCTCGGCGATCACGCCGTTCTCGATGCGCAGCATCGCGGCGGCCGACACCAGCGCGAAGGCGAACGACGTCCGGTCGCGCAGCTTCAGATAGCGGGCGTGATGACGGAACCCTGCCGCCGCCGCCGGCAGGCGAATTGCGACGATCAATTCGCCCGGCGCCAACTGGGTGTGCGCCTCGGGGCGCGTGCCGGGCAGCAGGTGGAAATCGGCCAAGGGCGTCTCGCGCAGACCCTCGGGGCCCGCGATCTCGACCACGGCGTCAAGCGCGGCCAGCGCCACGCACAGATCCGACGGATGGGTGGCAATGCAGGCGTCAGAGCCGCCGAGAACGGCAAAGCCGCGCCGGTCGCCACCCTGCGCCGCGCAGCCCGTGCCCGGCGCGCGCCGGTTGCAGGGACTGGCCGGGTCGGCGAAGAAATGGCAACGCGTGTGCTGCATCACGTTGCCGCCCGTCGTGGCGGCATTGCGCAGCTGGCCCGAGGCACCCGACAGCAACGCCTCGGCCATCGCCGGGAAGGTGGCGGCGATGTCGGGATCATGGGCGAGATCGGAATTGCGCACCATCGCGCCGATGCGAAGCCCGCCGTCGTCTTGCCATTCCCAGCGGTCCAGCCCGGGCAGGCGGGTGATGTCGACCAGCCGTTCGGGCCGGGCGGCGCCGGTCTTCATCAGATCCAGCAGATTGGTGCCGCCCGCCAGATAGGCGGTACCGGGCTTGCCACCCTCGGCCAGGGCCTGGTCCAGGCTTTCGGCGCGGATGTAGTCGAAGGGTTTCATGCGCGCTTGGCCTCCTGAGACAGGGTTTCGGTTGCGGCCAGCACGGCCTTGGTGATGCCGGCATAGGCGGCGCAGCGGCAGATGTTGCCGCTCATGCCTTCGCGGATGCGCTCGGGGTCGGCGCCGGCCTGGGCCTCGGCGATCAGGCCCACGGCGGACATGATCTGACCGGGCGTGCAATAGCCGCATTGCATGCCGTCATGCGCGATGAAGGCGGCCTGCACCGGGTGCAGCGTGTCGCCCCGCGCCAGGCCTTCGATCGTGGTGATCTCGGCGCCGTCATGGCTAAGTGCCAGCGCCAGGCAGGCATTTATCCGCCGCCCGTTCGCCAGCACCGTGCAGGCGCCGCATTGGCCGCGATCGCAGCCCTTCTTGGTGCCGGTCAGGTACAGCCGCTCGCGCAGCAGATCCAGCAATGTAACACGCGGATCGTCGAGTGTGACTTCCTGTACCGTTCCGTTTATCGTCAGGGTCAGTGTATGGGACATTTCGGGCTCCGGGCACTCGGGATGTCGGGAAGGACCGGCCCAGATGCGCCTGCGGGGCATGGCGCGGGCGGGCAGATCGGGATCAAGGACGGCACAGCACTGCGCCGGACGGACTGGGGGGCGCGGCCTCGGAGGCACCGCGCGACTTCCTTATACGGAGGGTTCCTCCGTTTTGCAAGAGGCGTAGCGGACCCTGTTTGGCGGGGCCCGGAAAGGCGATGACGAAGGACATGGGGCACGAGGACGCCAAGACAAGCCGCAAGCCGCGGGCCGATTCCCTGCGCAACCGCGAAAAGCTGCTGGCCGCGGCGACAGAGGTGTTTCGCGCCGGCGGCCCCGAGGCAAGCCTGGAGGCCGTCGCGCGCCGGGCGGAGGTGGGCATCGGCACGCTCTACCGTCACTTCCCCACCCGCGACGCGCTGTTCGAGGCGGTCTACCGGCGCGACGTGGACCAGCTGGCCGACCTGGCCGATGCGCTTTCGGCGGCAGAACCCCCGGGCGAGGCGCTGCGCCACTGGATGCACCGCGCAGTCGATGTGGTGGCCACGAAAAAGGGCATGCTGGCGACATTGTCGGTGGCGACCGAAGGGCGGCAGGAGCTTTATGCCTATACCTCCGGGCGCATGCATGACGCGGCGCGCGGCCTTCTGGAACGCGCGACCACTGCGGGTGCGGTACGCGCGGATGTAACGCCCGAGGACCTGCTGCATGCCTTCGTCGGCATGGCCTCGATCCGGCCGCGCCCCAATTGGCGCACGGCGGTGATCCGGGTGCTGGACATCTTCATCGACGGGCTCGCACCGGACAGGGGATGAGCATCTCGGCAAGGTCAGGGCTGGCAGGCTCAAGGCCGCCCGATCGCCTGCTGGCGCCCGGCCGGTTCGCGGCGGCCCGGTATCTCCGCGCGATGTAAGCCCGCATCCTGCCCGCGGCGGGCCAATTGCGCCGTAGTGTCGATGACTTGGTACCGCCTCCCCGGCTTGAACGGGGGACCTCTGGATCCACAATCCAGCGCTCTAACCAACTGAGCTAAGGCGGCACTGAGGGCCGTTTACCGCCCCCTCCTCTCGATTGCAAGAGGCTCCTGCGCCAGCGTTTGCTGGGGCTACAGGTCGATCTCCCAGCTTTGTTGGACCAGATCGCAGCCGAAGCTGCGCACCGGTCGCGACTCGGTCAGCAGAAAGCCGTGGCGGGCGTAAAGCGCGCAGGCGGCGCGGTGGCTTTCGTGGGTCCAGAGCACCATGCGCCCATAACCCCGCGCCCGCGCCCATTCCATGCACGTTTCAATCAGACGCTTGGCAAGGCCCGTTCCGCGCGCCTCGGGCTCGACCAGGAACAGGCGCAGTTTCGCCACCCCCTTGCCGGCCCGGACGCAGAAGATCGAGCCCAGGCGCCGACCGCCGTGCTCGGCAATCCAGCCGCGCTCGAACGCCGGGTCGTGGTCGCGGATGAATGCAGCGAGGATCTCAGCCACCAGCGCCTCGAAGGTCAGGTCGAAACCCTCGTCGCGGTGGTAAAGCTCGCCATGCCGCATCACCAGCCAGCCCGCGTCGCCGGGCCGCAGTTCGCGCAGGATCACCGCATCAGCCGGGATCGGATCGGGCATGACACTCTTTTCCTTGCGGGCTGCCTTGCGGGATGGACCGGGCGCGCGCCCGAGGCGGCGCATCCTACCCTTCCCAGGCTGGATTATGCCCCGGGATGACGCCCGAAACCAGAGGTGAAGACAGGTCATCGCCGCGCGGCGCGGGATCCGCCCGGTGCCCGCCATCGGTGCCGGACTGGCCCCTGCCCGCCCCACCACGCCGGAGGCATGCCGCCACCCGCAGCGATGCTGCTTGGCTCAACCGGCTGACACTTCGTTGCTTTCGATCACTCGGGCGGTCTGGCCGGACGTTGCCCCCATGGTGGCGACACTTCACCACCGCGACGCGACGCCGCATGAACAGGCGCCCTCTTGAGAGCCGCGCGAACCGCCCGCCTACCGGCCGCGCCAGATCCAGCCACCGCCCAGCACGCGGCTGCCCTCGGGGGCGTAGAACACACAGGCCTGGCCGGGGCTTACCCCCTCTTCCGGGGTCAGCAGTTCGACCTCGGCCTCGGTGTCCGAGACCGGCCGGATCACCGCGGACCGCGGCGGTCGGGTCGAGCGGACCTTGACCGCCACCTCCCACTCGCGCCGCGAAGTCAGGGCCGCGTCGCCCAGCCAGTTGATCTCGCGCACCGGCACGACGCGGGTGGTCAGCGCCTCCTTCGGGCCCACCACGACGCGACGCGCCTCGGGGTCGAGCTTTACCACATAAAGCGGATCGGACAGCCCGCCGATCCCCAGCCCTCGGCGCTGGCCGATGGTATAATGGATCACGCCGCGGTGTTCGCCCAGCACTTGGCCGTCCATATCCACGATCTCGCCCGGATCGGCCGCGCCGGGGCGCAGCTTCTCGATCACGCTGGCGTAATTTCCGTTCGGCACGAAGCAGATGTCCTGGCTGTCGGGCTTGTCGGCCACCGAAAGCCCATATTTCACCGCCAGCGCCCGGGTTTCGGCCTTCGATGCCAGATGGCCCAGCGGAAAGCGCAGATAATCCAGCTGCTCGGGCGTGGTGGAGAACAGGAAATAGCTCTGGTCGCGGGCCGGATCGGCGGCACAATGAAGCTCTGCCCCCGCCGCGCCGGTCTTGCGCTGTATGTAGTGGCCGGTTGCCATGCAATCGGCCTCCAGATCCTTCGCGGTCTGCAACAGGTCCTTGAACTTCACCCGCTCGTTGCAGCGGATGCAGGGCACGGGCGTGGCGCCGGCCAGATAGGCATCGGCGAATTCGTCGATCACCGCCTCGCGGAAGGTGTTCTCGTAATCCAGGACATAATGGGGAAAACCCATCGCCTCGGCCACCCGGCGGGCGTCGTGGATGTCGCGCCCCGCGCAGCAGGCGCCCTTCTTGGCCAGCGCCGCGCCGTGATCGTAGAGCTGCAGCGTGACGCCGACCACGTCATAGCCTTCCTCGGCCAGCTGCGCGGCCACGACCGAACTGTCGACGCCGCCCGACATGGCCACGACCACGCGGGTGTCGGCCGGGGCCTTGGGAAAGCCCAGCGAATTCATCCCGGTTTTGCTGTCGGGTGCCATGATCACGCCCTGAATGGGGATTGGGGAACAGGTGAGCAGGAATATAGGAAAATGCGTTACATCCTCAACCCCTCGCTTCACCCATCTTTAAGGCAGATCTGCAAGGCTTCCCGCGACAAGACGAGGGAAGGTTTCATGTACCTGAAGAAAGTTGACGGGCCGCGCCAGGTCACCCTGCCTGACGGGACCATTCTCAGCCGCGGGGACCTGCCGCCGCCCGATACCCGCCGATGGGTCGCCTCGCGCAAGGCGATCGTGGTACGGGCGGTGGCCTACGGGCTGATCGAGATGGGCGAGGCGCTGGACCGCTATTCCCTTTCGGAAGAGGAATTCGAAAGTTGGCGGCAGGCAATTGAAGTTCATGGGGAAGCCGCGCTGAAAGTCACGGCCATTCAGAAATATAGACAACTTTAAGTTGTTTTCAGGTGAAACTCTGTCACAGTAACGGCTGATTAACCATTTGCCACGATGGTATTAACGAAGCTTGTGACTGTAGCGGAGAGATTGCGATGCGTATCCTGTTGGTGGAAGATGACCCAACCACCTCGCGCAGCATCGAATTGATGCTGACCCATGCGAACCTCAACGTCTATTGTACCGACCTGGGCGAAGAAGGCATCGATCTCGCCAAGCTTTACGATTACGACCTGATCCTGCTGGATCTGAACCTGCCCGACATGTCGGGGCACGAGGTGCTGCGTCAGCTGCGTCTGTCGCGGATCGAAACACCCATCCTGATCCTGTCGGGCGACGACGCCACCGAAAGCAAGATCAAGGGCTTCGGCTTCGGCGCTGACGATTACCTGACGAAACCCTTCCATCGAGAAGAACTGGTGGCACGCATTCACGCGATCATCCGCCGTTCCAAGGGCCATGCGCAATCGGTGATCCGCACCGGCCCGGTGACGGTCAACCTGGACGCAAAGACCGTCGAGGTCGATGGGAAATCGGTGCATCTGACCGGCAAGGAATATCAGATGCTGGAACTTCTGTCGCTGCGCAAGGGCACGACGCTGACGAAAGAGATGTTCCTCAACCACCTTTACGGTGGCATGGACGAACCCGAATTGAAGATCATCGACGTCTTCATCTGCAAGTTGCGCAAGAAGCTGTCCGAGGCGACGGGCGGAGAGAATTACATCGAAACCGTATGGGGTCGTGGCTATGTCCTTCGCGATCCCGCCCCGACCCTGTCGGCCGAAACCGGGCCGCGGCTGGCCATCGGCGCCTGAACGCGCCGCCGCCGAAAGCGCCCCTGCGGCACCATTCGCGGCTGGACCTCGGCCCTGGCGCCTCCTATCACTTTCCGGGCCGACAGACCCCCGGGGGAGGACAGGATGCGCCCGGCCGAAGATATCGCCGTCGAAGAGTTGACCGAAGACCAGGCCCGGGCCGAACTGGCGCGGCTGACTGAGGCGATCGCGCGCGCCAACCGCGCCTATCATGCCGAGGATGCGCCCGAGATCTCGGATGCGGCCTATGACATGCTCAAGCGGCGCAACGCCGCGATCGAGGCGCGCTTTCCGGCGCTGAAACGCGCCGACAGCCCGTCGGATCAGATCGGGGCGGAACCGTCAGAAACCTTCGCCAAGGTCCGCCACGCCGTGCGCATGCTCAGCCTGGCGAACGCGTTCGACGACGCGGAGGTGGCCGATTTCGATGCCCGCATCCGCAGTTTCCTGAACCTGCCCGCCGACGCCCCCCTCGCCTATACCGCCGAGCCGAAGATCGACGGGCTCTCGCTCAGCCTGCGTTATGAGCGCGGCATCCTAGCCCTGGCCGCGACGCGCGGCGACGGCGAAACCGGCGAGAACGTCACCGAAAACGCCCGCACCATCGCCGATATACCCCAGCGCCTGACCGGTGCACCCAATACGCTGCCCGATATCCTGGAGGTGCGCGGCGAGGTCTACATGAGCCATGCCGATTTCGCGGCCCTGAACGACCGCCAGGCCGCAGCCGGCGCCAAGACCTTCGCCAACCCCCGCAACGCCGCCGCCGGCTCCTTGCGCCAGCTCGACGCCGCGATCACCGCCGCCCGGCCGCTGAGGTTCTTTGCCTATGCCTGGGGCGAGGTCTCGGCCCCGCTTGCGGATACGCAGATCGGCGCGGTCGCGCGACTGGCCGGTCTGGGCTTTTCGACCAACCCGCTGACCACACTTTGCGACGGCCCGGACGAGATGCTGGAAATCTACGCCAAGATCGAGGCCCAGCGTGCCGAACTTGGCTATGACATCGATGGCGTGGTCTACAAGGTGAACGACCTTGGCCTTCAGGCAAGGCTGGGTTTTCGCGCCTCGACGCCCCGCTGGGCCATCGCGCACAAATTCCCCGCCGAACTGGCGTGGACGCGACTGGAGAAGATCGAGATCCAGGTCGGCCGCACCGGCGCGCTTAGCCCCGTCGCGCGACTGCATCCGGTGACGGTGGGCGGCGTCGTGGTGTCGAACGCCACCCTGCACAACGAGGATTACATCGCCGGGCGCGATTCCAAGGGCGCCGAGATCCGCGGCGGCAAAGACATCCGGGTCGGCGACTGGGTACAGGTCTATCGCGCCGGCGACGTCATCCCCAAGGTCGCGGATGTGGATCTGTCGCGCCGCCCCGTGGGCGCCCAACCCTATGAATTTCCGACAAAATGCCCCGAATGCGGATCGGACGCGATTCGCGAGGAAGGCGATTCCGCGCGCCGCTGTTCCGGCGGGCTGATCTGCCCGGCGCAGGCGGTCGAGAAGCTGAAGCATTTCGTCAGCCGCGCGGCCTTTGATATCGAGGGGCTGGGCGCCAAGCAGATCGAGATGTTCTTCCACGACGATCTGCTGCCGATCCGCGAACCCGCCGACATTTTCACGCTTGAAGCCCGCGACGCCGCCGCCCCCCTGCAGAAGCTGAAGAACCGCGACGGCTGGGGAGAGACCTCGGCCACCAACCTGTTCCGCGCGATCGACGAGAAACGCCGCATCCCGCTGAACCGGCTGATCTTCGCCCTCGGCATCCGCCATGTCGGCGAGGTCGCCGCACAGGACCTGGCCCTCCATTACGGCACATGGACGTCTCTGACCGCCGCGATCGACGCCGCCCGACCCGCCGAACAGCGCCACGAACAGGCCGAGGCCGCGCTGCTGGCCGAACGCCAGGCCGCCCAGCACGAAGGCCGCCGCGCCCGCATCACCGAAACGCGCAACGCCGTCTGGCAGGCCGACCCGCCGCCGCCCGCCGCCGCGGTCGAGGCCTGGGATGATCTGATCGGCATCGACGGGATCGGCGCTACATTGGCCGTGTCGCTGATTTCGGCCTTCCACCAGAAAGCCGAGCGCGCCTCGATCGACCGCCTCGTCGCGCATCTCCAGATAGAAAAGGCCACCCGCCCCGTGAACCAGGGAAGCCCCGTCGCCGGCAAGACCGTGGTCTTCACCGGCTCGCTGGAAAAGATGACCCGCGCTGAGGCCAAGGCCCGGGCCGAGGCACTGGGCGCGAAGGTTGCCGGCTCGGTCTCGGCCAGGACGGATCTGCTGATCGCGGGTCCCGGGGCCGGGTCGAAGGCGAAGAAGGCCGCGGAACTGGGCGTCGAGACGATCGATGAGGATGCCTGGCTGGCCCTCATCGGAGACGGCTGAATGGCCGGCCGCCCCGAAATCCTGTTCCCGCTTTTTGCCGGGATCGAGACACTGCCCGGCGTCGGGCCTCGGGTGGCCGAACATCTAGCGGCGCTGGACATCACCCGCCCGCGCGACCTGCTGCTGACCCTGCCGCATTCCGTCGTCGACCGGCGCCTGCGCCCCAGCATCCGCGGCGTGCAGCCCCCCGACGTGGCGACGGTCGAGGTCACCATCGGCGCCCACCTTCCGCCGCGGGCAAAGGGCCGCCCCTACCGGGTGCAGGTGCGCGACTCTGAGACCGAATTCCAACTGGTCTTCTTCCATGCCCGCCCCGAATACCTGCTGAAACAGCTGCCTACCGGGCAGCGGCGCGTGGTGTCGGGCAAGCTGGAAATCTTTGACGGGATCGGCCAGATGCCGCATCCCGACCACATCCTGCCACCCGAGGCCGCAGGCGATCTGCCCAGTTATGAGCCGATCTATCCGCTGACCGCCGGCCTGACCCAGCGCACCCTGGCCAAGGCGATGGCCGGCGCGCTGACCCGGGCGCCCGAACTGGCGGAATGGATCGACCCCGCGCTGAAGACGCGTGAAGCCTGGCCCGATTGGCAGGCGGCGTTGCGCTGTGTCCACGCGCCGCAGGGGGCCACCGATCTGTCGCCCAGCGCGCCCGCCCGCCAGCGCCTGGCCTATGACGAATTGCTGGCCCACCAACTGACCCTGGCGCTGGCGCGTCAAAGCCTGCGCAAGGCCAAGGGCCGCGCCAGCCACGGCACTGGAACTATTCAGCGCAAGGTATTGGCATCTCTTCCATATTCCCCCACGAATGCACAGAACCGCTGCCTGTCCGAGATCGCCGCCGACATGGCGTCGGAGACCCGGATGAACCGGCTCTTGCAGGGCGACGTGGGCGCCGGCAAGACGCTGGTGGCCTTCCTGTCACTGCTGGTCGCGGTCGAAGCCGGCGGCCAGGGCGTGATGATGGCCCCGACCGAGATCCTGGCGCGGCAGCATCTGGCAAGTCTGCGCCCCCTGGCCGAAGCAGCGGGCCTGAGGCTCGAATTGTTGACCGGCCGTGACAAGGGCTCCGAGCGCGCGGCGAAGTTGGCGGCGCTGGCGGCGGGAGAGATTTCGGTGCTGGTGGGCACGCACGCGGTGTTTCAAAAGGACGTGGTCTTTTCCGATCTGCGCCTGGTGGTGATCGACGAACAGCATCGCTTCGGCGTCGCCCAGCGGATGGAACTGGGCGCCAAGGGCCGTCAGGCGGATGTCCTGGTGATGACGGCGACGCCGATCCCGCGGTCGCTGAGCCTGGCGCAATATGGCGACATGGATGTTTCGCTGCTTGACGAAAAGCCCGCCGGGCGCAAGCCGGTGACGACCGCGCTGATCTCTCTGGGCCGGCTCGACGAGGTGGTCGAGCATCTGCGCCGGGCGGTGGCCGAGGGGCGGCAATGCTATTGGGTCTGTCCGCTGGTCGACGAAAGCGAGGTCAGCGACCTGACCGCGGCGGAAGAGCGTTTCCGCCATTTGCGCGCGGCCCTGGGCGAGGGCGTCGTGGGCCTGGTCCATGGCCAGATGCCGCCGGCCGAGAAAGACGCCTCAATGGCCGATTTCGCCGCCGGCCGCAGCCGGGTGCTGGTGGCGACCACGGTGATCGAGGTCGGCGTCGACGTGCCCAATGCCTCGATCATGGTGATCGAGCGGGCCGAGGCCTTCGGCCTGGCGCAGCTGCACCAGTTGCGCGGCCGGGTCGGCCGGGGCGCTGCGGACTCGACCTGTCTGCTGCTGTATCAGGCGCCGCTCGGCGAGGCCGGCGCACGCCGCCTGCAGGTGTTGCGCGACACCGAAGACGGCTTTCGCATCGCCGAAGAGGATCTGGCGATGCGCGGCGCGGGCGATCTGATCGGCACCGCGCAATCCGGCGTGCCGCGCTTCCGCATCGCCGATCTGGAACGCCAGTCCGCGTTGATGGCCGTGGCCCAATCCGACGCCCGCAAGCTTCTGGCCGAGGACCCCGGCCTGAATTCCGGCCGTGGAAAGGCCGCCCGCGTGTTGATGTGGCTCATGGAACAGGATCAGGCAATTCGTTTGATTTCCGTGGGTTAAGGGAACTTCGGCAGCCTGAGTTCCCATTTGTTCTCATTTGTTCGTTAAAAGTTCTTTACATCACGTTAAGAACATGAGAACAAACAGGCAACAGAGAACAGGAGACCCCCATGTTTGACGATCTGAAGGCTGCTTTCTCACGCTCGGCCCCGACGCTCATCGAAGATGCGGCCGGTGCCACGGCGCTGGTGGTGATGCTGATGGTGGGCCTGTTCCTTCCGGCTGTGCTCTGACCTGCCTGCTCTCTCGCGTGCGGCGGCCCGCATCTCATCCCCATTGATGCTGCCTGGTCCTGCCTGACCGTCTGCCGGATGTCCCCACATCCGCGCCGCCGCCTCCGCGAGATTGCCGCCTGCCGCCGCCATCCTACGATGCGCGGCGGCTTTTTCTTGACCGCGCACCCGGGAATTTCGCGCCCGTTGCCTGCCGTCCGCGCGCCCCGTCCGGGCCAAAGTTCCGACACGGGACCATGCCAGATTTGGCGAAATTGTACAAAACTGCGTGACATGACCGCCGCCAAAGCGCACAGAAAGGCGGGTTTGCGGCACGGGACGGGACCGAAGATGGCCAGACACGGGGCTCGGGACAGGGCAAGCCGCCACCCGGCGGCAATCATATCGGGAAGTGGGCGTCACTTCCTGCTGCTTCAGGGTCCGCACGGGCCCTTCTTCCACCGTCTGGGGGGGATGCTGCGCGCCGCCGGAGGCACCGTCCATCGCGTCGGCTTCAACCGTGGCGACCAGGCCTTCTGGTTCGACGCGCCCGGTTATATCCCCTACCAGGGTGCCCCGGAAGACTGGCCCGACACCTTCCGCGATCTGGTGCACCGGCATGGGATCACCGACCTTGTGCTTTACGGTGACACGCGCCCGATCCATTCCCAGGCCATCGCCGCGGCCCGGGCACAAAATCTGACCATCCATGTCTTCGAGGAAGGCTATCTGCGCCCCTACTGGATCACCTACGAACGGGACGGCGCCAACGGCCATTCGAAGCTGATGGATATGTCGATCGCACAGATGCAACAGGCGCTGGACCAGCTGGACATGGAGCTTCCCGACGCCCCCGCGCGCTGGGGCGACATGCGCCACCACATCTTCTACGGCGCGCTCTACCATTTCCTTGTGATGACACGAAACCAGGCCTATCGGGCCTTCCACCCGCATCGCGCGCTTAGCGTGACCCAGGAATTTCGTCTTTATTTACGGCGCCTTCTGCTGATGCCGGCACATGCGCTGGAGCGCATCGCCGCGACCCGCCGGATCAAGCATGGCGGCTTTCCCTTCCATCTGGTGCTGCTGCAACTGGAACATGATTCCAGCTTCGTCATGCATTCCCCCTTCTCGACGATGACCGAGTTCGTGGCGCTATGCATCGAGGGCTTTGCCCGCGGCGCGCCGCCCCATCATCACCTGGTCTTCAAGGCCCACCCGCTAGAGGACGGCCGCGTCCCCGTGGCGCGGGAAATCCGCCGCCTGGCAGCCGAGCACGGGGTGGCGAAGCGGGTGCATTTCGTGCGCGGCGGCAAGCTGGCGGGTCTGCTGAACCATGCCCGCAGCGCGGTCACCGTGAACTCGACCGCCGCCCAGCAGGTGCTTTGGCGCGGGCTGCCGCTGAAGGTTTTCGGCGCGGCCGTCTATGCCAAGCCCGAATTCGTGTCGGACCAGCCACTGGCCACCTTCTTCGCCCGACCCTCACGCCCCGACAGCCGAGCCTATCGCGACTATCGCCACTATCTGCTGGAAACCTCGCAGGTGCCCGGCGGCTTCTATTCCGCCCGCGGCCGGCGCGAATTGCTGCGCCAGGTGGTCGACATGATGCTGACCCCCGAAGACCCCTATGACGCACTGCAATCGGGCAACGCGGCCCCCCGGCAACAGTTGCGGCTTCTGAAGTAGCAGGGCGATCACACTCTGGCTTTTTGTGCCGGCTTTATGTACCTTTGCGGAAAAAAGCTAAGGCAGAAATCCAGGTCAAGGAGACCGGGCAGTGAAAATCATCAGTCTGAGCGGGGCCCGCGTGTTGGCCCTTTTCGCGCTTGTTACGGTCCTTGCAGGCTGCGCCTTGCCACGCCCGGGTCCGGACAAGGCCGAGATCTACGCAGGCTCCGTGCAGCGCAAGGGAGACGCCTTCATCGTTGCGGTGAATGATCGCGTCACACGCGCCACCAGCGTCACGCCGGCGCTGGGGTTCTCGAATTCCTTCAAGCATGCGGGGCTGGTCGGATCCGATATCATTCACCCGGGCGACAAGCTGGGGGTCTCGGTCTATGAAAACGTGACCGATCCCCTGCTGGGCGCGCCCGGACAGAAGGTCTCGCAACTGGCCGAGATCAAGGTTGACGGGGCGGGCTATATCTTCGTGCCCTACGCGGGCCGCATCAAGGCGGCTGGCCTGTCGGTCGAGGCGTTGCGCCAGGCGATCACCCGCAAGCTGGACACACAGACTCCGGATCCGCAGGTGTCTGTCATCCGCGCGCCGGGCGACGGCGCGACCGTCACCGTCGAGGGCAGCGTGACCGGCCAGGGCGTCTATCCGATCGACCGCTCCACCCGGACGCTTGCCGCGATGATCGCCAAGGCCGGCGGGGTCAACATCCCCAATGACGTCGCCCTGGTCAGCGTGACGCGGGGCCACAAGGTGGGCGAGATCTGGCTGAACGATCTGTACGAGAACCCCAGCCTTGACATCGCGCTGCGCCCGGGCGACAGGATCACCGTCACCAAGGACAGCCGCGCCTTCACCGCGCTCGGCGCCACCGGCGTGCAGACCCGGGTGCCGTTCACCAGCAACACGATGTCGGCGATCGAGGCGATCGCGCAGGTCGGTGGGCTCAATCCGCTGCTGGCGGATCCGACCGGTGTGTTCATCTACCGCAACGAACCCGCGGCGATCGCCAATGCGGTGCTTGGCCGGCATGATCTGGTCGGCCCGCAAAGGATGATCTATGTGCTGGATCTGACCAAACCGATGGGCATGTTCGAAGCCCGCGACTTCCTGATCCGCAACGGCGATACGCTCTATGTCACCCAGGCGCCCTTCGCGCAGTGGCAAAAGGTGCTGTCCGCGTTCAGCGGTACGGTCGGCACGGTCGGCAACATCGCCCGCGTCAAGTCTGCGACCGGCTTCTGACCATGACGGGGCCCGACCGGCCCCAGATCCAGGCCGCCGGGGGGGATGCCCCCCGGCGGCTTCATGTTTACACCGGCGGATTGCTGCGCCCCGGCCGCATCCGGCGCATCCTTACCCTCGCCGGCCTGCGCCCGGTGCTGGGCCTGCCCGGACCCGGTGATCCGGTGGGCGTCTGGGGCCGCAGCCCGCTGGCGGCGCGCGGCGAACGGATCGCGGCACGCCGCGACAGCCCGCTGATCCGCATCGAGGACGCCTTCCTGCGCTCGGTCCGTCCCGGGCGCGCGGGCGAAGCCCCCCTGGGCCTGCTGATCGACCGCCGCGGGGTTCATTTCGACCCCGCCGTCCCGTCCGACCTGGAACATCTGCTGGCGACTCACCCCTTCGACGATTCCGTCCTTTTGGAACGTGCGCGCGATGGCATGGGCCGGATTAAGGCTGCGGACCTTTCAAAATACAACATCCACGATCCAGCCCTGCCCGCCCCCGCGCCGGGCTACGTGCTGGTGGTCGATCAACTGCGCGGCGACGCCTCGATCCGCCATGGCGGCGTGACCGAGGGCCTCTTTCGAGAGATGCTCGCCTTCGCCCAGATCGAGCATCCGGGCGCGCGGGTGCTGATCAAGACCCATCCCGAAACCCACTCCGGCCACCGCCCCGGCCATTTCGGCCCACAGGACGAAAACGACCGCATCCGCCTGTTCAGCGATCCGGTATCGCCCTGGAAGCTGCTTGAAGGCGCGGTCGGGGTCTACACCGTGTCGTCGCAGCTGGGGTTCGAGGCGATCCTGGCCGGCCACCGCCCGCGCGTGTTCGGCAAGCCCTTCTACGGCGGTTGGGGTCTGACCCAGGACGAGGCCCCGGTTTCCCGCCGCAGCCGTTCGCTGACACGGGCGCAGCTTTTCGCCGGCGCGATGCTGCTGTACCCGACCTGGTATGACCCCTGCCGCGACCGGTTGTGCAGTTTCGAGGAGGCTTGTGACCAGTTGGAGGCCGCGGCCCGTGCATGGCGCGAGGATCGTCACGGACATGTCGCCATGGGGATGCGGCTGTGGAAACGCGGCCATCTGCAAAAGGTCTTCGGCCAGGAGCGGCGGGTGATTTTCGACGACAATCCCGCCCGCGCCACCGAGCGCTCGGCACGGACCGGCCGGAGCCTGATGGTGTGGGCCGGCAAAGAGCAGATGGCACCCGCCGCGCCGGCCGTGATCCGTGTCGAGGATGGCTTTCTGCGTTCGCGCGGGTTGGGGGCGGCCCTGATCCCGCCGCTGTCCTTGGTCACCGACGACAGCGGCATCTACTACGATCCGACCCGCGAAAGCGCGCTGGAGCGGCTGATCGCGGCAGGTCCGCCGCCCGGCGGCACCGCGCGCGCGGAACGGCTGATGCGCGACCTGCTGCGCGGACGCCTGTCAAAATACAACATTCCCGGCGGAATGCCCGCGCTTCCCGCGGGGCACAGAATTCTCGTTCCCGGTCAGGTGGAAGACGACGCTTCCATAGAAAAGGGCGCGGCCGAGGCCCGCACGAACCTTGCACTTCTTCGATCTGTCCACAGCGCCCGTCCCGATGCGGTGATTGTCTACAAGCCGCACCCCGATGTCGAGGCAGGGCTGCGAAAGGGCGCGGTCCCCCAGGACGATCTGGCCCGCCTTGCCACCGTCACCACGCGCCATGCCGATCCGATCGCGCTGATCGAGGCCTGCGACGAGGTCTGGACGATGACATCGCTTCTGGGGTTCGAGGCGCTGCTGCGCGGCAAGCCGGTCACCTGCCTTGGCGCCCCGTTCTATGCCGGCTGGGGGCTGACGACCGACCTGGGCCCGGTGCCGGCGCGGCGCCGGGCGCGGCCCGCGCTCGCCGATCTTGCCCATGCCGCGCTGATCGCCTATCCGCGCTATTTCGATCCGCTCAGCGGCCTGCCCTGCCCGCCCGAGGTGGTGGTGGAACGCCTTGCCCTCGGCCCCCTGCCCCAGCCCGGCGCGGCCAACCGCGTGTTGGCCAAGCTGCAGGGCATCCTTGCCAGCCAAGCCCACCTCTGGCGCTAGGGGCGGGCTTGGGGTAGACGGGCGCCAACACGGACAAAGGCGCTTCTCATGGCTCGGATTCTCATTACTTCCGCCCTGCCCTATATCAACGGCATCAAGCATCTGGGCAATCTGGTCGGCTCGCAATTGCCGGCCGACCTTTACGCCCGCTACCAGCGCGGGCGCGGCCACGAGGTGATGTTCATCTGCGCCACCGACGAACACGGCACGCCCGCCGAACTGGCCGCCGCCAAGGCTGGCAAGCCGGTGGCCGAATATTGCACCGAACTGCATGAGGTCCAGGCCGGGATCGCCCGCGGCTTCGGCCTTTCGTTCGACCATTTCGGCCGCTCGTCCAGCCCGCAAAACCACCGCCTGACCCAGCATTTCGCGGGCCGGCTGGCCGAGGCCGGGCTGATCGAGGAAGTCGCCGAGAAGCAGATGTATTCCAACGCCGACGGCCGCTTCCTGCCCGACCGCTATATCGAGGGCACCTGTCCGAACTGCGGCTATGACCGCGCCCGCGGCGACCAGTGCGAGAACTGCACAAAACAGCTTGACCCGACCGACCTGATCAATCCGCGCTCGGCGATCTCGGGTTCCACCGATCTGGAGGTGCGCGAGACCAAGCACCTGTTCCTGCGCCAGTCCGCGATGCGCGACCGGCTGAACGACTGGATCGACGAGAAGACGGATTGGCCGGTGCTGACCACCTCGATCGCGAAGAAATGGCTCAATGACGGCGACGGGCTGCAGGACCGCGGCATCACCCGCGATCTGGACTGGGGCATTCCCGTCAGGAAGGGCGACCAGGACTGGCCGGGGATGGAGGGCAAGGTCTTCTACGTCTGGTTCGACGCGCCGATCGAATATATCGCCGCCACCGCCGAATGGGCCGAGGCGCGGGGCCTGGACGATGCCGCCTGGCGCCGCTGGTGGCGCACCGACGAGGGCGCGGGCGACGTGCGCTATGTCCAGTTCATGGGCAAGGACAACGTCCCCTTCCATACGCTCAGCTTCCCGGCCACGATCATGGGATCGGGCGAGCCCTGGAAGCTGGTGGATTACATCAAGTCGTTCAACTACCTGAACTACGACGGCGGCCAGTTCTCGACCAGCCAGGGGCGCGGGGTGTTCATGGATCAGGCGCTGTCGATCCTGCCCTCCGATTACTGGCGCTGGTGGCTTCTGAGCCATGCGCCGGAAAATTCCGACAGCGAATTCACCTGGGAAAATTTCCAGACATCGGTGAACAAGGACCTCGCCGACGTGCTAGGCAATTTCGTCAGCCGGATCACCAAGTTCTGCCGGTCGAAATTCGGCGAGACGGTGCCCGAGGGCGGCGCCCAGGCCTCGGCGGAAGAGGCGCTGATCGCCGATCTGACCACCCGCGTCCGCGCCTACCAGGCCAACATGGACGCGATGGAGGTGCGCAAATCCGCGACCGAGCTGCGCGCGATCTGGGTGGCCGGCAACGAATACCTGCAATCGGCCGCGCCCTGGTCGACCTTCAAGACCGACCCGGCGCAGGCCGCGGCGCAGGTGCGGCTGGGGCTGAACCTGATCCGCCTTTACGCGATCCTGTCGCGGCCCTTCATCCCCGACGCGGCCGAGGCGATGATGCAGGCGATGGGTTCGGACGATTGGTCCTGGCCCGAAGACGTCGCCGCCGCGCTGTCCGCCCTGCCCCCGGGCCATGCCTTCACCGTGCCGGATGTCATGTTCCGCAAGATCACCGATGAGGAACGCGAGGATTGGCAGACCCGTTTCGCAGGGCTGCGCACCTAAAGGCACTTCGCCTTCCTTTCGCCCGCGCGACCTGTTGCGCCCCGCGGGCCGCACACCCGGCGCCATCCGTCGCCAGAACCGGCGGCCCCCCGGGCCGGGGCGCTGATCGGGGGCGTTTTCGGACATGGCGCCGTCTTTCCCGGCGCGCCGCGATCTGCTAGGCCTTCGCCCGCGCCCGCGCCGCCCCACAGAAGGTTGAAAGACATGCACGACATCCGCGCCATCCGCGAAAACCCCGCCCAGTTCGACGCCGACCTCGGCCGCCGGGGGATGCCACCGATGTCGTCGCGGATCCTGGCCATCGACGAGGCGCGGCGTGCCAAGATCCTGGCGGCCGAAACCGCGCAGGCGGCACAGAACGCGGCCTCGAAACAGGTCGGGGCGGCCAAGGCCAGCGGTGACGAGGCCGAATTCGAACGCCTGCGCGCCCTGGTGGCCGAGAAGAAATCCGAAATCGCGCGCCTGCAGGAAGAGGCCGCGGCCGAGGACGCGAAGCTGCGCGACCTGCTGATGGGTCTGCCCAATCCGCCGCTGGCCGAAGTGCCCGACGGCGCCGACGAGGCCGGCAATGTGGAACTGCGCCGCTGGGGCAGCCCGCGCGATTTCGGCTTTTCCCCGAAAGAGCATTTCGAGATCGCCGGGGTGAAACCGGGGATGGATTTCGCGACCGCCGCAAAGCTTTCGGGCTCGCGTTTCGTGGTGCTGCGCGGCGCGGTGATCCGGGTTCACCGGGCGCTGGCGCAATTCATGCTAGACACCCATGTGAACCAGCATGGCCTGACCGAAACCTGGACCCCGGTGCTAGTCAAGGAAGAGGCGATGATCGGCACCGGCCAGTTGCCGAAATTCGCCGAGGACAGCTATCAGACGACCAACGGCTGGTGGCTGGTCCCGACATCGGAGGTGACGCTGACCAACACGGTCGCGGGGGATATCCTTGAGGCCGGCGCCCTGCCGATCCGCCTGACCGCCCATTCCCAGTGCTTCCGCTCGGAAGCCGGCAGCGCGGGCAAGGACACCTCGGGCATGCTGCGCCAGCACCAGTTCGAGAAGGTCGAGATGGTCTCGATCACCCATCCCGACGAAAGCCTCGCAGAACATGAGCGCATGACCGGCTGCGCCGAGGCGATCTTGCAAAAGCTGGGCCTGCCCTATCGGGTGATGGTGCTGTGCACCGGCGACATGGGCTTTGGCGCGCGCAAGACCCATGATCTGGAGGTCTGGCTGCCCGGCCAGAACACCTATCGCGAGATCTCCTCGGTCTCGGTCTGCGGCGATTTCCAGGCCCGAAGGATGAACGCCCGCTTCCGCCCCGAGGGCGGCGGCAAGCCGGAATTCGTGCACACGCTGAACGGCTCGGGGCTGGCGGTGGGGCGGGCGCTGATCGCAGTGCTGGAAAACGGCCAGCAAGAGGACGGATCGGTCACGCTTCCCGAGGCGCTGCATCCCTATCTGGGCGGCAAGACCCGGATCAGCGCCGAGGGCGCGCTGACCTGAACCCGCCACGGGCCCCGGCCTGCGGACCTGGCGGTGGGGCAAGGCCGGAGGCCGGGGGTTTTACACCCCTTCGTGATTGTCGCTTGAACCGATGGCGCACCAATGCCGGTCCCGTGGAGTATTTGCGCCAAGACGAAGACAGAGGAGGCGCCTGACCCGGATCCGTGCGACCGTCGCGCCATGGGCCGAGGCGCGGATCTTCGCCTGCGGCCTCGCCCTTTCCGGCGCAATTTCGCCCATTTCCATTGGCCGGGATATTTCGATGCGACGGAAGGGGTGGTCTGCCGCGTTGAAGGGGCATGACGCGCGGCAATTCAGCCCCGTGCCAAGAGGAGAGACCTATGAAACGCAAGGCAACGCTCACTGCTCTTACCCTGGCCGCCGTGGCCGCAGCCGGCCTGTCGACCGCGATCAGCGCCCAGACCATGGGCGGCGGGATGGGGGGGCCGATGGGTGGCCCCGGCATGCACCGCATGGGCCCCAAGATTGATTACAAGGCGATCGACACCAACGGTGATGGCACCATTTCGCAAGAAGAACTGAAAGCCTGGCAGGCCAAGCAGATCGACGGACTCGACGCCAACAAGGACGGATATCTGACCGAACAGGAGGTTGTCGATTTCGAGACGAAGAAGGCCGAGGCCCGGATCAAGGCGCGCGTGGCGCGGATGTTCAAGCAGCTCGACGTGAATGGCGACGGCAAGATCAGCGCCGCGGAAATGATGATGGCGCCACGCGACATGATGGCCGACCGAATGTTCCGGATGGCCGACGTCAATCACGATGGCAAGGTCACCCAGGCCGAATTCGACGCCGCGAAGCAGAAATTCCGCAAACGCATGGAACGGATGCGGGCCCATCACGGCGAGCGCAACTGGCATGGCGAAGATCAGTCCCCGATGCGCCGGCACATGGGGCAGGCGAATGGCCAGATGGGCAGCCAGATGAACACTCCTCCCGCGGCCGAGGGCAGCGACGAGGCCAAGACCCACGACAACAACTAGACGAGCCGCCGCGTCCGGCGCTGAGGCTCCGGGCGCGGCGCATTGAGTGAATCGGGGTTTCGGGATACGCCGACGGCAGGATGACGATGCCCTATGACGCCATGACCGAGGCCCCGGACGATGCGTTGCTGGCGCTCTATGCCAATGGCGACGGCGCCGCGGCACGGGTGTTGACCGAACGTCTGGCGCCGCGGGTCCTGCGGTTCGCGGCACGCATGCTGTCGGACCCGGCCGAGGCCGAGGACGTCACGCAAGAGGCGCTGCTGCGTCTGTGGCGGATCGCGCCCGATTGGCGCCGGGACGAGGCGCAGGTCTCGACGTGGCTTTATCGGGTGGCGCGCAACCTTTGCACCGATCGGCTGCGACGCAAGCGTCCGCTGGGGCTGGATGCCGCGCCAGAGGTGGAAGACGATCGCCCCGGCGCTGTCGCACGGCTGCAGGCGGCCGAGCGGGCCCAGGCGCTGGACCGGGCGCTTGCGCGGCTGCCCGACCGCCAACGCGAGGCGGTCGTGCTGCGGCATATCGAGGGGTTGTCGAACCCCGAGATCGCTGCAGTGATGGAGATCAGCGTCGAGGCGGTGGAAAGCCTGACGGCGCGGGGCAAGCGGGCGCTGGCGGCCGATCTGGCCGGCCGGCGCGAGGAATTGGGGTATGACGATGACGGACCGATCTGACGCGATGGCGGAACTCGACAGCTTCTTCCGCGCCGCCCGAACGAGCGCGCCGGTCCCGTCGGCGGACCTGACCGCGCGGATCCTGGCAGATGCGGCGGCAGCACAACCGCGCGCACGCACGCAGGAGGCGACCGCTCGGCGCGCGTGGGGCAAGCGGTGGCGCGGATTGCGGCGTCTGTACCTGCCCGCCCTCGGCGGCCCGGGTGTGATCGCCGGTCTGGCCGGCGCGATCGTCGCCGGTGCCTGGATCGGCTTTCTGCAGCCCGCCCCCCTGGCAAGCCTGGCCAGCCGGGTGACCGGCCAGACGGCGATGCTGGAACAGATCGACCTGATCCCCACCCTCGATAGCTATCTCACTACGGATACCGGAGAATAACATGAGCCCAGGCAGCCCTCCGCCCCAGCCCGGGCCCCGACCTGACCCCACCCCACGCACGCCGCTAAACCGCGGTTGGCGGATCTTGATCGTCACCTCGTTGGGGCTGAACCTTCTGGTCCTGGGTGCGATCGGCGGGGCGCTGTTCGGCGAATGGCGCGGCCACGGCCGCGTCGTGGTGCGCGATCTGGGCTTCGGCCCCTATGGCGCGGCGCTTAGCCGTGCCGACCGGGTTGCGCTGATGCAGGCCTTCGCGCGTGAGACCGGGGGCTTCGGGGCAGAGCGGCGCTTGGCGCGCGAGACCTTCGGCAAACTGTTGCGGGTTTTGCGCCGGACACCGTTCGATGCCGGTGAGTTCGGCAAGCTGATGACCGAGCAAGAGCAGCACATGGCCAGGCGTATGGCGCTGGGGCAGAAGCTGCTGGTCCAACGGGTCGAGTCGATGGACGCGCGGCAACGCCACGCTTTCGCCGACCGGCTGGAAGCGGCGCTCGCCCGGCACGAAATGCACCACCGCCGCCCGGGCCCGCCCCCGCCCGGCCCTGAGGCCCCGGCGCCCGCGAAGCCCTGATCGGACCACGGAAGGCCGCGAGAAAAAGGCTCGGGCCTTCCGCGCCACGCCCTCGGGGCGCAATCCGCGTACGATCCCGCTTTGCCGGCCGGCCATGCACCGGTTTACGGAATCGCCCCGCAAAGGCCGGGCACCCGCGGACTTTCCGGCGCCGCGCCCGCGACACGAAGGCCCGCCCGCGCCGTTTGGCCCAAGCCCGGCCGAAATCCCGCACCGTAAAACAAGGCCGAGCGTGGTGAGATTCGGTGCGCAAGCTCTTCACGCGGGCCCCGGCCACGCGCCGTTTTCGCGCCAGATCCATGCCAGATCGGTCGAATGTTACAACAGACCCCGCGCAGCGCCGCGCGGCCCGGAACCCATCGCCTTGCGCCACGGCCGCGGGCCGCCACGGGGACAGACGGGGCCAACCTATTCTTTCGTATCGCATTTATACTAACGTATAGGTTCGGACCTTTACCGGCTGCAGCCGTGCCCGCGGTTGCCGCAACCGCGAAAAATGTTTCATCACCTGACGGCTTCGTTACACACAGATGCGTGAATGGTTCGCGAGATCGCGTGACCAGTACCATGATAGCCATCGCAGTCGCGATCCATCAGAACCGTCAACAAGGGAAGTAAACACATGTCTCAACACATCAAGACCCTCGCCATCGCCGGTGCGGTCGCCAGTGCGCTGTCGGCTCATCTGGCGACGCCCGCAGCGGCCGCGGAGAAGGAAAAGTGCTACGGTGTCTCGCTGGCCGGGCAGAACGACTGCAAGGCCGGCCCGGGTACCACCTGCGCGGGTAGCTCGAAGGTGGATTACCAGGGCAACGCCTTCAAGCTGGTGCCCGCCGGCACCTGCGCCAAGATGGAACTGCCGGGCGGGCGGATGGGATCACTCACGTCGCTCAAGCGTGACGTGCCCGCGTGATGCCGCCGGGCTCCCGCCTAAACCGGGGGCCCGTCTTCCTACCCTTCGGCAGGAGACATGCCATGTTCGATGCGCCGCGCAACCCCGGCCTGCCCGCACTTTCCGGCGTCGGCTACAAGCCGCAGCACTATGCCCAGATCCTGGCCGATCCCGGCCCCGTCGCCTGGCTGGAAATCCATGCCGAGAACTACATGGGCGCCGGCGGCAGACCACTGGCCCAGTTGCGTGCATTGGCCGCGCGGTTCCCGATCTCGGTACATGGCGTGGGCCTGTCGATCGGCGGCGAAGCACCGCTGGACCCCGAGCATCTGGCGCGGCTGAAACATCTGCTGGGCTGGCTGAAGCCGGCAAGCTTTTCCGAGCACCTGGCCTGGTCGACCCACGAGGGCGCCTTCTTCAACGATCTGTTGCCGCTGCCCTATACCGCCGCCACGCTGGCCCGCGTCTGCCGGCATATCGACCAGGTGCAGGAAACCCTGGGCTGCCGGATGCTGCTGGAAAACCCGTCGACCTATCTCGCCTTCGCGGAAACCGAGATGGACGAGGTCACCTTCCTCACCGAAATTTCGCGCCGCACCGGCTGCGGGCTGCTGCTTGACGTGAACAACGTCCATGTCTCGGCCACCAATCAGCAGACCGACGCGACATCCTATATCGACGCCTTCCCGCTGGAACGGGTGGCCGAGATCCACCTGGGCGGCCACCAGGCCCAGACCGACGACGCGGGCGAGGCGCTGCTGATCGACAGCCACGACGCGGAAGTGGCCGATCCGGTCTGGGCGCTTTATGCGCATACCATCGCGCGGGGCGGACCGCGTCCCACGCTGATCGAACGCGATGCCGAAATCCCCCCCTGGCCGGACCTGGCAGCCGAAGCGGAACAGGCCGCCCAGATCCTCGCCGCCGCCACCGCAAGGGAGCTGCCGGCATGAGCACGCAATCCGCCTTTCTGGCCGCGATGCTGACCCCCGATGCGCCCATCCCCGAGGGCCTTCTAGCCCCGCGCGGCCGCCCAGCCGGAAACCGCTTTTCCGTCTATCGCAACAACGTGGCCGTCAGCCTGACCGAAGCGCTTGAACAGACCTTCCCGGTGCTGCGCGCGCTGGTGGGGGCGGAATTCTTCAGCGCCATGGCCGGGATCTTCCTGCGCGCCCATCCGCCGCAAACGCCGGTTCTGGCCGGTTACGGAGCGGCGATGCCGGGCTTTCTGGAAAGCTTCGATCCGGTCGCCGGGCTGCCCTACCTGCCCGATGTCGCGCGGCTGGAACTGGCGATCGGCGCCGCCTACCACGCCGCCGATGCCACGCCGGTGGCGCCCGAGACGCTGGCCCGGATAGATCCCGTGGCCTTCCTTGGCGCGCGGCTGACGCTGGCGCCGGCACTTCGGCTGATCCGTTCGGACTGGCCGGTCGCCACGATCTGGCACGCGCATCAGGAACCCGCCCTGCCCGAGGCCGCAAACCTGCCGGAAGGGCCGCAGGACACGTTGATCACCCGCCCCGCCTTCGACCCCCGCGTCCACCGCCTGCCCACCGGCGGCGGCGGCTTCGTCGCCGCGTTGATCGCGGACCAGCCGCTGGGCGTGGCGGCCGAGGCCGCACCGGAGGGTTTCGATCTGGGCGCCGTCCTGCGCCTGCTTCTGGCCGAGGGCGCGATCACCGCGATAACCACGGGGGAGAGCCTATGAACCAACTAGCCACCCTTCACCGCCGCAGCTTCGCGCGGGCAGAGGCGATGCTTGGCCCCTGGCTGCTGCCCACTATGGCACGGCTGATCTTCGCGGGGGTGCTGCTGGTCTATTTCTGGTCCTCCGCGGCGACCAAACTGGGCCCCGGGGCGCTGGGCTTCGTCAGCCCCTCGGCCGGGGCCTATGCCCAGATCTTTCCGCGCGCCTTCGAGGCCGTGGGATATGATACCGGCCAGTTGTCCGTCCTGCACTGGGCTGTCGCGCTGGCCGGAACCTGGGCAGAATTCCTGCTGCCCGCCCTGATCGTGCTGGGCCTGTTCACCCGGCTGGCCGCGCTGGGGATGATCGGCTTCATCGCCGTGCAAACCTATGTCGACATCACCGGGCACATGGTCGATGCCCAGACGGTCGGGCTTTGGTTCGATGGTGATTCGACGGCGCAGATCATGGATCAGCGCGCCCTTTGGCTGTTCTTGCTGACGCTTCTGGTGCTGCGCGGCGGCGGCCCCCTGTCCCTGGACCGCCTGCTTTCGCGGAACCGGACCTAATGCGGATCGGGCTGCTGCGCAGCGATCGCCAGGATCCCGCCCAGCCCGCACATCGCGATCGGGAACATCGTGAAGACGTTGAAGCCGAAGCCGTAGAACATCCCCGCCGCCGACACCAGAAGCAGCACCCCTGCAGCCATGTTGCGCGACCTCGCCATCGCCCCACCGGCGATCGCAAGGATCGGGGAAAGCAGGCTAACTACACGTATTAGCTGCGGATTATTCACCTGATGCGCCAGATCTCCGACATCGCTGCCGAACATGTCCATGAACACCGTGTAGCCATAGCCGAAGAAACCGACGATCATTCCCCAGATCCCGCCGATGATCCCCAAGATCAGTGCCGCATTGCGCATCAGGCGCCCTCCACGCTACGTCCCGCCGATATAGGCCCGCGCGCAGCCCGGGCAAAGCCCCCTCGCGGCGCGGGCGACGCCATATAATGTTTTCTTGATTTTCGTTGCGCTTTTGGCATGATTTTTCATGTGACAACAGACTTTCTGCGCGACCGCCTCCTGTTTCAGGCAGCCGGAAGACTCGAAGGACCTGGCTGCACGGCCCACGGCAATACCGCCGGGGGAAACAAGACATGGAGAGAGGGCATGCCGACTGGCACCGTGAAGTGGTTCAACAGCACCAAGGGTTATGGCTTCATCGCGCCTGACGATGGCGGCAAGGACGTGTTCGTCCACATTTCCGCCGTCGAACGCGCAGGCCTCAAGGGCCTGAACGACAACCAGAAAATCGGCTACGAATTGCAGGCCGGACGCGACGGGCGTTCCTCGGCGGGCGATCTCAAGCTACTCTGAGTTCAGCCGGCGGGTCCGCCCGGCGGCACAGCTGGCAAAAAGAATAGCAATATGATGCCGGGTCACCGGCCTGCGGCCCGGTGCGATCCGGGCCGTTTCACGTGATGCGAGGGTTGCCTCGCGATAGGGTGATCGGCCGAGCGCGCAGGCGATGCGGCGCCCGGGGATTGGCGCTTGTCCCGGCGCGGCGGACGCCCTACCTCAGCCCAAGCCGCAGCAGGGAGATCAATGATGTGGAATGAGCGTTATGCAGGCCAGGACTACCTATTCGGAACCGAACCCGCGGCCTTCCTGAAACGCGAGGCCGGGCGTCTGGCCCCGCAATCGCGGGTGCTGTCCGTGGCCGATGGCGAGGGGCGCAACTCGGTCCACCTCGCCGGTCTGGGCCATCAGTTGCACGCGATGGACGGCGCGGCCAACGCGGTCGAAAAGGCCCGCAAGCTGGCCGCGGACCGCGGCGTGTCCGCCAGTTTCGAAGTTGCCGACATCTCCACCTGGGAATGGGCCCCCGACAGTTATGACGCCGTGGTCGCGATCTTCATCCAGTTCGTGGGCCCCGAAGCGCGGCGCCAGATCTTCGATGGCATCACCCGGACGCTGAAATCAGGCGGGGTGCTGCTGCTGCATGGCTATACGCCGAAGCAACTGGAATATGGCACCGGCGGACCGAAGGTGCTGGAAAACCTCTACACACCCGAACAGCTGCGCGCCGAACTGCCCGGCCTGACCATAGAGCGGCTGGAGGCCTATGAAGCCGATGTGGACGAGGGCAAGGGCCATTCCGGCCGGTCGGCCCTGATCGACTTCATCGGCCGCAAGCCCTGACACGGGTCCGCGCCGCGGATCCAAGCGCGCTGGACGCCTCTCTGCGCCTCGGCTAAAGGCCGGATATGGTGCAAGAAGGGACATTCCGGGCCCAGATTCGGGCGACGCTGGGGCTGGGGCTGCCGCTGATCGGGGCCAATCTGGCGACGCTGGCGCTGGGGATCACCGACACGGTGATGCTGGGCTGGTATTCGGTGCCGGCACTGGCCGCCAGCACGCTGGGATTTTCCTTCTATTTCCTGTTGTTCATCCTGGGTAAGGGCTTTTCGGCGGCAGTGATGCCGATGGTGGCGCAGGCGGCGTCGGGCGGCGACGAAACCGAAGCGCGGCGCGTCACCCGCATGGGGTTGTGGCTGTCGCTGGCCTTCGCCGCGCTGGCCATTCCGGTGACCTGGTTCTCGGGTCCGATCCTGATTGCCATGGGACAGCAGCCGAAACTGGCGGCGCTGACGCAAGATTATCTGCGGATCTTCGGCTTCACCATGTTGCCGGCGCTGATGCTGCAGGTACTGATCAGCTTTCTCGCCGCGATGGAGCGCGCCCAAAGGGTGCTTTGGGCAAGCCTCATCGGCGCGGTCCTGAACGCGGGGCTGGATTACGCGTTGATCTTCGGCAATTTCGGGCTGCCCGCGCTGGGGCTTCGGGGGGCGGCCATCGCCTCGGTGTTCACGCAGACGCTGATCTTCCTGATCGCCGCCGGCTTTGCCACCTTGCCGTACGAGATGCGCCGCTATCAGTTGTTCGTACGCTTCTGGCGGCCCGATTGGGCGGCGCTGGCGCAGGTCTTCCGGCTGGGCCTTCCGATCGGGCTGACAAGTCTGGCCGAGGGCGGCCTGTTCAGCGCCTCGGCCCTGATGATGGGCTGGATCGGAACGCTGGCGCTGGCCGCGCACGGGATCACGCTGCAGATCGTGTCGCTGACGTTCATGGTGCATATGGGCCTGTCGAGCGCGGCTACCGTGCGTGCCGGTCGTGCCCAGGGGCGCCGCGACGCGCGCGATCTGCGGCTTGGCGCGTTGGCGGCGGTGACGCTGTCGGGGGTGTTCGGGCTGCTTTCGGTCGCGGTCATCGTGCTGATGCCGAGGCAACTTCTGGGTCTGTTCATCGACCCGACAGATCCGCTGAAGCCACAGCTTCTGGGGGTGGGAACCCGTCTGCTGATGGTCGCGGCGCTGTTTCAGATGACGGATGCGGCGCAGGTTATGGCGCTGGGGCTTTTGCGCGGCCTGCGCGACACGCGGGTGCCGATGATTCAGGCGGCGATCAGTTACTGGCTGATCGGCATCCCGGCGGGCTATGTACTGGCCTTTCCGATGGGTTTCGGGGCTGTCGGTGTCTGGTTCGGGCTGGTCATCGGGCTGACCGTCGCCGGCGTGCTGATGATGACCCGGTTCTGGCGCTTGGCGCCGCATCCCGGGACCTCTCAGCCGGCCTGAATAGCCGCGTCGGCGGGGCGCCCTTGGTCCTTTTCATGAAGACGATACCCATCGAAGCGCCATTGGCCGATCAACGATGACGACGGGCCGAGAAGCCCCGGCGCCGGTTCAGCGCAGGCGTGGCGCGCCTCTCACTCTTCGGTCCTTTCCGCGCCGGCGCCGCCGATGATGCGCTCGGCCTTCTTGCGCACCAGCACGCTGCGCAGGTCATGCATCGCCATCAGCAGCGCGTCGGTCACCACGTCCAGCTGCGCGTCGCTGGCCTTCGACTGCGCCCATTGCGTCGTCAGGTTCAGATGATCGACAGCGCGGTGGATATCGTCCAACTCGCGCGCGGCCAGCACGGCCTGGCGCGACGCGATCCAGCCGCGGATCGCCGCCAGTTCGTTCTCGGTCAACGCCCGGCCGCCCTGGGGCTTGATCTCGCCGTTGCGGATATTGACCACCGCGATCTGGTCCATCTCGATCCGGCGTTGACGGTTTTCGGAATCGACCCGAAACACCGCCGCGCCGTTCTCGCGGATCCGAAAGTAGAATTCCGGCAGATCCCCGGCCATTCCGTCCCCTAGCTAAGGCCCCCGCAGAAGGCCTGGATCCGCGAACATGCCTCTGTCAACGCGGCGTCAGAGGTAGCGTAGCTGACCCGGAAGGCCGGCGAAAGCCCGAAGGCCGCGCCGAAGACCACCGCAACGCCGGTCTCTTCCAGAAGCGCGGCGGCGAAGGCCTCGTCATCGGCGATCTTCGCGCCGCCCGCCGAAGTCTTGCCGATGCAGCCCGAGATGTCGGGATAGACGTAGAAGGCGCCTTCGGGCACCGGGCAGGTCACACCGGGCGCCGCGTTCAGCATCGACACCACCAGATCGCGGCGGCGCTGGAACACGGCGCGGCTTTCGCGGATGTAATCCTGGGGCCCATTCAGCGCCTCGACCGCGGCCCATTGGCTGATCGAGCAGGGATTCGAGGTGCTTTGCGACTGGATCTTCGCCATCGCCTTGATCAGCGGCACCGGCCCCGCGGCGTAGCCGATGCGCCAGCCGGTCATCGCATAGGCCTTGGATACGCCGTTGCAGGTCAGCGTGCGCTCATAAAGGCCCGGTTCGACCTGCGCCGGGGTGCAGAATTCGAAATCGTCGAAGACCAGGTGCTCATACATGTCGTCGCTCAGCACCCAGACATGGGGGTGGCGCATCAGAACGTCGGTCAGCGCCTTCAGCTCGGTCCGGCTGTAGCCCGCGCCGGTGGGGTTCGAGGGCGAATTGAAGACGAACCACTTGGTGCGCGGGGTGATCGCGGCCTCCAGCGCGGCGGGGGTCAGCTTGTAGGCGTCCTCCATCGGGCATTGCACGGCGACCGGCTCGCCACCCGCCAGCAGCACCATGTCTGGGTAGCTGACCCAATAGGGCGCGGGGATGATGACCTCATCGCCCGGGTTCAGCGTCGCCAGAAGCGCGTTGAACAGGGTTTGCTTGCCCCCCGTCCCCACGCTGATCTGGTTTGGCTGATATTCCAGCCCGTTCTCTCGGGCGAACTTGTCGCAGATCGCGCGCTTCAGCTCGGGCAGGCCGTCGACGGCGGTATATTTGGTCTTGCCGGCCTGGATTGCGGCGATCGCGGCCTGTTTGATGTTGTCTGGGGTGTCGAAATCGGGCTCCCCGGCGCCCAGGCCGATCACGTCGCGCCCGGCTGCTTTCAGTTCCGCCGCCTTGGTGGTTACCGCGATCGTCGGTGACGGTTTCACGCGATCAAGCGACGCGGACAGGAACGACATGGGGAAACTCCGGTTTGATGTTGCCGGGGACCTGTCATAGGTTGCGGCCCGAGGCCGATCAAGCGATATCGAGGGGAGAGGCACGATGGCAGATGAAATCCAGCAAGCCGGGGGCGACACCGCCGGCTGGTACAGCGAAGAGGCCGCCACCTTCGGCGACCGCCTGGCCGGCGCGCGCGAGGCCGCGGGCATGAGCCAGACCCAGCTGTCGCACCGGCTGGGGGTCAAGCTGAAGACCGTCGCCGCCTGGGAAAACGACCTGCGAGAGCCGCGCGCCAACAAGCTGCAGATGATCGCCGGTATGCTGAACGTCTCGATCATGTGGCTTTTGACCGGCCGCGGCGAAGGGCTGGATGCCCCGGCCGACCCCGAAGCGCTGCCCCCCAGCGCGGAACGCCTGTTGGCTGATCTGCGCGCCGCGCGAGCCGAGGCGCGCGCGCTGTCGGACCGGATGGGACTGCTGGAGAAACGCCTTCGCGGCCTGTTGAAGGAAACCTCGCTGTGACGGAAACCGCCGAGGCCCGGCTGAAACGGCTGAAGATGCGATCCTGGCGGCGCGGCACGAAGGAAATGGACATGATCCTGGGCCCCTATGCCGATGCCCACCTGGGCGGCATGACGGCCGTGCAGCTGGATCTGTACGAGACGCTGCTGGAGGAAAACGACCAGGATCTGTACCCCTGGATCAGCGGCCAGGCGGCGCAACCTGCACGCCTTGCCCCGCTTCTGGAAGAGATCGGCGCCTTCGCCCGCGCCCGGCTTCGCCCCGCCCGCTGACCCCGCCCGCCGCCCCACCGGGCGAAAAACGGCCTCGGATCGCGCATCATTTAACCCAATCTTTCCGTTTTGCCCTCAGCTTCGTGCGATGAGAGCGGACGGAGTTGGCGCAATGAGTATGCATGCACAGGGGGTACATGACCCCCGATTGGGGTTCATGGAGGGCTATCTTGAAAGCCTGTCACTGATCGAACGTCTGCACCGGCTATTGCTGGATGTCATCAAGGACGAGTTCGAGCGCCTGGGCCTGCTGGAAATCAACGCCGTGCAGGCGCTGCTTTTGTTCAACATCGGCGACAACGAGGTGACCGCCGGAGAACTGAAGTCGCGCGGCTATTATCAGGGCTCGAACGTCAGTTACAATCTGAAGAAACTGGTGGAGCTGGGCTACATGCACCACCAGCGCTCGGAGGTGGATCGCCGCTCGGTCCGGGTGCGGCTGACCGCCCAGGGGCAGGAAATCCGCCGCGTGGTGACCGATCTGTTCCAACGCCAGGCGACCGGGCTGGACGCACGCGGGGTGATGGGACTGGACGGGATCGACCGTTTCAATTCCGCCCTGAAGCTGATGGAACGCTACTGGGCCGACCAGATCCGCTATATCTACTAGGGGATTGGATCCAAACGGAAATCCCCGGGGCATGGATCAGCCGCCCGGCGCCTGTTCAGCTTTGCCGCGCTTGGCCTAATTGGTCTTGCGTCCGGGCGCGATGGGCAAGGGCGTAACTGGCAAACCCTCTTCCATAAGCTCCCTGACCTCATCAAGCCGCGCCTCGCCATGGATGACACGCTCGGGCGCCTCGCCGCCGTGGATCGCGCGGGCTTCGCTGGCGAAGCGTGGGCCCACATATTCGGAATTCTCCGCCAGATGCTTGCGCAGCGCCTTCAGCGCGGCTTCCATCGGATGGGAGGTTACTGAAAGCGGCCGCGAAGCGGCGTCAGCAGGCGCGGGGGCCTCAGCCGCCGCCGCCCGGCCAGGCCTGACAGAGGGCGCCATCAACGTCTTGCCGACCTTCGAGATGCCGCATTCTGGGCACGAAACCCTGCCCGTGCTCAAAAGCGAATCATAGGCCTCAGCCGAGGCGAACCAGCTTTCAAAACCATGGTCATTCGCACATTTCAGCGCGTAGCGGATCATCCGTCTTCTCCGTCAGATGGGATTAATCTAGTCCCCGACCCGCGGAATTCAACTTGCCTTCTTCGGCCCGCCGGACTTTTCGCCCTTCTTCCCAAGCACTTCGGGAAATTCGCGCAGAAGCGCACGCAACTCGGGCTCATCGACTTTCTGGGCCGCCTTCTTCGGGCTGAACCAGCGGCGCCGGCGCTCTTCGCGTTCGGGAAAGTCGTCAAGCAGCTTGCTGACCCTGATCGGATAGACGGCAACCACACAGGGCACGCCATTGGATCGCTGCGGCCCAAGCAGCTTTGTATAGGAATAGATGCCGGCACAGGCATCGCTGACCTTGCCGTTGACCCCGGCCTCCTCATAGGCCTCCTGGCGGGCGGTCTCGCTGGGGCCTAGGCCCTTGATCGGCCAACCCTTGGGAATGATCCAACGGCCGGTCTCGCGGCTGCTGACCAGAAGCACCTCGATCTCAGAACCACCGCGCCTGCGACGCCAGCACAGCGCCCCGTACTGGGTGCGCGGAGGGCGATCCCCGGCCTCTGCGCCCACCGCCCCGGTGGTGACCGCCTTCCCCTTTTTTTGCGCGGGGATGTTCGCTTTTCCCTCATATGACATGCGTTTCTGTGCGCCCGATTTCGGTTTTGCGCCGTTTTTTCTACTGCTCGGCACTATTAGTATAGCGTTTCGGGAAATAATGCACAACGTCCTGCCCTACCGGACGCACCTGTCACGCGAAGGCAACGCGGCCTTTGATGGAAAATCGGGCGGAGCCCGGCGGCCAGGGCGCGGTCTCCGGGGCAGCGCGATATTTGCCCCGCGAGACGCTTACACGCCGGTCGCGTTCCTCGGGCATCGCAGCGGCTTGGGACTGTCGCGGACCTCGACGTCTCTGTTGGCGCGCACCCAGCCCTTGCCCCCCAAGGCTGAACTGGCGTCCTTGCTGCCGTTGCCCAGGAACTGCGCCCTCAGCCCGTCCTGCTCGCGGTAGAAATGCCAGCAGTCGGGCGTGTCGCCCCCGCCCTGATAAAGAAAGCAAATCCGCCCATCCGAGGCCGGGAACCAGTGCCCCTGTTGACAGGGTTGGCCCAGAAAGGCCCAGACGACCTGGTGCTTGGGCAGGTAGTGTTCGGCGCCGTAGGGCGTCTTGCCGATTTCGTAGTAGAGCGTCTTGCCCGCCACATAGGAAGCAAAGGCCTGGGCCGACATTGGCGCCGCCCCGGCGCCGGCAGCGAGCCCGGCGAAACCGGAAACGACCCAGACTGCAAGAACCAGCGCAACGGTCTTGCGACCGCGTGAAAGAACAGCTGCACAGCGCATGGGACCTCCTCCTCGAGTCGAATGTGCAGAGCCAGTGCCCGAGGTTTGCAGATTTGCACCCTTGCCGCCAGCCCCGGCAGGCGCGACGGAAGCACGCAGGCCAGGACGCCCTTTGCGATGGTGATGACATGGCGGTGGCCAGCCTTCCCGCCCCCGGCCATGTTCGCGTCGCAGCAAAGCGCATTCCGACCTTGCACAGCGCTGATCAGGGTTTCCCGGCGCTATTCAGGACGATGGTGGGGGGCGTCCGCCGGTTTCTTCAGCGCGCGCGGGGTCTTGCTTCCGACCAGGCTGTGTGCCCGCTGCTCGTTGCCGTATCCACGCCACGTCTTCAACGTTTCGCCCGCATCTTCAGGGCTGAGCAACGATTGCTGGTTCAAGCACTCGGTCCGGAGCCGGAAGTCACGCGATGCGTTCATCGCCAACGACGCCAGCCAGACCTGCGGGGCCTCGCCGGCGTCTATGGCGGAGCCGATAGGCGATCCCCGCCCCCACCGACACGGGCACCCGGGAACCAGCCGGGCGCGCGTCGATCGACCCGACGTTCGCGCCCCGAACACAGAATGCGTCGTTCGGCAGCAGGCTTGCAAGCGCTCGCTCGGCGTCTTCGCAGAGCGGCGCTCGGGGAAGACTGCGGCGGAAAAAAGTCACCGTTACCCTCTTGCGGCGCGCACGGTGCTTGGATAAACACCGCGCACGTTGGGGCGTAGCCAAGCGGTAAGGCAGCGGTTTTTGGTACCGTGTACCGTAGGTTCGAATCCTACCGCCCCAGCCATGACTTCCAGAAAATACAGCAAAAACAATGCTCTAAGAGAGCCGCCGAAAGGCGATGTGTCATACCCCGCGTCAGGTATGACACAAGGTGTGACACATGGTGTGACACACGAGTCATCGCCGGCGCGCCCTGGGCCACGGGCACAACCGGCCCCGAGGGCACGACGGCGCCCTGCCCGATCGCCTGGTCCCTACCTCCAGAAACGCGTCGGAACCTTCTATTTCCGCAAGCGGCTCTCGCGCCGGCTGTCGGAAAAATGCGGCTCCGAGTTTTTGTGCATCTCGCTCCGGACAAGCTTCCAGAGGGAAGCGATGCAGCGCGCCCTTCGCCTGCTCGCCACCCTGGATGAAGCCGAGCAGACGATGTTGTCAGAACCCGCCATTGAAGCGCTGAAACCGGAGGAAATCCGCGTCCTCATCACCGAAGCGCTGCGCCTCGAGTTGGGAAAGATCATCGATGGCCAGCAGGCTGCCGCGGCCAGGAGCGACGAGGAGATCGACAGCCGGATCGAGGCGCTTGAGGAGGAGATCAAACGCCTTCGCCGCGCAAGCCGGCGCAACGATTTCGACCCAGCACACGAATGGCTGGCGCCCGCCGCCCGCACCACGTCCGTCACGCCTCCCAGCAGACTGACTACGGACGTTGGCCGGGAAGTTCTCGGTGTGATGCGTCAGCTTGTTGAGGTCGCGATCGCGGTCGAAGACGGCGAGGACGCGGTGTCGCGCAGCGCGCCTCTTGTCGCGCCATACTCGTCCGCGTCTGTGAAGGATTTCGTTCAGAAACCGGTTCTGATTTCCAACGCGACCGAGGAGAGCAAGAAGCACTACAGCGCCACGGTTCAGAAAACCGTTCAGGTGACGTCCTCGCTGCTTGTCACCTTCGCCACAGACTGCCCGGTCGACCTTCTCACGAAGGAAAAACAGAAAGAATTCTTCGCGTTCCTGTCACGGCTTCCAAAGGACCATGGCCGCAAGCACGGCAAGAACCGATACAACTCGGAGGGAACGCCGCTGACGAAGCTCGAGGAGATCGAAGCGGCAGATCAAAGAGATGCGCGGATCAAGGATGAGATCCGCGCCATGGACATCTCCCAACATGAAAAGAGGGCCCTGTTGGCCGACCGTCTCACGCCACGCGTCACCGTGGCGAACCTCCACAAGCATCTCGGGAATTTGGGACGCATTTTCCATGGGGCTCGGGAGCTCGGCGCCGCGTCCGGGCTTGATCTGATCACTCGCAAGGAACTCGCCGAACATCTTGCGACCCTGCGGACCGGGGACCCCTTGGACTTGCGCGTCACGCAAGGCAAGGAGCGCTTGGCATGGACAACCGAGCGCCTCGAGAAATTCTTCACGAGTCCCCTGTTCAGAGGCTGTTTCTCGAAGCATCGGCGGTCCCGGCCTGGAAAAGTAATCATCCGCGATGCATCGTACTGGATCCCCCTGATCGTGGTGATGATGGGCACTCGTATCGAGGAAATCCTTCAGCTCAGGCGGACCGATCTGCAGAAGCGCAATCGCATGCATGTTCTATCGATCGGCACACATGGCAATGCGGAGCAAACGACCAAGAATGAGGACAGCCGACGGTTCATCCCTATTCCAGACTCTCTTCTGAAACTCGGATTCGTCGATTGGGTTCACACACTACCGGCTGAACATGGGCCGCTGCTGTTTCCAGAAGCAGCCGCAAGAAGCGGGTCCGGCAAGCTGTCGGATGCCTTTGGCAAGCACTTCCGACGACTACTCGAGAACTTGGGCGTAGGTGACAGCGAGGAGGATTTCTACGCCCTCCGCAAGACTCTCTTGTCAGCCCTCGACCAGGCAAATGTTCCAGACGCAGTCCGAAAAGCGATCGCCGGGCACAAGCAGCAGGACATCATCAACCGGCACTACACTGCGCAGAATGCTCCCAAGCTGCGTACCGCTCTCGATCTGGCCGACTACGGTCTCGAAATTCAGCACTCGGAACGCCATGGCTACCCGATCATCGTCGGTTGTAGCGTCGGTCGGGAACGAGTTTTCGAAGCGAGCGTGGAACTGGGCGACCAAGGCGAGGCGAAGCAGGTCCGCGTCATCGACTGCGCAGACGGCAAGGAAGTGTTTGCGGCCCATATCTCCTTCGATTCGACATACGCCGGGGGAAAGCACGAGGGGCTTCGCATCATGTCACCTTTCGACGCCGCTAAACGGCTAAGCGAATATGACGCCGAGGGCTACCTTAGGAGACCGAAATACGGACCCAAATTGGCTGCACTGGAGAGCCTTGAGGCGTACGCCTGAATAGTGGATCGACGTAAGAGATGGCGCAATTATGTTTGGGGGAGAAGTAGTCCGCCCTGATACGTAGCATTTTGCGCCGTCGGGAAGCGGTCATTGGTGTGGTTACCCAGGAGTAAGGCCTTCCGCCCTTACAGCGAGTCGCGGTCAGCAACCCAGGCAGGAAGCGGAAGGGCATTCAGTTCGTTCCGGATGCCCCTCCAGCGTGGCAACTCGCGATCAAGAACTTCCGTGAAACTACTGTCATGTCTGGAGGAAACCAGATGGGCCAGCTCATGTAGAATGACGTAGTCAATCATGCGTTCCGGCTTCTTTGCGAGTTCAGAATTCAGCCAGACGATCCTTTTCTCGGAATTGCAGCTGCCCCATTTCGTCTTCATTGGTCGAATGCCCCATTTATGGGGGCTTCGTTTCAGGCGATCGGCCCAGAAGGAGACGCGGGGTGCGGCATAGGCACGGAGTTTGGCTTTCAACCAAGCATCCATCCAGCCTCGCATTTGGACTGGAGTACTGTCCCTCGGCACCCTGATAACCAAGCGATCACTGCCCTGCTGCGCGATGCGGTGGACTTTCTTGTCCCACCGTTGAACGTCCAGTCGAAGCGATCTGCCAAACAGGAAATGCGTTTCCCCGGAGACGAACTTTCGAACCGCCTGGCGCTCCTGCTTCAGGAACTGGGATTGCTTGCGCTTGATCCACTGCATTCTGGTCAGGACGGCAATCCGGATGGCTTCGTTGGTCATCCCCAAGGGGGCCGCGACCCTGACGCGTCCCTCCGGTGGATAGCAGCCGATATGGAGATTCTTGATCGTCTTGCGCACGATTTCGACCTCGACGTCAGCGATCTGCGAGATTTCAGTATTCATGCTGGTTCTTCAATATCTCAAAGACCCGCTCCAAGGTGTCAGGATCATCCAGAACCTGCTCCAGGCCGCGACGAACCTTCCTCTCCTTCATGGCGCTGCCGCGCCATCCGAACGGGGCCGTTTCGCGAACGATGCGATCAACCTCTAAGGTAAGGGCTTCATCCCCGCCGAGATTGTCATAAAGGGCTTTCTTACCCGGGCTGGTGATCGTCTCCGGATACTCCCTGCCATGCCCAGCCTTCACGTCCCTTACAAGTGCGGCAATCCGTTCGAGATACTCGGCGTATTCGATGGCCTCGGCCCGGCGCTGGCGGACGAGGTCGGTCAGGAGCTCGGACATTTTCTCGTAGAAGCGCGGGTTGACCGGCATCTCCTCGATGATCAGCTTTCGCACGTTGTTTTCGATCGCTTCGGCAACATTCTCGCGCTTGCGTCGTGACGCTGCCGGGAGATCATCTTCGACGGCTGCGCCCTTGCTCACGACCAGATCGATCAGGCTGATGTCGTCAAGATGCGAGATGGTCTCCGAGTCGTCGGCACGGATGTAGTTGTCGATCAGGTGCCGCATGGCTGGCTCGTAGAGCTTCATATCGACGGCATCGCCACTGTGCAGCCTGACCGCGTCCCTGATACCGATGGCGCGCTCAACCTCCCGGCGGAATTCGTCCAACTCCAAGTCGTTGAAGCCGGAATCTTCGGGCTCGGCAGCAATGTTCGCGTAGGCGCGGGCATAGCGACCGGAGATCTTGTAGAGCGCCTGTCGGCGCCGGGCCTTTTCCTCGGCGTCCGGGTCGTTTTCGATACCCTGCGGGCTCGAGAAATAGGCGAAGATCTCGTCATCCGATTTCGGCTGTTCGACTCCATCCATGAGCCCCAACCAGGCATCGCGTGCGGCCCGCAGATCCTGATCTGCCTGTTCGGCCCGGTCCGTGATTAGGCCTTCCACGTCCTCCTTGTCGAAGGCATCGAAGGCTTCCGACGTGTAGTCATCCACCGCGCTTTCGATGTTTCGGAACAGGTCCTTGTAGTCGACGATGTAACCGAAATCCTTGTCGTCACCGTCAAGGCGGTTCACCCGGCAGATCGCCTGGAAGAGGCCATGATCGCGCATCTGCTTGTCGATGTAGATGTAGGTCGCCGTGGGCGCGTCAAATCCGGTGAGAAGGCGGCTGACCACGATCAGCAGCTTCATGCGCCCGGGTTCCTTCTTGAACAGTCGGAGCGCCTCCTCTTCGTAGTCCTCTTCCGATGTCTCTCCGAGTAGATCCGTATAGACCCGATGAACATATTGCTTCTCGGTCTCGCCCATCCCGGTCTCCTCGCCGGTTATCTCGGGTGCCGCGCGCTTGTAGGAGGTGACGATGGCGCATTTGTCGGCCAGAACCGAGCCGGATTTCTTGAAGATCTCGAAGAATTTGCAGGCTTCGGGGATCGACCCGGCGACCAACATGGCGTTTCCCATCCCCGCCTTCAGGCGCGGTTTCATCTCCATGTCCATGATGATGTCATTCGCAATCTGCTCCAGCCGATCGCGGCTGGACAGAACACGCTGCAAAGTGCCCCAACGCTGCTTCAACGCCGCCTTGGCAATCGGGGTCAGGCCCTTTGTCTTCGCCTCGAACCAGGCGTCGATCTTGTCCGGGGCGCTGATCCGCTGGTCGATGTCGCGGGCTTCGTATCGCAGGTCCAGGACCACACCATCCTCGACCGCCTCGTCGAAGCGGTAGGGTTTGCCAATATAGGGGCCGAAGGTCTCCAGAGACGTGCCCTTGTCGGATCGTAGCAGCGGCGTGCCGGTGAAGCCGACGAACATCGCCTCAGGCAGCACCTTGCGCATCGCCTTGGCCAGCTTGCCGGACTGCGTGCGGTGTGCCTCGTCGATGAAGACGAAGAATTCGCCGATCGGGGCGCCGATATTGGCATTCTGGATCTCGGAGATCAGGCTCTCCATCTCGCCCTCTTCGCGCTTGCCGAACTTGTGGACGAGGGAGCAGATGACGCGGTCGGTCGGGTCCGCCCGCGCGGCCATCAGGTCGTTACCGCTGCGGGCGCGGCGCACCTTTTCGCCAGTGTTGCCGAAGACCTCCTCTATCTGGCCATCCAGTTCCTTGCGGTCGGTTACCACAAGGATACGCCCATCCGGGAAGGCCTCCCTGATCCAACGCGCCAGCATCACCATGATGAGGCTCTTGCCGGAGCCTTGGGTCTGCCAGATGATCCCGCCTTCCTTGGCGCTCACGCGGTCCTGTGCGGCCTTCACGGCGAAATACTGGTTCGGACGGGCGATCTTCTTGATGCCGGCATCGAACAGGGTGAAATCGTGGACCAGTTCCAGGAAGCGCGCGGGGGACATCATCTGCGTCACATCGCGGTCGAGACGGGCCGAGATTTCACTCTCTTCCTTCCAAGCCAACCAATAGGGCTGCGGCGTCTGGATCGGGGCGTAGCGCAGACCCTCGCTGTCATTCCCGGCGAAGGTGATCTGCACCGTGGTGAAGAAATGCCGGATGAACTCTGGGCGCTGGTTGTCGAGCGTCTGGCGGATGCCTTCGCCCACGCCCACGGTCGATTTCTTCAGCTCCACCACGCCAAGGGCGATGCCGTTCACGTAGAGGACCAGATCCGGGCGTTTGTTCCAGGACTTGGCGTCCTTGCCCTTGATGGCGACCTCTTCGGCGACGCCCAGGTCATTGGCGGCAGGGTCGCCCCAGTCGACGAAGCGGACCGTGACGGGGGCCTCCCCCGGGCCGGGGGCGACAGGCACGCCGTAGCGGAGCATCTCGTAGAAGCCGTGGTTGGCCTCGTAGAGTTTCGTGCCCTCCATCCGCGCCTCGCGCTTCAGGAGGGTAATTGCCTGGGTGACGATCTCGGGCGCGTAGCCGCGGGAGAGGAGCCAAGGACGAAGCAGGTCCTCCTCGATATTGGCGTTGCCCTCGCGCTTCTGCCAGTCGCCGAGGTAGCGCCAGCCCAAGCCGCCAGGCGCATCGGTCCGGTGTTCACTCAAAAGCTCGATGACCCGGTTCTGCGCCTTGCGTTCTGCCTCGCCGATCGTGCTCATCGCCCCTGTCTCCGTCCTTGGAAGTCACTCGTGAAGGTGTCGTCAGATCGGCCTGATCCGTCCGGTCAAAAGGTTCTGCATCATGCTCTCCTTCACCTGCCGTGCCTTTTCAAGGCGGGCTTCGAGGGCCAGGATTTCGGCATCCATGTCGGTCAGGACATTAGCTATTGAAACTCTCTCTTCGCTATCAAGCGGATACATTACTTCGAAAGCTCGGACTTCGTCTGCGTTTACGGAGTCAAAAGTCGACCCTTTTGAAAGGGAACTCCACGCACTTTCCGCGTTGATTAGAGCGTGATAGACAAATTCCTGTCCTGTACGCACGGCGCAAACACCGCGCCCAAGACAAAGATCGAATTCAGCTCGCGAGACTTCGCCAACTGGTGCGCGCACGGTAAGAATTATGTCGCCGCGCTTCCCCAGCTTCGTGATCTCAGAAGTGAATATTCGTCTGATTGTTTTTCGGGCTCTGATGTCGGCGGCGCCTTGAATAAGCGGTAAACCTCGCGCTTCCGAATTGTATGCCGCCGAACGCGGAGACTGCCCCATAATCACTGCTGCAATTTCACCAAGGTGCTTTTCCTTCCACTCCCCCGAGAACCCCGGAAGTCGGCGCTTGGCGGTCAGGAGATCCTGCATTGCGCCCCGCTTGATGAGCCGCTTCTTGGCGATCAGCCGCTCCAGCCCCTCGATCAAGCCATCCGCATTCGAAAGCGCCTCGGCGATGGCTTCCTGTTCTGGCATGGACGGCACGAGGATCTGCAAGTTCTGGAAAGTCGGCATGTAGATCGTGTTGTGGGTGCTGCCCGCCATCAGGCGTTCCCATTCTCCCCCCATGCCTCTGAACAGGTGCGCCAGGTAGGAGTTCAGCAGCCTCGGTCCGCAGATGTAGCAGGCGAAGTCCTGGCTGGTCGCCATCTCACGGCCCAGGATCGCGACCTTGCCGATCGTGGCCGTTCGAGACAGTGCGACGGTGCCCTTTGGGAGAAGTCGAGCTGACGAGTTCGCGATGCCGAGCGCGGATACAGTCATCTTGGTCTTGTGGAGTGTCTTGCCTTCGATGGTCTTGGAGTCATGAAGGGAGAGCCAAGGAATATCTCCATCCCAATAGTCAGGACGATTCCGACTGGGCGTGTGGCCGCTTTCAAGGCGTGCGATGTCGCAGAGCTTCTCCAACGTCCAGCCGTCCGGCTCGACATCAGGTGTCGGATGAACCCGCCCGACATGCCAGCGGGAAGCGAGGTCGCCTACTTCGCTCATACGGAAACACCCATGGCCACGAGATGGGCAGACACCTTCGCCTCCAGTGCAGCCATCTGATCAGCGATTTCAGGCAGCGTGTGCCCATACCGCTCCGTCAGCACCCGCACCCGGGCGGTCAGCTGTTCCGTCCGTGCCTCGATCTCAGCATCGATCAGATCGGCAATGTCGGTCAGCCATTTTTCGTCTACGACCAAGGAGCGGATCTCCTCATCGGTCAGCGCTGGATATTTCTTCAGCGTGGCCTCGGTCAGCGCCTCCTCGGCCTCCTTGCCTGCCTTCTTTGCCCCTGTTTCGGCGGCAATCAGCTTCGCCACCTGTTTTAGCAGTTTGGCCTCCTCAGGCCCTGCGTCGCCGGATTTGGTGCGCGCCTTGACCGAGGCCGCAGTCAGCTTGCCCGCCTCGGTCAGAGCGAACTCCAGAAGCCCGCCCTCGCCCCCGTGCTCCTCGGCCATCTCCTCGATCTCGCGGCTCAATTCCTCTGCCTTCGCCTGCGCATCATCAAGCGCCCGCTGCATTTGCGGGAAGAAGCGCGCAACGATCAGTCCGGGGGGGATAACATCTGCAACTATGCGCTTGCCGTTGACCGTCAAATCGGCGTCCTCAAGCCATTTGATTTTCTTGCCATCTTCGGACTTTTCATGGCGTGCAACGCGCAGTTCCTTCGCAGCCGCCCAGCCGGCGTCGGCGATGATGAAGACATCGTCCTGCATCACGTCGGCCCAGTAGGACATGAGCCGCTGATAAGCCTCGTATTTGTCGACAAGCGGAGCTGCGTCGAAACGTTCCAGCATGTTCTCGGCGATGGTGTGGATCAGGGCCTTTGGCTTGTCGCCCACCTGAATGCCGTCCAGGAGCGGTGCGTTCGCCCCAGCCCAGCGATCAAGTATGGCGTGAACGCGGTCGCGGAAGGCGCCGAATTCGGGATGGTCGCGAATGGTGGGACGAACCTCCTCCGGCTCGACCAGAGGGTCGGAATAACCTGGCCGCGGATTCGGCCCGAAGAGCGTGGCGCGGATACCAGGCATTACATCCCAGAACTCACCCAACAGATCGATATCGCGGTCCGGCACTCCACCTTTCAGGTGCGCCTCGATATCCTGAAGGTCCTCGGGGGTCGGGTCGGGAATGTACCGCGGAATATTCAAGTTGAAGTTGTTGCGCTTGATCGTGGCGAAGGGGACAAGGCTGGAGTAGCCCTCGATCTCCGCCTTGCGGACGTAAGCATCGATGATCTTGTGAATGTCGCGCTCGCGCAGACGGTTCTTGTTGCCGTCCTTGATGAAATCACGGGAGGCGTCGATCATGAAAACGGGGCGCTCGGCGCATGCGCCGGACTTGTCGAGCACGATGATAGAGGCGGGTATGCCGGTGCCGTAGAAAAGGTTCGCGGGCAGGGCGATGATCGCCTTGATGTAGCCGCGCTTGAGGATCTTCTCACGCAACTCCGCTTCCTTGTTGCCGCGGAACAGCACGCCATGGGGCAGAATGACCGCGCCTGAGCCGGTGGCCTTCATGGAGCCGAGGATATGGAGCAGGAAGGCGAAGTCGCCATTCTTCTCGGGTGGCATGCCGAGGTCGAACCGTCCGAACTTGTTGTCGCTGGTCAGACCCGAGCCCCAGGCCTTGGCCGAAAATGGGGGATTGGCGACCACGAAGTCGAACGTTTGAATTTCGGTCTCGGATGCCTTGAACTGCGGCTCGCCGATAACGTCGCCCTGGGCGATCTCGGCGTCCTCCCGCCCGTGCATGATCATATTCATCTTGGCGAGGCCGCGAGTCGTGATGTCGAATTCCTGGCCGTAGATCGTTAGATCGACGTCGGCGGCGTCCGCGGCCTTCAGCAACAACGACCCGGAGCCACAGGTCGGGTCGTAAACGGTCTGCTGCGGGCTGGTGGCGCGGTTGACGCCCGCAACCGCGGCGACCACGCGGGAAACCTCTGCTGGCGTGTAGAATTGCCCTTTGCTTTTGCCGGACTCGGTCGCGAAGTTCCGCATGAGGTATTCGTAGGCATCGCCCAGGATGTCGTCGCCGTCCGCCCGATTCCGGCTGAAATTCAGCTCTTCGCGGCTGAAGATGTTGATCAGCGCGGTAAGCGTGGTGACCATCTTGGCACCGCGCCCGAACTTCTCGGTGTCGTTGAAGTAGGCGCGATCGATGACGTTCTTCAGGTCGTTCGCTTCGGCAATCCCGGCGATAGCCGTGTCGATGCCTTCGCCGATGTCCTTGGTGCCCCGCAACTTTCGGATGTCTTCGAAGGAGCAGCCCGCCGGAACCTCGATCAGCGCGTCGGGCTGCCCGGCCCGATCGGACACGTATTTCAGGAAGAGCAACGTGAGGATGTAGTCCTTGTAGAGCGAGGCATCCATCCCCCCTCGCAACTGGTCACAACTGTCCCATAGGGACCGGTAGATATCGCTCTTCTTGATTGCCATGCCGCGCCTTTTCATGCCGTGGCGCCGCGATCTGGGCGGCGCTCGTTCGTTCTTCAGCGATATGACCGGAAGTGCTGAGCTTCCTCAACCATCAACCTCGAGACACTCCTCGGAGCAAGCCGGAGAAACGTAGTCTGGCTGGCCGCCCCGTTCAGCGCAATCGCGGGCTGCGACATGCAGAGCCGGTTCGAGGAGTTGCTGCCCTGGGACTACGCCGGCAAGGTGCGACCGGGACGCCAACCACAGAAATCTCGAATATTATTCATAAATATCAAAAGGGTGAATGAAATTTTCCAGATTTCTGAATTTTCTTTTTCCGTGCTCGCCAGGATGGACCCAGGTCCTCTCCATGACACACACAGCTGCATACAACGCAACCGACATCCGCAAGCGAGCGCAAGCTCTGAAAGCCAATCCTGTTCCGCTTCTAACCAAGAGTGATCTGAAGGCGCGGTGGCAAGTCGAGAGCTTCCAGACGATCAAACGGGTTCTAAAGTCCCACCATGTGACCCCGACCAATTCGGGCCGCTCGCAAAGAGAACTCTACAAGCTGACAGACATCCTCGGCATCGAGGGCGTCGACGATCCCATGACCGCTTGGGCACTGGGACGCGAGGAGGATCGCGACACCCTGAAGGCTCCCCTGCTCACGCCAGCAGAAGTCAGGCAAGAGGATAACTGGCTCGTACCTCAACACCTCGAAAGCATCCGCCGCAACGCCCGATCAGGCATGCGCCCCGGCATCAAGATCGGGAGGCAGTGGAGGTTTCGTCAGACTCGAAATGACGAGTGTGACACTCGGGATGAAGCTCAAAATGACGAAGGTTCTACGACTTATCCAAAGGGGTGCGATTAGCGCAAAAATGACGAATGCACCCCGTCGGGTTCTTCTGGGGAACCCTACAGTGTGTTCTCGTCAAACACTCCCCCCGACCGCGATTAACGCAAAATCCTCGTCATTTCACACGCTGGAGCGGGGCCTCGCTGGGGCGATGCCGACGCCCCGTTCCAGCCTGCATCACAGACCTAATCCAAAGAAGAAAGGAGCACGGACCGATGCTCGACGACACCTCCAAAACTAACATCATCACCTTGCCGGAGGCGCAGGGCCGCTTCGCACGCGGCGACTTCGATGACGCCTGGGCTGAGCAGACCCGGCTGAAAATCCGCGGATCCGTCAACAAGATTCCCAAGGTCTATCGCGCTGTCGCCGGAATGACGTCGCCCCAGCTGATCGTGTGCGACGTGGCCAGTCATGACGCGCTTTTCGAGCGCTACCTTCTGAGCAAGACCGCGCCGGAGCACTGCGGCTTCAAAAGCTATTCCAGCTTCTACACCTGGTACTCCAACAGCAGGCGCTTCATGGACGTCGCCAGTGGCAGCCGCATGCGGAAGGTTGCCTTGAGCGCGCTTGACGACGACTGGGCACAACTCATCAATCATCTTTCCGGTCAGTGCGGGACGCCGGCCTGGTTCGATCAATACGACATGATCGCGATCAGCATTCTCGCCGCGGAGTGCCGCGAGCGCGGGATTGCCATCGCCCAGCTCAGCGCCTCCTTGATCATGCAGTTCGTTCCCGAATTGCGCTCTGGGCCCAGGGACGCCATCCGTAACGCGTGCAGGCTTATCGACTCGCTTCGCGAGACCAACATGGTTCCGTCGGATCTCCTGCCGAGGTCGCCGATCGGGAGCCTGCCGACTTTTGTTGCTTCCGGTCGACGGCAGACCCCGCCTGTCGGCGCTGCCTACGCGATCACTCGAGATGCTTACATCGCGAAGCGTATCAACGGCAGCAAGGTGCTTCCTCTGGGCAGCGAAAAACGGGAAATCTCCACTCACGGCGTGGGGCCCGACCGCGCCAAGTCGATCAAGCAAGGGATCGACTGGTACTGGAACGGCCTCTGCAGCCTCGATCTGATTGACGAGGCCGCACCGATCGATCCGAAGCTCTACGCTGAACCCTACATCCTCCACGACGTTGTCATGGCCTGCGCCGATGGCAAGCTCGGAGGCGCCTGCAGCGTTGATACCCGTCGTGGACGGACGCGGACCGTGATCGAGTTTCTCGAGTGGTTGTCCCCCGGCTTCAAGGCCAGCCTTCCGGACGAGCTGTTCGAGGCCGTACAACTCGCCAAGGACCCCAATGATGGGGGCAGCGAATTCGATGCGTTCAAGCGGCAGACCTGTCTGTCTTTCGTGGGTGATCTCAACCGCCAACGTCGTTTCTTCCAGATGCCAAAGCACTTCTTCGATCTCGCCCGCCCCTTGATCGCGAATTTCAATGGCCTGCGTCCCGAGGACCAACGTGGCGAGATCAGCCGGGAGCAGCATCGCGCGCTCGACCTCGCGATCATGGCTGCTAATACGGCGATTGCGACCCGGTTTCCGCTTCGCCTTGCAACGCGTGCCCAACTTGTCGCCGGCGGCGTGCGCCCTCACATCGTGTTTCCTGAGGAGTCGAAGGAGGTTATCTTCAACATTCCCGGCTACATCACGAAGAACGGCCACTTCGCCGATGGCGTCCCGATCGCGCCGAGCCGGACGGTGGATCCCCGGGCTATCCTCGAATGGTACCTTTCCGAGGCTCATCCGCTGATCCTGAAATACAAGGTCGGCACCAAGGAGCGCCGCAAACCGCACTTGCTCTTCGCGGGCCTTCACGTCGAGACGCTTCGTCGGATCTGGCGCCGCCACACGGCGGAGGCGGGCTGCTACATCACGCCGCACATGTGCCGGCACGTCCTGGCGACGCTTCTCTACGCCGACGGCGTTCCCCTCGAGATCATCGCCGAACTGCTCGGCGACACAGTTGGGACAGTGGAAAAGTCCTACGCCTTCGTGAATCGGGCGAAACTCATTCAAGGCGCGATGGAGGCTCTCGCCCGGAAATTCAAGGGGATGTCGATCTGATGGAGTGCTTTCAGGAGTGGCCGGTCGCTTGCGTCCCCGCCTTGCAAACCGTACTGAAAGAAGCCGGCGACGAGCTCATGCAACGACGTGCTCAGAACGTCTTGACCAAGTACACTGAGTTCAGCCGTGCTCACGCCGGGGCAGTTCAACTGGGCGTCAATCTCGCCCGGCAGTTCCGCACGCACCTTCAGGCCACTCTCAGCGCCACCACGGCAAATAGTCAGTTCCGCATCATCTACAGGATCGGCATCTTGAGTTCCGACCTGCTCGTTCGGGACTGGTTCTTCGAGAATGCTCCGGACATGCGAGTGCAGGATAGGATTTTGGCCTCTCCTTGGTGGCCTGACTATATGCGACTGCTCGCGCCCGAAATGCTTGAGGCGCGACAAGCAGATGGCCGCCAGATCCTCGGGGAACTCGACAATTACTTACGGTTTCGACAGCGGCACCCGCAACTTCCCGCAGATGGCCTCATCGACCAAATGTTCTTGACAGAAGAACAAACGTCGCTGCGAAAATACCTAAGAATGGGTAAGCTGGTTGTAGGTCTCGAGCTGCTCGATCCGGGCACCCCGGAGTTGGCAATTCTCCGAACCGAGATGTTGCACCTTCACCGGGAGGCATATCCACCTCAGGGCCTGGACGCTCGGGCCCGACATCTTCCCGAAGTCGAGGAACTCCTGCGACGTGCCCGCAAGATCGGAAAGAAAGGCCGTGGCGCCCCCTATTCCGAGGCTGCGACGCGGGGACATCGCTTTGCGCTTACCGTGTTGCACGACGTGCTGATGGAGAACGGTCAGAGCTTTTCACTCAACCGGGCTGCACTGGATATCTTTGTCGACCACGTCGTCAAACAACATGAACGATATCGCGAGAACCACAACGCCGAGGATTGCTGGACGGCGACGTCGTGCGCGACCGTGCTCAAGTCACTCATTCCTTTCGTCGAGGGAAAACATCTGCGCGCGGATCTGAACGCGACGGCGGACTATTTTTGCGGCGAAGCCACGCTCGAAATCAAGGCAAAGGAACGCAAACTTGCCCAACACCCCTTAACACTTGAGAGCTATTTCGAAAGTGCGGCAAAACTGTTCGAGGCAGCGATGCATGAGACTCGCATCGCCATTCGTAACCCGAAATGCATCGGCGCCGGCCTGATCGCGCTTCTGGTCTTCTATCCACTTCGCCGCGCAGACGTTCGCAAGCTTCGCGTCGGCGTTGACATCAAGAGAACCCCTCGCGGCTGGCAACTCATCGCGGGCTCCACGCAAAAGGCAGGGACCCCGATCGAACCTGTCCGCTTGCCTGATGAGGCGACTCCGTTTCTCGACGGCGCTCTTCTTCAGGGCGTCATGTCCGAACACCTTTGGCAAACCTACGAAGAACGGATTGGGAAACCGCTCTTTCCATCCCGCAAGACCGGGGACTTCTACAGCGCACAAGGCCTGTCTGAATTGTTCCGGCGGGAAAGCGGTTTTGGCTTCGGCCCTCACATCATGCGGAGCCTCTGGGTGGATGCCTTGGTCGCCGAGGGCGAAGACCGTCAGACCATCAGCGCCATGCTGCAACATCGCAACCTGATGTCCCAGAAAGAGTATGAGGTCTTTGCGACCAAGATTCGCCGCAGCAAGGCAATCCAGCATGTTACCGACCTCGCAAATCGCGCACTCGCCATACCGGGCCTGAGCTGATTGGCAGAGGGTCGAGTGACCTTCCATGTTGGCGCCGCGAAGGTAACAATCACTCCGTTGCGACGAGTACGGGTGCGGTTTGGGACTGGTTGTACTCAGGTCACCCCGACAATCGGCGCGGCATTCTCGGTGAAGCCGCGCCGATTGTCAGGGCACCTTGAGTGAAAGGTTGGGCTGTCGAATTGAAATGGCGGGCATGAAGGTTTGGCAACACGAAAGGAAAGGGGTTGTGAATGGCCCGTGCCTCAATAGGGAAGACAAGCTGACACGGGAGATTCTTGACGCGGACCCATTGTGGGGACGCACACACCAGACAGGTGAGAAATGCAATACACTCCCAATCTCCAATCCCTGCTCCGCAACCTGAACAAGGCCAGCGCCTTCATCGACTGGCTGCGGGATGAGGGCGACAGTCTGATTGCCTCCGCTACGTTGCTTGGTGGCGCCAAGTGGGCGAAGCGCGCCCGTACCGTGGTCGCCCGCGCTCGGGCCGGCGATGACACCGCGTCTTGGGGCAAGGACCTGCATGCCCTGCGCCGGCTGCTGCATCTCGAGTTCGCGGACACCCTGGGCAGCGAGGAGGCCTATCGTTTCGCTGCGATCCATCCTGACGATCCTCGTGCGGACGAGGCCCGTCACTGCGCGGAGGCCGTCGATCGCGGCGTTCGCGCGCTGGAGGCGCTCCGGCTCTCCGGCCTGACCAACGTGCGCGGGGCTGCGTGATGGCGGAGGCTCTGAGCATTCATCGCGCGATGGGCCGCAACTGCACCCGGATGGCCGCCCAATGGCTTGTCCTGATCCATTTCAGGGCCCACGCGAACGCTCCTGTCTTTTCGCCGAGCGTTTCGCTCTACCACGACATGTTGAACCCGGAGGCAGAAGACAGCGCACGCCTGAAAGCCTGCCGCACGATGCTGGCAGTCGTGCGGGAACAAATCCTCTTCGAGAACCGGTTCGGGCGGCAGGCCTACACACGCGACAGGCCGGTCGACCCCTATGGTCGGCACTGGCAGACCACGGAGCTTGGCGCTTCGCTGGCGGCGATCGCCAGCCTTCTCGCCGAAGCGATCGGTGCCTTCGATCAGGGTCTGGCGAAACAGAACTAACTGGGCTGCGTCACCGGGCGGTCAGTTGCCGCCCGGTGATCCTATCAGCTTTGGTGACAGGGACTTGAGGAACAGGAGGGGCAGTCATGGAAGAGGCGGATATCCTGGAGCGCATCGCACCCCGCTTCGAGACATTCGAAGAAGCGTACATATGGTACGCCTTTGTCACGGTGCCTGGCTTCAGCGGGCAAACCGCACGAGAATTGGTCGATCAAGGTCGCGGGCAAGCAGTACTCGAGTTCGTCGCAGCCTGCGACGCCGGCGTCTACACCTGAACCGATCCGCGATGACGCCTCAATAAGTCATCGGTTGACCTGCCGTGGGTGTTTCATCCAGCCGTGACCGGAGCCTGGTTGATGTTTACGCCGATCGGCGCAGGTTGAGCAATCGTCCGACGCGCGGAGTGACACGCACGGCCTTTGGCGGCAGTTCATGCCACGCGCAGCGGATGACCGGTCCCTGAGCCTTTCCCGCCGCGCTTGACAGCACAATTTGGTAATAGCATAGGAAATGGTCTGTCAAAACCTCGAGGTGTCGCGCCCGCTATCGATGCTCATTTCTCTAGGCTGCTGGTCATTTGCAATATACCGATGCTGCCCACCGTCGCGCCAGACACTGGACGCACTTCCCTCTCGGTATAATTCTTTCCTGATCAAGGCCTCCCTCCACACAGTTTTCGGACCGTTTATCAACGGAAGCTTTAGGGTCGGCGACTGTCTTGGGAGGAATTCATGGCGTTAAGCTCTCGATCAGATCCGTAATGTCTTGAGCCAAGTCCACAAGAAAGTCCGCAGCGTCCGTAACATCGCCTGAGTAAATTCCCCAGTAAACAAAACTAGAATTGCTTGGAACCAAATCCCCCTCGTGAGCCACTCTATTTCTCCACCTCCAAATGAGATCCAGCTTCTTCCGCGTTTCTTTTGAATCTCTTCCGTTAAAATTTTCAAGCTCTGACCAGATGTTTACTGAGATCGAAGAAAAGCACTCCTTAATGTTTGCAGAACCGACAAAAGAACGGAAGGAGTTCTGTTTGCGCACGAAAAGATCAATTTCAGCTCCCATATTGGCTTCCCCCCGAGCAGTAACACTAAAGGGTACTTGTAGATTCACGCTCTCTGGGAAAGAAGCAACTCTTCTCGACACCTCGACTCTAATCACCTCGTGAATAAAAAAATCGAAAGCTCCGACGATCAGCATCAAGCTGCCACGGATGGCGGTATCCTGATCCTTGATGGGCAAGACCGAAGCTACACTGATTAGACTCCTTGCATCCGCGACGCACTTCTGAAACCCATCCTTTGCAAAGTAAAACGCCATTATATATGCATTATATATGCTTGAGCGCTAGAGAGATTTTCTTTGCGGCATTTTTGTAGATTCCATCAAATGTCGACACACTTGCGATTTGATTGTTCGCAACTGAACCAGATGTATTGATGTCGTCTCGCGTGAGTGTAAAAACTGGCTTCGAAAGATCTTGCGAAATCGCCATCAGGCTATTGAAATCGGGCACCTCAACCATGAAATCTTTCGGGTCTGAATTCATCTCTTTATATGCTTCTTCGTCAAGTAAAAAGCCTGCAGCTTCGAAGCTTTCGAAAAGATCGGACTGGAGCACCGACTTGAGATTATTGAACCATTTTTCAAACGCACGGGTTGGCCGATCCTCTCCATCCCTAAGTCTCTTTCGGTAGTTCTGCACAATTGATCCGACAAATTTAACCGGCTTCCCAGTCCATGGGTAATCTGCGGATTTGAGTATCGAATTCTCCCCAGCATTCTTGGACCACTCCCCCCAAACAGGAAGCGTTTTTGCCAAAGAACGGAGCGCCATCGCAGAGAAGAAATCTGGTGCCATCGGTATGATAAATGCGTCACTGCTCATCAAGATGTTTTGATTTAACGCCCCGAGGCTGGGACTCAGATCAATGAGCACAACATCAATGCCATTCTTTGCCGCTGTGATATTTATCGAATGAGCAATTGCGCCTGGTATATTCTGGAAATTCACCAGCGCTCCACCGAGCTCATGTGCGATCGCCAACCTGCTTTCGTATTCCGAAAGCCCAACATGCCCCGGAAGGATGAAAAGGTTGGATCTTCCGGGAACTGATTGTATTTCGGAGACTTCAATTGGTCGGGGACGACCATCAAACGCGGGCGCAACGGAATCTTTAATGTTTCGTGGATTCTTTACATCATTGGTTTCATAGGGATATTCTTCGTCTTGAGAATACTCCAGCATGAGCCCCGTAAGATTACACTGCGGATCGCAGTCGACAAGAAGAACCTTCTTTCCCTCTTCTGCCAGCTTCCAGCCGATGTTGAAGGTTGACGTTGTTTTCGAAACACCTCCTTTGTGGTTGAAAAAAGCAATTCTTTTGGCTTGAGGTTTTTTTGGCATTTGTGCTTTCCGAAGTTGCAGTTTTCTTGACGTAACCATGAAACTGGCAAATAAACAATATGTTAGTGTGCATGGGCTAGAACTTCCTCGCCAACAATGTCGCGGGGCTGACGCAGGATTTATGCTTAGCGACTGGCTATCTCGGTCTCTGACGGATCAATGATGTTATGCCTCCGTCAGATTCGGCTTGCTGTCACGCCTCAGACCGCCGCGGTCCCATCAACCAGGTGCAGCGCTTTCTGGGCTTTCCGGTCGTTCGTCCGGTTCGCAGCGAAGGTCGGCTCCCCGCCCTTCTGATCGCTCGCTGCCAGCGAGCCCAAGCAGGAAGTGGAAGGGCGTTAAACTCGTTACGGATCGCCTCGAGGCGCCCCCGCGTGCGCAGGTATTCGGGGATGCTGTTCGGAAGATCGTTGATCTCGACGTTCTCCCGGTAGACGTCGGCATCGGCGTTGCAGACGAGAACCGGCACCCCATCCAGGAAAGCCTCGAAGCGGCCCAGGGCCGCGGCAAAGGGGATGCCCTCGGCATCGAGGCGCGCCTGCGAGATGCACGTGAACGCCTGGCAGAAGTCGCTGAGCTCCGGGTTGACCTTCGGGCGCACGACCAGCTCGAAGCGATCGATGACCGAGAAGGTGCGGGTCTCGACGCGCACGGCGCCGATCTGGATGACCTCTCGCAGGTCGGTCGGCAGAGGGCGCCCGGCCTGCCGGCGCTCCCAGGACCCCTCTCAGCAGGTCTGTTCGGCGTCCAGGATCACCATGTCCGGGGTCTGCCGGAACTCCTCCAGCATCTGCCGCGTCGCGCCCTCGTTCAGCATCGTCTTTCCTTTCCTGGCGAGGGCCCGGTCGGCCCGCGGTCATCCAGGATATTGGCCTGAACGCGATGACGCGAAGCGAACTCTGCCCGGTGCGGGATGATTTTCGCCGACCCGGGCGCGTTTGCCGATGTTGGATGCTCGCCGCTATCGCGCTCGATCGCGACCGTAACGTCCCAGAGGGAGTTGCTTCATGGCCGCGCGCGTTGCGGTGCCGATCGCCTTCCTTGTCTTCGGAGGCACACCCTGCTCCTTTAAGAATTCCGGTAGCGCGTCCACGACGTCCGAGACCTCGCGCACGATCTCGCGGGTTCGGGATTCCTCGATGCCGTAGCGGCCTGCGAGGTTCACGATTGCTTGGGGGCGCATGTCCATATCGTCAGCCGAGAGGCCCATGGCATGATAGCCGGACGGGCTTCGGACATGCGTGATGTCGAAGGCCGGCGACAGCGTCCATGAGCCATTGCGGGTCATGAGGTAGGCGTGGTTCTTCGCGTGGTCGTCCTGGTTCACGGCGGCGATGTTGAAGGTCAGGCGCCGGAGAAGCTGCTCGGCATCCCGGTCATCTCCGTGAAGGCTTCGCGAGATCTGGAAGAGACTCTCGTAGGTCAAGGAGCCGGCGCGGAAATTCTGGTCGGTGAGGGCGGCGGCGGACTGCATATGGAGTCGTCGCGCCCCGGATCTGTCGAAGCGGTCCGTCTGGAAGAAGCGTTCGCCTTTATCGGACTGGACAGTTTCCGTATTCTCCATCGAGATGCAGGCCGCTCGGGCGGCCTGGGCGTAGGCCGCCTCGATCGGCACCGCACTCGGCAGGTCGTCGCGCGCGGCGCGCTTGACGAGGACATGCCTCAGGCCCGACTGCCACTCCGATCTGTGGTCGCGGTAGCGTCCAGTCTTTTCATCGAGGAGTGCCACGAATTTCGGGCGGGCGCCCTGCGAGCCGCCGGAAACGGCGCGCAGTCCCGCCAGCACATCGTGGTCGACCTGCTCGAGATCGTCCGATGTCCGTGCAAAATAGTCGAGGGAGAGATCGCTGACGCGCCTGGCGGTCTCATCCGCCGGCTCGTAGCACAGCGCCCCCATGCCATGGCGACCGACCATCGCGAGATGAGCCATCGGTCGAGGAAGGTGATCTTCCCGGACCAGGAGTTCCCGGTCCATGAGGAGCCTTCCCCAGCCGTCGGGAACACTGTCTCCGAAGACGGCAGGAAGTCCGTGAAACGCACGGGGGTCGTTCGTCGTGTGGAGGCGGGACCAATCCGTGACGAGGAAAGGCGAGAGCTTTAGACTGCTTTCGCGAACCTCATCGCTCCACTCGACATAGGCGCGACGCTCAGCATCGTTCCAGGCCAGGGTTCCGACATCGACCTGCGGCTGGCCGTCGTGAAAATCGAGCGACGCGCGAAGCCTCACGGCTGTCTCCCGCGCGGCGAGGCGCGTTTTCGCACTTTCCTTGGAGTGCGTCCTTCGACCTCATCCAGGGTGGACGGGGGCGCCGGCGGGATCACGTCATTGAGCCTGTGCCCGACCGCGATCGCGTCGCAAATGGCAAGGAAGGAGGCCAGCGAGATCTGACCTGTCCGTTCGAACTTCTTGAGTGTGGAGAGCGGGACGCCGCTCGCCTTCGCGAGGTCTTCCTGGGACAGGTTGAGGCCGAGACGACGGTTGCGCACGGCCTCCGATAGAGCTGCCACTCCCGGGGTCTCGCCGCGCCTGAGAACATCAACGAACATCATAGTAGCTATATGGTGCGGAATCTTTGCAGAAGCAAGGTGGAGCTTCCTTGGCGTTGTTACGCAAATCAGCGTCCAGGCTGAAGGGCCCCTTGCCCGAACGGCGGTACGGGACCTTCACCCCGATCCGCGCCTGCCGTCGGCACAGCGTCGAATAGTCCGGCACCGGCCAGTCGAGCCCAGCGATCCGGATCAGGCTCTCGACCGGCCCAACCGTTCGCCGAAGCGGAAGGCCGAAGATCACTTTCAGCGTGAGGCATAGCTGGACCGCATTCGTCGGGAAAACAGCGCCCCACGCTGTTTTCTGATCCTCCTCATTCCGAAAACGTCTCGGGCCGCCCCCGCTTGCCGGTCTTTCCGGCGCGCCAGACCGTGCCGGGATCGAACCAGACCGACAGCGAGCCAGGGCGCCGCAGCGCTGCATTGTAAGCGGACCAGTTTGTCGTGCGATAGCGGGTGGGACTTGGCTTCGGCATGGGCCGCTTCTAAAGCACCAGATTCGTTCAGTGAATCCTCTTCACCGATATGTGCAACAAGGTCCTCCTGCCTGGAGAACGGAACCGATCTCCCGCCGCGACGCGTTCCTGCTGCCGACCGATCCCGTCGACCGGACCCGGCTCTTGCATATCTCGAATATCAGCATACAATATATGCAAGATAACTGACGACGCCGGTACGCACCCGAGGAGGTCGCCCATGAAGGAAAACATCCACGTCATCCAGGCCGACGGCAAGGACAGCAGCCTGCCCCGGTCGGACGTCCTGCAGGCGCTCGGCCACATGCGCAACGCGCTTGTCGTCACCTTCACCTCGGCAAGCGATCTCACGGTCGGGCGCGGGGTTCTCCGCAACCTTCCGCGCCTCCTCGAGGAGAAACGTGCAGCGCGCCAGCAGGAGCGCATCGAGAAGATGATGGAGGGCCTCCTCGACCTCGATCCCTTCGACCAGGCCGAGACCAGGATCGACGCCGACAACGCGGCGCTGCGCACCCGCTTTCTGGAGGACTTCAAGACCCTGACGAGCGCGGAAGTGCATGCAAATGTCGGTCACAAGGGCCGGAATACCGCCCAGACCGCCGCGACGTGGAAACGGGCCGGCAGGATCTGCTCCGTGACCTACGGCGGTCGGGATCTCTTTCCCGCATTCCAGTTCGACAGTGGCGGACAGCCGCTGCCGCTCCTGAAGGACGTGCTCGCAGCCCTGCCCGGGACTCTCACATCCTGGCAGCGCGCCTTCTGGCTCGTCGCCCGCGATTTCCATCTCGACGGAAAAAGGCCGATCGATTGCATCAGGGAAGGCGACCCCGGGGTCATCGAGGCTGCCCGCCATGCGGGTGCCCTGCCGGTTGGATAAGGGATCTCGATGAAACTCCCGGACCCGGCCCGTGTCGCCCGGCCAGTCACTCTGGCCGCCGGCACGGACCTTCATCGCCTGCATCACGTCGATTATCCCGGGGCAAGCTTCAACCCCTGCAAGGGGGCTCCCACCCGCTTCGCACCGCTTTTCGACGGCACCACCTGCATCCCGACCTTCTACGCCGCCACGACTTTCGATGGCGCGGCCTACGAAACCCTCTTTCGCGGGATCCCGGACCCCTATGCCGGCATTCCGCGCGGATCGCTGGACGACCGGGGCGCAAGTCTCATCGCGCCGCTTCGGGACCTCACGCTTATCCCCTTCTTCACACCCGAACTCATCGGCTGGGGCCTCGACGCGGCCACTGTCTTTTCACCGAACATCTCGTCCTACCCGGCCTGCCGGGCACTTGCCCTCCAGGCCTGGCGCGACAATCCCGCCGCGGACGGCCTGATCTGGAACTCGGTCCGGGACAACTCGGCCCAGGCCATGCTCATCTTCGAGGGCCGGGCGCAGGCCGGAAACTTCCAGACGCGTTCCGTTCGCGAGGTGCGCGCGGATCCGGATCTTCTGGCCGACATCGCGGACGCGGGCCGGCGCGCGGGCTTCACGATCACCCGTTAGGAGAGGCAGACCTCACCTGCTGGAAAGGCTTCGCGATGACATCCAGGATCTTCTCACCCGATCACCGCGGGTAAATACGGGCCAGCCTTTTGCAGTAAATGAAGCAGAATGACCCGCCGAGGGCTCGTAGCGCGATGACCGCTTGGACCCCGCATCGACCGATTCTGCGACTGTCATTAACGGCGACTACGATGATCTCATCCTTCTTACGGGGCACTTAGGCGGTCGCGGTTTGAGCTTGGCTGAACCCGCGGGACAGGGCGACCTGCCACATGCGGTTCAGGTCTTGCTTGCCGACGCGCGCAACCTGTTGGTCGACAGCACAGGGATCAAGTTTCTCGGGGATGGAGAGTGGCTCGCTCGCAAGCACGGCACGCACCGCAGACGCCAATACCGCAAGGTCCATCTTGCGATGGACACGGGCTCCGGCGACATCCTGGCCGTGGAATTCACGTCCAGCCGCGAGGGCGACAGCCCCGTCCTGCCGGACCTCCTGGATCAGATCCCGCCGGATCAGGAGATCGGCACCGTGACCGGTGATGGTGGCATGCAGGTCCTTCAGGATGGCGAGACGACATTCATGCAAGGTGCAGCATTCTCGCTGAGAGGACGGCTGCAGTGTAGGCACGAAGCGGATGCTGAGGGCGGGCGGATGCGTCGATCACCAATTGCTTGTGGTGCTCCGCCGAAAATTTTACCAATCGCTCGTAGTCCCGTCGTGGAGGAGGGAGCCAGTGCAGGAAGGACATGATCTCGACGGTCTGATCCGATTTTCTCAACGCGATGAAGCCTGGAGAGAGCGGCTCGCCTCGGTGCTGGATGAGCATCTTCTCCCCGCCATGGAAGAATTCGATCTCGACTTCGAAGACCTGGAAGAGCTCCTGGGCGAGCAGGTGCCTTGGACGCTCTGGGGCTGTGCCTTCGAGGACTTCCTGTCTCGCGGGTGGGAACCGGGCGGACAGAATATCATCGATGTCTACCTCAAGCGTCGCGGTTGGTCGGAAAAGGCGCTGAACCGGGCCTACATCGAAGGCCTGCGCGATGCCCATGTCAGCCTTCACGAGGTCAGCGATGTAAAGCCGGGCGCCTCCATGAAACTGCGAGACCTTCTGACTGGGGCGGCCCCTGTGACCGTGCGCGAGAAGAGCGCCACGCGGTCTCTGAAGCAGTGGGACCGGATCGCCGTCCGGATTGTTCCGGTTCGGGATCACCACGTGATCTCTGGGGGCCTACTGCCTTTTTCACAGGAGGCGACAGATCTCCTCTTCGAGGGAATGCGCGATGTTCTGCGATTGCGAAAATCGCAAGAGCTTCGGCTGACGGAGGAGCAACTGCGCGACTGTGCTCCGCTATTCAGCTCGGCATGGCTGTTTACCGAACTGCCACGGGTTCTGGAGCCGCAGGCGCCGCAGCTGGCCAACACCGATGGCGAAGACCTGCTCTTTCACGAGCTTCGGTTTCCCTTCGCCAAAGGCGTGCTGCAGAGCCAGGTGGCCGCCGCGCTCAGAAAGGTGACCGGACTGGAACCGGCGGGGGCGAAATTCTGGAACTGGCTGGCCCCCAAGTCACGCAGCAAGAAAGGACAAACACAGAGGAAGGGGTCAGGGCTGGCTTTCGGAACCTTCACCGAGAGCGGAACCGTGCTCGGAACGGTTGAACTCAAAGGCAAGGCTCTGATCCTCGAAGTCAACTCCAAAGAACGTGCGCTTCGCGGTGAGGTGTTGATCAAGGACGCCACCGGCGATTTGCTGCGACCGCCGTTGACCAAGATTCAAACCGTCGAGCAGATCATGCGGGAGCGGGAAGACCAGCCGGACGAGGATTTCGACGGCACGGATGAGGTCCCGCCCGAGATTGCACGTCAGGTCACTCTGGAATACTTGGATCGCCATTATCGCGAAACGCTGGACCAGCCGCTCCCGGCATTGGACGGCAAGACACCACGCAAGGCAGTTCGCAGTGCTGCCGGGCGGACGAAGGTGGTGGAGTGGCTGAAATACCTGGAAAATGCCAGCGCGAAGAACATCGGATCCCCGATGGCCGACTACGATTTCGGCTGGATGTGGGATGAGTTGGGCCTCGGTGACAAGCGACAGTAGGAGTGTCGGCTTTGTTTTTTCTCGGACGACCGAGATCTGGAGCACGCCCATTGCTGCCCACAAGGGCAGTCGCGGCGGGCTGGTGCCCCCGTTCAGCATCAGCTCAGATTTCTCAGGGGCGCTGATGGGGGCGACGGGGGACAAAGAACCTCTTCATCGCCTGCGGCGCACCCTCGCGAAACTTGGCAAACGACGCTATGCCGCAAGAAGCCCCTTCTTCGCAGGGCGCTGCCGTCCGGCCTGCAACACGGCGACCCCGGCCAGGATCAGCGTCATCGCGATGCCATCGGAAAGGGTGACCTGTTCGCCCGCCAACGCGCCGATCGCGAGCGCGACGACCGGCGGGATGTAGGTCGCGCCCGAGGCGACCACCGCGCCAAGCTCTGCCACGATGTAGTAATAAAGCACATAGGCAAGCCCGGTGCCCAAGAGCCCAAGCCCCAAGACAAGACCAACGGAGGCACGCGGATCAGCAAACAGGTGTGTGATCCCGGTGAAGCTCGTCGTGGCAGCAAGCAATATCAGGGCGAACCCGGTCTGATAGGTGGCCAGCGCCAGCGGCGGGATGTTCAGCCCGCTCAGGAACCGACGGGCGTAGACAAATGACCCGCCAATGCTGAGCGCGCCCAGCAGCATCCAGGCCGTCCCGATCAGGCTCACCCCCAGCCCGGCCTGCCAGGGCTGCGCGATCAACAGGATTCCGGCGAAGCCGATCGCGACCCCCATGGCCATCATCAGCGTCGGAGGCTCCTTGCGCAGACCCACCCAGGCACACAGGAAGGTGAATAGTGGAATCGACCCGCTCAGAAGCCCTGCGATGCTGGACGGTAAAAGCGATACGCCCTTGGCAAAGGCAAAGTAGTAGAACGCCGTTGCCAACACCGACATAGCCAGGAAATGCGGCGCATGGCGCAGGTGCGACCGTGTCAGCACGCCCTTGTAGAAAGCCACTCCAAGGATCGGGAGGAAGCCGAACAGCACCCGCAGGAATACGATCTGTGCCGGGGAAATCAGCGCCAGCGCCCACTTCATGAAGATGAAGTTGCTGCCCCAGACGAACCCCAGAACCACAAAAGCAATATAGGCGCGCGACCGCATCGAGATCTTCCTTCTGGTGAAGTCGTCATGTTTTCCAGGGCGTGCAGGTCAGGGCGCCGTCAGACGGCGCGCGTCAACCCGCCGTCGACCCGCAGGTTCTGGCCGGTCATGTAGCCGCCCCCCTCGGACGCAAGCCACGAGATCAGCGATGACACTTCCCCCGCATGGCCATATCGCCCCAACGGGATGCGCGCCTTGCGGTCCTCGGTCTCGGGCAGGCTGTCGATGAAGCCGGGCAGGACGTTGTTCATCCGGATATTCTGCGCGGCGTATTTGTCGGCATAAAGCTTGGCGAAGGCGGCAAGGCCCGCGCGAAACACGCCCGA
>NZ_FNOB01000022.1 GCF_900106675.1 Allgaiera indica
CTTGGTGTTCATGCCGCCCTTTGTCCGGCCAATCAGGCGTCCACGCCCCCCTTTTTCACGCCCATGCTGGTCGCTGTTCGGTGTGCCTTCAGGTAAGTGGCGTCGATCATCACAGTCTTCTTTTCGCCATGCTCGGCGGCCAGACCGGCCATCATCCGGGCGAAGATGCCCTTGTCACTCCACCGTTTCCAACGGTTGTACAGCGTCTTGTGCGGCCCATAGGCAGCAGGGGCATCGCGCCACCGTAAACCATTGCGATTGATAAAAATAATTCCACTCAACACGCGCCGATCATCAACGCGGGGTTTGCCGTGTGACTTGGGGAAGAAGGGCTCAAGACGCGCCATCTGCGCATCCGTCAGCCAGAAGAGATCAGACATGTTCACCGCTCGTTTTTCGAACTGTGAATCACGCGGCCAACCGGAAATCAATGGGTCCTGACCCTAGTCAGTCAACTAAAGCATGCGGAACGATGCCAGCGATGTCACGCTGGGTTGCCCCGACCAGCACCGCGTTGAGCGGCAGGTTCCAGGGACTTGCATTTCGAGCCTGAACGTCCGAGATGGGGGCGCGAAGCGGACGCTGCTCACCAGGAGGTAGAGTGGCGGCTCGGGGCCGGAAGCGCCATGTGCCGCATTTTCGAGTGGCCCAGGTTTCATGTCGGCTACCTGCGCATTGCTGACCGCCTGACCGCGGTCAGAGCGACGCCTTGCCCGTCAGTCGGATCATGCTTCAGTATCGGCATGCACTATTCCGCCCTGCACTTGGCGTCGGCGCCTATCCGGCCCCGTTGAGCTAATGCAGAAGCGGTCGCGCCTCGAGTGTTTCCGCGAGATCCAGCATGCGGATCACCGTTCTCAGGCTCATACGTTGGTCGCGGCCGGCCGATTGCCAGATCGCCGCGACGATCGCATCTTGCGATGCCGTTGAGAAGTTCCTCCGTTCCGACTGGCGCCCGGCGAAGGAGATCAAGTCATCCGTCCCCAGTTGAGGCAAGCGAACCAAGTGACACCTGCTCAGGAACGGCTCCGGAAGCAGCATCTGGCGGTTCGAGGTCAGCACCCAACTGATCCAAGACATGTCGAACGTGACCCGGAAGTAGGGGCAGTCCCAGCGCCGTGACGAAGCCGGCTCCAGGAGTGGCAGCAGGGCCTCGGCAAGACCATGAGACTTCCCGGAAGAGGAATGAACGGATCCGGCCTTTTCGATCTCGTCGACGATGATGATTGGATTGCCGACCAAGCTGCGCAGAATAGTCTGAAGCGGCTTCCCGGGAGTGGCGGAACTCCAGCCACGTTGAACGCCGGCGACCGCGAACCCAGCGTTCTCGTTCGTGGCCTCGACGACACTGGAGGGGACCCCCAGCATCTCCGCCAGGCGGCGTGCCCAGGCACTCTTGCCGATGCCGGGCGGGCCATCGAGGATCAGGGGCGGGATCTTCAGGATGCCATCGTCCGAATTCACGGCACGCCGCATCGCGTGCCAGACGACTTCTGTCGCCGGCGCCATCCAAGGCATCTCATCATGGAGTGCGGCGGCCAGTTCATCAGCCCGGTGCTCTGTTGGGATCGCAACAAGCCCGACGCCGTCCTTCAGCACCCCGAGGGTGTCGCGTTCATCGCGAGTCAGATGGCTCAGCTTGTCGCGGCGTTTACGGCGCAGGGTCAACTCTTTCGCCCTACAGCGGATGCGGTCGTTGACGCGCCTGTCATTCATCAGGATTTTTCGCGGAGACGCGTCCAGTTCGAGGTCGCAACCCAGGGGATGGTCGAAAGGGTTGGTTTCCGCGCTGTTCTTGCGTGCGGCGGCCTCGAGCAGCTTCCGGTGAAAGTTTCTCAGTCGGGCCTCGATCAGATCGGCGCTCTGGTCAGGCAGGCCAAGTGTGGCATCGATGAAGGGTATGCGGGGCATGGGAATCCTCGTCCGTTGCCGAAGCGGCATACGCCGCCTCGGTTTCCCCATCCGGCTGAGCAGCCAGGCGGTGGAAGGTTTCTTTGGAGAAGGACCCGGGTCTTCGGACGGAAGATGCGTAGAGGCGCCAAGGCCGTCAAGCCGAGAGTAGAAGGATCAAGAGCCCAGAGCCGGGAACAGCGTGATTTCAAAAACAAATCGACGCCAATAGGTAAGATGCTGAAAAGAAAAGAAACCACCGGCTCTCAGGGAGCCGGTGGGCTTTAATACTAAGTCAAAGTGGGCAATTTAGCCGGGTTGTGGGCTATAATTGCGGGTCGGTATATCAATAAACAACAAGTCCACCTGACCCTACGAACATTTCGAATGCCCGCAGTCGGCGCAGGTCATGCAACCCTCGACCATCCGCATCTCATAGCTGCCACACGACGGGCAGGCCGGGCCGCGGGGGCGCTCACCTACAACCACCACCTCAGCCTGAGGGTCGGATTTCAACCCCATCCCCTCGCCCTCGATGAAGCCGATCGAGATCAGATGCCCCTCGATCACCCCGCCGATCGCCGCCAGAATCGAGGGGATGTACTTGCCCTTCATCCAGGCCCCACCGCGCGGATCGAACACCGCCTTCAACTCCTCGACCACGAAAGACACATCGCCGCCGCGCCGGAATACCGCCGAGATCATCCGCGTCAAGGCCACCGTCCAGGCGTAATGCTCCATGTTCTTCGAGTTGATGAACACCTCGAAGGGCCGCCGGTGACCCGCGATGATGATGTCGTTGATCGTGATGTAGATCGCATGTTCCGATCCCGGCCACTTCAGCTTGTAGGTCAGCCCCTCCAGCGTCTGCGGACGGTCCAAAGGCTCGGACAGGTAGACGACATCGGCGCCCGCGTCGGCCTCGGGCGCGGCCTCGGTCGTCTCGCTGACCGACAGCACCGAACCGGTCACATCGTTCGGGCGGTAGGTGGTGCAGCCCTTGCAGCCGGTCTCGTAGGCTTCCAGATAGACCTCCTTGAAGGCCTCGAAGCTGATGTCCTCGGGGCAGTTGATGGTCTTCGAGATGCTCGAATCGATCCATTTCTGCGCCGCCGCCTGCATCCGCACATGATCCATCGGCGCCAGCGTCTGGGCGTTGACGAAATAATCGGGCAAGGGCACGTCGCCCTTCAGGTCGCGCCACATCTGCACGGCGTAATCGACGACCTCCTCTTCGGTGCGCGAGCCGTCCTTTTGCAACACCTTGCGGGTATAGGCATAGGCAAAGACCGGCTCGATCCCGGAACTGACGTTGCCGGCATAGAGGCTGATCGTGCCGGTCGGCGCGATCGAGGTCAGCAGCGCGTTGCGGATGCCGTGCCCGGCGATCGCCGCGCGCACGTCTTCGTCCATCTGGTGCATGTTGCCCGAGGCAAGGAATTTATCGGCATCGAACAGCGGAAAGGCGCCCTTCTCCTTTGCCAGTTCGACCGACGCCAGATAGGACGCCCGCGCGATGCGCTTCATCCACGCCTCGGTCTGCGCCGCCGCCTCCGCGCTGCCGTAGCGCAACCCCAGCATCAGCAGCGCATCCGCCAGGCCGGTCACGCCAAGCCCGATGCGGCGCTTGTTCGCGGCCTCCTCGGCCTGCTGGCGCAGCGGGAAACGGCTGGCATCCACCACGTTGTCCATCATCCGCACCGCCGTGGCGACCAGATCGTCAAGTGCCGTCTCGTCGATCGCGGCCCCCGCGCCGAACGGGTCGGTGACCAGACGGGCGAGGTTGATCGAACCCAGAAGGCAGGCGCCATAGGGCGGCAGGGGCTGTTCGCCGCAGGGGTTGGTGGCGCTGATCGTCTCGCAATAGGCGAGGTTGTTCATCGCGTTGATCCGGTCGATGAAGATCACCCCCGGCTCGGCATAATCATAGGTCGAGCGCATGATCTTGTTCCACAGATCGCGTGCGTTCAGCGTGTGATAGACCTTGCCGTCGAACTTCAACTCCCACGGGCCGTCGGCCTTCACCGCCGCCATGAAGGCATCGCTCACCAGCACCGACAGGTTGAACATCCGCAGCCGCGCCGGATCGCGCTTGGCTTCGATGAAGCTTTCGATATCGGGATGGTCACAGCGCATCGTCGCCATCATCGCACCGCGGCGCGAACCGGCCGACATGATGGTGCGGCACATCGCATCCCACACGTCCATGAACGACAGCGGGCCAGAGGCATCGGCGGCCACGCCCTTCACCTCGGCGCCGCGGGGGCGGATGGTGCTGAAATCGTAGCCGATGCCGCCGCCCTGCTGCATGGTCAACGCGGCTTCCTTCAGCATGTCGAAGATGCCGCCCATGTCGTCGGGGATCGTACCCATGACGAAGCAGTTGAACAGCGTCACCGACCGGCCGGTGCCGGCGCCCGCGGTGATCCGCCCCGCCGGCAGATACTTGAAATCCTCCAGCGCGGCATAGAAGCGTTCTTCCCAATGCGCCGTGTCCTTCTCGACCGAGGCAAGCGCGCGGGCGATGCGGCGCCAGCTGTCCTCGACCGTTGTGTCGATGGGCAGGCCGGCATCGTCCTTGAAGCGGTACTTCATGTCCCAGATCTGCGCGGCGATCGGGGCGGAGAAACGGGTCATCGGGGTATCCTTGGCTCTGGCAGGAGGGAGATCAAGATACGCGGCGCAGGCGAAAGGGTCAACGCATTGCCCCCCCGGTCGCCGCATTATATTGAGGGGTGACGGGGGAAGGCATGGCCGATTTTGTGAATCTGTTAAAGCTCTGCGTCGGCGCCGACGAAGTGCAGGACCTGCTGGGCTGGCAGGCGATGCGGCGTGCCGAAAACCCGGGCCGCCCCTTGCAGCACGTCACCCGCATGTGGCCCAAGCGCGAGGCAGAGGTGCTGGCGGGCGGATCGCTTTACTGGGTGTTCAAGGGGGTGATCGGCGCGCGGCAGCGCATCACCGGGATGGAAGAACGTATCGGCGCCGACGGGGTACGCCGCTGCGCGCTGATCCTCGACGACGCGGTGATCCGCACCGAACCGGCACCGCGCCGCCCATTCCAGGGCTGGCGTTACCTGGCCGCACAGGACGCGCCGCGCGATCTTCCCACGGGTCGAGCCGAGGAAGAGGATCTGCCCCCCGAACTCGCCGCCGCCCTGGCCGAGATCGGCCTGCGCTGACCCCGCCTTCCGCTTGCGCCCTCGCCGCCCGGTCCCCGCCCACGTCGCCGCCCCGGCGGCCGCACCCCGCGCGGTCTGGGGCGCGCCCGGCGCGGGTTAGGGCGGATTCGGCTAGATCTGCTTTTCGGGCATTTGAACGACCAGCCCATCCAGCGCGTCGGTCACGCGCAATTGGCACGTCAGACGCGACCGCACCGGATCAGGTTCATAGGCGAAATCAAGCATGTCCTCTTCCATCGGCTCGCGCGGCGGCAGCTTTTCGACCCACTCGGGATGAACATAAACATGGCAGGTAGAGCAAGCGCAGGCCCCACCGCAATCGGCCTCGATGCCTGGCACGCCATTGTCGCGCGCACCCTCCATGACCGTCAGCCCGTTCGGGACCTCCAGCACATGTTCCTTGCCGTTGAATTCGATATAGGTGATCTTCGCCATGACGTCCTCGGCAGCCCGCTCATTTTTCAGTCGCGTCTTAGGCGAAAGCGGCGCGGGTTTCCAGAGGGACCGGCACACCATGGCGGGCGCGCTGCGGCAAAGCTTTCCTGGCGGGCGACAAGCGACTAAGCTGCGCGAAATCGGGGCAATACCGGCGAGCAGATGATCCGACCCTTCCTGATCGGGCTTAGCGCCCTTGCGCTGACCGCCTGTGCCCCGCCAGCGGGTCCGCGCGACGTCGAGGCCGGCCCCAAGGATATCGACGGCTATTCGCTGGCCTCGGAGATCGTGCACCGCAGCCAGCCCGGGCCGCCTTCGACCGTACCGGGGCAATGCTGGACACATACCACCCTGCCCGCGGTGATCGAGACCGTCAGCGAACATGTGGAAACCGCCCCGGGGGTGTTTCGCTCGGTCACCGACCAAAGGATCGTGCAGAACAGCCGCGACATCTGGTTCCGGTCGCCCTGCCCGGCGACGATGACCGCCGATTTCATCGCCTCGCTGCAACGGGCGCTGAAGGCGCGCGGGCTTTACAACGCGCCGCTGACCGGGGAAATGGATGGCCCCACCCGGCGCGCCGTGCGGCGCTACCAGGCGCCGCTGGGGCTGGACACCGACAAGCTGTCTCTCGGCGCGGCACGAGAACTGGGCCTTGCCACCTACAGCCTGTGGGACCTGCGCCACCAAGACGACTGACCGCGCCGCCCCCGCCCGAAGCGCCACCTCCGTGCCAGGGGTCTCATGTGCCGTCGCCATCGTCGCGTGCACCGATGCCGGCCCAGCAGCGGGCCCGCAGAGGATTTCCGCCAAGGCGAAGGCGAAAGAGCCTCCGCTTTCATTGTTCTTCAAATACGCCGGAGGTGCGGGGGCAGCGCCCCCGCCCCTACTTGCCCACCGACAACGCGACGAAGCGCGGCTCGCCATTGCGACGGATCAACACCAGAAGCGACTTGCGGCCGGCACGCCGGGCCTCGTCGATCCTGTTCTTGAAATCGGCAATCGAGGCAACCGGCGCCTGGCCGGCCTCGGTGATCAGATCGCCTTCGCGCAGGCCCTTGGCATAGGCTTCGCTGCTTTCGTCCAGCCCGACGATGACGATGCCCTGCATGTCCGGGGTCAGGCCCATCTTGTCGCGCAGCTCCGCGGTAAGCGGGCTCAGCGTCATGCCCAGAGCCTTCGTCTCGGCCGGTTCGGGCGCCTTGGTCGGCTTCTTCGCCGCGCCGCTGTCCTGCTCGGCCGATTCTCGGCGGCCCAGCTTGACATCCAGGGTCATCGTCTTGCCGTCGCGGAACACCACGATCGGCACCACCTGATCTTCATTCGCATCCGCAACCATGCGCACCAGATCGCGGGTGTCGGCAACCTCCTTGCCATTGAAGCGCTGGATCACGTCGCCCGGCTTTATCCCACCCTTCTTCGCGGGGCCCTCGGGCACGTCGGTGACCAGGGCGCCCGCGGCCTTCGGAAGCCCCATCGCCTCGGCCATGTCCGATGTCACGTTCTGGATCCGCACGCCCAGCCAGCCGCGCCGCGTCTCGCCATATTTGCGCAGCTGGTCCACGACCTTCACGACCACGTTCGACGCCATCGAGAAACCGATCCCGATAGAGCCGCCGTTGGGCGACAGGATCGCGGTGTTCACGCCGATCACCTTGCCCCCCATGTCGAACAGCGGCCCGCCCGAATTGCCCCGGTTGATCGCCGCGTCGGTCTGGAAATAATCGTCATAGGTGCCGCTCAGCGCCCGGTTGCGGGCGGAAATGATGCCCGCGCTGACAGAAAAGCCCTGGCCAAGCGGATTGCCCACCGCCAGCACCCAATCGCCCACACGCACGTCGTCGCTATTGCCGAAACTGACGAACGGCAATGGCTTGTCCGCCTTGATCTTCAGCAGCGCGATGTCGGTCTTGGGATCGGTGCCGATCACCTTAGCCTCGTAGTGATCGCCGTCCTTGAACTCGACCCGGATGTCATCGGCGCCCTCGATGACGTGGTTGTTGGTGACGATGTAGCCGTCTTCCGAGATCACGAACCCCGAGCCAAGCGCCTGGCTGCGCCGCGGTCGCTGCTTACCGTTCTGATCCATGAAATTGTTGAAGAAGTCCTCGAATGGGGACCCCTTTGGCACGATCGGCGCGTTGTCGGCCGAGGCCGCCACCATGGTCGAGGTGGTGATATCCACCACCGCCGGGCTGACCTTGGCGACCAGATCGGCAAAGCCCTCGGGCGTGCCCCGGGCCTGCGCCGAAAGTGCCTGCGCGAACAGCAAGGCCAGACCAAGGACAAGCGCCGTCACCCATTGCGCGACGACCCAGGCGCGGGCGGGATCAGGGGCCAGACGGGGATAAGCCTTGGATTGCACGGAGGGCTCCTTCTTCAATTGATCCGTCGCGGGGTGCGGTCTTTAGCATACACCTCTTGGCGCCTCGGTACATCGTTTCGGATGTCGCGGCGGCCGCTTTTGTCAGCCCGCCGTGGGGGCGGTTGGCGCATCATCGCCGAGGATGGCGCGGGACACCGGCGCGCCGCCTAGCGCGCATAGGCACCGACAAGCGCGATCAGCGTCACCCCCACCGCCAGCGTGGCCAGGCCCAGATAGCGGCGCGCATCGACCGACAGCATCGACAACATCGCCATCGCCTGTTCGATGCGCCGAGGGGCCAGCGCGAAGACCAGCCCCTCTACCACCAGAACGATGCCGATGGCGCGCAGCAGCTCGCTCACGGCTTCGGCGCCGCCGACTGTTGCGCCGCCCCGCCCGACGACGTTGCGGGCATGGGCATCGGCATCGGGACCGGCGCCTTCGTGCCGGGCGCGGGCGTCCGGCCGGCCGATGCCTGGCCGCGATCGGTGTTGAGATAATCGAAGAACTCGTTGTCGGGGGTCATCACGATCGTCGTGTTCGAGCCCTTCAACGCCTCTTCATATGTTCTAAGCGACCGGGTGAAGGCGAAGAATTCCGGATCCTTGCCGAAGGCCGCCGCGTAGACCGCGTTGCGCTTCGCGTCGGCCTGGCCGCGGATCACGTCGGCCTTCTTCTGCGCCGCCGAGGTCAATTCCAACGCGGTGCGGTCGGCGGTGGCGCGGATGGTCTGCGCCGCCTCCTTGCCGCGGGCGATCTCGTCGGCAGCCTCGCGCTCGCGCTCGGCCTTCATGCGCGCATAGGTGGCCGAAAGGTTCTGATCGGGCAGGTCGGTGCGTGTCAGCCGCACGTCGATCACGTCGATGCCCAGCGATTTCGCCGCTTTCTGCCGCGCCACGTCGCGGATCTGGTTCATCAGCGGCGTGCGATCATCCGACAGCACCGCGTTCGAAGGCACCTGCCCCAGAACGCCGCGGATCGCGTCGATCAGCGTGTCTTGCAGGCGTTTTTCCGCAAGCGGAATGCCGACGGCGCCGGTTGCCTCGCGGAAGGCCACCAGATTGGTGATCTTCCAGCGCGCGAAGGCATCGACCACAAGGCGGCGATCGTCGCTGGGGGTGACTTCCAGCGGCGGGGTCGACAGGCCGCGGATCCGGCCATCATAGTAAACCACCGACTGCACGAAGGGCAGCTTGAAGTAGAGACCCGGTTTTTCCACGGTCTTCACCACGGCGCCGAACTGCAGCACCAGGGCCTTGTAGCGCGGATCGACGATGAAGATCGACGACAGGCCCAGGGCGATCAGGATCACCAGCGCGGGCAGGACATAGGCGAGTTTACGCATCTCAGTTCCCTCCCGACTTGGGTTGCGCGGCCGCATGGCCCTTGGGCATCAGATCGTTGAGCGGCAGATAGGGCACCAGCCCCGGGTTGGCGGTTCCGCCGCCCCCCACACCGTCGAGGATCACCTTGTTCATATCGCCCAGAACCCGGCCCATCGTATCGAGGTACATCCGCTTGCGGGTGACCTCGGGGGCCTTGACGTATTCGGCGTAGATCGAGTCGAAGCGGCTTGCCTCGCCCTCGGCCAGGTTGACCACCTTGGCGCGGTAGCCCTCGGCCTCCTGCACCAGCTGCGCGGCCTGGCCGCGCGCGGCGGCGACGGCCTTGTTGGCATAGGCGTCGGCCTCCTTCTCCAGCCGGTCGCGTTCCTGCTGCGCGGCCTGCACCTGACGGAAGCTGTCGATCACCTCCTTGGGCGGATCGGCCTTGTCGAGGTTCACCCGGATGATGCTGATCCCCGCGCGGTAGCTGTCGAGGGTCTTCTGTACCGCCGATTTCAGCTCATCCGCGATTGCCTTGCGGTCCTTATTGAGGATCGGCGCCAGGTCGGTGCGGGCGATGATGTCGCGCATCGCGGATTCCGACACCGCGCGCACCGTGTCGGCGGGATCGGCGATGTTGAACATGTAATGCTCGGGGTTCGAGATGTTCCAGACCACCTGATAGCGCACATCGACGATGTTCTGGTCCTGGGTCAGCATCAGGCCGGAATCGTTGCTTCCCGCCGCGCCGCCGCCGATATCGGTCGAACGTTCCGCCGTCACCGGCACGACCGTCGCGGTCATCAAGGGCCAGGGCACGAAGTTCAGACCCGGATCGCCGATGCCGGCATATTGGCCGAGGAACACCTTGACCAGCCGGTCCTCCTGCTTGACCTGGTAGAGCGAGGCGTAAAGCCAGATCAGCGCCAGCAACAGCGCGCCGATCAGCAGATAGGCCGGGCTGAACGGATTGCCGCCCTGCCCCGACCCGTGACCGCCCGTGCCATTGCCGCGCCCGCCCATCAGCACGCGCAGCTGTTCCTGGCCCTTCTTCATGATCCTGTCGATTTCGGGGATCTGAGGGCCGTCGCCCGGGCGGCGCCCGCCGCGATCCCGATCTCTGTCCCGCTCCCTGTCGTGGTCGTCGTCGCCGCCGCCACCGCCCCAGGGTCCCCCGTTATTGCCCGCCATCTGGCTTCCTTCTGTTCGTCATCGCATCTTCACGTCTGCGTGAAACTTGGGCACGCAGGGCGCGAATTCAAGCTTTCCTGACCGGGGTCTTCATGGTGACCAGTTCCTCGGCCATGGTCGGATGAACCGCCACCGTGCGGTCAAAGTCTTCTTTTGTTGCGCCCATCTTGAGCGCGATCGCCGCCAACTGGATCATCTCGCCGGCCTGGGGCGCGACGATATGGCACCCCAGAACCTTACGCGTTTCGGCACTGACCACCAGCTTCATCAAGACGCGATCCCGGCGGCCGGCAAACAGCGACTGCATCGGCCGAAAGGCGGTCTGGTAGATCTCGACCGCCTCCTGATCGCGCGCGTCTTCCTCGCTGAGGCCGACGGAACCGAATTCGGGCTGGGTGAACACCGCGCTTGCCACCAGTTCATGATCGGCCTTGGTGGGCTTGCCGGCAAACACCGTCTGGGCAAAGGCCTGACCCTCGCGGATCGCCACCGGGGTCAGCGCGATGCGGTCGGTCACGTCGCCCACCGCATAGATCGAGGGCACCGAGGTCTGGCTGTAGTCGTCCACCTTGATCTCTCCGCGCCGGCCCAGTTCGACCCCCAGGTCCTGCAGCCCCAGGCCGTGGCTGTTGGGCGTGCGGCCGGTGGCATACATCACCGCGTCGAAGACCCGTTCCTGCCCGTCGGTCGAGGCCACCTTGATCCCGCCATCGACCTTTTCCATGCGCAGCACATCGGTGCCGCAATGGATGCGGATGCCGTTGTCACGCATCGCCTCGGCGACATGGCCGCGGCATTCGCCGTCAAAGCCGCGCAGGATCTGGGCGCCTCGGTAATATTGCGTCGCCTCCACCCCAAGCCCGTTCAGGATGCAGGCGAATTCGCTGGCGATATAGCCGCCGCCGACGATCAGGATGGACTTCGGCAGCGCATCGAGCAGGAAGATGTCGTTCGAGGTGATCGCCAGTTCGGCGCCCTCGAAATCGGGCACGAAAGGGTGCCCGCCGGTCGCCACGAGGATATGCTTGGCGGTGATCTCGGTTCCGTCGGCCAGCCGCACCCGGTGCGGATCGGCAACCACGGCGCGCTGATCGTAGATCGTGACGCCCGCCTTCTCCTGCCCCGAGCGGTAGGCCGCCTCCAGCCGGTCCAGCTCTGCGTCCAGCGCCTTGCGGAACTTCTTCCAGTCGAAGCCGCCGATCCGCGCGTCCCAGCCGTAGGCGCGCGCGTCTTCGACCGCCCCGGGATATTCCGAGGCGAAGACCATCAGCTTCTTGGGTACGCAGCCGCGGATCACGCAGGTGCCACCCAGCCTATATTCCTCGGCCAGGGCGACGCGTGCACCGCCTTCGCTCGCCGCGATCCGCGCCGCGCGCACCCCGCCCGAGCCACCGCCGATGACAAAGAGATCGTAGTCGAAAGTCATGTCGTTCCTGCTGTTCTGCCGCGCCGGTCGGCCAATCGCCTAGTCGCCGAGATCGGCAAAGACGTTGTCGGTGGGCGCGAATTCGATGCGGTCTTCCTCGACCGTGCCCTGATTGATGTCGCGGGTCTCGACCTTGCCGTCGCCATGGCCGATCACCACGATGTCGCAGATGTCGATGAACAGCCCGTTCTCGACCACGCCGGGGATCTGGTTCATCACCAGCGCCATCTGCCGCGCATTGCCGATCCGGCCCAGATGCAGGTCGATGATGTAATTGCCCTCATCCGTGACATAGGGCGCATCGCCGTTCATGCGCAGCGTCGCGGCCCGGCCCAGCACGTCAAGGCTGACCAGCGTCTCCTCGATCAGCGCCTTGGTGGTCTGCCAGCCGAAGGGCACCACCTCGATCGGCAGCGGGAAGGCGCCCAGTTGAGAGACCTCCTTCGCCGCATCGGCGATCACGATCATCTGGTCGCTGGCGGTGGCGACGATCTTTTCCTGCAACAGCGCGCCGCCGCCGCCCTTGATCAGGTTCAACTGGCCGTCGAATTCATCCGCGCCGTCGATCGTCAGATCCAGCCACTTGGCCTCATCCAGGCCGACCACGGTGATGCCGCATTGCCGCGCCAGATCGGCGGTGCGGCTGGAGGTCGGGACACCGGTGATGCGGTAGCCTTCCTCGCGCACCAACTCGCCCACGCAGCGCACCATCCAGGCGGCGGTCGATCCGGTGCCAAGCCCCAGGCGCATACCGTCCTCGACGAATTCCACCGCCCGCTTGGCGGCAACGAATTTGGCCTTGTCGATCGGCGAAAGCTCTGCGGCCATGAATGTCTCCGTAGCAGGGTTTGTGCGGTTATAGGCAATCGCGCGCCGAGGGGCGAGGGGGAATTGCCGCGATCGCGCCCCGGGGCCGCGATGTCACGCGGGATGTGACGCATGGCGCCCGGGCTTGCGTGAAATCAGGCCCGCCCCCCCGTGACCTGCGGCGCGATTCGGGCCACAAGGGCGAAAACAGGAGTCGCCATGTATCTTTTGCATTACGCCCCGGACAATGCCTCGCTGATCATCCGCTTCGCGCTGGAGGAGATGGGCCAGCCCTACCAGACCAAGCTGGTGAACCGCGCGGTGCGCGAGCAGGACGGCCCCGAGTTCCGCGCGCTGAACGAGATCGGCCTGATCCCGGTGCTGGAAACCCCGCAAGGCGCGCTGTCCGAGACCGGCGCCATCCTGCTGTGGCTTTCGGAAACCCATGCCGCCATGGCCCCGCAGCCCGGCGCGCCCGACCGCGGCGCCTTCCTGAAATGGCTGTTCTACACCTCGAACACCCTGCATGCCGATCTGCGGATGCTGTTCGCGCCGCGCAAATACGCCCCGCCCGAACACCGCGCGCAGGAGATGCACATCGAGGCCGCGACCGCCCGCCTGCTGCGCGCCTATGGGCTGATCGACCGGCTCGGCGCCCAGGGGCACGGCTGGCTGGATCCCGATCATCCTTCGGTTCTGTGCTGCTATCTGGCGTTGCTCTTGCGCTGGCCGCAACTCTATCCCTACGACGCCGATCACGACTGGTTCGACCTCGACGATTTCCCCTTCCTGCAGAAGATGGCCGCCCGGCTGGAAACCCGCCCCGCCTTCCTGCGCGCGGCCAAGGCCGAAGGTCTGGGCCCGACGCCGCTGTCCGCACCGCGCCACCCCACCCCGCCAGAGGGCAGCGCGACCTGACCGAAACGGCCGCAAAGCGTCGTTTTCCCGCTGGTAACCCGGCGCGCCGCGCCGCAAGGTCGGGCCGCGCAGCAGGAGGCAAAACCTTGTTCCTATCCGTCTTCGACGTCTTCAAGATCGGCATCGGCCCCTCGTCCAGCCACACCATGGGGCCGATGGTGGCGGCAGGGCGGTTTCTCGACATGCTGCGCGCCTCACCGTTCCAGGCCAAGGGGCTGCGGGCCTCGCTGCATGGCTCGCTCGCCTTCACCGGGGTGGGCCACGCGACCGACCGCGCCACCATCCTGGGCCTCGCCGGCTTTCAGCCCGACAGTTACGACGCCCAGAAGGCCGAGGCCGCCCTGACCCAGATCCGCGCCAGCGGGCGGGTGGCGCCCCCGGGCCTACCCGAACTGGCATTCGCCCCCGAAAGCGATCTGATCTTCGACTACGACACCCCCCTGCCCGGCCATGCCAATGCGATGGTGTTGATGGCCACCGACGCCCAGGGCGACGTGCTGATGCGCGAGGTGTTCTATTCGATCGGCGGCGGCTTCGTGCTGACCGAGGCCGAGTTGAACGCCCTGCCCGCCGAGAAGGTCAATGCGCGCTCGCCCGTGCCCTATCCGTTCCGCTCCGGCGCCGAGATGCTGGAGATGGCCGCGCGTTCGGGCCGCTCGATCGCGCAGATGAAGCGGCTGAACGAACGGGTCTTCCACTCGGAGGGCGAGATCGACGCGGGCCTCGCCCGGATCTGGCAGGTCATGTCGGCCTGCATCGACCGTGGCCTGTCCACCACCGGCATCCTGCCCGGCGGGCTGCAGGTGCGCCGCCGCGCCCAGGGCATCCACGCGGCCCTTGAGGCCGAGCGCGGGATGAACCTGACCGCCCCCCATGTCATCAACGACTGGATGAGCGTCTACGCCATGGCGGTGAACGAGGAAAACGCCGCCGGTGGCCAGGTGGTCACGGCACCCACCAACGGCGCGGCCGGGGTGGTGCCGGCGGTGATCCGCTATTGGCTGGATCACGTCCCCGGCGCCACGCCCACGCGGATCCCCGATTTCCTGCTGACCGCCGCGGCAATCGGCGGCCTGTGCAAGGTGAACGCCTCGATCAGCGGGGCGGAATGCGGCTGTCAGGCCGAGGTCGGATCGGCCGCCGCGATGGCTGCGGCGGGGCTCGCGGCGGTGCTGGGCGGCACGCCCGAGCAGGTCGAGAACGCCGCCGAGATCGCGTTGGAGCATCATCTGGGCATGACCTGCGACCCGGTAAAGGGGCTGGTGCAGGTGCCCTGCATCGAACGCAACGGACTGGGCGCGATCAAGGCGGTGTCGGCCGCGTCGCTGGCGCTGCGCGGCGACGGGCAGCATCTGGTCAGCCTGGACGCCTGCATCGAGACGATGCGTCAGACCGGCCGCGACATGCACGAGAAATACAAGGAAACCTCGCTGGGCGGTCTGGCGGTGAACGTGCCGAACTGCTGACGCGGCGCGCTCCGGGGGAGAACCGGGAAGCGAGTATTTTTGCCAAGATGAACGGGGGGCCGACCCCGCGAAGGCGGCTAGCGTTCGGCCTTCATCCGCCAGGGGCCGTCTTCCTCGGACCAGTATTGGGCCGAGGCGCCGGCCTCGGTCAGGGCCTTCCACTGCGCCCGCGCGCGGCCCAGAGCGTCGGGGTCGTTGCCGTCAAAGAGGATGCAGACGCGTTCCAGCGCGGCGACCTCTTCGGCGGTGACATCGGCGCCGTCGATCGCCATCACGCAGGCCGCGCCGTTGGGCGCTTCGGGCGCGGTGGTCAGCAGGACGGGCTGGTCGGCGTCGTGCGGCCCGCCCGCCAGGCCATGCGGCAGAAAGCCCTCTTCCGGGCCAAGCCACAGCTTTTCGTCAAGCCAGCGCATCCGCGCCGCCTCGGTGCCGCGGATCGCCACCCGCCAGCCGGCCTCCAGCGACTTGCCCACCAGCATCGGCAGCGCAGCCTCCACCGCCGAGCGGGTCAGATGGTAGAAGCGCGCCGCCCCCACCTCAGCCCTCGTACCTGTCCCGCACCAGCCGGTCGAGCGCCATCACCCCCCAGCCGGTCGCGCCCTTGGGCGACAGCGGCAGATCGGATTTCACCAGCGCGGTGCCGGCGATGTCGAGATGGATCCAGGGCGTGCCTTCCTTGATGAAGCGCTGCAGGAACTGCGCCGCGGTGATCGAGCCCGCGGGCCGGCCGCCCACGTTCTTCATGTCGGCGATGCGCGATTTCAGCAACTTGTCATAGGCCGCGCCCAGCGGCATCCGCCAGGCGCCCTCGCCCTCGGCCTTCGCGGCCGCCAGGAAGGCCTCGCAGAAGGCGTCGTCATTGGAAAAGACGCCGGTGTTCTCATGCCCCAGCGCGATGATGACCGCGCCGGTCAGGGTGGCCAGGTCGATCACGCCCGAAGGCTTGAAGCGTTCCTGCGCGTACCAAAGCACATCGGCCAACACCAGGCGGCCCTCGGCGTCGGTGTTGATCACCTCGACCGTGTCGCCCTTCATCGACACGACCACGTCGCCCGGACGCTGGGCACGCCCGTCGGGCATGTTCTCGACCAGGCCCACCAGGCCCACGACATTGGCCCGCGCCTTGCGCAGCGCCAGCGTGCGCATCACGCCCGCCACGGTGCCCGCGCCGCCCATGTCCATGGTCATCTCTTCCATGCCGGCCGCGGGCTTGATCGAGATGCCGCCGGTGTCGAACACTACGCCCTTGCCCACCAGCGCCAAGGGCGCCTCGTCCTTCTTGCCGCCCATCCACTGCATCACGACGACCTTCGAGGGGCTGTCGGATCCCTGGCCGACGCCCAGAAGCGCCCCCATGCCCAGCTCTTCCAGGTCGTCCTCTTCCAGGATCTCGACCTCAAGGCCAAGCTCCTGCATCGCGGCCAGCCGGGCGGCGAAATCGTCGGTGGTCAGGATGTTGGCGGGCTCGTTCACCAGATCGCGGCTGAAGAACACGCCCTCGGCCAGCGCCGCCAGCGGCGCGGCGGCGGCGGCCACCGCTTCGGGTTTCGTCACCATCATGGTGACCGGGCCAAGGGGCTTCGGCTCGGCGGTCTTGTGATCTGCGAAATCGTAATCGCGCAGCGCCAGCCCGAAGGACAGGTCATGGGCGCGCGGGTGCGACCCCGCCAGCACCAGATTGCCGCCCTCGGCGCGCTTCGCCCCGATCACGCCACCGGCGCGGCGGGCCAGATCGGCCGGCGCCTTGCGGTCGAGCTTGATCACCTGCACCGCCGCCGCGGCCAGGCCCGACGGATAGGCCAGATCGCAGCCCTCGGCCGCGCCCAGCGCGGCGAAGGCCTTGCTGTCGACGAACCGCGCCAACGCGCCCTTCATCTGCCGGTTCAGACGCCGCGCTGGCGCGGACAGCTTGCCATCGGCATCGATCAGCACCGAAATCCGCCCCGGATGGGTGGCGATCGCGTCAAGGTCGGTCTCGGTGAACTGGATGGCGGCCGGTGCGGTCATGGCAGGGTCCTTGATCTGGTGGCGGCGTTTGGCCGGACCCTAGCCCTTGCCCCGCGCAATGGCCAGATATGAGTTTTCCCGGCTTTCCATTTCCGCTACGGTCGCCGCCGATCAACCGTGGTGGAGAGGCGAAACGTGTCAAGATTCGACAGATACATGCTGTCGCAACTCATGGCGCTGTTTGGATTCTTCTCGCTGATCCTGGTGCTGGTCTACTGGGTGAACCGCGCCGTGCTGCTGTTCGACCGGCTGATCGGCAACGGCCAGACCGCGCTGGTGTTCTTCGAATTCACCGCCCTGACCCTGCCGAACGTGATCCGCATGGTGCTGCCGGTCTCGGCCTTCGCGGCCTCGGTCTACGTCGCCAACCGGCTGGGGAACGAAAGCGAACTGGTCGTGGCGCAATCGGCGGGAATGTCGTCCTTTCGGCTGGCGCGCGGGGCGCTGGCCTTCGGGGTGATCGTGGCGCTGCTGATGGCGGTGCTGGTGCATGTGCTGGTGCCCGCCAGCCGCACCGTGATGGCCGAGCGCCAGGCCGAGATGAGCGCCAATGTCTCGGCCCGGTTCCTGACCGAAGGCAAGTTCCTGCATCCCGCCGAAGGCGTGACCCTGTTCATCCGCCACATCACCCCTGGCGGCGAACTGCAGGGCCTGTTCCTGTCCGACGCGCGCACCAAGGGCAGTCGCACCACCTATACCGCCCAGCGCGCCCTTCTGGTAAAGACCAACGGCCACCCCAAATTGGTGATGTTCGACGGAATGGTGCAGCGCCTCGACCTTCAGGATCGTCGGCTTTCGACCACGACGTTCAAGGATTTCACATATGACATCAGCGGGTTGATAAGCGATACCCGCAGCCCGACCGTCAGCCTGCATGCGCTGAGCACCTGGGCGCTCCTGCATCCCACGCCCACGCGGATCAAGACGACGGGCGAACCGGCCTCGGCCTTCCTCTACGAGGCCAACAGCCGCATCGCCGAGCCGCTGAACGGGCTGGCGGCGGCGCTTCTGGGCTTTGCGGCGCTGCTGATCGGCGGGTTCAGCCGTTTCGGCGCCTGGCGCCATATCCTGTTCGCGATCGCGCTGCTGATCGTGATGCAATTGCTGATCAACGGCGCAGCGAACCTGGCCGAAAAGAATCCGGACCTGTGGATCCTGGCCTATGTGGCCCCCGCCTACGGCCTTCTGACTTCGGGCATGCTTCTTTGGTGGTCGCAACGCACCCGTCGGCGCCCGCGCGAAACCGGCCCGCGCGGCCAGAGGGCCGCGGCATGAGGCTTTCGCTCTACATCGCGCGCAAGTTCCTGATCGCCTTTGCTTCGGTGCTGGCGATCTTCGCGCTGTTTCTGATGCTCCTGGACATGGTCGAGCAGATCCGCCGTTTCGCCGGCGACAATGTCAGCTTCGCCCAGGCCGCGGGGCTGGCGGCGCTGAACGTGCCGGGCAGCCTGTACCGAATCCTGCCGCTTGTCGTGATCCTGGCCACGCTGGTGCTGTTTCTGGGCATGGCGCGGACCTCGGAACTGGTGGTGATCCGCGCCGCCGGGCGTTCGGCGCTGCGCTGCCTGCTGGCCCCGGTGGTGACGGCGCTGATCATCGGCATCCTCGCGGTGGCGGTACTGAACCCGATCGTCGCCGCCACCTCTTCCGAATACGATGCCCTGCGCAGCCATTACACGAAAGGCAATGAAAGCGTGCTGTCGATCAGCCGCGAAGGCCTGTGGCTGCGTCAGGGCGGCCCCGGCGGCCAGACGGTGATCCGCGCGGCCAAGGCCAACACCGACGCCACCGTCCTGCACGATGTCAGCTTTCTCAGCTTCGGGACGACAGGCAATCCCACGATGCGGATCGAGGCACGCAAGGCGCAGCTGGAACCCGGCGCGTGGAAGCTGTCCGACGCCAAGATCTGGAGCTTCGGGGCCGGCGCCAATCCCGAACGGCAGGCCCGCTTCGCCAAGACGCTGACGCTGCCCTCGGACCTGACGCGCAGCCAGATCCGCGACAGCTTCGGCGCGCCTTCGGCGGTTCCGATCTGGAAGCTGCCGGCCTTCATCCAGCGGCTCGAAAAGGCCGGCTTCTCGGCCCGGCAGCACCGCGTCTGGTTCCAGATGGAACTGGCGCTGCCGCTGCTGCTGGCGGCGATGGTGCTGATCGGGGCGGGCTTTACCATGCGCCACACCCGTTTCGGCCGCACCGGTCTGATGGTATTGCTGGCGTTGATGTCCGGTTTCGCGATCTTCTTCCTGCGCAACTTTACCCAGGTGCTGGGTGAAAACGGCCAGCTTCCCGTGGCGCTTGCCGCCTGGAGCCCGCCGGTCGCGGCCGTGCTGCTGGCGCTGGGCTTTCTTCTGCATCTGGAGGAAGGCTGATGGCCCGGGCCGGTTTGCGGGCAGCTCGGCTGGCCCCGGCGCTGCTGGCGGCGCTGACGGGCACGGCCCCGGGCGTCGCGGGCGCGATGCAGACCGGCACCACGCCCGCCGGGCAAGGCCAGGCCGCGCAAAGCACCCAGGGCCCGGCGTCGCTGGTGGCCGACAAGGTGCAGGTCGAGGGCAACCGGCGCCTGATTGCCGAGGGCCATGTCCTGGTGACCTATCAGGGCGCCCGGCTGCAGGCGGCGAAAGTGATCTACGACAAGGCGAAGGACCGCCTTGCCATCAGCGGGCCGATCCACCTGACCACCGCCAACGGCACCGTCCTGATGGCAAGCTCGGCCGATCTTTCGCCCGATCTGCGCGACGGGATCCTGCGCAGCGCGCGGCTGGTGCTGGACCGTCAGCTGCAACTGGCGGCGGCGCAGATCAACCGCGTCGGCGGGCGCTATACCCAGATGACCAAGACGGTGGCTTCGTCCTGTCTGGTCAGCGACAGCAACCCGACGCCGCTGTGGGAAATCCGCGCCAGCCGCGTGGTGCATGATCAGCAAAGACGCCAGCTATACTTCGACAACCCGCGCTTCCGGCTGTTCGGCGTGCCGATCTTCTATCTGCCGCGGCTGCGCATCCCCGATCCGTCGCTGAAACGCGCCACCGGTTTCCTGCTGCCAAGCTTCGGCAATTCCTCGCTGCTCGGCTTCGGCGTCTCGATGCCCTATTTCATCGCGCTGGGCGACAGCCGCGACCTGATGCTGACCCCGTTCCTGGCGACACGCAGCACGACGCTGAAGTTCCGCTATCGCCAGGCGTTGCGTAGCGGCGGCATGGAATGGAACGGTGCGGTCAGCCACGACAAGGTGCGCGGCGGCGGATTGCGCGGCTATCTGTTCGCCAACGGGGACTTCGCGCTGCGCGACGGCTACAGGCTGCGCTTCAATATCCAGACGGTATCCGACGCCGCGTATCTGACCGATTACGGCATCAGCAACATCGACCGCCTGCAAAGCGATATCGAGTTGAGCCGCACCCGGCGCGACGATTATTCCAGCGCCCGGCTCTATTCCTTCCACTCGATCCGTGCCGGCGACAACAATGCCACCCTGCCCGGCGTGGTCGCAGGCTATACCCGCATTCACCGCTTCACCCTGCCCGGTCTCGGCGGCCAGGGCAGCCTCACCTTCGACAGCTTCGGCCTGCTGCGTACGTCGAACCAGGACGTGGTCGGGCGCGACGAGGCCCGCGCCTCGATCCGGCTCGACTGGCGCCGCAGCTGGGTGATCGGGCCGGGGATCGTGGTCTCGGCCCTGGCGCGCACGACATCCGACCTATACGCGTTCGCCCAGGACAGCCAAGTCCCCGGCACGGTCGCGCGCACCATCCCGGTCGGCGCGGTCGAGCTGCGCTGGCCCCTCGTCAAGGCCGAGCGCGGCGGCGGCAGCCAGGTGTTGGAGCCGATCGTCCAGCTGATCGTCAGCCCGCGCAACGTGCCCTCGGTGCCCAACGAGGATTCGACCCAGCTTGCCTTCGACGCGGGCAATCTGTGGTCTCTGGATCGCTACCCCGGCTACGACGGCATCGAATATGGCCCCCGCGCCAATGTCGGGTTGCGCTGGACCCGCTATTCGGCCTCGGGCTGGACCCTGGGGGCGGTTGCCGGGCGGGTATTCCGGCTGCAGGCGAGGCAGGGGTTCTCGGCCGGATCGGGCCTGGGCGGCGCGCGATCCGACTGGTTGACGGGGGTGCGGCTGGCTTCACCCCATGGACTATCACTGACCGGGCGCGCGATCTTCAACGACCAGTTGACCCTGGCGCGGTCCGAGGCCCAGCTGGGCTGGACCACGCGAAAGGTGACACTTGCCACAAGCTATATCTGGATGGTCGCGGACCCGGCCGAGAACCTGCCCACCAACACATCGGAATGGGCGCTTGACGCGAATTGGAGGGTCAGCAGCCGCTGGACCGGCCGGGCCAGCTGGCGCTACGACTTCCAGGCCGACCGCGCGACCAGCGCCGGCCTCGGCCTGAACTGGCACAACGAATGCCTGGGCGTTGATCTTTACCTCTCGCGTCGCTTCACTTCCTCGACTAGTGTAGCGGCGACGACAAATCTGGCGCTGTCGGTCGATCTGATCGGAATTGCGGGCCGGGCGGTGTCGGGCGACACCGGCACCTGCGGCGGCTAGGCGCGGACAGATGAACACGGGAACGGACGAGCAGAACGGACCGACCATGCGACTGACGACGATGCTGATGACCGCCTGGATGTGCCTGGCGGGGGCGATGGTGGCGCTGCCGGCGGCGGCCCAGGGCGTGGGAGGAGCCTTCGCCCCGGTGCTGATCGTGAACGGCTCCCCGATCACGGGTTATGAGCTTTCCCAGCGCGAGAAGTTCCTGCAACTGCTGAACGCGCCCGGTGACATCGGCAAGCTGGCCGAGAAGCAGCTGATCCAGGACCGGTTGCAGCTGCAGGCCGCGAAAGAGAACGGCATCGACCCGAGCAAGGCCGAGATCGACGCCGGGATGAAGGAATTCGCCGGCCGCGCCAAAATGACGACCGAGCAGTTCGTCGCGGCCCTGGCGAAGGCCGGCGTGGCCGAACAGACCTTCCGCGCCTTCGTGCACGCGGGCGTCGCCTGGCGTGACCTGGTGCGGGCCAAGTTCGGCGCGGATCTGAACATCTCGAATGCCGATCTGGACCGGGCGCTGTCGCTTGCCGCCCAGCCGCGCGGAACCCGGCTCTTGCTGTCCGAGATCCTGCTGCCCGCGACGCCACAGTATTTCGCCCAAAGCGCGGCGCTGGCTGAACAGCTGGCCCATACGATCAAGACGCCGGCGCAGTTCGCCGCCGCCGCGAAACAATATTCCGGCTCGCAATCCGCGGCGCGGGGAGGCCGGATCGACTGGGTGCCAGAGGCAAACCTGCCGCCCGCGGTGGCCGGTGCCCTCAAGGGGCTGAAGCCCGGGCAGGTCACCTCGCCGGTCAAGCTGCAGAACGCGATCGGCCTGTTCCTGTTGCGCGCGGTCGGGGAAATGCCGCGGCCCGCGCCCTCGAAGGTGACGGTGAAATACGCGCAGTACCTGATCCCCGGGGGCCGCACCCCCGAGAACCTGAAGATCGCTGCCGGGATCGCGGCGAAGGTGGGCGATTGCAACGACCTTTACGGCATCGCCAAGGGCAAGCCCGAGGGCACCCTGACCTTCACCACGCAGACCGTGCCGCAGGTGCCCTCGGACATCGCGCTGCGCCTGGCCACGATGGACCAGAACGAGATCGCCACCGATCTGACGCGGAACGGCGATCTTGATGTCTTGATGCTGTGCACAAGGCGTCTGACCGTCGCCGAGAAGGCCGATATGGGCGATATCCGCAACCAGTTGGCGAACCAGCGCCTGGCCGGTCTGTCCGAGGCCTATCTCGCCCGGCTGCGGGCGGACGCCTTCATCCGCCGGCCCTGAGAGCACGGCCATGTCCGCCCCCCTGCCAATCGCGCTAAGCTGTGGCGACCCCTCGGGCATCGGGCCCGAGATCGCCGCCAAGGCCTGGGACCAGCTTCGCGCCCGTCTGCCGCTGCTTTGGGTCGGCGACCCGCGCCATCTGCCGCGCGGCACCGCGCACCGCGAAATCGACAACCCCGCCGACGCCGCGCATTGCGCCGCCACCGCGCTGCCGGTCTGGCCGGTGCGGTTCGCCGCCGAGGCGCGCCCCGGTGATCCCGATCCGGCCAACGCCGCCGGGGTGGTCGAGGCGATCTCGACCGCGGTCGCCCTGGTGCGGCAGGGCCGCGCTCGGGCGCTTTGCACCGCGCCGATCCACAAGAAGGCACTGCGCGACGGGGCGGGCTTTACCTATCCCGGCCATACCGAATTCCTGGCCGCCCTGGCCGGGGTGCCGCGGGTGGTGATGATGCTGGCCTGCCCCGAGTTGCGTGTGGTGCCCACGACCATCCATATCGCGCTGGAACAGGTCCCCGCCGCGCTGACGCCCGAGCTGCTGCGCGACACGATCCGCATCACCCATGCCGCGCTGATCCATGATTTCGGCATTCCCGCGCCACGGATCGCGGTGGCGGGGCTGAACCCGCATGCCGGCGAAGGTGGGGCGATGGGGCGCGAAGAATTGGATATGATCGCGCCGCTGATCGCCGATCTGCGCGCCGAAGGGTTGGCGCTAAGCGGTCCCCTGCCGGCCGACACGATGTTCCATGCCAAGGCGCGCGCGGGCTATGACGCGGCGGTCTGCATGTATCACGACCAGGCGCTGATCCCGATCAAGACGATCGACTTCGCCGGCGGCGTCAACCTGACCCTGGGGCTGCCCTTCATCCGCACCTCGCCCGATCACGGCACCGCCTATGACATCGCCGGCAAGGGTGTGGCGGACCCGGCCAGCCTGATCGCCGCCCTGAAGATGGCCGACGAGATGGCCAGGCTGCGCGGCTAGCGCCGGGGATTTCTCGCCCCCGTCGCCATTGCCGGCCGGAGTTTCCGATGGCTGTGCCGCTGGTCCGAGCACGATTGGCGACGCCGCGGAGTATTTTTCCCAAGGTGAAGGCCCAGGGGGGCTTTCTTCTTTGTTCCGGCGGAAATATCCCGGGGGTATGGGGGCGGAGCCCGCATGACAGAAGGAAACCCGCGTGAGCGCGATTGACGGACTGCCCCCCCTGCGCGAGGTGATCGCCGCCCATGGCCTGAGCGCGAAGAAGCAGCTGGGCCAGAACTTCCTGCTGGACCTGAACCTGACCGCCAAGATCGCGCGGCAGGCCGGCGATCTGACCGGATGCGACGTGCTGGAGGTCGGGCCCGGACCGGGCGGGCTGACCCGCGGGCTGCTGGCCGAAGGCGCGCGGCGGGTGCTGGCGGTCGAAAAGGACGCGCGTTGCCTGCCGGCGCTGGCCGAGATCGGCGCGGCCTATCCGGGGCGGCTGGAAGTGGTCAATGGCGACGCGCTCAGGATCGACCCGCTGGCGCATCTGACGCCGCCGATCCGGGTGGTCGCCAACCTGCCCTACAACGTGGGCACCGAATTGCTGATCCGCTGGATGACCCCCGCCCAGTGGCCGCCGTTCTGGGAAAGCCTGACGCTGATGTTCCAGCGCGAGGTGGCCGAGCGCATCGTTGCCCGTCCCGGATCGAAAGCCTATGGGCGGCTTGCGCTGATGGTGCAATGGCGCGCGGAGGCGAAGATCGTCATGCAGCTGCCGCCCGAGGCCTTCACGCCTCCGCCCAAGGTGTCGTCCGCCGTGGTGCTTATCACGCGGCGCCAGGCGCCCAGATTCGAGGCCGACGCGGCGGTGCTGGCGCGGCTGACGGCGGCGGCCTTCAATCAGCGACGCAAGATGCTGCGCTCCAGCCTGCGTGGCCTGGCCCCGGATATCGAGGCACGGATCACCGCCGCCGGGCTGAAACCCACCGCGCGCGCCGAAGAGATCCCCCTGGAAGGTTTTTGCGCTCTGGCGCGGGAACTTTCCCGCGCCTGACGTCGCAGTGACCGCGACGGCCTTATTCGGCGGCCGAGGATTGCTCGGATGCGGGCGGGGTGTTGCCGTCGCCGTCGGCCTGGGCCGCTGCGGATTTGCGCGGCTTGCGGGGCCCTCGGGCACGGCGCGGCTTGGCCTCGGCCGGTTTCTCGCCGGTCTCGGGCTGCGTGTCATCCCCCGAAGCGACCGGTTCGGACGCAGAACCTGCGGAATCTTCGGTGCGGAAGACCGGTTTGCGCGACTTGCGCTCTTCCGGGGTTTCGACCAGCGCGCTATCGCCTTCGGACACGTCGATCACATCCGCCGCGTCGCCCTTGCCGCCCGTCTGATCCGGGGCTTGCCCCCCAGCCTGGGCGGCATCACGATCGCGCCGATCACGGGGGTTCTGACCGCCAGATTGGCCGTTATTCTGGCCATTGTTCTGGCTGCCTCCCTGACCGCCGTTCTGGCCATCCTGCTGATCACGGCGGCTTTCCTGATCGCGCGCCATTTCACGCTGCGCCTCGCTCAACATCCTTGCGTAATGCTCGGCGTGTTGAAGAAAGTTCTGCTCGGCCACCCTGTCGTTCGACAGTTGGGCATCACGAGCGAGGATCTGGTATTTCTCGATGATCTGCTGCGGCGTGCCGCGCACCTTGCCTTCGGGTCCCGAAGAATCGAAGACCCGGTTGACGATGTTGCCCATCGAGCGCGGGCGGTTCGACTTGGAACGCGAACGGGATTTGCTTGATCTCATGTTTACTTTGTTTCCTGCCTTGCAGGGCTTGACCCGAACCTCGCGGGGGCCATGATTTCAGGCGCCTTTGCGTGGGTGGTCCGGCTTTGGGGCTTTCCGGCCGGGGGACGCGTAATACGTCCGCCCGCAAACCGTGCGTCCGAGTAAGCATGACAACGCCGACAGGGCAAGCGGAATCTACCAAAAAGCCGAGATGTCCCCCGTTTCGCCGGCAGCTGTGGCACGAAACCGGCAAATTCTAGGGCTTTTCACCCCGCACCACGCGGTCCCGGCCGTCCAGATCGCGCAACACCGCAACCCCGGCCAACCCTGCGTTTTCGAACATCCGCGCGACGGCGCTACCCTGGCTTGCACCGATCTCAACGATCAGCCGCCCACCGGGCAACAGGCGCTCGGGCGCAGCACTTGTGATGCTACGGTAGGAATCTAGGCCATCGCCGCCCGGGGTCAAGGCAAGCCAGGGCTCCCAGTCGCGGACCTCGGGCGCGAGTGCCTCCATCTCCTCGTCGGCGATATAGGGCGGGTTCGAGACGATCAGATCGAATTGCCCCGTCACGCCGTCTAACCAGTCGGCGCGCAGGAACGCGGCCCGCTCGGCCACGCCCAGCGCCGCCGCGTTCGCCGCCGCGACCTCCAGCGCCGGGGCAGACAGGTCGGTGCCCAGGCCCGTGGCCTTGGGACGTTCCGCCAGCAGCGCAGCCAGGATCGCGCCCGAACCGGTGCCCAGATCGACGACGCGGGTGAACGGGGCGGCCAGGGCCTCGGCCACCAGAACCTCGGTCTCGGGGCGCGGGTCGAGCACATCGGGGGTGACGCGGAAGGCATGGCCCCAGAACAGCCGCGTACCAAGGATCTGGCTGACCGGCTGACGCGCCGCGCGGGCCTCGATCATCAGCGCGAAGCGGGCAGCGGCACGGGGCGACAGCGGGTCGGGCAGGTGCAGGCTCAGCCGGTCGGGGGGCAGATCCATCGCATGGGCCAGCAGGCGGCGGCTGTCGCGGGCGGGATCGGCGACCCCGGCGAGGGTGAGGATCTCGTTGGCTTCACGCAGGGCCTGGGCGGCGGTGCGGGTGCTCACCCTTCCATCTCGGCCAGCTTCCGCGCCTGATCGTCGGCGATCAGCGCGTCGATCACCTCGCCCAGATCGCCGGCCATGATCTGATCGAGCCGGTAGAGCGTAAGGTTGATGCGGTGGTCGGTCATCCGCCCTTGCGGGAAGTTGTAGGTGCGAATGCGCTCCGAGCGGTCGCCCGAGCCGACCTGGCTTTTGCGGCTGGCGGCGCGTTCGGCATCGGCGCGGGCGCGCTCCATCTCGTAGAGGCGGGCGCGCAGCACCTGCATGGCGATGGCGCGGTTCTGGTGCTGGGATTTCTCGGACGAGGTCACCACGATGCCGGTCGGGATATGGGTGATCCGCACGGCCGAATCGGTGGTGTTCACATGCTGGCCACCGGCGCCCGAAGCGCGCATCGTGTCGATGCGGATGTCGGTGGCGGGGATGTCGATGTCGACCTCTTCTGCCTCGGGCAGCACGGCGACGGTGGCGGCCGAGGTGTGGATGCGTCCCCCGGCCTCGGTTTCGGGCACGCGCTGAACACGGTGGACGCCGGATTCGTATTTCAGCCGGGCGAAGACGCCTTCGCCCGAGATCAGCGCGGTGACCTCCTTGATGCCACCCAGTTCGGTCTGGCTTTCCTCGAGGATCTGGAATTTCCAGCCCTGCGCCTCGGCGTGGCGCTGGTACATGCGCAAGAGGTCGCCGGCAAACAGCGCGGCCTCCTCGCCGCCGGTTCCGGGGCGGATTTCCAGGATCGCGGGGCGCGCGTCGGCGGCATCCTTGGGAAGAAGCGCCAGGCGCAGGGCCTGCTCCATCTCGGGGATGCGGGCTTTCAGGCGCGGCATTTCCTCTTCGGCGAGCGCGCGCATCTCGGGATCGGCGAGCATGGCCTCGGCCTCGTCCAGATCGGCAAGCGCCCGACGGTAGGCGGCGATTTCCGTGACGATGGGCTTGAGGTCGGCATATTCGCGGCTGAGCTGGGCGATCTCGGCGGGCGCGGCGCCAGCCGAGAGCTTCGCCTCGAGGAACTCGAAGCGCTGCGTGATCTGGGCGAGTTTGTCCATGGGCACCATGGGCGGGGTTTGGCGAGATTGGCGGGCGTGGTCAAGGGTGGATGACACGGCGGCGGGGGCGCTGCCCCCTGCCCCCCCGGAGTATTTCGGCCAAGATGAAGGGCTAGGGGGTGGCGAGGGCGTTCAGCCAGGCCTTTAGCCGGGTGCGGTTCACGCCGAAGTCGGATTTGCCGAAGCGGGCACGGGCGAAGGCGGCGAAGGTGCTGTTGGTCCCCTCTGGCAGCACCTTGATCGAAGTGAAATCGGGAAAGCCCCAGATCCGCGAGCGAGTGATGTAGGTCATCTCGCCCTGTGCGGGGCTTCCGGCGAGCAGGCGGGTGCGCGGCCAGCTTCGTGCGATCGCGTCGATCCTGCGGGCCAGGTCGGGCGCGCTGACAGGGTAGATCGGGGCGGCCTGATCGCCGTTTTCGGGCCGGATGAGATAGCCGTTTTCCATCCCCGGGTGGCCGGCGACCAGCGGGTTCACCGCCCAGTCCGTGGCCGGATTCGGTGCGAGGCGCACCCAGAGTGCCGCGAGGGCCGCCGCCAGCAGGATGAGGCCGAGGGCCCAGCGGATCATTTGCGGCGCGTCCAGCCATAGAGGCAGATCAGTTCCATGGCCACATGGGTGCCCATGATCGCGGTGGCGCCGGTGGTGTCGTAGGGGGGAGAGACCTCGACCACGTCGCCGCCCTTCAGGTCGATCCCCGCCAGGCCGCGCAGGATCGCCGCCGCCTGGGCCGAGTTCAGCCCGCCCCACACGGGTGTGCCCGTGCCCGGCGCGAAGGCGGGGTCGAGCGCGTCGATGTCGAAGGTCAGGTAGCAGGGCGCGTCGCCTACGATGGCGCGCACCTTGTCGGCCACCGCCTTCGGACCGGTTTCGTGCACCTCGGGCGCGTCGATCACGTTCACGCCGAGGAAGTCGTCGTTATGGGTGCGGATGCCGATCTGGACCGATCGCGAGGGATCGACGAGGCCTGTCTTCACCGCCTTGTAGAACATCGTGCCGTGGTCGATGCGGGTCATGTCGTCATCGGGCCAGGTGTCGCTGTGCGCGTCGAACTGGATCAGGCTGATCGGCCCGTATTTCTCGGCATAGGCCTTGAGGATCGGGAAGCTGATGTAATGGTCGCCCCCCAGCGTCACGCATCCCGGCCCGGCGGCCAGGATGCCCCGGATATGGCCGGTCAGCGTGTCGGGAAAATCCGCGACCTTGGCGTAGTCGAAGGCCAAATCGCCGTAATCGACGATCGACAGCTCATCGAGCGGCGAATAACCCCAGCCGTAGGGCGGATCGAAGGGTTGCAGCGTGCTGGCCTCGCGGATGGCGCGCGGGCCGAAGCGGGTGCCGGGGCGGTGCGTCACCGCCTGATCGAAGGGCACACCGGTGATCGCCAGATCCACCCCGGCCAGATCCTTCGTATAACGCCGGCGCAGGAACGAGGGCGCGCCGCCGAAGGCGTTTTCGAAGGCCAGGCCGCGCGGGTCCTGCCGGGTGAACGCCGTGTCGACCTGTGTCTTCGCGTCTTCCAGTGCCATCCGCCGCTCCATTGACCTTTGCGCCGGCGCCACCTTAGCTGAGGCATCCGCGGGCGCCAGCCCTTCCGGCCGTGCCCAGCCCTGCCTTCCCCGCCCCTTCGGGCCCGCGCCGTCAAGGAGACGCCATGAAACGCCTGTACGAAGCCGAGGCCTACACCCCCGACTGGCCCGATAGCCACTGGCGCCGCACGCTTCCCCTGCCCGCGCCTGCGCCAACACTGAAGGGCCAGGCGACGGCAGAGGTGGCGGTGATCGGGGCGGGCTATGCGGGACTGTCGGCCGCGCATGAGTTGGCCACGCGATTCGGCGCCGATGTGGCGGTACTGGAAGCGGTGCAGCCGGGGTGGGGCGCCTCGGGGCGCAACGGCGGCTTTTGCTGTCTGGGCGGCTCGAAGCTGAGCGACCGCGCCATCATCCGCCGCGTGGGCGAAGCGGGCGCGCGCGCCTTCCTGGCCTTTCAACGCGCGGCGATCGAAGACGTGGCGGCGTTCCTGGACAGCCACGGAATAGACGCCCGCCAGGGCCCCGAGGGCGAGACCTATCTAGCCCATTCACCCGCCGCCTATCGCGAACTGGCCGCGGCGGCCGCGGCCGATCCTTCGTCCCGGCTGATCCCCCTCGAAGGCTTGGCGGAAGCCGGCCTTGCCGGACCCGTCTTCCATGGCGCGCTGCAGGTGGCCCAGGGCTTTGCGCTGCATCCGCTGGCCTATGTCGAGGGGCTGGCGCGGGTCGCGGTGGCGGCGGGCGTGCGGATCCATGGCAACAGCCCGGTGCTGCACCTCGCCCCCGAGGGCGGCGGCTGGCGGCTGGACACGCCCGAGGGCAGCCTGCACGCCAAACGCGTGCTGGTGGCGACCAACGGCTATTCATCCGAAGATCTGCCGCGCTGGCTGGCCGGGCGCAGCCTGCCGGCGATGTCGTCGATCATGGTGACCCGGCCGATCAGCGCCGAGGAGCGCGCGGCGCAGGGCTTCACCTCGGCGCTGATGGCCGCCGACACCCGCACCGCGCTGCATTACTTCCGCCACCTGCCCGACGGGCGCTTTCTGTTCGGGATGCGCGGCGGCACCTCGGCCGCACCCGCCGCGATCGCGACGACCCAGGCCCGGGTGCGATCGCATTTCGACGCCATGTTTCCGGCCTGGAACGGGGTCGAGACCGAAAGCCGCTGGTCGGGTTTCGTCTGTCTGACCGGATCCCTGGCGCCCTTCGTGGGCCGGGTGCCGGGGGCCGAGGGATTGTTCGCCGCCCTCGGCTGGCACGGCAGCGGCGTCGCGCCCGCCAGCCGGGGCGGGCGGCTGGCCGCGCAGCTGATCGCGGGCGCCGCGCCCGAGATCCCCGCGTTGATGGCCGCGCCGCCGCGCCGCTTTCCACTGCCCGCCTTCCGCCGCACGGCGTTGGCTGCGGGCTATCTGGCGGCGGATCTGCGCGACGGCGCGCTTTCCCCCGCGGGCCGGCGGTGATGCGCCGGGCACCGACCCCATTGACCCGGACGCCGTCGCGCGGCATGACCGGACGATGCTGATCTTCAAGATATTCCGCCGCCCCGAATGGGATGATTTCCGCGCCAAGGGCCAGACCCTGGGTGCCCCGATCGATCTGGCCGATGGCTTCATCCATTTCTCGACCGCCGCCCAGGTGGCCGAAACCGCGGCCAAGCATTTCGCCGATGAAAGCGACCTGGTCCTCGTGGCCTTCGACCCGGACGCCCTCGGCCCCGAATTGAAGTGGGAGCCTTCGCGTGGCGACGCGCTGTTCCCGCATCTCTACCGCCCGCTCAGCCTGCCCGAAGTCGTCTGGGACAAATCCCTGCCGCTGGGCGCCGCGGGCCACATCTTTCCCAAGGGCATGCTGTGACCGCGGTCGAGCGGCTCGGGCTGTGCGCCCTGCACCGGCTTGACCCCGAGCGCGCGCACGGGCTGTCGCTGACGGCGCTGCGCGCGGGGTTGGTGCCGCTGCCCGGCTGCGTCACCTCGGCGCGGCTGAAGACCCGGATCGCCGGGCTGGACCTGCCGAACCCGGTCGGCCTGGCCGCGGGGTTCGACAAGAACGCCGAGGCGCTGGCGCCGCTGGCGCGCGCCGGTTTCGGCTTTCTCGAGGTCGGCGCCGCCACTCCGCGCCCGCAGCCCGGCAACCCGCGCCCGCGTCTGTTCCGCCTGTCCCAGGACCGCGCCGCGATCAACCGCTTTGGCTTCAACAACGACGGCGCCCAGGCGATCGCCGCGCGCCTTGCCCGCCGGCCCCGGGATGCGGTGATCGGCCTCAACCTCGGCGCCAACAAGGACAGCGCCGACCGCGCCGCCGATTTTGCCCAGGTGCTGGCCAGCTGCGGCGCGCATCTCGATTTCGCCACCGTCAACGTCTCGTCCCCCAATACCGAGAAACTGCGCGATCTGCAGGGCAAGGCCGCGCTCTCGGCGCTGCTGGCCGGGGTCTTGGCGATGCGCGATTCACTGCCGCGCAAGATCCCGGTGTTCCTGAAGATCGCCCCGGATCTGACCGAGGCGGAGCTGGCCGATATCGCCGAAGTCGCGCTGAATTCGGGCATCGATGCGGTGATCGCGACCAACACCACGCTGGACCGCACCGGCCTGCACGGCCCCCACGCGCAAGAGGCCGGCGGCCTTTCCGGCGCGCCGCTGTTTGAGCGTTCGACCCGGGTGCTGGCGCGGCTGTCGGCGCTTACCGACGGCGGGCTGCCGCTGATCGGCGTGGGCGGCATCTCGAATGCCGAACAGGCCTATGCCAAGATCCGCGCCGGCGCTTCGGCGGTGCAATTCTACACCGCGATGGTCTACGATGGGATCGGCCTCGCCCCGCGGATCGCGCGCGGGCTGGATGCGCTTCTCGCCCGCGACGGCTTTGCCAGCGTGGCCGAGGCCGTGGGCACGGCAAGGAAGGAATGGCTATGACCCTGACCATCTGGCACAATCCGCGCTGCACCAAGTCGCGCCAGACGCTGGCACTGCTGGAAGCGCGCGGCCTGACGCCCGAGATCCGCCGCTACCTCGACGCGCCCCCCACCGAGGCCGAAATTCGCGCGGCGCTGAAGGCCCTTGGCCTGCCCGCGATCTCCCTTCTGCGCAGCAAGGAGTCGCTCTTTTCCGACCTGGGCCTCACGACGGACAGCTCTGACGAGACCCTGATCGCCGCGATGGCCGCCCACCCCCGGCTGATCGAGCGCCCGTTGGTCTTGCACGGCGACCGTGCCGCCCTTGGCCGCCCGCCGGAATCGGTTCTGGCGATCCTTTGACCCATTCATTGTTCTACAAATACGCCCCCGGCGCTCAGGCCAGGGCCCGCTCCAGCGCCGGATAGCGGCGCCACAGCGTCACCGCCCGCGCCAGGTTCAGCACCAATAGCCCGGCCCAAAGGCCGTGGTTGCCGAAGACCGGCACCAGCGCGGCCAACGCCAGCGCATAGATCGCAACGGATATCGCCATCGCGTTGCGCATCGCCGCGGTGCGGGTCGCGCCGATGAAGATCCCGTCCAGCATGTAGCTCGCAAGGCTGATCAGCATCGCCGCCACCACCCAGGGCAGATAGACCCGCGCCTCCACCTGCACCTGCGGCGCCTTGGCCATCAGGTCGATGATCGCCGGCCCCGCCAGCCAGAATCCCGCCGCCATCAGCGCCGCCGCCAGCAGCGCCCATTGGCTGGCCAGCAATGCCGAGCGCCTCAGCCGCGGGATCGAGCCCGCGCCCACCGCCTGCCCGACCAGGGATTCGGCCGCGAAGGCGAAGCCGTCAAGCGCATAGGCCGCGATTTCAAGGAACTGCATCAGCACCTGGTTGGCCGCCAGCGTCACGTCCCCGAAACCCGCGCCGAGGAAGACGAAGCTGGTGAACGAGGCCTGCAAGAGCACCGAGCGCAGCATGATGTCGCCGTTCACCGCCAGCATCCGGCGCAGCCGCACGCGGTCGAACACCCGCGCCCAGTCGCGCCACTGTTCGCCGGCGAAGGCCGCCCGGCACAGCCACAACCCCAGCGCAAGGCCCGTCCAATCCGCAACCAGCGTGGCAGCGGCCACCCCCTTCACGCCCCAGCCAAGGCCCAGGACGAACCACAGATCCAACCCCACGTTCAGGGTGTTCATCCACAGCTGCACCACCAGCACGCCACGGGTGCGTTCCAGCGCGATCAGCCAGCCGGTAACGGCATAAAGCGAGATCGTCGCCGGCGCCCCCCAGACCCGGATCGACAGATAGTCGCGCGCCAGCGCCTCGACATCCGCGGAAGCCGGCGCGATCTTGAACGCCAGCCAAAAGAGCGGCGCCTGCGCCAGCACGAAGACCAGCCCCGCGCCCCAGCCCGTCAGCAACGCCCGCATCAGGATCGCGCCGGTTTCCGGCAGGTCGCCCGCGCCACGGGCCTGCGCCACCATTCCCGAGGTGCCCATGCGCAGGAAGCCGAAGATCCAGAAGATCGCGCTCAGCACCACGGCGCCCAGGCCCACCGCCCCGATCGGCGCGGCAAGGCCCATCTGCCCGACCACCCCGGTATCGACCGCGCCGAGGATCGGCACGGTGGCATTCGACAGCAGGATGGGCAGCGCGATCTTCAGGACGCGCCGGTGGCCTATGTCAGCCATGACCGCCGGGCGTCTTCTCGGGCATCAGGAAATGCCCCGTGGCCTGGGCGAACAGCCGTGACCGGTTGTCCTGCCAGGCCTCGACATGGACGCTGGCATAGCGCCGGCCCGAGCGGTTCAGCCGCGCCCGCGCATAGGCGTCGCGCGGCAGGCCGGGGCGCAGGTAATCGACGGTGAAGTCGATTGTCTTGGGCAGTTGCGGCAGGTTCGCGGCGTCGACCGCCTTCGGATCAAGGCCGCCGTGCTCCATCTCCTCCCACAGGATCGACCATGACAATTCGACGATCGCGGCGGTTTCCAGGAAGGCCGAGGTCACCCCGCCGTGGATCGCGGGCAGGAAGGGGTTGCCGATCAGCTTTTCGTCGAAACGCAGCACCGCGGTCAGCTCGTCGCCGCGGCGATCGAAGCTGATGCCCAGAAAGCTGACATAGGGGATGCCCTGGGTCAGCGCCCGCAGCGCGCTGTCGCGGCGCTGCTTGATCACCTGCACGGGTTCCGGACGCGGGCGGCTCATGCCGGGGTCCCTGCCGGTTCGGCGCGCCGGTCGCCCTTGTCGCCGCTGTCGGCCGGGCCGCGTTCCACGGTGAAGGCGCCGGCGGCGGTGGCGAAGGGGCGGGCGCCGCCTTCATCCGTCGCGGTGACGCGCACGAAGGCGACCGTGCGTGTCATTTCATAGCATTCGGCCCGCGCGATGATCCGCCGGCCGGGCGTCGCCGGGCGCATGTAGTCGATGCGCAGGTCGATCGTCGCGGTGATCGCGGGGGCGACGGGATGACTCATCACCGCCGCGCCCGAGGCCGTATCCATCAGCGCCGATACCGCGCCGCCATGGATCACCCCGGTCGCGGGATCGCCGATAAAGCGCGGGTCATAATCCATGGCGATGATCGCCTCGCCGTCGCCCACATGCTCGATCCGCATGCCCAGCGCCTTTGCATGGGGAATCGCCTCGATGAACTGCCGCGCGATCCTTGCCTTGTCCGCCGTCATCCGCGTCCCTTCCTGCTCTGCCTCTGTTATTCGTCCTCTGCCGGCACCCCGCAACCCCCTTTTGCGGCTCCGCGCGTCGCGCGCGCGCCCAACGCCCGGCCAGGGTCTCGCGAGACCCGCGTTCGAGGCCCCCTTCCCCCGGGGCTTTCCGTTCCTTGCCACGCGTCCTATATCGGGTCGGACGCGCAGGGAAAGGGCAGAGCATGACCGACACACGCCACACGAAACTCCTGATCATCGGCTCGGGGCCCGCGGGCTATACCGCGGCGGTCTACGCCTCGCGCGCCATGCTGGGGCCGGTTCTGGTTCAGGGGATCCAGCCCGGCGGACAGCTGACCATCACCACCGAGGTCGAGAACTGGCCCGGCGATACCGAGGTGCAGGGCCCCGACCTGATGGTGCGCATGGAAGCCCACGCCAAGGCCATGGGGGCCGAGGTCATCTCGGACCATATCGAAAGCCTGGATCTGTCGAAGCGTCCCTTCACCGCGAAGGGCGGGCTTGGCACCTTCACCGCCGATGCGGTGGTCCTGGCCACCGGGGCGCAGGCGAAATGGCTGGGCATCCCCAGCGAAGAAAAGTTCAAGGGCTTCGGCGTCTCGGCCTGCGCCACCTGCGACGGCTTCTTCTACCGCGGCAAGGAAGTCGTGGTGATCGGCGGCGGCAACACCGCGGTCGAGGAGGCGCTGTTCCTGACCAATTTCGCGTCCAAGGTCACCCTGATCCACCGCCGCGACAGCCTGCGCGCCGAGAAGATCCTGCAAGACCGCCTGTTCAAGCACCCGAAGGTCGAGGTTCTGTGGAACCACACGGTCGAAGAGGTTCTGGGCACGGAAAACCCCGCCGGCGTAACCGGCGTGCGGGTGAAATCCACCACCGACGGCAGCACCAGCGAAGTGCCCTGCGACGGCTTCTTCGTCGCCATCGGCCATGCGCCGGCTTCGGAACTGGTCAGGGATCAGCTCAAGATGCAGCCCGGCGGCTATGTCTGGGTCGAGCCCGGCTCGACCCGCACCTCGGTGGAAGGGGTGTTCGCGGCCGGCGATCTGACCGACCACATCTATCGCCAGGCGGTCACCTCGGCCGGCATGGGCTGCATGGCCGCGCTCGACGCGGAACGCTGGCTGGCCGAGCAGGGTATGGCCGAATAGCTTCGCCTTCCACGACCGCCGCCAAGAACGGCCCGGCGCCACCCACACCCGGGGGGCGCGGGGCGCGTCCTGGCTTTGCACTCGCCCTGACGCGGCCGGGCGCGGCCGGTCGGCGATCATACCGCGCCGGGCAGGCTTGCCGCGGACGGCGGCACGCCGGGGCGGGATCGTGGCTTTGGTTTCCCGCGCCGGCCGACCCGGGTCACCGTCCCGGCCCCGTTGCGCGCGCGGGGATGATTTCCTCTGTTGTCACAACATGCCGATATTTTGGTCGTTTGTCCCGCCGATGCCTCGGCTTTACTTGAATCTCGCCATTTTTCCCGGATAAATCGCGCCGACACCCCATATTTCGGGGCCCGGTCCTAGCCAGAAAGTCTTACCCATGCAGCTTCCCAATCTCGCCCCGATCCCCGAACTCTATGTTTCCTACGAATCCGCGCAGAAACTGAAGGTCGAGGCCGGCGAGCTGCCCTCCTGGGACCTGACCCCGCGCCAGATCTGCGATCTGGAGCTTCTGATGAATGGCGGCTTCTACCCGCTGAAGGGTTTCCTGACCGAGGAAGACTACGACGGCGTGGTCGCGAACATGCGCCTCAAGGACGGCACGCTCTGGCCGATGCCGATCAACCTCGATGTATCGGAGAAATTCGCCGAGGCAATCGAGCCCGGCCAGGACATCGCGCTGCGCGATCCGGAAGGGGTGATCCTGGCGATCCTGTCGGTCACCGACAAATGGATGCCCGACAAGACGCGCGAGGCCGTGGGCGTCTATGGCGCCGACGATCTGGCACATCCGGCGGTGAATTACCTGCACAACACCGCGGGCAAGGTCTACCTTGGTGGCCCGGTCACCGGCATCCAACAGCCGGTGCACTACGATTTCAAGGCCCGCCGCGACACCCCGAACGAGCTGCGCGCCTATTTCCGCAAGCTCGGCTGGCGCCGGGTCGTGGCCTTCCAGACCCGCAACCCCTTGCACCGCGCGCACCAGGAACTGACCTTCCGCGCCGCGCGCGAGGCGCAGGCGAACCTGCTGATCCACCCGGTCGTGGGCATGACCAAACCCGGTGATGTGGACCATTTCACCCGCGTGCGCTGCTATGAGGCGGTGCTGGACAAATACCCATCGGCCACCACGACGATGAGCCTGCTGAACCTGGCGATGCGCATGGCCGGCCCGCGCGAGGCGCTGTGGCACTCGATCATCCGCAAGAACCACGGCTGCACCCATTTCATCGTCGGGCGCGACCATGCCGGCCCGGGCAAGAACAGCGCGGGCAAGGATTTCTATGGCCCCTACGAGGCCCAAGAAATGGTGCGCGCCCACCAGGCGGAAGTCGGCATCGAGATGGTCGATTTCAAGCATATGGTCTATGTGCAGGAACGCGCGCAATACGAGCCCGCCGACGAGATCGAAGAGGGCGTGACCGTCCTGAACATCTCGGGCACCGAACTGCGCCGCCGCCTGCGCGAGGGGCTGGAGATCCCGGAATGGTTCTCGTTCCCCGAGGTGGTGGCCGAATTGCGCCGTACCTCGCCGCCGCGCGCAAACCAGGGTTTCACGGTGTTCTTCACCGGCTTCTCGGGGTCGGGCAAGTCGACGATCGCCAACGCGCTGATGGTCAAGCTGATGGAGATGGGCGGGCGTCCGGTGACGCTGCTTGACGGCGACGTGGTGCGCAAGAACTTGTCGTCGGAACTGGGCTTTTCCAAGGAGCACCGCGACCTGAACATCCGCCGCATCGGCTTTGTGGCCAGCGAGATCACCAAGAACGGGGGTATCGCGATCTGCGCCCCGATCGCGCCCTATACCGCGACGCGGCGCGCGGTGCGCGAGGAGATCGAGCAATACGGCGCCTTCGTGGAAATCCATGTGGCGACCAGCCTGGAGGAATGCGAACGCCGCGACCGCAAGGGTCTCTACAAGCTGGCGCGCGAAGGCAAGATCAAGGAATTCACCGGGATCTCAGACCCCTACGAGGCGCCGGTACATCCCGAACTGAGGGTCGAGACGGAAAACGTCGATGTCGACAATTGCGCCCATCAGGTGCTCTTGAAGCTCGAGTCCATGGGGCTGATCAGAGGCTGAAACGACAACGGGGGCCCCGGAAAACGACCGCGCGGCCCCCTTTCATTGTTCCCCTAAATACGCAGGCCCGTCGCTTGGGCCCGCGCCGGTGATCAGAGCTTTCGCTCAATGCGCGCTGACCGGGGTCAGGTCGTTCTGGCGGGCCAGCGCGAAGGCCAGCCGCCGGTCGCGCACCAGCGCGATCCGCTCGCCGTCCGATCCGTGCACGGCGTAAAGTGTCTCCAGCCCTTCGGCCTGTTCGCGGATCTCTTGCGGCAGGGTCTCGACCGCGACAGGGCGGACGTAGACGATCGGGCGCCCGCCTGCCTGTTCCGGCCCGAATTCATATTTGGTATCCATGACGACCTCCTTCACCCTCGGCTGATCTGAATGGTCTGCACCTGCGTTTCGGGCAGCGACCGGCGCAGATTGATATGCAGCAATCCGTTTTCCAGCGAAGCCCCGGCCACCTCGACCCCATCGGCCAAGACGAAGCTGCGCTGGAAGGCGCGCGCCGCGATGCCGCGATGCAGGAAGACCCGCGCCTCGTCGCCCTCGACCTGGCGGCCGCGAATGATCAACTGGCGATCCTCGACGGTGATCGAGAGATCCTCGTCGCGAAACCCCGCGACGGCAAGCGTGATACGATAGGCGGTATCGCCGGATTGTTCGATATTGAAGGGCGGGTAGCCTTCGGTCCCGGCCTTGGCGCTGCGTTCGACCAATTGGTCGAGGCGCTCGAAGCCCAGAAGGAACGGATGCGAGGCAAAGCTCAATTTCGTCATCGATGGATGTCCTTGGCAGAAGCGACATATCCCGGGCCCCAATCGGGCACCCGTATAAAGGATATGGGAAGCTTTCCGGGGGCTTGCAAGGGCGTCGATGCTCGCCCGCGACGGCGGGCGGCGTAGCGACCGGGGCGCGAAGCTTTCCGCACGCGGGGCGAATGGCTATATGCTGACCAGGGGAATCACCACGAGACGACATTGGGCATGAATGGATCGAGCGAACTCGAAAACGAAGAGATCCTGAAATACGAGCTCGCGGTGCTGAAGCGCGAGCACCGCGACCTCGACGACGCGATTCATGCGTTGGAGCAGGCGGGCCGCGCGGATCAGCTGCGCCTGCGGCGGCTGAAGAAGCAAAAGCTGGTGCTCAAGGATCAGATCACGCGGATCGAGGACCGGCTGTTTCCCGATATCATCGCCTGAAACCACGGCAGCAAGAGGCATGGGCGGGGCGCTTGCCCCCGCGACCGGCGCCGCTATAGTGCGCGCTCCGAACCAGATGGGGAAGATTCATGGCCGAGATCGAGGTGGGCATCATCATGGGCAGCCAGTCCGACTGGCCCACGATGAAGGAGGCCGCGGCCATCCTCGATGAGCTGGAAGTGCCCTACGAGGCCCGGATCGTCTCTGCCCACCGGACGCCGGATCGGCTGTGGTCCTATGGCCGCGAGGCCGCCGGGCGCGGCCTCAAGGTGATCATCGCGGGGGCCGGTGGCGCGGCGCATCTGCCCGGGATGATGGCGTCGAAGACCCGGGTGCCGGTGATCGGGGTGCCGATCCAGACGCGGGCACTGTCGGGCGTCGACAGCCTGTATTCCATCGTCCAGATGCCGCGCGGCTTTCCGGTGGCGACGATGGCAATCGGGGCGGCGGGGGCGGCCAATGCGGGGCTGATGGCCGCCGCGATCCTGGCCAATGACGATGCGGCGCTGGCCGCGCGGCTGGAGCGCTGGCGCGCCGATCTTTCGGCCTCGATCCCCGAGGAGCCCCGCGATGACTGAACCGCTTGCCACTGGGGCCACGATCGGGATCCTCGGCGGCGGCCAATTGGGGCGGATGCTGTCGGTCGCCGCCGCGCGGCTGGGCTTTCGCACCCATATCTACGAGCCCGCGGCCCGCCCGCCCGCCGCGGACGTGGCCCATGCCGTGACCACCGCCCCCTATGAGGACGAGGCCGCGCTGCGGGCCTTTGCCTCGGCGGTCGACGTCATCACCTATGAATTCGAGAACATTCCCACCGCGGCGCTGGACCTGCTGGAAGCGCATCGCCCGATCCGACCGGGCCGGCGCGCCCTGGCGGTCAGCCAGGACCGGATCGCCGAGAAGGATTTCCTCACCGGTCTGGGCCTGTCGACCGCACCCTATGCCGGGGTCGACAGCGCCCAGGATCTGGAGGCCGCGATCGCCCGCATCGGCACGCCCGCGATCCTGAAGACGACGCGCCTGGGCTATGACGGCAAGGGCCAGGCGCGGCTGCGCGCGCCCGCCGACGCGGCGGCGGCGCTGGCGGCGATGCAGGGCGCCCCGGCGGTGCTGGAAGGTTTCGTCGACTTCAGCCACGAGGTCAGCGTGATCGCGGCGCGCGGCCCCGGCGGCGAGGTCGCGGCCTATGATCCGGGCGAGAACGTCCACCGCGACGGCATCCTGCACACGACCACCGTGCCCGCGCGGCTGAGCCCGGCGCAACGCTCGGATGCGGTGCTGATCGCGGCGCGCATCCTCAACGCGCTTGATTACGTCGGCGTCCTGGGGGTCGAACTGTTCGTCACCGCGCAGGGCCTGCTGGTCAACGAGATCGCGCCACGGGTCCACAATTCGGGGCACTGGACACAGAACGGCTGCGCCGTGGACCAGTTCGAGCAACATATCCGCGCCGTCGCGGGCTGGCCGCTGGGCGATGGCAAGCGCCACAGCAACGTGGTGATGACCAATCTCATCGGGGAGGAGATCGAGCAGGTCCCCGGCCTGGCGCGCGAATCGATGTGCGCGCTGCATCTTTACGGCAAGGCCGAGGCCCGCCCGGGCCGCAAGATGGGCCATGTCAACCGCGTCAACGGACCCGCGCGGGGCTAGGTCCGCAGGCGGCGCGGGCCGCGAAGGCGGGCGACGGCAAGCGCGGTTTTCCCGCGATCACTTCTCGGTGGTTTTCCGCCGGCCGGGCTGGCAAGGCCGGAACCGCGACCCCATGTGATGCGTCTGTCCGGCATATGATCCACGAGCGGCTCGCGCCGCCCGCGGAAAAAACATCATCCTTTGCGAAGGAGGAGAAAGACATGAACGTTGTTTCGAAAAATGCCGGTGTTTCGCGCGGGGCAGTCGCCGCGGTTGTGTCCCTGGCGCTTGGGGCCGCCGTGGTCACGCCCGCCTATGCCGACAACGGCGAGGTCGCCCGCGGGCTGATCCTCGGGGCGGTCGGCGGCTATGCGCTGAGCCAGATGCAGGCCCGGCACGAGCGCCAGGTCGTGCGCCGCAACTATGTGGTCGAACATCCCGCCTACCAGGAGCGCGACAATGACGATCGGGCGGTGAACGAATATGCCTACACCCCGGCCGCGGCCTCGCCCTCGCAACGCGCGTTCAACAGCCAGCAACGCCGGATGCGGGTCTCGATCCAGTATCAGCTGATGCAGCGTGGCCTTTACAATGGCGCGCTGGATGGCGCCTGGGGACCGCAGACGTCGAGAGCGCTGTACGCCTATGCGCGCAACCATCACATGGAGGGCAAGCTGGCCACCGTGCACGGATCGGACCGGCTGTTCGCCAAGCTTCTGGGCTGACGCGCATCACGACGCGATCCGGGGCCTGCCGGTGGCGGTGACGCCCAGGCGGGCCTCGATGAACATCTTTCGCCCTTCGACCGCGGCTTCGCGGATCTCGCGCGCAGGCGTCAGGTGCACCGCCTCTGCCCCGGCGGCGCGGGCCCGCGCCAGCGCCATATCGGCGCAGGCCGCCGCGGCCGCGTCCAATGCCGCGTCGCGGTCGGCGTAGGTTTCGATCCCGCCCGGAAGATGAACGGCAAATTCGCCATCGCCGGGGCAGGTGACCAGAACCTCCGCCCGCATCGACACCTGCCCCACCACCGCACCGATGGCATTGGCCACCCCGGCATGTTCGGGCAGGATCACGCGAGTGTTGAGCATCTTGCCCACCGCCCCGTAATAGGCCGGCGCCGAGGCCCCGAGCCCCACCAGGGGCACCCCAAGCCGCGCCTCCAGCGTCACCAGCCCCGCGCGCCGGGCGAAGGCCGCGCGGGTCAGGGGGTGGCGGGCCAGCGCTTCGGGTGCCTCGGGCCAGGCGGGGTCGTCCTGGGCGAAGGCGGCATCCAGCAGGCAATCAACGGTCTGGGCCTGCAGCCGGGCGATGATGGCGTGGGCCAGCGCGTGCGCATCCGCCGCGATCCGCTCGCCGCGCCCGTCGCGGCGTCGCGCCATCAGGCGCAGGGCCTTCTCGGCGGCGCCCGCGTCCCAGGCCGACAGCCCCCCCAGCACATGGCTTGCGTCCGACGGCGTCACCCCCGCGACCGACACCAGCCCCAGCTGCACCAGCCGCGCCAGGGCCGCGGAGTCGATGCTTGTCTTCAGCACCAGGCCCAGCGGCACCGGGGCGGGCGCAATGCGGGCCCAGAGCGCGGCCTCGCGCGGGGGCAGGCCCAAGGTCTGGCCCAAGGTCTGGCCCTGTGGCTGCCCCTGTGCGACAGGCAGCGCGAAACGGCCATCGTGCTGGCCCGGCGTCGCGGTTGCCAGCGCACGGTCCAGCGCGGCATGCACCATTTCGGGCGCCTGGGTGGCCAGCAGCGACACCGGCACCAGCCGGCGCGGACCCAGATGCAGCCCGGTCTCGAACCCGTCGCGCAGATGCACCTCGCTGTCGCCGCCAAGGCCGGTCGAACGCGTCGCCACCGCCTCGACCATGGTGCGCCAGCCGCCGACTTGCGCGCCCTGCGGGTCGATCGCGGGGCGGCCGCCGCGCAGGATCGCCACATCGGTCGTGGTGCCGCCGATGTCCGACACCAGCGCGTCCTCGATACCCGTCAACCAGCGCGCGCCGACGATCGAGGCCGCGGGGCCGGACATGATCGTCTCGATCGGCCGGGCACGCGCCAGAGAGGCAGAGATCAGCGCCCCGTCGCCGCGCACGACCATCAGCGGGGCGGCGACGCCGATCGCGGCCAGATGGGCCTCGCAGGACTCGATAAGCCGGGTGATCATGCCGATCAGGCGCGCGTTCAGCACCGCCGTCAGCGCGCGTTTGGGACCGTTGAGATTGGCCGACAATTCATGCGAGCAGGTTACCGGGAGGCCACTGACGCGGCGGATCAGCCCGGCCGCAGCCAATTCATGCGCGGGATTGCGGGTCGCGAAACTGGCGGCCACCGCGAAGCCCTGCACATTGGGCGCGAGACGGTGGATTTCGGCTTCCAGCGCGTCCAGATCCAGCGGCGCAAGCTCTGCCCCAGAGGGGCCGTGGCCGCCGGCAAGGCACACCACCGGATCGCCGGCCAAGACAGCTTGCAGCCCGCCGCGCGCCAGATCATCGGCGCCGAAGCCGATGAAGACCAGGGCCACGCGGCCGCCCCGGCCCTCGACCAGCGCATTGGTGGCCAGCGTGGTCGAGAGCGAAACCAGCGAGACCGCACCCGGCGCGACACCCGCGCGCGCCAGCGCAGCATCCACCGCGCGGCCCACCCCCAGCATGAGATTTTCGTGCGTGGTCAATGACTTGGCGGCACCGATGACGCGGCCGACCTCGCCGCCTGGCGCCTCTTCCAGCACGGCCGCATCCGTATAGGTGCCACCGGTATCGACGCCCAGCAATATCGCCATCTTCATCCTCTTTGGTCACCGCCGACCGCACAAGTCGCGCCACCGTTCCGTTCGGCCGGGCGCGACCCGACGCGCCTTGGAATGCCGTTTCAGCGGCGGGGCCCTTGCCCCTTCGCCATTGACGCTCGGACGGGGCCGCCGGCATATTTGCGCCGGAAACGACACCCGGCACATCACGCGGCGCCTTCAGGCACCTCCGCGGGGGGCCCGCGGCCCGCATTGCCCGGCACCGGGGCGGCTCTGGCCGGGGGGCGCCTATTTCGCCATGGCGCGCTGGAACGCGGGGCGTGCCATGGTCTTCTCGAGATAGTCGATCAGCCGGGGTTCCGTGATCGGGAACTTGGCGGTCGTCGCCCAGACTAGACAATGACCCAGCAGGATATCGGTGACCAGGTATTCCGGACCGGCGACGAAGGGTGCGTCGCCCATGCGTTGCACCAGGACCTTCTGGCTGCGCTCGAATTCCCATTTCAGCGAATCCTTGATTGCCGAATGGCGCAACTCTTCGGGCAGGATGAAGCTGTGGCGCGCCGCGACCCACAGTACCGCGTCGAATTCATCCAGCAGGAATTGCGTCAGGCTGTCTTGCCGCGCGCGCTCCAGCGTGCCCGCCTTGTAGGTCAGCTTGCCATGCTTGTCGGCCAGATACTGGTTGATCGCGGTGGAATCGGTGATCGCCGCACCGTCGACTATCAGCACCGGCACCTTGCCCGAAGGATTCAGCGCCATCACCTCCTGAGAGCGTGGCGGGGCGTTGTGATGGGCGTAGGGCAGGCCCAGCTCCTCGAGCATCCACAACACGCGGCCCGCGCGGGTATTGGCGGGGCCGATCACCGTGTAGCCTTGGTTTGACATCTCGTGCTCCTATCGTTGGGCCAGCATGGCAAGGCGGATCAGGCTGCGTTCCATCACCGCGCGGGCGGGCGCCCGGGACGACGAACGCAGGGCGAGGTCGGTCTCGATCAGGATGGCAAGCGCGGTTTCCACCTTGCGGGTGCCCCATTGGCGCAACTGGCGCAACATGCGGTCGCGGCGCGGGCCGAAGACCGGCGGGCGCAGGCGCTGCAGCCCGGCAGCCGACCCGCCCGGATCCGAGGCCGCGGCGTGAAGCGCGCGGAAATGGCGCAGCGCGAAGATGCAAAGCGTCACGGGCGCCACCCCCTGCCCTTCCAGCCGCGACAGCAGCGGGCCCAGTTCGGCCTGGCGGCCCTCGGCCACCGCATCGATCACCTCATCCACCCCGGCCTCGGTACTGCGCGGAGCCGACAGCGCGACTTCCTCGGCCGTCAGGGGGGTCGCGTCCCCGAACTTGTAGAGGCCGATCTTCTCGACCGTCTGGCGGAAATCGCCCGGGTCGATCATCCGCGCCAGCGCCAGAAGATCGGTCATCGCGGCATCGTCGATCCGGGCGAGACCCGCCTTCTTCAGCTCGGCCTCGATTTCGTCGCGGCCGGGCGGGTCGTCGTAGATGCCGATCGCATAGGCGGATTTATGCGCCTCGAACAGCTTGCGCAGGGCCGAACGGGCATTGAGCTGCCCGGCGGTCACCACGATCGCGGCATCGCCCTCGCGCCATTCGGACAGGGTGGTCTCGATCAGCTTTGCCAGCCCGTCGCCGGCGTCCTCGACGAAGGCCACGCGCGCGCCGGGAAAGAAGCCCTGTGCCTTCACCGCGTCCAGCAGCGCCGCCCCGTCCTTGCGCAGATCGGCGGCCGGGATCCGGGTCAGGCGCATCTCGGCCTCGCCCTCGGGGCCGATCAGGGCGGCGATCGCCTGCTGCCGCTTCAGCGCCACGCGCATCGCGTCGGCGCCATACAGCAAAAGCCCCGCCCGCGCGGGATCGGGCCGGGCGATATAGCGGCGTGCCTCTGGCCCTGAAAGTTTCATCTGTTCCACTGCGCCGACGTGGCGAGCAGGCGGGTGGCGATCTCATCGGCGAGGATCACCATCAGGCGCCGGTGGGCGTCGGCGCGCGCGGCCAGCGTCGCCACGGTAGAGCCGGTCGCGCCGTAGGAGGTGAAGCTGTGCGCCTCGCCCTGGCCAAGCACGCGGCCAGAGGCTGCGTCGCGCAGCGTGTAATGGACCGACCCCACGACATCGTAGCGGGTGGTGGTGTTGTCGGGGGTGATGGCGACGCCGGTTTCACGGGTGCGGATCGTGTAGCCCAGGGTGAAGCGGGCGTCCTGCGGCCGGCCCAGGCGTGCCTCGATCTGGTTGACCAGATCGAAGGCGTCGCGGTCGGCCGGCGTATCGGGACGGATCTTTCCGCGAATCCCCGCCGCAGGCCCACCAGGCCCGTAGGCCGGGGCAAAGCCGCAGGCAGCCAGCGGCAGCGCCGCCAGCGCGATCAGCAGGGAACGGCGGTCAGGCGACGACATTGACGATGCGACCCGGCACGACGATGACCTTCTTCGGCGCCCGCCCTTCCAGCGCGCGTACCACAGCATCGTCCGCCAGCGCGCGCTTTTCAACCTCTTCGCGCGGCAGGTCCTTGGGTACGGTGATCTCGGACCGGCGCTTGCCGTTGAACTGGATCGGCAGGGTCACGCTGTCTTCGACCAGCATCGCCGGATCGGCCTTGGGCCAGGGCGCGTCGGCCACCAGCCCCACGCCGCCCAGCATATGCCAGATCTCTTCGGCCAGATGCGGCGTCATGGGCGACATCAGTTGCGCCATGGTGCGCATCGCCTGCCGCTTGGCCCCGGCGCTGGCATCGGTGCGCTGCACCGCGTTGGCGAAGGCATAAAGCGCCGCGACGGCCTTGTTGAAGGCGAAACCCTCGATCCCGTCGCGCACCTCGGCGATGGTGCGGTGCATCGCCTTCATCAGCGCTTCGTCCTGGGTCGCGTCGCCCGGTCCGCGCGCGTCGACTTCAGCCGCCAGTCGCCAGACCCGACCCAGATGCTTGAACGCCGCTTCGGCGCCTGACGCCGTCCATTCCACGTCGCGCTCGGGCGGGCTGTCGGACATCACGAACCAGCGCGCGGTATCGGCGCCGAAGCTTTCGACGATGTTCACCGGGTCGACCACGTTCTTTTTTGATTTCGACATCTTGGCCGAGGGTACGATGGTCACCGCCTCGCCCGTGGTCTTGAGCTTGCCGTCCTCGACCTCCTCGGGCAGGTGATAGACCGCGCGGCCCTTCTCGTCACGGGTCATGTAGATCTCGTGCGTCACCATCCCTTGGGTGAAGAGCGCGTTGAAGGGTTCGATCGCGGTCTTGGGCAGGTGGCCGGTGATCTGCATCGCGCGCGCGAAGAAGCGCGAGTAAAGCAAATGCAGGATCGCGTGTTCGATGCCGCCGATGTACTGGTCGACATTCATCCAGTAATCGACCTCTTCGCCCACCGTCGGCGTGGTGGCGCGCGGTGCGGTGAAGCGGGCGAAATACCACGAGCTGTCGACGAAAGTGTCCATCGTGTCGGTCTCGCGCCGCGCCGGCTTGCCGCAGGCAGGGCAGGCACAGTCGCGCCAGGTCGGATGCCGGTCAAGCGGGTTGCCCGGGCGATCGAAGCTGACATCGTGCGGCAGTTCGACAGGCAGGTTTTCCTTCTTCTCGGGCACCACGCCGCAGGTGTCGCAATGCACCACCGGGATCGGACAGCCCCAGTAGCGCTGGCGCGACAGGCCCCAGTCGCGCAGGCGGAACCTGGTCTGGCCGCGGCCCAGGCCCTTTTCCTCGAACCAGTCGATGGTGCGGTCGATCGCCTCCTGGCTGGTGGCCTCGGTGATGCCCGCGAAATGGTCGACGTAGACGACCGGCTCGGTCTTCGGCGGCACCAGCGCCTCGGTTCCGACCTCTTCGCTGGATCCCGGCATGTGGAAGGCGTTGCGCACCGGCAGGTCGTATTTGCGGGCGAAATCCAGATCGCGCTGGTCATGCGCCGGGCAGCCGAAAACCGCGCCGGTGCCGTAATCCATCAGCACGAAATTCCCGATCCAGACCGGCAGTTCGCGGCCCTCGGCCGGGTGGCGCACCGTCAGGCCGGTGTCGAAGCCGCGCTTTTCGGCGGTTTCCAGCGCCTCTTCGGTGGTGCCCATGCGGCGGCATTCGGCGTTGAAGGCGGCCATCTCGGGATTGCCTGCCTCCAGCGCCTTCGCCAGCGGATGGTCGAAGGAAATCGCGACAAAGCTGGCGCCGTGCATCGTGTCGGGGCGGGTCGAATAGCAGGGGATGGTGTCGATCCCCGCCGTCGGCGCGGTCAGGGGAAAGTCGATCTCCAGCCCGCGGCTCTTGCCGATCCAGTTCGACTGCATCAGCCGCACCTTCTCGGGCCAGTCCTTCAGCCCGTCGAGCGCCTCCAGCAGTTCATCGGCGAAATCCGAGATCCGGAAGAACCACTGGGTCAGTTCCTTGCGCTCGACCACCGCGCCCGAGCGCCAGCCCTTGCCGTCGATCACCTGCTCGTTCGCCAGCACCGTCATGTCGACCGGATCCCAGTTGACCACGGCGTTCTTGCGGGTGATCAGCCCGGCCTTCAGCATGTCGATGAACAGCGCCTGCTGCTGGCCGTAATATTCCGGGTCGCAGGTCGCGAATTCGCGGGTCCAGTCCAGCGAAAAGCCCAGGGGCTTCATCTGCTGCTTCATGTCGGCGATGTTCTGATAGGTCCAGTCGCGCGGGTTGGCACCCTTCTCCATCGCGGCGTTCTCGGCCGGCATGCCAAAGGCATCCCAGCCCATCGGGTGCAGGACAGAGAACCCGCACGACCGCTTGTAGCGCGCCACCACGTCGCCCATCGTGTAGTTGCGCACATGGCCCATATGGATGCGGCCCGATGGATAGGGGAACATCTCAAGCACATAGTATTTCGGCTTGGCCGGGTCGCGGCGCGCCAGGAAGGTGCCGGCCTTGTCCCAGGCTTCTTGCCATTTCGGCTCGGTCGTGGCGGGATCGTAACGCGACATGAAAGGCCCCTTGGTCGGAAATGGACGCGGAGGCCGTTATATCGTGGCAGGCGCCAAGGTCCAGACGGGAATGGCCCCGCACCCCGGGCCATGGGTTAGGCCACTGGGACGCGGGGCGCGCCGTCGACCCGTCCAGTGGCAGCGCGGGAGGAGCGCCAGCCGGGGTCGGGGCTGCTCGGGGAGTGGGGAGCGCCCCCCGAGCCATGCGGCCCGCCCCGGGCAAGGGCGGGCCGGCACTGTAATGACCTACTTCGCGGCCTTGGTCTTCGACGCGAGCTGCCAGACCTCGTCGACGATCTTGTGGTTGCGGTAGACCAGCACATAGCGCGCCGGCACCGTCATCTTGCCGCTGAACCTCACGTCGGCGGTCACCGTCATGCCCGACTTGCCGCCACTGACCTTCACGTCGCTGACATGCGCGGTCATCTTGCCCATGTCATGCTCGAAGCGCTGCCAGACATCCTTGATCGCCTCGGTCCCGCGATAGGTGCCGTTAAGCGTGCCGCCCACCCAGTTCAGCGTGGCGTGGGGGGAGTATTGCGCCATGATCGCGCCGACCCGGCCGGTCGCGACATCGCGGAAGTGGCGCGCCGCATCGGGGGCATGCATCGCCGCCTTGCTAAGCTTGGAGGTCATGGCCTTGGTATCGACCGCGGCGGTCGGGGCCTTGGCGGTGACCGACGCCGTGGCGGCGCCGCTGGTGCCGACGGTCGCAGAGGTACCGGCGGTACCGCCGCTGGCCGACGCGCTGCCGCTGCCGCTGCCGCCGACGCCCGCGCTGCCCACCGAGGGCGCCGCCGCGCCCGCCGCGCCGGACACGCCACCCGCGGCTGAACCGCCAGCGGCAAAGGCTGGCCCGACGGCGAGTGCTGCCACGCTGGCAAGGATCAGTGCTTTCTTCTGCATGGGAAATCTCCAATTCGCTGAGTCGCCAATGGAAAACGCGGCCCGGGGGTTTGCGTTCCCGGGCTGCGCGGATCTTCGCCAAAAGTTGATCGAGCGCGGCGACGCCGCCTCGGCGCGCACGCGCGGCCTTGCCGCTAATCCTCGATCTTGCGCGCCTCGGAGGCCAGCATGATCGGAATGCCGTCGCGGATCTGATAGGCCAGATGCGCGGACCTCGACACCAGTTCCTGGGTCTTGGCGTCATAGCTGAGCTGACCCAGGGTCAGCGGGCAGACCAGGGCTTCCAGCATGCGCCGGTCGAAGGGCGCCCCTGCGGGCACCGAAGCCGGGTCCGACCCCGGGGCGGGTTGATCGGTCATTGCGGCATCTCCTCGGACGAGCCGCCGCGCAGGGCGAACTCGATCAGTGTCACGATGGTTTCGCGGCGACATTCAAGGCTGGGCGCCTCAAGCAGGGCCTGCTTGTCCTCGGGTTCGAACGGGCAAAGCATCGACAGCGAGTTGATCAGCAACTCCTCCTCGGCGTCGCACAGGCTGTCCCAATCGGTCGACAGGCCGATCTCGCGGAAATACCGGCGGAGCAGGACAAGAAAGCCCTGCCGATCGAACCCGCGATCGGTCTCTGCCCCGCCCTCGTCACGGCGAAAGCAGGTCCAATCCACCTCGGCGCGCAGATAGGGGGTGAAGCCTTCGACCTCATGCTTCAGCTTGAAACGCGAGATCCCGGAGAGGGTGATCATGTAGCGCCCGTCTTCGGTTTCCGAGAAGGCGGTGACACGGCCGGCGCAGCCGATCTTGTGGAATTTCGACCCCGAACAGCCCGCCGGCATATCGCGCGGCTGGATCATGCCGATCAGCCGGTGATCCGTCTTCAGCACGTCTTCAAGCATCGCCAGATAGCGCGGCTCGAAGATATGCAAGGGCAGGCGCGCGCGCGGCAGCAAAAGCGCGCCCGGAAGGGGGAACAGGGGCAGAACCCGCGGTAGATCGGAATGGCTGCGCATGGCCAAGAGCTAGCGCGCGGAACCGGTCAGGCAAATATCATCGAGGACAGCTTGCGCCGACCCTTCAGGACCACCGGATCCTTGGCGTCGAGCGCGTCGAAGATGGTGAACAGCTGCGCCTTGGCGGCGCCGTCGTTCCATTCGCGATCGCGGCGGAAAATTTCTAGCAACTCGTCCACCGCGGCCTCGGTCTCGCCGGCGCCGTACAGCGCCTGGGCCAGATCGAAACGGGCCTGGTGATCGGCGGGATCGGCCTCGACCCGCGCCCGCAGCTCATCGGCGGGGCCGGCCTTTTCGGCCTGCCGCGTCAGCGCGATCTGGGCACGCACGGCTTCAATCTCCTTGGCCTGGGCGATCTCGGCGGGGGCATTGGCCAGCAGTGCCTCGGCCTGATCGACATTGCCCAGCGCCAGATGAGCCCGCGCCAGCCCGCCATAGGCGGCCGCATTGGCCGGATCCTCGCCCAGGATGGCGGCGAAGACCTCGGCCGCGCCGGCAGCGTCGCCCTGGCCCAGCATCGCTTCGGCCTCTTCCGCCGCGGCGCCCAGCCCGCCGTCGTCGCCCGCGCCCGAAACGAGCCGGTCGATGAAGGCCTTGATCTCGGCCGGCGGAACCGCGCCCTGGAAGCCGTCGACAGGCTTGCCGCCCGAGAAGGCATAGACGGTGGGGATCGACTGCACCCGCGCCTGGGCGGCGATCTGGGGGTTTTCGTCGACGTTGATCTTGACCATGCGGACCTTGCCGCCCGCCGCGTTCACCGCCTGTTCAAGGGCCGGCCCCAGCGTCTTGCACGGCCCGCACCAGGGCGCCCAGAAATCGACGATCACGGGAACCTCGTTCGAGGCCTCGATGACGTCCTGAACGAAGGTCGCGTCGCTGCCGTCCTTCACATAGCCTTGCGACCCCTTGTTGGCCGCGCCAGTGCCCAATTCGATCATGTCGTCCCCCTTTCGGTTCGGTTGCGCCCTATATGTGCCCGCAAGCGCCAAAGGCCAAGGGGCAATTGCCCCTTGCGCAGCATACCGGCCGGCGGCGGCGCCCCGATCCCCGCCTGATCACAGATCGAAGCTGGCGAAGACCGGGGCATGATCCGAGGGCTGATCCCAGCCGCGCACGGCGCGCAGGATGCGGCTGGAATGCGCGGCATTCGCGATGTCGGGCGAGGCCCAGACGTGATCGAGCCGCCGGCCCTTGTCCGCCGCGTCCCAATCCGGCGAGCGGTAGGACCACCAGGAATACAGATTGCCCTCGGGGATGTCCTTGCGGGTCACATCGACCCAGCCGCCGGCGCCCTGGGTCTCGGCCAGTTGGGCGACCTCGACCGGGGTGTGGCTGACCACCTTCAGCAATTGCTTGTGATTCCATACGTCATCCTCGCGCGGGGCGATGTTGAGATCGCCGACCAGGATCGAGCGCTTGGGCCGCTCGGCGTGGAAATGGTCGCGCATCGCGGTCAGGTAGTCCAGCTTCTGGCCGAATTTCTCATTTTGCGCGCGGTCGGGGATATCGCCACCGGCGGGGACATAGAAATTGTGGATCGTCACCCCGTTCTCCAGCCGTGCCGCCACATGGCGGGCGTGGCCGAGATCGGCGAAATCGCGGTCTCCGCAATCCTCGAGCGGCAGCCGCGACAGGATCGCCACGCCGTTATAGCACTTTTGCCCGCGCGCGACGCAATGGGTGTAGCCCTGCGCGCGGAAGACATCGAGGGGCATCTTGTCGACCGGGCTTTTGCATTCCTGCAGGCACAGCACATCGGGCGCCTCTTCACGCAACAGCCGGGCAACCAGGGCGGCGCGCAGGCGAATCGAGTTGATGTTCCAGGTCGCAAGCGTGAAGGGCATGGAAAAGGTCCTTGGGAATGGTCTGGGGAGGGGCCTTGCGGGCGCGCGTGGGCGTTCCTTGGGGGCATTGGGGGGCTTCGGGGCGTAGGATAGGGGCTGGGCCGGGCGGCCTCAACCCGGTTTGCGGCACGGCGCCGGATCGCGCCGCGCGGCCCGCGCCAAGCCCCCTTCACAGCAGCCCCCCCCGCTGAAACCCGCCGCCCGCACGCCGGCTTGAACCCGGGCGCGCGGCGGGCGAATATCGCCGCAACGATCGGAGACCCCATGCACCGCCCCGCCCTGCCCATCCTTTCCGCCCTTGCCCTGGCGGTCGCCTGCGCGGCGCTGGCCGGACTGGCCGCGGCCCCTGCACGGGCCACCACGCTGGGGCGGATGACGATGGACATCGGCCGGCACCGGATCGCCTATCGCGTCACCGACGCCGCCGACGCCGGCTCGGGGTGGGAGGCGCGGCCCGAAGGCCGGCAGCTGTCGATCCTGTGGCAGGGGCCGCGGGCGACCGACCTTCTGCTGATGGAACTGGTGGTGAAGGATGGCCGGGCGGTCAGCGGACGCATCGCCCTGCCCGAGTCGCGCGACGGCACGTTGGAGGCGAAGATGCCACGCAGCCTGACCCTGCATCTTGCCCGGGTCCGCACCGATGGCGGTTGGCTGAAGATCCGCGGACGGATGTCGGGCACGCTGTATCCGGCGCGCCGCAACGGCAAGCTGTTGCCCGAGGACGGCACACGCATTTCGGCGCGGTTCGACAGCTGGGTCCCGGGCATCACCCCCGCGCCGCCGAAACCCTTGGGCGCGAAGGCGGCGGGCAAGACGGCAACCACCCGTCCGGGCCCGCTTGCCACGGGTCGTGCCGCGCAGCCTCCGCGCCTGCGCCCGGCCCCGATCGCGCCGCGCCCGCGCCCCCGGCTGTCTGACGCGACCGCCCGCGCCGCCACCGCGGCCACGGCGAAAGCCGCAGCCCCGCATCCCGCGCCGCCGGCGTCGCAAAGCGAAAGGCCCCGGTCTTCCGGGGCCTTCCAGAATACGGAAACCTCCGGCTCTACTGTTTCAGCGCCGCATCGGTGATCTCGTGCGTCCAGGCGCCCTCGGGCTGCTTGGTGATCGCCGGATTCGACGGTGACACCGCCGACAGAAGCGTGTGCACCGTCTCCTTGTATTGTTCGACATTCAGCGCGCCGCTGCCGATCAGCTTCGCCACCTGATGCATCATGTATTCCTGATGCTTGAGGGTCTGTGCCCCGGAGGCGTCGTTGTCGAGCACGATCTTCGCGGCTTCGTCGGGATGGGCGACGGCCCATTTCCAGCCTTCCATCGAGGCGCGGACGAACTTGACCATATCGGCCTTGAACTTGGGATCCTTCAGCTTGGGCTCAAGCACATACAGCCCGTCCTCCAGCATCCCCACGCCTTCCTTGAGGTAGTTGAAGGTGACCAGCTGATCGGGCTTGATGCCCGCATCCAGCACCTGGCCGTATTCGTTATAGGTCATGACCGAGATGCAATCGGCCTGATGCTGCAGCAGCGGATCGACGTTGAAGCCCTGCTTGAGCACCGTCACCCCGTCCTTGCCGCCATTGGTCGGGATCTTCAGCTTGGCCATCCAGGCATAGAACGGATATTCGTTGCCATAGAACCAGACCCCCAGCGTATGGCCGGGGAAATCCTCGGGCGACTTGATGCCGGTCGATTTCAGGCAGGTCAGCTCCAGCCCGCCTTCCTTGAACGGCTGGGCGATGTTGACCAGCGGCAGGCCCTTTTCGCGCGCCGCCAGCGCCGCGGCCATCCAGTCGACAATGACATCGGCGCCGCCGCCGGCGATCACCTGCTCGGGGGCGATGTCCGGCCCGCCAGGCTTGATGGTGACGTCAAGACCTTCCTTCTTGTAGAAGCCCTTGTCCTTGGCGACGTAATAGCCCGCGAACTGGGCCTGGGTGACCCATTTCAGTTGCAGCGTGATGTGGTCGGCGGCATGTGCCCCCCCGGCCATCAGCACCCCCGCGATTGCCCCTGCAAAGAGTTTCTTCATAAATACCTCCGTGTTGGCGGGCCGGGTTGGTCCCGGTCCCGTGATTGATTTGCGCAGGCTTACCCCCGCGCGCGTTGCGACGGATGCCAGAAGGTCACCGCCTTCTCGATCATCGCCACAATCCCGTAGAAGGCGCTGCCCGCCAGCGCCGCCACCGTGATTTCGGCCCAGACCATCGGCAGGTTCAGCCGCCCGACCTCTGCCGAGATGCGAAAGCCCATGCCGACGATGGGCGAGCCGAAGAACTCCGCCACGATGGCACCGATCAGCGCCAGCGTCGTCGCGATCTTGAGACCGTTGAAGATGAAGGGCATCGCGGCGGGAAGCCGCAGCTTCCAAAGCGTCTGCCAGTAGCTGGCCGAATAGGTGGCCATCAGGTCGCGCTGCATGCGTTCGCTGGCGGCCAGGCCTTCGACCGCGTTGACCAGCACCGGAAAGAAGACCATCGCCACCACCACCGCCGATTTCGACTGCCAGCCGAAGCCGAACCACATCACCAGGATCGGTGCCGTGCCCACGATCGGCAGCGCGGCGGCGAAATTGCCCACCGGCAAGAGGCCGCGCTGCAGGAAGGGCGAGCGGTCGATCAGCACCGCCACCAGCACCGCGGCCGCGCACCCGATCGCATAGCCCGACAGCGCCCCCTTCATGAAGGTCTGGACGAAATCCACCCACAGGATCGGCAGGCTTTCCGAGATCTGCACCGCGATCTCGGTGGGGGTGGGCAGGATCACCTGGGGCACGTTCAGTCCGCGCACCACGGCCTCCCACATCACGAGAAGGGTGAGGCCGAACAGCGACGGCACGATCAGCCGCACAGCGCGCGTCCCCGCCGCCGGCCCGTTCGCCAGCCGCGCGTTCAGCGCCCAGGCACCGGCCCAGAAGAGGAAGGCGAAGGCGATCCAGATCATTGCCGCATCCCCATCCGCTTCAGCGTGACCGCCTGCAGCGCGCCGATGACGCCGACCATCGCCGCCGCCACGATCGCGGCCATGAACAGCGCCGACCAGATCATCACGGTCTGGCCGTAATAGCTGCCCGACAACAGCCGCGCGCCAAGGCCGGCGACCGCGCCGGTGGGCAATTCGCCGACGATCGCCCCCACCAGCGCGGCCGCGGCGGCGATCTTCAGCGAGGTGAAGAAATAGGGCATCGAGGCAGGAAAGCGCAGCTTCCAGAACGTCTGCGCCCGGCTCGCCGAATAGGTGCGCAACAGATCGAGCTGCATCGCATCGGGGCTACGAAAGCCCTTCACCATGCCCACAACGACGGGAAAGAAGCTCAGATAGGCGCTGATTACCGCCTTCGGAAAGAGCCCGGTGACGCCGATCGAGGCCATGACCACGATGATCATCGGCGCGATAGCGAGGATCGGAATGGTCTGGCTGGCGATCGCCCAGGGCATCACGGACATGTCCATCGCCCGGTTGTGCACGATCCCCACCGCCAGCAGCACCCCCAGCCCGGCGCCGATGGCAAAGCCCAGCAGCGTCGCCGACAGCGTGATCCAGGCATGATAGACGAGGCTGCGTTTCGAGGTCACCGCCTGGCCGAAGACGCCCTGCCATAGCCCCTCGGCCACCTGATGCGGCGCCGGCAGCACCGGCCGCTTCTGGTCCATCGTGTCCCGCACGATCTGGGTGAAGCTGAGCGTCTGCTTGTTGCGCGCCGCCTGATCCAGCGTCCATTGCGAATTCATCCAGACCGACCCCGCATACCATAGCGCGACGATCGCCGCGACGACGGTCAGGATGGGAACCACCAATCTCATGCCAGCGCCCCCGCCCTGCTTTCATTGTTCCCCAAATACGCCTGCCGCGCCCGCATCCCGCGCCATGTCTTGCGTATTTTAAGAACAATGAAAGGATTTCGGGATTCAATGGCGCCACGGTACAGGCTGGCGAGCCGATGACCGTGAACGATGAAAGGGGCGCCCGCGTCCTTTCCCAAAGCGCGGGACGGCACCGGGGGGCGGCGGCGCTTCGTCATCCCCCGGGCCGATTGCCACGCGGCAGCCCGTTGCAAGCTATACCTCATAGCTATGTCCTGCCCTCAGCCCTTCGCGCACGCGGTGGGCGACCTCGATGAATTCGCGGCTGTCGCGGATGTCCAGCGGGCGCTCCTGCGGCAGCGGGCTGTCGATCACGTCGGTGATCCGGCCCGGGCGCGGCGACATCACCACGATCTTGGTGGAAAGATACACCGCCTCGGGAATCGAATGGGTCACGAAACCAATGGTCTTGCCTGTCCGTGCCCAAAGCTTCAGAAGCTCTTCGTTCAGGCGATCGCGCACGATCTCGTCCAGCGCACCGAAGGGTTCGTCCATCAACAGGATATCGGCGTCGAAGGCCAGCGCCCGCGCGATCGAGGCGCGTTGCTGCATCCCGCCCGACAACTGCCAGGGAAATTTCTTGCCGAAGCCCGCCAGGTCGACCAGTTCCAGCACCTGCGCAACCCGCCGATCCTGCTCGGCCCGGGGGAAGCCCATGATTTCCAGCGGCAACTTGACGTTGCCGGCGATCGTGCGCCAGGGATACAGCCCCGCGGCCTGGAAGACATAGCCATAGGCGCGGGCGCGGCGCGCTTCGTCCGGGGTCATGCCGTTCACGCTGAGCATGCCGCCAGTCGGCGTTTCCAGCGCCGCGATGGCGCGCAGGAAGGTGGTCTTGCCGCAACCCGAGGGGCCGATGAACGAGACGAACTCACCCCTCCCGACCGTCAGGGTCACGTCCTTGAGCGCCTGCACCGGCCCGTCGGCGGTCTGGAACGCCAGATCGAGGCCCTTCGCCTCGATCACCGTGGCGCGGTCGAGCGTATCCTTCATCTAGACCCCGCTCGCCGGGATGCCGGAACGCTGCACCGGGCGCGGCGCGGTCAGTTCCTTCCAACTGCTGAGCGCCCGGTTGACGGCGCCATTGGCCGGACGCTTGACAAATTCACCATGCCCCTCCTTGGGCCGGATCTCGCCGTCGTGCACCGCGACGCGGCCGCGCGTCAGGGTGAAGCGCGGCAGACCCTTCACATGCTTGCCCTCGAAGACGTTGTAATCGATCGCCGATTGCTGGGTCTTCGCGCTGATCGTCTTCTCCCGCAAAGGGTCCCAAACGATCAGGTCTGCATCCGCCCCCACCAGCACCGCGCCCTTCCTGGGATAGATGTTCAGGATCTTGGCGATGTTGGTCGAGGTCACGGCCACGAATTCGTTCGGCGTGATCCGCCCGGTATTCACCCCGTGGGTCCAAAGCATCGGCAGCCGGTCCTCCAGCCCCCCGGTCCCGTTCGGGATCTTGGTGAAATCGCCCACCCCATACCGCTTCTGATCGGTGGTGAAGGCACAATGATCCGTCGCCACGACCGAAAGCGATCCAGCGGCCAGCCCGGCCCAAAGGCTGTCCTGGTGCTGCTTGTTGCGGAAGGGCGGGCTCATCACCCGGCGCGCCGCGTGGTCCCAGTCCTTGTCGAAATATTCGCTTTCATCCAGCGTCAGGTGCTGGATCAGCGGCTCGCCCCACACCCGTTTGCCCTGCTGGCGCGCGCGGCGGATCGCCTCGTGGCTTTCCTCGCAGCTGGTGTGCACCACATAAAGCGGCACGCCGGCCATGTCGGCGATCATGATCGCGCGGTTGGTCGCCTCGCCCTCGACCTGGGGGGGGCGCGAATAGGCATGCGCCTCGGGGCCGTTGTTGCCGGCCGCCAGCAGCTTGGCCGACAGTTCCGCCACGACGTCGCCGTTCTCGGCGTGGACCAGCGGGATCGCGCCCAGCTCGGCACAGCGGCTGAAGCTGGCGTAAAGCTCGTCGTCATTGACCATCAAGGCGCCCTTGTAGGCCATGAAATGCTTGAAGGTGTTGATGCCGCGCTCCTGCACCACGGTCTTCATCTCGTCAAAGACCTGCTCGGACCACCAGGTGATCGCCATGTGGAAGCTGTAATCGCAATGGGCGCGGGTCGATTTGTTGTCCCACATCTGCAAGGCGTCCAGAAGCCCCTGGCCCGGCGAGGGCAGCGCGAAATCCACCACCATTGTGGTGCCGCCCGACAACGCCGCGCGCGTGCCGCTCTCAAAATCATCCGCCGAATAGGTGCCCATGAAGGGCATCTCCAGATGGGTGTGCGGATCAATCCCGCCGGGCATCACATAACAGCCCGTTGCATCCAACACTTCATCACCCTTCAGATCCGGCCCGATCTGGGTGATCTTGCCGCCCTCGACCAGCACATCGGCCTTGTAGGTCAGATCCGCAGTGACGATGGTTCCGTTCTTGATGACAGTGGTCATGTTTGTCTCCCTGTCCGTCCGAAAGAAGCCCCAAAGCCCCTTCATCTTGGTGAAAGTACTCCGGGGGGTCCGGGGGGCTGGCCCCCCGGCGCTATTCCACGATCTCCGCGGTCTCCAGCACCGCGTGCAGCAGCACATCGGTGCCCGCGGCGGCCCATTCGGGGCTGATCTCCTCGGCCTCGTTGTGGCTCAGCCCGCCCACGCAGGGGCACATGATCATCGCCGTCGGCGCCACGCGGTTGATCCAGCAGGCATCGTGCCCCGCCCCCGAGATGATGTTCATGTGGCTGTATCCCAGCCGCTCGGCCGCGCCCCGCACCGCCGCCACGCAGCCTTCGTCGAAGGTGACCGGATCGAAGCCGCCGACCTTCTCGAATTCCACCCCCAAGCCCATCTCATCGCAGATCTCGCGCGCGCCGGCCTTCAGCCGTTCCTCCATGTCCTTGATCACCGCAAGCTCGGGCGAGCGGAAATCGACCGTGAACACCACGCGCCCCGGGATCACGTTGCGCGAATTGGGGTAGACGTCGACATGCCCCGCCGCACCCACCGCATGAGGGGCATGCGACCAGGCGATCTCGTCCACCAGCTGCAACACCCGCGCCATGCCAAGGCCCGCGTTCTTGCGCATCGGCATGGGGGTCGATCCGGTGTGGCTGTCCTTGCCGGTGATCGTCACCTGGGTCCAGCTCAGCCCCTGGCCATGGGTCACGACGCCGATCTCCTTGCCCTCGGCCTCCAGGATCGGGCCCTGTTCGATGTGCAGCTCGAACATCGCATGCATCTTGCGCGCGCCGACCTCTTCGTCCCCGACCCAGCCGATGCGCTTGATCTCGTCGCCGAAACTCTTGCCCTCGGCATCCTCGCGCCCATAGGCCCAATCCTGGGTATGAACGCCCGCGAAGACCCCCGAGGCCAGCATCGCGGGGGCAAAGCGCGTGCCCTCCTCGTTGGTCCAGTTGGTGACCACGATCGGGTGCTTCGTCCTGATGCCCAGGTCGTTCATCGTGCGGATCGCCTCAAGCCCGCCCAGAACACCCAGCACGCCGTCATATTTACCGCCCGTGGGCTGGGTATCGAGATGGCTGCCCATGTAGACCGGCAGCGCCTGCGCGTCCTCGCCCGGACGGGTCGCGAACATGTTGCCCATGCTGTCGACGCCCATCGTCAGACCCGCCTCCTCGCACCATTTCCGGAACAGCGCGCGTCCCTCGGCATCGGCATCGGTCAGCGTCTGGCGGTTGTTGCCCCCCGCGACGCCCGGCCCGATCTTGGCCATTTCCATGAGCGATTCCCACAGACGTGCGGGATCGATGCGGAGGTTTTCTCCGGGTGCAGCCATGTCATTCTCCCTGTCGGCGGGGCTTCGGTGCCCTCTTGCGACGAATCCAATTCTGACCGTATGGTCAGGGTTCAGCAGGCCACGCGCTGACCAAGTGGTCAACAATTTTCTGGGGAGATCGCAGCGGGTGAATGACGAATCCGGCGTTGAGCGCCCAAAAATCGGGCGCCGCGAGGCGCAACGCCAGGCGACCGAGGAAGCGATTCTGACGGCGGCCGAGACGGTCTTTGCCGAGGCCGGTTACGGCGGCGCCACGATGCAGCTGATCGCCGATCTCGCCGGGCTGCCCAAGGCCAACCTGCATTACTATTTCGCCACCAAAGAGGCGCTCTACCGCGCGGTGGTCGAACGGATCTTCGAGATCTGGCTGCGCGCGGCGGATACGATGGACGGCGCTGCGGATCCGGCCCAGGGCATCGGCGCCTATATCGACGCGAAGATGGAAATCTCGCGCCGCCATCCGAACGGGTCAAAAGTCTGGGCGTCCGAGGTGATGCACGGCGCGCCGGTGATCCAGGACTATCTGGAGACCACGCTGCGCAACTGGACCGCAGGCCGCGTCAAGGTGATCGAGCGCTGGATCGCCGAGGGCAAGATGGCGCCGATGAACCCCGAGCACCTGCTCTACATGCTCTGGGCCACGACCCAGCACTACGCCGATTTCAACCACCAGATCGAAACCTTGAACGGCGGCAAGCCGTTGACCCGCGCCCAGTGGGCCGCCGCCAAGGCCAGCGTCAAGGAACTGATCCTGCGCGGCATCGGCGTGGCCTGACGCGCAGCGCCGCCCATGGTCTTTGCCCGCGCCCCGCGCTAGGCAGGGGGCTGATCCCGCCCCAACACGGAATTCCGCCATGATCCTTTACGGTATCGCCACCTGCGACAGTTGCAAGAAGGCGCGCAAGGCGCTGGAAGGCGCGGGCCGCGACGTGACCTTTCGCGACATCCGCGCCACACCTCTGACCGAGGCCGAATGGGCGCCCTTCATCGCCGAATTCGGCGACGCCCTGGTCAACCGCAAGTCGACCACCTGGCGCGGCCTGTCGGACTGGCTGCGCGAATCCGAAACCGAGGCCCAGCTTCTGGCGCAGCCCACGCTGATGAAACGCCCCCTCATCGCCGAAGACGACAAGATGACGCTGGGCTGGGACGCCAAGTCCCAGGCCGTCTGGGGGGTCTGATCGCGGCCCCGCCTGCCTTGCCGATCCGGCCCCCCCGGGGGGCACACCCCGTCGTCATCGGCGCGCGGACCAATCGCGCACCGATGGCGCCCCCACGCGGTGTCCGGACCAGGAAGAAGACGATCTGCCTTTCATCGTTCCCCAAATACGCCAGCGGCGCGTGAATTTGGCGCCCAAGGCTTCCCGCTCTCCCTCCCCCAGATATTGCCCTGGCCTTGCGTGAAGCCCCCAAGGGTGGGATAGTCGCCCGAACCAATCCAGAAACGACCGAGCCCCGAGCATCCCATGGCCGACGACCTCCTCTCCGCCGACCCCTCCGCCAGCTATGACGCCTCTTCGATCGAGGTGCTCGAGGGGCTGGAACCCGTGCGCAAGCGCCCCGGCATGTATATCGGCGGCACGGACGAACGCGCCCTGCACCACCTGGTGGCCGAGATCCTCGACAACTCCATGGACGAGGCCGTCGCGGGCCATGCGACCCGGATCGAGGTGGAGCTGGCCGCCGATTACACCGTCACGATCCGCGACAACGGCCGCGGCATGCCCTTCGATCCGCACCCTAAATTCCCGGGCAAGTCGGCGCTGGAGGTGATCCTGTGCACCCTGCACGCGGGCGGCAAGTTCTCGGGCAAGGCCTATCAGACATCGGGCGGCCTGCACGGGGTCGGCGCCTCGGTGGTGAACGCGCTGTCGGACCGGATGCGGGTGGAGGTGGCGCGCAACCGCGAACTGGTGGCGCAGGAATTCTCGCGCGGGGTCCCGCAGGGGCCGCTGCAGCATCTGGGCGCTGCTCCGAACCGGCGCGGCACCACGACCAGCTTCCATGCCGACGAGCAGATCTTCGGCCATCACCGCTTCAAGCCGGCGCGGCTGATGCAGATGGTGCGCTCGAAGGCTTACCTGTTCTCGGGCGTCGAAATCCGCTGGAAGACCGCGATCCCCGATGGCGACACGCCGATGGAGGCCACCTTCCACTTTCCCGGCGGGCTGTCGGATTACCTGAACGAGACGCTGGGCCAGGCTTCGACCTATGCCGACCGCCCGTTCGCCGGCCGGGTGGAATTCCAAGAAAAGTTCGGCGTCCCCGGCCGCGTCGAATGGGCGATCAACTGGACGCCGGCGCGCGACGGCTTCACGCAAAGCTACTGCAACACCGTGCCCACCCCCGAGGGCGGAACGCATGAGGCCGGCTTCTGGGCCGCGGTCCTGAAGGGGATCCGCGCCTATGGGGAATTGGTGAACAACAAGAAGGCCGGGCAGATCAGCCGCGAGGACCTTCTGGGCGGCGGCTGCGCGCTGATCTCGGCCTTCATCGCGGAACCCGAATTCGTCGGCCAGACCAAGGACCGGCTGGCCACCGCCGAGGCCCAGCGTCTGGTGGAAGGCGCGGTGCGCGACCATTTCGACAACTGGCTGGCCGCCGACACCAAGGCCGCGGGCGCGATCCTCGATTTCCTGGTGCTGCGGGCCGAGGAACGCCTGCGCCGGCGGCAGGAAAAGGAAACCGCCCGCAAGACCGCCACCAAGAAGCTGCGGCTGCCCGGCAAGCTGGTCGATTGCTCGGCCACCAACCGCGACGGGACCGAGCTGTTCATCGTCGAGGGCGATTCGGCCGGCGGCAGCGCCAAGATGGCGCGCAACCGGGTCAACCAGGCGCTGCTGCCGCTGCGCGGCAAGATCCTGAACGTGCTGGGCGCGGCCAGTTCCAAGCTGGGCACCAACCAGGAGATCAGCGACCTGACCCAGGCGCTGGGCACCGGCCTTGGCACCAAGTTCCGCATCGATGACCTGCGCTACGACAAGATCATCATCATGACCGACGCCGACGTGGACGGCGCCCATATCGCCAGCCTTCTGATGACCTTCTTCTTCACCCAGATGCGGCCGCTGATCGACCAGGGGCATCTGTACCTTGCCTGCCCGCCGCTGTTCCGCCTCACGCAAGGGGCGAAGCGGATCTACGCGCTGGACGAGGCCGAGAAGGAGGCCTGGCTGCAAAAGGGCCTGGGCGGCAAGGGCAAGATCGACGTGAGCCGCTTCAAGGGTCTGGGCGAGATGGACGCCAAGGACCTGAAGGAAACCACGATGGACCCGTCCTCGCGCAAGCTGATCCGGGTGACGATCGACGAGGACGAGCCGGGCGAGACCGGGGATCTGGTCGAGCGGCTGATGGGCAAGAAGCCCGAACTGCGGTTCCAGTATATCCAGGAAAACGCGCGGTTCGTGGAGGAGCTGGATGTGTGAGTGAGGCCTCGCAACTGTCCACGCAACTGCCGCTGTGGGTGGACTATCTGAAGGCGTTTCTTACGCCAGTGATAGCGGCTTTCGGCGTTGGCATTGCATGGCAGCAGTGGCACGTCAGCCGCGGAAACCTGAAGGAAAGGCTTTTTGATCGGCGGTATATTGTTTTCGAAAGAACCCGGGACTTTCTACAGGGCATACTGAGCGATCGAAAACTGACTTCAGCCTCCCTTACGAATTTTCATATTCAAAGTCAGGAAGCGCGGTTCCTATTTGACGAAGATTTCTTCAAATATCTCGAAGAAATCTACACCCATGCATACAAATTTAGGCAACAATCGAACTTGCTTCAGACAACAGCAGCTCACCTCCCCGAGCATCAAGAATATCTACGCAATGAAAACGAAGAATTCTCTTGGCTTTACGGAAAACGGAACAAGTTACACACTGAATTTCGGCCATGGATTGGCCTTGAGAAGTACAAATGAATAGCTGAAGAGATGATTCCTTTTGTTATTCCACCCATAGCGGCGCATGTGCCTAGGGTGAGGACTCATAGCCAATAGATGACAGTTGCGGCAAGGGCGATGGCTGAGAGGAAGACCTTCGGACATCTATCGTATCGTGTTGCGACAC
>NZ_FNOB01000030.1 GCF_900106675.1 Allgaiera indica
GTGTCGCAACACGATACGATAGATGTCCGAAGGTCTTCCTCTCAGCCATCGCCCTTGCCGCAACTGTCATCTATTGGCTATGAGTCCTCACCCTAGGCTTCAGGCGCATCGCGCCACCTTAACCCATTGCGGTTGATGAAGATAATCCCGCTCAAAACCCGCCTGTCATCGACCCGAGGCTGACCATGCGACTTCGGAAAGTAGGGTTTCAGACGGGCCATCTGGTTTGGCGGGAAAACAGTCCCCCAGACTGTTTTCTTATCCGCCGCACTCAGTCAGCCAGAAAGGATCAGACATGTTCGCCGCTCCTTTTTCGGAGCCATGAATCACGCGGTACGCCGGAAATCAATGCATCCTGACCCTAAGGCAGGTCCCACAGCACGGAATGCGTCAGCCGCAGGGCGCGCGCCTTTTCATTTCGGTCCGGCGCCACCGAATTGCAGGCCGGCGCCGCCCGATGCGTGCCCTTCGCGCGACGCCCGTCCGAAATTGCGTTCGCCCCTTGCGCGGCCTGCTTTCAATGGCTAGGCGCTCAACATATAGTGGACGCGCGCGCGATAGCCGCGCCATTCAGACCGGGGAACCACCTCGGCGGCACTTCGAAACCAGGGTCAGGGACGGAAACGTGGCGCATATCATCGTTGTCGGAAACGAGAAGGGCGGGTCGGGAAAGTCCACCACCTGCATGCATGTCGCCACCGCACTTAGCCGCATGGGGCACCGGGTCGGCGCGCTCGACCTGGACCTGCGCCAGCGCAGCTTTGGCCGCTATGTCGAGAACCGCCGCGCCTTTGCCGCGCGCGAGGGGCTGGACCTGCCGACCCCCGATTACCGCGACCTGCCCGAAATCGACCGCGCCAAGATCGGCCCGAACGAGAACGTCTATGACCACCGCCTGTCCGCCGCTGTCTCGGCGCTGGAGGCGCAGTCGGATTTCATCCTGATCGACTGCCCCGGCTCTCACACCCGGCTTAGCCAGGTGGCGCATTCGCTGGCCGACACGCTGATCACGCCGCTGAACGACAGCTTCATCGATTTCGACCTGCTGGCGCGTACGGAGCAGCAGACCGGCAAGGTGCTGGGCCCCTCGATCTATTCCGAAATGGTGTGGAGCGCGCGGCAACTGCGCGCCCAGGCCGGGCTGAAGCCGATCGACTGGATCGTGCTGCGCAACCGCCTTGGCGCGCAACAGATGCACAACAAGAAGAAGGTCGGAAAGGCGCTGGACGAATTGTCGCGCCGCATCGGTTTTCGTGTTGCGCCCGGCTTTTCCGAACGCGTGATCTTCCGCGAACTCTTTCCCCGCGGGCTGACGCTTCTGGATCTGCGCGACGTCGGGGTCGAAAACCTGAACCTGTCGAACATCGCCGCGCGCCAGGAAGTGCGCGACCTGATCGCCGAACTCAGGCTTCCGGGCGTGACGGTAGACTTTTGAACGGCGTCTGTGCGCGGCGGCGCCGCAACGGCAGCGGTCGACCCATCGCGCGCAGCCGCAGACTGAAACGGCAATCCTCTGCTTCGGTCTTGCGTCCGAACAACGCCACCAGGCACCACACCAATTTCATCTGCCTTTTCCTCCGGCACTGAATTCCCTTCGACAGCCAGGTTGGCGAGGAAACCGGGCTGAAATGCGGCATCACGGCGCCGTGAGCCGGGCGCTTCCCCGAAAATCCGCGACAGATTGTTTCCCGTGCCATCGCGATTTCACCCTTTCGAGGCGCGCCGCTGGAACGCGACGAGCGATCACGCTACACCGGATCCGGGCAGACAGGGGATGACCGATGCGGAAGACGATCTTGCTGACGGGCGGCGCGGGCTACATCGGCTCACACACCTATGTGGCGCTGGTGCAGGCGGGCTATGAGGTCGTCATCCTGGACAATTTCTCGAACGCGCGCGCGGATGTGCCCGACCGGCTGGAGGTGATTACCGGCGCCCCCGTCACGGTGCACCGCGCCGATGTGCTGGACAAGCAGGCCGTCGCCGCCGTCTTCGCCGCGCACAAGATCGATGCGGTGGTGCATTTCGCCGCGCGCAAGGCGGTGGGCGAAAGCCAAACCATCCCGCTGGAATATATCGAGACCAATTGCACCGGCCTGGTGAACCTGTTGATGACGATGCGCGACGCGGGCGTGTTTCGCATCGTCTTTTCTTCCTCGGCCACCGTCTATGCCGAGACCGAGGACTGGCCGATCCCCGAAGAGGCCGAACTTGGCTATGCCTCGACCTATGCGCTGACCAAGCTGATGGGCGAGCAGATCATCCGCCAGGTGGCGGGCTCGGATGCGCGCTGGCGCCATGGGATCCTGCGCTATTTCAACCCCGCGGGGGCCCATGAAAGCGCGCTGATCGGTGAGGACCCCCGGGACATTCCCAACAATCTGATGCCCTATATCGCCAAGGTCGCGGTGGGCGAATTGCCGACGCTTAATGTCTTCGGCGATGATTACCCCACACCCGACGGCACCGGGGTGCGTGACTACATCCATGTGATGGATCTGGCCGAGGGCCATGTGAAATCGCTGGACGCGCTGATGGCGGGGGCGGAAAGCCACATCGTCAATCTGGGCACCGGCAAGGGATATTCGGTGCTGGATATGCTGGCCTCCTATTCGAAGGCCTGCGGGCGCGATCTGCCCTATCGGGTGACCGAACGGCGCGCCGGCGATCTGGCCTGCTACTTCGGCGACCCGGCCAAGGCCAAGGCGTTGCTCGGCTTCCAGGCGCGGCGCGATCTGGACGACATGTGCCGCAGCAGCTGGGCCTGGATTTCACGCCGATCGAACATGCGTGGCGCCTAGAGCACCGTGCGCAGGTGCCAGAGTTCGGGGAACAGCTCGACCTCCAGCATCCGGCGCAGATAGCTGGCGCCGCCGGTGCCGCCGGTGCCGCGCTTCATGCCGATCACCCGTTCGACCGTGGTGACATGGTTGAAACGCCAGCGCCGGAAGTAATCCTCAAAATCCACCAGCTTCTCGGCCAGATCGTAATAGGGCCAATGCGCCCTCGGATCGCGGTAGACCTGGGCCCAGGCCGCCTGCACGCCCTCATCCTCTTGCCAGGACGCGGCGGGATCGCGTGCCAGCACTGCCTGCGGCACCGCCAGCCCGCCGCGCGCCAGCGCCGCCACCGCCGCCGCGTAAAGCGAGGGACGGGTCAGCTCTGTCTCCAGCAGCGCGGCGATCTCGGGGTGGTGGGCATGGGGGCGGATCATCGCCGGGTTGCGGTTGCCGACCATGAATTCGATCAGCCGGTACTGCCATGACTGGAACCCCGACGACTGCCCCAGCGCCGCGCGGAAGGTGGTGTAGTCCGCGGGCGTCATGGTGCGCAGCACATCCCAGGCGCTGTTCAATTGCTCGAAGATCCGCGACACCCGCGCCAAGGTCTTGAAGGCCTGCGCGAAATCGTCCCCCCCGATCGCCGCGCGCGCCGCGCCGATCTCGTGGATTGCCAGCCGCATCCACAACTCCGATGTCTGATGCTGGATGATGAACAGCATTTCGTCATGGGCGTCCGAAAGCGGTTTCTGCGCCCCCAGCACGCGGTCGAGCTGCAGGTAATCGCCGTAGGACATGCGTCCGTCAAAATCCATGCGGGCGCCTTCGTTGGCGGGATCGTAGGGGTCGCTCATGCAGGTTCTCGCAGTCGGAAACGCTGGATCTTGCCGGTCTCGGTCTTCGGCAGGACGCGGGTGAAGACGATCCGCCGCGGATATTTGTAAGGCGCGATCACCGCCTTCACATGGTCTTGCAAACGCCTCGTGGTCATCTCGTCCGCCGCCACCCCTTCGGCCAGAACCACATGCGCCTCGACAATCTGGCCTCTGTCGTCGTCGGGCGCGCCGACAACCGCGCATTCCAGCACATCGTCATGCGCCAGCAGCGCGGCCTCGACCTCTGGCCCGGCGATATTGTAGCCCGCGCTGACGATCATGTCGTCCGACCGCGCGGCGAAGTGAAAATAGCCCTCTTCGTCCTGATAGAAACTGTCGCCGGTCAGGTTCCAGCCGTTCAGGACATAGTCCTTCTGCCGCGTTTCCGACAGATAGCGGCAGCCCGTCGGGCCGCGCACCGCCAGCCGGCCGACCTCGCCACGCGGCAGTTCGCGGCCCTCGGCGTCGACCACCTTGGCCTCGTATCCGTCCACCGGCCGGCCGGTGCAGGCAGGGCGGTGGTCGTCGAAGCGGTTGGTGATGAAGATATGCAGCAACTCGGTCGAGCCGATGCCATCGAGCATCGGCTTGCCGGTCTTTTGGCGCCATTCCTCATAGACCGGCGCGGGCAGCGTTTCGCCCGCCGAGACCGCCGCGCGCAGCGACGACAGATCCGCCCCCTCGTCCATCGCCCGCAGCATCACCCGATAGGCGGTGGGCGCGGTGAAACAGACGGTCGCGCGGTATTTCTGGATGATCTCGATCATGTTGGGCGGGCTTGCGGCCTCCAGAAGCGCCGCCGCCGCCCCGAACCGCAGCGGAAAGACCGCCAGCCCCCCCAGCCCGAAGGTAAAGGCCAGGGGCGGCGAGCCCACGAAGATATCCTCGGGCACCACGCCCAGGACCTCCTTCGCGTAGCCATCCGCGATGATCAGCAGGTCGCGGTGGAAATGCATCGTGGCCTTGGGATCCCCGGTCGTGCCCGATGTGAAGGCCAAGAGCGCCACGTCGTCGCGGCCGGTCCGCACCGCCTGATAGGTCACCGGCTTGTCCAGCGCGATCCGGTCAAGCTCGGCATCGTGGTTGGCGGTGCCGTCGAAGCCCACGACAATGCGCAGATGATCCGAGGTCTTGGCGCAGGCGACCAGTTCCTCCATCAGCCGGGTGTCACACAGGGCATGGCTGACCTCGGCCTTGTCGACGATTTTCGTCAACTCGCCCGCGCGCAGCAGCGGCATGGAATTGATCGCCACCGCCCCCACCTTCATCACCGCCAGCCAGCAAGCCACCATCGCCGGGTTGTTGGCCGAACGCAGCAGCACCCGGTTGCCCGGTTTCACCCCGTAATCCTCGACCAGCGCATGGGCGATGCGGTTCGACCAATCGGCCAGTTCCTTGTAGGTGCGCCGCCGACCGTTGCCGATCAGTGCGGTGTGGTCTCCAAACCCCTTCTCGACCATGCGGTCGGTCAGTTCGACCCCGGCGTTGACATGCTCGGGATAGTCGAAGCCGGCCAGCCGGATCTCCGGCCATTCCCCCGCCGGCGGCAGCCGGTCGCGGGTGAAGGTATCCTGATGTGCGGTCGGTCCAAGCATATCCTCTCTCCCTCAGGGCCGCGGCACCACGGCCGTCGCCTCGATCTCCACCTTGGCGCGGTCCTCGACCAGCGCCCCCACCTGCACCAGCGCCATCGCCGGGAAATGCCGGCCGATGACCTCGCGGTAGACCGCGCCAACTTCGGTTAGCCGGGCAAGGTATTCGCGCTTGTCGGTGACGTACCAGGTCAGCCGCACCAGATGCTCGGGCGCCGCGCCGCCCTCGGCCAGCACGGCGACGATGTTGCGAAGGCATTGCGCGACCTGTCCCACGAAATCGTCTGTCTCGAACTCCTGATCCCCGTTCCAGCCGATCAGCCCGCCGCAAAAGATCATCCGCCCCTCGGCGGCGATGCCGTTGGCATAGCCTTTGGCGGGCTTCCAGTTGCGGGGGTTCAGGATCTCGTGGCTCATGCGTCCGCCCCCTGAAGGGCGGCGCGCGCGATGATCACACGCTGCACGTCACTTGCCCCCTCGTAGATGCGCAGCGCCCGGATCTCGCGGTAGAGGCTTTCCACCGCAAACCCCTTGCGCACCCCGTCGCCGCCATGCAGCTGCACCGCGGCATCGATCACCTCTTGCGCGGCCTCGGTCGCATAAAGCTTGGCCATCGCCGCCTCGCGGCTGACGCGGGCCGCGCCCATGTCCTTCACCCAGGCCGCGCGATAGATCAGCAGCGCCGCCGCATCGACCTTCAGCACCATGTCGGCGACATGCCCCTGAACCAGCTGCAGATCGGCCAGGCAGCCGCCGCCCGCCCGCGGCAGCCGCACCCGCGCCAGCGCCTCGTCCATCGCCCGGCGCGCAAAGCCCAGCGCCGCCGCTCCCACCGTCGCGCGAAAGACATCGAGCACCGACATCGCCACCTTGAACCCGGCGCCCGGCGCCCCGATCCGGGCGCTCTCGGGCAGTTCCACATTCGTCATGCGCAGATGCGCCAGCGGATGCGGCGCCACCACCTCGATGCGCTCGACCACCTCCAGCCCAGCGCTGTCCGCCGGCATCAGGAAGGCTGAAAGCCCCTTCGACCCCGGCCCCTCGCCGGTGCGCGCGAAGACGACGTAGAGATCCGCGATGCCGCCGTTCGAGATATAGGTCTTCTCACCGTTCAGCACCCAGCCGCCCTGCACGGCCTCGGCCGTGGTCGCGGTATTGGCCACGTCCGACCCGGCCCCCGGCTCGGTCAGCGCGAAGGCCGAAATCGCCCGCCCGGCGCGCGTCTTCTCCAGCCAGGCGCGCTGTTCGGGGCTGCCAAAGAGGCTTACCGCCCCCATCCCCAGCCCCTGCATGGCAAAGGCGAAATCCGCCAGCCCGTCATGCCGCGCCAGCGTCTCGCGGATCAAGCACAGAGCACGCACATCCAGCCGTTCATCCGCACCCGCGCCGGAATGCCTCAGCCAGCCGCCCGCGCCCAGCGCCGCCACCAGCCCCCGGCAGGCCGCATCCACATCGCCGTGATCCACCGGCAGATGCCGCGCGCACCATTCCTCCAACTCCTCGGCCAGCGCGCGATGCCGATCCTCGAAAAAGGGCCATTCCAGAAACGACCGATCCAAACCCTCTTCCTTTCATCTTGGTCCAAATACTCTCGGGGCGTCCGAGGGGCAGACAGCCCCTCGGTCGGGGGGCGCGGGGGGCCGAGGCCCCCCGCCGCCGCCCCTCAATCGCCCCCGAACACCGGCTGTTCCTTGGCGACAAACGCCCGGTAGGCCCGCTCGAAATCGCGCGTCTGCATGCAGATCGCCTGCGCCTGCGCCTCGGCCTCGATCGCCTGATCCAGCCCCATGTTCCATTCCTGGGCAAGCTGCGTCTTGGTGATCCCATGCGCGAAGGTCGGCCCCGCCGCGATCCGCGCCGCCAGCGCCATCGCCGCCGCCTCCAGCGCCTCCGCCGGATGCAGCGCGTTGTAGAAACCCCAGGCCGCGCCCTCGTCGGCGCTCATCGACCGCCCGGTATACAGCAGCTCCGCCGCCCGCCCCTGTCCGATGATCCGCGGCAGCATCGCACAGGCCCCCATGTCGCAGCCTGCAAGCCCCACCCGGGTGAACAGGAACGCCGTCTTCGCAGCCGGGGCCGCCAGCCGCAGATCGGACGCCATGGCGATGATCGCCCCCGCCCCCACGCAGATCCCATCGACCGCCGAGATCACCGGCTTGCCGCAATGGATCATCGCCTTGACCAGATCCCCGGTCATTCGCGTGAAGGCCAACAGATCCTTCATCTCCATGCCCACCAGCGGCCCGATGATCTCATGCACGTCGCCGCCCGAACAGAAATTCCCCCCATTCGAGGCAAACACCACCACATCGACATCCTCGGCATAGGTCAGCGCGCGGAAGGTGTCGCGCAGCTCGGCATAGCTTTGAAACGTCAGCGGGTTCTTGCGCTGGGGGCGGTTCAGCCGGATCACCGCGATCCGCTGCTTCACCTCCCACAGGAAATGCTTCGGGGAAAACCCCGCCATCGTGGTCATTCGCGCGCTCCCATGCGTTTCAATATCTCGGTCAGGGCGTCCAGATCGGCCTCGGACAGGCCCGAAAACAGACGATCCACCTCGGCCTCGTGGCCCGCTGCCTGGGTCTCGAAAGCTGCCTGGCCGGCGGGCGTCAGCGCCACCTTGACGGTGCGCCGGTCCGTCGCCACCGGCTGGCGCCGCACCAGTCCGTCCTTTTCCAGCCGGTCCACCACAGCGGTCGCATTGCCGTTCGACACCAGAAGCATCCGGCTGAGTTCGGACATCGTCACCCCCTCGCGCCGCCTGTAAAGCGCGGCCATCACGTCGAAACGCGGCAGCGTCGTCTCATGGTTGCGGCGCAGGTAATCGCGCAGATGCGCCTCGGCCCCGCGGGTGACGCCCAGAAGCCGGATCCAGGCCTTCAGCCGGCGTTTCGAGAGGTTGCTCACAATTCGCCCCCCGAGACCGTCAGCGCGTGCCCGTTCACCATCGCCGCCCCGGGCGAGGCCAGATAGAGCACGGAAGAGGCCACCTCTTCGGGGGTGATCAGTCGGTTCACGGGGTTGTTGGAACACAGCATCGCCACGGCCTCCTCGCGCGCGACGCCCAGACGCGACATCAGCCCCTCGGCCGCGCGCGCTGCCATGGGCGTGTCGACGAAACCGGGGCAGACCGCGTTGCAGGTGATGCCCTTCTTCGCCACCTCCTTCGCGACCGAACGCACCAGCCCCAGCACCCCGTGCTTGGCGGCGGCATAGGCCGCGATGTTAGAGCCCCCCTGCAGGCTGGCGGTGGAACCGATCGCAATCAGCCGCCCCCCCGGCCCCATCAAGGGCAGCGCCGCCCGGAAGGTCAGGAACACCCCCGTCAGCGTGACCGCCAGCGTGCGGTTCCAGTCCTCCAGCGTGGTGTCGGCCAGCTTCGCCGCATTCCCGGCTCCCGCATTGGCGACGACCACGTCGTAAGGCCGGTCGAACAGCGCGCCAACCTGCGCCTCGTCGCTGATATCCGCCACGCGGCAGGTCATGCCGCGCCCGCCGTCGGTCTCGGCCAGCGCCTCGGCATTGCGTCCGCAGATCGTGACCGCATCGCCCGTCGCCGCGAAATCGCGCGCCACCGCGCGCCCGATGCCCGATCCGCCGCCGGTGACCAGAACCCGCCGCGCCATCAGACCCGCTCCATCTCGCGGGCCCGTTCGGCCAGCCGCCGGGCCTGATCGCGCCCGGCCAGATAGGGCAGCGGCCAGCCACCCGCCTCGTCGCCCAGCGCAAGGCCCGCGTGCAGCGTCCAATAGGGATCGGCCAGATGCGGACGCGCCAGACAGACCAGATCCGCCCGCCCCGCCATCAGGATCGAATTCACATGGTCGGGTTCGGTGATGTTGCCGACCGCCATGGTGGCGATGCCCGCCTCGTTGCGGATCCGGTCCGAGAACGGCGTCTGGAACATCCGGCCATAGACCGGCCGCGCCTCGGTCGAGGTCTGGCCGGCCGAGACATCGATGATATCGGCGCCGGCCTCGGTGAAGGCGCGGGCGATCTGGACGGCTTCCTCGGGTGTCACCCCCTCGTCGCCGACCCAGTCATTGGCCGAGATCCGCACCGACATGGGCCTCGCCGCCGGCCAGGCCGCGCGCATCGCGTGGAACACCTCCAGCGGGTAGCGCATCCTGTTTTCCAGGCTGCCGCCATAGCTATCCGAACGAACATTCGATTTTGGCGAGATGAAGGAGGAGATCAGATAACCATGCGCGGCGTGCAGTTCGATCATGTCAAAGCCGGCGCGCGCGGCCATCTCTGTCGCGGCGACGAATTCGGCCTTGATCCGGTCCATGTCGGCGCGATCCATCTCTTTCGGCGCGGCATGGGCGGGCGACCAGGCCAAGGCCGAGGCGCTGAACGTCGGCCAATTGCCGGCCTTCAGCGGCGCGTCCATCTCTTCCCATCCCAGCTGGGTCGAGCCCTTGCGGCCGGAATGGCCGATCTGGCAGCAGATCTTCGCCTCGGTCTCGGCATGGACGAAATCGACAAGCCGCCGCCAAGCGGCCTCATGCTGCGGCGCGTAAAGGCCGGGGCAGCCCTGGGTGATGCGGCCCTCGGGGCTGGTGCAGGTCATCTCGGTATAAACAAGGCCCGCCCCGCCCTTGGCGCGCTCGGCGTAATGGACGAAATGCCAATCGGTCGGGCAGCCATCGACGGCCTTGTATTGCGCCATGGGCGAGACGACGACGCGGTTCTTCAGCCGCATGTCGCGCAGCTGGAACGGCGCGAACATCGGCACATGGCCCGCATTGCCGCCCGCGCGCGCCTGAAACCAGTCCTCGGCCTCGCGCAGCCAGGCGCCGTCGCGCAGGCGCAGGTTCTCATGGCTGATGCGCTGACTGCGGGTCAGCAGCGAATAGTTGAACTGCACCGGATCGAGATCGAGGTAACGCTCGACCTCCTCGAACCATTCGGTGGAATTGCGCGCCGCCGATTGCAGCCGCAGCACATCGAGGCGCCGGTCTTCCTGATAGCGGCGGAAGGCGGTTTCCATATCCGAACCATCGTTCAGGAAGTTGGCCAGCGCGATCGCGCTTTCCAGCCCCAGCTTGGTCCCCGACCCGATCGAGAAATGCGCCGTCGCCGAGGCATCGCCCAGCAGTACCACGTTCTTCCAGTGCCAGGTTTCGCACAGAACGCGGGGGAAATTCAGCCAGGCCGAGCCGCGGATGTGGTTGGCGTTCGACATCAGCGCATGGCCGCCCAGATATTTTGCGAATATCCGTTCTAGAACTGCTGCGTTCTCTTCCTTGCTCATCTCGCCGAAGCCGAAGGCGTCGAAGGTTTCAGGCGCACACTCGACGATGAAGGTCGCGGTCGCGGCGTCGAACTGGTAGGCGTGCGCCCAGATCCAGCCGTGCGCGGTCTTCTCGAAGATGAAGGTGAAGGCATCGCCGAATTTCTGACGGGTGCCCAGCCAGACAAACTTGTTGCGTCGCAGGTCGATCTCGGGTCGGAAATGCTTGGCCAGCGCGGTGCGGACGCCGCTGTTCAGCCCGTCCGCCGCAACCACAAGATCATACTCCGCCATTGCCTCCCCAACCGGCGGCGCCGGGGTTTCAAAGCGCAAATCCACGCCCAGATCGCGCGCCCGGGTCTGCAGGTCCATAAGCAATTGCTTGCGCCCGATGCCGCAAAAGCCATGCCCCGAAGACATGGTGCGATGCCCGGCATGGATCACCGCGATATCGTCCCAATAGGCGAAATGCGATCGGACCTGCGCCTCGCTCTCAGCGTCGTTCGCGGCCATGTTGGTCAGGGTCTCGTCCGACAGCACAATCCCCCAGCCGAAGGTGTCGTCGGCGCGGTTGCGTTCGACCACGGTGACGTCGTGGCCCGGATCGCGCCGCTTCATGCTGATCGCGAAATAGAGGCCCGCCGGACCCCCACCGATAACCAGAATCTTCATCGCCTGTCTCCCGCCGCCAACATGCGAAACATGCCAGCCGCGCGAAACTGCTTCAAGTTTAAAATTTTAAACCCGAACCAATCCGGTCACTCGGCCTGGGCGAATTCCGCCTCCAGCCGCTCGAAGAACTGCCCGGTCAGCTTTTTCGCGGTTGAGTTGATCAGCCGGGACCCAAGCTGCGCGATCTTGCCCGAGATGTTGACGCGCACCTCGTAGCTGAGTTCGGTCCCCTCGGGCACCTCCTTCAGCGTCACGTCGGCCGAGCCCTTGGCCGAACCCGCCACCCCGCCCGAGCCTTCGCCGGCCAGGGTCAGGCTTTCGGGTTCCCTGACGTCCTCATAGGTCACCTTGCCCTTGAACGAGGCCTTCACCGGGCCGATCTTCAGCGTGATCTTGGCGTCCAGCTCGGTGTCCGAGACGCGCTCGATCTCCTCGCAGCCGGGGATGCAGCGCTTGAGCACGTCCGGGTCGTTGATCGCGGCCCAAACCTCCGAGCGGGGGGCTGCGATCACCTGGGTGTTCTGAAGGTCCATGGCATTCTCCGATGTTGTCCCCTCAACCTGTCGCTTTCGCGGCCCCTGTCAAGCGGCGGCAGACGCGGCAGCGCTGCCCCGAGGCAACGACGGCGTGAGCGGCGCCCGACGGCGCCGCCCTGCCCTTCGGAAACCGCCGCCCGGGCCCGCTTAGTGCCCCAGGATCTGGCTGAGGAACAGCTTGGTGCGGTCGGATTGCGGGTTGTTGAAGAATTCCTCGGGCTCGTTCTGCTCGACGATCTGGCCCTGATCCATGAAGATAACCCGGTTCGCCACCTGCCGCGCAAAGCCCATCTCGTGGGTGACGCAAAGCATGGTCATGCCTTCCTCGGCCAGCGCGATCATGGTGTCGAGAACCTCCTTGATCATCTCGGGATCGAGCGCCGAGGTGGGTTCGTCGAACAGCATGATGCGCGGCTTCATGCACAGCGACCGGGCGATCGCCACGCGCTGCTGCTGCCCTCCCGAAAGCTGCCCGGGGTATTTGTGCGCCTGCTCGGGGATCTTCACCTTTTCCAGGAAATGCATCGCGGTTTCCACCGCTTCACGGCGCGGCGTCTTGCGCACCCAGATCGGCGCCAGGGTGCAGTTCTCCAGGATCGTCAGGTGCGGGAACAGGTTGAAATGCTGGAACACCATGCCGACCTCGGAGCGCACCTTGTCGATGTTCTTCAGGTCATTGGTCAGTTCGATCCCGTCCACCACGATCTGGCCGGCCTGATGCTCCTCCAGCCGGTTGATGCAGCGGATCAACGTGGATTTGCCCGAGCCCGACGGCCCGGCGATGACGATGCGTTCGCCCTTGTGCACCGTCAGGTCGATGTCGCGCAGCACATGGAAGGCCCCGTACCACTTGTTCATCCGGGTGATCTGGACCGCGACCTCCTCCGAGACCTTCATCTTGGAGCGGTCGACTTCACGGTCGGTGACGAGTTCTGACATTGGACCCTCCTAGCGATGGTCGGTCTGGAGCTTGCGCTCGAGATACATGGAATATTTCGACATGCCGTAGCAGAAGACGAAGAACAGCGCGCCGACGAAGATATAAAGCTCCCAATAGATGCCGTTCCATTCGGAAGTGGCGCGGATCGCATTGATGAAGCCAATCGGATCGAGCAGCCCGATGAACACCACCAGCGTCGTGTCCTTGAACAGCCCGATGAAGGTGTTGACGATGCCGGGGATCGAGATCTTCAGCGCCTGCGGCATGATGATCAGCCGCTGCGCCTTCCAGTAGTCGAGGCCCAGCGCATCCGCGGCTTCGTACTGGCCGCGCGGCAGGGCCGCCAGGCCACCGCGGATCACCTCGGCCATATAGGCGGCGGCGAACAGGGTGACCATGATGACGACGCGCAGGATCAGGTCGAAATTGGTGCCAGGCGGCAGGAAGTAGTTCAACAGCAGCGACGCGGTGAACAGCAGCGTAATCAGCGGCACGCCGCGGATGAATTCGATGAAGCCCACCGATACGGTGCGGATGAAGAACATGTTCGACTGCCGCCCCAGCGCCAGCAGAACCCCCAGCGGCAGCGACAGCGTGATCCCCGAGATGCCGATGATGATCGACAGAAGGAAGCCGCCGACATCACGCGACTGCACGGTTTGCAGCGCAATCGGGAACACCGCGCTGAGACCCTCATCCACGGGGCCCGCGGCAAAGAACCACCACAAGCAGGCCGCGACAAAGCCCGCCGCTGCCGCCATAACCGCCGATTTCTCGGCCAGCAGGCGAAAGGCGATCCCGCCGACCACGAAGCCAAGCAGCGCCGCCACGGGAAACCACAGCGAACCGCCCCAGATCAGCCAGAAGCCCGCGAAGGGATAAAGCGCCGAGAACCACAGCAGCTTGCGCGGCACCTGGCTGAACAGGATCGGCGCGATCGCCAGCAGCATCCCGACCAGCGCCAGATTGGCGCGCCAGTAGCCGTTTTCGGGATAAAAGCCGTAAAGTAGCTGGTTCCAGCGCTCGTGGATCACCGCGAAGCAGGCGCCATCGGCATTGGGGCCGAAATCGTTATGGATGATCTTGCGACACTCGCTTAGCGATCCCGCGTTCCACACGGTATGGCCGAACCAGGGCGCTATCCCGGCCAGAAGCGTCAGGATGACGTAAAGCGAGACCAACGTCAGCAAAGAGTTGAACCAGCCCGAGAACAGGTTCTCTCGCGCCCAGCGCAGCGGCCCGATCTGGGAACTGGGCGGCGCCTTGGCCTCCAGCATTTCGGTCCGGACATAGTGAAGGGGTTGCTCGGCCATCTCAACGCTCCTTCAGCTTGACGCTGCGGTTGTAAAGATTCATCACCGAAGAGATGCTCAGGCTGATCACCAGGTAGATGCCCATCATCAGAAGCATCGCCTCCAGCTCGCGTCCGGTCTGGTTCAGGGTGATGCCGCCCAGAGTGGCACGCAGATCCATGTACCCCACGGCGATCGCCAGGGAGGTGTTCTTGGTGATGTTGAGGTATTCCGAGATCATCGGCGGGATGATCACCCGCAGCGCTTGCGGCAGGATCACCAGGTTCATCGTCTGCCCGGGCTTGAGCCCAAGCGCCAGCGAAGCCTCGGTCTGCCCGCGCGAGATCGCCAGGATGCCGGCGCGGACGATTTCGGCGATGAAGGCGCCGGTATAGATCGACAGCGCCGCCCACAGCGCGATCAGCGAGTTGCGAGCATGGACGCCGCCGCGGAAGTTGAAGCCCTTGAGTTCCGGATAGCCCAGATGGAACCCCAGCGCGACCAGCAAGATCACGATCGGCGCGATCAGGATGAGGGCGCTTTTCCACCAGGTCACCGGGCGGATCCCGGAGGCATTCTGCACCTTCTCGGCGTTGCGCTGCAGGCGCTTGTAGCCAAGGATGCTAAGCACCATGACCGCGATGATCGCCAGAAGGTCGGTCGAGACCAGGAAGATCCCCAGGTCGATGTTGCCAAGGCTGCGCGCGAACAGCGGTTCGGGGATATAGACGCCCCGGTTGGTGACCGCGACGCTGTCGAAGAACCACATATGCGCCGAGGGGTCGGCGCCGCGGAACGCGCTTGGCGCGGGGGCGGCTTCGGTCATCACCGCGAAGATCACCAGGATCCAGATCAGCAGCGGGATGTTGCGGAACGACTCGACGTAGATCGCCATCAGCTTCGCGACGACCCAGTTCTTCGACAACCGCAGCACGCCGGCGATCACGCCCAGCACAGTCGCCGCGACGCAGGAGATGAAGGCGATGAACAGCGTGTTGAGCAGCCCCACCAGCATGGCCCGGCCATGGGTGTCGTCGCTGTTGTAGGCGATGAAGCGCTGGTTGATGTCATAGCCCGCGCGCGACCACAGGAAGGTATAGCTGAAATCCTTGCCCAGCACATGCAGGTTGTAGATCGTGTTGTTGATAAGCCATGTCGCGCCGGCCATCAGCAGAAACATGAACACAACCTGGATGGTCAGCGACCGATACCGGGTGTCGTAAATGAGCATGCTCAACCGAAAGCTGTCTTTCGGCGGCGTCGTTATGTCGGCCATGTCGGAAGATCCCCCTGAAACCACCGCATTCTGGTTTTCATGTGCCCGGCAGCCAAGTCCCGGGTCGGGTGCGGTTGGTCAGCCTGTTCGCTAGCTAAAGGAGGGGCGCGCCACGGCGCGCCCCTCCAAGTGTCTGCCTATTAGCGGAACGGCGGCGAATACTGCAACCCGCCGTGGGTCCACAGCGCGTTCAGGCCGCGGGCCAGCCCGATCGGGGTCGATTCGCCCAGATTCGCGGCGAAGATCTCGCCGTAGTTGCCGTTCGCGGCGATCGCGCGCTTGGCCCAGGCGTCGTCAAGCCCCAGCATCTTGCCCAGCCCGCCGTCGGTGCCGAGGATGCGGTTGATCTCGGGGTTGTTGGTACCCTTCGACAGTTCCTCGATATTGGCGGAGGTGATGCCCAGATCTTCGGCCTCGACCAATGCGTTCGAAACCCAGCGCACCACGTCGGCCCACTGATCGTCGCCCTGGCGCACCAGCGGCCCCAGCGGCTCTTTCGAGATCACCTCGGGCAGAACCACATAATCGTCCGGCTTGGCGAAGGTCGCGCGGGTGGCGGCCAGACCCGAACGGTCGGTGGTGTAGACGTCGCAGGCGCCGGCCAGGAATTGCTGCTGGGCCTCGGCGTTGGTCTCGATCGGGACCGGCTCGTACTTCATGTTATTGGCCTTGAAGTAGTCGGCCAAGTTCAGCTCGGTCGTGGTGCCGGTCTGGATGCAGACGGTGGCGCCATCAAGCTCCTTCGCGGAGGACACGCCAAGCGACTTCGGAACCATGAAGCCCTGGCCATCATAGTAGTTGATCCCGACGAAGGTGAACTTCAGGTCGACATCGCGCGAGAAGGTCCAGGTGGTGTTGCGCGCCAGCATGTCCACCTCGCCCGAGGCAAGCGCGGTAAAGCGGGTCTGGCCGGTGGTCGGAACGAACTTCACCTTGGTCGGGTCGCCCAGAACGGCCGCCGCGACCGCGCGGCAGTAATCGACGTCGAAGCCCTGCCAAACCCCGTTCGCGTCAGGCGCCGCAAAGCCCGCGAGGCCGGTGGTCACGCCACAGTTCAACTCGCCGCGCTGCTTGACCTCGTCCAGGGTGCCCGCGGTGGCCATGCCAGCCGCAAGGCTGGCAGCCCCCGCCACGCCAAGGATTACGGATTTCTTCATTGTTACCTCTTCCTGCTGCGCCGCTCCATAATGCGGCCTTTGATCGGCCTCTCAGCCGACATGCACTCAAGGGTTCGTGACCCTTCGTGAAAGCCAGTTTGTTCAAATTGCCAAGACGAGGTCAAGCAATCTGTCCGAAACGGACCCAATCCCATCCGCGCGCGGCAAGGCGGCCGGGTCGCATTGTCGCTTTAGTATTAACGGATTGGCGGCAGGTCAGACGCGGCGCTGCAGCATGGCGTGAAAATTTGCCGCATGATGAAAGGCCTTACGCCTGTTCTCTGTGCGCTCCATGGCCTCTTCGTCGATGCCCCAGGCCTCTTCCTGCCAGACCTCGTCGATTCGACTGACCTCCCAGAGATCGGCGATCTCGCGGTGTCCTTGGATCGCGGCCAGACCGATCACGAGCGAGCCTGAGATCGTGACCATGTCGTGAAGTGCCGTCAATTCGAACGGTGTCAGCGCGAAGACGCGCTTGCCCAGCGCGCGCAGGCTTTCGCCCGGCTGCGGCACATGCATCACCCCCGAGACGGGAACAAGCCGCGCCCCCAGCGCCTTGTCCGCCCAGTCCAGCAGCGGATCCCAGCCCGCGGCCTGGCGCGCGACCAGAGCCTCGGGGCTTTCGGCGCGGTAGCACAGAAGATCGGCATCGGCGTAATCGGCAAGCATCCGGGCGACATCGTCGAAGCGCGGGGTGACCTTGTCGATCGCGGCGTTCGCGGCGCGGGTGTAGGGCATGGTCTCGGGCTCGACGCGCTCTGCCTGGGCGTCCCATTCCGCCGCGATCGCATGGGCCAGGGCCCGCGTCGGCACCGACAACGGAGCCTTGCCGGGCGTGCGGACCGGGCGGCCATCGAGGCGCACCGCGAAGCCTTCCGGCAGGTCGGCCACGGCGGCCTCTTTCCAGAACCGTTTCGGCGCCCATTCGGCCATCACGCCCTCCAGATCCGTTCCAGCGCGTCCCCGAGCAGGGCGAAATCGTCGATCAGCACGTCAGCCCCCGCCAGCCGCTCACGCGGGTGATAGCCCCAGGTGACACCGATCGTCGCCAGCCCCGCGGCGCGGCCCATCTGCATGTCGAATTCCGTGTCCCCCACCATCACCGCGCGATGCGCCTCGACCCCGGTCTCGGCCAGCGCCGCCATCAGCATCGAGGGATGTGGCTTCGACGGGTGATCGTCGGCCACCTGAAGCGACACGAACCGCCTTCCCAGGTCATGGGCGGTCAGCAGCTTTTCCAGCCCGCGCCGGGACTTGCCGGTCGCGACCGCCAGCAAGACCTCATCGTGCGCCGAAAGCGCGTCGAGCGCCGCAAGCGCGCCCGGAAACAGCGGCGCGGCCGTCCGCCCGCTCACCCAACTGGCGCGGTAGCGGTCGACAAGGTCGCGCAGTTCGTCCTTCGTCACCTCCGGCGCGAGGGCGGCCATCGCCTGCGGCAGCGACAGGCCCACGACCGACAGCATCGTCTCGCGGTCGGGCGCGGGGCGGCCCAGCATGTTGAAGGCGGCGCGCATCGAGGCCACGATTTCATGCTGGCTGTCCACCAGTGTTCCGTCGACATCGAAGACGACAAGGCGCAGATCGGTGGACGGAACCGCGGTCATTCTTCCTCCGCGAAGGGGTCGGCGGGGACGTCGTTCTCATGCCAGCCGAGCGTCTTCCAGGTGCGCTTCATGTGGTCGGGCAGCGGCGCGGTGAAGGTCATCTGCCGCTTGGTGATCGGATGGGTGATGGTCAGCGAGCGGGCATGGAGATGCAGCTTGCGGCTGATCTCGCCGCCCAGCTGGGCGCCCCAGCCGTCGCCCAGGTTTTCTTGCCCCGAGCCTCCGTATTTGCCGTCGCCGACGATCGGGTGGCCGATCTCGGCCATATGGGCGCGCAGCTGATGCGTGCGCCCGGTGATCGGCACCAGCGCCATCCAGGCCGCCCGCGTGGCCAGCGCGTCAAGCACCGCGTAATCGGTGGTGGCGCGCTTGGCGCCCTCGGTCGCGGCGACCTGATCGGGCATCACGCAACGCATCTTTTCGCCCTCGCCGCCGCGACCCCGGCCCGGCGCCTTCACCAGACCGTAGCGGATGGTGCCCATCTTCGGGTGCGGCACGCCGGCGACAGCGGCCCAGTAGATCTTGCGCGTATCGCGGTGGCGGAAGGCCTCGGACAGCGCCCGGGCGATGCGCGGCGCACGCGCCAGCAGCAGCACGCCCGAGGTGTCCTTGTCCAGCCGGTGCACCAGCGCGGGTTTCTCGGAGCGGCCGAATTTCAGCGCCTCGGCCAGCCCATCGACATGGCGGTTGCCTTGGCCGCTGCCGCCCTGGCTGGGCAGGCCCGGGGGCTTGTTCAGCACGATGATATGGTCGTCGCGGTAAAGCACCGCGGCCTGGATCATCCCGGCGTCCGCGTCGCTGACGCCGGCCGCCTTCGCGGGTTTGGGCGCATCGGCACCGGGCAGCGGCGGCACGCGCACGCTTTGCCCCGGGGCGACGCGGGCATTGGCCTTCACCCGGCCGCCATCCACCCGCACCTGGCCCGTGCGGCACATCTTTTCCACCTGGCCCTGCGTGATCTGCGGAAACCGCCGCTTCAGCCATCGGTCAAGCCGCTGCTCGCCCTCGTCGGCTGAAACCGTCAGCTGTTTGACCTCGCTCATGCCGTCAGCATCCCCCGCATGATCACCACGCCGCCCATCAGCGCGATCAGCGACAGCACGAGCGAAAGCATGATATAGGTGATCGCCAGCTCATAGCGCCCGGTGTCGATCAGCCGCCATGATTCCAGCGAGAACGACGAGAAGGTGGTGAAGCCGCCCAGTACCCCGGTGGCGAGGAAGGCGTTCCAATGGGTCAGCCCCTTCTGGCCTAGGAACACCACCAACGCCCCCATCAGGAAGGAGCCGATGATATTCGCCGCCAGAACGCCCAGCGGGATCGGGCTGTTGTGGATGTTGTGGCCGATCGCCACCCCCAGCAGATAGCGGCCCGAAGCCCCGATCGCGCCACCCAGGGCGACCTGTAAAACCGTCGTCAACATATAGGCGCTTCCCTTGCCTGTGCGCGCGGGCCTCAGCCGCCCTGCCGCTTCGCGCGAAGCTTGGCGAAATACTCGACTCGCTTCTTCAACTCGCGTTCATAGCCCCTTTCGGGCGGGGCGTAAAACACAGGGCGCTTCATGCCCTCGGGGAAGTAGTTCTGCCCCGAAAAGCCATCCTCGGCGTCGTGATCATAGGCATAGCCCGCACCATAGCCCTGATCCTGCATCATCCCCGTCGGCGCGTTCAGGATGTGCTTGGGCGGCATCTGCGATCCGGTTTTCTGCGCCGCCGCCCGCGCCGCCTTGTAGGCCATGTAGCCCGCATTCGATTTCGGCGCGAGCGCCAGGTAGATCACCGCCTGCGCCAGCGCCAACTCGCCCTCCGGGCTGCCGAGGCGTTCATAAAGTTCCCAGGCGTGCAGGCAATGGGTCTGCGCCTGCGGATCGGCCAGCCCGATGTCCTCTACCGCCATGCGGGTGATGCGGCGCGCCAGATAGCGCGGATCCTCGCCGCCCTCCAGCATCCGCCCGAACCAATAGAGCGCCGCGTCCGGGTCGGACCCCCGCACCGATTTGTGCAGCGCCGAGATCAGGTTGTAATGCTCGTCGCCGGACTTGTCGTATTTCGCCGCGCGCCGCATCAGCCGCTGCGCCAGCGCGGCACGGTCGAGCGGCTTGGCGACCTTCCAGGCCGTCACCTGCTCGATCAGGTTCAAAAGCGCGCGCCCGTCGCCATCGGCCATTTCCAGCAGCGCGTCGCGGGCATCGCCGGTCAGCGGCAGGGCGCGGCCCAGATCCTTCTCGGCGCGCTGCGCCAGGCGTTCCAGATCGGCCAGATCCAGGCGCTCCAGCACGATGACCTGCGCGCGGCTCAGAAGGGCGGCGTTCAGCTCAAAACTGGGGTTTTCTGTGGTGGCCCCGACCAAAAGGATCGTGCCGTCCTCCATATGCGGCAGAAAGCCGTCCTGCTGGGCCTTGTTGAAACGGTGGATCTCGTCCACGAACAGCAGCGTGCTCTGGCCGTTGCGGCGCCGCAGCTTTGCCGCCTCGAACACCTTGCGCAGCTCCGGCACCCCGGTGAAGATCGCGCTGATCTGGACGAAGGTCATCTCTGTCTCGTCGGCCAGAAGCCGGGCGATGGTGGTCTTGCCCACGCCGGGCGGCCCCCACAGGATCAGCGACGACAGGCTGTGCGCGGCCAGCATCGCGCCCAGCGGCCCCTCGGGCGCAAGCACATGGTCCTGGCCGATCACCTCGGCCAGCGCGCGGGGACGCAGGCGGTCGGCCAGCGGGCGCGGGGCCTGTGGCGTGGGCTCATCCCCGGGCAGCTTGTCGAACAGGTCACTCATGCGTGCCAGATTACCCGGCCGCGCAGGGGAAGACGAGGGGGGAGGCAAGACGGGGACCCATGCGGCGCAAGCGGAAGGACGGCGGCGGCTACAGGCTGAATTGCAGGCGGATGCGCTGACCGCCGCGCACGATCAGCAGACGCCAGTAGTTGCGCATATCCTGCCCGGCGCGCCGCACGCCGGCGGGCGTATGGACCGCGCGGCCGTTGATGCCCAGGATCACATCGCCCGGCTTCAGCCCGGTCTGGCCCGAAGAGCCATGCGTCGCGGTCACCACGACCCCCTTGGCGGTTTCCGGTAGGCCCATCTCTTCGATCACCGCCGGATTGATGCGCGACAATGCCAGCCCGTCGAAGACGTTCTGATCCGAGGTGATCGTCAGCGCGTCGCGCGGCGGCGTCTCTGGTGCCGCGATCAGCGAAAGCGTGGCGGTCGCCTTGGTGCCGCGACGCAGAAAGCCCACCTGCGTTTGGGTACCGATGCCGAGGGTGGTCATCCGAAACAGCATCTCTTCGGGGCTGTCGACGGGTTCGCCGCCCACCGTCAGGATGATGTCGCCGCGCTTCAGCCCTGCCTTGGCGAAGGGGCTGGCCGGCGCAAGCCCCGATACCAGCACCCCTTCGGGACGATCCAGCCCCAGGCTGTCGGCCAGCGACGCCGTGACGGTCTGTGCCTTCACCCCCGCCCAGGGGCGCTGAAACCGCTTCGCACCCGCCTCGGCCTGCTTCAGGAATTGCGCCACCAGATTCGACGGGATCGCGAAGCCAATGCCGTTCGACCCGCCGGATCGCGTCAGGATCGACGAGTTGATCCCCACCAGCCGACCCGACATGTCGACCAGCGCGCCGCCCGAATTTCCCGGATTGATCGCCGCATCGGTCTGGATGAAATAGCCGCGCCCCCCCAGCGACACGCCCGAACGCGCCAGCCCCGAGATGATCCCGTTCGAAACCGTCTGCCCGATGCCGAACGGATTGCCGATCGCCAGCACCAGTTCGCCCACCTGGACCGTGTCGGAGTTGCGCAGCGGCAGCGAAGGCAGGCCATGCGCTCCATCAAGCTTCAGCACCGCAAGGTCCAGCCGCTTGTCCGCCAGAATCACATGCGCCCTGAATTCGCGCCGGTCGTTCAGCGCCACCCGGATCTGGGTGGCCCGGCCAACGACGTGGTAGTTCGACACCACCAGCCCGTCGGGCGACAGGATCACCCCCGAACCCAAGGAATTCTCGACCCGCGGCTGGCCGGGGCCGAGCTGGCGAAACAGCTCTCCGAAGAAGGGATCACCGGCGAAGGGGCTTTGCTGTCGCACTACCGTCTTGGCGTAGATATTGACGACCGCGGGCGTGGCCTCTTTCACGATCGGGACGAAAGACAGCGTGACCTGCGCGCGGCTGGTCGGAACCGTCGTCCCTGCCATCGCCGCCCCGCCGATCAGCAGGACGGCAAGCAAGGTTGCAAGCGCTTTCATCAGGGACCTCCCTCTTTGGCGCTGGCCTTTTGCCACCGGTTCGGCGCGATTTGAAGGGCGCGCTCGGGAACCTGGCCGCAGACACACCGCCCCTTGCCCGCACGCGCTGAGGCTCAGTGCAGTTGGGCGCTGAAATCCATCTCGACGACCTGGTTGGCGATGCCCTCGATCTCCATCACCGGGCCCATGGCCTTCATGTCGACATTCACGCGCTTCGACCAGCGCGGCCAGGTGGCCGCCAGAAGCGTCAGGCATTTGCTGGCGCCCATCTGCCGGGACGACACGCCGATTTCGGTGATCAGCCGCGCATGCACCTGACGCCGGATCGAGGCCGGCACGTCATGCGCCACGAACAGCCGCGAGCTTTCCCAGATCTCGTCCGACACCGGCGCCTCGTCGTAAAGCAGGTTCGAGGGGATCGTTTCCAGCAGGCCACGCTGCGCGTCGCGGATCATGTAGCTGTAGATCCCGCATTTGGTGGTTGTCGGGGTCAGCCGGTTACCGGCCAGGACCTGACCGTATTCGTCGTGCACCACGACCCAGCGGCTGGCCGGCGTATCGTATTGGTCGTATTCCATGCCCATCGCCTCGGGCAGGTTCCATTTGTTGTGAACGATGAACAGCTCGCGCCGCGCGCGCAGCATGTTCGCGAATAGCTCGCCATGATTGTGCAAATTGGCGAAAGATAGTGTCGTCGTCTGCATGTTAGCCTCCTGCCTGCAGCAACTAGGATACACGAAAACCGGGGGGTCGGTTCGCGTCAGATAAGTCGGCTGTCTTTTGCCCTTTGAATTGCCTCTGCCGTGGTCCTGGCCATCAGGCGGTCGCGTGCCGAGGAAATCCGCGCTTTGAGAGCGCTTTCCGAAATCCCCAGCTTGTCGGCCGCCGCCGCGTGCCGAAGCCCGCCCGCGATGCAGCGCAGGGCCTCGACCTGCGCCTTGGTCAGCTCTTCCGGAGGCTCGGTCAACACATGCAACTGGTTGACGATCGGCTCGATGAGCCCGGCCTCTTCATTGGTGTATTCCCGGTCCGCCCTGGCAAAGCTGGCGATGGTGCGCGACTTGATCGGCCCGCAGGAGATGGTCACCCCGTAGCGCAGTCCGAACTGCTCGGCCTCTCCCAGAATGCCGAAGGGATCGGGCACCCTTTCGTCGCTCCAGCGGATCCAACCGGTCGCCGAGAACCCCCATGCGACCATAGGATCGCGCAGGACGAATCCGTTTTCGGTGTAGTGATCCAGCCAGCTTTGATCATAGCCCTGGAACATCATCAGCGGCGCCGAGAACCGGATATGCAAGCCGATGGAATAGCCCATCGGAGCCATCGGCCCGAGCTTCCGTATTTGCCTGTCGATCTCTAGCTGGTTGGACATGTCTTTTTGGACAGGTTGAACGATTCTGCGTCAACCTTAGATTGGAGATTCGTCCACCGCCAGACCACCGCATGAAAGATGCGGTGGTAACGCATCTAAAGCGGCTTGTCTGCATCACGACCGCGCCGGCCATCCCGGGGCGGTCGTGATGCAGACAAGCCGCGCACGCCCAGTTTTGGGCCGGTTGCCAGGGGCGACTGAACCGATGCAGGCAGGGTTCCAGCCGACCAGGCCGCGATCAACCGGCCCTCGTCAGCGTCCAGAACCCCCGGTGCGGAAAACACGATGCAAATAGAATGGCCCGCCGCACCACGCGCGACGGGCCGAAAATAGGCCTGTGGTCCCTCATTTCATAGGGGGAACACCCCTACACGGGGCTCAGTCCTCGGCGTCGTCCTCGGCGGCGACGCGGGCCTTGTCGGCGGCGCCCTTCGCAGCGGGGTCGCGATCGACGAATTCGATAATCGCCATCGGCGCCATGTCGCCGTACCGGAAACCGGCCTTCAGGACGCGCAGATAACCGCCCTGGCGCTCCTTGTAGCGAGGGCCGAGCACCTCGAACAGTTTCGCGACATAGGCGTCCTGCTTCAGTTGCGACGCCGCCTGGCGGCGCGCATGCAGATCGCCGCGCTTGGCGAGGGTGATCAATTTTTCGACAACCGGGCGCAGTTCCTTGGCTTTCGGCAAAGTCGTCTTGATCTGCTCATGCTCGATCAACGAGCCGGCCATGTTGGCGAACAGTGCCTTGCGATGTTCGTGCGTGCGGTTAAGGCGGCGATAGCCGCGGGCGTGACGCATGTGTCTTCTCCTAGCGTTTTACTTTGTCCGGCGGTCCTTGCGTAGAGGACCGCACCCCTTGGGGCCCGAGGGCCCATCCCGTTGATGGGACGCTGCTCTGTAGACTGCGATCAGGGCCTTGTAAACCCTGTCTTTGCGGGGGCAGCAGCGCACCCGCGCGTCAGTCGCCGGACAATCGCAGCAGTCCGCCGTAGCATTCCGCCTCGATCCCCGCCCATAGCGGATTGGCCGCATATAGCGCGTCCACCTCCGCCTGGGTGAACCAGAAGGCCGGATCCTTGATGTAGTTCAGCGTCGTCGCGTTGACGCGCGCACGTGCGTCGCGCGGCGGGATCGGGATTGCGAAAGCCGCTTCCATATCCTGCGCCAGATGCTCGCAACGCAGCCAATGGGTCACGCCGTCGGCGAAGCGGGCGATTTCGTCATCCGCGCGGCGCAGGGGCTTCACAACGCCTTTGGGAACTGGCCGGAAGCGCCCCGAACACAGCACCTCGCGGTCGACGACGGCCGGGGCGCCATAGCGCTGAACCTCGAAATGCACCCGTGACAGCAACCACAGTGGCAGGCGGCGGATATTGGCGATCACCGCGCGTCCGTCCGCCGCGAAGCCGGGCACCCGCGCCGCCCTTTCGGCAAGGCTTTCATGCCAGATCACCGGCTGGTCCGGCCCGACCGGATCAAACCGCACCGCAGGGTCGGCACCGAACGCGCGCTGCAGCAGCTGTTCGGTCGCGGTGCCCGCACATTTTGGCATGTGCAGCCAGATCCAACGGTCGCTGACGATCATCGCGGGCCTCGTTCCTTCGGCCCCGTTCTAGCCCCGCGTGGTTAAGAAAACGTTGGGGCCGAAAGAAAACGGCGGGCCCCGAAGGACCCGCCGCCAATCTTCGCGAAACGCGGACCTCAGAACTGGTCTTCGAACCGCTTCGCCAGATCCTCGATGTTCTCCGGCGGCCAGTCCTCGACATCCATGCCAAGGTGCAGGCCCATGCCCGAAAGCACTTCCTTGATCTCGTTCAGAGACTTGCGGCCGAAGTTCGGGGTGCGCAGCATCTCGGCTTCGGTCTTCTGGATCAGGTCGCCGATATAGACGATGTTGTCGTTCTTCAGGCAGTTCGCCGAACGCACCGACAGCTCCAGCTCGTCGACCTTCTTCAGCAGCAGCGGGTTGAACTCCAGCCCGTCATCCTCGGCGCCGCGCCCGGCTTGCTCGGGCTCTTCGAAGTTCACGAAAATCGACAGCTGATCTTGCAGGATGCGCGCGGCATAGGCCACCGCGTCATCCGGGGTCAGCGAGCCGTCGGTTTCCACCTTCAGCGTCAGCTTGTCATAGTCCAGCACCTGGCCCTCGCGGGTCGGCGTGACCTCGTAGCTGACCTTCCTCACCGGCGAATAGATCGCGTCGATCGGGATCAGGCCGATGGGCGCGTCCTCGGGGCGGTTCTTGTCGGCCGCGACATAGCCCTTGCCGGTATTCACGGTCAGTTCCATGAACAGATCGGCGCCGTCGTCGAGATGGCAGATCACATGATCCTTGTTCAGAACCTCGATCCCGCTCGATTCCGAAATGTCGCCGGCGGTGACGACGCCGGGCCCCTTGGACGAGATCGACAGCCGCTTCGGCCCCTCGACATCCATGCGCAGCGCGACACCCTTGAGGTTCAGCACGATGTCGGTGACATCCTCGCGCACGCCAGCGACCGAGGAGAATTCATGCAGGACGTTGTCGATCTGAACGCTGGTGATCGCGGCGCCCTGCAGCGAGGACATCAGCACCCGGCGCAGCGCGTTGCCGAGCGTCAGACCGAAGCCGCGTTCCAGCGGTTCGGCCACGACCGTCGCCTGACGGCTGGCATCGGCCCCCGGCTTGACGTCCAGCTGGGTCGGCTTGATCAATTCCTGCCAGTTCTTGTGGATCATGCGTGTCGCCTCCATTCTTGTCCGCTGCTCATGACCGAAAGCGGCGGACGCCCGAGGATCAGTAATGACGAACCCGGACCGCGCCACCAAGGCACGGCCCGGGGAAAAATCTTCCGGATCAGACGCGGCGACGCTTCGGCGGGCGGCAGCCGTTGTGCGCCAGCGGCGTGACATCGCGGATCGAAGTGATGGTCAGGCCGACCGCGGCCAGCGCGCGCAGCGCCGATTCGCGGCCACCGCCGGGCCCCTGCACTTCGACTTCCAGCGTCTTCACGCCATGTTCCTGCGCCTTGCGGCCGGCATCTTCGGCGGCCATCTGGGCGGCATAGGGCGTCGACTTGCGCGAGCCCTTGAAGCCCATCGTGCCGGCCGACGACCACGAGATCGCGTTGCCCTGCACATCCGAGATCAGGATCTTGGTGTTGTTGAACGAACTGTTCACATGCGCCACGCCAGCGGCGATGTTCTTGCGTTCCTTGCGCTTCGGTGCGCGCTTGTCACGAGCCATCTTTCCTGCCTCCCCTTACTTCTTCTTGCCGGCAATGGCCTTCGCGGGGCCTTTGCGCGTGCGGGCATTGGTGTGGGTGCGCTGACCGCGCACGGGCAGGTTGCGGCGATGGCGCAGACCACGGTAGCAGCCCAGGTCCATCAGACGCTTGATGTTGGTCGCGACTTCGCGGCGCAGATCGCCTTCGACCGTCAGGTTCGCGTCGATATGTTCGCGGATGGCCAGAACCTCGGCATCCGAAAGTTCGTTCACACGGCGGGTCAGGTCGATGTTGACCGCCTTGCAGATCTCTTCGGCGGCGTGGTGACCGATGCCGTGGATATAGGTAAGCGCGATGGGGACGCGCTTCCCCGTCGGAATATTGACGCCAGCGATACGAGCCAAGTTCTTTCCTTTCGACGCGGTTCCGTAACCCCAGAACCTTTTTTCACGATCGAGGCCCGAAACGCGCGGCTTCGGGCCGGTTGATGTCACCTTGCATGTCAAGATGATTCCCAAGCGGGACGCCGTGACCTAAGGGGTTTTCACCCGAACGTCAAGACCGCGGAACGAAAGTGATGGTGAACATCACGCAAGTCCCGCATCCCGAAACGGCAGGCAGTGCGCGCGCGGTCCCGGTCGTGGGATCCACCGGTCAATCGACGTCCAGCACCGCGTCGATCGCGGCGCCGACTTCCTCGATCGGGGCCAGCCCGTCCACGACCGAAAGCTGACCCTTGGCGTAGTAATAGCCGATCAGCGTCGAGGTTTTCTTGTAATATTCCATCAGCCGGTTGCGCAGTGCTTCTTCGGTGTCATCCGGCCGGCGGCGCAGGTCGGTCGATCCGCATTCGTCGCAGACGCCTTCGACCTTCGTCGGCCGCGTCTTGTCATGATAGACGGCGCCGCAATTGCCGCAGGTGTAGCGCCCGGTGATCCGCTCGGCCAATGCCGCGTCGTCCACGCGCATCTCGATCACAGCGTCCAGGCCCTGCCCCGCCGCCGCCAGCGCCGCGGCCAAGGCATCCGCTTGCGCCAACGTCCGCGGGAAGCCGTCGAAGATAAAGCCGCCCTCGCCCCCCGCTTCCAGCTTCTCACCGATCAGCCCGATCACGATATCGTCAGAGACCAGATCGCCCCGCGCCATCACGTCCTTGACCCGCCGGCCCAGTTCCGATCCGCTTGCCATGGCTTCGCGCAGCATATCCCCGGTAGACAGCTGCACCATGCCGCGCTGATCGACGAGACGCTTCGCCTGGGTGCCCTTGCCGGCGCCCGGCGGTCCAAGAAGAATGAGATTGGTCATCGGCGCGAAGGAGCCTTCTTCTTGGTCGCGCCCGTGCGCTTCTTGCCGCGCAGCTGCGAACGCTCAAGCAGTCCTTCGTATTGATGCGCAAGCAGATGCGACTGCACCTGGCTGACGGTATCCATCGCCACCGAAACCACGATCAGCACCGAGGTGCCGCCGAAGTAGAACGGAATGGAGAACTGGTTGCGCAAAATCTCCGGAAGCAGGCCGACAAGTGCAAGATAGGCCGAGCCAAGCACGAGGATCCGGTTCACGACGTATTCCAGGTATTCCTCGGTCTTCTTGCCCGGCCGGATGCCCGGCACAAAGCCGTTCTGGCTTTTGAGGTTGTCCGCCACGTCGTCAACCTTGAAGGCGACGTTATGGGTGTAGAAATAGGTGAAGAACACGATCATCGCGGTGAAGAACGCCAGATACAGCGGCTGGCCGGGACCGAAATAGGCCAGGATGGTCGCCATGACCGGCCCCGTCTGGCTGCCCGAGAAGGTAGAGATCGTGGTCGGCAGCAGAAGCAGCGACGAGGCGAAGATCGCGGGGATGACGCCGGCGGGGTTCACCTTGATAGGCAGGTGGGACGAACCGCCATCGTAGATCTTCATCCCGACCTGGCGACGTGGATATTGGATATGCAGCTTTCGCAGCGCCCGCTCCATGAACACCACGAACGCGATCGTCACCACCACCATGATCAGGACGCCCACGATCACCGCGGGCGAGACCACCCCCTCGCGGCCCTGGCTGAGGAAGCGCGCCAGCGCGGCGGGAACCTCGGCGATGATGCCGACGAAGATGATCAACGAAATGCCGTTGCCGATGCCGCGGCTGGTGATCTGCTCGCCCAGCCACATCAGGAACATGGTGCCGCCGACCAGGGTGATGACCACCGAGATCTGGAAAAAATAGCCCGGGTTCTGCGCCAGATGGCCCAGTTCAAGGCTTTTGGCGATGCCCCAGGCCTGGAAGGTGGCCAGCCCCACCGTGCCGTAGCGGGTGTACTGGTTGATCTTCTTCTGGCCCTGCTGGCCCTCTTTCTTCAGCGCGGTCCAGGACGGAACCATGGTCACCAGCAACTGCACGATGATCGAGGCAGTGATGTAGGGCATGATCCCCAACGCGAAGACGCCCATCCGGGTCAGCGCGCCGCCGGTGAACATTGCCAGCATGCCGCCGACGCCCTGGCTCGCCTTCTCCATGAAGTCGCGCAGGGCCGCGCCGTCGATGCCGGGGACCGGGATATAGGTGCCCAGCCGATAGACGATCAGCAGACCGAGGGTGAACAGAATCCGTTGGCGAAGGTCGGTGGCCTTGCCCAGGGCGCCCCAACTGAGGTTCGCCGCCATTTGCTCTGCAGCAGATGCCATGCTTGATCTCTTTCATCACAGCGCCGCCAGCCCGGGTTTCCGGTCGGCGGCGCAGGAAATCCTTGGAAGACGATGTAAGCGGGATCGGGCCCGCTCACAACCTCTTATTCTGCCGGGGCCGCTTCAGCCGCCGCCGCTACCGAAAGCGTGACCTTGCCGCCGGCCTTCTCGATCGCCTCGACTGCGGTCTTCGATGCGCCGGTCACGGCCAGGTCGATCTTCGCGGTGATCTCGCCCTTGGCCAGCACGCGGATGCCGTCGCGCTTGTGGTTGGTCAGGCCGGCCGCGACCAGCGCGTCCTCGGTGATCTGCGCTTTGATATCCAGCTTGCCGGCGTCGATGAATTTCTGGATCAGGCCCAGGTTCACCACGCCGAAGGTCTTGCGGTTCGGCTTGGAAAAGCCGCGCTTCGGCAGGCGCCGGTAAAGCGGCATCTGGCCGCCCTCATAGCCGTTGATGGCCACGCCCGAGCGCGATTTCTGACCCTTGATACCGCGCCCGGCGGTCTTGCCCTTGCCCGAACCGGGGCCGCGGGCGACGCGCTTGCGACGGTGGGTCGCACCCTCGTTGTCGTGAAGTTCGTTCAGTTTCATGTCGCTTCTCCTTGCCGGATGCGGCCCCCAGCGACGGGAGCGGCCGACCACGGCGTTTTTTGGTTCATGTGAGTCGGGAAGACCCGACCGGGGGCGTATAAGCTGAAGTATGTCTTGGATCAAGGGGAGTACCCCAGATACCCTGGCGGAAGCGCTTGGGAGAATGAGATGAAAGCTCTCTACGAACGAACGTTCGACTGGATGGATCGACAGCACCAAGCGCTTTGCCGAAGCATCCCACCTCCCCAACGTATCGACCAGAAGGGACTGACGACGTTCCGATTTGTCGAAAAGCGCCCCGACCAAGCGATGATTCAGCAACTCGCTCGCGTCATATCGGGGCTAAGAGCCACCTTTCTGCTGTTGGAGCAAGGCCTCTTCCAGGAACAGATCGCGCTCTGCAGAATGCTTCACGACATTGAGGAAGATGTAACGTTCTTGGCGCACGCGTCGCGACAGCACCCGGCGCCGCGCCTTCTCACAGACTATTTGGACGCGTTTTTTGCAGAGGAAATCGCTTTGGAAAGTCTGGAAGAAGGTCAGAGAGTGAAGGGCCGGAGCGCTCCCTCCCGAAGGAAGATTATCAACTACTTGGCTAGCTACGTTGGGACAGGAGATAACCCCTTCGAAGTATCGAACAATGCGCTGGCCATACACTTCACATTGTCCGGCTACGTACACGCAGCATCAAGCCAGGTCATGGAAATGTATGACCCAGAAAGCAGTTTTTTCGTCACCGCACCGTCGCCAAACAATCCGTTTCGGAAGGATCATGAGCATGACATGTGGAACTATGTCTACCGAGGCGTGCTATCATTTCTGCGAGTCGCGGCCACCATCGGCAACGAAGACGCTCGGCGCGAATGCGCGCTTTTTCTGAAGGAGTTCAAGAGATTGTCGGGCGATCGAGTGGACTTCTGATTGCACAAGGCCAATTAGAAAACGCCCCGATCCATCGGACCGGGGCGCTTCAATCTCTCAGGTCAGAACCAGCCTCAGCCGCGCTCTTCGATGATCTCCACCAGGTGCGAGATCTTCGCGACCATGCCGCGCACCGAAGGCGTATCCTCCAGCTCGCGCGTGCGGTTCATCTTGTTCAGTCCCAAACCCTTCAGCGTGTCGCGCTGGATGGCCGGGCGGCGGATGGGCGAACCCACCTGCTTGACGACGATCGTCTTTGCCATTGTCCGCTCTCCTTACGCTTCGGCCGGGGCGGCTTCGGGCTCGGCCGCCGCGGGCGCCTCGTCCTTCTTCAGGATGTCGCCCACCTTCTTGCCGCGGCGCTGCGCGATCATCCGGGGGGAGGCTTCCTTCTTCAGGCCGTCGATCGTGGCGCGGATCATGTTGTAGGGGTTTTGCGACCCCAGCGACTTCGCCACAACATCCTGCAGGCCCAGCATCTCGAACACGGCGCGCATCGGACCACCGGCGATGATCCCGGTACCGGGAACGGCCGTGCGCATCACCACGCGGCCCGCGCCATGGCGGCCCTCGATGTCGTGATGCAGGGTGCGGCCCTCGCGCAGCGGCACGCGGATCATCGAGCGCTTCGCCTGCTCGGTCGCCTTGCGGATCGCTTCCGGCACTTCCTTGGCCTTGCCCTTGCCAAAGCCGACACGGCCACGCTGGTCGCCGACCACCACAAGCGCGGCAAAGCCGAAGCGCTTACCACCCTTCACGGTTTTCGACACGCGGTTGATCGCCACCAGACGATCGGCGAATTCCGGGTTTTCGTCGCGATCGCGGCGGTCCCGGCGGTTGTCACGTTCTGCCATCAGGCATTCCTTGCTTGGTGGCGCCTCAGCCGCGCCGTTTGGTCCAATCCTGGTGCCCCGGAACTTGCCCCCGGGGCCCGGATCATCGGGAGGGCGCGAACGCCCCCCACCTCTCTCAGAACTTCAGCCCGCCTTCGCGAGCGGCGTCGGCCAGCGCCTTGATCTTGCCGTGGAACAGGAAGCCCCCGCGGTCGAAGTAGCATTCCTCGACGCCCGCCTTCTTGGCCCGCTCGGCAATCGCCGCGCCGACCTTGGCCGCCGCTTCGACGTTGTTCTTGCCGAGCACGCCCAGATCCTTCTCGAGCGTCGAGGCGGCCGCCAGCGTGCGGCCGTTCACGTCGTCGATCAGCTGGACGCTGAGGTTCTTGGACGAGCGGTGCACGGAAAGCCGTGCGCGGCCATTGGCCATCGCCCGCAATTTGTTCCGCACGCGCAGACGGCGCTTGAGGAACAGCTGTCGTTTGGTGTTCGCCATGATCGCGCCCCTTACCGTTTGCCTTCCTTGCGGAAGATGTATTCGTCCTTGTACTTGATGCCCTTGCCCTTGTAGGGCTCGGGGCCGCGCCATTCGCGGATATTCGCCGCGACCTGACCCACAAGCTGCTGGTCGGTACCTTCCACAACGATCTCGGTCTGCTTCGGGGTGCTCACCGTGACCCCGGCGGGGACCTCGAAGTTCACCTCGTGGCTGTAGCCCAGCGACAGTTTCAGGATCTGGCCCTGAGCCTGCGCGCGGTAGCCGACGCCGTTGATCTCAAGCTCTTTCTTGAAACCCTCGGTAACGCCCTGGACCAGGTTGGCCACCATCGACCGGCTCATGCCCCACTGGGCACGGGCGCGCTTCGAAGAGCCGCGCGGATCCACCTTCACCGCGTCGCCGTCGATCGTGATCGTCACGTCGTCGGTGGCGGTGAAGCTGCGGGTGCCCTTGGGCCCCTTCACTTCGACGGTCTGGCCGGAGAGGGTGGCAGTCACCCCCTTGGGCAGCTCGACCGGTTTTTTCCCAATACGAGACATCCAGACCTCCTTAGAACACGGTGCAGAGCACTTCGCCGCCGACGTTCGCCGAACGCGCGTTGGCATCCGACATCACGCCCTTCGGCGTCGAGACGATCGACACGCCCAGCCCGTTGCGAACGCTCGGAAGCTCTTTCGCGGCGGCATAGACGCGGCGGCCGGGCTTCGACACGCGCTTGAGTTCGCGGATCGCCGAGGCGCCCTCGAAATACTTCAGGCTGATGATCAGCTCGCCCTGGCCATTCGCGGTATCCTTGCGCTCGTAGCCGCGGATGTAGCCCTCGTTTTCCAGCACGTCGAGCACCCAGGCGCGCAGTTTCGACGCCGGGGTCGAAACGGTCGACTTGCCGCGCATCGAGGCGTTGCGGATGCGGGTCAGCATATCGCCGATAGGATCGTTCACAGACATCGTGCTCTCCTTACCAGCTCGACTTCACCATGCCCGGGATCTGGCCGAACGAGGCCAAGTCACGCAGCATGATCCGCGAGAGTTTGAGCTTGCGATAATACGCATGCGGACGGCCCGTCAGCTCGCACCGGTTGTGCAGCCGGGTGGGCGACGAGTTGCGGGGCAGTTCGGCCAGCTTCAGACGCGCCTTGAAGCGCTCTTCCATCGGCAGATCCTGATTGGTCGCGATCTCTTTCAGGCGCGCACGCTTGGCAGCAAATTGCTTGACCAGGCGCTGGCGCTTCAGTTCGCGTTCGACCATAGATTTCTTCGCCATATCTCTCTTCCTCCCGCGTCAGCTGTTGAACGGCATGTTGAAATGCTTCAACAGCGCCTTCGCTTCCGCGTCGGTCTTCGCGGTGGTGCAGATGATGATGTCCATCCCCAGGATCTCGTCGACCTTGTCGAAATCGATCTCGGGGAACACGATGTGCTCTTTCAGGCCCATGGCATAGTTGCCGCGGCCATCGAACGAGGACCCCTTCACGCCGCGGAAGTCGCGCACGCGCGGCAGCGCGATGGTGATCAGGCGGTCGAGGAATTCGTACATCCGGTCGCCGCGCAGCGTCACCTTGGTGCCCAGCGGCATGTCCTCGCGGACGCGGAAGCCGGCGATCGACTTCTTCGCCTTGGTCACCACGGCCTTCTGGCCGGCGATCAGCGACAGCTCTTCCTGGGCGCCCTTGACCTTCTTGGTGTCCTTCACGGCCTCGCCGACGCCCATGTTCAGCACGATCTTCTCGAGCCTGGGGATCTGCATGTCGTTCCGGTAGCCGAACTCTTCCTTCAGCGCGGCACGGATCTTGTCGCGAAAGGCCGCCTTCAGGCGCGGGGTGTAGTTCGCGGTATCCAACATCAGATCGCCTCCCCGGTGGTCTTGGCGTAGCGCACCTTCTGGTCGCCATCCATGCGGAAGCCGACGCGGGTGGCCTTGCCGTTCGCATCCACGAGCGCCAGGTTCGACAGATCGATCGGCATCGCCTGCGGGATGCGACCGCCCTGCGCGGACTGGCTTTGCTTGGTGTGGCGGATGGCGATGTTGACGCCCTCGACCACGGCCTTGTTCTGTTGCGGCAGCACGCGGCTGATCGCGCCTTTCTTGCCCTTGTCCTTGCCGGCAAGGACGACGACCTGGTCGCCTTTCTTCAGCTTCGCAGCCATCACAGCACCTCCGGCGCCAGCGAGATGATCTTCATGAAGTTCTTCGCCCGCAACTCGCGCACGACCGGCCCGAAGATACGGGTTCCGACCGGCTCGTTCTGGTTGTTCAGGATCACGGCCGCGTTGCGGTCGAAGCGGATGGCGGTGCCATCTTCGCGGCGAACTTCCTTGGCGGTGCGCACGACGACGGCTTTACGCACGTCGCCTTTCTTGACGCGGCCCCGCGGAATGGCTTCCTTCACCGACACCACGATGATGTCGCCGACCGACGCGTAGCGCCGGTGCGAGCCACCCAGGACCTTGATGCACTGCACCCGGCGAGCGCCGGAGTTGTCAGCGACATCCAGATTGGTCTGCATCTGGATCATTTAGGTTTCTCCCGACCTTTGGGTCCCACCTGTTTTCGGGTCCCCAGGGTTTCGATCAGACTGGCAGGCGTAGACTTAAGCCGAAGCTTCGGTCACGACCCGCCAGCGCTTGGTTTTCGAGATCGGCGCACATTCTTCGATGCGAACGATGTCGCCGGTCTTGAACTGGTTTTCCGCGTCATGGGCGCGGTATTTCTTCGTCTTCCGGACCGTCTTCTTCATCATCGGATGGGTGAAGCGGCGCTCGACCAGGACGGTGATCGTCTGGTCGTTCTTGTCCGAGGTGACGGTGCCTTGCAGGATGCGTTTGGGCATGGATCGGGCTCCTTACTTCGCCGCCGCTTCAGCGGCTTTTTGGTTGAGCACGGTCTGAACCCGCGCCACGTCACGACGCACAACGCGCATCCGGGCGGTGTTCTCGAGCTGGCCGGTCGCCTGCTGGAAGCGCAGGTTGAAGGCCTCTTTCTTCAGGACGGTCAGCTGATCGCGCAGCTGGTCCGGCGTCTTGTCACGCAGGTCTTGGGCGTTCATCGCCAATTTTTCCTTTCAACATCACCAGAGGGCCCCATTGGGTGACCCCGATTCTGATGGAGGTCTTGCAGAAGTCGCTCCTATAGGCGGGTTGGGGCGGTCTGGCAACCCCGCGCCGGCGGAAATCGCCTTACAGTCGCGGTATTCCCCTGCTTTCCTTGCTCTGGTCGCTGGCGGGGGCTCTGCCCCCTGCACCCCCGGCGTATTTGCCGAACAATGAAAGCAATGAGGGTCTTCTTCTTTCAGGTGGAAATATCGCACTGGGTCGGGGTGAGAGCACCCTACACCGAGGGGAGGCAATCGCGGCGCCCCGGGGAACGCGAGACCCCCGGGCTCGGCCCCGAGAGCGAAAAGGCCCCCACCGATCGCTCGGCGGGGGCCTTTTTTTCGATCCGCTCGTGCGGAGGACTTACCAGTCCTCGCGGGCGACCACGCGGGTCTTGATCGGCAGCTTCATCGCGGCCAGGCGCAGAGCCTCGCGCGCGACGACGTCGTTGACACCGTCGATCTCGAACATGATCCGGCCGGGCTTGACCTTGGCGGCCCAGAAATCGACCGAGCCCTTACCCTTACCCATCCGCACTTCGGTGGGCTTCGAGGTCACCGGAACGTCCGGGAAGATCCGGATCCAGACCCGGCCCTGACGCTTCATGTGACGGGTCAGGGCGCGGCGCGCGGCCTCGATCTGACGGGCGGTGATACGTTCCGGCTGAACCGCCTTCAGGCCGTAGGAGCCGAAGTCGAGATTGAACCCGCCCTTCGCCTCGCCGTGGATGCGGCCCTTGTGCTGCTTGCGGAACTTCGTGCGTTTCGGTTGAAGCATAATGCGTCTCCTTCAGTTCCGCTCAGCGACGCTGCGGACGCGAGGCGCCGCCGCTTTCCTGAAGCTCCTGATTGCGGCGATCGCGGGCCTGCGGGTCGTGCTCCATGATCTCGCCTTTGAAGATCCAGACCTTGATCCCGATGATCCCGTAGGGCGTCACACCCTCGGCCGTCGCGTAGTCGATGTCGGCGCGCAGCGTGTGCAGCGGCACCCGGCCCTCGCGATACCATTCGGTCCGGGCGATCTCGGCACCGCCGAGACGACCGGCGACGTTCACACGGATGCCCAGGGCCCCCATGCGCATCGCGTTCTGAACCGAGCGCTTCATCGCGCGGCGGAACGACACCCGGCGCTCAAGCTGCTGGGCGATCGATTCCGCCACCAGCTGGGCGTCCAACTCGGGCTTGCGGACCTCGACGATGTTGAGGTGCAGCTCGCTGTCGGTGAAATTCGCCAGCTTCTTGCGCAGGGTTTCGATATCGGCGCCCTTCTTGCCGATGATCACGCCCGGGCGCGCGGTGTGGATCGTCACGCGGCACTTCTTGTGCGGGCGCTCGATGATGACGCGGCTGACGCCGGCCTGCTTGACCTCCTTGAAGATGAACTCGCGCATCTTCAGGTCTTCGAGAAGCAGATCGCCGTATTCCTTCTTGTCGGCGAACCAGCGGCTGTCCCAGGTACGGTTGACCTGGAGGCGCATACCGATCGGATTGACCTTCTGACCCATTACGCTTGCTCCTCGACTTGCCGAACCTTGATGGTCAGCTCGGAAAACGGCTTGATGATCTTGCCGAACCGGCCACGCGCCCGCGGACGGCCGCGCTTCATGATCAGGTTCTTGCCGACCCAGGCTTCGGCGACCACCAGCTCGTCAACGTCGAGCCCGTGGTTGTTCTCGGCATTCGCAATGGCCGACTGAAGGCATTTCTTCACGTCGCCGGCGATGCGCTTTTTCGAGAAGGTCAGATCGGCCAGCGCCGTTTCCACCTTCTTGCCCCGGATCATGGCTGCCACGAGGTTCAGCTTCTGAGGCGAGGTCCGCAACATGCGGGTCTTCGCCATCGCCTCGTTCTCGGCCACGCGGCGCGGATTGTTTTCCTTACCCATGACGCTTATTTCCTCTTGGCTTTCTTGTCGGCCGCGTGACCGTAATAGGTCCGCGTCGGCGAGTATTCACCGAACTTCTGGCCGATCATGTCCTCGGACACGTTCACCGGGATGTGCTTGTGCCCGTTGTAGACGCCGAACGTCAGGCCCACGAACTGGGGCAGAATGGTCGAACGGCGCGACCAGATCTTGATGACTTCGTTGCGCCCCGATTCCCGGGACTTTTCGGCCTTCTTGAGGACGTAAGCGTCGACGAAGGGGCCTTTCCAAACAGAGCGTGCCATATGTTAGCGACCCTTCCGTGCGTGACGCGAGCGGACGATGTACTTGTCCGTCGTCTTGTTCGAGCGGGTTCTCTTACCCTTGGTGTCCTTGCCCCAGGGGGTGACCGGCGTGCGGCCGCCCGAGGTCCGGCCCTCACCACCACCATGCGGGTGATCGATCGGGTTCATCGCGACACCGCGCACCGACGGACGGATGCCCTTGTGGCGGTTGCGGCCGGCCTTGCCGAGGTTCTGGTTCGAATGGTCGGGGTTCGACACGGCGCCGATGGTGGCCATGCATTCCTGACGCACCATGCGCAATTCGCCCGACGACAGGCGGATCTGGGCATAGCCACCGTCGCGGCCCACGAACTGGGCGTAGGTGCCGGCCGAACGCGCGATCTGGCCGCCCTTGCCGGGCTTCAGTTCCACGTTGTGCACGATCGTGCCGATCGGCATGCCCGAGAACGGCATCGCGTTGCCGGGCTTCACGTCGGTCTTCGCGCCCGCGATCACCTTGTCGCCCACGGCCAGGCGCTGCGGCGCCAGGATATAGGCCTGCTCGCCGTCCTCGTAGCGGATCAGCGCGATGAAGGCGGTGCGGTTCGGGTCATATTCGATGCGCTCGACCGTGGCCGAAACATCCATCTTGCGACGCTTGAAATCGACGATGCGATAGAGGCGCTTCGCCCCACCGCCCTTGCGGCGCATCGTGATCCGTCCGGTGTTGTTCCGGCCGCCGTTCTTCGTCAGACCCTCGGTGAGGGCTTTGACGGGGCGTCCTTTCCAAAGCTCCGAACGGTCGATCAGTACCAGCCCGCGCTGGCCAGGCGTCGTCGGTTTGTACGACTTGAGTGCCATGCTTCCTGTCTTCCGTCTGCTTGCGGCGGGGTCCGTTTCGGAACGGCCCGCCTATGGTTGGTATAGGGCCCCGAAGGTCCCCGAGCTTGAAAAATCACCGGCCCCGAGGCGAACCCGGGGCCGAAAGATTCGCGGCCTTCTATCAGAGGCCGGTGGTCACGTCGATGGTATTTCCTTCCTCGAGCGTGACATAGGCCTTCTTCACGTCCGAGCGCCGGCCCGGGATGCCCCGGAAGCGCTTGGTCTTGCCCTTGGTGATGGTCGTGTTCACCGCCTTCACCTTGACACCGAAGAGCGCCTCGACCGCATCCTTGATCTGCGGCTTGGTCGCGTCCGGCGCCACCTGGAAGACAACCGCGTTGGCCTCCGAGGCCATGGTCGCCTTCTCGGTGATCACGGGCTTGCGGATCACATCGTAATGTTCGGGTTTCGTGCTCATTTCAGACGAGCCTCCAGAGCTTCGACACCCGCCTTCGTGAGCACCAGCGTGTCACGCTTGAGGATGTCATAGACATTGGCGCCCATCGACGGCAGCACGTCCACCCCTTCGAGGTTCTGCGCGGCACGGGCGAAGTTCTCGTTCACTTCGGCGCCGTCGATGACGAGAACCCGCTTCCAGCCCAGCTCCTTCGCGGCCTTGGCAAGGATCGCGGTCTTGGCTTCGGCCATCTCGGCCGCATCCAGAACCACAAGCTCACCCGCCTTGGCCTTGGCCGAAAGCGCATGCTTCAGACCGAGGACGCGGAACTTCTTGGGCAGGTCATGGGCATGGCTGCGGGGCGTCGGCCCCTTGTAGACGCCACCGTGACGGAAGATCGGCGCCTTCTTGGAACCGTGGCGTGCGCCGCCGGTGCCCTTCTGGCGATAGATCTTCTTGGTCGAATAGCTGACCTCGGACCGACCCAGCACCGAATGGGTGCCGGCCTGGGCCTTCGCCCGCTGCCAGCGCACCACGCGATGCAGGATGTCGGCGCGCGGCTCGAGCCCGAAGATCTCGTCGGAGAGATCGATCGAACCCGCCTTGCCGGCATCGAGCTTGATCACATCGAGTTTCATTCTTTCTCTCCATCAGACGCGTCGCCTTCGCCCTCGGCCTTCTCCGCCTCGATCGAGGCCTCGGCCTCCTTCATGGCGGCGGCTTCCTGCGCGGCCTGCTCCTCGGCCAGGCGCTTGGCCTCGGCTTCGGCTTCGGCGGCGGCAGCGGCGGCAGCCTCTTCAGCGGCCTTGTGCGCGGCTTCCGCGGCGGATTTCAGCGCGGCCGGCAGGATCACGTTGTCGGGGACCGGCTTCTTGACCGCGTCCTTGATCGTGACCCAGCCACCTTTCGAGCCGGGAACCGCGCCCTTGACCATGATCAGGCCGCGGTCGGCATCGGTGCGCACGACCTGCAGGTTCTGCGTGGTCACGCGCGCGGCGCCCATGTGGCCGGCCATCTTCTTGCCCTTGAACACCTTGCCGGGGTCCTGGCACTGGCCGGTCGAGCCATGCGAGCGGTGGCTGATCGACACGCCGTGCGAGGCGCGCAGACCGCCGAAGTTGTGCCGCTTCATCGCACCGGCGAAACCCTTACCGATCGAGGTGCCCGCGATATCCACGAACTGACCCTCGAAGTAGTGGTCGGCGGTGATTTCCTCGCCCACCCCGATCAGGTTCTCGGGGGAGACGCGGAATTCGGTCACCTTGCGCTTCGGCGCCACGTTCGCCTTGGCGAAGTGGCCGCGCAGGGCGGCAGAGGTCCGCTTGGCCTTCGCGGTGCCCGCGCCCAGCTGGACGGCGGTGTAGCCATCCTTCTCGGCGGTGCGCTGCGCGACGACCTGCAGGGTGTCAAGTTGAAGAACGGTGACCGGAACCTGGCGACCGTCCTCCATGAACAGCCGGGTCATGCCCAGCTTCTTTGCGATAACTCCAGAGCGCATCTCGGTCATGCCCCCTTAAACCTTGATCTCGACATCCACGCCGGCCGCGAGATCGAGCTTCATCAGCGCGTCCACGGTCTGCGGGGTCGGGTCTACGATATCGAGAAGACGCTTGTGCGTCCGGATCTCCCACTGGTCGCGCGACTTCTTGTCGATGTGCGGACCACGCAGAACCGTGAACTTCTCGATCTTGTTCGGCAGCGGGATCGGCCCGCGCACTTGCGCGCCGGTCCGCTTGGCCGTGTTGACGATTTCCTGGGTGCTGCTGTCGAGCACGCGGTAATCGAAGGCCTTCAGCCGGATGCGAATGGTTTGACCTTGCATATCTCTGCCCTCGGGCTGGGGTGGCGGGGTCGCCCCCGCCAGCCTGCCTTTACTCGATGATTTTCGACACGACGCCGGCGCCGACGGTGCGGCCGCCTTCACGGATGGCGAAGCGCAGCTTCTCTTCCATGGCGATCGGCGCGATCAGCTCGACCTCGAACTTCAGGTTGTCGCCCGGCAT
>NZ_FNOB01000077.1 GCF_900106675.1 Allgaiera indica
CACACAGCCAGGGATGGCAGTTATCCCGATTGTGTAAAGGCCGCTCCCTGCGCTTTGGGGACCTCCGAAGCGATCGCCGCGAACGGCGGCTACCGGGTTGACCAAGGCCCGACCGGGCGATCGGTTTCGAGACGCAAGGCTGGGGACACCGCCCTGCTCAAACCTCCAGCACGAACGCAGGGTCGAAGCCCGTCTTCTCCCGCGGATAGCCACGCTGGTTCATGATGAAGCGGATTGGTCCGTAGTCGCCATCCCCCGTCCAATTCTGGCCCTCATGGCTGTGCCCGCAGATCCATGTGTGGATGTCGAAGGCCCGGATCTCTTCCCAAAGGTCACAAGCGAAGCCGTTGTTCATCGCGCGTGCTTCGTCGCTGCCGATGGTGCGCTGCGGAGCAATCAGATTGCGGACGGGAATGTGGTGGGTCATCACCACCGTGGGACCGGCGTGCGGCGTGTGCAGCGCGTCGAAGATCGCCGCCTTGTCCTCGGCGTGCCTTGCCAGCATGTCGTCGGTGGTGAACCTGGTTCCTGGCTTGGTGCGGATTGCCTCGTAGTCATTCAGGCCAGCTGAGACCACGATGCGGGCAAGTTGGTCGAGCCCGGGGTAGAGTTGCAGGTCCGTCCAGAGCGTCGCGCCAACGATACGCACGCCCGCGATCTCGGTCACTGCCCCATGCAGAACTCGGATATCGAGACCTTCAGCGCGAATAGCGGCAAGCTGGCGTTCCTCATCGGCCAGCAGTTCGGACCAGATGGAGCCGTAGGGTTCGTGATTGCCCCAGATCACAACAACCGGGCAGCCATACTTGCCAGCGGCCCGCACCGGGATATCCAGATGACGGCCCCCCGTATGGGTGTCGCCCGCGATTAGCACACCATCCACCGGCGCGCGCAGTTCGGGGAGATCGAAACCTACCCAGAATTCGTCATGCAGATCGCTCCAGACCAGGAACCGCGCCATGTCGTCCGTTCACGCAAGAGGGGGGTGCTTGGCGGCATCTTAATCGTGAGCTTCCTCGAGCACCATTAAGATCG
>NZ_FNOB01000006.1 GCF_900106675.1 Allgaiera indica
CTTGCGTTTCGACATCTCTGATCTCCTTCTCGTCGAAGATCAGCAGACTGCAAATCGTAGCTTATGTCAGTGTCCGAATTTCGGGGGGTAGCTCAAACCGCCGAGAATGTGAAGGCCATCAGGATGCCGGAGCCGAACACCGCGACCGTTGCCGCAGTAACGGCGGCGCTGGAATCGAAACCGGGTTCGAAGGCAGGCAGCGCGCTCGCAACCAGCAGGATGGCGGCGGCGACGATTGGCGTGATCGGGCCCGTCCGCCTGCCCAGCAGACCGTAGGCGAGGCTGCCGGCAATGCTGGCGAGCGCGATCAGCCCGGTGGTGCTGCCCGCTTGGGCCGAGGTGAAGCCGTGCGCCTCGATGAGGAAGGTCGGCATCATGCTCAGGATGGACAGCGACAGAAGCGTGAGGCCGAGAAAGGCACCGCCCAGCAACCAAGCTGCGGTGCCCAAGCCTGCCGGTGGCCCGCTGCTATCCGGCAGTGGTCCGCGCGCTTCCTTCTCGGGCGGCAGCAGCAGGAACCCGACCACCGCCGTGGCTGCCACGAGGCCGCCGTTCGCGGCGAACCAGGCCTGCCATCCCCAGGCCGGGGCAAGCGTGCCGCCAGCAATCGCAGCGAGGCTCAGCCCGGGCGTGAAGAACGTCCCCCAGAGCGCCAGCGCTGCTGGCTGGTTCCGCTCTGCGGCGTTCTCCGCGATCAAGGTTGGCGCCGCGACCACGATGGCGAGGTAGCCGATACCTTCGACGGCGCGCATCAGGAGAAAAAAAGGTGGTGGATGGTGCCGATGCTGCAGCCAGAACGCTGAGAGCAAGCAGTCCACCCCCGAGAAGCAAAACAGCACGCGCGCCCCTGCGCCGCACCCAGAGCCCTGCCAAGACACCGAACATCGCTGACGCCAGGGTGATCGTCGATATGGCCCAGCCGAGCGTGGGCAGCTTCATGGACAACTCTTCGCGAAGTTGCGCTGTCGCCGGTGCGATCCGCCCGACCTGCGCCGCGGCGACGACGCCGACCACATAGGCCAGAAAGATCGCGCGCCAATTCGTGCTGGTCACCATGCCCGCCCCCCGAGATGTTCTTGTTCTTTTTGGCAGACAGGGCAGTTCGGACGGGAAGCAAGAGCAATCTGCCCTACGGACGCGTGTAATGCTACATATTGTGATGGCCTCGGCAAAGCCAGGTCGCGCAAGTGGACTTCCATGCCGCGCGCAACGGCTGGCGGCTTTGTCAGCATCGCCGGCCAACACAGATTGCGGACACCCCCTTTTCATTCGCATTCGCCGCCGCGCGCCAGGGCTTGCGCGCCTGACGCCATCAGCCCGGAACGCGGCATTGGCTGCGCGCCGATGCGTTTTGCGCGCTGATCTGTCCGGCCGGGGCGGCCAAGCCCTTCGACCCGCAACATGAAAGGCCCCGAGGGTTTCCCCCGGGGCCTTCCCTTTCCGTCAAACGCCGCGCTCAGAGCTTGCCGGCGTTGTCCATCTGCATCATGAACGTGTCGAAGTTGTATTCGGCCAGCTGCAGCCACAGGAACGACTCGCGCATGAAGGCGCGCTGGCTGTCGTACATCTCCTTGAACGGCGCGTTGGTCTTCGAGATGTCGGCATAGATCTTGTTCGCAGCTTCGAACGCCGCCGTCAGGATCTCGGCCGAGAACGGGCGCAGCTTGGTGCCCTGGCCCACCAGACGCTTCAGCGCCGGCGGGTTCTTCCAGTCGTAATTGGCCATCATGTCCGAATTGGCCGCGGCCGAGGCGGCTTGCAGCACCTCCTGATAGGCCTTCGGCAGCTTGTTCCAGGCCTTGAGGTTGAACATCGCCGACAGCGTCGGGCCGCCTTCCCAGAAACCCGGGTAGTAGTAGTAGGGCGCCACCTTGTAGAAGCCCAACTTCTCGTCGTCATAGGGGCCGATCCATTCGGCCGCGTCGATCGTGCCCTTCTCAAGCGACGGATAGATATCGCCGCCGGCGATCTGCTGCGGCACCACGCCGAGCGCTTCCATGACCTTGCCGCCGAAGCCGCCGATACGCATCTTCAGACCCTTCAGGTCGTCAAGCGTGTTGATCTCCTTGCGGTACCAGCCGCCCATCTGGGCCCCGGTGTTGCCGCAGGGATAGGCCTGCAGGCCCTGCTTGTTGAAGAACTTGTTGGTCATGTCGATGCCGCCGCCGTAATAGTACCAGGCGTTCATCTGACGGTAGTTCGGCCCGAACGGCACTGCGGTGCCCAGCGCCCAGGCCGGATCCTTGCCCCAATAGTAATACGAGGCGGTGTGGCAGGCCTCGACCGTGCCGGCCGCTGTTGCGTCCGCCGCCTGCAGACCGCCCACCAGCTCGCCCGCGGCGAAGACCTGGATCTTGAAGTTACCGTCGGTCATACCCGACACGTAATTGGCGAAGGTTTCCGCCGCGCCGTAGATCGTGTCGAGCGATTTCGGGAACGACGAGGTCATGCGCCAGTTGATTTTCGGCAATGTCTGCGCGACGACCGGGCTGGCCAGCGCCGCCGCGCCCGCGGCGGCGACGCCACCGACTGATGCCTTCGTCAAGAATGAACGACGATCCATAGGGTTTCCTCCCATACGTTTCATTTTGCAGCCGCGCGAAGGCCCTTCCCCCGCCAGCCTGGCTGATGAGCGCACTTTACACAGCCTGCCCAACCTGTCCAGAGTAACGCGACCGTTAACACGTGTGAGAAATAAAAACGCCGCTGCGACAAAGGGTTGCAGCAAAAAATTCCATCATATGCCCATCGGCGCGGCACCAGGCCCGGCCAGCACGGCGCGAAAGCCGGGGCCTGCCGACGCTTTGTGTTCATTACGCGGTCGCGGCATTTCGCGCAACAAAGAGTCCGATAGCGGCGCCCCGGTGACATTTTCCTCCGCGTTTTGAGGTTGACGCCCCCCACCGCCACGCCTAATGTCGCCGCGCAGCAGCGAAGGGGCCGATCCGTGGCAAAGCTTCTTGTAATCGTAGGGATGTGGTGCATGGGCCGGTAACGGACACCCAGTCAGGATCCCATGCGCCCCCGCCTCAACACCGGGGGCTTTTTGTTGCGCGACAAGACCAGCGAGGCCGCCCGGGGCGGCAGGTGAACAGAGGATGACGACACCGATGGCGACCAAGGCGATGACGGGCGCGAGGATGGTTGTGCAGGCGCTGAAGGACCAGGGGGTCGAGGTGGTCTTTGGCTATCCCGGCGGCGCCGTGCTTCCGATCTATGACGAGATATTCCAGCAAAACGATATCCGCCACATCCTCGTGCGGCACGAACAGGGCGCGGTCCACATGGCCGAGGGCTATGCGCGTTCGACCGGCAAGCCCGGGGTCGTGTTGGTGACCTCGGGGCCCGGGGCGACCAACGCGGTCACCGGGATCACCGACGCGCTTCTGGATTCGATCCCGATCGTGGTGCTGTCGGGTCAGGTGCCCACTTTCCTGATCGGCACCGACGGCTTTCAGGAGGCCGACACTGTCGGCATCACCCGCCCCTGCACCAAGCACAACTGGCTGGTCAAGGATACCGACAAGCTGGCCGACACGATCCATCAGGCCTTCCATGTCGCCACCTCGGGCCGCCCGGGCCCGGTGCTGGTCGACATCCCCAAGGACGTGCAGTTCGCCACCGGCACCTACACCCCGCCCGAGAAGGCCAAGGTCAGCCATTACCAGCCCCGCGTGAAGGGCGACCCCGAGGCGATCACCGCCCTGGTCGAGCTGATGGAAACCGCCGAGCGGCCGGTGTTCTACACCGGCGGCGGGGTGATCAATTCGGGCCCTGCCGCCAGCCAGCTTCTGCGCGAGCTGGTCGATGCGACGGGCTTTCCGATCACCTCCACGCTGATGGGGCTGGGCGCCTATCCGGCCAGCGGCAAGAACTGGCTGGGGATGCTGGGGATGCACGGCCTTTACGAGGCCAACCTGGCAATGCATGGCTGCGATCTGATGATCAACATCGGCGCGCGTTTCGACGACCGGATCACCGGCCGCACAAGCGATTTCAGCCCCGGCTCGAAGAAGGCGCATATCGACATCGACCCTTCCTCGATCAACAAGGTGATCCATGTCGACATTCCGATCATCGGCGATGTCGGCCATGTGCTGGAGGATCTGCTGCAGGTCTGGAAATCGCGCGGGCGCAAGGTGAATGCCGCGGGGCTGAAGCGCTGGTGGGGCCAGATCGAGGATTGGCAGCGGGTGAAATGCCTCAGCTACACCAACTCGGACAAGGTCATCAAACCGCAATACGCGCTGCAGCGGCTGGAGGCACTGACCAAGGGGCGCGACCGCTACATCACCACCGAGGTGGGCCAGCACCAGATGTGGGCCGCGCAATTCCTGGGGTTCGAGGCGCCGAACCGCTGGATGACCTCGGGGGGGCTGGGCACGATGGGCTATGGCCTGCCGGCCTCGATCGGGGTGCAGGTGGCGCATCCGGAGGCGCTGGTGATCAACGTGGCGGGCGAGGCCTCATGGCTGATGAACATGCAGGAGATGGGCACAGCGATGCAGTTCCGCGCGCCGGTCAAGCAGTTCATCCTCAACAACGAGCGGCTGGGCATGGTGCGCCAGTGGCAGGAGCTTCTGCATGGCGAGCGCTATTCGCATAGCTGGTCCGAGAGCCTGCCAGATTTCGTCAAGCTGGCCGAGGCCTTCGGGGCGAAGGGGATGCAGGTGAAGGATCCGGCCGATCTGGATGCGGCCATCCAGGAGATGATCGATTACGACGGGCCGGTAGTGATGGACGTGCTGGTCGAAAAGCACGAGAACTGCTTTCCGATGATCCCCTCGGGCAAGCCGCACAACGAGATGCTGATCGGCGAAGCCGAGACCGCGGGGGCGATCGGCGGCGCGGGCGGCGCGCTGGTTTGATCGGGCGGGACCGGGGGCCCTGCCCCCGGACCCCCGGAGTATTTGAGCCAAGATGAAGGGCTAGGAAATGTCGGCACTGAACATCAAGAAAGGCGCGTCCAGCCATTCGGCCTATGACCTGCGCGATCCCTATTCCGAGGTGATCGAGGTGCATACGCTGGCGGTTCTGGTCGACAACGAGGCCGGGGTTCTGGCACGGGTGATCGGCCTGTTTTCCGGGCGCGGCTACAATATCGAAAGCCTCACCGTCGCCGAGGTGGACCACAAGGGGCATCGCAGCCGGATCACCGTGGTGACCTCGGGCACGCCGCAGGTGATCGAGCAGATCAAGGCGCAGCTGGAGCGGATGGTGCCGGTGCACGAGGTCCACGACCTTACCGTCGAGGGGCCGGCGGTGCAGCGTGAACTGGCGCTGTTCAAGGTCGCGGGCCAGGGCGAGCAGCGGGTCGAGGCGCTGCGGCTGGCCGATATCTTCCGCGCCAGCGTGGTGGATTCGACGCTGGAAAGCTTCGTCTTCGAGATCACCGGCACCGCCGAGAAGATCGACGCCTTCGCCGACCTGATGCGCCCGCTTGGCCTGCGCGAGATCGCGCGCACCGGCGTCGCCGCGTTGTCGCGCGGGGCCTGACGGCCGCCGCCATCACAAGATCGCGAGCACCTAGCGAAGCGATAGGTCGCGGCTGGGTTTATCGCTATTGCGAGGGTGTGCCGGGCTTTTTTGCGGCATGTGTGGCGGCATCGGGCCGCATCGTGGAGGATGCGGGTCATGCCGCGTTTCTTGTACCAGGTCACCATGGGCGCCGCCGCCGTGATGGCCCTGTCCCTTGCCGGATTTCCGGCGCACGCGGCGACCAGCGTGAAGAAGGAATGTTCGGCCCAGTACAAGGCCGAAAAGGCGGCAGGCAAGCTCAAGCCCGGCGAGACATGGACGAAGTTCTACGCCGCCTGCGCCAAGGCGAACGGCGCCAAGGAAGCCGGCAAGAAGCCCGCGACGGACAGCCACAAACCGCTGACCACGGCGCAGAAGGCCGCGCGCAAGCGGATCAAGGAATGCGGCGCGATGTGGCGCAAGGACAAGGCCGCCGGCAAGATCCACAAGGGCGAGACCTGGCCGCAATACTGGCACCGGTGCAACATCGCCCTGAAGAAGAAGGGCTGATGGGCTGAGGCCGCGCCCTAGCCGGCCGCGGCCAGGCGCAGGTGACGGCGGGGGCCGCTTTGCGACCCGCGCGGGCCGGTGCCGCAGATCGCGATCTCGGGCTTGGCGGCGGCGTGCACCTGCCTGGGCATTGGTCCGGTCGGGTGGTGTCTGGTCGGGATCGGTCCCAGCGCGGCGGGCGCGGGATCCGGCGCGGGGGTGACGGAAGACGCCGTGGCGGCTTCGTGCAAGATCGCGGCGACATCAGGAAAGGCCCCGCGTTCGATCACACGCACCGCACGGGCATGGCGCGTGGACCCTTCGATCCCCGGGGTCGCCAATGCCTCTTGCTCGACCAGAAAGGCCACGACATCGCCCACGGCCGGGAAGCCGCTGCTCTGCGCCACGAAGGCCTGCGCACCGCGCGCATAGGCCAGGGCGCCGCTGTCCTCGCACCACAGGATTACACGTTGGCTTTGCTCAGAACTCCAGATCACGACCCCGATCATTGCTTTCCTCTTTCCGCTTCTCGATCAGGCTAACGCTCGAAACCGTGATCACGCAGATGCGAGATCCCGCGTGCATGGGGGATTTTGTGTCGAAACAAGGCGACTTTTGACCTAAACTACGTCAGTATGACGTTAATTAGCGTCAAATCCCGATCCACCCCCGGTTTCAGTCCCCTAAAAATGCTTGATCCTCGCCGCCCCCCCCCCTTCGCCCATGCCGACGAGCGCCCCGCCGATCTGCGCGCGATTTTCGGGCAAAATCTGCGGCAACTGGCATCGCGAGAGGCTTCGGTCACCAAGCTCTGCGCCCGGCTGGAGATCAACCGCACCCAGTTCAACCGCTATCTTTCGGGAGAGACCTTCCCGCGTCCAGACATCCTGCACAGGATCTGCACCCATTTCGGTGTCGACGCGCGGATTCTGCTGGAGCCGCTGGAAGCCCAGGACCCCAGCCCGGGCGAGGTGCTGGCCGGCGCGCTGGGGGCGATGGTTCTGAGCACCAACGATTTCACCGTCGATTCCGCGCGCCTGCCGGACGGGCTCTATCGCTTTTGGCGCAATTCCTACAACTTCCCCGACCGGGTGATCGCCGACATGTGCCGGGTCTATACCGAGAACGGGGTGAAGCTGTTCAAGGGCTACGAGCCGCCGAGCCCGATGCAAAGCCGTGCCACCCTGGCACCGGCCTACCAATCGGTGTATCACGGCGTTTTCCTGCAGCATGACGACGGCGTGTCGCTTTACTGTTCCACCCGCGGCGGGCGGATGGTGTCGATCGGTTTCTTTGAATACAGCCTGGGGGGCTTGCCGGATTTCCTGGGCGGGATCTCGTTCCTGACCCGGCGGCGGATCCAGGGAATGCGGCGGCTGACCTTCGCGGTGATGGAACGGCTGCCTCGGGATCTGGGACAATGCATCGCCGCGGCGCGCGAATGCGGGCTGCGCAAGACCGCCGAAGTGCCGGTCAAGATCCGCGATCTGCTGGCGACGGTCCCGGCCTCGATCTGAGGCCGGGCGGAGCGGCGCGGCTAGAGGCCGTAGATCTCGGAGAATTTGGCCTCGAGATAATCAAGCAGCGGGCCCTCGTCGGGTTCGAACCCGCAGGCGCGGCGCACGGTGTCGCGCGGGCGGTAAAGGCCGCCATGGCGTTGCAGGTTCTCGCGCAGCCATTCGGTGGCGGGCGTGGCATCGCCCCTGGCCAGGGCCTCGTCCATGCCGGGCACCGCCGCGCGCAGCGCCTTGTTCAGACAGCCGGCATAGACATTGCCCAGGGCATAGGTCGGGAAATAGCCGAACAGGCCCACCGACCAGTGCACATCTTGCAACATGCCATGCGCGGGCTGATCCACCGCGACGCCGAAATCCTGCGCGAAACGGGTGTTCCAGGCCTCTTCCAGATCGCGCACCTCCAGCGTGCCGCCGATCAGCTCTCGCTCCAGCGCGAAGCGCAGCATGATGTGCAGATTGTAATGCACCTCATCGGCCTCGGTGCGGATGAAGCCCGCATGCACCCGGTTCACCGCGCCATGGAAGGCCTCGGCATCGCCAAGCCCCAGATCGCCGAAAGTGTCGGTCATCTGCGCATAAAGCCAGCCGGTGAAGGGACGCGAACGGCCAAGCTGGTTCTCGTAGATCCGGCTTTGGCTTTCATGCACCCCCATCGACACGCCGCCGCCCAGCGGTGTCAGCAGGTAATCGGCATCCACCCCTTGCTCGTAGCAGGCGTGGCCGGTCTCGTGGATCGTGGAATAGAAGCAGTTGAAGGGGTCGCCCTCGACCACCCGGGTGGTGATCCTTGTGTCGGTGCCCGATCCGGAAGAGAACGGATGCACCGACAGATCCAGCCGCCCGCAGGCCCAATCATAGCCGAATCCCGATGCCAGCTTGCGTGCCAGCCGCATCTGCGCCTCGGCCGGGAAATGGCCCCGTAGCGGCGCGGGCTGGTGCGCGGCGCCCATAACCGCCGCGCGCAACGCCACCAGACGCGGACGCATCCGGTCGAACATCGCGCCCAGGCTTTCGGCCGTGGCGCCCTCTTCGTAGTCGTCGATCAGCGCGTCATAAAGGTCGCCGCCATCGGCCAGATGCGCCGCCTGCTCGCGCTTCAGCGCCACCACCTTTTCCAGCGTCGGCAGGAACTGCTCCACGTCGTTCGCCGCCCGCGCCTCGGCCCAGATGCCCTGCGCGACCGAGGTGACGCGCGCCAGTTCCACCGCCAGCGCGGCGGGGATCTTGGTCTGGCGTTCGAAACTGCGGCGGATGTGGCGCAGATAGGCCTCGTCCACCTCGTCCTCGGGTTCGGCCTTCTCCAGCCAGTCGCCGATGCGGGGATCGGTGCGGCGGGCGTGCAGGATGCCTTCCAGCGCGCCGATCTCCTCGCCGCGCTGCTCGGCCGCGCCGCGCGGCATCATCGTTTCCTGGTCCCATTCCAGGCGGCCCGCCACCTGCCCCAGCGCCTCGGTATCGCGCTGATAGGCCATCAGATCATCCATCGCCGACATCACGCGGTTCCTTTCCGGATCGAGCCCACACGGGGAAATTGCGCCAGATTGCGGGCGCGCAGCACCAGCACCCACAGCACGATCGCGCCCAGTTGATGCACGCTGGCCAGATCCAGCGGCGCGGCATAGAGCGCGGTGAATATCCCCAGCGTCATCTGCACCAGCGCCCAGCCGGCGACGGCCGTGAAGGCGAAGCGCACCGAGCCATGCGCCGAGCGCCGCGCGACGAAGGCCGAGACCAGCGCCAGGGTGACCAGCGCGTAGGCCCAGATGCGGTGATCGAACTGCACCAGGCCGGCGTTCTCGAAGAACGCCAGATACCACGGCCCATTCGCCACCTGGAAGGCATCGGCGGGGAAGAAGCGGCCGTTCATGTCGGGCCAGGTCGGAAAGTAGCGCCCCGCGTCGATCCCCGCCGTCAGCGCGCCAAGGACCAGCTGCACGAAGACCATGCCGACCAGAACCGAGCCCAGGGTCATCATCCTCTGGTCACGGGCGCGCCGGGCCTGGATCAGCTCGGCCTCCTTGCGGCCCAGAAGGAAGATGTACCAGGCCGAGAAGCCTAGGATGATGAAGGCAAGGCCCAGATGCGTCGCCAGCCGGTACGACGCCACGGTGATCATCCGCCCGTGCAGCCCCGAAGACACCATCCACCAGCCGATCAGGCCCTGAAGCCCGCCCAGGAAACCCAGCCACAGCAGCCGCGAGGTATAGCCCGGCGGGATCCGCTTCGTCAGCCAGAAGAACAGAAAGCCGATGCCCCAGACCATGCCCACCATGCGGCCCAGGTTTCGATGCGACCATTCCCACCAGAAGATCACCTTGAACTGCGACAGCTCCATCCCGTGGTTGAGGATCTTGTACTGCGGCGAAAGCTTGTAAAGATCGAACTGGTGCATCCAGTCGGCCGTGGTCAGCGGCGGCAGCGCCCCCATGATCGGGTTCCATTGGGTGATCGACAGGCCCGAATCCGTCAGCCGCGTCAGCCCTCCCACCGCGACCATCGCCGCGACCATGGCAAAGATCACCATCAGCCAGATGCGGATCGCGCGGCGCGCGCCCTTGGGCCGGCCGCCCTCGATCATGCCACCCCTGGGGGTGCGGCGCTGCGCGGCACCTTCGCCGACTTCCTCGAAAATGCTGCGGTTTCCGGCCATGCCGCCCCTCCGTCTAAAGCGCACGGACACTATTGCCTGCGCGACCGGCCCGCAAGCCCGCGAATGCGCGCTATCGGCCGCCCTGCCCCGGCAGCCGTCGCAGGATCTGGCGCAGCATCCCGTGCAGCATCTGCACGTCGGCGCGCGTCAGATCCAGCCGCGCCCACATGTTGCGCAGGTTGACCCGCATCCCCGGCGCCTTCTCGGGCGGGAAGAAATAACCCGCGTCCTCCAGCGCCGCCTCGAACCGGTCGCCCAGCTTCTCGATCTCGACGGCTTCGGCGAAATCGGTCCCCGCCAGGCCCCGCGCCGCATCCGGCACCGCGCCCTGGCGGGCCAGTTCATAAGCCACCAGCAGCACGCATTGCCCGAGGTTGAGCGACGGAAATTCCGGGTTCACCGGCACCGTGATGATCGCGTTCGCCAGCGCCACGTCCTCGTTCTCCAGCCCGGCACGTTCGGGGCCGAACATCAGGCCGATGCGCTTGCCCTCGGCCATCAACGCGCGGGCCTCGGCCATCGCGGCCTCGGGGCTGAGAACCGGCTTCGTCAGCCCCCGCGCCCGCGCCGTGGTGGCATAGACATAATGGCAATCGGCGATCGCGCCGGCCACGTCGTCATGCAGGCTGGCCGCGTCCAGCACCCGCCCGGCGCCCGACGCCATCGCGCCGGCCTTGGGGTTGGGCCAGCCGTCGCGCGGGCTGACCAGGCGCATCCGCTCCTGCCCGAAATTGAGCATCGCGCGGGCGGCGGCGCCGATGTTCTCGCCCATCTGCGGGCGCACGAGGATGAAGGCAGGTTGCACGGGTGTCTGGGCCCCTCCGGTCGGTTCGCGCCCTGTTACGCCGCGACGGGCGGGGGCGCAACCGCTGGCTCAGAAGGGGATGTCGGCCGCGCTGTCCGCCGAGGTCACGAAACGCGCGACGATCTTCTTCGGCCCGGCCTTCTCGAACGCGATGTCGAGCTTGTCGCCGTCGATCGCCGTCACCGCGCCATAGCCGAACTTCTGGTGGAACACCCGGTCGCCCAGGCCGAAGGCGGTGCCCTCGATCACCGTCCCGCGCGCCGCCGGCGCCGCGGGGCGCGCCCCGCCCTGCGCCTGCATCCGCTTCCAGCCGGGGGAGTTGTAGACATCGGCCCGCGCCGCGCGGCTCTCGATCGTCGATTCGGCCACCGGTGCCGCCGCCCCGAACCCGCCGCCATAAAGGCCCGGCGGAGTCAGCACATCCACATGCTCCTCTGGCAGTTCGTCGACGAAGCGCGAAGGCAGTTGCGATTGCCACTGACCATAGACCCGGCGATTGGCGGCGAAGGAGATGGTGCACAGCTCCTTCGCCCGGGTGATGCCGACATAGGCCAGACGCCGCTCTTCCTCCAGACCCTTCTTGCCGCTCTCGTCCATCGAACGCTGCGAAGGAAACAGCCCCTCTTCCCAGCCCGGCAGGAAGATTGCGGGAAACTCCAGCCCCTTCGCGCCATGCAGCGTCATGATCGAGACCTTCTCCTCGGTCTCTCCCGAATCGTTGTCCATGATCAGCGCGACATGTTCCAGGAACCCTTGCAGATTGTCGAAGCTTTCCAAGGCTTTGACCAGTTCCTTGAGGTTCTCCAGCCGGCCCGGCGCCTCGGGCGTCTTGTCGGCCTGCCACATCGCGGTATAGCCGCTCTCATCCAGAATGGTCTCGGCCAGTTCGATGTGATTGTCGCCCCGCGCCACCGCGGCGTGCCAGCGATCCATCCCCTCGATGAAGGCGCGCAACTGCCCCGCGCCCTTGCCGCTGACCCCGCCCTCGGCCAGCAGGACACGCGCCCCTTCCAGCAGGTTCAACCCATGCGCGCGCGCCGTGGCCTGGATCTTCTGCTGCGCCTTGTCGCCCAGGCCGCGCTTGGGGGTGTTGACGACGCGCTCGAAGGCAAGGTCGTCGTCGGGGCTGACGGCAAGGCGGAAATAGGCCATCGCATCGCGGATCTCCAGCCGCTCATAGAAGCGCGGGCCGCCGATCACCCGATAGGGCAACCCGATGGTCAGGAAGCGGTCTTCAAAAGCCCGCATCTGATGGCTGGCCCGAACGAGAATTGCCATATCGTCCAGAGACTTAGGCGGCGAACCTCGACCGCCGCGCTGCAGCGCCTCGATCTCCTCGCCGATCCAGCGCGCCTCTTCCTCGCCGTCCCAATGACCGATCAGGCGCAGCTTCTCGCCGCCCTCGGCCTCAGTCCAGAGCGTCTTGCCCAGCCGCCCCTCATTGCCCGCGATCACACCCGACGCGGCCCCCAGGATATGCCCGGTCGAGCGGTAGTTCTGCTCCAGCCGGACCACCTTGGCACCGGGGAAATCCTTCTCGAACCGCAGGATATTACCCACTTCCGCACCGCGCCAGCCATAGATCGACTGATCGTCATCGCCCACGCAGCAGATGTTGTGATGCGCCTGCGCCAAGAGCCGCAGCCACAGATATTGCGCGACGTTGGTATCCTGGTATTCGTCCACCAGGATGTAGCGGAACCAACGTTGATATTGCTCCAGAACATCCTGATGTTTCTGGAAAATCGTCAGAACATGCAGCAGAAGGTCACCAAAATCGGCGGCGTTCAGATCCAGCAGTCGCTGCTGGTAGGCCGCATAAAGTTCGGTCCCCAAGCTATTGAAAGCACTCGCTTCCGATGCCGGCACCCTGTCTGGCGTCAGGGCACGGTTCTTCCACGCATCAATTAACCCCGCCAACTGCCTGGAGGGCCAGCGTTTTTCGTCGATACTGGCGGCCGCGATCACCTGCTTCATCAGCCGGATCTGATCGTCGGTATCGAGGATGGTGAAGTTCGACTTCAGCCCCACCAGCTCGGCGTGGCGGCGCAGGATCTTCACGCTGATCGCATGAAAGGTGCCCAGCCAGGGCACCCCCTCCACGGTCTCGCCCATCAGGCGGCCGACGCGCTCCTTCATCTCGCGCGCGGCCTTGTTGGTGAAGGTGACGGCGAGAATCTCATTGGGCAGCGCCCGCCCGGTCATCAGCAGATGCGCGATCCGCGCGGTCAGCGCGCGGGTCTTGCCCGTGCCGGCCCCAGCGAGCATCAGCACCGGCCCGTCCAGCGCCTCGACCGCCGCGCGCTGCGCCGGGTTCAGCCCATCCAGATAGGGCGCCGGCCGCGCCGCCATCGCGCGCCGCGACAGCGGCACCCGCGGAACCGCCGTGGCCTCGAATGCGTCATCTTCGTCGAAACTGCTCATGGCGCGAAGATTAACGCGCTATGCCCGAAAGGAAAAGCTTTGTTCTTGAATTGTTCTGGAAGATTTTTCGCGCCTCCGCCAGAACCGCGACCGCGAGAGCGGCGCACGACATCAGCCCCCGGCTTTCGCATTCACCTTGGCAAAAATACTCCACGGGGGGGCCATTCGTTGCGCCGTCGCCATTGGCGCTCGGACCAATGGCGCATCAATGGCAACTCCGAGCGACAATGGCGACGGGGTGTGAAACCCCTGGCCCCTGCGCCACCTCATGCAAAAAACTTTCGCATTTCCGTCACAGAAGCGCTGCATGCCATTGCGCCGCGGTGCAGCATCACTAAAGTGCGCGCCAAACGACCATTCGGAGGAAGCGCATGGCCGAGTTCCAGAAAATCCTTGTCGCCAATCGGGGCGAAATCGCCATCCGCGTGATGCGGGCCGCAAACGAATTGGGCAAGAAGACCGTCGCGGTCTATGCCGAGGAGGACAAGCTGGGCCTCCACCGTTTCAAGGCCGACGAGGCCTATCGGATCGGCGAGGGGCTGGGCCCGGTCGCGGCCTATCTGTCGATCCCCGAGATCATCCGCGTGGCGAAGATGTCGGGCGCCGATGCGATCCACCCAGGCTATGGCCTTCTGTCCGAGAATCCCGAATTCGTCGAGGCGGTCACTGCGGCGGGCCTGACCTTCATCGGCCCCAAGGCCGAGACGATGCGCGCGCTGGGGGACAAGGCCAGCGCCCGCAAGGTGGCGATCCAGGCCGGCGTGCCGGTGATTCCCGCGACCGAGGTCCTGGGCGACGACATGGAGGCGATTCGCGCCGAGGCCGACACGATCGGCTATCCCTTGATGCTCAAGGCGTCCTGGGGCGGCGGCGGGCGCGGGATGCGGCCGATCATGGGGCCCAAGGAACTGGCCGACAAGGTACGCGAGGGCCGGCGCGAGGCCGAGGCCGCCTTCGGCAACGGCGAGAGCTATCTGGAGAAGATGATCCAGCGCGCGCGCCACGTCGAGGTGCAGCTTCTGGGCGACAGCCACGGCGGGCTTTACCACCTTTATGAGCGCGACTGCACCGTCCAGCGCCGCAACCAGAAGGTCGTCGAGCGCGCCCCCGCGCCCTATCTCACCGAGGAACAGCGCGCCGAGGTCTGCGCGCTGGGGCTGAAGATCGGCCAGGCGGTGGGATACCAGAACGCGGGCACCGTCGAATTCCTGATGGATATGGACGAGGGGCAATTCTACTTCATCGAGGTGAACCCCCGCGTCCAGGTCGAACATACCGTGACCGAGGAAGTCACCGGCATCGACATCGTGCAGGCGCAGATCAAGATCGCCGAGGGCAAGACCCTGGCCGAGGCCACCGGCACCCCCGATCAGGCGCATGTCACGCTGTCGGGCCACGCGCTGCAATGCCGGGTCACGACCGAGGATCCGCAAAACAACTTCATCCCCGATTACGGCCGCATCACCGCCTATCGCACCGCCACCGGCATGGGCATCCGGCTGGATGGTGGCACGGCTTACGCCGGCGGCGTCATCACGCGCTATTACGATTCGCTGCTGGTCAAGGTCACCGCCTGGGCGCAGACGCCGGAACAGGCGATCGCGCGGATGGACCGGGCCTTGCGCGAATTCCGGGTACGCGGGGTCTCGACCAACATCGCCTTCGTCGAGAACCTGCTAAAGCACCCGACCTTCCTGAACGACACCTATACGACGAAGTTCATCGACACCACGCCCGCGCTTTTCGATTTCAAGAAGCGCCGCGACCGGGCGACGAAGATCCTGACCTATCTCGCCGACATCACGGTGAACGGCCACCCCGAGACCACCGGCCGCGCCCGCCCGGCCGAGGCCCGCGCCCCCGTGCCGCCGCAGCCCCGCAACGACAGCCCGGCCCCCGGCACCCGGACCCTGCTGGAAGAACAGGGACCGAAGGCCGTGGCCGACTGGATGCTGGCGCAGAAGAAGCTGCTGCTGACCGACACCACGATGCGCGACGCCCATCAAAGCCTGCTGGCCACGCGGATGCGCTCGATCGACATGATCAGGGTGACGCCGGCCTATGCGGCCAACCTTCCGCAGTTGTTCAGCCTGGAATGCTGGGGCGGCGCCACCTTCGATGTGGCCTATCGCTTCTTGCAGGAATGCCCCTGGCAGCGTCTGCGTGACATCCGCGCGCAGCTGCCCAACGTGATGACCCAGATGCTGTTTCGCGGCGCGAACGGCGTGGGCTACACCAATTACCCCGACAATGTGGTGGTCAGCTTCCTGAAACGCGCGGCTGCGTCCGGCGTTGATGTGTTTCGGGTCTTCGACAGCCAGAACTGGGTCGAGAACATGCGCCTGTCGATGGACGCGGTGCTGGAGACCGGCAAGCTGCTGGAAGGCACGATCTGCTACACCGCCGATGTGCTGGATCCCGCGCGTTCGAAATACGATCTGAAATATTACCTGCGCGTGGGCCGCGAATTGCGCGATGCCGGCGCCCATGTGCTGGGGCTGAAGGACATGGCCGGGCTGATGAAGCCCGCCGCCGCAAGGGTGCTGGTCACCGCGCTGAAGGAGGAACTGGGCCTGCCGGTGCATTTCCACACCCACGACACCTCGGGCGCCTCGGCGGCCAGCGTGATCGCCGCGGCCGAGGCCGGGGTGGACGCGGTGGATGCGGCGATGGACGCGTTTTCCGGCTCGACCTCGCAGCCCTGCCTGGGCTCGATCGTCGAGGCGCTGCGCCATACCGAACGCGACACCGGCATCGACATGGACGCCCTGCGCGAGATCAACACCTACTGGGAGAAGGTGCGCGGCCAGTATGTCGCCTTCGAAAGCGGCACCACCGCGCCCGCATCCGAGGTCTATCTGCACGAGATGCCGGGCGGGCAGTTCACCAACCTCAAGGCCCAGGCGCGCTCGATGGGGCTCGAGGACCGTTGGCACGAGGTCGCCAAGACCTATGCCGAGGTCAACCAGATGTTCGGGGACATCGTGAAGGTGACGCCGTCCTCGAAGGTGGTGGGCGACATGGCGCTGATGATGGTCAGCCAGGGGCTGACGCGGGCACAGGTCGAAGACCCGGCCGTCGAGGTCTCGTTCCCCGATTCGGTGGTCGAGATGATGAAGGGGCTCTTGGGCCAGCCCGAGGGCGGCTGGCCCTCGGCGATCCAGAAGAAGGTGCTGAAGGGCCAGGCGCCGCTGACCGAGCGGCCCGGCAAATATGCCGAGCCGGTGGATATGGAGGCAACCCGCGCCACGCTGTCTAAGGAGCTTGACGGCTTCAGGATCGACGACGAGGATCTGAACGGCTATCTGATGTATCCCAAGGTGTTCCTTGACTACATGGGGCGGCACCGGATCTATGGCCCGGTGCGCACCCTGCCGACGCATGCCTTCTTCTACGGCATGGAACCGGGAGAGGAGATCACCGCCGAGATCGACCCCGGCAAGACGCTGGAGATCCGCCTGCAGGCGGTGGGCGAGACCCACGAGGACGGCGATGTGCGGGTGTTCTTCGAGCTGAACGGCCAGCCGCGGGTGATCCGGGTGCCCAATCGCCAGGTCAAGGGCAGCGCGGCGGCCAAGCCGAAGGCGGAGGGCGGCAACCCCAACCATATCGGCGCGCCGATGCCGGGGGTGATCGCCAGTGTGGCGGTGGCGCCGGGGCAGAAGGTTTCGGCCGGCGACCTGATCCTGACGATCGAGGCGATGAAGATGGAAACCGGCCTGCACGCCGACCGCGATGCGGTGGTGGCGGCGGTGCATGTGACGCCCGGGGCGCAGGTGGATGCGAAGGACCTGCTGGTGGAGTTGGATGGCTGAGGGTGGCGCCGGGGGTTTCACACCCCCGGACCCCCGTGGAGTATTTTCGCCAAGATGAAGGGAAAGGGCTGCCGCCGCCGGGGGCGTCTAGTTTGCGTCGTCCGGGGTCACGTCGGGGCTGGCGCGCGCGGTGATCCGGGGGGCGGTGCGGCAATCCTGGCGGCAGGGCGGGGCGCGAAATAGCGGGTCTTCCGCCGTCGCGCGGTCGTCGGGGCGGAAGCCGTCCGCGTTGGGCAGGCGTATGGTGGTGAAATTCTGCCGCGTCAGGGTGAAATCCGCGGGCACCAGATCGTTGAGGTTCAGGATATAAGCGGTCAGCGCATAGACCTGATCATCGGTCAGCGACTGGCCCTGATAGGCGGGCATGGCGCGGCGGGTATAGTCGAAAAGCGTCGACAGATGCGGCCAGAACGAGCCCACCGTCTTGGTCGGGCGGTCGGCCTTGAGCGTGCCCTGCCCGCCGGAAAGCGCCGGGTAGCGGCCCAAACCTTCTCCGAAATCGCCGTGGCAGGCGGCGCAGGCCTCGGCGTAGAGCGCCTCTCCGTCGGTCACGCTGCCCTGGCCGGGCGGCAGGCCCGCGCCGTCGGGGCGGATGTCGATGTTCCAGGCGGCGATCTCGGCGCGCAGCGCCGCGCGGCCCACCGGCCCCGCCGCAGCCGGCGGCGCGGCCAGGAGCACGAGGAGCGCCAGCCTAGCCCAGCTCGACATTCGTCACCCCCCCGTCGCGATCGACGGCCCAGGTCTGGGTGCCGTTCATGTGGTAGGCGGAATTGAGGCCCCGAAGCTTGCGCAGCGCCTCCTTGGTGGGCTGGACATAGCCGGTCTGATCCACCGCCCGGCTTTGCAGCATGAGCGGGCGGCCATCCCAATCGATATCGAGATAGAAGCGCTGCAGCGCCTTCGGTCCGGCCGCGCCATCCAGCCGCGCCGCGCGCCAGTTGACCCCGCCGTCCAGCGTGACATCGACCGAGGCGATGCGCCCGCGTCCCGACCAGGCAAGCCCCGAAATGACCAACGGACCCCGGCCGTGGGTGATGGGATTTTCCGGCGCCGGGCTGGTGATGACCGATTTGGCCTCCATCACGAAGCTCATCTCTCGTGCCGTGCCGTCGGCCAGAAGATCGGTGTATTTAGAGGTCTCCTCGCGCTGCGCCCAGGGCGCGTCGCCCAGTTTCAGGCGGCGCAGCCACTTGATCCAGACGTTGCCTTCCCAGCCCGGCACCACCAGCCGCACCGGATAGCCCTGCTCGGCGCGCAGGGCTTCTCCGTTCATGCGAAAGGCGATCATGCAATCGTCAAGCGCCTTTTCCAGCGGGATCGACCGCGACATCGCCGCCGCATCCGCGCCCTCGGCCAGAAGCCAGCGCGCGGCGGGCTTCACCCCGGCGGCCTGCAACACATGGCGCAGACGCACGCCGGTGTAATTGACGTTATGGATCATGCCATGGGTGAATTGTACCCCGTTCATCTGGGGGCCGCGCCATTCCATGCCGGTATTGGCCGCGCATTCCAGGAAATAGCTGTGGCTTTCGCGCGGAAAGCGCATCAGATCGCCCAGCGTGAAGACAAGCGGGCGCTCCACCAGCCCATGGATCATCAGACGGTAGTCTTCGGGCGGGATCTCGGCCACGCCGGCATGGTTGCGCTCAAAACACAGGCCGTTGGGGGTGAGCGTGCCGTCAAGCGCCTGCAGCGGCGTGAAATTCACCGCCGAGATCGTATCGGCCGAGAACCACGGCACGTTGCGGCGCACGACACCGGCCTCGAACCGCACCGGCTGGCCGTAGGGATTGGCCTCGACGCCAACCCCCGGCCCCGCCGTCCAGGGCTGCAGTTCGGTGATCTTCGGATCGGGCGTCCCCTCCCCCGTCCCCGCCCCGGCCCGGCCCGCGACCAGCGCGGCGCCAAGGCCCAGGCCGCCGGTCAGCAGGCGGCGGCGGCGGGGGTCTTTGGGGTCGCCCGCGCCCATGCCGGCCTCAGGTGCCGGTCACATGCACCGTCTTGTTCGGTGCGATGTTCACTTCGGGGTTCTCTTTGAACCAGGCCTCGACCACATCCCAGATCGCCGGGCCCTTGGTGCCCTCGTTCACGCTGGCCCAGCCGGCGACGGTGTAGGATTTGCCCGCCTCGATCGGGCTGCCGTCCTTGAGCAGCTTCATGTTCGAGATCCGCTTGCCCGCGGTCTGGTTCACGTCGATGGCGTAGCTCATGCCGCCCATGCGCACCATGTCGCCGCCCTGCTGGTAATAGGGGTCGGGGTTGAACAGGTTGTCGGCCACCGCCTCCATGATCGACTTCAGCTGCGCGCCGGTCATTTCCGACCGATAGGCCTGCGGATAGGTCATCGCGGTATTGTTATAAAGGTCCTCGCGGGTGATCGCGTCACCCGGGATCAGCGAGGGGCCCCAGCGAAATCCCGGGCTCATGGCGATGTCGGCCTCGCGCTGGTCGATCAGCGCGTTGCAGATCAGATCGTCCCAGGTGCCATTGAAGTTGCCCCGCCGATACAGCAGGTCCCCGGTATGGGCCAGCACCTCGGACAGGTCCTTCTTGTAGGGGGCGCGCTGCTTCTCGATCAGCGCGGCAACCTCCGCGTCGGGCGCGATCACGTCCGAGAAGATCGGGATCAGCTTGTGGCGGAAACCCTTGATCTGCTTGTCCTGAACATCCAGATCCAGCCGCGTCACGAACTTGCCGTTCGAACCCGAGGCGATCAGCATGGTCTTGCCGACCATCACCGGCTCTGGCAGGGCGTCATGGGTGTGGCCGGTCAGGATCACGTCGATGCCCTTGACCTGCTTGGCCATCTTGCGATCGACATCAAAGCCGTTGTGCGACAACAGCACCACCAGATCGGCGCCCTTTTCCTTGACCTCGTCCACCATCGCCTGCATCCGATCCTGGCGGATGCCGAAGCTGAGGCCGGGGAACAGCCATTTCGGGTTGGCGATCGGCAGATAGGGGAAGGCCTGGCCGATCACCGCGATCTTCGATCCGCCGCGCTCGAACATCTTGTAGGGCGGATAGGCGGGTTCCTCCCATTCGCTGTCGAAGATGTTCGCGCCCAGGAACGGGAACGGCAGCGTCTTGACGATCTCGTTCACCCGATCCTTGCCCAGGGTGAATTCCCAATGCGAGGTCATCGCGTCGGGCTTGAGCGCGTTCATCACGTTGACCATGTCCTGGCCATCGGTCTTCAGCACCGTGTAGGAGCCGTGCCAGGTATCGCCGCCGTCCAGAAGCAGGGCGTCGGGCCGGTCGGCGCGGATCGCCTTGATCACGGTGGCCACATGCGCCAGGCCACCCATCTTGCCATAGGTCTTGGCCAGCGCCGAGAAATCCAGATAGGTCAGGGCATAGGCTTCGGGGGTGCCGGGCTTGATCTTGAACAGCTTCAGGAAATCGGCGCCCGTCACATGCGGCGGCAGGCCCTGGTCGGCACCGACGCCCAGGTTGATCTGCGGCTCGCGGAAATAGATCGGCACCAGTTGGCCGTGGATGTCGGTGATGTGGATCAGCGTGACATTGCCGGTCTTGTCGAATTCCAGCAGTTTCTCCTGGCTCAGCTTCTGCTGCGCCGCCAGGCGCGACCAGTTGCCAACCCCCGAGGCCCCCCATAGCGCCGAGGCCGCCACGGTTGCCTGAAGGAAATCACGCCGCGAGATCATGTCATTCTCCTTGCTCGTCCGAAGTCGGGGCGGGGCGCGCCCTGCGTCGCGCACCTTCCGCCCCGATTGTTCCTGCTGAAATGAAAGGGGCGCCCGAAGGGGCGCCCCGGAAGGGTCAGGGGCGTACCGCCACCCCTTCGACCGACAATCCGTTGCCGCGAGAGGCGACGTACAGCTCCAGCGCCGTCAGCTCGGGCGAGCCCTCGGCATAGGTATGCGCGCGGGTGTCGCGGATGCAGCCCTTGAAGCGATTCTGGATCGAGGTCAGCTTGCCGGTCTTCAGCCGGTAGGTCGGGAAGCCGTTGATCTGGCCCTGGGACAGGTGGTCGGCACGGATGTTGTCGCCGTAATGGTCCTCATGGCAATTGGCGCAAGACAGCTGCAACTGGCCGTAACGGGTGTAGTACATCTTCTCACCCTCCTTCCAGTACTTGGCCGCCGGCCCGTCGGTCTGCACATCCATCGGCATGCCGCGCGACTGGACCGAGATCGCCGCCACCATGTCCTGCATGTCGGCGCCGCTCCATTTCCAGGGCTTGGCGCCCATGCGATTGGTGCGGCAGTCGTTGATGTAGTTTTCCATCGACCACAGCACGCCATCCTTGTTGACCTTGGGCATATGCGTGCGCACACCCTTCATCTTGGCCAGGTCGCCGTGGCAAGAGGCACAGGACTTGCCTTCGGTGCCGTCCACATTGGTCCACTCGGTCTCGCCCATCGCCTCTCCGGTCATGCCGGGGTTGTCGATGTCGTCGGTCTCCATCTGCTGGGTGCTGGGCGACCGGAACAGCCAGCCCGAATAGATCTCGCTCAGGCCCGGGATGTTCTTCGGGGCCTTGGTATGCGTGATCATCTTCTCGCCGTTGATCTCCAGCACCTTGGACATGTCGGGGGCCATGGCCTCGTCGGCGCGAGCCACTCCCGCCAGCGCCAACGCCGCCACCGCGGCCACCGCAAGGACCGTCTTCAGTTGGGTTCGCTTCATCCTCTCTCTCCTCCCTGTCGAGCGCGACGTGCGAACCGCTCAGCCGACCTTGACCGGTGCCGTCTTGGTGTAGACCGATCCGTCATCGTCCTTCCAGGTGAAGGTCATCGTGCCGCTCTTGTCGACCTTGGCCTGAAACTGGATATAGGGGTTGGCCGAAATCGCCGGGTCCAGTTCCATCGCGATCACGTTCTGCCCCTCGAAATCGCAGGAGAAGTGATTGATGATCTCGCGCGGGATGGTCTTGCCGGTCTTCTTGTCCTTGCCGAAGCCCGACACCATCGGGTGGTTGATCAGCGTCTTGACGGTAAAGGCCTCGCCGGCCTTGACGGTCGCGGGCACCTTGACCCGAGGTCTGATATCTTTCATGTCCCAATCCCTCCCAGGCTCAGCCGCCGCAGCCGCCGATGGTGACTTTCACGGTCCGCTTCGCCATCGCGAAGCTGCCGTCCTTCATCTTGGCGATCGCCGTCAGATCCTGCGTGCCGGCCAGACGGATCCGGGTCGAGGCGCTGGAACCGCCCGACAGCGGCCCGAAGCTAGCCTTGAACACCTCTGGAAGCGGATTGTTCGGCGCGATGACCAGGATCTCGGTCGCACCGTCGGCCTCAACCTCGACCGGAACGGTGTTGCCGTTCTCGGCGATCTCGGGCGCGGTCAGCTTGACGCCGCTGGTCTTGGGCTTCGCCCCGCCGGTGAATTTCTGGATCGCCGCGTCAATCGCGGCCTGATCGGCTGCCGAGGCAGGCAGCGGCAGCATGGCAAGCGCCGCTCCCCCCGCGCCAAGCGCCATCACATCTCTTCTCGTCAAATTCATGAATGCCTCCGTGTCGCCCGTCGGGCCGTTGTTTGAGGGCTATTGTTTGAGGGTCTGAAGAAAGGCCACCACGTCCTCGACCTGCTGAGCGGTCAACAGTGGCTTGATCTCTTTCGCGGCCTTGCCGGTAAAACCGTCACCCGGGCGGATGTATCCCGATACCTTGTAGAATGAAGGCATCATCGAGCCTTCGAACGTGTGCTTGGCGTCGGTGACGATCCCGCGCAACTGCGCCGCGGTATAGGTATTGCCGACATCCTCGAGCACTGGGCCAATATTGCCCTGGAACTGCACCTTCGACAAAACCGGCACCTGATGGCAGGCCACGCAGTTGCCTTCCGACTTCGTGACGAAGACCTTCTCGCCCCTCGCCGCGTCGCCCGGGACACCGGTCAGGGATTCCGACACCGCCCCCCCGTCGCCGAAAACGACCTTCCCCGGCGGAATGGTTTCCGCCTGGGCCAGCCCCGCCGCGAATAGGCATGCGGCAGCGCATAGCGCGATTTTGCGCGTCATTGGAGTCCTCCCTCAATCCTCCCGCTTGGAAGGCGGCCTCTCCCTGCCGGCCTTCGACTCTCATTGTAATGGAACCGTAATATTACATGCAACATAAAATTCCGAAATTTCGATGTTATGATACATGATATTTCGTTGGCCCGGCACCGAACGAAAGGACTTGCTTTTTGGGTGGAAAAACGCCTTCCAGGCAGGCGATCTTTAGTTATCCGCCGCCGCGCCCTTGCCGTCTTTCATGTATTCCTGCAGGCCCTCGCCCGTTTCATAAGCGCGGTCGAGGACATAGTGCAGCATCCCCAGGGTGGTGATCTTGCCGAAGGCGCCCGGCACCGTCAGAACCGCCGCCTGCGCCGCGGTCTTTCCGGCCGGCACGGTCTGGGGCAGGAAAATCATCGTCGGGGTGAAATTCACCCCCCAGCGGCGCACGGCCTCCTTCTCGGTCAGCACCTTGCCGTCGAAATCGGTCACCTGGGTGTCGCCCCACATGTTGAAGATGTCGACGAAATACTTTTCGGTCAGCAACTTGTGGATCGCCGGATCGGGGAAGACCTCGGTTTCCATCTTCTTGCAATAGATGCAGCCGCGCTGTTCGACGATGATCAGCAGACGCTTGCCCGCGGCGTTGGCCTCCTTCAGGTCGTCGCGCAGGTCCTTGAAGGTCTCCATCTCAAAGCTGGGATGGTAAAGGCCGTCGTCGCCCAGCTTGGGCACATTGGCATTGGCGCCGGCGAACGCCGCCGTCGCGCCAAGCAATGCCGCGCCGGCCAGGATGGCGGCGGTCACAATCTTGGTATGGCGTCGCATGGTGTCTCCTCCCGTCATGCTTGCCTTCCGGGGCCTCCCGCTCCGGCCAGTCTTACTTCAATGTCGTCTCCCAGTTGAAATTGTCGACCAGGAAAGCCGAGATCCAATTGATTGAATCGGTCGCGATCAATACGGCGAAAAGAATCAGCATCGCCCCCATCGCCTTTTCGACATAGCCAAGCGCGGCGCGATGGCGCCCGACCCACGCCAGGAACGGCCGCGCGAACAGCGCCGCCACGACGAAGGGAATGGTCATCGCCAGCCCGTAGACCAGCAGCAGCGTGCCGCCCTTCCACAGATCACCGGCCCCCGCCGCGATCGCCAGGATCGCCGCAAGCGCCGGGCCGACGCAGGGCGTCCAGCCGAAGCCGAAGGCCAACCCCATCACATAGGCGCCGAACACGGTCGAGGGCTCGGTCTTCGCCTCGATGCGCGCCTCGCGGTAGAGCAACGGCACCTTGACCACGCCCAGGAAATGCAGGCCGAAGACGAAAAGGATCGCCGCCGCGACCCAGGCCAGCACCCCCTTCCATTCGGCGAAGAGATGTCCCACCATCGTGACGCTTAGCCCCAGCAGCACGAAGATCGTCGTCACGCCCAGGGCGAAGCCGATCGAACATATCAAAAGCCGTCGCTGCGCCCCCGCGGCGATCGTGCCGCCGCCGCGCAGTTCCTGCATGCTGAGGCCCGCCATGTAGCACAAGTAGAACGGTACCATCGGAAGAATGCAGGGAGACAGGAACGACAAGATCCCCGCCAAAGCCGCCCCGCCGTAGCTGATGTCAAAGCCCATTCGCGCCTGCCTTGCTGTCCCGCGAAAAACACATTACAATCTTTCAATCTATTTTCCGGTGCGTCAATCATGCTCTTCACTCGCCGTTTCCTTCTGACCGCGCTTGGCGCGGCCACGGTGGCCTCCGGTCTTTCCGTCGGGCCAGCCAAGGCGCAAGCCAGCGCGACCCAGGTTCCGAAGGGTCTGGTGCTGGTCATGTTCGAACAGCAAGGCTGCCCATATTGCGCGGCCTGGAACCGCGACGTGGGGCCCACCTATTCCAAGACCAAGGAAGGCCAGGCCGCGCCGCTCTACCGGCGCGACATTCACGATCCGATCCCGTCGGGGATGAAGCTGACCTCTCCGCCCCAGTTCACCCCGACCTTCGTGCTGCTTGAGGACGGGACCGAGGTCGGGCGCATCCAGGGCTATCCGGGGGCGGATTTCTTCTGGGCGCTTCTCGATGGATTGCTGAAGAAAACGAAAGCCGCCCCGCCCAAGGCCTGACGGCGGCCTTGTGAGCATTGCGAGACTCGATTTCCGGGTCACCGCGTGTTAACTACTTGCCGGGTAGATCGGATTTCCGACCCGTGCACGGAAAGGTCAGGAGAAATGGCGTTGGACACCATGCGAGACCACAGCCTGAACCCCGAAGACGCCGCCCTGGCGCATTGCGGAGACCTTTCAGCGGACGAAATGGTGACGCAGGCCGAGGCCGCGTCAAATTTCCTCAAGGCGCTGGCCCATGAGGGACGGCTGATGATCCTGTGCCACCTGTCCTCGGGCGAGAAATCGGTGACCGAGCTGGAAAACCTGCTGGAATCGCGCCAGGCCGCCGTCAGCCAGCAACTGGCACGGCTACGGCTGGAAGGGCTGGTAAGTTCCCGCCGCGACGGCAAGGCGATCTACTATTCGCTGAGCGACCCCAAGGTCGAGCGGATGATCGGCCTGGTCTACGACATGTTCTGCAAGCGCCCCGAGGTGAGCTGACGGCGCCCCGGGCGTCGCCCCCCCACCTCTGGCCTATCCGGTGCCCCTACAGCCGCCCCGGTGCGCGGCGCCACAAGGCGCCGTGCGGCTTGCGTTACTCGAAGGCGGTCGACAATTCCTCGTCCGGCAGTTCGGCCTGACGCGCTTTCTTGGGGCTGCGCAGCAGGAAGGCCAGGAAGATCGCGGCAAAACAGACGATCATCATCAGCTTGAAATCATCGATATAGGAAATCATCAGCGCCTGCTGGTTGACCAGCCCATCGACGATCTTCAGCGTCGCAGGATCGCCCGCCGCCGCCCCCGGCAGCAGCTGTTTCAGCGCCGGCGCGAAGGGGGTTATGTTGCCCACCAGATCGCTATGGTTGACCTGCACGTTGCGGATCAGCACCGTCGACACCACCGAGATCCCGATCGAGGAACCGATGTTGCGCACCAGGCTGAACAGCGCGGTGCCGTCGGTACGGTAGGTCGTGGCAAGCGTCGCGAAGGCCACGGTCGAGAGCGGCACGAAGACCAGCCCCAGCCCCAGCCCCTGGATCACGCCGCTGATGACGATCGGCGCCTCGCCCATCTGCGGCGAGAAGCCGGACATGATGTAAAGCGACCAACCCGCCAGGATCAGCCCCGCGACCACCAGATAGCGCGCATCGACCACCCGCACCAACCGCCCGACCAGCAGCATCGAGATCATCGTGCCGACGCCGCGCGGCGCCATCACCAGACCGGTGGTGATGGTGGGATAGCCGAAGATCACCGACAGCATCGGCGGCAGCAGCGCCAGGCTGGCCAGCAAGATCACCCCGATCACGAAGATGAAGATCAGCCCGGTGACGAAGTTGCGATCGCGGAAGATGTGCGGATCGATGAAGGCCTCGCCTGGCTTCGCGGTCACGATATGGACGATGAAGACCCAGAACCCGGTGATCGACAGGCCCAGTTCGATCCAGGTCTCGACCGAGTTGAACCAGTCAAGCTGGCCGCCGCGGTCCAGCAGCATCTGAAGCGCGCCGACCCCCAGCGACAGCATCGCGAAGCCGAAGAAATCGAAGCCCCGGATCCTGCGCGCCACCCGCGGCAGATAGGCGGCCGAGCCCAGGAAGGCCAGGATACCCACCGGCAGGTTGATGAAGAACACCCAGCGCCAGTTGAAGGTCTCGGTCAGGTAGCCGCCCAGCGTGGGCCCGATGATCGGGCCGACCATGATCCCCGCGCCCCAGATCGCCATCGCCTGGCCGTGACGTTCGCGCGGGTTGATGTCCAGCAGGAAAGTCTGCGACAGCGGTACGATAGCGGCCCCGAACACCCCCTGAAGCAGCCGGAACAGCACCATGACCTCCAGGTTCCAGGCGATGCCGCAGGCCATCGAGAACAGCACGAAGCCGACGATCGAGGCCAGGAACAGCTCGCGCCGGCCGAAGCGGTCGGCCAGCCAGCCGGTCACCGGCGTCATGATCGCGGCCGACACGATATAGGAGGTCAGCACCCAGTTGATCGTGTCCTGGGTGGCGCCGAGGCTGCCCATCATCGAGGGCAGCGCCACATTGGCGATCGTGGTGTCGAGCACCTGCATGATGGTGCCCAGCATGATCGACACCGTGATCAGGCCGCGGTGGGGGATATCCTCATAAGCTTGGGCGGCCATCGGTGATGCCTCAATTCAGGCCGACAAGGCCGCCGATCGCGTCGAGCGAACGGTGATGTTCGGTATCGACCGAGACGCTGGCGCTCATGCCGGTGCGCAGGCCAATCTTCGGATCGGGCGCATCGAGCTGCAGATAGACCGGCACCCGCTGCGTCACCTTCACCCAGTTGCCGGTGGCGTTCTGGGCCGGCAACAGCGAGAATTCCGCCCCCGTCCCGGCACCGATCGCCTCGACCGTGGCCTTGAAGCTGCGGCCCGGGAAGGCATCGAAGCTGACGCTGGCCTTCTGGCCCTTGCGCATATGGGTCAGCTGGGTTTCCTTGAAATTCGCGGTCACCCAAGTGTCGCCGGTCTCGACCAGCGTGAACAGCGGCGCGCCCGCGCCGACGAAGGTGCCGGCCTTGAAATTCGAGGCCTTGTAGATCGTGCCCGCCGCCGGCGCGTGGACCGAGGTCTGCGACAGGTTGTATTTCGCGCGATCAACCTGCGCCAGCGCCGCCATCACCGCGGGATGCCGGTCGGTCGGGATATCGGCCTTGCCCCCCAGCGCCGCCAGCGCCCGGTTCACCGCCTGCGCGGCGGCGGCCTTGGCCTGTTCGGCGCTGTGCAGGTTGTGGCCCGCCGTATCCAGCGCCGAGGTCGCCGCGATGCCCTTCTTTTCCAGTGCCTTCTGGCGATCGAACTGGGTCCGGTAATAGGCGACGCTGTCGGAGGCGCTTTTCAGCTGTGCCTGGGCCTCGGCCAGCGCGGCGCGCGCTTCCTCGACCTGAAGCCGCGCGCTGGCCAGCGCGGCCTGGGCCTGTTCCAGCGCGATGCGATAGGGCGTGGGATCGACCTGGAACAGCAACTGGCCCTTGGTCACATGCTGATTGTCCTGGATCGCCACCTTGGTGACCTGCCCCGATGTGGTGGCGGCGATGGAGACCCGCGCCTGTTGCAGATTGGCATTGTCGGTGCCTTCATAGCGGCCGCCGGTCAGCCAGACGTAGCCGCCCCCCAGCACCAGAACCAGCGGCAGCGACACCATCAACATCCGCCGCTTCGCCTTGCGGCCCTGCCTTGGCTGCGCGGTCTTCGCGCCCGTCGTCATGTCCGTCGGGATCTGCGCCGCGTCCTTCACCTTCACCTCACTTCGCGCGTTCATCTTCGTCGTCCTCTTGCCGCGCCGCCGGGCCACAGGCCGGGGCGCAATCCATCTCCTGAAGGTTGGCCACCACCTGGGTCAGCCCCTCCATCAACGCGGCGCGCTGCGCGGGCGAAAGCCCGGCCAGCGCCTCGTCGTAAACCTCTCCGGCCAGGGCCTTGACCTCCTCGAAGGCCGACATCGCCTTCTCGGTCGCGCGTACCAGCCGCACCCGCCGGTCCTGCGGATCGGGCGAGCGGCATACCCAGCCGCCCTGCTCCATCCGGTCGATCAGCCGCGAAACACTGATCGGCTCGACCTCCAGGAATTCCGCCAGCCGCGCCTGCGCCAGCCCGCCGCTGCGCGCCAGATAGACCAGCGCCCGCCATTGCGACGACGACAGCCCGTAACCCGCGCCGCGCGCCTCGAAGCGGCGGCGCAACAGGCGCGAGGCGTCGTGCAGCAGGAATCCCAATGTGTTCTGTTGAGCCGATTTCATGTGCACGATCTAATATAAGCCTGCTCACGAAGCAAGAGATAAGCAGGCTTATATTAAGCGGGGTATCAGATATGCCGGCGATGCATGGCTGGGGCGCCGTCCGCTGGTCCGAACACGCAAACCGCGCACGGCATGGCCCTGCCCGCCCCCGCCCCGCGCACGAAAAAACCGCGACCCCAAGGGCCGCGGTTTCGTCACGTTCACTTGTCGCGCGTTCAGGCGGCGCGGCTTAGCAGCACGTCGTCGACCTGCTTTTGCGCGTTCAGTTCGTCGGTGCCCGACACCGCGGCAACCTCACGGGTCAGCCGCTCGAGCGCGGCCTCATAAAGCTGACGCTCGGAATAGCTTTGTTCGCGCTGGTCGTCGGTGCGATGCAGGTCGCGCACCACTTCGGCGATCGACAGCAGATCGCCCGAATTGATCTTCTGCTCATATTCCTGCGCCCGGCGCGACCACATCGCGCGCTTCACCCGGGCCTTGCCCTTCAGCGTGTCCAGCGCCTTGACGACGACATCCGGCGTCGAAAGCGAACGCATGCCCACCTCGGCGGCCTTGTTCGTCGGCACCCGCAGCGTCATCTTGTCCTTCTCGAAGGAGATCACGAACAGTTCGAGCTTCAGCCCGGCAATCTCCTGCTCCTCGATCGAGACGATCTTGCCGACGCCATGGGCGGGATAGACCACGAAATCGTTAGGGCGGAATTCGTTCTTCTTGCTCTTGGTCATTCAGTCGCTTCCTCGCACGACGCCCCGCCGGCCCGGACAACAGAGACAACAACACCGCCGCGGCGGAGCGCCCCGGGTGTGTTTGCTCTGCTTCGGACAAAAAAACATCACACAGGCGAGCAGCACTGCGGATGGTAAACGGTCAGGCGTCCAGTTATTTGTGTCACAGATATAACACGGAATCGGGACGAATCAAAGTGGCGCCACAGGCCAAGGCCTCACGCCCGCGTGATACGGCACCCCGCGCGCGTCCTGACGTTGCGTCAGTTGCGCCAGGTAACATCCTTTCGCCCCGGCGAAAATCCCCCCCGCCCCGATCCGGCCCGTGACCACGGCGGCACGGCGCCCGAATCACGTGCTTCGGGCGGTGGCTCAATCGCCCTCGCCCGGCGTCTCGGAGAAATACTTGCTCAGCTTGTCGGGCTCTCCGTCGCGGGCCTCGGCGTCGGGCAGCGGATCCTTCTTGGTCACGATCACCGGCCAAAGCTCGGAATACTTGCGGTTGAACTCGACCCATTTCTCCATGTCGGGCTCGGTGTCCGGACGGATCGCGTCGGCAGGGCATTCGGGTTCGCAGACGCCGCAGTCGATGCATTCGTCAGGGTGGATCACCAGCATGTTCTCGCCCTCGTAGAAGCAATCCACCGGGCAGACCTCGACACAATCGGTGTATTTGCAGGCGATGCAATTATCGACCACCACGTAAGTCATGTGCGGGCTCCGTCCTATGCCGTCGCCCGCGTCCTAGCCTCAAAGCTGGGATCAATCAAGCGGGCCGCGGCGGGTTTGGTCCAGCGCGCGGCGATCTTTCTTGGTGGGGCGTGGGCCGCCGCGCGGCGTCGGGTCCGGCGCCGACGGAGGCGACAGATCCTCGTACAGGGTCTGCGCCTCGGGGGCCGGGCCGCGGCGGGTGCCCAGCGCCAGAAGGCGCACCACCCGTACGCGATCGCCGGCGGTGAAGGTCAGCACATCGCCCGGCGCGACCGCCTGCGCCGGTTTCGAAACCGGGCGGCTGTTCAGCCGCACATGGCCGCCGGAAATCAGCCTGGCGGCAAGCGCGCGGGTCTTGAAGAACCGCGCCTGCCACAGCCATTTGTCCAGCCGGATACTGGCGCGGGCGCCGTCGGCGGCGGCCGGATCCCGGGGCGGAGGCGAAGACGCCCGCGCCAAGATCTACAGCTTGTCCTTCAGCCCCGAAAGCGCGGCGGCGAAGGGATTGTCGGGGTCGATCTTCTTCTCGCGCCGGGGCGGGCGGGCCTCGAAACTGCGGGCCTTGTGCTCGTCCTGCCGGGGGCCCTTGCCGCCCTTGCCACCCTTGCCCCGCGGCCCCTTCGGCCCGGGCTTGCCGCCCTTGCCACGCGGCCCCTCACCCCGGCCTTCGCCGCGGCCCTCGGGATTTCGACGGCCCTGGGCGCCCTGGCCCTGCCCCTGGCTTTCGCCGGGACGGCCGTCGCGGCCCTGATCGTTTCGCTCGCCGCGGCGCCCGCCGGGGCGATGGCCGCGCGGACGCGGCGCCCAGGTGAAGGTATAGAACACCTCCATCTCGGCCGGCGCTTCGGCGGCCTCGGCGGTCAGCGGCCCGGGCATGTCGGGTTCTGGCGTCGGGGGGCTTTCGGGCGGCAGATCGGCGGGCACCTCTTCGGGGCGCTCGATCGGGGCTTCCGCGGGCAGATCGCCGGGCGCCTCTTGCGGGGCTTCGGGCGGGGCTTCGGGCGGCAGATCGGCCGGCGCCTCGCCCGGGACCTCCTGCGGTGCGTCGGGCGGGGTTTCGCCCGGCTGAGGCACACCCTCGGGGGGCAGGTCCTGCGGGGTCTCTGGCGGGGCGTCCGGGGCCTCTTGCGGGGTGTCCGGGGTGGCGGGCTCGGCCGCCTTCAGCTTGACGCGCTCGGCCTTCTCGGCGCGGTAGCCGAGGCCGCCCATGAGATCGACGAATTGCTCCAGCGTCATGCCGGTGATCGACAGCATGTCGGGCGAGGCCTCGAACCCCGCGCGGCTGTCGCGGGCGCGCAGCAGATCCGCCAGCCGTTCCAGCATGTCGATGCGGATCGCCCGCGCCCCGGCCGGGTGATAGCCCGCCAGCGTATAGTCCGAGCGCGGCACCTCATCCACCACCGGGATCGTCACCAGGCCCGGCGGCGGGCTTTCGGGGAAGGTATCGGCGCCCGAGGACAGCGAGGCCAGCACCAGCCGCAGCCGCGTCGGCGCGGGCTTCAGCAGCGCCGGCAGGAAGATCGTGTACTGGCCGAAACGCACGCCATGGCGGCGCAGCATCGCCCGCGCCTCCTGATCCAGCGCCTTGATGTCCGAGGCGATCTCGGCGCGCGGGATCACCCCCAGCGACTCGACCAGCTGGAAGGCCACGCCACGGGCAAGACCCGACAGCGTCTCGTCGCGCTTCAGCGCCAACAGCGGCTCGAACAGCGCGGCCACCTTGCGATCGATGAAATGCTGCAACCGGCGCTGCACCTTCTGGGCCACCTCGGCGCCAGCTTCCTCGTCGACGAAAGCCACCGTCTGAGGCGCCATCACATCAGGCCCGGCGGCCAGCTTGCCCACCGCCGTGTTGCCCCACATCAGCCCGCCCTGTTCGGTAAAGTCGAACTCGGTATCGGCGCTGTTGTAGAAGCGGTCGGCGCGCAGGTGGAATTCCGGCGCCAGCGCCTGCAGCGCGGCCTGGGAAAGGGTCTTGGCCTCTTCCCCGGTCGCTTTCTCGTCCCGGCGAAAGCGGAACCCTTCGATCCGGCCGATATATTCGCCTTCGACCGTTACCTCGCCCTTGTCGTTCACCTCGGCCACGAGGGTCTCCTTCTGCTTCAGCCGCCGCATCAGCACCGATGTGCGCCGGTCGACAAATCTTTGCGTCAGCGCGCCATGCAGCGCATCCGACAGGCGGTCTTCTACCGCGCGCGTCTCTTCGCGCCAATGGCTTTCGTCGTCGATCCAGCCAGAGCGCTGCGCGACATAGGTCCATGTGCGGATGAACGCCAGCCGTTTCGACAAGGTATCGATGTCGCCGGCGGTGCGATCGATCTGCGCCACCCGCCGCGCCAGCCAGTCGGTGGGGATGCGGCCGCCATCATGCACGAAACCGTGGATCCGCGCCAGCAGCCCCGCATGTTCGCCCGCCGAAATACCGCGGAAATCGGGGATCCGGCAGACCTCCCACAGGCGCTTCACGTCCGGGGCGCCGCGTACCCGGTCGCGCACCTCCTCGGTCGCCGCAAGCGCCTTCAGGGCGCGCAGGTCGTCGGCCTCGCGCACGCGGGTCAACCATTCGTCGCCGGTGAAGCTTTCGAGCGAGGCGATCAGCCGATCGGGGCTGCCGAATTCCAGCGCGCCGTTGCGCCAGTGCAACTTGCGCACCGGGGCGAATTGATGGGTCTCGACCGCCTCGATCACCTCCGGATCCAGCGGCCGCGCCTCGCCGGTGACGCCGAAGCTGCCGGGCTGCATGTAGCGCCCCGCGCGGCCGGCGATCTGGGCGATCTCGGGGACATGCAGCGGGCGCATCCGGTGGCCGTCGAACTTCGACAGCGCCGAGAAGGCGATGTGGCGCAGATCGAGGTTCAGCCCCATCCCGATCGCATCGGTGGCGACCAGGTAATCGACATCGCCATTTTGGTAGATATCGACCTGGGCGTTGCGCGTGCGTGGGCTGAGCGCCCCCATCACCACCGCGCAGCCGCCCTTCTGGCGGCGGATCAGCTCGGCGATCGCATAGACATTTTCAACCGAAAACCCTACGATCGCCGCGCGCGTGGGCATCCGGCTTATCTTTTTCGAACCTGCGTAGCTTAATTCCGAAAACCTTTCGCGGGCCACGAACTGCACCCCCGGCACCTGCGCCGCGATCGCCGGGCGCATCGTGTCGGACCCCAAAAGCAGCGTCTCGTGCAGGCCGCGGGCGTTCAGCAGGCGGTCGGTGAAGACATGGCCGCGGTCGGGGTCGGCGCAAAGCTGGATCTCGTCGATAGCCACGAAATCGGCGCCGATGCCCACCGGCATCGCCTCGACCGTGCAGACCCAGTACTGGGTGCGCTCGGGCACGATGCGTTCCTCGCCCGTCACCAGCGCCACCACGGAAGGACCGCGCAAGCTGACGATCCGGTCGTAGACCTCGCGCGCCAGCAGACGCAGCGGCAGGCCGATGACGCCGGTGCGATAGGCCAGCATCCGCTCGATCGCGTAATGGGTCTTGCCGGTATTCGTCGGCCCAAGGACCGCCGTCACCCTGCCCGGGCGCTGCAACATGGGATTGCCTTAGATTTCCTCGCCCTCGGCCTTCCTGGTCAGCCGGGCGATCGCCTGGTTTACCGACGGCTGATGCGGGTCGATCGCCGCCGAGGCCTTGTAGGCCGCCAGCGCCTTCTTGTCGAATCCGCTGTCTTCGAGAATCATCCCCAGCCCCGCCAGCGCACCGAATTGATGCGGGTTCAGTTGCAGCGCATGGCCCAGATCGGCCAGCGCCGGGCCGAACAGGCCGGCCTCGTAATAGGCCATCGCGCGCATGTTGTAGCCTTCGGCGAAATCCGGCGCATGGTCGATCAGCGCGGTCAGATGGTCGATCGCGGCATCGGTATTGTCCGCGCCAAGCGCCTTGCGCCCGCGTTCCAGCAGCAGATCCATCGCCGAGGACCCCGACGACGACCAGGCGCGCAGCAAATCGGACTGCGCCTTGCGCCAGATGCTGGGATCGCTGGATTTCAGCTCCTTCAGCAGGCGCGGGATATCGGGCCGGGCGATTTCGGCGGCCGAGGCCTGCGCCGTGGCCGGGCCGGCGAAAGCCATCGCCAGAATGCCTGCCGCAAGGATATGGTTGAGATATCTGCCGCGAGTTCCCATAACGGGACAGAGTGTAGCCCAGACGCCGGGAAAAGCCAGTGGCTCCGGCGCCACAGACCGGAGGAATAAGATGAGCGACGTGATCGACGGGGCCGTGGCCGCCCTGCAAAACAAATTGTCGGGCGGCTTCGACGGCACGGCGAAGTTCGTGATCCCCGGCGAGGGCGCGCTGATGATCGACGGCGCCGGTGTGCGCGCGGGCGACGAAGAGGCCGATGTGACGCTGACCGCCGACGCCGAGACCTTCAAGGCGATCCTCGACGGCGAGCTGAACCCGACGGCGGCCTTCATGGGCGGCAAGCTGAGCGTTGACGGCAACATGGGATTGGCGATGCAGCTGGGTTCGGCCCTGGCCTGAGCCATGGCCAACCCCGCCGCCCCGACCCCGGACCGGCCTCTGGCCCCGTCTCTGGCCCCTTCTCTGGCCGCAGCGCCATCCTTTGCCCCTTCGCCCGCGCCGTTTCATGCCGCGGTCGCGGGCGGGCCCGCGCCCGAGCATTGTCTGTGGCTGACCGCCGATGACGGCGTGCGGCTGCGGGCGGGATATTGGACGGCCGGAGACCGGGGGACGGTGCTGCTGCTGCCCGGCCGCAGCGAATATGTCGAGAAATACGCCGGCGCCGCGGCCGAACTGGCCGCGCGCGGCTATGCGACGGTCGCGACCGACTGGCGCGGCCAGGGCCTGGCCGACCGGCTGCTGCCCGACCGCGACACAGGCCATGTCGGGCGTTTCATGGACTATCAGCGCGATCTGCGCGCGGTCCTGAACAGCCTGCCCGCCTTGGGCCTTGAGGGGCCGCATTACCTGCTGGCGCATTCCATGGGCGGTGCGATCGGGCTGCGGGCGCTGCACCAGGGGCTTGCGGTGCGCGCCGCGCTGTTTTCGGCGCCGATGTGGGGTATCGCCATGCCGCGCGGTATGCGCCCCTTGGCCTGGGGGCTGTCCTACGCCCTGCGCCATCTCGGCCTGGGCGCGCGCTACACCCCCGGCGGCGGCCCGGCCACCTATGTGCTGGATGCCCCCTTCGAGGACAACCAGCTGACCACCGACCCCGAGATGTACGCGATGATGCAGGCCCAGGTCCGCGCCCATCCCGAACTGGCCCTTGGCAGCCCCAGCATGCGCTGGCTGAACGAGGCGCTGCGCGAATGCCGCCAGTTGCGGCGCCTGCCGCCGCCGCCGCTGCCGATGCAGACCTTCCTGGGCAGCAACGAGCGCATCGTGTCGGCCGCCGCGGTCGAGGCGCTCGCGGCGCGCTGGCCCGGTGGACGGCTGGAGCGCGTGCCCGGCGCCGAGCATGAGATCATGATGGAGCAGCCGGCAACGCGCGCCCGTTTCTTCGACGCCGCGGCGGATCTGTTCGGCGCACAGGCCTAGCGGCCGGCGCGGCGGCGGGATCGCCGCCCCCTGCCCGCCCGAGAGATTTCCACCGACACGAAGGCAGGAAGCTGATTGGTTTTGCGGCCCCGCCGGCATCGGAGCGCCGCCGATGGCGCCCGGGGCCGCGCCGGTCCCCTTCAGACGGTGTCGAGATAGACCTCTAGCCGCTCTTCGGGGGTAAGTTCGGCCATGTAATGCAGCTCTTGCCGCTTGGTCAGCACGTAGTTGCGGATCAGTTCGGGCGGGAAGATCCGGGCGACGGTTTCGGAGCGCTCGAAATCGTCGATCGCCTCCTGCCAGTCGGCAGGGATCTGCGGCAGGCCCTGGGCATAGGCATTGCCGGTGATCGGCGCGGGCGGCTCGATGCGCTCCTCGATGCCGATCAATGCCGCGCCCAGGATCGCGGCCAGCATCAGATACGGGTTCACGTCACCGCCCGACACGCGGTGCTCGACGCGCCGCGCCGCCGGGTTGCCGGCCGGGATGCGCAGTGCCGCGGTGCGGTTCTCGTAGGCCCAGGCGATCGAGGTGGGGGCGTGCATCTCGGGCACCAGGCGCTCATAGCTGTTGGCGTGCGGCGCGAAGATCAGCCCGCATTCGTGCATCGCCGCAAGGCAGCCGCCGACCGCATGGCGCAGGGTGTCCGACCCTTTCGGCCCGCCGTCGTCGAAGACGTTCTCACCCTCGGCATCGATCAGCGAGAAATGCGTATGCAGCCCGTTGCCGGCATATTCGGCATAGGGCTTGGCCATGAAGGAGGCGGCGAACCCGTGGCGCCGCGCCAGCCCCTTGACCAGCATCTTGAACAGCCACGCGTCATCGGCGGCGCGCAGCGCGTCGGCGGTGTGGACCATGTTGATCTCGAACTGGCCCAGCCCGGTTTCCGAGATCGCGGTATCGGCGGGGATATCCATCGCCTCGGCCGCGTCGTAGAGATCGGTGAAGAAGGCATCGAAGGCGTCGAGCGCCCGGATCGACAGCGTTTCGGCCGCCTTGCGCCGCTTGCCGGACCGGGGCGACAGCGGCACCTGCAGCTTGCGCCCGCTGTCGTCGATCAGGAAGAATTCCAGTTCGGTCGCCACCACCGGGGTCAGGCCGTGGCGGCGAAAGCCGCGCAGCACGCCCGCCAGCGCATGGCGCGGGTCGCCGTCATAGGGCTGGCCGTTCTCGCGATACATCCAGATCGGCAGCAGCGCGGTCGGCGCGTCCAGCCAGGGCATCGGCACGAAGCCGCGTTCCGTCGGGCGCAGCACCCCGTCGGCGTCGCCGGCGTCGAAGATCAGGGGGCTGTCGTCGATATCCTCGCCCCAGATGTCGAGGTTGAGCACCGACAAGGGAAAGCGCGTGCCCTCGGCCACCACCTTGTCGGCGAAGCGCGCGGGGATGCGCTTGCCGCGGGCCTGGCCGTTGAGGTCGGCGGCCGCGACGCGGATGGTGCGCACCTCTGGATGTTTGCGAAGCCAGTCTTTGGTCGGGATATCAGAGGGCATGGGTGTCTTCCGTCTCAGGGTCCGGGCGGCGTGGGAACGGCAAGGTAATCGGCGACAGGGATCCGCAGCACCCCCGCAAGGCCAAGGATGTCGCGATCCCCAGGCGAAAGGTCCACAACCGCCTGCTGCAGCGCCTCGAACAGCGCGGCGGTATCGGCGCCGGGGGCCGCGATCAGCGGCAGGCCCGGCGCGGGATCGGAAGCCCCAAGGACGCGCAGGTCGCGCGCCAGTTCCGCCTCCCACCGCGCGATGCCGCGCCAGGTGATCCAGTCGAGCGCGGCGATATCGGCGCGGCCCCGGGCCACCGCAAGGGCCGAGGCGCGATGGTCGCCGGTTTCGAGCGCCGGCGCGAAGCGAAAGCCCAGCCCCGCCGCGGTGATCTGCGCCGCGGCCCAGCCGGAATGGCTGTCGGGCTGATTGAAGGCAAAGCGGCGGTCGGCGAAATCCGCGATCTCGCCGGGTTCGTCCCGACGGGTGACGAAAAGGCTGCGGTAATGGCCCGGCGCCGTGTCGGGCAGCGCGTAATCGAGCGTCGCGACCAGCGTCACCCGGTCGTGCAGGCGGCTGCGAAACGGCAGCCCGCAGGTCTGGCCCAGCACCAGATCCGGCGCGGTCCAGCCTTGCCAAAGGTCCGCCGCCCGATCCAGCGCATCGGGGGCGGCCAGGCCGCGGCGGCGCAGCGCGTCGCGGGTGGCGGCCCACAGCACATCATGGGCGGTGGCGTTTTCGGGACGGTCGTACATCGGCAAAGCCGCGATCATGCACGACCCTCTTCCACCCGCTTGCGCGCCATGTTGCTGTCGACATCGTTCACGCCCAGCAGATTCGCGACCAGACGCAGGATCGAATCCTCCTCCTCGTCGCGCACCCCGTCGGCCAGCACCACCGACCACAGCGCCTCGAGCACCTCGACGCGGTGGTCATAGGGCACGGCCTCCTTCAGCGCGCGGGTGAAGCGCACGGTATCGGGGGCCTGACGCTCCAGCTCCTCGGCGTCGCGGCGCAGTTGCGCGGCCTCGAAGGCGGACAGGCCATGGCGCCGGGCCAGAACCCGGTCGATCAGGACGATCTCGTCCTCGGCGTAATCCCCGTCCGAGCGCGCCACGCGCACCAGAAGGGCGGCCAGGGCCAGCTTGGCATCCGGCTCGGGCAGGCGCGCGGGCGAAGGGGCCAGAAGGCCACGGAGCAAATCATTGAACATCCGCGACATATAGACCGGCCCGACCGGGCGTGGAAGAGGGCATGGCAGTTGCGCACGCGCCTGTCATGAATGCGACATGTGCGGCCGGGAAGGCATGTGCGCCCGGGAAGCGGGGAAATCGGGGGAAAATGGCGCGGTTGACGGGGCTCGAACCCGCGACCCCCGGCGTGACAGGCCGGTACTCTAACCGACTGAGCTACAACCGCGCGCGGCCTTTGAGAAAGGCAAACGGCTGGACGATCCGGGGCGGTGGCGCGGTTGACGGGGCTCGAACCCGCGACCCCCGGCGTGACAGGCCGGTACTCTAACCAACTGAGCTACAACCGCGTGCCCCGCCCGGATCGTCCAAGCGTGAGCGCGGTATTACGCAGACCCGCAGGCGCCGTCAAGCGCGGATCTGCCCCGCGCGGCAGGAAATTCGCCGCACCCCGCAACCCTCGGACCCGGCCCTGCCCGGCGAACGGCCGGGGCGCGCGGACCGGCCCTAGCGTGTCGCGGCGGCCCGCAATCCGGGCCGCTCTCGTCCAAGCCAGAACGCCGAGACGAGCAGCGGCCCGGTTGCCGCCTCGCCGGTTTCGATCAGCGCCATCAGGGCGTCGAAGGACAGCAGATGGCTGCGGATATCCTCATGTTCCTGCGCAAGACCGCCCTGGCCGGCGGCACCGTCGGGCAGATCGGCGACGCCGATGAAGGAGGTCACGAATTCGGTATGGGTTCCGGGGCTGGGATAATAGCCGCAAACCCGGTGCAGCGCCCCCAGGGCAAGGCCGGCCTCCTCCTGGCATTCGCGGCGCGCGGTCTGCTCGGGCGTCTCGCCCGGGTCGATCATGCCGGCGACCGCCTCGAGCTGCCAGCCCTGCGGATCGCCGCGCGCGGCCGGGCCGGCGCGGAACTGTTCGACCACAAGCACCCGGTCGCGCACCGGATCATAGGGCAGCACGCTGACCGCGTCGGGGGTGACGAAGGCCTCGCGCCGGATCGGCGGCCCCATGGCGCCGTCGAAGCGGCGGTGGCGGAACTGCCATTCCTCGATCGCGAAGAACCCCGCCCAGGGCCGGGCAACGGAAAGCACGTCCAGATCGCCGGGCGCCTGGGCGCGGCGCAGGGTCGTCGGCGCCGGCGCGGCGCGGGCGCGCAGCCGGTCGGCGGCGCGCGCCAGCACACGGCGATAGCCCGCCCGCGCCTGTTCGGCCGGCACCCGGCCGAAGCCATCCATATATTCGGTCGCGGCCTCGGTCACCATCGCGCCCCAGCGCGCCACCCATGCCGGCAGCGACCAGGGCGCACCCGGCTGCCACATCCCCGGCGCCGGCAGATAGACCCGCGCGGTCACGATACCGCCTTCGGTCTCGACCCGGACGTCTTGGCAATGATAGCCGAAACCGCCTTCGTAATAATCCAGCCGCGCGGCCTCGGCCTCGGTCAGACCGCGCAGCAGCACGCCCTGCGCCACGGCGCCCGTGCGCGCCACGATCAGCGGAAAGCCTTGCTCGCTGGCCCAATGGACGGCGTGGTCGGGCAGTCGCGCGGGTTCGGGATGCACCGCGCGGCCCAGGACAGCGTGCAACAAAGGCCGGTGGCACAGGGTGCCGTAGAAGAAGAAATCCACCATCAGCGCCAGCGTCGCGCGCTGGCCTCGGCCAGCATCCCCGCAACCCCGCCGCCGCCCACCAGCACCGCCAGCACCAGCGGCGAGATCAGCACATGCGCATAGCGGGCGAACAGCCCGAACACGGCCTGAACCGCGTCGAACGGTCCGGCGTAGAGCATGTTCATCGCCCGCAGGATCATTTCACGGATCGCCACGGCCAACAGCAATATGAACGTCAGGGTGGCCGAGGCCTGCACCCCGGTTCCGAACGCGCTGCGCATCCCGTGGCCCACGCCCGCGCCGGCCACGAACCAGCCGCAAGCCGCGCCGACGGCGGCGGCGAGAATGCTGAAGAGGCCAAACAACTGTTCGGGCTGGATATAGGGGACGAAACGGCCCTGCATGGCCTGGATCTCGATCACCTGCGCGGCGCCATAGCCGACCAGGAAGAAGAGCACGGCGGATACAAGCTTGGCGGCGGTGGGCATGGCGGCTCCGGCTGTGGGATCGGCGCCAGTTTCCGCCGCCCCGCGCCGCAGCGCAAGGGGCTTGGCCGCGCGGGGGGATGAAATTCCGCCCCGCCAGACCCGATCGCCGGGTCACGGGCGAAAGGGCAAGGATCCGCCGGTTGCGGGCGACTTGCCCTTGTGTGGCATTGGGGCCGGCTCCGGTTTCGCACCGCGCCGCGGCGGATCGTCATGGCGCGGGCGATCCTGCAACATCGCCCGCCTCCCCGGCGGGCCGGGCCGGACGCCTGCGGCATCGCTATCGGCTTTCGCCCCGGCCGGCGTGATAGGCGGCCAGCGCCCGGGCACGCCCCTCGACCGGGGCAATGCGGCGGACGGGTGCAGCGTCGCCCCGCGACAGATGCCAGGATCGTGGCGCCGCGGCCAGGAAATCAAGCGCCGGCTCGGGCGGGTCGGCTTGCCCCTCGTGCAGGAATTTACGCCTGTATTCCCCTGATTTATCGAATTTTTCCGCCTGGGCTTCGGGGTTGAACACGCGAAAATAGGGGGCGGCGTCGGGGCCCGATCCCGCAACCCATTGCCAGCCCATGGCATTTGCCGCCGGGTCCCAGTCGATCAGGCACTGCGCGAACCAGGCAAGGCCCACGCGCCAATCGGTCAGCAGATGCTTGGTCAGATACGAGGCCGCGATCATCCGCGCGCGGTTGTGCATCGTGCCGGTCACGAACAGCTCACGCATCGCGGCATCGACCAGTGGCTCTCCGGTCTGGCCGCGGCGCCAGGCCTCGGCATCCGCGTTGTCGCCGCGCCAGGGGAAGGCATCCCATTCGGCGCGCCAGTTCCGGGTCTCGATTTCGGGGAAATGATACAGCAGATGATAGCTGAACTCGCGCCACGCGAGTTCGCGCAGGAAAACCTCTGCGCCGGGTGCGCCGGCGGCCTGCGCGGCCAGCCCCGCATTCCAGACCTGGCGCGGCGAGATCTCGCCATAGGTGAGGTTCTCGGACAGGCCCGAGGTCGCGGCCGCGCCGGGAAAGTCGCGCAGCCGGGCATAATCGTCCACCGGACCGCGCAGGAACGCGTCCAGCCGCGCCTGCGCCGCAGCCTCGCCGATGCGGGCATGTTTCGCCACCACCCGCGCGCCACGGCTCATGCCCACGCCCAGGCGCCAGGCCTCCAGCGCGTCACTTTCCGGCCAGGTGGCGGGCGGCGTCAGGCCCCCCGGCGCGCGCAGCGATGCCCCCACCGGCCGCCCCCGTACCGCGCGCCAGAACGGCCCGTACACCCGATAGGGGCCGCCGGCGCCGGTTTCGACCTGCCAGGGTTCGAACAGGACATGGCCGGCAAAGCTTTGGGCCGTGATCCCCGCCTCGGTCAGCGCGGATTTCACCGCCCGGTCCCGCGCGACCGAGGCGCCATCATAAAGGCGGTGCCACCAGACCGTATCGGCCCCGGTCTCGGCGATCAGGTCGCGCAGCACCGCAAGCGCCGGGCCCCGGCGCAGGATCAGCCGGCTTCCGATCCCTTGCAGCGTCGCGGCGAAGGCCGCAAGCCCCCGCTCCAGCCGCCATTTCGGCGCGGCGCCGATCGCCTCGGTCTCGGGGTCGAGGATGAACACCGCGATCAGCGGGCGACCGGTTTCGGCCGCCGCGCACAGCAGGCGGTTGTCGGCCAGCCGCAGATCGCGCCGAAGCCAGCACAGGATCGGCGCCGTCATCGCGCCGCCCCCGCCCCCGTCACAGCACCTTGTCGAGCGCCGCGATCAGGCGGCTGACCTCCTCGGTGCTGGTGTAATGGACGAAGGACATACGCAACACGCCATGCACAGGGTCGATGCCCAGCGCCGCAAGCGGGCGAACGGCGTAGAAATCGCCGCCCCCCGCCATGATGCCATGCGGGGCAAGGTCGGCGGCCACGCCCTCGGCCGGGCGCGCGCAGGCCACCGCCACGGTGGGCGCGCGCCTTGCGGCATCGCGCGGGCCCAGAAGGCGGATGTCGTTGCGTGCGGCCAGATAATCCAGCAGCGGCTGCAGCAGCGCCACCTCATGGCCGCGCATCAGGTCATGCGCCAGCACGGCGCGCGCGCGGGGCGGGGCGTCGGCGCCGCCATGGTGCGCGGCCAGCCCGTCGATGTAATCCGCGATTCCGGCTGAGGCCGCCACCTGCGCATGATCCGGCCCCGCCGGGGTGAAGCGCTTGTACAGCGCGTCGCCGTTGAAATAATGCCCCTGGTTCGGCAGCGCCCGGCCCAGATCCCGGCGGATCACCATGATGCCCTGATGCGGCCCATAGGTCTTGTAGGCGGAAAACAGGTAGATATCGGCGCCCAGCGCGCCCACGTCGGGCAGCCCGTGCGGCGCATAGCTGACCCCGTCGACACAGGCATAGGCGCCGGCGGCGTGGATGGTCTGCACGATCTCGGCCACCGGATTGATCTCGGCTACCACGTTGGAACAATGCGGAAAGCACACCAGCCGCACCCGCCCGTCGGCCAGAAGCGGCACCAGCGCGTCCGGGTCAAGATGGCCGGTCTGGGGGTCGATCTTCCATTCGCGGATCTCGATGCCATCCTCGGCCAGCCGCCGCCAGGGGCCGGAATTGGCCTCGTGGTCCTGGTCGGTCACGACGATCGCGCCGCCCTCGGGCATCCAGCGGCGGAAGGCCTGGGCCAGAACATAGGTGTTTTGCGTGGTCGAGGGGCCGAAGCTAAGCTCATCCGTCTCCACCCCCATCAGGGCGGCAAGGCGTGCGCGGGCCTCGTCCATCTCGGCCCCGGCCAGTTGCGAGGCGGCGAAGGGCGCGTAGGGCTGCACCTTGCGTTCCGTGTAGAACCGGAACAGCCGGTTGAGGACCGGCGCGCAAGTATATGAGCCACCGGCATTTTCAAAGAAGGCCTGCCCCTGGAGCGCGGGTTCCGAAAAGGCCGGGAACAGGCTGCGGACGTATTCGATATCGAGTTTCATGAGTTCTCCCGAGGAATGCGCCGCACCGCCCGCCGGCCCCCAGGGGGCGTGGACGGGGCGGCAGGGGCAGTCAGGCGTTGACGTCGACCACGACCCGGCCCTTGACCCGGCCCTTGAGAATGTCGCGTCCCAGCCCCGGTAGATCGGCAAGCGTCGCGGGCTGGATCATCGCCTCTAGCTTTTCCATCGGCAGATCGCGCGCGATCCGGCCCCAGGCGCGGACCCGGTTATCATAGGGCTGCATCACGCTGTCGATCCCCAGCAGGTTCACGCCGCGCAGGATGAAGGGCGTGATCAGCGCCCCCTCGATCGCGGCGCCGCCCGCCAGCCCGATCGCCGCCACCGATCCGCCATAGTGGATCTGCTTCAGCACCCGGCCCAGCATGGCGCCGGCCACCGCGTCGATCGCCCCGGCCCATTGCTCGGATTCAAGCGGCTTGCGCGTCACCTCGGTCAGGGTATCGCGGGCGACGATCTCGGCCGCGCCCAGCGATGTCAGGTAATCCGCCTGCTCGGGCCGCCCGGTCACCGCCGCGACCTGATAGCCAAGCCTGGCCAGGATCGCCACCGCGACCGAGCCCACGCCCCCCGCGGCGCCGGTCACAAGAACCTTGCCTTTTTCGGGCGTTACACCGTGATCTTCAAGCGCCATCACCGCCAGCATCGCGGTAAATCCGGCCGTACCCACCGCCATCGCGGCGCGCGTCGTCAGGCCTTCGGGCAGCGGCACCAGCATGTCGGCCTTGACCCGCGCCTTCTGCGCATAGCCGCCCCAGCGGTTTTCGCCCACGCGCCAGCCGGTCAGCACCACCTTGTCGCCCGGCCGGTAGCGATCGTCGGATGAGGTTTCGACGGTCCCGGCGAAGTCGATCCCCGGCACATGCGGATACTCGCGCACCAGCCCGCCACCCGGCCCGATGCACAGCCCGTCCTTGTAATTCAGCGTCGAATACTCGACCGCGACCAGCACCTCGCCCTCCGGCAGCTGGTTTTCGTTGATCCGGCCGACGGCGGCGCTGGTCTTGCCGTCGCCCTCCTTCTCGACGATCAGAGCATTGAAATCATTGGCCATCTTGCTCTCCTCATATCCGGGGGCGGAACGGCCCGTGGCGCCCCGACCCGGGATGAGTTGTCCACCAGCAGCCCAGGCGTGGCAAGCCCCATCCGCCCCCTGGCCCGGACACGGCCGCGCGCCGGCGCGAAAGGCAGCGCTAGCGCTTCGTATCCAGGCTTTCCAGATAGGCGCGCGGCGGGGCGCCGAGGGTGCGCGCGAACATGGCGCTGAAGGCTGCGGGATTGGCATAGCCCAGATCGAAGGCGACACCGGTCACGTCGCGCCCCGCCGCCAGTTGCGGCAGCGCCGCCATCACGCAGGCCTGCTGGCGCCAGGCGACAAAGCTAAGGCCGGTCTCGGCACGGAAATGGCGGGTGAAGCTGCGCCGGCTCATGCCCGAGGCGCGCGCCCAGTCGTCGATCGTGTCATGCGGGGTCGGCGCCGCCAGAAACGCCCTTGCGCGCTCTGCCAGCGCCGGATCGTCCGGCAGGGGCAGCGACAGCGGCAGCACCGGCAGCCGCGGCAGTTCGGCCTGGATCAGCGCCATCACCAGCCCGTCGCGGCCCAGCACGTCGTATTCGGCGGGCAAGGTCACCGCCTCATCCAGCAATTGCCGCATCAGCGGCGACATGCCCAGCACCTCGCAGACCCGGGGCATCGAGGATACCGCAGCGGGCGCGAAATAAAGGCTGCGCATCTGTACCTGGCCCAGCATCCGCACCCGGTGCTTCACACCCGGGGGGATCCACAGCCCGTGCTTGGGCGGCATCATCCAGGCACCCTGATCGGTTTCGACCAGAACCGCCCCGCGCGCGGCATAGAAAAGCTGCGACCGCGCATGGGAATGCGGCGCGACCTGCGCGTGATCGGGATAGTCGATTCCGCGCGCCACCACGGGGCGGCGAATCTCGGGCCGGCTGACATCGCCTGCGCTGCCCGGCTCTTGGCCCGCGCCGCCAGCGTCTGGCGCGCCTGCGGCCCGGTCGTTGATTTGCGCTTGTCGTGCCATGTCCCCTGCCATACCTCCTGCCCAGAGCCTTTGGTCCCGCAGCTTTGCCCGTCGCCTGGGCCTCCATGCGTCCGTTGCGGGGCAGTTTGGCCCAGTCGCGTAGGAACTTGACCCTATCCCGGTTGCGGGCCGCAATCCAGCCGCATAGATCAGGCAGGCATTCAGAACAGGACGCCGAAGATGACCTCCTCCGCCACCGACCCGGCCCGTCCGCTTCCGCGGCCCGCCCCCTCCCGCCCCGCATATCTGGTGCTGGGCGGCGCCAGCCTGAGCCATTTCATCAACGACATGACGCAGTCGTTGTTCCTGGCCTCGTATCCGCTGTTCAAGGGCGGATTCAGCCTGAGCTTCGCGCAGATCGGCCTGCTGACGCTGACCTTCCAGGTCACGGCCTCGCTGCTGCAACCGCTGGTCGGGCGCTACACCGACCGCCACCCGCTGCCCTATTCGCTGCCCTTCGGCATGGCCAGTTCGCTGTCGGGGCTGCTGACCCTGGCGTTTGCGTCGAATTACGCGATGCTGCTGGCCGGCGCGGTGCTGTTGGGAATGGGGTCGTCGATCTTCCACCCCGAAACGGCGCGGCTGGCCCGGCTGGCCGGGCGGGGGGCGCATGGGCTGGCGCAGTCGCTGTTCCAGATCGGCGGCAATCTGGGCACCGCGATCGGTCCGGTGCTGATCGCCTTCTTCGTGTTGCCGCACGGGCGCCCGGCGCTGGCCTGGTTCGCGATCACGGCGCTGATCGGCGTCGCGGTGATGAGCGCGCTTGGGCGCTGGTACGCCGATCACCTGCGGGCGCGCAAGGCCGCCGGGCCGGTCGCCGCGCCAGAGCAACACCCGCCGGCCCTGGTGCGGCGGGTGATGACCGTGCTGGTCTTGCTGATCATGTCGAAATTCTTCTACATCGCCTCGATCACCTCCTATTACATCTTCTATCTGATGACCCGCTTCGGGATCTCGGAACATGCCGCGCAGATGGATCTGTTCGTGTTCCTCGCCGGCATGGCGGTGGGCACGATGATCGGCGGACCGGTGGGCGACCGGATCGGACGCAAGCGGGTGATCTGGGTGTCGATCCTGGGCACCCTGCCCTTCACCCTGGCGCTGCCCTACGTGCCGCTTTCGGCCACCGTGGCGCTAAGCGGGATCGTCGGGCTGATCCTGGCCTCGGCCTTCCCCGCGATCGTGGTCTACGGGCAAGAGCTGATGCCAGGCCGGGTGGGCACGGTGTCGGGGCTGTTCTTCGGGCTGGCCTTCGGCATCGGCGGGCTGGGGGCGGCGGCGCTGGGGCTGCTGGCCGACCGGATCGGAATTGTCGCGGTCTATCACATCTGCGCCTTCCTGCCGGCGATGGGCCTGTTGGCGGTGTTCCTGCCCGATCTCGATGGCAAGCGCGCCGCCCGGGCCTGAACACCCTGTCGGAAACCGGGGGCGCGACGGGGCCAGATTCCCGTCGCGCCCCGCCCCGCCCCGCGCTATGGAAGCGCGATGGACAGCGAATTCGACATCTTTCTTGCCGCGCCCCCGGGCCTGGAACAGACGCTGCGCGACGAGGCCGCGGAAGCGGGCTTTGCCACCCCGCGCGCGGTGCCCGGCGGGGTGGAGACGCGCGGCGACTGGCCCGAGGTCTGGCGCGCGAATCTCGTACTGCGCGGCGCGGGCCGGGTGCTGGTGCGGCTGGGGGGCTTTCGCGCCTTCCATCTGGCGCAGCTCGACAAGCGCGCGCATCGCTTTGCCTTCGCCGATTACCTGCCCCGCGACACGGCGGTAAAGGTCGAGGCCACCTGTCGGCGCTCGAAGATCTACCATGCCGGAGCCGCCGCCCAGCGGGTGGAAAAGGCGCTGGCCGACACGATCGGCGCGCGCAAGCCCGCCGCCGATACGGACGAGGACGGCGACACCGAAAGCCTGCGCCTGCTGGTGCGGATCGACGACGATCTGGTGACCTTCAGCCTCGACACCTCCGGCGCGCCGCTGCACCGGCGCGGCTTCAAGGAGGCCGTGGGCAAGGCCCCGATGCGAGAGACGCTGGCGGCGCTGTTGCTGCGCCAATGCGGCTATCGCGGGCAGGAGCCGGTGCTTGACCCGATGTGCGGCTCGGGCACCTTCCCGATCGAGGCGGCCGAGATCGCCCTTGGCCTGCCCCCCGGCCGCGCCCGCCGTTTCGCCTTCGAGACACTGCCCGCCTTCGACCCCGCCGCCTGGGCGGCGCTGAAATCCGCCACCCTGCCGCGCGGCACCGATCTGCGCTTTCTGGGCTTCGACCGCGACGCCGGCGCGATCCGGATGAGCCAGGAGAACGCGGCCCGGGCCGGCGTGGCCGGGATCACCCGCTTCGCGCAGGGCGCGATCTCGGATCTGACCCGCCCCGAGGGCCCGCCGGGACTGGTGATCATCAACCCGCCCTACGGCGCGCGGATCGGCAACAAGGGGCCGCTCTACGGCCTGCACGCGCGGCTGGGCGAGGTGCTGCGCGCGCAATTCGCCGGATGGCGCGTGGGCATCGTGACGTCAGAGCGCAGCCTGGCCCAGGCCACCGGCCTGCCATTCCTGCCCCCCGGCCCGCCGGTGGCCCACGGCGGGCTGAAGGTCACGCTGTGGCAAACCGGGGCCCTTCCGGGCTGAGCCGGGCGCGCGCGCGCCCGTGGGGGACGCATCGCGGCGGCAGAGCGGCGCCATTCATGGTGCAGCCCCCACCTCGCCGCGCGATCGAGAGCCCCAAGACGCCAGCCCGCGGCTACGGACGGGCGCTTGCCCTGCGCCCGGCGCGCGCGCACCGGGCGTCAAAGGGGCCTGGCCGAGCTTGCCCCCCACACCGCGCGGAAATGCGCGTGGTCCGGGTCCTTGTGATGCGCCCCTTCCCCGCCTTTCCGCTTGACCTTGCGCGCCACCCTGTCAAAACCTCTCGCATGAGTTCCGCGACGCTTTCCATCGATCTCGACGCCCTCGCCGCCAATTGGCGCGCGCTTGACCGCATGACCGACGGCCCCACCCAGACCGGGGCGGTGGTCAAGGCCGACGGCTACGGCCTGGGTACCGCCCGGGTGGCCCGCACGCTGGCCAAGGCCGGGGCGCGGCGCTTCTTTGTCGCCGTCGCCGAGGAAGGCGCCGCGGCGCGCGAGGCGCTGGGGCCGGGCCCGCAGATCAACGTCTTCGCCGGGCACATGGCGGGCGACACCGACATGATCCGCGACCTCGACCTGACGCCGATGCTGAACTCGGTCGAACAGCTGACCCGGCATCTCGAAACCCTGCCCGGCCATCCCTTCGGCGTGCAACTGGACAGCGGCATGAACCGGCTGGGGATGGAGGCCGGCGAATGGGCCGCGGTGGCCGAGATCGTGATGGCCGCGGGGCCGGAACTGTTGATGAGCCACCTCGCCTGCGCCGACGAGCCCGACCACGAGATGAACGCCCGCCAGTTGCAGACCTTCGTCGAACTGACCGAAGGCACCGGCATCCCGCGCTCGCTGGCGGCGACCGGCGGTATCCTGCTGGGGCAGGATTATCACTTCGAACTCACCCGCCCGGGCATCGGCCTTTACGGCGGGCTGCCGTTCGAAGGCGCGCGGCCCGTGGTGCGCCTGTCCCTGCCGGTGATCCAGCTGCGCGAGGTCGCGGCGGGCGAAGGCGTGGGCTACGGCAACACCTGGATCGCCGAGACCGACACCATCGTCGCGACCGTCGCGGCGGGCTATGCCGACGGGCTGTTGCGCAGCCTGTCGAACCGCGCCACGCTGTGGGCCGGGGATGTGCCCTGCCCGCTGGTCGGCCGGGTGTCGATGGATCTGATAACCGTCGATGTCGGCCACCTGCCCGAGGCGCCCGAGGTGCTGGACATCCTGGGGCCGCAGCAGACCATCGACGATCTGGGCGAAGCCGCCGGTACGATCGGCTACGAGGTGCTGACCAGTCTTGGCCCGCGCTATCTGCGACGCTACAGCGGGGGCGGCCAATGACGGTCCTGACCGCGCCGCTGGGCGGGATCGGGCGGCTGACGCTGGCCGCGCTGGCCTCGATCGGGCGGATCGCGCTGTTTGGCGCGCGCGCGGTGTCGCATCTTGTCCGCCCGCCGTTCTATCCGCGCGAATTCCTGCAGGCGGTGCTGGCGATCGGCTGGTTCAGCCTGCCGGTCGTGGGCCTGACCGCGCTGTTCACCGGCGGCGCGCTGGCCTTGCAGATCTATTCCGGCGGCTCACGGTTCAACGCCGAAAGCGTGGTGCCCTCGATCGTCGCCATCGGCATGGTGCGCGAGTTGGGCCCGGTGCTGGGCGGGCTGATGGTGGCGGCGCGCGTGGCCAGTTCGATCGCGGCCGAGATCGGCACGATGAAGGTGACCGAACAGATCGACGCCCTGGTCACCCTGTCCACCAACCCGCTGAAATATCTGGTGACGCCGCGGATTCTGGCGGCGGTGCTGGTGATGCCCGTGCTGGTGGCGGTGGGCGATTCCATCGGCATCTACGGCGGTTATCTGGTCGGCGTGCATCAGCTGGGTTTCAATCCGACGACCTATCTCAAGAACACCGTTGACTACCTGCAAAGCTGGGACGTGGTCTCGGGCGTGATCAAGGGTGCGGTCTTCGGCTTCATCGTCGCGCTGATGGGCTGTTACCACGGCATGCAATCGGGCCGTGGCGCCCAGGGCGTGGGCCGCGCCACCAAGGCCGCCGTACAGGGCGCCGCCGTGGCGATCCTGGCCGCGAACTTCCTTCTCACAGCGATGTTCTTCAGCCAATGATCCAGTTGCAAGGCGTTCATAAGGCCTTCGGTCGCAACAAGGTGCTGCGCGGCGTCGACCTGACCGTGCCCACGGGCGAATCGATGGTGATCATCGGGGGGTCCGGCACCGGCAAGTCGGTGACGCTGAAATGCGTACTTGGCCTGGTGACCCCCGATGCGGGGCGGATCACGCTGGACGGCCAGGACGTGACCCGCGCCGATCGCGACGCCTTTCTGGCGCGGTTCGGGATGCTGTTCCAGGGCGGGGCGCTGTTCGACAGCCTCTCGGTCTGGCAGAACGTGGCCTTCCGGCTGCTGCGCGGCCACGCCAAGCGCCCCAAGGCCGAGGCCCGCGAGATCGCCATCGAGAAGCTGCGCCGCGTCGGTTTGAAACCCGAGGTCGCCGATCTGTTCCCGGCCGAATTGTCGGGCGGGATGCAAAAGCGCGTGGGCCTTGCCCGCGCCATCGCCGCCGAGCCCGAGATCATCTTCTTCGACGAGCCCACCACCGGCCTTGACCCAATCATGGCGGGCGTCATCAACGAGCTGATCCGCGAGATCGTGGTGGAAATGGGCGCCACCGCGATGACCATCACCCATGACATGACCTCGGTCAGGGCGATCGCGGACAAGGTGGCCATGCTGCATGACGGGGTGATCAAATGGACCGGGCCGGTGGCCGGGATGGACCAATCGGGCGATCCCTATCTCGATCAGTTCATCCACGGCCGCGCCGAAGGCCCGATCGCCGCGGTGCGCTGAGGGGGGGGGGGGGCGCGCGCTGTCAGGCACGTAAGGCGTCCCCGGGTGCCGCGCGTCAGAACCTTGCCCCTCTTTCGCCGATACGCGCCGTGGGCGCGGTGCGGGCGCCTTCCAGTGGCACGCTGCAACCATGCCTCCGGCACGATCGGGCGGGTGCCTGACACTTGCGCCGCGACGGCGATAATCCTGGACAACAGGCCAATATTGTCACCAATTCGTCAACAATCACCAGCCATTCCCCGTAGCCTGTTGCCAGATCCGGCGCCAGGTGGGATCCTTTCCGCATCGGTTGGGGAATTGGTATGATCAGTTCGGCGGAAATGGCGCTGCGGCGCACGCAATCCTTGCTGCAATCCCTGGCTCTGGCCGCGCTGATCGGGCTGACTCTGACAATGCTGGGCGCAACCGTTCTGGCCGCGTCCGGTCAGTTGCCCTGGCTTGGCATCGACGCCCGTTTCGGCACGCTGCAGCTGCCACGCGCGGGGATGTACCTGCAGATCGGGTTGACGATCTTCCTGCTGGGGCTGTGTTTCTTCCTGCCCGCCAACCGGCGGATGCGGCGGCTGGAACGCAGCCACCGCGATTTCCGCATCAGCCTGGACGACATCGCGCGCGCCTATGCCGCCGCCCATGCCGCCGACCGCGCCGGCGTCTTCGCGCTGTCATCCGAATTCGAGACGATGCGCGAACGCATGGAGCATCTGCGCAACCACCCCGACCTGGGCCATCTGGAGCCCGAGCTGCTGCAGCTGGCGGCCGAGATGAGCCATCAGTCGCGCGATCTGGCACGGGTCTATTCCGACGACAAGGTCGAGCGCGCCAAGACCTTTCTGACCCAGCGCCAGCAAGAGGTCGACGCGATGAAGGAACGCCTGCGCGTGGCGCGCCACACCTGCGACGAGCTGAAGCGCTGGCTTCTGGATGTCGAGGCGGACGAGACCGAGACCGCGCGCCAGATCACCCGGCTGGAACGCGACTTGCGTGACGTGCTGCCCGACCTGGGCTATGACTTCGAGGATGTCCATGCCGGCGCCAACCCCAATGTCGTCCCGATGCAGCCCAAATCTCCGTTCAAATAGGGGCCGCGACGGGACCCCGGGCGACGGGGCGGCGCAATGAAGGCCGCACTGATCGCGGCCAATCTGGCGCTGCTGGTGGCCTTTCCCATCGCCTGGTTCGCGCCGCTGATGCGGGCCGGGCTGTTGCCGCTGTTCGGCCTGTCGCAGATCTCGGTCGTCTCGGGGTTGCAGACGCTGTGGCGCAGCGACACGATGCTGGCGCTGCTGGTCACCTTTCTGGCGATCTTCGCGCCCTATCTGAAGACCATCGGCCTGGCGCTGCTGCATTTCGGCCTGCTGTCGGCCCGGGTGTTGCCGGCGCTGCATGTGCTGGGCAAGCTGGCGATGGCGGATGTCTTTCTGATCGCGCTTTACATCGTCGTGGTGAAAGGCGTGGGGCTGGCCACCGTACGTACCGATTGGGGGCTTTACCTGTTCACCGGCTGCGTGCTGGCCTCGCTGGCGATCTCGCTGGCCTCGGCGCCGTTGTTCAAAGCGCCGCGATGATGCGCCGCGCCTCTTGCGCGCATGGCGTCAGATGGCTGCCGTCGCGGTCCTCGCCGGGGAAGAAACGGGCACGCACGGCGGTGGGCATCGGTGCCGGGGTCTCGATCAGCACTCGGGGGCCGGTGTGGATCGTCTCGGCCTGCCAGGACCGGGCCAGCGCGATCTGGGCGGCCTTCGAGGCCCCATAGGCGCCAAAGAACTTCTGCCCGGCGCGCGGGTCGTCGAAGAACAGCGCGCTTGCCGCGCCATTGGCGTTCAGCAGCGGCTCGACCATGGGGATAAGCCGCGCCGTCGCCGTGGCGTTGACCCTGACCGAGACGTCGAAATCCTTGGCATCAAGATGGCCTGTCGGCGCCAGCGGCGCGGCATGGATCGCGGCGTGCACCCACAGCCCCGCCTGCCCCCAACGATCGTGGATCGAGCGGCACAGGTGGCGCATCGCGTCGTCTTCGGCGATATCCATCGGCGCCAGCGTGGCGCTTCCGCCGCGCGCCTTGATCCTGTCGTCCAACTCCTCCAGCCCGCCGACGGTGCGGGCAACGGCCACCACATGCCAGCCCGTCGCGCCCAGTTCCTCGGCCAGGGCAAAGCCAAGGCCGCGGGAGGCGCCGGTGACAAGGGCGATGCGGTCGGATGCGGGTTCGGAACTCATGCCACCGATCTGCCAGCCCGGCGCCGGCCGCACAAGCGCAACTTGACGACTGCGACGCTTCGCGCGGCTCAGGCGGGGCGTGCGTCAGGCGGCGTCGGGAAGAATCGTAGGGTACCGGGCAGCACCGGGGCCGGGACGCTTCGCGCGCCCTAGCCCTGTCCGTCCGCGTGCAGACGCTGCAGCGCCGCCTCGCACAATCCCAGCTCCAGCCATCCGCAGCCCGCACAGATCCGCGCCAGATCGCCGGGCTGCACATGTGCGCGGATCCGGCCCAGCGCGTCGCCCCAGGTGATCCGGTCCCCCGGCACCAGCCCCAGCGCCGCGCCGTGGGCGGCGTCCAGCGCGTCGATGCGGGCCTGTTTTGCGCAGCCCTCGCCGCGCCGCTCGGGACAGGGGCCGCAGATCGCATCGGCCCCGGCGACCACCTCGATCTCTACCCCCGCGCCGCCAGGGGCGCGCAGCCGGCCGGTCACCACCGCGTCCATGTTGGCGGTGAAGGCGTCGGAATAGCCCTTGCCCTGAAAGCCCAGCGAACAGAGGAAATGATGCCTGCGAAACCGCAGGCTCATTCCGCCGCCTTCATCTCGAAGCCCTTCTCGATCATGTCCGACGGCGCCACCGGATATTCGCCGGAGAAGCAGGCATCGCAATAGCGCGGGTTGCGCGGATCGCGTCCGCCCGCCTCTCCCACCGCGCGGTAAAGCCCGTCGAGCGAGATGAACTTGAGGCTGTCGATGCCGATCCAGACGCGCATCTCTTCCTCGCTCATCGTCGCGGCCAGCAGTTTCGAGCGCTCCGGCGTGTCGACGCCGTAGAAGCATGGCCAGGCGGTGGGGGGGGACGCGATGCGGAAATGCACCTCGGCGGCGCCGGCATCCAGGATCATGTCCTTGATCTTGCGGCTGGTGGTGCCGCGCACCACCGAATCGTCGACCAGGATCACCCGCTTGCCGCGCACCAGCGCGCGGTTCACGTTCAGCTTCAGCCGCACGCCCATGTTGCGGATCTGCTCGGTCGGCTCGATGAAGGTGCGGCCCATGTACTGGTTGCGGATGATCCCCATGCCGTAGGGAATGCCGCTTTCGGCCGCATAGCCGATCGCCGCCGGGGTACCGCTATCGGGCACCGGGCAGACCAGATCGGCCTCGACCGGCGCCTCGCGCGCAAGCTCCACCCCGATCGCGCGCCGCGTCTCATAGACCGAACGCCCGCCCAGGATCGAATCGGGGCGCGAGAAATAGACATGCTCGAAGATGCAAAACCGCGAAGGCCGGCGGTCGAACGGATGGAAGCTTTCCACCCCCTTGGCGTCGATCACCACCATCTCGCCGGGCTCGATCTCGCGGATGAACTCGGCCCCGATGATGTCCAGCCCGCAGGTCTCGGACGACAGGCACCAGCCGCCGCTCTCGCCCAGCCTGCCCAGCACCAGCGGCCGCACCCCCAGCGCGTCGCGCACCCCGATCAGCTTGGTGCGGGTCATCGCAACGATGGAAAAGGCGCCCTCGACCCGGCGCAGCGCATCCTTCATCCGTTCGGGGATGTTGCGCTGGATCGAACGCGCCATCAGATGGATGATGCATTCGCTGTCCGACGACGACTGAAAGATCGAGCCCCGCTCGATCAACTCGCGGCGCAGCGCGGCGGCATTGGTGATGTTGCCGTTGTGGGCCACCGCGCAACCGCCCATGGCAAATTCACCGAAGAAGGGCTGCACGTCGCGGATCGCGGTATTGCCCTTCGACCCGGCGGTGGAATAGCGCACATGGCCGATGCCGATACTGCCCGGCAGCGTCGCCATCACGTCGGCCTTGGTGAAGGTGTCGCGCACATAGCCGAAGCGGCGCGCGGAATTGAAGCCGGTCTCGGGATCGTGGGTGACGATGCCGCCGGCCTCCTGGCCGCGATGCTGCAGGGCATGCATGCCGAGGGCGACGAAATTCGCGGCATCGGCGACGCCGATGACGCCGAAGACGCCGCATTCCTCCTTCAGCTTGTCATCATCGAAGGGATGTGCAGGAGGCTGGGCTGGGAACGCGCACATATGGCGAGGTCTCCGAATGCTTGGGCGGTTGCAGGGCCCGTTTAAAGGGTTCGCCGGGCAGTGTCACGAAACTATCGCACGCCCCCCGATCCCGTGATCCGGCGTCGCCCGTCGAAACTGCGGCCGCATCCGTGACTGCCGCGACGCACAGCTTTTCATCTTGGCGAAAATACTCCGGGGGCTGCACGGGGCGCGGGCCACCCCGTGCGGCGCCGGCCTCGGGGGCAGCGCCCCCGCCCCCCCGGCCGGCCGCCATGGGCGGCCTCAGTTGCCCGTGCCAGCGGCCCCCGGCGCCGTCAGCCCGCCCGCGCCGGCCTTCGGCGCGCCGCACTTGCCGGCGATTCCTTCGTAGATCTGCTCCAGCCAGGCGGGGATCTGGTCGGGGATATTGGTGTCGATCTTCTGTTCGAACTGCGCGAAGACATGCGCCGTCTGGCTTTCCGACACCATCGGGATCGCCTGGTCGGACATGGCGCGTTGATAGACGATAAGCGCCACCGCCACCAACAACACGCCGCGCGCTATGCCGTAAAGGAAACCCAGCGCCCGGTCGAAGCCGCTCAGCAGCGAATGGCGAACCAGTGACGACAGCAGCGGCGTGAAGAAGGCCAGCACCACCAACCCCAGCGCGAAGACCACCGCGAAGGCCGCCAGCAGCGTCAATTCGCAAGAGCCCTCGAGAAACTTGTTGAGAACGGGAATTTCCCGGATCAGCGGCTCCGCCTGCGGCGCGAAGTAATAGGCCACCACCGCCGCCGCGACCCAGCCGACGATCGCCATCACCTCGCGCACGAAACCCCGCGCATAGGCCAGGATCGCCGACAGCAAGATGACACCGATCACGACCGCGTCGATGATATTGAATCCGTCCATGCGCGTCTTCCCTTCCCCGGCCTCAGCCGGCCCCGAAGATCTCTCCCACGAATGCAGTCAGATCCTGCATCTGCCGCACCCGCATGCCATCTTCCGCGCCTGTCTTCGAGCGCGCCGGCGCGACCGCCTGTGAGAAACCAAGTTTTCGCGCTTCTTTCAACCTGTTTTCCGTCTGCGCCACCGGCCGCAGCGCGCCAGACAGGCTGATTTCCCCGAACAGCACCATATCGGGCGGCAGCGCCGCGTCCTCGCGCGCCGACAGGATCGCCGCCGCCACGGCCAGATCGGCCGCCGGTTCCGACACCCGCATCCCGCCGGCGACATTCAGGAACACGTCAAGCCCCGCGAAGGGAATGCCGCAGCGCGCCTCGAGCACCGCCAGGATGGTTGAGAGCCGCCCCGCGTCAAGGCCGACCACCGTGCGCCGCGGCGTGCCCAAGGGCGAGGGCGCCACCAGCGCCTGGATCTCGGTCAGCACCGGCCGCGTGCCCTCGATCCCGGCGAAAACGGCCGAACCGGGGCTGGCCTGGCCGCGTTCCGACAGAAACAGCGCCGAGGGGTTCGTCACCTGCGCCAGCCCCTGCCCCGTCATCTCGAACACGCCGATCTCGTCGGCGGCGCCAAAGCGGTTCTTCACGGCGCGCAGGATGCGGAACTGATGGCCGCGCTCGCCCTCGAAATACAGCACGGTATCGACCATGTGCTCGACCACCCGCGGCCCGGCGATCTGGCCGTCCTTGGTGACATGGCCCACCAGGATGACCGAAGTGCCGCGCCGCTTGGCGAAGCTCACAAGTTCGTGGCAGGCCGCGCGGACCTGCGCCACCGACCCCGGCGCGCTGTCGACGCTGTCCGACCACATGGTCTGGATCGAATCGATGATCGCCAGCGCCGGGCGCTCGGCGTCCAGCGTGGTCAGGATGTCGCGCAGGTTTGTCTCGGCCCCCAGCCTCACCGGCGCGTCGGCAAGGCCCAGACGCGCGGCGCGCATCCGCACCTGGGCCGAGGCCTCCTCGCCCGAGACGTAAAGACAGCCCAGACCGCTGCGCGCGAAGGCGGCCGCCGCCTGCAGAAGCAAGGTGGACTTGCCGATCCCCGGATCGCCCCCCACCAGCAGCGCCGAGGCCGGCACCAGCCCGCCGCCCAGCACGCGGTCCAGTTCGTCGATGCCGCTGATGGCGCGCGGCGGCGGCGCCTCTTCGGTCGCCAGATCGGTCAGTTCGATGGTGCGGCCACGCTGCGCGCCCAGGCTTTTCGCCCCCGGGCCCGCGCTCAGCGGGGCTTCTTCGACGATGGTATTCCAGGCGCCGCAGGCATCGCAGCGACCGGCCCATTTGCGATGGGCGGCGCCGCAGGCAGAGCAGGTGAAGGCGGGGGTGGATTTGGCCATGCCCCTAGGTGCCCGAGCCAGGGAGCCGGCGCAAGCGCTGCTGTGAAAAGCGCGTGCAGGGGTGGTTTCTGCGCCAGGGACGGGACGCGCGGGCGCGGTCGGCCCACGTCGGCGTGCATCGTCGGCGTGCATCCGCCCAAGGGCCGTGCCCAAGACAGGTTCGGGCAGAGCGCACGGCGGGGCCTAACTGGACCCCGCCGCCTGGTCAGACGGGTTCAAAGACGTTCGAGATAGGCGTTGTCGCCCTGGCCGATCACGCGCACCCGTTCGCCGACGCGGAAATGACCGCCCTGTTTCAGCACCACGATATGCCTGCCGTTGCGCAGCCGGACCTCCCAGGCGCGGCGATAGCTGACCGTTGTGGCGTTCTTCGAGGCCATGTTGTTGCCTACCGCCGCGCCCGCCCCGGCGCCGACGATCGTCGCGGCCGTCTTGCCCTCACCCTTGCCGAACTGGTTGCCGATCACCCCGCCGATCGCGGCGCCCACCAGCGTACCGGCGACCTTGCGGTCCCCGTTGGTGTTCCGCAGCTCGACCGTGCGCGAGCGCACGATGGTACCCACGCGCACATGTGTCTGCTGCACGGCGGGTTCGGCATAGCTTTGGCCGCCCTGGTTCTCGACGCAGCCAGCCAGCGACAGGCAGGCAAGCGGGATCGCGAGATAGGTGAAAGTCATGTTTGTCTCCCTCGGTTCCGGCGGCGCGGGGCCGCACAAGATCTTGGCCGGTGACACCACATCGTCGACGCGACCTGCTGGCGAAACGCACGCATTCGCAGATGGTTCCCACCGGGCCGATCCGGTGTGGCGACCCGCGTGACGGCGGCCCGGGCTTGGCGCGCGCGGCCCCGCGCCCGCGTCGTTAGATCATCGAGCCGATATCCGAGGCATAGCTTGGATAGGCGAAGATCAGCTCCTTGATCTGGTTCGCGGTCAGCCCGGTCTTCATCGCCATGGCGAACAGGTTGATCTGCTCTTCCGCGCCGGGGCCGACCAGATGGGCACCCAGGATCTTGCCGCTGCCGTTCTCGACGAGAACCTTGTAGCCCGACCATTTGGCACCGACCCGCATCGACGAATACCAGCCGTCGGTCTTCGCGCTATGGGTCTCGAAATCAACGCCCTTGTCGCGGGCTTCGGCCTCTGACAGGCCGACGGTGGCGAGTTGCGGCAAGGTGAAGACGACGCTGGGGATCGGCGGGTAGTCGATCGCCTCGGCATCGCTTCCGGCCAACAGGTTCATGGCCACGATGCGCGCCTCGGCGGCGGAAACGGGTGTCAGGTTCGGGCCGGAATCGGCGCAATCGCCGGCCGCGAAGATCGCCGGGTTGGTGGTGCGCATGTAGGGGCTGACCTTGATCCCCCGGCGCGAATGTTCCACGTCCGCGGCATCAAGGTTCAAGTCGTCGATCGCGGGCACCCGGCCCGTCGCGTGCACCACCGCGTCACAGGTCACGGTCCGCAGGCCCGACGCGGTTTCATAATCGACCTCGAAGGCCGCGCCGGATTTGCGGATCTCGCGCACCTTGGCGCCGGTTTTCAAGTCGATGCCCAGGTCCTCGGTCGCGGCGGCGAGCATCTCGACCATGTCAGAATCGAACCCGCCCAGCGGGAGGTCGGCCATCTCGATCACCGTGACCTCGGCGGCGCCGGCGCGTTTCGCGATATGGGCGAATTCCATCGCGATGAAGCCGCCGCCGACGAACACCATCCGGGCGGGAAGGTCCGGCAGTTCCAGGAAATCCGTGCTGGTCAGAAGCGCGTCCTCTCCGGGGATGTCCAGCGTCATCGGCCGCGCGCCCGTGGCAATGTGGAAATGCTTGGCGCGAAGGGGCTTGCCGTCGACCTCCAGCGTGTCGGGCCCGGTGAACCGCGCCGTGCCGTGCAGAACCGTGACGCCGCTCTTGTCTAGCCCGTGCTCGATCCGCTCGGGCATGACATCGGTGAAGCTGCGCTTGAAGGTCATCATCTCCGGCCATCTGACCGACAGATCGCCCGTCAGCCCCTTGCCCGCCATCGCGCGGCCCCATTCGACGCCTTCGGTCACCGCGACCAGCATCTTCTTCGGGTCGCAGCCGCGCAAGGCGCAGGTGCCGCCATGGGGCCGGCAATCGACGCTCGCCACCTTCCATCCGGCACAGGCCACCTTCCGCGCAACCCCGTTGCCGCCGGTGCCGCCGCCGATGACGATCAGATCGAATTCCTGGGTCATGTCGCTTTGCTCCTTTCCCGTCGCAAGCGGGATGTTTCGCCTGAATGGAACCGGCCCGCGCCGACCAGCTACCGGCTCAACGCATGGCCCCGGGCGCCGTTCCACGAAATCGCCCCTCCCCGGCGGTCGCGGCCTGCGCGCTGCGGCACGCGCCCGCGCGCCATCCGCACCCGGCGCGGGCGATTGGCGCTGGACGGCCGCGATCGGCTAGGGTCCTTATGGCGCGACCGGGGCCCGCGCCGGGCCCGCCGATCCAGAAGAGAAGAGACGAACAGATGAGCAATCGTATCGACCGGACCCGCCCCGACGCGCCGGCTCTGGCCCGGCGGGGGACGTATCCGGTGGGCGTGCGCAGCCTGACCCTGGTCAACCCCGACCAGCCAGATGTCTTCGGAGCGCCAGGCGCGCGCGCCGACCGCGCGCTGGCGGTGGAGCTGTGGTATCCCGCCGCCAATGCCGGGGCCGGGGCGGCACGCTATCCCACGCTGCTGCGCGACGGACACCGCCGCCTGACCCTGCATGGAGGCGCGACCCGCGACGCGACGCCCGCGGCGGCAGAGTTTCCCTTGGTGATCCTGTCGCACGGCTATCCGGGAAACCGGATGCTGCTTGGGCATTTCGGTGAATTCCTGGCAAGCCACGGCTACCGTGTCGCCAGCATAGATCACCTGCATTCCACCTATGGCGATCCGGCCTATCTGGCGGGCAAGGCATTTGCGGCGACACTGATCCACCGCCCGCTTGACGTGGCATTCGTGGCCGAGACCCTGGGCGGCGATTATGCCGTGATCGGCTATTCGATGGGTGGCTATGGTGCGCTCGTGCTGGCCGGGGCGGGCATTTCGGCGCAAGCGCTGACTACAGAGATGGCGCCGCCGCACGATCTGTGGCGGCTGCACCGTGCCCCGAAACCACCCGCACGCCTTCGGGCGATCCTTGCCATCGGCCCCTGGGGAGGCGCGCGCGCGCTGTGGGATGCCGCCGGGCTTGGCGCGATGCGTCTGCCTTGCCTGATCATGGCGGGCACCGAGGATGACGTGTCGGGCTATGACACCGGCATGCGCCGCATCTTCGCCGAAACCGGCGGCCCCACCTGGCTGCTGAGCTTCATCGGCGCGGGCCACAACGCCGCCGCCCCGATCCCCGCCCCGGACGAGGCCTGGGAGCCATCCCCCCACCTGGACTGGCCGCCCTTCGCGCACTACGCCGATCCGGTCTGGGACAGCACCGCAATGAACAACATCGCCCAGCATTTCGCGCGTGCCTTTCTGGACCTGCACCTGAAGCGCCTTTCAGAGATGGCCGACTATCTGCGGCCCGGCTGGAAGGGCTTCGAAGCCGGGCGCGCGCCGGGGCTGGTGCTGGAACAGCGCGGCTGAACCGAGCGCACCGCCCCCTCCCTTGCGCGCGCACCAGCCGATTGCAGCAGCCCGGCAGGCGCCACCGGGCGCACGCCGTTCAAACGCTTGTGATCATTGCAACCCATCATGGAACGTCTTCTGACGGGCGCGCGTTTCTCCCCCGAACGCCAGGGCCACCGAATGGTCGGGAAAGCCAGACGCGTTCACGCCCCGGGACCGAAAGGGGCATCGGGTCTGGCCGTAGGTCGGACGGAAGGAAATCCGGTTGACCGGGTGCGGGGCATCGAAGCCTGCTGCATCCGTGCCCCAGGCGGGCATGGCGCCACGACGCGGATCTTGCGGCGTGGGCGGGTCGCCCAAATGAAAGGAACTATGAATCGATGTTTGCACGTTTGATGAAGACTGCCGCGATCGCGACCGTTGCGCTGGGGACCGCTGCCCCGATGGTCATGGCCTCTGGCTTCCAGACCGGCAAGATCACCGCGGTCAACACCGCGCGGCACACGATCTCGGTCAACGGTTCGACTTTCCATATCAATTCCGAGGTCGCCAACGGCGCGAAGCTGATCGTCGGGGAGCAGGTTCTCTATAAGGTACAGAAAGAGAATGGCACGCCGACGGTCGTGGCGCTGAAATTCGGCACCGGGGTGAACCACATGGGCACCCGATCCGACGCCGGGATGTCCTCTAGCGCCGGCGTGGACAAGCCGGTGACCGGCATCCACAAGGTGCAACGCACCGGCACCCAGGGTGCGAGCGTTTCTGTCAATTCGCAGGCGCTGGGCACACAGCCCAAGCATTGAGCCGCGGGCTGCGTGAACCCCCTGCCCTTGCCTCGGCCCGCCGGCACCCGCCGGCGGGCCGTTTTGCGGCCCCGGCCCCGGACGGGCCCCGCTGGCGGGCGCACCCGAACGGCGCACCCGATCGCCGCCGGTTCGCACCCTTTGTCCGCCATCGCCGGCCGCATTCAGCGCGCCCGCTCCAACGCTTCCTTGCGCAGCAGGGTGTTTTGATCGACCATCCAGTTCGCCGCGACGTGGAAGGCCGCGCCGCCCAGCGCGCGGGCGACATCGCCGAAATGCCCGGCCCCGATCGCGGGCCGAAAGACCCCTCGCAGATCGAGCCGGTCAAGATGCCACGCGACCGCCCGGATCAGGCGGGTCCGGATTTCCTCGGGGAAGGCCCCGTCGATCGTGACGGCGTCGAATTCGATCACCGCCTGGGTCGACACGATCGCATGGGCAAGCCCACGTCCGGCGCGATCGATCCAGGCCGTCAGCGCCGGGCCGAAGCTGTTCCAATCGGTGCCAGCCTCATATAGCCGACCGGGGTCATCCCCTTGCTCGGCAAGCATCCTGCCCAGCACGAAAAGCGATGCGTGGTCGATCAGCCGGTCCCCGTCGGAGGCGCCGGGGATGCGCAGCGGCCCGAAGCCGCCGGCATTGCCGCGCTGGCCCGAAAAGACGCTGCCGTTCAGCACGATCCCGCCGCCGATGAAGGTGCCCACGAAAAAATAGATGAAATCCTGCGGCTTGCGCTGCGGTCCGAAAACCAGTTCCGCCCGGCACGCGCTTGTGCCGTCGTTCTCGACCGAGATCGCACCCGGAACCAGATCGCGCAGCGCCGATGCCACGTCGAACCCGCGCCAGGCCTCCATCTGCGCGCGCGGGGCGTCGAAATCCCGGGTCCAGTGCCACAGTTCCGACGGCATCGCCACGCCGAACCCCGATATCTGGTCGCGCCGCTTCCTGGCCGTCCGCAGCACGGGGCGCAGGTTCTCGCGAATGAAGTCCAGCAGCCCCGCCGGGGTCGGGTAGCTGTGCGACCGCGTGCGCCGCGCGATCATCGCGCCCGCGAAGTCGACCACGATCATGTCGAAACTGCGTCGGCCGATCTTCAGCCCGATGAAATGGCGCGCCTCGGGATTGATGCGCATCGGAACCGAGGGCTGCCCCACGCGGCCGCGGATCGGATCGCCCCGCAGCAGCAGCCCATCGGCCTGCAGCGCGTTGAAGATCACCGAAACGGCGTTCGCGGAAAGCCCCGTGGCAAGCGTCGCCTCGGCCTTGGTGCAGCTGCCGTGCTGGCGGATGAGATGCAGCACGAGGCGTTCGTTGAACCCGCGCACCGACACCTGATTGGATCCCCGCAGCGGCGTCGCCTTGAGGAGTTCGTCCCTGTTCACACCGCGAGTCCAGTCCCTGTGTCCGATGCCCGAAGCGGAGCATAGTCAGCCCGCGAGACGCGAACAAGAACGATCCCTGACATACATTTCGATAATTCATCCGAAAGTGTTTATTGACAGACGCGACCCAGGGAATATACCGCAGAACTACCGTGTTTGCGGGAGGAACCAGTCAGAATCGACGGCAGATGCGGCCGGGGTTTCGCGCGAAGTTGCGCGAAGGTGCACGTTTAACAACTTCACTCGCGAATATTGATCGGCCCCGAAGAACCATCGCAAGGGAGAGGAACATGAACATCGCAAGAACCGGCGCGGCGGGGGCGATCGCCTCGGCCGTGATCGCCCTGGGCCTGGCGTCGCCCGCCATGGCGGCGGGGGTGACGGCCTGCCTGATCACCAAGACCGACTCGAACCCCTATTTCGTCAAGATGAAGCAGGGCGCCCAGGCCGAGGCCAAGAAGCTTGGCGTGCAACTGAAAAGCTACGCCGGCAAATATGACGGCGACAACCAGAGCCAGGTGAACGCGATCGAGGCCTGCATGGCCAGCGGCGCCAAGGGCATTCTGATCACCCCCTCCTCGACCAAGGCGATCGTTCCGACGATCGAGAAGGCGCGCAAGGCCGGGCTTCTGGTGATCGCGCTCGACACCGAGCTTGACCCCGCGAATGCCGCCGACATGACCTTCGCGACCGACAATTTCCATGCCGGGGTGCTGGATGGCGAATGGGCCAAGGCCAAGCTGGGCGCCAAGGCCAAGGATGCCAAGATCGCCTTCCTCGATCTTGCGGTGTCGCAACCGACGGTCGGCGTGGAACGCGATCAGGGCTTCATGAAAGGCTTCGGCATCGACATCAAGAACCCCAACAAATGGGGCGACGAGACCGACCCGCGCATCGTTGGACATGCGGTGACCGGCGGCGCGATCGAGGGCGGCCAGAAGGCGATGGAGACGCTGCTGGCGAAGAACCCGAACATCAACCTGGTCTATGCGATCAACGAACCCGCCGCGGAAGGCGCCTATCAGGCGCTGAAATCGGTCGGCAAGGCGAAGGGGGTGACGATCGTCGCGATCGACGGCTCTTGCCGCGGGGTGCGCGATGTCCAGAAAGGCATCATCGGCGCGACCGCCCAGCAATATCCGCTGATGATGGCCAAGCTTGGGGTCGAGGCGGTCTATAAATATGCCAAGACCGGAGCGAAGCCCAAGGCCACGCCGGGTCTCGATTTCTTCAACACCGGCACCAACCTGATCACCAAGGATCCGCAGAAGGGCGTGCCCTCTATCCCGGTCAAGAAGGGGCTCGAGCTTTGCTGGGGCTGACCGCCACGGCCTGACGACGCAACGGCGGGGCGGCCCGGCTGCCGCCCCGTCCTGGACCGGCCCGAGGGAGGCCATGGGAGGGAACATGGTGCAATCGCCCCATGAAGCGCAGCGGCTTGAGCGCGACGCGCAGCGCCTTGAACAACCGGTTGCGGCGTCCGCGGCCCAGGTCGCCGAATTCGATCAGGACCGGTCGCTGCGGCATCGCGTCCAACACCGGCTGCACATGACGCCCTCGCTGGTGCCGCTTTTCGTGGTCGTCGCCTCGATCGCGGGGTTCGGGCTGCTTGTGGGGCCGGGGTTCTTTTCCGCCTTCGCGCTGACGCTGATCCTCAAGCAGGTGGCGGTGACCGGGATCGTCGGGGCGGCCGAGGCGCTGGTGATCCTAACCGCGGGGATCGAACTGTCGGTCGGCGCGATCATGGTGATCTGCTCGGTGATCATGGGGCAGTTCGTCTTCGCCTATGGGCTGCCCGCCCCGGTCGCGGTGCTGGGGGGGCTGGGCATCGGGGCGCTGATCGGCTTCATCAACGGCACGCTGGTCGCGCGCGCCAAGCTGCCGCCCTTCATCGTGACACTGGGGATGTGGCAGATCGTGCTGGCGGCGAATTACCTCTATTCCGGCAACCAGACCATCGGGTCGGACCAGATCGACGCCCGCGCGCCATTGCTGAACTTCTTCGGCGGCCAGATCCAGATTGGCGGGGCGATCCTGACCTATGGCGCGCTGACCATGATCGCGCTGGTGCTGCTGCTGGCCTATGTGCTGCGCCACACGGCCTGGGGCCGCCATGTCTATGCCGTGGGCGACGATCCGGACGCGGCCGAACTGGCGGGGGTCAAGGTCGGGCGGGTGCTGGTGTCGGTCTATACGCTGGCGGGGCTGATCTGCGCGCTGGCCGGCTGGGTGCTGATCGGGCGGGTCGGCGCGATTTCCCCCAATTCGGGCCAGTTCGAGAACATCAACGCCATCACCGCGACGGTGATCGGGGGGATCTCGCTGTTCGGCGGGCGAGGCTCGATCCTGGGCATGATGTTCGGCGCGCTGATCGTGGGGGTCTTTACCCTGGGTCTCAACATGTACGGGACCGATCCGCAATGGACCTATCTGCTGATCGGGCTGCTCATCATCCTGGCCGTCGCGGTGGACCAGTGGATCAGGAAGGTATCTGCGTGATGGAACCCATTCTCAAGGGCCGCAATCTGGTGAAACGCTATGGCCGCGTGACCGCGCTGGACCAATGCGATTTCGACCTCTACCCCGGAGAGATCCTGGCCGTGATCGGCGACAACGGGGCGGGCAAATCGACCCTGATCAAGGCGCTGTCGGGCGCGGTCACGCCGGACGAGGGCGAGCTTTACCTGAACGGACAGAGGGTCAGCTTCGCCTCGCCCATCGACGCCCGCAGGCACGGGATCGAGACGGTCTATCAGACCTTGGCGATGTCGCCGGCGCTGTCGATCGCCGACAACATGTTCATGGGGCGCGAACTGCGCAAGCCGGGCTTCGCCGGCAAATGGCTGCGCCAGCTTGATCATGACCGCATGGCCAGGATCGCGCGCGAAAAGCTGACCGAACTGGGCCTGATGACGATCCAGAACATCAACCAGCCGGTCGAAACCCTGTCGGGCGGCCAGCGCCAGGGCGTCGCGGTTGCGCGCGCGGCGGCCTTCGGCTCGAAAGTGGTGATCATGGATGAACCCACCGCCGCGCTGGGGGTCAAGGAAAGCCGCAAGGTGCTGGAGCTGATCCTTGACGTAAAGGCGCGTGGCCTGCCGATCATCCTGATTTCCCACAACATGCCGCATGTGTTCGAGGTGGCCGACCGCATCCATGTGCACCGGCTGGGGCGGCGGTTGTGCGTGATCGACCCGAAGGATTACGACATGTCCGATGCGGTCGCCTTGATGACCGGGGCCAGGCAACCCGACAAGGCCGCCTGACCATGAAGGAGACGCGCAGCCATGCGGCCGCCGTGCTGTCGCTGATCGACCGCCTCCCCTGCGCCGCGCGGCGCATCATGATCGGCATCGCCGGGCCGCCCGGATCGGGCAAGTCCACGCTGGGCGAGGACGTCGTGGCGGAACTGAACCGCCGGGCCGGCCGGCCCGACCGGGCGCGCCTGGTGCCGATGGACGGGTTTCACCTGGACAACGGCGCACTCGACGCGCGCGGCCTGCGCGCGGTGAAGGGCGCGCCCGAGACTTTCGACGTCGACGGCTTCGCGGCGTTGCTGCACGATCTGCGGCGCGGCGGGGCAGACATCCGCTATCCGCATTTCGACCGCGCGCGCGATTGCGCCGTCCCGGCCGCCGGGCTGGTGCCCGCCGCGACCCCGGTCGTGGTGGTGGAAGGCAATTACCTGCTGCTGCGGTCCGGGGGCTGGGCGACGCTGAAGGATCTGTTCGATGCGACGGTAATGCTCGCCCCGCCGATCCCGACGCTGGAGCGTCGGCTGACAAGGCGTTGGCTGGATCACGGGTTGCCGCACGATCAGGCCGTCGCGCGGGCGCGCGGCAACGATCTGGCGAATGCGCGCCGCGTGATCGCGCAAAGCGCCCCGGCCGACCTGCTGCTGGGCGCGGCCGAGGCCCCCGCCGTTTGACCCCCGCCCGCCGCTTCGGGCGGGGCTGGGGCAGAACTTCCTGGTCCGGGCCGGCCGGTCGAGGCCCCCGCTACAGCGGCAATTCCGCCAGGTGCCGCGCTAGATCCGACAGCCATTCCGCCCCGCCTTCGCCGATCACGTTATCGCCTTCATGCGCCAGCGGGCGCGGGGCGTGTTGCCCGGCCAGGAACCGTCGGAAAGGCAGCTCCGGCTCCTCGCGCCGCGCCGCTCGTCCGGCGGCTTCAATGCTGGCTTCGTGGATGGCGCCGGCGCGCACCACCTCGGCGGCCTCGGCGCGCGGCCGCGCGGTGAAGGCCTCGGGCTCGGTATCGGCCAGGAAGATCCGCGCCCGGGCGGCAAACCCGCGGGCCTTCAGGCCCGGTCCAGATCGTCGCCGCGGGTCACGCCGCCGATCAACTGGTAGGATAGCAGATCGGGGATCGTGGCCGGATCGCGCAGCAACGGCTGGCAGCGCCCTGCCAGATCGCGCAGGACATCGGCCTCTGGGCGGTGGGCGGCCAGCGCCTGCGTCAGCGTCAGCCGCCGCAGGTGCAGCACGGCCCCGGGCGGGGCCTGGGCCACGATCGGCAGATCGTCGGGCAGGACCGTGCCGATCCGGGGATAGCCGCCCATGGTCTGGCATTCGGACATCAGCACATAGGGCACGCCGTCGCCCGTCAGCTGCACCTCGCCGGGCGCGATCAGATCGGATGCCAGCCCCTTCGCCTGAACGGTGGTGAAGCGTTCGCCGGCCTCCAATTGCACGCCCTGGCGGTTGCCGCGCGGGCCGCGGCGGAAGGCGGTGGCGTAGAAGGCCTCGATCACCCGCCGATCGAACAGGGCGGTCTGCGGCCCGTCGAACAGGCGCAGCGTGCCGCCGCCGAAGCGCGCCGCGGCGGTCAGGGCACGCGCCGGGCGCCCGGGATCGGGATCCGGGCCCAGGGGCAGCTCGGCCCCGGCGGCAAGCACCACGCCGATGCCGATGGTCAGATGCGCGGCGCGGCTGCCCAGCCAGGGTTCGGTGGCGATGCCGCCGGCGGGCGTGAGATAGCCATAGACCCCTTGCTGCGCGCCGCCGATGCGCAGGATCTGCCCGGGCAACAGCGCATGGCTGGCATTCCAGCGCAGCGGCGCCCCGTCCAGGCTGGCCGCCATCGGCGCCCCGGTCAGGGCGATGCGCAGGGGTCCGGTGACGGCAAAGGTGCCGCCCGCGCCCGCCATCTCGATCGCGGCCAGGGGCGCGCGGGCGCCCAGCAGGGCCGCGGCCTCCAGCAGCGCCAGCCGGTCCATCGCGCCGCCGCGCGACAGGCCCTGCGCCAGATGCCCCGGGCGGCCCATGTCCTGCACCGTCAGGATGCCGTCGGCGCGCTTGATCTGCAGCGCGCTCATCGCAAGACCTCAAGCCGTGCGCCGCCCATGCGGTCGCCCGCGTCCGACAGGCGCGCGATCTCGTCCGCCGTGGCGCGGGCGAAACGGATCGCGTCGCCGCCCTGCAGCGGCATCGGATCGGCCCGGTCGGGGACGAAGGTGCGCAGGGCGGCGCGCCCGACCAGCTGCCAGCCGGTGGCCGAATCCGCCCCGAACAGCACGATCTGGCGCACCGCCACCACCACCGATCCGGCGGGCACCGAGGGCGTGATCTCGGGCAGGCGCGGCAGATCCCAGCGCGGCGGAAGAAGGCCGATATAGGGCTGTCCCGGCGCGAAGCCGATGGTCAGGACACGCAGGTCGCTGGCGCAGATCTCGGCCACCGCCGCGTCTTCGCCGATCCCCAGCGCCCGCGCGACCTGGCCCAACTGCGGGCCCTGATCGCCGCCGAAGGCCACCGGGACGGTCCAGCGCCGCGCCGGATCGGGCATGTCAAGCGGGCCTTGCACGGTCGCGCCCGCGATCCGTTCCAGCGTCGATCGCAGCGCGGCGCGGTCGGTGCGCTCGAGGTCGAAGCGCACCAGCACCGAGACCAGCGCCGGGGCGATCTCGGCCTGCCCGCCGGCCAGTTCCTTGGGCGGCGCGGCCTCCAACGCGGCCGCAAAGCGCCGCGCCGCCGCCATCGCCGCCGGATCGGGGGTACGCGAAAACCGCACCAGCAGCCCGTCCAGACCGCTGGGCAGAACCTCGGCCTCAATAGGCGGCGCGGTGGTCATCCGGGCCGCGCCTCCAGCGCGGCGGCGATCGCCAGAAGCGCCGCATCGGCGCCCTTTACCCCGGCCAGCATGGTCATCGCATAGCCCGGCTCCAGCCCCGGCGTGGGCATCGCCAGCGCACAGCCGTCGACCAGGTTCACCAGCGAGGTGTTGCGCAGCATCTGCATGTTCATGCGGTCGAAATCGGCCTCGACCTCGGCGATGCTGGGCGGCAGGCGCATCAGCGTCGGCGCCAGCAGCGCATCCATCCCCGCCATCGCCGCGTCAAAGCGCGCGATGATCTCGGCGCGCCGCGCATAGGCCTGGGCGATCTCGTCGCGCGACAGCGTCTCGGCGAAGCGGATGCGCGACAGCACGCGCGGATCGCCGACCTGGGCCAGACGCTCCAGATCGTCGGCATAGATCTTGTGCGCCTCGACCGAGACGATGATGCGGTTGAGGCCGATCGCCGCGCCGATCTCGGACATGTCGACGGCGACCAGTTCATGCCCCAGCGCCGCGATCCGGGCCTTTTCGGCCTCGAACAGCGCGGCCACCGCGTCGGACAGCGCGTCGGTGAAGGCGCCCTGGGGGATCGCGAGGCGCAGCTTTTGCGGCACCTCGGCATCCAGCGACTGCCCCGCCATCGCCTCGACCAGCGCCTTCAGCAGCGCCAGATCGCGCGCCATCGGGCCGGCCACGTCGAAGCTGGGGGCCAGCGGATGCACGCCGCTGTCGTCGATCAGCCCCTGGCTGGGCTTGAAGCCCCAGATCCCGTTCGCCGCGGCCGGGATGCGCAGCGACCCCCCGGTGTCGGACCCGATCCCCGCATCGGTCAGCCCGCGCCCCACGCAGACCGCCGCGCCCGAACTGGACCCGCCGGGGATCCCGCCGGCCACCAAGGCGCCCGAGGGCGTGCCGTGATGCGGGTTCAGCCCGACGCCCGAATAGGCGAATTCCGACATCGAGCTGCGCCCGAACATCAGCGCCCCCGCCGCCTTCAGCCGCGCGACGGCCGTGCTGTCGCGCCCCGCCGGCGCCCGTTCCGCCAGCAGCCGCGATCCCGCGCCCGTCACCTGCCCGGACTCGTCATAAAGATCCTTGACCGAGACCAGCGTGCCAAGCAGCGGCAGATCCTCTCCGTCCGCATGGCGCGCCTGCAGCGCCTCGGCCTCGGCGCGGATTCGCTCGGGCGAGAATTCGGTGAAGATCGCGCGGCGCTCGGCCTCGGACAGGGACGCGACACGCGCAAGCGCCGTGTCCAGCTTGGTTTGCAGATCGGCGCTCATGCGACCTCCGGCAGGGTGAGACATTGGTATTCATGGCGGATCCTACGATCCGTTATCGGGTCATGCATCTCCATACGGAACTTTGCCGCCGGACGCACCCCACCCTGTGCCGCGAAAGTGCCACACAGCATCGCCGCCGCCCCGTCGCGCGCCAGAGCACCGATTTCGCTGCCCGCGATCAATTCCTCCAGCGGCCGGATCTCGGCGATCGAGCCCGACTGGTAGGGCACCCAGGCGCCCGCGTCCTCGACCCAGCTGCGCAGCACGATCGCGTCCAGATGGTCGGCGACCTCCTCCCACGGCCACAGCTCGGGCGCGCAGGGCTTGGCGCAGACCTGTTTCGACAGCGCCACGGAATGGGTTTCCAGCGCGCGATCGGTGTGGTCCGAAGCCAGCCCCAGATAGCGCGCCCGACCCGCCTGGATCAGCAGTGGCTCGACCTCTCCCGAGGACGCGCCGCCGACCGTCTGGATCCGTGGCGCGGTGGTCAAGAGCGGCGCCGAGACCCGGTAATACAGCGGCGTGGCCGAGGGCGCGGGCACGCCGATCGCGGCCAGTTCCCGGATGTGATGGGCGATCGCGCCAGCGTCGCGCCCGGTCCAGCCGGCGACGATGAGGTGGTTCACCTCCAGCGCCAGCGGCAGGCCGCCGGCTTGAAATTCGATAGGCATGGATTTCCTTTCAGAGTTTCGAGGGCAGCCACAGCGCCAGCCCGGGCAGCGCGATCAGCAACCCGATCATGCCCAGCATGACGAAGACATAGGGGATCACGCCCAGGATCACGTCCGACATCGACCCCTTGGCGCGGGTGCTTTGCACGACGAAAAGGTTCAACCCCACCGGCGGCGTGATCAGCGCCATCTCGATCAGCACGATCAGCAGCACCCCGAACCAGACCTTGTCATAGCCCAGGTTCGAGACGATCGGCACGATGATCGGAATGGTCGCCACCATCAGCGACAGCGTCTCGATGAAGAAGCCCAGCACCAGATAAAGCAGCACGATCAGCAGCAGCGTCCCCAGGGGTGGCAGCCCGGTGTTTTCCAGCAGGTCGGTCAATTGCTGGCCCAGCCCCGCCGAGGTCATGGCGAAGTTCAGGAAATAGGCGCCGGTGATCACCAGCATGATCATCGCCGAGATCCGGACCGTGCCGTGCAGGGCCTCGGCGATGGTGCGCAGGCCCAGGCCGTGGCCCAACGTCGCGGCGATCAGCGCCGCGATCACCACGCCCACGGCGGCGGATTCGGTCGGCGTGGCCCATCCGGCATAGATCGAGCCGATCACCACGGTGAACAGGATCACGATCGGCACCAGCTGGATCAGGCCGCGCAGCCTTTCGCCCCAGCCGAAGCTGCGCGACGGGCCGCCCAGCGCCGGCCGCGCCCGGCAGATCAACGCGGTGACCACGACGAAGGCCAGCGCCATCAGCAGGCCGGGGATCAGGCCGGCGGAAAACAGCTGCGGGATCGAGGTTTCGGTCAGGAAGCCGTAGACGATCAGGTTGATCGACGGCGGGATCAGGATGCCCAGCGTGCCGCCCGCGGCGATGGCGCCGGCGAACAGGCGCGGATCGTACCCCAGCCGGTCGGCCTGAGGCATGGCGACGGTGGCCACGGTGGCGGCGGTCGCGACCGACGACCCCGAAGTGGCGGAAAACATCGTGGCGGTGGCGATATTGGCATGGATCAGCCCGCCCGGCAGCCAGCTGAGCCACTTGTCGAGCGCCGAATAGGTACGCTCGGCCACGCCGCCGCGCACCAGGATCTCTCCCAGCAGCACGAAGAACGGAATGGCGATCAGCGTGGCCGAAGACGACGACGACCAGACCACCTGCCCCAGCGCGCGCAAAAGCGGGAAGGCGGAATAGAATTCGCTGACCCCGATCCCGAGGATGAACAGCACGATCCCCACCGGGATCGACAAGGCCATCAGCGCAAGAAGCGATACCGCGACAGTCCAGATCATTGTTCCAGCTCCGATCCGATGCCGATCGCGCGGGCCAGCGCCGCGCGGCGCCCCGTGGCCAGATAGGCGATTCCCAGAAGGCTCAGCGCCGTGGCGCTGAAGGCGAACCAGACCCAGCCCGCGAACCAGATGCTCTGCGGGATCCACAGCGGGGTGGAAAGCGCGGTATTGGCCTGGGAATCATGGGTGATGGTCGCGCGCAGAACGGGCCAACAGTTGACGGCGATCACCAGGATCACCGCGTTGGTCACGATCATCGCGAACAGATCCATCGCCGCCTGGCCCGCCTCGGTGCATTTCTGGCGGATCAGGTCAATGCGCACATGCGCGCGCTCCAGCAAGGTGCAGGCCAGCCCCCAACTGGCCAGCGCCGCCATGACATAGCCCGAAATCTCGTCCGTGCCGCCGACGGATCCCCACCCGATCTTGCGCCCGACGACGTCGATCAGGATGTAGATCACCATCACCACCAGCACGGCGCCAAGGATCAGGCCGACGGCCCGGTTGGCGCGCCTCAGCGCGCCATCCAGTCTTTCGATCGCGCGCATCGCGCCCCCTCAACCGGCAGAGCGGACGGTCACGCCCACCGCCTTGCCGACGCTGTCGTTCCAGCGCTTCACCCATTCGGGGCCGGCGCGCTTGGCCCATTCGGGCAGCACCTTGGTTTCCAGCACCTCGCGCGCGGTGGCCATGTCCTGCGCGGAGGCCTTGACCAGCACCATATGCGCGGGCTTGCCCGTGGTGCAGGCGCCATTGCCCGTCAGGCAGGCCACGTCATTGGTCATGCCGCCCTTGGCCGCGTCCCAGGCCTTGTCTTCCAGCCCTGTGCGGACCGCGTGCTTCAGCTCTTTCTGCTTGGCCGGCGACAAGGCATCGAACTTGGTCTTGTTCATCGCGATCACCACCGGATCCCAGCCGCCCAGCGGCAGGGTCAGCAGATGGTCGGTGACCTCGTACCAGCCCGCCGAATAGCCCGACCCGGCCCCCGTCACGGCGCAGTCGATCACGCCGCGCTGCAACGCGCCCGGCACCTCCGAGAACGAGATGTTCACCGCATCCGCGCCCAGCGCATCAAGCAGCTTGGTCGTCATCCGGCCCGAGCCGCGCACCTTCTTGCCCTTCAGATCGGCCAGCGAATTGACATCGCCCTTGCAAAACACGACCTGCGGCGGATAGGGCGCGATGCCCAGAAGCTCTGCGTTGAAGCTTTTGTTCATGATGTCCGCCACCATCGGGCGCGCCGCGTTGACCATCGCCCGGGCCTCGGGCACCGTGGTCGCCACCAGCGGCACGTCCAGCCCTTCCAGCGCCGGCGCGTCGCCCACCACATAATCCGAAACCGTCTGGCCGACATCGAACACGCCCTGCCCCAGCAAGCGCAGCACGTCGCCGCCCTTGATGCCCATCTGGTCAAAGCTGGTCAGCTGGGCGGTGAAATCGCCATTGGTCATCTTCGGCAGCTCCTTCGTCCAGAAGGGCGTGGTGAATTGCTTGTACAGCGGCAGGCTGCTCCAGCTGCCGACCACCGACAGCTTTTCGCCCGCCAGCGCCGGCGCGGCAACCAGCGCGGCAACGACTGCGGTCATCATCAGTTTCTTCATTGGTTCTTCTCCTGTTGGGTCTTGTGATTTCGCGGGTCTTGGCCGTTCGCGGGTCCTATCCGTTCGTTGGTCTCGGGGCTTGATCAGCCCCCCCTACCCCCGTCAGCCGCCGTTCCGCATGAGGGGCGGGGATATCGGTCACCAGCATGTAGCCCGGGGCATGGGTGATCGCGAAGGCGGGCTTCGCTGCCATGATCGCGGCCTGCGGGGTCACGCCGCAGGCCCAGAACACCGAGATGTCGCCCGGGCGCATATCGGGCGGATCGCCGAAATCGGGCGCGCCGAGATCGGTGATGCCGATCTCGGCGGGGTCGCCCAGATGCACCGGCGCGCCATGTGCCAGCGGAAAGCGATGGCAGATCGTCACCGCCTCGATCGCGTCGGCCGCCGGCATCGGGCGCATGCTGACCACCAGCGGCCCCGAGAACCTGCCCGCCGGACGGGTCGCAAGGTTCGTGCGATACATCGGCGCGTTGCGTCCAGCCGATTGATGGCGAACGGGAATGCCCGCGCGCGTCAAAGCGTCCTCGAAGCTGAAGGAGCATCCCAGCGCGAAAGACACCAGATCGTCGCGCCATAGATCCGCGATATCGGTGGGTTCCGCAACCAGGTTCCCATCGCGCCAGATCCGGTAGCGCGGCAGGTCGTGACGCAGGTCGATATCGCCAAGCGTCGGCAAGGCGGGATCGCCGGGTTCGCCCACCGCCAGAAGCGGACAGGGACGCGGGTTGGCCTGGCAAAAGCGCAGAAATTCCTGCGCGTCCGCGCGGCCGAGAATCACGAGATTGGCCTGAAGCGCGTCGCCGCCATAGCCGGCCGTCGGCTTCTCGAACTGCCCGGCCCGGATGCGCGCGCGCAACGCGGCCGGGGAGGTGATGACCTTGCTTGGTTCGTTCATGAAAGTCCTCCGCTTCATCAAATGATTTCGCGGAATGACCGATTAGATCAACAGTTCAATTTCCCCCAATACTGATCTCAATTGAAGATCATACAGAACTGATCTCTAGCGCCGCCCGAGAGATTTCTCTGCCGATTTCCTCGTTCCTTTCAGGATCGTAGCAGATCCCGAATTCCAGATCTGGAAGCCGGGCCTTGGGGCGCACGTTGATTTCGTGCAGCATGGAATGCGGCCAGGCTTCGACGATCGAATGCGGAATCGTCCCGATTCCGAACCCCTGCCGCACGAGATGAAGCATGGTGGCGATCGAGGCTGATCCGTGCACCGTTGCCGGCTGACGGCGCCCGGGCGTGAGCAATTCCAGGACCTGGCGATGCGGGCTGGTGGTTTTCGGAAACGAGACGATCGGCAGCGCCGCGAGGTCGTCGATATCGGCCGGGTCGGGCAGCGTGAAATGCGCCGGCGACACGAACCAGCCCATCGTCACCGGCGGAACCGGCGTCAGCGCAATGCCGCGCGGCGCCTGATCGCGCAGCATGATCACCACGTCCAGCGTATCGTCCTTCAGCGCCTGCCCCATCTGGTCCGAGGTGTCGACGGAGATCTCGAAACGCAGCATCGGGTGACGCTGGCCCAGATCAGTCAGCAGCCGCGGCAGGATCGTGTGGGTCATGGTCTCGGCCACGCCCAGACGCACGACGCCGGCCATCACGCCCTGGGTCAGTTCGCCCAGGATCCGGTCGCGCTGCGCGATCAGCACCTCGGCCTCGTCGCATAACCTGCGTCCGGTCGCGCTCAGGCGCACGCCGCGCCCGTCGCGTTCGAATATCGTGATCCCCATCCGGTCCTCGAGATGGCGGATGCGCCGCGAGATCGCCGATTGCGCCAGCCCCGTCGCGTCCGAAGCCGCGCGGAAGCCGCCGTAGCGCACCACGGACCGGATGATTTCAATATCGCGAAAACCGAACATTGCGCGATGCTAGACGGCCACGGATGCGTTCTGTCAAGAAATTGCCGGGCAAGACCGGCGCGGCACCCCCGCCTTCCCCAAGGTGATGCCGCGATCGGCCTGGGCGGGATGTCTGCACACAGACGGCGCCGACCCTTTGGCGGCACATGGCCGCCGCCCCCATGCGCGCGCCAACGCAGGCGGGTCGGCTTTGGCCCGGTCGTCCGGCCGATCGCGGCGGTTCAGCTGTTGGGATCGTCGATCAGCGACTCGGGCTTTGCGAAGGCAAGCAGATCGGCCTTGTCGGTGATCGTCACATGGTTGCCGTTCACGCGTACCCCATAGGGCCGCAACTGGCGGATCGCCCGGCTCAGGTTCTCAGGCGTCATGCCAAGGTAGGAGGCAAGCCTGCGCTTTTCGATGTCGAGGCCGAATTCATTGCGGCCTCCGGCGCATTCCTGCCGGTGCACCAGATAATTGGCCAGCCGCTCAAGCGAGGTGCGCAGCTTCAGGTTCTTCGTGTTCTTGACGACCTGGCGATAGGCGCGCGCCAGTTCGGACACTACCGCCACCGCGAATGTCGGATCGAGATCGAAGATTGCGCGCATGTCCCGCGACGGCACCAGCACGATGCGCGACTTCTCCAGCGTGCGCGCCGACATAAGGTAGGGCGCATCCCGGATGGTCGCCGCAAGAATGAAGGTCGAAACCGGCGCCAACGTCGCCATCGTCGTCTCTCGTCCGTTCCACGAGGCAAAGAGTTCCACCGAACCCGAGGTCACGACATGCAGAAAATCAGCGGGCTCGCCCTCATGGATGAGTTCGATCTGAGGCGGAAAGGTCTGAACGTAGGCTCCAAGCATCAATTCGGCGAAATGCGCGTCATCCAGGCCTGAAAACAGCTCTAGATGACGGACTTCGGCCGATTCATCGTCAGACAGGCGTATTGTCACGCAGCGCCCCCCAAGATCGCCACCTTACAATAATTGATAAATGTCAAGCAGTCAATTGACTCCAGCGCGACAGATGTTTGATCCAGACGACGAGTCGCCATGACCGATCTGCAGTGGCCAATTATTTCGTATGCCGCGCCCCGGACAGTTGACCCAGATCAACCCCTTCCCACCCCGTGACGCGGTTCTTGTCTGTCCAGGCGGTTCGGACTCTGGCCGGATCTGATTTCGGAGGGACACCATGCATTCACTCGATGGCATCACCCGCCCCGACCAATACCGGGCGCTCGGGCTCAGTACATTCGCTTTCACCGTCTGTTTCGCGGTCTGGACGATTTTTTCGATCATCGGCGTCCGCATCAAGCAGGAACTCGGCCTGAACGACACCGAATTCGGCCTGCTGGTCGCCACGCCGGTCCTGACCGGTTCGATCAGCCGGATCTTCCTTGGCGTCTGGACCGAACAATTCGGTGGCCGGATCATGTTTCCGCTGCAGATGCTGATCACCTCGGTCGCGGTGTGGCTGCTGGCCACGGTCCACACCTACGAGATCTACCTGATCGCGGCGCTTGGCCTCGGGCTGGCGGGCGGCTCGTTCATCGTCGGCATCGCCTATACCTCGCGCTGGTTCGAGAAAGAGCGCCAGGGCACGGCGCTGGGGATCTTCGGGGCCGGTAACGTCGGCGCCGCGGTGACGAACTTCGCCGCGCCGTTCCTGGTGGTCGCCCTGGGCTGGCGAGAGACGGCGCAGGTCTATTCGGTGGTGCTGGCCGTGACCGCGGTGCTGTTCTTCGTGCTCGCGAAAACCGATCCGGTGCAGCAGGAACGCAAGAAGACCGGCGCCAAGCCCGTTTCGGCCGGCGACCAGCTTGAGCCGCTGAAGAAGATGCAGGTCTGGCGCTTCGCGATCTACTACTTCTTCGTCTTCGGCGGCTTCGTCGCGCTGGCCAGCTTCCTGCCGCGCTACTACGTCGGCGCCTATGGCCTGCCACTGACCACTGCGGGCGTCTTTGCGGGCCTCTATTCGCTGCCGGCCTCGGTCTTTCGCGCGCTCGGCGGCTGGATGTCGGACAAATGGGGCGCCCGCGCCATCATGTATCTGACCTTCCTGGTCTCGCTCGTGCTGCTGTTCATCATGAGCTATCCCGAGACCAGCTATACCGTCACCGGCATCCACGGCCCGATCACGTTCAGCTTCGGACTGGATGCCACGATGTTCATGGTGATGACGGTGATCCTGGGCTTCGCGATGAGCCTCGGCAAGGCGGCGGTCTACAAGCACATCCCTGTCTACTACCCCCACCATGTCGGTGCCGTCGGCGGGCTGGTGGGGATGATCGGGGGCCTTGGCGGCTTCTTCCTGCCGATCGGCTTCGGTCTCTTGCTGGACCGCACCGGAGTGTGGACCGCGCCGTTCATGCTGCTGTTCGTGCTGGTGCTGGTCTCGACGATCTGGATGCACGTCGCCATCCGCAAGATGGAGCGGGCCCGCCACCCGGCGCTCGCGGAGGAGAAATTCCTTTCCGACGTGCCCGACGCGCCGCTGCGGGAATCGCGGCCCTGAACCCGAACCTCCGGGCCGCCCGACCGGCGGTCCCGTACAAATATCTTAAGGAACCAAGCTCATGGCGAATACATCCGCAACCCCTGGACAGCGCGGTCACCTTCTGACCGACTGGCACCCCGAGGAACAGGAGTTCTGGCATACCCGGGGCCACGCAATCGCCACCCGCAATCTGTGGATCTCGATCCCCGCGCTGCTACTGGCCTTCTGTGTCTGGATGGTGTGGTCAGTCGTGGTGGCGAAGATGCCGGCGATCGGCTTCGACTATACGGTGGGCCAGCGCTTCTGGCTGGCCGCATTGCCCGGTCTTTCGGGCGCCACGCTGCGCATCTTCTACAGCTTCATGATCCCGATCTTCGGCGGCCGGCTGTGGACGACGCTGTCGACCGCCTCGCTGCTGCTACCGGCGATCGGCATCGGCATCGCGGTGCAGAACCCCCACACCAGCTATACCACCTTCCTGATCCTGGCGCTGCTGTGCGGCTTCGGCGGCGGCAATTTCGCCTCTTCCATGGCCAACATCGCCTTCTTCTACCCGAAGAAGACCAAGGGCAACGCGCTGGCGCTGAACGCGGGGCTGGGCAACCTGGGGGTGTCGGTGATGCAGTTCGTGGTGCCGCTGGTCATCACCATGGGCGTGTTCGGCAGCCTCGGCGGCGCGCCCCAGGCGCTGAAGGACGGCAGCCAGCTGTGGATCCAGAACGCAGGCTACATCTGGGTGCCGTTCATCGTGGTCGCGACCCTGGCCGCCTGGTTCGGGATGAACGACATCTCTGACGCCAAGGCCAGCCTCGGCGACCAGACGATCATCCTGAAGCGCCGCCACAACTGGATCATGGCCTTCCTCTACACCGGCACCTTCGGCAGCTTCATCGGCTATTCGGCGGGCTTCCCGCTGTTGATGAAAACCCAGTTCCCCGGCGTCGACGTCCTGGCCTATGCCTTCCTGGGACCGCTGGTGGGCGCGCTGAGCCGCGCCGCCACCGGCTGGGTGTCCGATCGCTTCGGCGGCGGCCGCGTGACCTTCTGGACATTCCTGGGCATGATCCTGGCGGTTCTGGGGGTGCTTTACTTCCTGCCGCTGGGCGGGTCGGCCGGCAATTTCTGGGGCTTCTTCGCCTGCTTCATGGCGCTGTTCTTCCTGACCGGGGTCGGCAACGCGTCGACCTTCCAGATGATCCCCACGATCCTGCGCCAGGAAGTGCCGCGCCTGATGCCCGACCTCGACGAAGCCGCGACCCTGAAGCAGGCCGAACGCGAAAGCGCCGCCATCATCGCCTTCACCTCGGCGATCGCCGCCTATGGCGCCTTCTTCATCCCCAAGGCCTACGGCACCTCAATCGCGCTGACCGGCGGCCCCGCCGCCGCATTGTGGAGCTTCGCGGTGTTCTACGCGCTGTGCGCGGTGGTCACCTGGGTCTTCTACAGCCGCAAGAACGCGCCGGTTCCCTGCTGACCCGGCCCCAGGCGCGCCACGCCCCACTCATCGTGGCGCGCACCCCTTTCCCCCGAGGAGACAAGAGATGAGCCACTTGCTCGACAGATTGAATTTTCTCCAGTCCAAGGAACTGGAACGCTTCTCGAACGGTCACGGACAGGTGACCCGCGAGGATCGCAAATGGGAGGACACCTACAGAAGCCGCTGGCGCCACGACAAGATCGTGCGCTCGACCCATGGGGTGAATTGCACCGGATCGTGCAGCTGGAAGATCTACGTCAAATCCGGCATCATCACCTGGGAAACCCAGCAAACCGATTATCCCCGCACGCGGCCCGGCCTGCCCAATCACGAACCGCGCGGCTGCCAGCGCGGCGCGTCCTACAGCTGGTATCTCTATTCCGCCGCGCGGCTGAAGCATCCGATGGTGCGCGGCGCGCTGATGCGGATCTGGCGCGAGAAGCGCAAGACCATGGCGCCGGTCGACGCCTGGGCCGCGATCCAGGCCGATCCGATCCTGCGCGCCGACTATACGCGCAACCGCGGCAAGGGCGGCTTCGTCCGCGCAAGCTGGGACGAGGCGACCGAAATCACCGCCGCCGCCAACGCCTATACGGCGAAGAAATACGGCCCCGACCGGGTCTTCGGCTTCTCGCCGATCCCGGCGATGTCGATGGTCAGCTATGCCTCCGGCGCGCGCTATCTGTCGCTTCTGGGCGGCACCTGCCTGTCGTTCTACGACTGGTATTGCGACTTGCCGCCCTCCAGCCCCCAGACCTGGGGAGAGCAGACCGACGTGCCGGAATCGGCCGATTGGTACAACGCGGGCTTCTTGCTGATCTGGGGCTCGAACGTGCCGCAGACGCGCACGCCCGACGCGCATTTCTACACCGAGGCGCGCTATCGCGGCACCAAGTCCGCGGTCATCAGCCCCGATTATTCCGAGGCCACGAAATTCGGCGATATCTGGCTGAACCCCAAGCAGGGCACCGACAGCGCGCTGGCGATGGCCATGGGCCATGTGATCTTGCGCGAATACCACCTGGACCGGCAGGCCGAATATTTCGAGGACTACGCGCGCAAATATACCGACCTGCCGATGCTGGTGCGGCTGGAGGAAAAGGACGGCCGCCACATCCCCGGCAAGATGCTGCGCGCCTCGGACCTGGCGAAAGGCCTGGGCGAGACCAACAACCCCGAATGGAAGACGGTGGCCTATGACGACGCAAGCGGCGCGCTGGTCGCGCCCAATGGCTCGGTCGGGTTCCGTTGGGGTGAAGAGGGCAAGTGGAACCTCGAGGAACGCGCCGGCAAGGCCGAGGCGCGCCTGCGGCTGAGCCAGATCCTCGAAGAGGACCGCGACAGCGTGGTCGGCGTCGATTTTCCGTATTTCGGCGGCGCGGCCAGCGCGAATTTCGTCAAATGCCAGCACCCCGAGGTCCTGACCCGCAACATCCCGGTCAAGCGGATCACGCTGGCCGACGGCTCCGAGGCGCTGGTGGCCACGGTCTTCGACCTTCTGTGCGCCAATTACGGGCTTGATCGCGGCCTGGGCGGCGATTGGGTCAGCCGCGACTTCAGCGAGGACCTGCCCTACACGCCGAAATGGGCCGAGAAGATCACCGGCGTCGCGGCCGACAAGATCATCGCCGTGGCGCGCGAATTCGCGACCAACGCCGAAAGGACCCAAGGCAAATCCATGGTCATCCTCGGCGCCGGGCTGAACCACTGGTACCACATGGACATGAATTACCGCGGCATCATCAACATGTTGGTGATGTGCGGCTGCATCGGCCAATCCGGCGGCGGCTGGTCGCATTATGTGGGCCAGGAAAAGCTGCGCCCGCAGACCGGCTGGCTGCCCTTGGCCTTCGCGCTGGACTGGAGCCGCCCGCCACGGCAGATGAACGGCACATCGGCCTTCTACGCCCATACCGACCAGTGGCGCTACGAGACCCTGGGCGTGCACGAGATCCTGTCGCCCACCGCGCCCAAGGGCGATTGGGATATCAGCCTGATCGACTACAACATCCGCGCCGAACGCATGGGCTGGCTGCCCTCGGCGCCACAGCTGAAGACCAACCCGCTGGAGGTGGCCAAGGCCGCCAAGGCCGCCGGGATGGAGGCCAGGGATTACGTCGCCCAGAAGCTGAAATCCGGCGATCTGCAGATGTCCTGCGAGGACCCGGACGCGCCCGAGAACTGGATGCGCAACCTCTATGTCTGGCGCTCGAACCTGCTGGGGTCCTCCGGCAAGGGCCATGAATACTTCATCAAGCACCTGCTGGGCACCGATAACGGTGTGATGGGCAAGGATCTGGGCGAGGAAGGCCGCTCGAAGCCGAAAGAGGCCGTGTGGCACGACGACGGCCCAGAGGGCAAGCTTGACCTGCTGGTCTGCATTGATTTCCGGATGTCCACCACGGCGGTCTATTCCGATGTCGTGCTGCCAACGGCCAGCTGGTACGAGAAGAACGATCTCAACACCTCCGACATGCACCCGTTCATCCACCCGCTGCAGGCGGCGGTGGACCCGGCCTACGAATCCAAGTCCGACTGGGAGATCTTCAAGGCCATCGCCAAGAAGTTTCAGGCGGTATCGAAGGGCGTGCTGGGCATCGAAACCGATATCGTCCAGGTGCCGATCCTGCACGACACGGCGGGAGAGTTGGCCCAGCCCGACGTGCGGGACTGGAAGAAGGGCGAATGCGACCTGATCCCGGGCAAGACCGCGCCGAGCTATGTCACGGTCGAGCGCGACTATACCGCGATCTACGACCGTTACGTCGCCGTGGGGCCGTTGCTGGACAAGCTTGGCAACGGCGGCAAGGGGATCGGCTGGGATACCAAGGTAGAGGTCGAGGAGCTGCGCAAACTGAACGGCGTCTGGCACGACGGCCCGGCCAAGGGCTGCGCCAGGATCGACACCGATATCGATGCCACCGAAGTGATCCTGATGCTGGCGCCGGAAACCAACGGCGAAGTCGCGGTGAAGGCCTGGCACGCGCTCGAAAAGCCCACCGGGCGCGACCACGCGCATCTGGCCGAGGGCCAGGAGCATGTGAAGATCCGCTTTCGCGACGTGGCCGCCCAGCCGCGCAAGATCATCTCGTCGCCGACCTGGTCGGGGATCGAAAGCGAGGAGGTCTGCTATAACGCCGGCTACACCAACGTCCACGAACTGATCCCCTGGCGCACGCTGTCGGGCCGCCAGCAGCTGTATCAGGATCACCTGTGGATGCGGGCCTTCGGCGAGGGCTTCGTGTCCTACCGCCCACCGGTGGATCTGAAGGCCGTGACGCAGGAGGTCATGGCCGGCGATACCAAGCATGTCGTGCTGAACTTCATCACCCCGCACCAGAAATGGGGCATCCATTCGACCTATTCCGACAACCTGCTGATGCTGACGCTCAACCGCGGCGGGCCGGTGGTGTGGATATCGGAGGTGGACGCGAAGAAGGCGGGCATCGCCGATAACGACTGGATCGAGGCCTATAATGCCAACGGCGCCCTGACCGCGCGCGCGGTGGTCAGCCAGCGCATGAAGGAAGGCACGGCCTTCATGTATCACGCCCAGGAAAAGATCGTGAACGCGCCCGGTTCACAGAAGACGGGCCAGCGCGGCGGCATCCACAATTCGGTGACCCGCACCACGCTGAAGCCCACCCATATGATCGGCGGCTATGCCCAGCTTTCCTATGGGTTCAACTATTACGGAACCGTCGGCTCCAACCGCGATGAATTCGTCATCATCCGCAAAATGGACAAGGTCGATTGGCTCGACCGGCCGGCAACACAGGAGGCTGCCCAATGAGAGTGCGCGCGCAAATCGGCATGGTGCTGAATCTCGACAAATGCATCGGCTGTCACACCTGCTCGGTCACCTGCAAGAACGTCTGGACCAGCCGCGACGGCGTCGAATACGCCTGGTTCAACAATGTCGAGACCAAACCCGGCACCGGCTATCCGACCGATTGGGAAAACCAGGCGCGCTGGAACGGCGGCTGGCGGCGGACGCCTTCGGGCAAATTGATCCCGAAGCAGGGGGCCAAATGGCGGATCGCGGCGAACATCTTCGCCAATCCGAACCTGCCCGAGATCGACGATTACTATGAGCCCTTCACCTTCGACTACGCGCATCTCGCGAACGCGCCGCAGATGAACGCCTTCCCCACCGCGCGGCCGCGTTCGGTGATCACCGGCGAACGGATCGAGAAGATCGAGAAGGGCCCGAACTGGGAAGAGATCCTGGGCGGCGAATTCTCGAAACGGTCGAAGGACTACAACTTCGAAGGCATCCAGAAGCAGATCTACGGCGAATACGAAAACACCTTCATGATGTATCTGCCGCGGCTGTGCGAGCATTGCCTCAACCCGGCCTGCGCGGCGTCCTGCCCTTCGGGCGCGATCTACAAGCGCGAAGAGGACGGCATCGTCCTGATCGACCAGGAAAAATGCCGCGGCTGGCGGATGTGCGTCTCGGGCTGTCCCTACAAGAAGGTCTATTACAACTGGTCGACCGGAAAGTCCGAGAAATGCACCCTGTGCTATCCCCGCATCGAGTCCGGCAATCCCACGGTCTGTTCGGAAACCTGCGTCGGGCGCATCCGCTATCTGGGGGTGATGCTTTACGATGCCGACAAGATCGAGGAAGCGGCCAACGTGCCCAGCGAAAAGCAGTTGTATGACGCGCAGCTTGACGTGTTCCTGGACCCCAACGATCCGGTGGTGATCGAGATGGCCCGCGCCGATGGCGTGCCCGAGGAATGGCTGGAGGCCGCCCGCCACAGCCCGATCTGGAAGATGGCGATGGAATGGAAGGTGGCCTTCCCGCTGCATCCGGAATACCGCACGCTGCCGATGGTGTGGTACATCCCGCCGCTCAGCCCGATCCAGAACGCGGCCGAGGCCGGCGCGCTGGGCGTGGACGGCGCGATGCCGGATGTGCGCAACCTGCGCATCCCGCTGCGCTACCTGGCCAATCTGCTGACCGCGGGCGACGAGGAACCCATCGCCCATGCGCTGGAACGGATGCTGGCGATGCGCGCCTACATGCGCGCCAAGACCGTCGATGGCGTCGTCGACGAAGGCATCGCAGCCCGCGTCGGCCTTTCGGGCCGGGTGATCGAGGACATGTTCAAGATCATGTCGCTGGCCGATTACGAGGACCGTTTCGTCATCCCCACCACCCACCGCGAGATGGTCGAAGACGCCTATGACATCCGCACCGGCGAAGGCTTCACCGATTGCAACAGCTGCTCGACCGGCATGTCCAAGGGCTCGCTCTTCGGCAGCCAGAAGCGGCCCCTGAAGATGCCGCAGGAGGCGAAATGATGGGCCCCGACGTGAATGACCGGACGTTGAAGGCCTTCTCGCTGCTGCTCAGCTATCCGACCGTCGGATTGCAGCAGGCCATGCCCGAGATCGGCGGCGTGCTGGCGGCCGAAAGCCGGCTGACGGCCGCCGCCCGCCGCACGCTGCGCCCGCTGGTCGAGGCTTTGGCGACGGGCGATATCTACGACCTCGAAGAGACCTTTGTCATGCTCTTCGACCGCTCGCGCAGCCTGTCGCTGAACCTTTTCGAGCATGTCCACGGCGAAAGCCGCGACCGCGGCGGCGCGATGGTGGATCTGCTCGAGACCTACCGCGCCGGGGGCTATGAGCCCGCGACAACGGAACTGCCCGATCACCTGCCGGTGCTGCTGGAGTTCCTGGCGACGCGCCCCCCAGAGGAGGCCCGTGCCATGCTGGCCGATGCGGCGCATATCCTGGCGGCGCTGGGCGAGCGGCTGAAGCGCCGCGAAAGCCCCTATGCGGCGGTCTTCGCGGCGCTTCTCCAGCTTTCCGGCGCCTCGGCCGATCAGGCGATCCTGGCAGAACTGCTGGCCCAGCCCGAACCGGATCCGACCGACCTGGAGGAACTCGACAAGATCTGGGAGGAGACCGAAGTCACCTTCGGCCCCGACCCGAACGCGGGCTGCCCGGCAAGCCGCGACCTGCTGGCCCGGATGGACCCGCCCCAAACCCCATCCGCCCCCCGCGCGGCGGAATGACGGAGGCTCTCATGAACAACTTCTTCTTCGGCATCTACCCCTACATCGCGCTTTCGGTGCTGATCATCGGTTCGATCGCGCGCTATGAGCGGGACCCGTTCTCGTGGAAAAGCTCCTCCAGCCAGCTGTTGCGGCGCCGGCAGCTTCGGATCGGCTCGGTCCTGTTTCACGTCGGCATCCTGACGATCTTCTTCGGCCATCTGGTGGGCCTTTTCGCGCCGCTGCCGCTGCTGCACGCGCTGGGCATCAGCCATGAATTCAAGCAGATCCTGGCGATGGTCGTCGGCGGGCTGGCGGGCATCGCGGCGCTGATCGGCGGCGGCATGCTGTTCCATCGCCGCTGGACCGATCCGCGCATCCGCAAGACCTCGTCGGTGGCCGATATCGGCATCCTGGTGCTGATCCTGATCCAGCTGGTCTTCGGGCTGTCGACGATCGTCTCCTCGGCCCAGCACCTCGACGGGAAGGAGATGGTGAAATTCATGCTCTGGGCGCAAGGCGTCGTGACCTTCCAGCCCGACGTGGCCGCCCGCATCGCCGATACGCCGCTGATCTTCAAGCTGCATATCGTGCTGGGCCTGACGATCTTCCTGCTGTTCCCCTTCACCCGGCTGGTGCACATGCTGTCGGTGCCGCTGCGCTACTTCTGGCGCCCGGGCTACCAGATCGTGCGTTCGCGCCGGACCCAGCCGCTGCCGCAGCATTCCGACGCCGAACTGAACCAGGCGCGGCTGACGGCGGCCAGGCGGGCGGCGGCGCAGCCCACCGCGGCGGAGTGATCCGATGGACAAGCCGCTGTTTCCCGAGGTGATCGTGAACGGTCAAAAGATCCCCACGGCGGCGATCGCCGCCGAGGCCCAGCACCACGACGCGCCGGCGGGCAAGCCGGGCGTCGCCTGGCGCCAGGCCGCGAATGCGCTGGTCGTGCGGGCCCTGCTGACCCAGGAAGCCGCCCGGCGCGACATCGAGGCCACCCCCGAAGAGGTCGCCCCCGGCAAGTGGGAGACCGAGGAAGAGGCGCGCATCCGCGGGTTGCTGGAGGATGCGATCGAGACCGCGCCCCCGCCCGAGGCCGAGATCCGCGCCGAATGGGCCCGCGATCCCACGCGGTTTCGCGCCCCCCCTTTGTGGGAGGCCAGCCACATCCTGCTGGCTTGCGACCCGCGCGACCCCGACCGCCGCCACGCCGCCGAGGCTGTGGCCCGGGAACTCAGCCGAAAGATCCTGGCCCGGCCCGATCGCTTCTCCCAGGAGGCCGAGGCCAACAGCGACTGCGCCTCGCGCGCCGAGGGCGGGAGGCTGGGCCAGTTGCGCCCGGGCGATACCGTGCCCGAATTCGAGGCCGCGCTGCGCGGGCTGGTGGCGGGCGGGATCACGGCAGAGCCTGTCCTCAGCCGCTTCGGCTGGCATATCATCCGTCTCGACGCGGTGGCCGAAGGCGCCCCCCTGCCCTATGACGCGGTGCGCCCGCGCATCGCCGAGGCAATGGAAAGAGCCGCCTGGACCGCCGCGGTGCGCGACTTTGTAGCCAGCCTTGCCGCCGAAGCCGACATCTCGGGGGCCGATCTGGCGGCGGCGTGACGACCGCTGGGCGCCGGCCAACGCACCTCCCCGTGCCGGCCGGCGCCGGGGGCCGGCCGAACCGCCCCCCCCCCAGGCGGGTGGCGCGTCAGGCCGCCCCCTTCCATTTGATCGAACATCCCATCGAAGGGGTCTGATCGCGTGGCCCCGCACCTGTCTGTGCGACCTGTTTCATCGCCTCGAACAGATCGCGGCGCAGATCCGTCGGACCCGCGGCCTTGCGCGAGGCATCCAGCCGGCCGCGATATTGCAGCGCGAGGTCGGCGTTGAAGCCGAAGAAATCCGGCGTGCAGACGGCGCCATAGGCACGGGCGACGGATTGGTCCTGGTCATGCAGATAGGGGAAGGAAAAGGCGTGGCGCGCGGCCAGGTCGCGCATCCTGGGGAAGCTGTCGGCGGGATGGCTGGTGGCATCGTTGGAACAGATCGCGGCCACGCCCACGCCCAGCGCCTGCAGGTCGCGCGCGTCGCGCAGGATCCGGTCCAGCACCGCCAGCACATATGGGCAATGGTTGCAGATGAACATCACCAGCGTGCCGTTCGGGCCACGGATATCCTGTAGCGCATAGGTCCTGCCATCGGTGGCCGGCAGCGCGAAGTCCGGCGCGGGCCAGCCGAAATCACAGACGGGCGGAACTGCGGCCATGGTGCGGCTCTCCTTTCATGCCCCGGCTTGTATCATTCGGCGGCCTCCCGCGCGGGCTTGCGATCGGTGTCCAGGCCGCCGCGGAAGACCCGGCTGGCGCGGATGTCGGTTTCCGCGATGGCCGAAAGCGCGGCGGCGTCGAGCGGCCCCGCGGCCTCGTTGAACAGCCGGTTGGCCTGGCGCAGCCGGGCACGATCCAGCGCGTTGCGGATCGAGCGCGCATTGGCGAAATGCTGCTGCCCCCGGCGCGAGGCGATATATTCCGCCATCGCGACCCTCGCGGCCGGATCGAAGGCATAGTTCTGCTCGGACAGCATGATCTCGGCGATCTTCAGAAGCTCTTCATTGGTGTAGTCGGGGAATTCGATGTGATGCGCGATGCGCGACCGAAAGCCGGGGTTGGATTCGAAGAACCGGTCCATCCGGTCGGCATATCCGGCCAGGATCACCACCAGATCGTCGCGGTTGTTTTCCATCACCTGCAACAGGATCTCGATCGCTTCCTGCCCGTAATCGCGTTCGTTTTCAGGGCGGTAAAGGTAATAGGCCTCGTCGATGAACAAAACCCCGCCCATCGCCTTCTTCAGCACCTCCTTGGTCTTGGGCGCGGTGTGGCCGATGTATTGGCCGACCAGGTCGTCGCGCGTCACGGTCACCAGATGGCCCTTGCGCACATAGCCCAGCCGATGCAGCAGATCGGCCATCTTCAGCGCCACCGTGGTCTTGCCGGTGCCGGGATTGCCGGTAAAGCTCATGTGCAGGGTCGGCGTCTCGGTCGCCAGCCCCAACTGGCGCCGCGCCTGATCGACCAGCAAAAGCGCCGCGGTCTCGCGGATGCGTTGCTTGACGGGGGCCAGGCCGATCATGGTGTCGTCCAGCTCCTTCAGCACGTCGCGCACACCGCTTTCCTCGAAGGCGGCGGCCAGATCGACGCTTTGCGGAAGGCTTGGGGAAGCCTTCTCTTCGAGGGCGGTCGGCTCATCGGTCATCTTCGCGCTCCATCTGTTGCGGGCCGGGGTGGCGCGCCCCCCGCGAAACGGGGGACGCGCGCGGCGTCAGGCGTAGCGCGCCCCCTCGGGGTCGCGCGTGGCATAGCTTTCGACGGTGTAGCGCACCAGCCGCCCCGCGCTTTCCTGGCGCACCAGGCGGAAGCCGGGCTCTTCCTTGGGGCGGTTGACGATGAAGCTCATCCGGATCGATTCCCAGCCGTGGCTGGCATCGAAGGCCATCACGCGGATGTACTTGCCGCCATGCGCCTTGCGGCATTCGTTCACCTCGTAGACCACCGCGGCGGCGTCGGGATTGTCGAACATCGGATGGCCCCACATTTCCCAATAGGTGTTGCGCGGATGCGGGTCATCGGTGAATTCGACGCTGACGGCCCAGCCGTTGTCGATCGCATATTGCGCCTGCACGCGGATGTCGTCATCCGTCAGATCCGGCAGGAAGCTGAATTGTCCTTGGCGAAGTCGCATGAAGTTTCTCCCGTAAGCTGTTCTTATGCCGAGACTTCCGGCGTCGGCGCAAAGTCCGGCGCATCGGTCGACGCATAGTTGAAGGTGACGTCCTTCCAGACATCGAGCGCCTGTTTCAGCGGCGTGCAGGTGCGGGCCGCGTCGCGCAGGATGTCCTCGCCCTCGTTCCAGATGTCGCGCCCGGCGTTGCGCGCGAAGACCATCGCCTCCAGCGCGACGCGGTTGGCGGTGGCGCCGGCCTCGATGCCATGCGGGTGGCCGATCGTGCCGCCGCCGAACTGCAGCACCACGTCCTCGCCCAGATAGGTCAGCAGCTGGTGCATCTGACCCGCGTGGATCCCGCCCGAGGCGACCGGCATCATCTTGTTCAGCGAGGCCCAGTCCTGGTCGAAGAAGATCCCGTTCTCCAGCGCCATCGGGTTATATTCCTCGCGGAAGATGTCGTAATAGCCCTTGGTGGTGGCCGGGTCGCCTTCCAGCTTGCCGACCACGGTGCCGGCATGCAGGTGATCGACGCCCGCCAGCCGCATCCACTTGGCGATGACGCGGAAGCTGACCCCGTGCGTACGCTGCCGGGTATAGGTGGAATGGCCGGCCCGGTGCAGGTGCAGGATCATGTCGTTCTTGCGCGCCCACTTGGCCATCGACTGGATTGCCGTGTAGCCGATCACCAGGTCGATCATCACGATGGTCGAGCCCAGCGCCTTGGCGAATTCGGCGCGCTCGTACATCTCTTCCATGGTGCCGGCGGTGACGTTCAGATAGGTGCCCTTCACCTCTCCCGTCGCGGCGCAGGCGCGGTTGACCGCCTCCATGCAGTAAAGGAAGCGGTCGCGCCAGTGCATGAAGGGCTGGCTGTTGATGTTCTCGTCGTCCTTGGTGAAATCCAGCCCGCCCTTCAGCGCCTCGTAGACCACGCGGCCGTAGTTGCGCCCCGAGAGGCCCAGCTTGGGCTTCACCGTGGCGCCCAGAAGCGGCCGGCCGTAGCAGTTCAGGCGCTCGCGCTCCACCACGATGCCGGTGGCGGGGCCCTGGAAGGTCTTCACATAGGCCACCGGCAGGCGCATGTCCTCCAGCCGCAGCGCCTTCAAGGGCTTGAAGCCGAAGACGTTGCCGATGATCGAGGCGGTAAGGTTGGCGATCGAGCCGGGCTCGAACAGGTCCAGATCATAGGCGATGTAGGCGAAGAATTCACCCGGGCTGTTGGGCACGGGATCGACCCGGTAGGCCTTGGCGCGGTATTTTTCGCAGGCCGTCAGCCGGTCGGTCCAGACCACCGTCCACGTCGCGGTAGAGCTTTCGCCCGCCACCGCCGCCGCGGCCTCGACCTCGTCGACGCCGTCCTGGGGGGTGATGCGGAACAGCGCGATGATATCGGTGTCCTTGGGCTGGTAATCGGGTTCCCAATAGCCCATCTGGGCATATTTCAGCACGCCCGCCGAATAGCGTTTCTTGGCGTCCGTGACCTTCATGTTGTTATCGAGCATCGTGGTTCTCCTTGGTTCGGGGCGTCAGGCGGCCTGAGCGGCGGCGATCTGCGGGTCGAGCGCGCCACTTGCGTAGCGCTTGGCCATCTCGTCCATCGGGACGGGTCGGATCTTGCCGGCCTGGCCGGCGGTGCCGAACCGTTCGAACCGGTCGCGGCAAAGATCTTCGAGTTCCTTCATCGCGGGGACCAGGAACTTGCGGGGGTCGAATTCGGCGGGCTTCTCGGCCGCGACCTTGCGGAACTGGCCGGTCATCGCCATCCGGCAGTCGGTGTCGATATTGACCTTGCGCACGCCCATGCGGATGCCCTTCTCGATCTCTTCGACCGGCACGCCATAGGTTTGCGGCATCTCGCCGCCATGGGCGTTGATCAGATCCTGCAAAGCCTGCGGCACGCTGGACGAGCCGTGCATCACCAGATGCGTGCCGGGCAGCTTTTCGTGGATCCGCGCGATGGTGGCCATCGACAGGATCTCTCCGTCGGGCTTGCGGCTGAACTTGTAGGCGCCATGGCTGGTGCCACAGGCGATCGCCAGCGCATCGCATTTGGTGCGGGCGACGAAATCGACGGCCTGATCGGGATCGGTCAGCAGCTGATCGCGCGACAGCTTGCCCTCGGCGCCCGACCCGTCCTCTTCGCCGGCCTCGCCGGTTTCCAGGCTGCCCAGCACGCCCAATTCGCCCTCGACCGAGGCGCCCACGGCATGGGCGGCGGCGCTGACGCGGCGGGTGGTCTCGACGTTGTAATCATAGGAGGCGGGGGTCTTCATGTCCTCTTCCAGCGATCCGTCCATCATCACGCTGGTAAAGCCGTGGCGGATCGCCGACAGGCAGGTGGCATCGTTGTTGCCATGGTCCTGGTGCAGCACGATCGGGATGTCGGGGTGCGTCTCGGCCAGGGCCTGAACCATGTGGCGCAGCATCACGTCGCCGGCATAGGACCGCGCGCCGCGGCTGGCCTGCAAGATCACCGGCGCATCGGTCGCGGCCGCCGCGCGCAGGATTGCAAGACCTTGTTCCATGTTGTTGATGTTGAAGGCCGGCACGCCATAGCCGTTCTCGGCGGCGTGATCGAGCAATTGCCGAAGCGTAATCAGTGCCATCAGGTCCTCCCTTCTATCCGTGTCTTGGCCAGGGCCGCGACGGCCTCGGCGGTGATGCCGAAATGGCGGTAAAGATCGGGCGCCGGGGCCGAGGCGCCAAAGCCGGTCATGCCGACGAAGGCGTCGCCCCGTTCAAGGAACTGCTCCCACCCCTGGCGGACGGCGGCCTCGATCCCGATGCGCGGCGCGCAGCCCAGCACGGCGACGCGGTAGTCCGCCGGCTGCGCGGCGAAGAGCTCGAACGAGGGGGCCGAGACGACCACGGCGCGCAGACCCTCCGTTGCCAGCCTTTCGGCGGCGGCAAGCGCGATTTCCACCTCGGATCCGGTGGCGATCAGCGTCACGTCGCGGGGGCCCTCGGCGCGGTGCAGGACATAGGCGCCGCGGGCGGTCAGGTTCTCGGTCGTGTGCCTGGTGCGCACCAGCGGCAGGTTCTGGCGCGACAGGCACAAGAGCGTGGGCGTGTCGGTCGCCGCCGCGGCGATCTGCCAGGCCTCGGCGGTTTCCACCGCGTCGGCGGGGCGGATCACCGTCAGGTTCGGCATGGCGCGCAGCGAGGCCAGGGTTTCGACCGGCTGATGGGTGGGGCCGTCTTCGCCAAGGCCGATGGAATCGTGGGTCATCACATAGGTGACCGGCACGCCCATCAGCGCCGACAGCCGGATCGCGGGACGGCAGTAATCGGCGAAGGCCAGGAAGGTGCCGCCGTAGGGGAAGAAACCGCCATGCAGGGCGATGCCGTTCATCGCCGCGGCCATGCCATGTTCGCGGATGCCGTAGTGGATGTAATTGCCGGCGTAATCGTCGCGCGTCACCGGGCGCATCCCGCCGGTACGGGTGTTGTTCGACCCGGTCAGATCGGCCGAGCCGCCGATGCTGTTGGGCAGCACCGCGTTCACCACCTCCAGCGCCATTTCCGAGGCCTTGCGGGTGGCCACCCGTGGCAGTTGATCGCTGAGCCGCGCCTTGTGCTCGACCATCGCCGCCGCCAGCGCGGCCTGGTCGGGGGCGGCAAGGCTGGCGTCGAACGCCGCGGCCTGCGCGCTGGCGGCCTTGCGCGCCTCCCACGCCGCGCGGCTTGCGGCGCCGCGCCGGGCCACCTGGGCCCAGGCCTCGCGCACCTGATCGGGCACTTCGAAGGGCGGATGCGGCCAGTCAAGGGCCTTGCGCGCGGCGGCGATCTCGGCCTCGCCCAGCGGCGCACCATGCACCTTGTGGCTGCCCGCCATCGTCGGCGCGCCCTTGCCGATCACCGTCTTGCACGCGACCAGCGAGGGCCGGGGATCGCCGCGCGCGGCCTCGATCGCCCCGGCGATGGCTTCCGGATCGTGGCCATCCACGCCCTGCACATGCCAGCCCGCCGCCTTGAAGCGCGCGCGCTGGTCGGTCGAGGTCGAAAGCTCGGTCCCGCCGTCGATGGTGATGCCGTTGTCGTCCCAGAACAGGATCAGCCGGCCCAGGCGCAGATGCCCGGCCAGGTCGATCGCCTCGTGGCTGATGCCTTCCATCAGGCAGCCGTCGCCGGCCAGCACATAGGTCCAGTGATCGACCAGATCGTCGCCGAAACGAGCGTTCTGCATCCGCTCGGCCAGCGCCATGCCGACGGCGGTGGCGATCCCCTGCCCCAGCGGGCCGGTCGTCGTCTCGATGCCCTGTGCATGGCCGTATTCGGGATGGCCCGCGGTGCGCGCGCCCAGCTGGCGGAATGCGCGCAGTTGATCGGCGCCCATGTCCGCATAGCCCAGCAGGTGATGGATCGCATAGACCAGCATGGACCCATGGCCCGCGCTCATCACGAAGCGGTCGCGGTCGGGCCAGGCGGGGGCTGCGGGATCGACGGTCAGATAGCGGTTGAACAGCACCGTCGCGACATCGGCCAGACCCATCGGCGCGCCGGGGTGGCCCGATTTCGCCGCCTCGACCCCGTCCATCGCCAACACGCGGATCGCGGTGGCCATCAGCTTCTCGTCGGCCTCGGCCCGGGGTTTCACCTCTGTCTGGATGGTCATGGCTGCCTCCTCAGGCGCGTTTCGATTCGCTGACCAGCCGCAGGATCATCGGCGTGAAGATCAGCTGCATGGCGAGGTCCATCTTGCCGCCGGGGATCACCAGCGAATTGGCGCGGGTCATCCAGCTGTCGTGGATCATCGAGTTGAGATAGGGAAAATCTATGCCGCGCGGATTCTTGAAGCGGATCACCACCAGGCTTTCGTCGGCGGTGGGGATCCAGCGCGCGATGAACGGGTTCGAGGTATCGACCACCGGCACGCGCTGGAAATTGATGTCGGTCTGGGAAAACTGCGGGCAGATGCAATGCACATAGGCATGCATCCGGCGCAGGATGACATCGGTCACCGCCTCGGTCGAATAGCCGCGGCTGGCCTTGTCGCGGTGGATCTTCTGGATCCATTCCAGGTTGATCACCGGCACCACCCCGATCTTCAGATCCGCCAGCGCGGCCAGATCGACATCCTCGTTGACCACGGCGCCATGCAGGCCTTCGTAGAACAGCAGGTCGGACCCTTCCTCGAAGGGCTTCCAGTCGGTGAAATGGCCGGGCGGCGTCTTGTGGCGGGCCGATTCGGCCTCGTCGTGGATGTAGTGGCGGGTCTCGCCGGTGCCGGTTTCGCCATAGCTGCGGAACACCTCCTGCAGCTTCTCCAGCTCGTTCGCCTCATAGCTGAAATGGCTGAAGGTGGCGTCACCGGCGGCCAGGCGGGTTTCCAGCTGCGTCTTCATGTCGGCGCGGTTGTAGCGGTGGAAGGCATCGCCCTCGATCGAGACCGGCCGGATGCCTTCGCGGCGGAAGATCTGGTCGAAGGTCGACTTCACCGTGGTCGTACCCGCCCCGGACGAGCCGGTGACCGAGATGATGGGATGCTTTTTCGACATTGGCCTTCTTTCGTCTCAGGCGCGGAACAGGCCGCGGTTACCGAACAGCGCCGAGACCTCCTGCTCCGGCAGATCGTGGTAAGAGGTCACGCGATCGACCTTGTCGGCGGTACCGAAGACGAAGGGCGTGCGGGCGTGCAGATGATCGGGGACGCAATCGAGGATGCGGCGCGTGCCGGTGGTGGCCTTGCCGCCGGCCTGTTCGATCAGGAAGGCGATGGGCAGGCATTCATAGACCAGACGCAGCCGGCCCTGGGCATAGCCCGCGCGCTGGTCGGCGGGGTACAGGAAGATCCCGCCACGCGACATGATGCGGTGGGTTTCGGCCACCAGCGACGCAACCCAGCGCATGTTGAAGTTCTTGCCGCGCGGGCCGTCCGCCCCGGCCAGACAATCGTCGATATAGGCGCGGATCGGCTTCGACCAGTGGCGGTAGTTCGAGGCGTTGATGGCGAATTCGCTGGCAGTGTCGGGGATCGAGGGAATATCGGGCGTTTCCTCGAACCCGCCGCTTTCGCGGTCCAGCACGAAGCGGCGGACGCCGGCGCCGAAGCTGATCACCAGGGCGGTCTGGGGTCCGTAGATGAAATAGCCGGCGGCGCGCAGCGCGTGGCCGTCGCGCAGAAAGGTGGCCTCGGCGTCGTCCTGCGCCGGCTGGATCGCGAAGATCGTGCCGATCGAGACGTTCACGTCGATGTTCGAGGATCCGTCCAGCGGGTCGATCGCCAGCGCCAGCGCCCCGTCCGGATCCAGCCCCGCCACCGCGTCGCGTTCCTCGGATGCATACCAGCGCACCCCGGTGCCGCGCAGCGCGGCAAAGAAGGCCTCGTCCGCCATCACGTCCAGCGCCTTTTGCGTGTCGCCGTCGGTGTTCTCGCCGACATTCGCGCCCAGTGCCCCGCCCAGCGCACCGCGCGAAATCAGATGCGACAGATCGGCCGCGACCTTGCACAGCGCCCCGATCGCGGGGGCCAGATCCGTCGGTATCCGAGGTTGAGTCTGCGCCAGTTTCGGCATCATCGGCGGGGCCTCCCTTCCCCTTGGTTGCCGTTGATCTTGGCGATCCAGAATGATAAAACAATTTCGTTTTTGGAACTTGCGTGTAAGAAAAATTGTCACACAAGGTCGATCGGATCACCCTCAAGCAACTGCGCGCCCTGGCCGAGGTCGCAGCCTCGGACAACATCGTGACGGCGGCGAAGAATCTGGGCCTGACCGGGCCTGCGGTGCACAGTCAGCTGCGCACCCTGCAAGACGCCCTGGGCGTGGATTTGCTGTCGCATCAGGGGCGGCGCAAGAACTCTCCCACCCCCGAGGGCACCGTGCTGTTGGAGGCCCATGCCCGCATCCGCGCGATCCTGGAACGCGCCCTGGCCGAGATCGACGACATCCGCGCGGGCACGACGGGCACGGTGGTTCTGGGCGCGGTCAGCACGGCGAAATATTTCGCCCCGCAGATCGTCGCGCGGTTGCAGACGGACATGCCGGAATTGCAGATCACCCTGAAGATCGCCAACCGCCAGGCCACCATCGCCGCGCTGGCGCGGGGCGAGTTCGATCTGTGCATCATGGGCCGCCCGCCGCGCGCGCCGCTGGTCGAGGCGGTGACGCTGGGCGACCATCCCCATGTCATCATCGCCGCCCCCGGCCATCCGCTCACCGATGCCCCGGGCCCGCTGCTCGAAGAGCTGACCCGGCACCGGTTCCTGCTGCGCGAGGAAGGCTCGGGCACCCGGGCGCTGGCGATCCGCTTCCTGACCGAGATGCCGGCCGGGCAGCGTCTGGAAACGATCGTGATGGATTCGAACGAGACCATCAAGCAGGCGGTGATGAGCGGGCTGGGGATCGCGCTGATCTCGGCCCATACCGTGGCGCAGGAGGTGGTGGACGGCCGCCTGGCGATCCTGGATGTGAAGGGGATGCCGCTGGTGCGGCAATGGTTCTTGCTGCACGGGTCGGACGAGCCGCTGCGCCCGGCCGCGGCGCGGGTGTATGACTGGCTGGTCGCGCGGTCGGACGCAATGCTGCCGAAATTGCCCGGCGTCTTCTGACAGGCCGGCCGGGGCCGCCCGCCCCCCTAGTCGGCCATGCTGATCTCGACGCCCGCGCTTGCCAGGGCTTGGGCCAGATCCTCGGGCGGGGCGCTGTCGGTGATGATCGAATCGAACAGGTCCAGCGTCCCCAGATGCGCAAAGCCGCTGCGGCCGAACTTGTCGCTGTCGATCACCAGATGCCGGCCCTCGGACTGATCCAGCATCGCGCGCTTGACCGCGGCATAGCCCTCGACGGTCTCCATCGGACCCTGGGGCAGCAGCGCCGACGCGCCCACGAAACAGCGCCGCACCCGGTAGCGGCGCAGGAAATCCACCGTTTCCGCGCCCACCACCGCGGCCTCGGTCGGCAGATAGGTGCCTGGGCAAAGGATCACCTTCGCGGCGCCGTTGTGTCCCAGCGTCATCGCCACATGCAGCGAATTGGTGATCGCCGTGCAGCGCGTGCCCGCGAAGGACAGAAAGCGCGCCACCTGCAGCGTGGTCGCGCCGGAATCGATCATCAAGGTCTCTCCCGGCTGCACCAGGGCCGCAGCCCGGGCGCCGATGCGCTCACGTTCCCGGCTGCGGGCGCGGCCACGTTCGTCCAGCGAAGGCGCCGTGCCGGGGCTGGGCGCCGAGGCACCGCCCAGGGCGCGCGTCACCAACCCCTTGCGCTCCAGCGCCTCGAAATCACGCCGCACCGTCTCGGTCGAGACGCCGAAGCGTTCTGCCAGGTCGCCGACGCGGACATGGGGATGCAGGCGCAGCTCGGACACGATCTGTTCGCGGCGCTCGGATTTGCGCAGGCGCGTGGCGTTGCCCTTGGTCTTTTGCACGGGCGTTCCTTTCGGCGGGCCTCCGGCTTCCTGGCAAATTTGTGGCTCATCCCACTAATTAGCAACAAAAAAGGTTGCCAATCGAAGAAAATGATGGTGCTTTCGTGCGACGTTTCCACAAAGGCCGCGGTCCTGGGCACCACGGTGCGCGCCAGGGCCGGGCGCGGCCCTATCAGGATGCGGCGCGGCAACGGCGGCGGCGGCGGAGGACAACTTGGCCCTATTCTTGATCAATCTCGCGGGTGCGGTGGCGCTGCTGATCTGGGCAGTGCGGCTGATCCGCACCGGGGTCGAGCGCGCGTTCCTGGCGCCGCTGCGCAGCCTGTTGCGGCGGGCGACGGCATCGTGGGTCTCGGCGGCGGGCGCCGGGGCGGCGGCGGCGATCGTGTTGCAAAGTTCGACCGCCGTCGCGGTTCTGACGGCGGCCTTCGCGGGGACCGGGTCGCTTTCAGGCAGTGCCGGGGTGGCGCTGATCCTGGGGGCCGATGTCGGATCCGCGGTGGTGGCGCAGATCCTGCTGGCGCCGCTGCAGGGGCTGATGCCGCTGCTGCTGGTCATCGGGGTGACACTGTTCCTGAAATCCGCGGATCGGCGGCCGCGGCAGGCCGGGCGCATCCTGGTGGGGCTGGCGCTGATCCTGCTGGCGCTGACGCTGATCCGCGAGGCCGCCGAACCGCTGCGCCACAACGCGCTGGTGGGCACGGTGCTGCGCTATCTGGCCTCGGATCTGATCAGCAGCTTCATCCTGGGCGCGGCGATCACCTATGTGATGCATTCCAGCGTCGCGGCGGTGCTGATGCTGGTGACCTTCGCGGCGCAAGGCATGCTGCCGGGACCGGGGGCCGGGGCGCTGGTTCTGGGCGCGAACCTGGGCGGCGCGCTGATCCCCTTCCTGCTGACCCTGAAATCCGATGTGCCGACACGGCGGATCATGGCTGCGAACCTGATGCTGCGCGGCGGTGGCGCGGTGGTTGCGCTTCTGGTCCTGCGGCTCTGGCCCGAGGGCCTGGGCTGGCTGGGCGCCGATCACGGGCGCCAGGCGATCAACCTGCATCTGGTCTTCAACCTGGCGGTGCTGGTTATGTCGCTGCCGCTGCTGCCCGCCGTGGTGCGCGCGACGGTGGCATTGTTCCCCGATCCCGCCGCCGGCGCCGACGCGCCGCGCTTCACCGCGCTGGACGAGGGCGCGCTGGCCGATCCGCGCCAGGCGATCGGCAACGCCCAGCGAGAGGTGCTGCGCATGGGCGAAGAAGTGCAATCGATGCTGCTGCCGGTGCTGGGCCTGTTCCGGCGCTGGGACGAGGCCGCCGTGCAGCGCATCCTGGCAAGCGAAGATGAGGTCGACCGGATGCATTTCGAGACCAAGCTTTACGTCGCCCGCCTGCAGGAGGCCCCGCTGACCCCAGAGCAATCGCGCCGCGCGATGGAGATCGCGAGTTTTGCCAACAATTTCGAGGAGGCGGGGGATCAGATATCGACCAACCTTCTGGACCTGGCGCGCAAGATGAACGACTCGGGCCTGGCGTTTTCCGACGCCGGCTGGAACGAGCTGACGGATTTTCACGACCGGGTGCTGTCGAACGGGCAACTGGCGCTGAACGTGATGATTTCCAACGATCTGGAAGGTGCGCGGCAATTGGTCGAGGAAAAGGACCGCGCCCGCGCCGCCGAACAACGCCTGCAGGAACAGCACCTGGCGCGTCTGCGCAGCGGCAATTCGGCAAGCATCGAGACCAGCAACCTGCATCAGGAGATGCTGCGCGCGCTCAAGTCCGTCAACACCGCCTTCTGCCAGGTCGCCTATCCGCTGGTCGAACAGGCCGGCGACTTGCTGTCGACCCGGTTGACCAAGGCCGCCGAACGGGCCTGAGGGCACCTCTGGACGCCGAGGACGCCAGTGTCAGGTCTTTGTCTTCTTGGGGGTATCGTCTGCCGGGGGCGTATCCGGGCGTTCTTTTCCAAGCCGGATCGCGCGCAGCCTGGCGGTTTTCTCGGCGCGAAGCTCGGCTTCGCTTTCGGTGATCAGGCGCGATGCCGCGCTGGTGCGATCATGTGGCGCAAGAGGCCTGGCCAGATGGGGCACGAAAGGGTCTTTGGTCTTGCGGTCCTTCGACAAGGTGGCTTCCTTCGGCTCCTGCGGTGCGTCGGACCAGGGGCGCGGGAACAGGCATGCCCCCGCGCCATCCGGATCCTAGGCGAGGACCAGATTTGCGGCCGATTCACGACCATCGCGCCCGGTCTCGATATCGAAATGGACAGCCTGACCGTCCTTGATCTCGCGCAGACCGGCGCGTTCGACGGCCGAGATATGAAGGAAGATGTCCTTGTTGCCATGGGCCGGGGCAATGAAGCCGAAGCCCTTAGCGGAATTGAACCATTTCACGGTGCCACTGGCCATCGTGATGTTCCTCTCGTGATTCTCGCCGCCCGCGGAATGCGGCGGCCTGGCAGCTCATTGACGATGGCTGGCCGCGAGGGAACAGGACATGGAAAATCAGATTGCCCTTCCGACATCGGCCCTGGCGCGCGGGAAGTCAAGACTTATTCGTGAAACCTCAATGGAATAGCGCAAGCGGCCCGGCGCGGGAAAAAGCGGCGCGGGCAAGCCGCGCGTTATGTCGCGCTTGCGCCCGCAGGCATGACCTGCCACGGTCTTCGCCAGGTTTCCGCAGGCCACGCATTCCGCGCGGCCGGCGAGTGGAGACGTGTTACCGCAGGCAACCTGATTTCCGCAGGAAACATGCTGCCTGCAGCCGTGGCATCCCGACCCGGGCACGACGCGCCAAGACCCGACGGTCCGGCACAACCAAGGATCGCGGCCCTGGCCGCAAAGCGCCCCGAGCCGGGCGCGAAAGGATCACATACATGACGAAAGCGCCCGATGTGGCCGACCTGACCTGCGAGCACAGCGGAAAGTACTGGGTCCGCGTGCTGGCGAAATACCGAGAGCCATCGCATCCGCGCAGCATCGCGGAGCTGGCTCTGACGCTGATCCCCTTTGCCGCGCTGATCGGCCTTGCCTGGTGGGCGCTGTCGGTAAGCTACCTGCTTGCCGGGGCGATCTCGGCGCTCAATGGGGCCTTTCTGGTGCGGCTGTTCATCATCCAGCACGATTGCGGCCACAACGCCTTTTTCCGCAACCGGACGGTGAACGACTGGACCGGCCGCCTGCTTGGGGTACTGACGCTGACGCCCTATGACGTGTGGCGCCAGACCCATGCGATCCACCATGCCTCGACCGGCAATCTCGACCGGCGCGGGATCGGCGACCTGCCGGTCCAGACCCTGGCCGAATACCGTGCGGCGCCCTGGCGCAAGCGGCTGGCCTATCGGATCTATCGCAACCCGTTCTTCCTGTTCGGCCTGGCGCCGGCCTGGCTGTTCTTCGTGCAGAACCGCCTGCCCGTCGGGCTGATGGGATCGGGGCGCAGATACTGGGTCAGCGCGATGGCGACCAATCTTGCGATCGCCGCGCTGGTGGGCGCGGGCATCTATCTGTCGCAGGGGCTGCATGTGCTGTTCCTGATCCTGCCGATGGCCCTGGTCGGCGCCTCGGCAGGTGTCTGGCTGTTCTATGTCCAGCACCAGTTCGAGGACGCCCACTGGAACCGCGAGGCCGATTGGCAGATCCATGACGCCGCCCTGCATGGCAGTTCCCACTATGTGCTGCCGCCGGTGCTGAAGTGGTTCTCGGGCAATATCGGCATTCACCACGTCCACCACCTGTACAGCCGCATCCCCTTCTACCGGCTGACCGAAGTGCTGCGCGACCACCCGGCGCTGGATCGCGCCCAGCGCCTGACCCTGCGCGAAAGCCTCCACTGCGCGCGGCTGCACCTGTGGGACGAACGCAGCCGCAAGCTTCTGTCCTTTGCCGAGGCCCGCGCCGCCTGATCCGACGCCTCTTTGGCGGACCCTCCTCTTTGGCGCCCCTTCTTTTGCGGCCGGTCAGGCACCCTCGCATTGCCCGTGCGGCCCGCGCTGTGTATCACGGCCGGGCCGGCGCGGCGCCGGATGGATCGCCATGGATGAGGGATCATGACGCAAACGCCCCCGACCCCGGTCCTGGCCCCGGTCCCTGCCGCCCGACGCGGGCTGCCTGCGGGCATCTGGGTCCTCGGCGTCGTCTCGATGCTGATGGACATGTCGTCAGAGATGATCCACGCCATTTTGCCGATCTACCTGACCCTGGGCCTCGGGGCGAGCGCGCTGACCGTCGGCATCATCGAAGGCATTGCCGAAGCCACCGCCGCGATCACCAAGGTGTTCTCGGGCGCGCTGTCGGACCGGATCGGCCGGCGCAAGGAACTGGCCGCGCTGGGCTACGGGCTGGCGGCGCTGACCAAGCCGGTGTTCCCGCTTGCCCCCTCGATCGGCTGGCTGATCGGCGCGCGCTTCGTCGATCGCGTCGGCAAGGGCATCCGCGGCGCGCCGCGCGACGCGCTGGTGTCGGATCTTGCCCCCGAAGGCCGGCGCGGCGCCGCCTTCGGGCTACGTCAGTCGCTCGATACCGTGGGGGCGTTTCTGGGGCCGCTGGCGGCGATCGCGCTGCTGTGGGCGCTGTCCGACAATTTCCGCCTGGTCTTCTGGGGTGCGGTGCCGCCCGCGCTGCTGGCCGTCGTGCTGATCGTGGTCGCGGTGAAGGAACCGCCGCGCCGCCCCGGCCTGCGCCGCATCAAGAGCCCCCTGTCGCGGGCCGAGCTGCGCCTGCTGGGCCGCGGCTACTGGGCCGTGGTGGCGGTGGGCACATTGTTCACCCTGTCGCGGTTCAGCGAGGCCTTCCTGATCCTGCGGGCCGAGGACAGCGGCCTTTCGGTCATGCTGGTGCCGCTGGTGCTGGTGGGCATGAACGCGGTCTACGCGGCATCGGCCTGGCCTGCCGGGGTGTTGTCGGATCGGATCGGTCGGCTGGGCCTGTTGCTGGCAGGCCTCGTTGCGCTGATCGTGGCCGATCTGTTCCTGGCGCTGGTGCCGACGCTTGCGGGGCTGAGCGCCGGCGTGGCGCTGTGGGGGCTGCACATGGGGCTGACCCAGGGCCTTCTGTCGGCGCTGGTGTCCGAGACCGTCCCGGCAGAGCTGCGCGGCACCGCCTTCGGCATGTTCAATCTGGTCACCGGGATTGCGCTGCTGGCGGCCAGCGTGCTGGCCGGGGCGCTGTGGCAGGATCTGGGCGCGGCCTCGACCTTCCTTGCGGGCGCGGTCTTCGCCTGTCTGGCGATCCTGGCGCTGCCGCTGCTACACCGACGCCTTGCATGACGGCCAAGGCCCGGGCACTTCGCCCCGGGGCTGTTATCCAACCGGAAAATCAGGTCATCAACTGACGACTTCTAATCCTGTTGCGCGGCGGCCAGCATATCTTCGAATCCCGACAGGAACAGCCGAACATTCAGGGCTATCATTCGGGATTCGGGCAGGCAGCCACTGCCTTGGCATAGATGCAGGCGCATCGCGTAATGCGATATGGCGCCATGCAGCGTCCAGCCCATCTGCCGCAGCGCGTCTGGGGAATCGGGCAACGACAGGCCTTTTTCCGCCGCGGTTTCGCGCATGATCACCTCAAGCAACGGGGTGACGATCGCCGCAATGTAGTCCGGCGCCAGGTTGGTTTCATCCAGCGAGACATGCAAGAACAGCCGCAGCCATTTGCGGGTAAGCGTCGAGGCCAGGTAATCAGCGTAGAAACGTTCCAGCCGCTCGGCCACCGGACGCGAGCGATCTTGCAGGGAAACGAACCATGTCGCATTGAAAGCGCCAAGGATTTCATTGCGATAGACCTCGCGAAGCAGGTCTTCCTTGGTCGGAAAGAAGCGGTAGAGCAGGCGTTGCGAGATGCCGCAGCGATCCGCCAGCTGGCGGGTCTGCGCCGTCAATCCATGCTCGGCGAAGAACTCTGCCGCGACTTCGAGGATCTGCGCGCGCCGTTCGTTGAACGGCAGCCGCACCGCGCCCGCGCGGCCGCTTCGGGCCTTGGGGGCGCGCCCTGGCCGATGATCGGGTTGCCTGTCTGGCTTCGGCTTCACGCACGCTCCATGATTGTGCTTCGCGGTCCGGTCTCAAGCGCCCTGCCCTGGCCGGGCCCGGCACTTCCTGCCCCGTTTCTACGTCGTACCCCATTGCTAGCGCGCCGGCCGTGCAGGTGGCAATCGTCCGCGTAATCCTCTTATCGTCGATTGACGACATTGATATTGCAAGCGCTTCCTGTTTGCGCATAGCCTCCGGCCAGCGCACCGGGTGCCCCCATCTTGCGCCCTTCCGCCAATACAGGAGCAGCCTGCATGATCTACGAACAGCGGACCTACCGGACCCACCCAGGCAAGGCGTCCGATTTCCTGCAATTGTATGAGGAAGAGGGGCTGAAGATCATTACCCGCCACGCGATGCTTGCCGGATGCTGGATCAGCGAAAGCGGGGCGTTGGACACGGTCACGTTCCTGTGGGCGTTCAAGGATCATGGCCACCGCAGGACCAGCACGCCAAGCTGGCCGCCGATTCCGACTGGACATCCTTTCTGCCCAAGGTCCTGCCGCTTGTGGTGCATCAGGAAGCTACCCTGTTGCAGCCCGCCGCCTTCTCGCCGTTGATCTGAGCGGACGAAAAGCCGGGCGGGCAATCGCGAAGCGCGACGGATGACCACGGATCGGGCATCGCCCTCGGGGCGGCCCGGCCGTCCCCCCCGCCCCTCCGCGCAGACAGAAGCCTGTCGGCGGGATTGCCCCTTCGCGCGCGCGGCGCGGGGACCGGTCAGCCCAGCGCGCCCTGGGCCCGCCAGGCGGCGATCTGCGCGGCGTCCAGCCCGGCCTCGGCCAGCACGGCCTCGGTGTCGGCCCCCGGCGCGCCGGGCGGCCGGGGCGGGGCAGCGGGCGTCCGGCCAAGCCGCGGGGCGGGGCTGGCCTGCAGCACGCCGCCCACCCGGCAAAAGCTGCCGCGCCCTGCGTTATGGGGATGGGCCTCGGCTTCGTCGAACGTCAGGACCGGGGCCACGCAGGCATCCGAGCCTTCGAAAACCCTGGTCCATTCGTCCAGCGTGCGGGTCTCGAAGGCGGCGGCGAAGCGGGCCGCCATCTCGGGCCAGGCGGCGCGGTCGTATTGCAGGGCCGGGTCGATCTGGGCCCCCAGAAGCGCGACCAGACGGGCGAAGAACTGCGGCTCTAGCGCGCCGACGGACATGTGGCGGCCGTCGCGGGTGGCATAGCAGCGGTAGAAGGGCGCGCCGCCGTCAAGCAGGTTGTCACCGCGCGCGTCGGTCCAGCTGCCCTGGGCGTACCACTGGTGGATCAGCCCCATCATCGCCGGCACGCCTTCGCACATCGCCGCGTCGATCACCTGGCCGCGCCCCGATGTCTGGCGCTCATACAGCGCCGCAAGCAGCCCGAACAGCAGGAACATCGTGCCACCGCCGTAATCGGCCGCCAGGTTCAGCGGCGGAATGGGCGCCTGGGGCGTGCCGATCGCATGCAGCGCGCCGGTGATCGAGAGGTAGTTGATGTCGTGGCCCGCGCTGTGCGACAGCGGCCCCGCCTGGCCCCAGCCGGTCATGCGCCCATAGATCAGCCGCGGGTTCAGCGCCAGAACCGCGTCGGGGCCGAGGCCCAGCTTTTCCATCACCCCGGGGCGGAACCCCTCGATCAGCACATCGGCGCGTCCGATCAACGCCCGCGCCGCGGCCAGTCCGCCGGGGGTCTTCAGGTTCAGCACAGCCGACCGCTTGCCGCGACGATTGACATCGGTCGGGTCGGCGGGGCCGGATTCGCGGTCGATCACCACCACATCGGCGCCCATGTCCGCCAGCAGCTGCCCCGCCAGCGGACAGGGACCCAGCCCGGTCATCTCGATCACCTTCAGCCCTACCAGCGGCCCCGCCATGTCCGTCTTCCCCCCGAAAGGCCCCGCTGCGCCGAGGCTGTCCTTCCCATAGCCCCGATACGCCGGGGAAAGCCAGCACAACACTGCCGCCGGGTATTGGAGGCGGCGCGAAGAAAGGCAGAGGACAGAACGAAAAAGGCCGCGCAATCGCGCGGCCCCTTGCCTTGTCCGGCCCGAGTCCGGGCGGCAGATCCTACTTGATCTTGCCTTCCTTGTACTCGACGTGCTGACGCACGACCGGGTCGTATTTCTTGACCGTCATCTTCTCGGTCATGGTGCGGGCGTTCTTCTTGGTCACATAGAAGTGCCCGGTGCCCGCCGTCGAGTTCAGACGGATCTTGATCGTCGTCGGCTTCGCCATGTTCGCTCTCCTTGCGCCGGGCGGGCGCCCATGGCGCGGCCCGTGAAATCCTTGAAGCCCGCCTTTTAGCGATGCCGGATGCGGTGTCAACCACAAAGGCGGTGAAAACCGCCAATTCCGCGCCCGCCCGGCAACGGGAAAAAACATGCGCGGATGGCCTGTAAGCCGGATTCTGTTCAGGGGCTTGCACCCCCTCGACGGCCATTCCTCTGCGCCTGCCGTTACCGACAGGCTCTAGCTGCCAACCCGGGCCCCGGGCTGAGACGTCCCTGCGGTGATATCCCCGAGGGGATCATGCCGCGTGGGGCCCCTATTCGGCATTGCTCCTGGTGGGGCTTGCCGTGCCGGTCCTGTTGCCAGGCCCGCGGTGGGCTCTTACCCCACCGTTTCACCCTTACCCCCGCATGCAGAGGCGGTCTCTTCTCTGTGGCGCTTTCCCTCGGGTTTCCCCGGCCGGGCGTTACCCGGCACCAGTGTCTCATGGAGTCCGGACTTTCCTCGTGCCCCGCGGGGCACGCGGCCGTCCAGCCATCCGCGCGAGGCCGATGTAGGGGGCAGAGGCGGGGCGGTCAAGCGCCGAACCGCCGCCTAGCCCGGATAGCTGCGGGCAAGCCAGGCCGCGCGCCCGGCGTCGTCGGCGTCCACCGCGCCCCGGCCCCAGGGCCGAAACCGCAGCCGGAAGGCGTGCAGCAGGGTCTCGGGCGCGACCTCGGGATAGCCGAACCGGCGGGCATCGGCTACAAAGCCCGCGGGATCGGCGGGCGCGGCGCCTTCGGGCCAGACCGCCAGCCCTTGCAGCGCCAGCCGCCGCCAGTCGAAGCGCGGACCCGGATCGACCTTGCGCCCGGGCGCCATGTCGGAATGCGCGATCACCCCCTCGGGCGGGATCGCCCAGCGGTCCAGGATGCCCGCCAGCAATGCCTCCAGCGCCCGCAACTGGGCCTCGGCGAAGGGGCGGTCGCCGGGATTGGCAAGTTCGATCCCGATCGAGCGGGAATTCACGTCCCCCCTGCCCCGCCAGGCCCCCGCGCCCGCGTGCCAGGCGCGCCGGGTCTCGTCGACCAGCTGTTCGGCCTGGCCATCTTCGTCGATCAGCCAATGGGCCGAGACCTGCGCCCCAAGGTCGCACAACCGCGCCCGCGCGGCCGCAGCGCTGGCCATGTTGGTGAAATGCAGCACCACCAGTTCGGGCCGCAGACCGTCGCGCCGCGGCCCGTGGTTGGGCGAGGGAAAGCCCCGGCCTACCACCACCGCGCGGGCTTCGCCGCGAAGCCCGCCGCGCTTTCGAGCACCTGCGCGGTGTTCAGCAGATCGCCCTCTTCCCATGGCCGGCCGATCAGCTGCAACCCCAGCGGCAGCCCCTGGCGATCCAGCCCCACGGGGACCGAAACCCCCGGCAGGCCGGCCAGGTTCACCGTCACCGTGAAGACATCGTTGAGATACATCTGAATCGGATCGGCATCGGCCATCTCGCCCAGGCCGAAGGCGGCCGAGGGCGTGGCGGGCGTCAGGATCGCGTCCACGCCCTGGGCGAAGGCCTCGTCGAAGTCGCGTTTGATCAGCGCCCGGACCTTGCGGGCGCGGTTGTAATAGGCGTCGTAGAACCCGGCCGACAGCACATAGGTGCCGATCATCACCCGGCGCTGCACCTCGGGCCCGAAGCCCTCGGCGCGGGTCTTTTCATACATCTCGGTGATGCCGTCGCCCTGCCCCAGCGTGGCGCGGTGGCCAAAACGCACACCGTCGTAACGGGCAAGGTTCGACGACGCCTCGGCCGGCGCGATCACATAATAGGCGGGCAGCGCGTATTTGGTATGCGGCAGGCTGATGTCGACGATCTTCGCGCCGGCATCTTCCAGCATCCTGCGGCCCTCGGCCCAGAGCGCCTCGATCTCGTCGGGCATCCCGTCCATGCGGTATTCGCGCGGGATGCCGATGGTCTTGCCGCGGATGTCGCCGGTCAGCATGGCCTCGAAATCCGGCACCTCGATCGGGGCCGAGGTCGAATCCTTCGCATCCTCGCCCGCCATCGCGCCCAGCATGATCGCGGCGTCGCGCACGCTCTTGGTCATCGGCCCGGCCTGATCGAGCGAGCTGGCGAAGGCCACGATCCCCCAGCGCGAGCAGCGCCCATAGGTGGGCTTCAGCCCGACGATGCCGGTGAAGGCGGCGGGCTGGCGGATCGAGCCGCCGGTATCGGTGCCGGTCGCGGCCAGACACAGATCCGCCGCCACCGCCGCGGCCGAGCCGCCGGACGAGCCGCCCGGCGTCAGCGGCGTCATATCGTTGCCGCGCCGCCAGGGGTTCACGGCATTGCCATAGGTCGAGGTTTCGTTCGAACTGCCCATGGCGAATTCGTCCATGTTCAGCTTGCCCAGCATCACCGCGCCGGCCTCGAACAGTTTCGCGGTCACGGTCGATTCGTATTCCGGGCGGAAGCCTTTCAGGATCGCGCTGGCGGCCTGGCTGGGCACGCCCCTGGTGCAGAACAGATCCTTGATCCCCAGCGGGATGCCGCACATCGCCGGCGCGTCACCCGCCTGGATGCGGGCGTCGGCGGCGCGCGCCTGTTCCAGCGCGATTTCCGGCGTGGGGTGGACGAAGGCGTTCAAATTCCCCGCCGCATCCATCGCCGTCATGCAGGCCATGGTCAGATCGACCGCGCTTATCTCGCCCTTGCGCAGCGCGTCGCGCGCCCCGGCGATCGTCAGCCTGTTCAACGCGTCGCTCATTCCACCACCTTCGGCACGGCAAAGAACCCCTCGCGCGCATCGGGCGCGTTCGACAGGATCTTGTCCTGCATGTCGCCATCGCTCACCACATCGGCACGGCGCTTCAGCCGCATCGGCGTGACGCCGGTCATCGGCTCGACCCCCTCGACATCGACCTCGTTGAGCTGCTCCATGAAGGTCAGGATGCCGGACAATTCGCCCGCCAGCGCGGGCAGATCGGCCTCTTCCACCTTGATGCGGGCCAGATGGGCCACCCGCCGCGCGGTATCGATGTCGATGGACATGGGAACTCCGTCTGCTTTGGACCCCCGTTTAGCCCCGCGGGGGGCGGGCTGCAAGCGCCCGGGCCGCCCACCGCGCGCGCCGACCACGCGATCGCCCAAAAGACGTGCCGCCGCCATTTCCTTCCGCGCCGCGCGCCCTATCCTGCATAGCGCAACCTGAAAGGAGGGATACCCATGAAACTCATCTGGCTCGGCCACTCCGGCTTCCGTCTCGAAATCGGCGGCCAGACGCTGCTGATCGATCCCTGGTTCTCCGGCAATCCGGTCTTCCCCGAAGATCAGCGCGCCGCCGCCATCGCCGGCGCCACGCATATCCTGCTGACCCATGGCCACGGCGACCATTCCGCGGATTCGGTGGCGATCGCGAAGGAACTGGGCATCCCGGTGGTCGGCATTTACGACCTGCTGGCCTGGTGGGAACAGAAGGAAGGCATCAAGACCGTGGGCTTCAACAAGGGCGGCACCGTCGATCTGGAAGGTGTCAAGGTGACCATGGTGAACGCCAGCCATTCTTCTTCGGTCTCCGGCCCCGACGGCCAGCCAGTTTATGCTGGGCACGAGTCGGGCTTCATGATCGCGGCCGAGGGTCATACGATCTATGTCTCGGGCGATACCGACGTGATGGCCGACATGAAGGTGTTTCACGACCTGCACAAGCCCGACATCGGCATCCTCTGCGCCGGCGGCCATTTCACCATGGACATGAAGCGCGCAGCCTACGCGGCGAAGACCTTCTTCGACTTCAAGACCGTGATCCCCTGCCATTACAAGACCTTCCCTCTACTCGAGCAGAACGCGGACGCGCTGAAGGCCGGCCTGCCCGGCGTCAAGGTGATCGAGCCGGAGGTGATGAAGGCGATCGAACTCTGACTCCGGCGCCGGGGGTTTCACACCCCCGGAACCCCCGTGGAGTATTGGGACCAAGATGAAGGAGCCAGGGGGTTGTTTCATCTTGGCGGAAATACTCCGGGGGTTTGGGGGCAGAGCCCCCATCGCCAGGGATCGCTTGCGCGCAGCGCGCCGCCGGATCAGCTATGCAGCACCGCACCCGGATTGAGGATGCCCAGCGGGTCGAGCGTCTGCTTGAGCGACCGCATCACGGCAAGCGCGACCGGGTCGCCGTAACGCTCCAGCTCTTCCACCTTGAGGCGGCCGATACCATGTTCGGCGCTGATCGAGCCGTCGAACCGTACCACCAGGTCATGGACCGCACGGGTGATCTCGGGGCGCTGGGCATCGTAATCGCCGCGGGCGCGACCCGGCATCGGGAAGATGTTGTAGTGCAGGTTGCCGTCGCCAAGATGGCCGAAGCAGTTGATCCGCACGTCGGCGATCCGGGCCAGCAGCCCGGGCGCCTCGGCGATGAAATCCGCCACCGCCGACAGCGGCAACGAGATATCGTGCGAGGCGATCGCGCCGATCCGGCGGTTGGCCTGGGGGATGGCTTCGCGCAGGGTCCAGAATTCGGCCCTTTGCGCGGCGCTTTGCGCGATCACGCCATCGTCGGCCAGCCCGGCCTCGGCCGCCTCGGCGAACAGATCCGTCAGCGCCTGGTCGGGTGACAGGCCGCGCGGCAGCCCAAGCTCGATCAGCACCGTCCAGGCCGGCGGCGCCGCAAAGGGCTGGCGCAGGTCGGGCATGGTCTCGCGCAGGAAAGCAAAGCCCTGCCCCGCGATCAGTTCGAACGCCGAGACCCCTTCTCCCAGCCGGTCGCGCGCCAGCGCCAGCAAGCTGAGCGCCGCCGACGGATCCGGCACCGAAATCAACGCCGCCCCCGTTTCGGCCGGAATCGGCGACAGCTTGAGGCTGGCGGCCGTGATGATGCCCAGCGTGCCCTCGGCCCCCACGATCAGATCGCGCAAATCGTAGCCGGTGTTGTCCTTGCGCAGCCGCTTCAGCCCATGCAGGACCGAGCCGTCGGCCAGCACTGCCTCGACCCCCAGGCACAGCGCCCGAGCCGTGCCATAGCGCAGCACGTTCACCCCGCCGGCATTGGTGGCGAGGATACCGCCCACCTGGCACGACCCCTGCGACGCCAGCGACAGCGGAAACAGCCGATCCGCCGCCGCGGCAGCGGACTGGACCTCTTCCAGCACCACGCCGGCCTCGGCGATCAGCACGTTTTCCGCGACGTCCAGCGCGCGGATCGCGCGCATCCGCTCCAGCGACAGGATCAGCGGCGCACCGCCGGGCATCACCTGCCCGCCCACCAGCCCGGTGCCGCCGCCGCGCGGCACGATGGCCACCCGCGCCTCGGCGCAGGCGCGCACCAGCTGCGCCACCTCCTGGGTCGAGCGCGGCGCCGCCACCACGCCGCCCGATCCGACATAGCGCCCGCGCGGCTCTTCCAGGTACTGCGGGCCGAGGGGGCGCACCACACCGGGTATCCGCGCCTCGAGCATCGCGGCGAAGGCGTCATCCGCGGGGCGAAGTGTCATCGTGGATATCCTTATCCTGACCTCTTCCCCGGTGAACCACGCCGCCCCGCGCGGCGCAAGCCCGTGCCGCAAAGGCACAGTTCCGCCGCCGCCCCCCGGGTTCCTGGCGAAATGCTTGGCCATCGCCTCCCGGGTTCGTTATTGTCAGGAAAAAATATCACGCAATGTCGCGCCAAGCGGCGCGGGGCAGCATCAGGACAGGCAAGACCCGGCATGGCAGAAACGGCACCTATCGAGGAAGATATTCGCGACAAGATCCTCGCCGATCCCGACGTGATCTTGGAAGACCATGACGTGATGCGCGCACTGATCGCCGCGAACGAGCGCATGATGGGATCGAACATCGTCGATCTGCGCGGCATCGCGATGGAGCGGCTCGAGGCGCGGCTCGACCGGCTGGAAGACACGCACCGTTCGGTGATCGCGGCGGCCTATGAAAACCTTGCCGGCACCAATCAGGTGCATCGCGCGATCCTCAAGATGCTGGATCCCGCGAGTTTCGAGGATTTCCTGAAGGGCCTGGGGTCCGAGGTGGCCGATACCCTGCGAGTCGATTGCGTGCGGCTGGTGCTGGAATCGGTGCAAAGCGAGGACGACCCGGCGCTGCGGCGGCTGGGCGATGTGCTGTGCGTGGCCGAACCCGGTTTCGTCGACACCTACATGACCGCCGGGCGCAACGTGCCGGTGCGCCCCGTGACGCTGCGCCAGACGCTGCCCGATTCCGATGCGATCTATGGCGAGGCCGCGGCCTGGGTGCGTTCCGAGGCGCTGATGCGGCTGGATCTGGGCTCCGGCCGCCTGCCCGGCATGCTGGTGATGGGCGCCGAGGACCCGCATCATTTCAAACCCGCGCAGGGCACCGATCTGCTGGCCTTCTTCGCGGGAGTGTTCGAGCGCTCGATGCGGCGCTGGCTGTCGTGAGCCTGGCGATCTCGCCGGCGCTGCGCGACGCGCTGGAGGGATGGCTAGCGCATCTGCGCGCGCTCGACGGGGCGGCAGAGAACACGGCCGAGGCGTACCGCACGGATGTGGTGGGCTTCCTGGGCTTTCTAGGCCGGCATCAGGGCGGCAGCGGCGGCCTGGCTTCGCTGCGCGGCCTGACCCCATCCGACCTGCGCGCCTGGATGGCGCATGAGCGCGGGCGCGGCATCGCCTCGCGCTCGTTGGCGCGCGAATTGTCTGCGGTGAAAAGCTTTCTGCGCTGGCTGTCCGATCGCGAAGGCTTCGACGCCACCGCCGTGCTGTCGGCCCGGGCGCCGGCCTTCCAGCGCAAGCTGCCCCGCCCGCTGGCCGAGGACGCGGCGCGGGCGGTGATCGGCCAGGTCGAAGCCCAGGCCCACGACGATTGGCAGGGCGCGCGGGATGCGGCGGTGGTGACGCTGCTGTACGGCTGCGGCCTGCGGATTTCCGAGGCGCTGGCGCTGACCGGCGCGGCCCATCCACTGCCCGACACTCTGCGCGTCACCGGCAAGGGGGGCAAGGAGCGCCTGGTGCCGGTGCTGCCCGCGGCGCGCGCGGCGGTGGCGCGCTATGTCGCGCTCTGCCCCGCCCCGCCGGCGCCACAAGGGCCGCTGTTCCTGGGCGCGCGCGGCGGGCCGCTTGGCCGCCGCCAGGTCGCCAAGGTGATGGAACAGGCGCGCCTGGCCCTGGGCCTGCCCGCCAGCGCCACGCCGCATGCGCTGCGCCATTCCTTCGCCACCCATCTGCTTTCCGCCGGGGGCGATCTGCGCGCAATCCAGGAATTGCTGGGCCACGCTTCGCTGTCCACCACCCAGGCTTACACGGCGGTCGATACCGCCCGGCTGATGGAAGTCTATGCCCGTGCCCATCCCCGCGCGTGACGAAGCGGGGCATGACGGAACAGCCCCCGTGAAAGCGGCCCGGGGGACGGGCGGAACCGGGTGCCGCCCGTCCCGACCCCGGCGGCCGGGGGCGCGGTTGCAAGTGGTACGATTCTTCTGCATGACGGGACCATGAACGCGCAGCAAAAAGCCTTTCTCGTCCACCTGCTCACCGGCACCGGCGCGGTGCTGTCGATGCTGGCCATGCTGGCCGCGGTCGAGGGCAAATGGGCGCTGATGTTCCTGTGGCTGGTGTTCGCCTTCGTGGTCGATGGGGTCGATGGGCCGCTGGCGCGGCGCTATCGCGTCAAGCAGAACGCGCCGCAGATCGACGGGGTGCTGCTGGATCTGATCATCGATTATCTGACCTATGTCTTCATCCCGGCCTACGCGCTGTTCAAATCGGGGCTGCTGCCGGGCTGGTCCGGATGGCTGGCGATCATCGTCATCACCTATGCCAGCGTGATCTATTTTGCAGATACCAGGATGAAAACAAAGGATAATTCCTTTGCGGGCTTTCCCGGTTGCTGGAACATGTTCGCCATCGTGATCTTCGCGCTTCAACCATCTTCATGGGTCACGCTGGGGCTGGTGGTGGTACTGGCGGGGGCGATGTTCACGCCGCTGAAATTCATTCATCCCGTGCGCACCGAACGCTGGCGCCAGCTGTCGTTGCCGGTGGCGCTGGCCTGGACGGGCTTCGCCGGCTGGTGCGCGGCGGCGAATTTCGAAGCCGGGCCGATCTCTCACGCGGGGCTGACGATCACCAGCCTTTACCTGGTCTTCGCGGGCATCGCCCAGCAGATCTTCCCCGCCCGGGGCTGACCGTCGGCGCCTTAGCCGACCGTCACCTCGATCATCGCCGGACCCGTCGTGGCGCGTGCGCGCGCCAGGGCCGCAGTCAAAGCGGCCGGATCGGCGGCAATGCGCTGATGCGGCAGGCCGCAGGCCCGGGCGAGATCGGCGAAATCGGGGGGCGTGGGATCGCAGCCCAGAACCTCGGCCCCCGCCGCCGCCATCGCCTGTGCGATCTCGCCATAGCCGCGATTGTTCCAGATCAGGAAGATGATCCCCAGTTCCTCATCGCGCGCGGTCATCAACTCGGCCAGGCTGAATTGCAGCCCGCCGTCGCCGGCAAGGCAGACGACGGGGACATCCGGCGCCGCCAGCGCCGCGCCGATCGCCGCGGGCGCGCCATAGCCCAGCGCGCCGTAGCCGGTGGCCGCGTTGAACCAGCCGCCGGGGCGGTCGTGATCGTAGTACAGGTTGCCGGCATAGACCGGTTGCGTGCTGTCGCCCACCACGATCGCCCCAGGCAGGGCGGCGCGCAGCGCATCAAGCAGCCCGACCATGGCGCGATAGCCGGGCCCGATCTCGTCCCAGGCCGCGCGGCGCGCGGCGGCGGCGCGGCCGGCGCCGTCGCGGTCGCGCGGTGCCAGTTCCTGCGCCAACCCCCGCGCCAGCCCCTGCAGCAGGGCGCCCGCGTCGCCGCGCAGTGCTTCTGCCGCCGGGTGGCGGGCCAGTTGATCGGCATCGGCGTCGATGCGGATCATCCCCGACAGGTCCGGCAATCCGCCTCGGCCATACATGTCATAATCGGTCGGCCCCAGTTCGGTACCCACCGCCAGCACCTGATCCGCCGCCGCGATCAACCCGCGCACCGCGTCGAGCGAGGGGCTGGCCGGCACCCCCAGCGGATGATCGTGCAGCAAGCCGCGCGCATTCGCCGTCATCACCACCGGGGCGTCCAGCGCCTCGGCCAGCGCGCGCAGCGCGGGTCCGGCCCGCTTCGCCCCACCACCGGCCAGGATCACCGGCCGCGCCGCGCGGGCCAGGCGCGCGCGGGCCCGCGACAGATCCGGCAGCGACGCCTCGGGCGCCGGGGCGGGCCCGGGCTGCGGCCCGGCCTCTGCCGGCAGCACATCGATCGGCACCTGCAGATGCACCGGCCCGCCGCGCCCCGCCATCGCGGCAAAGCAGCGATCGAGCGCCGGCGCCAGATCGGCGCCCAGCGCCACCTCTTCGGCATGCAGCGCGACCGAGGCCATGGTCGCCAGTTGATCGGGCAATTCGTGCAGATGCCCCAGCCCCCTGCCCTGCGCGGCGCGCGGGTTCACCCCCGAGATCACCAGGATCGGCACCGAATCGGCACGCGCCTGCGCCATCGGCGTCAGCGCGTTCGTGGCCCCCGGCCCGGTGATCACGAAGGCCACCCCCGGCCGCCCCGCGACCCGCGCGAAGCCGTCCGCGGCAAAGCCCGCCGCCTGTTCGTGACGCACGGTCACATGGCGCAGACCCGACCCGGGCAACGCGCGATAAAGCTCGACCGTGTGCACGCCGGGGATGCCGAAGACCGCCGTCACCCCCCGTGCCTTCAGCCCCTCGACCAGGGCCTGACCCATTGCCGCCATCAACGAACCTCCTGCGATTTCATGCCTTCGCGGCCGTTATTCAAACGGATAGCTGCCCAATTATGCGCTTGCGCTCCAAACTGGCACGATGATTTATTCGCCCGCACCCAATCACGGAGAAGACGCTGCATGACGGCTGCCACGGCCCAAAGCGCCCCGCAAGAGAGAAACGGCAATGACCGGTCCGAGGCGATCCGCGTCGAGAACCTGCACAAGACCTTCGGCGAATTGGAAGTGCTGAAGGGCGTTTCGCTGACCGCGCATGAAGGCGATGTGGTGGCGATCATCGGCGGCTCGGGCTCGGGCAAGTCGACGATGCTGCGCTGTATCAATTTCCTCGAAACCCCGACCTCGGGCCGCATCGTGATCGGCGGCGAGGAGGTCGCGATGCGCCCCGACGGAAGCCCCGCCTCGCGCCGTCAGATCGAACATATCCGGCAGCGGCTGGGGATGGTGTTCCAGTCCTTCAACCTGTGGTCGCACAAGACGGTGATGGAAAACCTGATCGAGGTGCCCGTCCATGTGCTGAAGGTGCCCAAGGAGGAGGCGATCGAGCGCGCCCGGACACTGCTGGCGCGGGTCGGGCTTTCCGACAAGGCCGATGTCTACCCCGCCTTCATGTCGGGCGGCCAGCAGCAGCGCGCCGCCATCGCACGCGCCCTGGCGATCGAGCCGCGCGCGATGCTGTTCGACGAACCCACCAGCGCGCTCGACCCCGAATTGGTGGGCGAGGTGTTGAACGTCATCCGCGACCTCGCCAAGGAAGGCCGCACGATGTTGCTGGTGACGCATGAGATGAAATTCGCCCGCGAGGTGTCGGATCATGTGATCTACCTCTACAACGGGCGTATCGAGTCCGGTCTGAACAAATCCTACGGCATTGATTTTGTGTGATTATGGCGACCTTTTGGTCGCTTATGCCTGCAAGGTTTCATATGATTTCTTTGGAAACCTTGCAGATTTGGAAGCCGCGATGAAACACCGTCCGCGCCCCGAGGAACAAGACGATCTCCTGCGCCCCCGCCTGGTCGACATGATCGACATGCGCCACGAACTGGCGAAGCTTGCGGAGCTGATCGACTGGGAGTTCTTTGAGAGCGAATGGGCCGGGTTCTTCCCTTCGTCCAAGGGCCGCCCGGCGACGTCGCCGCGGCTGGTGGCGGGTCTGATGTATCTGCAGCACGCCTATCGGCTCTCCGACGAGGCCGTGGTCGCACGCTGGGTGGAGAACCCATACTTCCAACACTTCACCGGTGAGACATTCTTTCAGCACCGCCCGCCGATCGATCCCTCGTCGCTTGTGCGGTGGCGCAAGCGGATCGGCGAGGACGGGGTGGAGTGGCTGCTGACCAAGACGATCGAGGCCGGGCGCAAATCAGGCGCGGTCGATGAGGGGAGCCTGTCGCGGGTCGCGGTCGACACCACCGTCATGGAGAAGACCATCGCGCATCCGACGGACTCCCGGCTCTACGAGAAGGCCCGGCGCCAGCTGGTTGCCCTGGCCGCGGAGGCCGGGATCGAGCTGCGGCAGAGCTACAATCGGCTCGCGCCCCGGCTGGCCATGCAGGTGGGCCGCTACGCCCATGCCCGGCAGTTCCGGCGCATGCGCAAGGCGCTGCGAAAGCTCAAGGGTTACACGGGTCGTGTCATGCGCGACCTGCGCCGCCACCTCGACGAGATCCCGGATGGCGCCTTGCGCGATCGCGTTCTCGAAGCTCTCTGGCTGGTTAGCCGACTCCTGCACCAGGGGCCGAAGAGCCAAGGCAAGATCTACGCCCTGCATGAGCCGGAGGTGGACTGCATCTCAAAGGGCAAGGCGCGGGTGCGCTATGAGTTCGGCACCAAGGTCAGCATCGCCACGACCCTGACAGGGGGCTTCGTGGTCGGCACGCGCAGTTACCCGGGCAACCCGTACGACGGCCACACCCTCGGTGAGTCGCTCGAGCAGGTCGAGACCCTCACAGACCGGAAGATCTCCTTGGCTGTCGTTGACCGCGGTTACCGCGGGCACGGGGTGGAGACGACGAAGGTGCTGATCAGCGGAACCCGAAAGGGCATCACGCCCGCGCTGGCGAAACTGCTCAAGCGCCGCAGCGCCATTGAGCCCGAGATCGGCCACATGAAATCTGACGGGCGTCTCGCCCGCTGTCCGCTGAAGGGCACCATCGGCGACGCGATCTTCGCCGTGCTCTGCGGCTGCGGCCACAACATCCGCAAGATCCTCGCCCACCTCCGAGCCATAATCACCGCGATTTTGACCGCCGTTCTGGCTGCGCTCGGCGACGGAAACCAGCGGCCCTACGCTGAACTCGGCGCCTGAAACCTTTGTTCATAGTCGACTATCGAGGAACAGGGACCGCCCGACCAGCTGTTCGGCGATCCCCGATCGGAACGGCTGCAGCAGTTCCTCAGAACGGTGGGCTGGTAAGGCCCGCCGCAACAACAGCGAAAAACCGAACGACCAACGGAGAGTGAAGATCATGAAACTCAAGACCCTCATCATCGCGGGTGTCGCCGCGCTTGGCCTCGTGGGCACGGCCCAGGCCAAGGTCATCAAGGTCGGCGTCGCGTCCGAACCCTACCCGCCGTTCTCGACGATGGACGCCTCGGGCCATTGGCAGGGCTGGGAAATCGACCTGATGCACGCGATCTGCAAGGATCAGAAACTGGATTGCAAGATCACCACCGTCGCCTGGGACGGCATCATCCCGGCGCTGACCTCGGGCCAGATCGACGTGATCATGTCGTCGATGTCGATCACCAAGAAGCGTGAGAAGGTCATCGCCTTCTCGAACAAGTACTATGAGACCCCGGCCGCCGTCGCCGCCCCCAAGGGCGCCAAGTTCAAGGCCACGCCGGCCAGCATGAAGGGCCTGACCATCGGCGTCGAGGTCGGCTCGACCAACCAGGCCTATGCGAAGAAGTTCTTCTCGAAGACCGCGACGCTGAAGACCTACCAGACCCAGGACCAGGCCAACCAGGACCTCGCCGCCGGCCGCATCGACGCGACCATCGCCGACGAGATGGCGCTGGACGGTTTCCTGAAGACCAAGCAGGGCAAGGCCTGCTGCGAACTGGTCGGCGCGCTGCCCTATGACAGCGAGACGCTGGGTTCGGGCATCGGCGCGGGCTTCCGCAAATCCGACACCGCGCTGCGCGAGAAGTTCAACAAGGGGATCGCCGACGTGCGCGCCAACGGCGAGTATCAGAAGATCACCAAGAAGTACTTCACCTTCGACATCTACGGCGGCAAGTAAGGCCTGAGGGATGAACTGGCTGTTCGGGCTGTTCGAGCCGGGTCACGCGCTGGGCCTTCTGGCGATGTCCCCCCCCGGTTGGGGGGGGGCTTTGCTGACGGGCCTGTCGCATACGCTGGAAATCGCCATCGGATCCTACATCCTGGGCACCGCCATCGGTGTGCTCGGGGCGTTCGGCAAGCTGTATGGCGGGCCGATCATCAAGGATCTGCTGGCGATCTACACCACCGCGATCCGGGCGATCCCCGAACTGATCGAGATCTTGCTTCTGTACTATCTGGTCCCCGATATCGTGAACCGTTTCCTGCTAAGCATGGGCCGGCCGCGCATCGACCTGCCGCCGATCCTGGTGGGTACGCTGGTGCTGGGCTTCGTGCTGGGCGCCTATATGACCGAGGTGCTGCGCGGCGCCATCCTTGCCGTGCCGCATGGCCAGGTCGAGGCCGCCCGCGCCTATGGCATGACGCCGCTGCAGATCGCGCGCCGGGTGACGCTGCCGCAGATGCTGGCCTATGCGCTGCCCGGCATGGCCAACCTGTGGCTGAACCTGACCAAGGACACCGCCCTGCTGGCGGTGATCGGCTTCAACGAGTTGACCGAAACCGCATTGCAGGCCGGTGGCACCACCAAGGCCTTCATGCTGTTCTTCACCGCCGCGGGGATCCTCTATCTGATCATCTCGGCGCTGTCGGGCCGGCTTTTCGCACTGGCCGAACGCCGGGCGCGGCGCGGCCAGCCCAATATTCGCGGAGGCGGGATATGAGGGCGCTGATCAAGCCGATGCTGCTGCCGCGCCGGCTGTTCCTGCTGGCCGTGGGCATCGCCATCGTGGCCTGGGCGATCCTGACCCTGGATTGGAGCTGGCTGCCCACCTATGTCGCGAACGGGCTGCTGCTGGAAGGGCTTTGGACCACGACCTACATGCTGGTGCTCAGCTGGGCCATGGGCCTTTTCCTGGCGATCTGGCTGGGCCTCGCCCAGGCCGCGGGGCCCTGGTATGTGGCGCTGCCGGCCAAGGGCTTTTGCTCGATGATCCGCGGCACACCGCTGCTGTTGCAGCTGTGGTTCCTGTACTACGGGCTCGGCTCTCTGTTTCCGCAGTTCCCGTGGATCCGCGAATCCTGGGCCTGGGCCTATCTGCGCGAAGCCTGGCCCTACGGGCTGCTGGCCCTGACCATGAGCTTCGCGGGCTATGAGGGCGAAGTCATGCGCGGCGCGCTGCTGGGCGTGCCCAAGGGCCAGTTGGAGGCCGCGCGCGCCTATGGCATGCCGCGCCTCACCATCCTGCGCCGGATCTGGCTGCCGCAGGCGATCCGCCGGGTGCTGCCCACCCTGGGCGGCGAGACCGTGCTGCAACTGAAATCGACGCCGCTGATCGCCACGATCACGGTGCTCGACCTCTATCAGGTCAGCCTGCAGATCCGACAGGATACCTTCATCATCTACGAGCCGCTGTTGCTGCTCGCGGTGCTATACATGTTCTATACCGGATTGATCGTGCTGGCCTTCCGCTTCATCGAGCGCCAGGTGCCCGCGAAACTCGGCTGAAGCCGCGGGCCGGGCCGGCCGCTCCGGCCCGCGCCAAATTCCTTCTCAAGGAATTTGCGAAAACGCTTGCCAAGCGTTTTTCCGCGCCCGGCTCAGGCCGAATGCGCCCCGGCGGCCAGCGCGCCGGCGAAGGCCGCCACCTCGGTCGGGGTCTTGCCGGCGGCGATCTCCTTCACGATCGCGGATCCTACGACGCAGCCGTCGGCCACGCCCGCGATCTCGCGCGCGGTTTCGGGGGTGTTGATGCCAAAGCCCACCACCACCGGCAGATCGGTCGCGGCCTTGATCCGCGCCACTTCCGGCCCGACCTGCGCCGCCTGCGCCGCCGCCGCCCCGGTTATGCCGGTGATCGAGACGTAATAGACGAAGCCAGAGGTGTTCTGCAGCACCTTGGGCAGGCGCGCGTCATCGGTCGTGGGCGTTGCCAGGCGGATGAAGTTGATGCCCGCGTCGCGCGCGGGGATGCACAGCTCGTCGTCCTCTTCGGGCGGCAGGTCGACGATGATCAGCCCGTCGATCCCGGCCGCCTTGGCGTCGGTCAGGAAGCGCGCGACACCGCGCGAATAGATCGGGTTGTAATAGCCCATCATCACGATCGGGGTGGTATCGTCGCCACGCCGGAACTCGGCCACCATGTCCAGCGTCTTCTGCAGCGTCTGACCGCCTTCCAGCGCGCGCTGCCCGGCCAGCTGGATCGTCGGGCCGTCGGCCATCGGATCGGTGAAGGGCATGCCCAGTTCGATGACATCGACCCCCTGCCCCGGCAGCGCCTTCATCACCGCAAGCGAGGTCTCCATGTCCGGATCGCCCGCCATGATGTAGGATACGAACGCCTTCTTGCCCGCGGCCTTGAGTTGCGCGAATTTGGTATCGATGCGGGTCATGCTGGCGTCTCCTCGGCGATGTCCGATCCGATGTGCCCGAGGGCCGCGGGAAAATCAATGTGTTCCGATGCGTTGATCCACCGCATCACCGGGTTTCATTTTCCTTCCGCCCACGGGGCGCTAGCTTCCTGGCAATGCCGGACATACGGGGGACTGGGGATGTTGCAGCGTATCTGTGCCTTTTCCAATGATGGCGCCGGGGGCAATCCCGCCGGCGTCTGGCTTGGGGCACAGTTGCCACCGGAGGCCCAGATGCAGTCGATCGCCGCCGAGGTAGGCTATTCCGAAACCGCCTTCGCCGCCAAACAGGCGGATGGCTACCGGGTGCGCTATTTCGCCCCACAGGGAGAGGTTCCGTTCTGTGGCCACGCGACGATCGCGCTTGGCGCGGCGCTTGCCCAGTCCGAAGGGCCGGCCCGCTTTACCCTGCGCCTCAACACGGGCGAAATTTCGGTCGAAGGACGCCGCGAGGGGGCCGGCTGGGGCGCCGAGCTTACCTCGCCCCCCACCCGGCATGGCCCGGTCGACGCCGCCGAGGCCGAGGCGGCGCTGGCGCTGTTCGGCCTCGAACCCGGGGATATCGACGCGCGCCTTGGCCTTGCGCGCATCAACGGCGGGGCGGATCACCTGCTGATCCCGCTCGGCCATGCCAGGCTGCTGCATGAGGCGCGCTACGCGTTCGACCGCGGCGCGCGTTTCATGCAGGCGGCCGGGCTGGTGACGGTCGCACTTGTCTGGCAGGAGGCGCCGGGGCGCTTTCACGCCCGCAACGCCTTCGCCGGACATGGCGTCTACGAGGATCCGGCCACCGGCGCCGCCGCGGCTGCGCTGACGGGGTGGCTGCGCGACACCGGCCGGCACCAGGGGCCCGTCCACATCCGCCAGGGGGAAGACATGGGCCAACCCAGCCTCATCCACGCCCAGGCCACCGAAGGCGCGGGCAATCCGGTGCGCGTCTGGGGCGCGACCCGGACGCTGCCCTGACCCGGCCCCGCCCCCGCCCTGACCCCCGCTGTACCTTGCGCGGGCGCACTGCCTTGCCTAAAAGCCCCGTGAAACCGGGTTCAAGGAGATGCGGATGGGCTTTCGCATGGGTATTGTCGGTCTGCCGAATGTCGGCAAGTCGACCCTTTTCAACGCGCTGACGCGGACCGCCGCCGCGCAGGCCGCGAACTTTCCCTTCTGCACGATCGAACCCAACGTGGGCGAGGTTGCGGTACCCGATGCCCGCCTCGACAAGCTGGCCGCGATCGCGGGTTCAAAGCAGATCATCCCCACGCGGATCACCTTCGTCGATATCGCGGGGCTGGTGAAGGGCGCCTCCAAGGGCGAGGGCCTGGGCAACCAGTTCCTGGCCAATATCCGCGAGGTCGATGCCATCGCCCATGTGCTGCGCTGTTTTGAGGACGGCGATGTCACCCATGTCGAGGGCCGGGTCGACCCGATCGCCGATGCCGAGACGATCGAGACCGAGTTGATGCTGGCCGATCTGGACTCGATCGAGCGTCGCCTGCAGGGCCTGTCGCGCAAGCTGCGCGGTGGCGACAAGGAGGCGGTGGTACAGGACAAGCTGCTGCGCCTGGCGCAGGCCGCGCTGGAAGATGGCCGCCCCGCCCGCACCGTCACCGTGCCCGAGGACGAGGCCCGCGCCTGGAGCCAGCTTCAGCTTTTGACCGCCAAGCCCGTGCTTTATGTCTGCAATGTCGAGGAAAGCGCCGCCGCCACCGGCAACGCGCAATCCGAGCGGGTGGCGAAGATGGCTGCCGAACAGGGCGCGGGCACGGTGGTGATTTCGGCCCGGATCGAGGAGGAGATCAGCCAACTCGACCCCGAGGAAGCGGCGATGTTCCTTGAGGAGATGGGCCTTGAGGAGGCCGGTCTCGACCGTCTGATCCGCGCGGGCTACGACCTTCTGGGCCTGCAGACCTATTTTACGGTGGGCCCGAAGGAGGCGCGCGCCTGGACTATCCGCCGTGGCACGCTGGCACCGCGGGCCGCGGCGGTGATTCACGGTGATTTCGAGCGCGGCTTCATCCGGGCCGAGACGGTGGGCTATGCGGACTATGTCGCCCACGGCGGCGAGGCCGGCGCGAAGGAGGCGGGCAAGTTCCGTGTCGAGGGCAAGGGTTACGAGGTGAAGGACGGGGACGTGCTACATTTCCTGTTCAACGCCTGAACCGGTGAATTCCCCCCTTGCCCCCTCTGGTCAGTGCCATTAAACGGGTCGGCGGAGACGTGGCCGAGTGGTCGAAGGCACACCCCTGCTAAGGGTGCAGGCGGGAAACCGTCTCGAGGGTTCGAATCCCTTCGTCTCCGCCACTTGCCCTTGCGAAAGAGTTCTCCCGATCCGGCTGCGGCCGGATTTTTCCGTTATATTCAAAGGTTATGCGGGGTGGGCTGTTCACCGTCCTACGCGCTCGGATGCCCGGAGGCGTGCTCTCGGGGCCGAAATTCTCCGGACCTGTTGCCTGCGCAATTTTGGTGAATTTCCGTAAGATATTGATAATAAGAAGATAATTGCGCCTTACGAATTGATCGTTTCGCAGTTCCATTTCCAGTGCAGGCGGCCCTGAAATCCAAACCCATTTCATGGATGTGCGCAGCGGGGGGGGGGGGAGGCGAGTTCACAGCAATGTTCGTCCGGGCTTGGCCACGCCGCTTCTTCTGCTAGGATGTTGGGCCACAGAACCCGCACCGGTTTGTAGTCCGGGCTTGGCCACGCCGCTTCTTCTGCTAGGATGGACATAAAGCACCGGTCGCTTGTTGTCTTCGTCCGGGCTTGGCCACGCCGCTTCTTCTGCTAGGATGACGGCAGGGAGTGCCATCGTAGACGCCCTGTCCGGGCTTGGCCACGCCGCTTCTTCTGCTAGGATCGCCACTTCCGGCGATGGCGCCATGGATCTGTCCGGGCTTGGCCACGCCGCTTCTTCTGCTAGGATAGGGAGGTATCACCACAGCCGCTGAGGTCAGTCCGGGCTTGGCCACGCCGCTTCTTCTGCTAGGATGCTTGGGGTGGTTGGCCGCTCAGCCTGGCTGTCCGGGCTTGGCCACGCCGCTTCTTCTGCTAGGATGGCCGTGCAGGTCGCGACTTCGGGCACCATGTCCGGGCTTGGCCACGCCGCTTCTTCTGCTAGGATCGGTGTCGGCCGCGCGCTCGCCCGGGTCGAGTCCGGGCTTGGCCACGCCGCTTCTTCTGCTAGGATCATGCGCTCAAAGACGCGGCAGCTGCCGTCGTCCGGGCTTGGCCACGCCGCTTCTTCTGCTAGGATAGAATAGCCGATGGCTACCACGATCACGCCGTCCGGGCTTGGCCACGCCGCTTCTTCTGCTAGGATTGGCACGACCGGCGGCGCTTATAGCGGTACGTCCGGGCTTGGCCACGCCGCTTCTTCTGCTAGGATAAACAGTTTGCGAAGGCGATTTCGCAGCTTGTCCGGGCTTGGCCACGCCGCTTCTTCTGCTAGGATTTCGCGCTTCTGCGATTGGGCCAGCGTGACGTCCGGGCTTGGCCACGCCGCTTCTTCTGCTAGGATGCAGGGTATCGACTGGGGTAGTTTGCGCCCGTCCGGGCTTGGCCACGCCGCTTCTTCTGCTAGGATCGGATACTGTATCAATGGCGAGTATATGCTGTCCGGGCTTGGCCACGCCGCTTCTTCTGCTAGGATGATGTTTGAGGCGCGTCGCTGCAAGTGACGGTCCGGGCTTGGCCACGCCGCTTCTTCTGCTAGGATCCTGAAAAACTGGACACCGCCGGCCATTCCCGTCCGGGCTTGGCCACGCCGCTTCTTCTGCTAGGATGATCGCCAAGCGCATCGGCAAGGAAAGCTAGTCCGGGCTTGGCCACGCCGCTTCTTCTGCTAGGATTCGGGGCGCGGCCACCGCGTCGGGATTTATGTCCGGGCTTGGCCACGCCGCTTCTTCTGCTAGGATCGATATTGACGAAGCCCTCGCGCCCTATGGGTCCGGGCTTGGCCACGCCGCTTCTTCTGCTAGGATCCCCGTGACCCGGCTGATGACGACGAAACAGTCCGGGCTTGGCCACGCCGCTTCTTCTGCTAGGATAGACCATTCACGACATCCACTCCTCAACCAGTCCGGGCTTGGCCACGCCGCTTCTTCTGCTAGGATATCACTGAACATGTCCCTGATGCTGATCGAGTCCGGGCTTGGCCACGCCGCTTCTTCTGCTAGGATTGACCAGATAGTCGACCGACCGGATGGTCAGTCCGGGCTTGGCCACGCCGCTTCTTCTGCTAGGATGATCATGATCGACATGATCCCGAAGGTCTAGTCCGGGCTTGGCCACGCCGCTTCTTCTGCTAGGATACAGGCGTCCCGTTTGAGCGCTCCATCCTAGTCCGGGCTTGGCCACGCCGCTTCTTCTGCTAGGATCTACCCCGCGCAACCTCTTGTTGCGCGGGGCTTTTTCTTGGCTGAGCCGCAGAAAAAACGCTCCTTGCCTGCTCAAAACAGCACGAGTTGAGCCGGTTTTTCTGCAGGGGCCTTCGATCTACGCTTGCCGTGGAAAACCTGACTGAGGGCATATTGCTTGTCCGTGAAGAACAGCACCTGCACATGGCCGGGGTCCGGGACGACGTCGCCAACATGTCTTGCATAGCTCTCGGCCTTTTCCTTGCTCCACGCGTGCCGAAGATAGACCGAAAACTGAACCATTTCAAAGCCAAGGTCCAACAGATCGTTGCGAAACCGCGTGGCCCGCTTGCGTTCGGCGCTGGTCAGCACCGGCAGATCGAAAAGCACCCATACCCACATGATTCTGTATCCTGAAAGCTGTTTGAAGCCATTTTCATTCATCGTCGTGGACTTCAGAGGCGATGGGGATTGGCCGGTCCGGGAAGATGAGGCGCAGTTTGCCGTTTTCACACGACTGGGCGAGACTTTGCGCAAGGCGCACAAGAACCTGAGAAAGCGGGCTTGCGCCTTGTGACGTCGGGAAATCGGCCGCAAGGCTGGCCACCAGTGCACCGCGCGCCTCGGCGACCTCGGTGATGCCCTCCGCGCAAAGGCGACGGACGATCAGGTCGACGGTGGGGCGGAAAGGCTCCATCAGATCATCGGCCAGCGCCAGCGCATCGCCGCCTGAGCGATGATGGACGGACAAGGACGGATGCAGCCCCGCGGCCACGATCGCGCGGCCAGTCGCTGCTCTCAGAACGGCATAGCCATAGTTCAGCAGGGCATTCGCGCCCGAGGTGTCGCGGTCACGCCGAAATGCCTTGTCCATCATCAAAGGCCAATAGGCCTGCGCAGCTTGGGCCTCGCGATTGTCAGGGTCGCCGGAGCGCACGGCTGTTGCCAGTCGTCGCAATCGCTCGGAGGGCTCGTTCACGCGCTCGAGCGCCTCCGCCTGTGCGGTGATCTTGTGGCGGACCAGAGTGGCCCAGGCCTGCTTGCGAAACGGCAATGACGCATCAGCCTGTGCCCTGATCCGATGCGCCTGCTGGAAATGCCCGTTGAGCGGCAACATTACCGCCACCGGGGTGAAGTCCTGGCCCAGCACCATGACTGGCACCTGCCGTGCCGCAAGTTCGGCAAGCGCTGTGTTCGACCAGACCATTCCGGGACTGGCCACCAGCACCGCCTCCACATCATCAAACGCGATGCGCCCGGCCTCGCCGTCGCTTGTATCTACCGCCAGGAACCCGCGGCGCTTGTGCACCGAAAGCCCGGGCTTCGTCAGTTCCAGTATCCGTCCAACCATGAGAGCCTCCTTTAGGGAATGCGCCCGAGCGGTTGGCCTGCCTGTTAGCCCATTTTCTAAACTGTCCCATGCGGGATCGTGTGAACCCGCCCCAATTCGTCGATCCGCACGCGCCGGGCGCGGCGGAGCTTCAGTTTGCTGATCGTGGCAAGATCCCAGCGGAAGGGATCGTTTGGCTCGTTGTGCCGTTCGTCAAACTTGCCTGCGTCGTTTATGCCGACGAGCCGCATTCTGTTGGCGCTCGGTTCCAAGCGTACGATCCTCTTGATCTGGTTGCTTCCTTCCACGACACACTTGTTTCTGTCGTCCCAATCGAACACTTGAATGGTGTCATTCTTGTGGACGCGCATGATGAAACGTGCGCTGGGGTGCGCGACGTTCCAGGGCTCGGCCCCACCCGAGTTTGCCGCCCAGATGTCTGTGGCGTGCTGAAACCATGTGCCGTCAGGCGCTTCTAGGATGTCGAGCCAGGAGATTTCACCGGGCACCAGCCATTTGTAGGGCTTGCCATCACGGTCATGAACGGGGCGAACGCCAGCTTCGGGCTTCAGGATACGCAGTTTGCGGTGGCCGGTTTCCTGAACCCATTTCGCCAGCGCCTCGGGCAGGCGCTTCTTGCGCTCTGCCTCCGGCAAGGATTTGTCGCGGGCTAAACTGGTGGCATCCTGCAGACTGAGGCGCATCTTGACGTCGCGCACCTGTCCGATTTCCTTTTCGGTCAAGCCGGTTATGGGTTTGCGCACAACGACATTGCCGATGGTGCGCTCGGCCTGGTTCTCTGGCACATCCCGCACAAGACCAAAGACTGTATCCTCATGCAGCCTGCCGCTGGTCTGCGATGGATCGGTTGGGTCGATGCTGCCGTGTTGCGCACGATGGCTGACGTTGACCTTTTCGACGGCAGCCAGCACGGCGTCGCGGAAACCTTCGAAGGGTTCTGGCGGCGCGGGTAACACGCGGTCCAGCCGCTCCACCCCCAGGTTCCGCGCATGGGTCTGCAACACCTGCACCATCCGCCGGTCGATCACGCCCACCACGGCGGCGTCGATCGCATGGTGGCGGTGATCGTCGCGTGACTTACGGTTGTGATCGCCCAGGTTCAGACCCCAGCGGTGCCGCAACATCGCGGTCATGCGACCGGGCAGGACCCAGACATGGCTGCGTCGCTTGCCCTCGGCATCGGTTTTCGGGAACAGCGCCTCGGTATAGGCGCGGACAACTCGGGCCAGATAGCCGGTGGCGTTCAACTGGCGATCCTCGAAACCGCGCGTCTCTTCCCATTTTTCCATGGCACCGGGCAGAAACCGCCAGGCCTTGTTGGCGGGCAGGTGTTTCGTGCGCCCGATGATGGCAGCCAGATCGAAGAAGTCTGGCTGCCGGTCGGCCGCTGCAGCCGGCGACAGCTTGCCCTTGCGGCGGTTGGCATCGCGGAAACACAGGCTCTTGTTGGCTGGACTGTCGTCGAAGGTTTGCTCGAAGGGCAGGATATGATCGATCTCGATCTCGTCGGAATGCAGCTGATGCAGCGCGATGGGGCGACCGGTGTAGGGACAGAGCCGATCTGCCGGGCCTCTGCCAATCTCCTCCCATAGGCGCATCCTCAAGAACCGGTCGCCGATCCGCGCGCCTTCCACCAGCAGCCCCGCTTTCTGAAGCTCGGCACGCCAGCGATCATTGCGTTTTTCGTTGTCGCGGATGGTTTTCTCGATCTTGTTCAGTTCCTCGGCTGACTTGGCCATGTCTCGCGTGGCCTCGATGACGACCTGCGCAGGCTTACCGTATTCTGCGATCAGCGCATTCATCACGCGCCGGAACTGGCCCAAGGCGATGTGCACGGTCGGGTTGGTGATCCGGCCATAGCGCAGCAGGTCCGTGTCTTTCGGATCGCTGGTTCCGTTGCCGATCATGCGCTGTAGAACGGGCAGCCGGTTGTAGGGCGGCAGGGTATCGACGCCTTCTTCGGCCTGAAAATCGGAGTGGTCCAGCCCCGCCCCGCCAAGCAAAGGCGCGCGCCGGACGGCTTCGTCATAGGGAATGACGTCGCAGCGCAGTTTTTCGACAATCGCCTGCGTCGCTGTCTTGCAGAAACGCAGGTGACCGTCCGGCAGTGGGATCTTCTCGACCCTTTCCGCCACCTCGCGAGAAAGCCCGAGCCTTTCCATAAGCCAGCAGATGAGCTCTTCCGGGTCTGCGACCTCCGATATCTGCCACAGGATTTCCTCTTGCGTGGCGCTGTCGAGGGTCGGCCAGAGCGTCGCCAGCGGTCCGGGTTTCTTCGTATCGCCCAGCAGTCGTGCCGCCACGTCATTCCGTGCAAGCTCCTTCAGGCCGCCCTTTTCGAGGTTGAACTCGGCCTGTGACGGCAGCTTCAGGGTCTTTTTCAGGCCCGACCATGACAGTTTTGTTCCAGCCATCAACGTACGCGCGACAAGATCCCGCGCGGTGATGTCCAGTGGCTGTTCGCCTTGATCGTCGACGATGCGCAAATGGTTGAGCTGTGACAGGATCAGAAACTCCTGTGCGGCCGGGTGCCAGCGCGGCAGCCGGTCCTGATCGGGGAAGAATGTGCATTTCCCCGGACGGACGGGGCGCAGGGGGCGCTGAAAGAAGATGGTGTCGCGCAGCCGCTCGTGCATCGCTTCGGTCAGGGACGGGTGGAAGCCCGCTTGGATGGCCCAGATGTGATCGAACTCGGCCTCCAGAAGAGCGCGTGTCGGGTAGAATTCGTAGGACAGCTTTGCGCCGTCGCCTGCCGGGCGTATGCGCGTTCCTTCACCTCGGACGAGGCGCGCGTGCAGAAAGGCGCCGTATGTCGGGTGCCCGTCTGCCCTCAGTCGCTCTAGAAGGGCGGCCGAGGCGATCGCGATCTTGCCCTTTTCATCCGCATCCTTGTCGGCGCGGCGGTTGCTCTTGAAACCGCGATGTTTCGACATGTGCCAGAGTGCCCGGCCAAGTTGTTCCAGAGCCACCTGTTCGCGCGCGGCCCGAGCCCGTGCTTCGATGGGATTTGCGGCAAAGACCGCGCTGCGGGCATCTGCATCTGATGGCAGCAGGCCAAACCCGATCAGGTCATCGAGCAGCCGCTTCCTTCGTCCCAGGCTTCGATCCTGCCTCCGCCTTGCGCCGCGCGGCATTCTGCGGCCAGCGGCATTCGACTCCTTCGACTGTGGATCCCGACCGTTTGGGAAGATCCTCACCCCTGTCCTTTCAATGGAAGCGGGCCGCGTGTCATTGGTCAAGCGATAGACGGCCCAGCCAAGGGAGTTGGTTCCGAGGTCGAAAGCGAAACGATACATAGGCCCTCCGAAATGCTTGCCAAGCCAGCATATTCCGGGATACCCTAAAATTCCTAGCAGAAGAAGCGGCGTGGTCTTTCCCGCGATAAGGTTAAAACCACACCATTGGGGCAGGCTGCGGCCTGCCCCATCTGTTTCAGACCGATTGCCTGGATGTCTGCGCTTTCCAATCCAGCGGAAACGGCTCCATCAAATTCGCCAGCGTCACGTCCGGCCCCTGTGTTCCGTCCACGATTGCCTCGACTATGTCCGGTGCCAGCAGCGTCAGACGTAGGACGCGCGTCATGTAGGACGGCGCGATCCCCTCGCGTTCAGTCAGTTCGGCGATGGTGGCAAACTCCCCGGAATCCACCATGCGCTTCCACCGGTATGCGCGTGCAAGCGCCTTGACCAGCGTATTGTCGTTCCGGCGCGACTGCGCGACTCCCTCCGGCAGTTGCATTTCCTTGCGGCCGCCGCGCTTCACGACACCGAATGGGACGTGGAGCGTCACCGTCTCGGGGATCGGCGCCCCGCGGGTCATGCGGCCGCACCCATATCGCCGGCCAGCATCTCGCGCGCGAGGCCGGCGAGACCGTCAACGCGCAGCCGGACATTCAGGCCGTCCGCGCCGATGTCTACGCGTTCGACCAGCAGCGCCACGATGCGCGCCTGCTCGGCGGGGAAAAGTTTGTCCCACAGCGGTTCGAGCTGCTGCAACGCCGCGCGGGCGTCGGCCTCGGTGATGTCGTCGGCATGGGCGCGGGCGGCCTTCCACGTCCCTGCGACGATCTCTGGCTGGCGGAATACGGCGCGAAGCTGGTCGATCACTGCGGCCTCGATCTCGCCCGCTGGCACGCGGCCGATGGGGCAGGATCCAGCACCATGCTTCAGCACGGTCTGACTGACATAGTAGCGGTAGAGACGATCCCCCTTCCGGGTATGCGTCGGTGAGAACGCGGCGCCATCTGGGCCGAACAGTAGCCCCTTCAGCAGCGCGGGCGTGTCGGCGCGTGTGCGGGCGGCGCGCTTCCGGGGGCTCTCCTGCAGGATGGCGTGAACCTTGTCCCACATCTCGCGCTCGATGATCGCGTCATGCTCACCGGGATAGCTGTCGCCCTTGTGGACCGCCTCGCCAATGTAGGCGCGGTTGTTCAGCATCCGATAGATGAACTTCTTGTCGATGCGGTGGCCGCGGCGGGTCGTGACGCCGCGCGCGGCCAGTTCCCGCGCCAGCACGGTGCCCGAGCCGATCTCGATGAAGCGGGCGAAGACCCAGCGGACATGTGCGGCATCGCCGGGGTTTTCCACCAACTTGCGGTCCTTGACCACATAGCCCAACGGCGGGACGCCGCCCATCCACATGCCCTTGCGGCGGGAGGCGGCGATCTTGTCGCGAATGCGTTCGCCGGTCACTTCGCGCTCGAACTGGGCGAAGCTGAGCAGAATGTTCAGCGTCAGCCGTCCCATGGACGTGGTGGTGTTGAAGGACTGGGTTACCGAGACGAAGGTCACCCCGTTCCGGTCAAACACCTCGACAAGTTTGGAAAAATCCATCAGCGAGCGCGACAGGCGGTCGATCTTGTAGACCACCACCACGTCGACGAGCCCGTCTTCGATGTCGGCCAGCAGCCGTTTCAGGCCGGGGCGTTCCAGCGTGCCGCCAGAAACCCCACCGTCGTCATACTGGTCGCGCACCAGCACCCAGCCCTCGGAGCGTTGGCTGGCGATGTAGGCCTCGCAGGCCTCCCGCTGGGCGTGGAGGCTGTTGAACTCCTGCTCCAGCCCTTCTTCCGAGGATTTTCGGGTATAGACGGCGCAGCGCAGCTTGCGGAGCACCTTCGATTTTTCCGGTGGCTTCGTCATGTCCGCCCCCTGTGGTTTTTCAGCCCGAAGAACACCCAGCCGTTCCAGCGCGTGCCGGTGATGGCCCGGGCGATCGCGGACAGCGACTTGTACGGCCGCCCCTGCCATTCGAACCCGTTCTGCAAGACGGTCACGACCTGCTCGACGCCTTGATACTCGCGGAGCAGCCTTGTCCCGGCGATCGGCATCATGTCGGCGCGGATGCGGCTCTTCTTCCGGTCGCCGCCGTCCAGGTCTTCGCCCAGCCGTTCGAGCCGCCGGATCGTCTCGGGCTTCAGCCCGCCATAGGCCAGTTCCTGGATACGATAGGCTAGGCGGCTTTCCAGATATCGCCGGTTGAACGGCGGTGGCGCGCTGTCGAAGAGCTCGCGCCACTGCTGCTTCAGGTCGGGCGTCGGGGTCGTCTTCAACGCGGCCAGGCGCGCGGGGATCGGGTCGGTCATGCAACTCTCCGTTTTGGGGTGGTTGCATGACCGCTCTGGTCGGGCGGAAAGTGAAGCGAAGTTTCTCCATCCACAGCAGATACTTCTGCCGCGTCTCTCATCTTCAATCGGCACAGGCCACGGGCGAGAATGGCGCAAAGCTCGGCGCGGCGTTCGAGCGGCTTCATAAGGGCTGCAGGATAGGGGTTCACGCCTCGGGCTCCCCGGTCATCCGGACAGAAATGCCCTGCCAACGTCGTGCACCGGGGCTGCGGGCCGGACGAAACCCTCGCTGCCGCATCGCTTCGCCTAGCGACTTCTGTGAACCTCTGGGAATGCCGTTCCGGTCGGCGAAGCTGGACCAACTGCCGAAGAGATCAGCCGCGGTGGCTCGTTGGGAGGGGCCAGTGATGCACTGCTCTGCAATCCACTGCCCGAAGAGATCCTCGTCCGCAAAATACTCTTCTACTGCTTCCAGAATCGTGGCCGGCGGCGCGAGTCCGATCCGCTGCCATTCGGTACAGCCCTTGAGCATCCAGCCGAGAATGCCGTCGCGTTCTGCGGTGAGAGCGTCTTCGATGGATGCGTCACGTCCTTGATCCGTGAACGTCACGGTGAAGGGCACGAGGTGCAGCCGCCGCCGCATCGCTTCGCCGACACCGTTCAATCGTGGGCGATGGTTTCCTGAGATGATCAGCTTGAACGAGGGGGCGAATTCGAAGAAGTCGCGGTGCATGAACCGCGCCTTGATCGGATCGCCACCGGTGATCGTCTTGATGCGGGTCTCGGCCCAGGCGCGTCCTTCTTCGGTCTCCGTGACAGTCACCAGGCGTGCGCCGCGCAGTCCTGCGAGGTCAGTTGGATGCCGTTCTCCTGAGGCCGCCATGAAGGTGTCGAGTGGCGCTGTGGTGGCATAGCTGCCCATGACGGCCAACAGCGTCTTCAGGAGTACGGATTTGCCGTTGCCGCCAGCGCCATGCAGGAAGAAGAACACCTGTTCCCGCATTGCCCCTGTCAGGCAATAACCGCTCAGCCGCGCCAGATAGGCGGCAAGTTCGTGGTCGCCACCGGTGATCTCGTCGATGAACCTCTCCCAGCGCGGGCAGCTGGAACCCGGGGATGCGATTGTGATCTGGGTGAGCATCCGCGCCGGATCGTGGGGAAGCACTTCCCCCGTCGCGAGGTCCACGATTCCATCGGGCGTATTGAGAAGCATCGGTGCCTGGTCCCAGGCGTCGCTGCTGGTGGCCGTCTGGGGATCCGTTGCGGCGATGCGGAGCACTGCGGCGATGGTCTTATCGGAGGCGATGCGGCGCGCCTCAGAGGGTTTGTCGTGGCCCACTACAGCGGCCCGGCAAACCTGCCGAACCGCTTCGCGAACCGCGCCAAGCTCGTCTTTCGCCCAGTACGTACCGTCCCAATACATCCAGGTGCCCCAAATCGCGACGTGGCGCCAGACTTGCCCGACGGTCGCAACGAAGCTGGCGGCAAGAGCATCCTCGCTCAGCTCAGGTATCGGCAGAACAAGGGCGTTCTTGGCCAGAGCGGCGGGGATTGGCCCGGTGCTCCTTGTGTCGCGCTGGAGGAGAGCGTCGAATTCCTGGCGGAGACGGTCGTCGGGCCAAGGCGGCGCAATCACGGCGGCATTGTGGTTCTGGACGGCGTCCCAGGCCTCGTCGAGAGTTATCTGCCCCGATCGCGCCTGCCGGATCCAGTGCCCGATGACCCTCGAGAGCGCGTCAAAACGCGTGGTCCCGTCGGAACCCCCTTCCCGGATCACGCGAGTCATCAATTGGCGTGCCGTTGGGCCCGGCTTTGCCGTGGGTGTCGATGCGGGGATTATCGCCTGCCCGGGGAGAACCGGCATTCTTGCCACCGCCTCCGCAAACTCGTCGAGGTCGTACTTTTGTGCAGAGCGGCCGACGATGCGCACGATCGCGCGGCGGCCCTGTTTGCCATGGATCGAGCCGGGCACGCGGATTGGCTGATGGGCGCTGCCGAAGGAGGGATCACCTCCGGCCTTCAGAGCAAGGACTTTGCGCAACCGACAGATGCGGCCAATGTCGTCACCCCGACCAGCTTCGGTCAGGCACCAGTAGATGTGAAGCTTGTCGGCGCCGTCGCTGGTCTTGCCGCCGGACGCAACCTCGAGCGTTGCCACGCCAAGATGCTCCACCAGATGGGCGCGCTTGGCCTCAATGTCGCCTTCGTCCAGATCGACGAGAATGACCGCCATCTCGCAAACTTCGCGCGCCTTTGCACTGCCTGGCTGAGCCACCGTCCCAGGCACGATGAAGATGCCGCGTCCCTCGCGCGCCGCGCGTTCGGCCTCAAGCACGATTGTGCCCGCCAGGTACTGGCCGACCGGAGGATACTTGCTCCAAGGCTTGCCAGCCTGCGTACCTTTCTCGGTCAGCAGGCGGACCGGAACGAAGCCATGAGTGTCGCCAAAGACGAGGTCGAGGAAGTCGGCGATCGCAGTTGCATCGGGAGAAAATTGGTCGGGATGTGGGGGCGTGCGAGAAGCGTTCATGCTGGTTCTCCCCCAATCCGGCGGGACGCATCCTCGAAGGCGATGATGTCGTTGGAGCGGTAGAAGACACTGCCGCCGATCTGCAGGTAGGCAGGGCCGGTGCCCGCCCGACGCCACCTTTGCAAGGTACGGACGGATTTGTTCCAGCGTTTTGCGACGATGTGTTCGGGTAAAATCGGGCCGTCCCGATGTCCCGCACCCTCCTGGTCACATTGATGTTGCATGCCTGATCTCCTGCGGCACCAAAATCGGCACCTAACTCATACATAATGACGTGAAATCAGTGTGTTACGCGAGGATCGTGGCGTGACGCCTCCCGTCGCGCTCCGTGACATTTTGGCGGGAAAAATGCAGGAAATACCGTGCGTCAAGCGTTGCTGCGTGACACGAACGCGCTGCTCCGTGACATTCTTGGAGAATCGGTCATCGTCGGGCGATTGCGTTTGCTACTTCGATTGGTCCCGATCCACGATCTTGCAGGTCGGATCGAGTCGGTAGCCGCGCTGCGGCTTGTTCTCGATTAGCAGATCCCGTGGCGGGTCATGCCCCTCAATTGCACGGTAGAATTCCGCCAGCGCGTCCCGGCAACGCTGCACGCATTTGCGCACAGCAGCTTTGCTGACATGAACGGGAAGGAACAGGGACATTGCCGGAACGAAGGTGTGGTTGTCGGAGTTCAGCCCTTTCTTCTGGTCCTCTTCGTAAGCCGGGCGCAGCAGGTGGGCGGCGCTGGCGGACCGCCCGCGTACCTCGCCGAGGCCTCTGACTGTGATGAGGTCATCCTTACCGTCATTGTGAAACGCAACCTGCAGGGGAAAGATGCCCGTATCGCGCGTGCCCGCGTCGAGGGTAGGCGCGGCGACAGAGGGCTCTGCAGAAACATACCTGCCACGCGCGAGGCGGGGCAGGCTTGGCGTTCCTGGCGGATCATTGAGATAAAGGCGCAGAAGGGAAGTCACAGGCAAACTTCGAGAGACAAGGTCGGGCGCATATTTGGCGACGGCGTCTTCGAGGGCCTTTTTGACAGTGTTCGAATGGCGCTGGTGCAGGGCAATGATCCGCTGCAAGGCGTCGGTTCCGGAAAGGTTTGGGAGGCCTTCGACGATCCGTAGCAACTCGCTGCCGAAGCGATCCATCCAGTCTCGCTGGCTGAGGTCTGCCAGCCGACAGGCATGTGCTATCCAATCGAGCGCAATGGTGCGCGATCGCCCTGCATCGCGCGCGCCGCTGATGACGTCGGTGAGGTACATATCGTCCGGTTCGTGAACGTGCAGACCGGTGGCCAGCATGGCAAAGCGCCGGTCGAGACATTGCGAGCAGGCTCCGCAGTGGGTGTGCAGTACCGATTGATCGCGGACCTGAGTGCAACTTATCGATGTCTTGATCAGATCGGCCCCGCCATTCTCGGTAAGACGCGTGATCACCTCCGCCTTGGTCAACCAGGCAAAGCGGTTCTCTATCGGGATGGGCGAGCCACCCAAGGTGTCGAGAAAGGCCCCGAGTTTGACGAGCGACAGAGGATGCGTGGTGCGGGTGGCCATGGTGCCGATCACCTGAGTACTGATCGGGAGGTTATGACTGACGATCCCGTTTTCGTAGAAGGCGATCCGTTTTGCGCCCAGCATGCGGGCCACCACATAGGCGAGCGATGCGAAGAGAAAGGATCGGGATCTTTGTGTGGTTTCTGCGGCCTCAGAACCCTTGCGTGTGGCGCGGATGGGGATGTGCAGGATGCGACCAGGAAAGCGCTTCTTCAACGCTTCTATGAGGAGTTTCTGATGCTTTATGATCTTGTTCGCCGAGAGGTGCGTGACGAGGGCGATGCGCCCTGGCCCTTGGGTCAATCGCTCTACCGCGCCGGAGAGCGAGTCGAGCCCCCCAGAAAACAGGAGGACATCCTCGATCTGACCACTATGCGCGGAATCCCCCGCAAAGTCGAAATACTGCTGCGGGCCAATGCTTTGGCGCCCTTTGTGAAACTCGAACGCCACCTCGTCGTCGGTCAGAAACTCGACGGCGTCGACAAGAGCCGCCGTGACTTCGGGACGATTCCAGATATCGGGGCTGCGCACAGGGATGCTGAAGGTCATTCGCCGCCGCCACCCCGCGCCGAACTCGGGCCGGGTCGCGCCACCGCGCGGAACGGAACTGTCGGCGGCGAAGACCGACGCAGCAACATCAAGAAGGTCGAGGAGAAGCTCGTTGGCGGGCACCAGCAATTGATGCTCGATTGGGTCTGTCTGCAGGTCGAACGTGGGGTTTGCGCCATTGATCCGGATGACCATGTCCCGCACGCGGTCTTGTGACCCAGTCTCGACCCGAACCAATGTCTCAGTCATCGGCACCCCGTTTGTGGCGGAGTTCTTCGGAAATCTTCTTGAAGGCCACGGCGCCAAACACCGTCGCCTGCTGCGTTGAGATGGCGCCGTCCCGATAGACGGTCTTGCCGTACCATCCGCCGGCAAACTCCCGAATGATGCGGGTGGCCTCAAAACAATACTGGGTCAGGGCGGCGTCGAAGCCCGAGCGAGCTTCCATGCTCCGAAAGCGCAGGCCGTCTCCGACATGTGCAGAGAGGGTCCGGTCGAGCCAAGAGTGCAATGTGTCAGACAGTAGCCGCGTGTAAAAGCTACGCGCAAGAGAAGAAAACCGTGCGGATTGCGCAAAGCCGCGCGCAGCATCCCGAACATCGCTAGGTGTTGCTTCGAACAGGCTCGGCATGGCGTCCGTCATTGCGCTCGAGAGGGTCGAGAGCAGCGCCTTGCGTGCGAGTTCCCCGAAATCGCTGCGGTGCCCGAGGCTGCGCGCGACAAGATCAAGGTGCCGCCCCGTGGCAGAGAGGATTTGCAGGAGGTCCGGCGACGAGGCGACAGCAATATCAAGATCGCGCAAACCTTGGCCGAAGTCTGGCGATCGGGCCGCTTGCGGGATCATGGCGAGCAGGCGAACGCATTCGACGAAGAGCGGATCGTGTGCGGCTCGATCCAGGTCACGCTCGGCGGCAAGCGCGCTGGCTTGCAGAACCTCTTCATCCGGAAGGCCGTCTTCCAGAAGTGCCACGACCTCGCGCCACTTCTTCGAACTGGGCAGAACGCCAAGATGAATATGGCCCATTGGTTCTGGTTCCCTAGCGCGTAAGGGATTTCAACCCTGCGGTGAGCGTATTGTCAATTCAAAGATGGCATGGGTGGTTCGGCCGCGGCGGAGGTCTTCGGTACCTCATGATCACATGACGGATGTGACAGTAGGATTGGTAATTGTTTCCACGTGCGCGCGTGAGACAGAAACCCTTTTCTTCTGTCATATCCGTCATACGCAATTACACCTCGGACTCTTGCGCGTTGGGAAGAGCGATGGCGCGAATGCTTTTGGCGTGGCATGACGCACAATGTCGAGAAATGTCAAATAATGTCATTTTTACAATAGTTTACGCCTTTGATATACTGCCCCTAAGGCATCCGTCCCCGCGATTTTGTCTAGCCGGGGGTCAGCAGGGGATCAGGCATGACGAAGGCAGTGCGAGGCGACGAGATCGGGGCTGTTCCGCAAGACCGGGCGGCACTGGCGAGCGGGGCGGGCCTCGCGATCACACACCGCCCGCTCGGGGATCTGGTGCCCTATGCGCGCAATGCTCGCACCCACAGTGAGGCGCAGGTGGCGTTGCTGGCCGGGGCGATCCGGGAATACGGGTTCACCAATCCTGTGCTGGTCGATGGCGAGAATGGCATTATCGCGGGACATGGCCGGGTGATGGCGGCGCGCAAGCTTGGCCTCGCGACGGTGCCGGTGATCGAGTTGGGCCATCTCACGGAGGCGCAGAAGCGGGCCTACATCCTCGCCGACAACCGGTTAGCGGAACAGGCGGGTTGGGACAGCACGATGCTGGCGCTGGAGGTGGGCGAGCTCGATGCGCTCGGCCTCGATCTTGGCACGCTGGGATTCGAGCCCCGTGAGATCGATGCGCTGCTGCGCGGCGATGCGGCCGACCCGCGCGAGGACGAGGTGCCCGAGGCGCCGGCCGTTTCGACCTCCCGGCTGGGCGATCTGTGGCAGTTGGGCGCGCACCGGCTGCTGTGCGGCGATGCCACGGACGCGGGCGGCGTGACGCGGCTTTTGGCGGGTGTTGCGCCGCACCTAATGGTCACCGATCCGCCCTACGGCGTGATGTATGATCCCGACTGGCGCAACCGGGCCGGGGCCTCTGAGACCAAACGGACGGGCAAAGTCCTTAACGACGACCGAGCCGACTGGCGCGCCGCCTGGGCGCTCTTTCCCGGCGACGTGGCCTATGTCTGGCATGGGGCGCTGCATGCCACCACGGTTGCGGACAGCCTCGAGGCCGCGGGGTTCAATGTCCGCTCGCAGATCATCTGGGCGAAGGAGCGGCTGGTGCTGAGCCGCGGCGACTATCATTGGCAGCACGAACCCTGCTGGTACGCGGTGCGCAAGGCCGCGACGGGGCACTGGAGCGGCGATCGCAAGCAAACCACGCTCTGGCAGATTGCCAGCCGCGATCAGGATGCCGAGACCATCCACGGCACGCAAAAGCCGGTCGAATGCATGCGCCGGCCGATCCTGAACAACTCCAGCCCGGGGCAGGCGGTTTATGAACCCTTCTCCGGATCGGGGACGACGATCATTGCCGCGGAAAGCACGGGACGCGCGTGCTACGCCATCGAGCTTGATCCGGCCTATGTCGATGTGGCGATCCTGCGCTGGCAGGCGTTCACGGGGCAGAAGGCACGGCTTGAGGGGGGCGAAAGTTTCGCCGAAATCGCAGTCGCGCGTTCGGAGGGCGCGCCATGAGACAGTCACACCGCCTTTTCACGCTCAAGGCCGCGGCCAATGTCGCGGTCGGCTATGGTGTCACCGCGCTGCTGCAACTCGCGCTGTTCCCGGTGGCGGGCCTTAGCCTGCCGCTGGTCCAGTCACTGAAGCTCGACCTCGCCTTCACGCTGGCCTGGCTCGCACGCATCTATGTACTCCGGCGTGCCTTCGCGCGGTGGGGGCGCGAGAGCAGGCGCGCAACTACCTCCCAGCCTGATCTCGCCGGGGGTGCTTGATGGCACGCCAGCCGATGCAGTTCTCGGATGTGCAGAAGGCCGAGGTCGAAACCCTGGCCGCAGTGCTGTCGTCCGAGCAGATCGCCGATTACTTCGGGATCGGGCGGCGCACCTTCTATGACATGATGGCGCGCGACGAGGAAATCGCCGCACGCTATAAACGCGGCAAGGCCAAGGCGATCGGGGCGATAGCCCAGGGTCTGATCACCAAGGCGCGCAGCGGAGATACAGCATGCATGATCTTCTATCTCAAGACGCAAGGCGGCTGGCGGGAGACCGCGGTCGTCGAACATGCCACCGTGCCTGATGACAGCACAGTAGCGCAGCGCCCGGTGAGGCAAATCCTGCTCGAGAGGTTGAATGCGCTGGCCCTCCGGCAGCAAGGAGTGCCGGACCTGATCGAGGGCGTGGTCGGGACGAGCGGGTCATGATGCGCGGTCGCAAACCAAAGCCCACGGCGATCCGGTTGATCGATGGTAACCCCGGCAAGCGCGGCTACAACGCTGACGAGCCGGTGGCGCCAGAGGGGGAGATCGACTGCCCGCCCCATCTGTCGGACGTGGCCACCGAGGAGTGGCGGCGTATCGCGGGGGCGCTTCAGGACATGGGCGTGGTGACGTTGGTCGACCGCGCGGCGCTGGCGGCCTATTGCCAGTCGTACGGCCGCTGGGTCGAGGCCGAGGAAAAGCTGAAGGAGACGCCGACGCTGGTGAAGACGGCCTCGGGCTACATCCAGCAGAACCCCTGGCTTACCGTCGCCAACAAGCAGCTTGAACTGATGGGGCGCTACATGGGCGAGCTTGGCATCACACCTGCATCGCGGAGCCGGGTCGCCGCGTTCCAGAAGGATGCCGGTCCGCAGGTCACGACGATCCGAATTATCGGCGGCCTGCCGCAGGACGGCGATGCCGGAACGATTGATGCGAGCGACATCGATCTTCTGTAGCCGCTTGGGGCCGCCGCCAGCCAAAAATCCGAATTCGGATCAATACCTTGCCGTACACTCTGCTCGCTTTTGATGGTACACAACTGCGCAACGAACGTTAGGCAGGTGTGTACATGGTCAGAGAGACTGCCCCATCCTTCCGGCTGATCGCCTACGAGCGGGTCTCGACCGCCCGGCAGGGGGCGAGCGGGCTTGGTCTGGAGGCACAGCGGCAGACGATTGACGGCTTTGCCCAATCGCGCGGGGCTGACCTGATCGGACGGTTCACCGAGGTGGAAAGCGGCAAGAACCCCGACCGGCCGGAACTCGGCAAGGCGATTCAACTGGCGCGCTTGACCGGCGCGACGCTGGTCATCGCCAAGCTCGACCGGCTCTCGCGCAACGCGGCCTTCCTGCTGACGTTGCGCGACAGTGGCGTGAAGTTCGTGGCCGTCGATATGCCGGAGGCGAATGACCTGACCGTCGGCATCATGGCGCTGGTAGCGCAGCAGGAGCGCGAGGCGATCTCGCGGCGCACCAAGGAGGCGTTGGCCGTGGCCAAGGCACGTGGGGTGAAACTGGGAAACCCGAATGGGGCTGCGGCGCTCCGGCGGGCGGGGAAGGGTGCGGCACCACTCCGGGCAGCGATAGCGTTGAATGCGGATCGGCATGCGGAAAGCCTCGCACCGGTTCTGGCGGACATCCGGGCGCAGGGCCACACGACATTGCGGTCGATTGCAGAGGCACTGAACGACCGAGGAATGCTCACCCGGCGCGGGGGACAGTGGCATGTGTCGAATGTGCGCAATCTGATCGGGCGTCTGACAGGTGCGCGCTAAATGAGCTCGTTCCCGCAGCCAGGCTTCACGATGTCAAAGAGCAGTAGAGACGAAAGTACCTGCTCCGATGCTACCGACCGAACGGTCTCGATGTCCAAGCCGGAAATGGGCACAATTGTGCACCCTCGGCCGGGGTTGGAGTAACAACACATTGTCGTCGCAACGAAACGGTGATGGCTTGCCATTATCGACCCCAACTCGACCCGCAGCCAGAACTTCCCGAGGTCGGGCGAGAGCCTGGATGCCGCTGCGCTGGTCTGGTCCAAGGCACCAGTCATCGTGGGAGCCCACGACACCGGCCCGCTTATCCGCTCAAAGGACGGGTTCTGGCTGGCGATTCCGCTGCCCGCCGCGGGCAAATCCCTGCGCGGCGGTCGGATCAAGCCCGGCGAATGGGAACGGCGACGCGGTCTGCGCCTGCGCTTCGTCTATCGCCGGACGGGTCCAAGCCTGCTTGTGGCGGAGGGACGGCTGAATACCAAGGGTCAGGCCGTGGTGTCCCGCTCGAAGACCGGACGCGGAAAGGTCACCGCGCCGATCTTCCTGCTGGTGGCGCAGGTGAAACTGCCGAAGCGGCTGGACCTGGCGCGGGACGCCGAGCGGGCGCATGAGGCCGTGCCGGGGCTGATCGTGGCGAACTGGGTGGAGGGGCGGTGATCCTCAATGCCGCGCCGCAGCCGTGTCCCTTCCACGGCGCCGACGACTGGGTGTTTCGGTGTCGCCCAAGCCTTCCAGTGCAACCGGTGCCTTGCCGGGGAACTCCACCATGAGCTTCAGCGAGCCACCCATCGCGCGGACATAGCTGGTCAGCGTCGAGAGCAGCAGGTCGCTCTGGCGTTCGTATTTGGCGACCGTGGCCTGCTGTATGCCGAGCGTCTCGGCCAGTTGCACCTGCGTCAGCGCCTTGGCTTTGCGCAGTTCCTGAAGCGTCAGATATTCGGTGTGCAGCCGCGCAGCCTCGGCCTCGATCCCGGCACGACGGGCGGGATCGAGGGTCGCCAGCTTGTCCTGAAGAGTACGTGCCATCGCCGTCATCCTTTCCGTGTCCCGAGGTGGCGGTCGAACCTTTCGTCGGCCCGTGCGATCAGCAGCTTGTAGAAGCGCTTCTCGCTGCCACCCGATTTGTCCCCGCCGACGAGCAGGATTGCCTGCCGGTCGGGATCGAATGCGAAGGCGATGCGCCAGACGCCTCCGGCGGCGGTACAGCGCAATTCCTTCATGTTCGCATGCTTCGACCCGGTCAGGGTGTCCGCATGCGGTCGCCCGAGCGAAGGCCCCTCGCGTTCGAGGAGCAGCACCCGAGCGAGGATTGCGTCCTGAACCTCGGCATCGAGTTCGTCGAACTCCGGCTCGAACTCGTCGGCGAAGGAAACGGCCCAGGGCATTCGGTCCTCATGTCTTGGAAGCTATATAGCCTTGAAGCACTAATTTTGCAATAACGACTCTCAGAGTGCTCGTAAATGCCAACCATCCGAGAAACCATCCTCACCGCGCTGCACACGCTGCTGCAGACGCTGCTTGCCACCGCCCTGCGCGGCGAGGTGCTGCCCGAGCGTGTGCCTGCTGCGGGCCTGCTGATCCTGCGCGACGGGGAACCCGGGAATGTCCCGCTTGATGTTGAAAAGCGCGGCGGGCGACGCTGCGTGGTTCATGGTTAGGCGGCCTCTGCGATCGGGTCAACGGCGGTCATGGGATCTTTTTGGCGGTGCTTCTCAAGCGCAGCCTTGAGGATGGGCAGCTGCTTATGGGCCTTGAGGCGGCGAAACCCCTTGGCGGCTTCGAGCATGCCGGCGGCGGTCCAACGCAGGCCCATCTTTGCGTTCCGCCACCGCTTCACGTTGCGGCAGACCTGGCGGATCACGCTGTTCATCGACTCGATGATATTGGTGCTGGCGAGCGATCGGCGCAGCTCAGGCGGCAGCCCGAGGCGGGTGACGGTCAGGATCTCGTCCAGCCCCTCGAGGAGGCTCTTGGACACCCCTGGTGCCTCGACTTCGAGCCGGCGGGCCAGATTGCGCACAAGTCGCTCGGCCTTCTCGGCATCGGCCATCTCCCAGGCCTGCCGCAGGGCCCGCCGGACGGCGGCGTGATGCTTGCGATCGAGGCGCTCCGTCACGTTTCTCGCCTTGTGAACCTGGCATCTCTGGATCGGGATGTCGGCTCCGAAGGTCCGCCGGATGGCCTTGGTCAGCGCCTTGGCGCCGTCGACGATGAAGAGGCGGCAGACCGCGGGATCGAGGCCGCGCTCGATCAGGTTGTCCAGGAGCGCCTGCACCGTCGTGGCGTTCTCGGTGGCCCCCTCCACGACGCCGAGCGGATGCTTGTTACCCTCGGCATCGACCCCAACCGCGCCGATCATCAGCAGGCTGTCGTCGAGGTGCAGCCCGTCGATCTGGATCACCAGAAGATCATGCTGTGACAGGTCGGTCGCCATCCACTCGGCCAGCCGCGCCTCCGTCAGTGCCTTGAACCGCCGCGAGACCGCCGACTTCGACAGCCCGGATCCCGCCGCTGCCGACACCCCGGCCTCCGGCAGGCGCACCGCACGACCGAACTTCCGCGTCGAGACATTGATCAGCATCAGGTTCATCGCCCATTGCCCCAGCAAGCCGGCTGAGGCGGCCTCTTGCCAGCTCCTTGCCGGTCGTCTTCGAGCGCACCCGGGGGCGCTCGACCGCGACCTTGCCGCCATGGAACCCGACCCGTCCCGTCGTGCGACCCCAGCGATAGCCCGGCTTCCCGGCATCGCGGGCGTGCGCTTCGCCCGCCAACTCCCGGGCGTCCTCTTCCAGCATCTGCGTCAGGCTCGATAGTCCCGCAACCAGGCAGAACTGCTCGAAGCTCGCGCCGACCGCCTCCCAGGCCTCTTCAACCGCGGCAGTCATCTCGGTCCTGCTGGCCAGCGCCAGCGCCGATGTGGTAGCTCTCTTCATGGTGTTGCTTCCTCTTGGATTTGACACCCCGAGCCTACGGCTCGAGGGAAGCAACGCCACCCCTCACTCCAAGTTCAACATCAGACGGGACATCCCCGGGGAACCCGGCGATCCGGAGGTAACGCTCTCGCCCCTGCGCTACCACTACCAACACCGGGCCGAGATCGAGGCGGTCGCGCGGGGCGTGGATCGTGACGCCGCCTTCGACACGCTCAGCGCCAGCATCGGCGCGGCCATCGCAGCGGATCGAACGCTGGGCGGGTTCTGCGACTGGGTCGAGGCCGAAGCGCCGCGCCCGGTCGATCTGCCGGTCGAGGGCGCGGCCAGCCTGAAGGCGGCCGTCATTTCGGTAGTGCTGCACTACTCCACGGCCGATCCGCTCGGCTGACTGGCCCGGAGTCTCATGCTTCGCTCGTTTTCTTGCAGGAACAGGCCGCGTTGACCTCGGCGCCGCTCTCGATCGTGAGGGTCTGGTAAAGGATTTCGCCGGAGGCCTTGGCGCCGGCGTGCAGCTTGACATCGCCGCCGAATATCTTGCCCTCGAAGCACCCTTTGACAGCAACGCTGGCGGCGTGGATTTCGCCGCTGGCGGATCCGCTGTCTTCGATCACAACCGCGTCCGCGGACATCTTTCCGTCGAACTGACCGCGCAGTTCCATCAGGCCCGGTGCGGACAGATCGCCGGAGAGTTTTGCGCCGGCGGCGAAATGCGATTGCCCCCCGCTGGCGCTGGCTGAGGATTGCTGACCCGGCGTGTCAGGGGGCTGTGACATGGTAGCGGATCCATTCGGCTGAAGTTCGGAATTTGCCGACAAAGACGGCATCGGCATCGCGCATGAGATTAGACGGCCGTCAGCCGCGGAAGATAGCCCAAAAACAAGTTCAAGGAGACCCCCATGGCACGTGCGCAAGGCGCGCGGGCGCAGATGGCGCTTGCGTTCGAGACGACTTATGGAACGCCGCCCGCGGGCGGCTTCACCAAGATGCCCTTCGCCAGCACCTCGCTGGGCGCCGAGCAGCCGCTGCTGAACTCGGAACTGCTGGGCTATGGCCGCGATCCGCTGGCCCCGATCAAGGACGCGGTGACGGCCGACGGCGATGTGGTGGTGCCGCTGGATGTCGAGGGTTTCGGGTTCTGGCTGAAGGCGGCCTTCGGCAATCCAGCAACCACCGGCATCGGCCCCTGGACCCACGAGTTTCAATCGGGGGCGTGGACGCTGCCGAGCCTGTCCATCGAGACCGGCATGCCGGAGGTGCCGCGCTTTGCGATGTATTCCGGCTGCGTGCTGGATCAGCTCAGCTGGCAGGTGCAGCGCTCGGGGTTGCTGACCGCGACGGCACGCCTGGTGGCGCAGGGCGAGACGGTGGGAACGACGACGAACGGAGCCGTTCGCCTATCTCAAGGCGACACTCGAAGCCATCGCGACCGGGCATCCGCAAAGCCGGATCGATGAGTTGCTGCCCTGGAACTTCAAGCTGTCAAGCTGAACCCGACGTGCCGTCCAGCTTACGCTTACGCTTCAACTCACTAATTCTCATTAGGTATGGCTCCGGGGAAGACAGAGGTCCGGAAAAGAGCGTCACATAATCAGGGGAGAAAAAACATGGCACGCATCACACCGTAAAGGATCGATCAGATCCGGGTCAGAGAAAGCAGCATTTGTGCAGGAGCCACCGAGCTCGGTCTGTTGATATGCCTCTGGTCCGCGCATCGCCATACCGGCCCGCGGTCACATCAGCGCCGCACACCGAGGCCTGATACATGACCGCACCTGATCACACGCTCGCGCCGTTCAAAAATCACTTGCACCAATGGGGGCATCCATACATGCACAAATCCCATGAGGGATTCATCTCGTGGCCGAATGCGTCGGAACAGGTGGCCGGATGTGATCGGAATGGGTGGCCGGATGTTCCGGAATACGCACATACGCTACAGGGAAAGGATCGAAAGAATGTTTGATACATACTTCATAAACTTGGATCGCGTGCCAAGACGCGCAGAGTTTATGACCCTCCAATGCCGGTCGGCCGGCATCACGCATCCTATCCGCTTCTCCGCTGTAGATGCCAAGGAGGCCGCACACGATACCTTCACTCGCTACGGGCCGCACGACCCGAACGCGCCCTATTGGGAGATGACCCCGACCGAGATTGCCTGCACAGAGAGCCACCGCGCCATTTGGGAAGCCGTCGCGCAGACAGGCAGACCCAGCGTCGTCCTGGAAGACGATGTACTCCTGTCCACGACTGCGGCAGATGTGATCGCTGGCTTGGCGAACCACGCGGCCAGCTTCCATCTGGTCAAGCTCGACGCGCTCTCGTTCGTGGTGCGGCTGGGACCCGCCGTGTCGCTCGGCCAGCAGAGGCTGCATCCTCTGACGCACCCGGTTCCGAGTGCGGCGGCCTATCTGCTCTCGCCGGCGGGGGCTGCAATTCTGCTCTCACGCAGCCAGAGCTATTGCGATCACCTCGACGACTTCATCACCCGCCCGGCGCCCGGCTATCGCGCCTTCCAGCTCTGGCCTGCGATTGCGGTTCAGGGGATGTTCGCCGCACTCTCCGGTGAGGCGGACATTCCGTCCGATGTGGCCGGCAGCGAACGGACGACTTCCGAGCAAGGCACGGTCCCCCGACCGGCACGCGGTCCCGCGCTCTACCGCCTGCGCAAGGACGCGATCCGAACGGGCCGGAAGCTGGCGCGGCGGCTGTGGCGCGACCGGTCCCTCCGCGCCGCGGGCGGGACAGTGGGCGTCGTTCCGCTGGCGGAGGACCTGCCCCCCTACCGCTCCGGCCCCGGCGGCTGACCCTCCGGCGGCCGCAGAATCATGCCTTGCGGCGCAGGAAGCCGTCGTGGGCGACGGTGATCAGAAGCTTCTGGGCAATGCTCTTATCGATCTCGAATTCCGGATGGTCGCGCAGGTAGGCGTGCAGCGCAGTCTTGGGGTTGTCGCCCAACCCCCAAGGGCGGTCGGTATAGGCATCCGCCGGCATGTCCTCGATCAGCGTGTCGAAGACGACGCAATAGCTTCCGGGCGTGACCACCGGCGCATAGGCCTCCAGTTCGGCAAGCACGTGGGCGTGGGTGTGCATCGAATCGAGGCAGACCAGCACCCGCTGTTTCCCCTCGGCGGCGGTCTGGACCTGCGCGATCACCTCGGGGGCGATGCTCGACCCCTCGATCATGTCGATGCGAGAGGCCATCGGATGGGCCTCGATGGCGGCGCGGTTGTGGGCGCGGATGTCGATGTCGATGCCCAGCACGCGGCGGTCCGACTTGGCGGGGTCCATCGTGGTGCCCGCCTCGATCGCCTCGGCCATGTCGAGAAGCGCCAGCATCGAGGCCGAGAAGATGAGCGAACCACCATGGGCGATGCCGGTCTCGACGATCAGGTCGGGGCGGATCTGCCAGATCAGTTCCTGCATGGCCACGATGTCCTGCGGGTACTGGATGATCGGCCGGCCGAGCCAGTGGAAATTGTAGGAATACTGCGGCCCGGTCGAGGCACGCAGGAAGGCAAGTGCCGCGTCGTTCAGCGGCCGGTCGGCGGCGATTGCGGCGATACGGCCGGGGATCTCGTCCTTGAAGTCAGTCATGTTCGATTCCGATGCAGGTGAATTTGTCGCCTGCCCGGTCGCGGATCTCGGGCAGGTAGTTGCTGTTCATGACCACGATGCGCGCGCCCTCGGGCAGGCGCTGCAGCACCGCCTCGGGCGCCTCGACCATCAGGCCGGTGGCGGCGAGGAAACGGCCCTGCTTGGCCGGGTTGATGTCGATGACGGCGCTGACGGGATGGCCGGCCTGGGCGCGCAGGAGCGAATAGATCACCCCCTTCGACGCGCCGCCCCAGATCACCGAAGGGCCTTCGGCGGCGGTGTCGGCGGCGAGCGTCGCGGTGAAATCGTCCGGCAGGCGCGCGGGATCGGTTGCGTCGCGCACCGGACGGCGCAGGCTGGCGAGATCGGCCACGACATAGAGGTATTGCCCGCCGAAGACGCGGCCCTTGTCGATGATCCGCCCGAACATCCGGTCGCAATCACCGAGGCGGAAGTAGTTGACGTGTTCGTAGAAGATGTCGAACCAGGCGCGGTGGGCGGCGATCCAGTCGAAGCAGGGCACCTCGATGTAGATCAGCCCGCCGCCGCCGTTCGCCCGCGCCAGCCCCTGCAGGAAGGCGACCGGGTCGGGGATGTGTTCCAGCACGTGGCGCAGGATCAGGCCGCGCGCGGCGAGGCCCGCGGCCTCGTCGAAATAGACCTTGCGGATGGCCGGGTTGTCGCCCTCGTAGGTCGGCTCGAAGCCGGTGATGCGGGCGCCCCGCGCGGCGAGCATCTCGAGGAAATAGCCCTTGCCGCAGCCGACCTCGACGAGGTCGTCGAAGCCCATGCCCGCCTCGACGATCCCGGCGACGCGCGAGAGGTGGTCGCGGAACGCCGCGTTGTGGCCCTGCTCGTTCTGGTACTGCGCGTCGTAGACTACCTTCCAGGGCTCGAAGGCGGCATTGTGGACCAGGCCGGTTTCCCCGTCCTCGACCAGGCGCATATCACCGCGCGGCGCGGCACGGGCGGCCTCGGCGCTGTCATACATGCGGTTCTGGAACACCGGCAGGCCGGTCTGGGTGTAAAGCACAGTCTCGCCGCTCATGGCAGGGCCTCCGCTTGCAGGGGAACGCCCACCACGTGGGGCGGATCGAAGAGGTTCTCGAGGCGCGCGCCGAAGCGCAAGAGGTCGCGCCGGCCGTAGCCGTCGGCAATGCGTTCGGCCAGCGCCCGCACCGTCACCGGGCGGCCCGTGCAAATGTTGACGGCGCCGGTCATCCCGCCTAGCGCGACGTCCGCGATCATCCGGCCGGCCTCGGCCACGTCCATGAAGTCGCGCACCTGGCTGCCTGCCGTCATCTCGACCGGCTCTCCAGCCGAAAGGCGCGCGTGCAGGAATGGGACGAGGCGGCGGGGATCCTCCCCCGCGCCGTGCAAATGGAACAGGCGGCACCACGCGAAACTCGCGTCTGTCCCCGCGAACCAGCCCGAGAGCGCGTGGAACGCCGCCGCCTTGGCGCCCGCATAGGGGGTTTTCGGGTCAAGCGGCACGGTGACGGCCAGCGGCCGCCCGATCATCGCGTATTCGAAGCAGGTGCCGATGCCGATTACCCGGCGTACGCCGGCCCGCGCCGCGCCGCGCGCCATTGCTAGTGTGCCGCATAGGCAGTGGTGGTTGAGTGGCGAGGCGAGGTATTCCCCTGGCGTTGCGATCCATGCGAGGTGGATCAATGTGTCGGTGCCGCTCAGCGCGCGCGCCCACCATTCCTCGGTTTCGGCGAACAGCGCGGGGGTGGCGATGGGGGTAACGCCCTCCCGCAGGCCGCCTTCCTGCCCCGGGCGAACGACGGCGCGCAATGGTCGGGTGTCGGCCAGCGCGGCCATGACGTGGCGGCCGACGAAGCCCGTGGCTCCGGTGAGGCAGACTGCTCTGCTCATGTCTCACACATCTCGGGCACGGCGGTGGCGAAGCTCGTGCCCTGCGCCGTCAGCGGGGCAAGCTGCTGGCGTACCTCGTCGGCGATGTTCCACGGCAGGATCAGCACCACGTCCGGGCGGTTCCGCTCCAAGGCCTCCGGCGCCAGAACGGGAATGCGGCTGCCCGGCAGGTACCGGCCGATCTTGGCCGGGGCGGCATCCGCGACGAAGGGCAGCAGGTCGGGTCGCACCCCGGCATAGTTCAGCAGCGTATTGCCCTTGGCGGCGGCGCCGTAACCCGCGACGCTGCGCCCGGCGGCCTTGCAGTCGAGCAAGAAGCGCAGCAGGCCATTCTTCACCGCTTCCGCTTCCGCCTGAAATCCCTCGTAATAGGGCGCGGCATGCATTCCGCGGCGGCGTTCCTCGGTCAGCAGCGCGGCGACGGCGGGGGTTTCTACATGCGCGGCGCTCCGGTGGCAGCCGTAGACGCGCAGGCTACCGCCATGCGTGGGCAATTCCTCGACATCGAAGACGCGCAAGCCCTGGGCGGCAAAGATCCGCGCCACGACAAGCAGCGAAAGATACGAGAAATGCTCATGGTAGACAGTGTCGAACTGCCGGAACTCGACCAGCCGCATCAGATGGGGGAACTCCAGCGTGATCATTCCCTCGGGCTTCAGGCAAGCAGCAAGGCCCGCGGTGAAGTCGTTGATATCGGGCACATGGGCATAGACGTTGTTGCCCGCGATCAGGTCCGCCTTGCGCCCCTCCGCGGCCAGACGGACACCGAGATCGCGCCCGAAGAAGGCGCGCAGGGTCGGCACGCCGACCGCCTCGGCCGCATCGGCTGTGCTGTCGGTGGGCTCGATGCCAAGGCAGGGGATGCCCGCCTGCACGAAATTGCGCAGCAGATAGCCATCGTTCGAGGCGACTTCGATGACGAAACTATCGGGGGTCAGCTGCGCGCGATCGGTCATTTTCGTGCAATAGGCTGCGGCGTGCGCCAGCCAGCCCTTCGAGGTGGAGGAGAAGTAGGCATATTCGGCGCTGAAGAAGGTGTCAGCGCTGGCGAAATCCTCGGTCTGGACCAGATGGCAAGTGTCGCAGACGAACAGGCGTAGCGGGAAATGCAGCTCGGGCGCGTGCAGCGACTCTGCAGAGAGATAGGCATTTGATGGCGGCGCAGCTCCGAGATCGAGGAAGCGGCGGCTCAGCGGCGTCTGGCAGTGGCGGCAATTCATGCGGTGATCGGCTCCAACTCGGCCAGCAGGGGGTTGTTCTGGTCGCGCGGCGAGAGGTTCGCCACGGGCAGTGGCCAGTCAATCCCGACCGCCGGGTCGTCGTAGCGTAGCCCGCCCTCATGTGCGGGAGAGTAAGCCGCAGAATGGCAATAGGTCACCTCGCTGTCCGGCGCCAGCGTCTGAAAGCCATGGGCGACACCTTGGGGCACGTAGACCGCGCTGCGATTGTCCGGCGTCAGTTCGACCGCGCACCACGCCCCGAAGCTTGCCGAACCCGCGCGCAGGTCGACGAGAACGTCGAGGATCGCACCCGCGGTACAGCGCACCAGTTTCGCGTCCGCCGCTGGAGGGCGCTGGAAATGCATACCGCGCAACGTTCCGGCCTCGCGGTTCAGCGAGACGTTCATCTGCACCCACCGCGCCACAAGACCATGGGCGCCAAATTCCTCGGCGCAGAAGATGCGGGCGAAGAGGCCGCGCGCGTCGCCGCGCGGTTCGGGATCAACCCGCCAGGCGCCTTGAAGGGACAGCGGGGCGAAGATCATGGCGCGCCGTACTCCGCAATCTGATCCTGGGTCAGGGCAACCGGATCAGAGCCGCCCAGCATCGCGCGATACCATGCGACGGTCTTCTCGACAGCCTCGGCGAAGGACCAGCGCGGCGCCCAGTCCAGCCGTTGGCGGGCGAGGTCGCTGGCCACGGCAAGGCGTCCGGCCTCGTGCGGGACCGCCCCCCCCGAGACATCCTCCCAACTGCCTGGCCATTTCGACAGCATGGCATCTGCCAACTCTTGCACACTGCGGAAGTCGCCGGGGGCCGGCCCGAAATTCCAGGCTCGGGCAAGTGCGGCGTCACCGTGCAGCCGCTCCGCCAGACGCAGGTAGCCGGCCAGCGGCTCCAGCACATGTTGCCAGGGGCGGACGGCCTCGGGATTGCGCAGGCTGACTGGATTACCAGCGTTCAGCGAACGGATGACATCGGGAACAATGCGGTTCTCTGCCCAGTCTCCGCCGCCGATCACGTTGCCTGCCCGCGCCGTCGCGATCCTTAGGTCGCCGCCGAAGGAGTCGCGCCAACTCGCGGCCAGAAGCTCCGTCGCCGCCTTCGAGGCGCTGTAGGGGTCGCGCCCGCCCAGACGGTCTGCCTCGCGGTAGGGGTGATCCCATTCGCGATTTTCATAGACCTTGTCGGTGGTGACGATCACCAGCGTCACGGGTCGCGCCGCCTTGCCGAGCGCGTCCAGAAGGTGCAGCGTGCCACCGACATTGGTGTCCCAGGTCTCGACCGGCGCCGCATAGCCCCGCAGCACCAGCGGCTGGGCGGCAAGGTGGAAGACGATGTCAGGCTGCACGGTCTCCACCTGGGCGCGCACCGCGTTTGGATCCCGCACGTCGACAAGTCCGTGGTCCATCTTGGACGCGAGGCCGAGTTGGTCGAACAGGGCCGGCGCAGTATCGGGCGCGAGGGCGAGACCCGAGACACCCGCCCCCATCTGGTCCAGCCAGAATGACAGCCACGCCCCCTTGAACCCGGTATGTCCGGTCACCAGAACCCGGCGCCCGGCCCAGAAACCGTTCATTTCCAGATCTTCCATGGCGCCGCACCGTCCTTCCAGAGCTGCTCCAGCGCCTGCTTGTCGCGCATCGTATCCATCGCCGCCCAGAAGCCCGAGTGTTTCCAGTGCGTCAGTTGTCCCTCGACCGCCAGAGATTCCAGCGGCGTGGCCTCAAGCGGGACCTCATCGCCGGCAATGCGGTCGATGATCGAAGGCTCAAGCACGAGGAATCCGCCCGAGACCCAGCGCCCGTCGCCTTGCGGTTTTTCCAGAAAGCGATGCACCCGTGTGCCCTGAATGTCCAACGCGCCATAGCGGCCCGAGGGCTGCACCGCCGTGATCGTCGCCTCGACACCCTCTGCCCGGTGATGCGCGATCAGACCGGCCAGATCGATATCGGCGACCCCGTCCCCGTAGGTCAGGCAGAAGGTGTCGTCGAGATGATCGCGTACTCGTCGCAGCCGCCCGCCAGTCTGGGTATGCTCACCGGTATCGACCAGTGTGACTTTCCACGGCTCCGCATAGCGCTGGTGGACCTGCATCGAATTCTCGGACAGATCGAAGGTCACATCGGACATGTGCAGGAAGTAGTTGGCGAAATACTCCTTGATCATGTAGCCCTTGTAGCCACAGCAGATCACGAAGTCGGTGATGCCTTGGGCGCCGTAGATCTTCATGATATGCCACAGGATCGGCCGCCCGCCGATTTCGATCATCGGCTTCGGGCGCAGGTGCGATTCCTCGCTGATCCGCGTCCCCAACCCACCTGCCAGAATAACGGCTTTCACGTCACGGTCTCCCTTGTTGGGCAAACAGGTATCGCTTTTGGAGTCTGGATTCTACCTCTATTGAGGCGCATCCGGGGTTCTCCGCCTCCATGCGATGGCGCGTGCGAGGCCGTGGTGTGCCGGCGCGGGCAAGGGGAAGCAGAGAGCTTGATCCCGCACCCGTTTTGGGCAAGTTTCCGGGTGGCTCTCGTTCGGCTTTGCCGGGGCATGGGCGGGTTCGGCCGATCGCGCCCCTCTCGCGTGCGAGAACGGCTCTGCGGCGTCTCCACAGAGCCCCGTGCGCAGAACAAAGAGAGCTTCGCGCACCCCGCGGCGGAGGTCGAAGGTTGCGCGCCGCGCAGGATAGTGAGAAGCAACCGCTATGAACGATGCAACGTCCGGAGAAGTAGAAGTGGGCGATGGCCCCGACATCGGGTATGCCGTGCCTGTTCATAACGGCGCGAAGTATCTTGAGGAGGCGCTGTCGTCGCTGGCAGCGCAAACCGTTCAGCCGCGCAAGGTCTATATCTTCGAGAATCACTCGACGGACGCCACTGTCGAGATCGCCCGGAAATTCGTCGAAAAGTACCCCCACTTCGAACTCCGCCCGGCGCCGACATTTCTTTCCGCCGCCGAGAATTTCAACAGAGCGTACGACTGCTTGGTCGATCGGCATGAGTTCTTCGGTCTGCTTGCCCATGACGACGTATTGTCCCCAAACTACATTGAGGCGCTCACACACCGCCTGACCGCGAACCCGAAATCGCTCATGGCGGTCGGTGACGTCGTGAACCTGGCAAACCCCGAGGCCGGCCCGATATGGTTCGACCTCCGCATCCTAGATGCCGGCAGCTATGTCGACCCGAAGCGCGGCTACAAGAGGATCGAGTTTCCGGCGTCCTGGTACTACGGGATCTACCATGGCAAGGCCGCGCGGAATCTGATGGTGCAGTCAGAGGCCCAGTTTCCTTCCCTCTGGGGCGGTGATCGCCTGCAGGTGCTGCACTTCCTACTGCGCGGCCAGTTGGAGTATGCACCGGGAACTCAGTTCATGTGGCGTCCGGGTTCCGACTCCTTTCGGGTATTTGCTGAAAAACGGGCGATCGACATGTTGCGCAGACGATGGGAATACCACTCGATCATGTGGTCGCAAAGGCACTACCTGCACCCGAAAGGTATCTGGCAGAAGCTTGCCTTGTGGCAACTCTGCTTTCACACGTCTGCCCGCGACACCTATCGACTGGAGCCGCTCCTACTGGGCAAATACCGGAAATATCACGAAATAACATAGCTCCGTCGCACAGATTCAAGGTTTCGAACGCCCCGATGTTCGGGGCGAAGATAACCGAGATCGTCTGACTTTACCTCGACCCGCTGAACCGCTCGGTCGTGCTGTGCGTGGCTGCGCTCGATCGGCCCGTCTTCGGCGTGCATGCCGAGCCATGGTCATGTTGGTCGCCGGGCGCCCGCACAGATGCGACGCCACAGCAGACGGTGGCCCCGTCGACATACCCTGCAACAAAAGGGGTGAACTTCTTCTGTATCCGTCCGGCGTGACCGCCGTTGACGTTCAACTTGGCTGCCAGTTCCAAGGTGCGAGTTCGTCGATGCGGTTGATCTTGTGATCGGCGATGTGGGTCAGCACCCAGGTCAGCCAGGCTTCCGGCTCGACGCCGTTCATGCGTGCGGTTTCGATAAGGGAATAGGCGATTGCGGCAGCCTTTCCGCCGCCTTCGGAGCCCATGAAGAGATAATTCTTCCTTCCGAGAGTCAGCGGTCTGATTGATCGCTCACAGATGTTGTTGTCCAGCTCGAGCTGGCCGTCTTCGAGATAGGCCCGCGCCTTGGGCATGCGGCCGAGGGCGTAGCGAATGGCCTCGGCCAGGCTGGTTTTCCCCGATATTTTCGGCAGCTGCTGCTTCAGCCAGGCCTCCAGCTCGTCGAAGATGGGCTTGGCCCTGGTCTGTCGCAGGGCGACGCGTTCGTCGGGCGGCCCGTAACGCGCGTCCTTTTCGACGGCATAGAGCCTGGCGATCCGTTCGATGGTTTCCTTGGCGATCGTGGAGCCGTCGCGTTCGAAGACATCCACAAACTTGCGCCGCACATGCACCATGCAGGCTTGTTCCGTGGCCAGCCCTTCACCGAACAGCCCGTTGAAGCCGGTGAACCCGTCGGCATGCACGATGCCCGTGTAGCCCTTGAGATGGGCGGCGGGATGTTCGCCCTTGCGATCCACGCTGAACCGATACCAGGCGCAGGGCGGGGCCTGGCCGCACCATGGCCGCTCATCTCGGACATAGCTCCACATCCGCGCGGTCCGGGTTCTGCCGGTCTTGCCTCCGATCTGCATCTTGACCGGGGTGTCGTCGGCAAAGAGCGTTGGACCGGCACGCGCCAGCTTGCCGATATGGTCGGCCAGAGGTTCCAGGAGTGCCGTCGATCGCCCGACCCAATCGGTCAGCGTCGAGCGGTGCAGATCGACCTTCTCGCGGGCGTAGATCCCGGACTGGCGGTACAAGGGAAGATGGTCGCAATATTTTCCGACCAGCACATGGGCCAGCAGGCCGGGGCCGGCACGCCCGCGGGTGATGGGGCGGCTCGGCAGCGGCGCTTGCGCGAAGGCCTCGCAGCAGGAGCAGGCCATGCGCGGGCGGATGATTTCGCGGACCACGAACCGCCCCGGGATGTAGTCCAGTTCCTGCGTCACATCCTCGCCAAGGGTCCGCAAGGTCCCGCCACAGTCGGAGCAGGTCTCGCCCGGAGACAGAACCTCGGAGTGCCGCTCCAGGTGGTCGGGCAAAGGGGCACGGCTATGTTTCCGTTTGCCGGGTTTGTCTTCATCGACCTGATCGTTACCGGCACCAGTCTCGCCCTGCTGGTCGGCAGCGGCTGCGGCGATCTCGGTCTCCTCCTGAAGATCCAAATGCAGCTGGTCCGCACTTTCGGATTTCGAGCCGAACCGCGCCTTGCGATGACCCGCCAGCTGATGTTCCAGCTTCTCGATCTTCAGCGCCTGGGACCTGGCCAGATCGCGCAATTGTTCCGCCACCGCACGCAGTTCGTCGGGGTCGGATGGCAGGGTTCCGGGCGTCTCCAGCATGGCTGGATTTATACCGCCGGGCCGCGCACAAGGGAAGCTTATGATGCTGGAGTCTCTGACAAATCTCCGGTCGTGAGAGGGCGCCAGGGCTTCTGCGGCATGCGCCAGTCAATGCCTTCCAGAAGCATTGCCAGCATCGATGGACTGAGGCTGACTTTGCCGTCCTTCGCAGCCGGCCAGACAAACCGGCCCCTCTCCAATCGCTTGCTGAATAGGCAGGCTCCCTGCGCATCCCACCAGATGATTTTCAAAAGATCACCCCGGCGCCCGCGGAACACGAACAGGTGGCCTGAATACGGGTCTTCCTCGAGCGTCTTCTCGGTCTGTGCGGCCAGCGTGTTGAACCCGCGCCGCATGTCCGTCACCCCGGCCGCCAGCCAGATCCGCGTGTTGCTCGGCACCGGGATCACGTCATCAAACCCTGGACCAGCCCCAGCACCGACGAGAGCTGCGTCGGCCGCTCCACCACCACCCGCCGCCCATCCGACAGCGTGATGTCGACCCGCTGCGCGAGAACGGGATCCCCCGTCGGCCCGTGCGCCTCAAAGTCAGATCCTGAACCAGGTTCGGCGGCCACGCCGGTGATCTCGACCGGCAGAAAGAGAGTCTCATCCTCAAGGTCACCAGACGCGTCGACCTCGGCCGGCGCGAAACGCGGATCCCGCAGCCACGTGAAAATCAGGTTAGAGTTCATCGCATACCGCCGCGCAACCTGCGCCACCGATACGCCGGGCGCCCGTGCCTGCCGGCAGATCGAGCGCTTCTCCTCGTCAGACCAGAACCGCTTCCTCTGCCCTTTCTTGCCCGCCATCGTGTGCCTCAAGATGTCCATTATCGATCATGGACATTATCGGCGGCCAGCTCCCAACGTCAGTGCGGCGACAACGGACGGATACCTTCTTCTGTGGAAAGTTCCTTCTTCCCCGCGTCGCTCCTTCAAGCACGTCCAAGACAGCAAAGTTGAGATTTTCACAAGAAAGGCTTTTCGATTTTCACCAGTGGTGGATAATTTTCCTGTCGGACATCTTTTACAGGAGAGACCGACATGACGAAACATGCCGACCTGATCAACAAGGACACGCTCGCAAAGATGCGGGCAACGTTCGCCGACTTGCCCCCGAAACTCAAGATCCAGTTCACGCGTCGCGAGGCTATTGCCGAGATGGCCGACGATATCCGGCGCGCACGCGATGAACTGGGCTATTCGCTGGAAGACATAGCCCGGATGCTGGCCGAGCATGGACATCCAATCAAGCCCGCGACGCTGCGCGGCCACGGGAGGCATTGGCTCGCCGTCGCGAAGCAGACGGGCGACGATAGTGTGATTAGGCAGCCTTAGGAGGGTTGCTGCTGAGACCTCGGGGCCGAGCCATTCGGCCAGCAGGGCAGCGTCCTTCGGGCCGACGCGGAAGACTGCGAGGTTGCCAGTATTCCCGAGGATCGCATGCGCGACGTCTCCAGCGCGACCGTCGATCTACGCGACGGACTGGTTGGCGAGCACGATCGAAAGGCCATATTTCCGAACTTCCGCGAGGGCCTCGGCCAGGACGCTGACGGCCCCGTAAGTCTGGAACTCGTCCAGGATCACCCGCGTTATTCGACGCTCGTTAAGGGGCAAACGGGCTCTTTCCATACCTGCGCCAGCCTTCGATGCCGTCGAGCAAACCGGCGCGCACGCGCGGCCTCTGCGCCCACAAATGACCAACACGGTTGCCCTAGACCCCCTCTACTTGCCCTACCGCGGGGCCCCCAACTTCGCTCTGAACCGCGCCCTTGTCGGGTTGTGCGAGGCGCGGATCGAGGTCGACCTGACGATAGACATCGCCTCCTTCGAATTGGACGCCTCTCACATCCGGGCACTCACCGGTGCCCAACAGCAGCTCGTCGCTGGGGCCTACGCTGGGGAGCCAGGAAACCGGGTGCGGGCGAAGGTTTCCCGCACGGGCGCAGAAGCCCGGCCGTGTGGACATCGCGGCCGGGCTCCATTTGTGGTACCTATGTCGTCAAGAAGCGCTGGCGCCGCCCGAGAAGTCGTGCAGGATCATGTTCATGCGGGCGAGACCAGCGGTGGTCACGTCTTTTTCCTGGCCTTCGAGGGTGATCCGTTTCCCGGCTTCGGCCGCGACCTTGAGCAGCAGCGAACCCGATCCGCATGTCGGGTCGTATGCGGTGGTTCCGGCAACGGTGTTTTTGGGTGAGATCCCGATCACCTTGGCAATGATCCGGCTGACCTCCGACGGGGTGTAGAACTGCCCCTTGCTCTTGCCGCTTTCGGTCGCGAAATGGCGCATCAGGTATTCGTAGGCATCGCCTAGAATATCGTCATGGTCCGCGCGGTTCTTCGCGAAATTCAGATCTGGGCTTGAGAAGATGGCAATCAGACGACCAAGCCGGTCAACACGGTCATTACCTTCGCCAAGCTTGTTCGGATCGTTGAAGTCAGGGAAATCCGTTCGCGCCAGCATCTCATTGGCATCAACAAGCGGCTGAATGACCTGCGTATTGATCAGATCGCCAATATTCGGGTTTCCCGTAAGGGCGGCCATATCGTTGAAGCTCGCGCCTTTCGGAATGACAATTGGCGGCTCGAGATCATCACTGTCCCCATATTTGTCGGACACGTATTTAATGAACAGCATGAAAAGGACGTAGTCTTTGTATTGACTGGCATCCATTCCTCCACGCAGCTCGTCACACGATGCCCAGAGCGAGGAATAGAGATCTGATTTCTTCACTGCCATTGTGTCTTTTTAGCCCGATGTCGTCGAAGAAGACCATTAAGGGCTCTTCGGAATGATTGTGATTTTCCGCGCCAGAATAGCGATCGAGAGCGCTGCCTTCCAGAGCCAACTGCCATGAAGTGCCAGTGGCTTACGTTGCGAGAACGCTGTGGCAGCTACGAGTGTTCGCGGTCGAGCTCGAAGGCTACACCTTGGTTTAACCACTCCACAGGGAACGGCTCCAGCACCCGCGCCAGTGTCAACTCGGGCCCCTGCCTTCCGTCCAGGATCGCATCAACGATGTCTGGAGCCAGCAGTGTCAGGCGCAGGACGCGTGCCATGTAGGTGAAGGCAATGCCCTCGCGCTCGGCCAGTTCGGAAATAGACGCGAACTCGCCCGATTCCAGCATGCGCTTCCAGCGGAAGGCGCGGGCGAGCGCCTTGATGAGGGTGTTGTCGGTTCGGCGCTGAACCGGCGCGCCGTCGGGAAGCTGCACCTCCTTGCGACCGCCGCGCTTCACAACGCAGAACGGGACGTGGATCGTGACGAAGTCGGGGGTGGCGGTCGGTTTCATGCGACTTGTTCCCTATTGCCCGCCATCATCTCACGCGCGAGCCCGTGGAGCCCGTCCACCCGCAACCGGATGTCGAGCCCCTCGGTGCCGATATCGATATGTTCCACCAGTAGGGCCACGATGCGGGCCTGCTCGGCGGGGAAGAGTTCGTCCCACAGCGGGTCAAGCTGCTGCAGCGCGGTGCGGGCGTCGACTTCGGTGATGTCGTCGGCGTGAGCGCGTGCCGCCTTCCATGTCCCTACAACGACCTCGGGCTGGCGGAACACGGCGCGGAGTTGGTCAATGACGGCGGCTTCGATCTCACCCGCCGGAATGCGGCCGATGGGGCAAGACCCGGCGCCATGCTTCAATACCGTCTGGCTGACGTAGTAGCGGTAGAGCTTGCCGCCCTTGCGGGTGTGGCTCGGCGAGAACGCCGCGCCATCCGGCCCGAAGATTAGCCCCTTCAGCAGCGCCGGCGTCTCGGCGCGGGTGCGCGCGGCGCGCTTGCGGGCGCTTTCCTGCAAAATGGCGTGGACGCGGTCCCACGTTTCGCGGTCGATGATGGCGTCGTGCTCGCCGGGATAGCTCTGCCCCTTGTGCACCGCCTCGCCTATGTAGGCGCGGTTGTTCAGCATCCGGTACAGGTATTTCTTGTCGATCCGGTTGCCGCGCGGGGTTCGGATGCCGCGCTTCGCGACCTCGCGCGCCAGTTCCGTGCCCGAGCCGATCTCGAGGAAGCGCGCGAAGATCCAGCGGACATGCTCGCCACGCTCATCGTCGACGACCAGCTTCCGATTCTCGACGCGGTATCCGTAGGGCGGCACGCCGCCCATCCACATCCCCTTCTTCCGACTGGCGGCGACCTTGTCGCGGATGCGCTCGGCGGTGACCTCGCGCTCGAACTGGGCGAAGCTGAGCAGGATGTTCAGCGTCAGCCGGCCCATTGAGGTGGTGGTGTTGAAGGACTGCGTCACAGAGACGAAGGTCACGCCGTTGCGGTCGAACACCTCGACCAGCTTGGCGAAGTCCGCGAGCGACCGGCTGAGCCGGTCGATCTTATAGACCACGACGACGTCGACCAGCCCGTCCTCGATATCGGCGATGAGCCGATGCAGGCCGGGCCGGTCCAGCGTCCCGCCGGAGATGCCGCCGTCATCGTAGCGGTCGCGCACGAGCACCCAGCCTTCGGAGCGCTGGCTGGCGATATAGGCCTCGCAGGCCTCCCTCTGCGCATCAAGCGAGTTGAACTCCTGCTCCAGCCCTTCTTCCGAGGATTTCCGGGTGTAGACGGCGCAGCGGCGCTTGATCTTCACCTCCGTCATGACCGCCTCCGCGATTTCAACCCGAAGAACACCCAGCCATTCCAGCGCGTGCCGGTGATGGCGCGCGCGATCGCCGAGAGCGACTTGTAGGGCCGCCCCTGCCATTCGAAGCCGTCCGTGGTGACGGTGACGACATGCTCGAAGCCCTGCCATTCGCGGATCAGCCGCGTACCGGCGATGGGCATGGCGTCCGCCCGGACGCGGCTCTTCTTGCGGTCGCCGCCGTCAAGTTCTTCACCCAGTCGTTCCAGGCGGTTCACCGTCTCCGGTTTCAACCCGCCATAGGCGAGTTCCTGGATGCGATAAGCCAGACGGCTTTCCAGGTAACGCCGGTTGAAGGGCGGCGGCTCGCTATCGAACAGATCGCGCCACTGGGCCTTCAGTTCCGGGGTCTTCATGGTCTTCAGCGCGGCCAGGCGCGCAGGGATGGGATCGTGGGTCGTCATGCGGTCCTCCGTTCGGTTGGACCTGCACTACCGCTCTGGTCGAGTGAGTTGTGTAGCGGAAATTCTCCCTTCTTCGCAGAGAGTTGCCCGTTCTCCCGCATCCGCAGCCGGACCAGCCCTGCCGCCAGCAAGCGGCAAAGTTCCGCGCGGCGCTCGGCCGGGCTCAGCATGTCGGGCGGCAGGGGATTGGGGCGTTTCATGCGGCGGCGCGGTCCAAGTCGCGGAGCACCGCTGCGCGGATCGCGGCGCGGTTCCAGCGGAAGTTCAGATGGCAATTGGCGGCGTATTTCGACAGCCCGAAATCCAATCCGCTGGTTTCGAAGCCCGCCCGTTGCAGCAGTTCGATCTGCCGCATGGTGGCGGGATCGTTGAGCCAGCGCTTGCTCTTGGCGGCCGCGCTGGAGGTCTCGGTCATGCGCAGAAAATCGTCGGCCGCGGCCAGTGCCTGCACCCGTGTGCCGACCGCAAGGGGGCGGATCGCCTGGCCCCTGGGTCGGCCGAGCGCATGCCACAGCGTGCCATCATGGAACACGCCGGCCCAGCCCTGGAAACCGCTGGCCATCAGAGCCTGGCCGTCGCCATGAAGGTCACACCAGAAGAACGGAGAGCGATCCAGAAGATCGATCTCGGTCATCTCGAAGGCGGTCAGCAGACGTTTCTCGCCGATCTCTCGGGTGAAGACGTGACCGCAGAGATCGCAGATGGAGGCGCCGAGGGGCAGCTCGGCCCCGCAGGACGGGCAGGTCTTCCACGGGCGCTCGCCGGGCAGGGTCTCGTCCTCGTCGAGGTCGATCTCCTGCTCGAGCGTGCCGTGGCGGAGCGCCGCGCCCGCAAAATCCAGCACGATGCAGTCGGTCTTGACGATGCCGGGGAAGCGCTCGGGGTCGACCCGGCGCAGACCGCGTCCGACCGCCTGAATGAAGGTGCCCTTGTGCAGCATGGGGCGCAGGATGCCGATGCAGCCCACGGGCTGGCTGTCGAAGCCTTCCGTCAGCACCATGCAGTTGGTGAGCACCTGAACCTCGCCCCGGTCGAAGCGGGCGATGAGGTCCGCGCGCGCCCGCGCCGGCATGTCTCCCGTGATCGCCTCGGCCGAAACGCCGGCGGCCCGAAACGCTTCGGCCACCGCTTCGGCATGGTCCACGGTCGCGCAGAAGAAGATCGTGCGCCGGTCGGCGGCCTTGTCCGTCCAGTGCTCGACCACGGCCTCGTTGAGCACCGAGCGATTGAGCACCTTGCCGGCCTGGCACATGTCGAAATCGCCGGCGGTGCTGTCGATGCCGGACAACTCGTCCTCGATCCCGAGGTCGATGGTGAAGGTCCGGGGCGGGACCAGCAGGCCACGCGCGATGAGCGTGCCGATGCGCAGGTGATAGCCGACATTGCTGAAGGTCTTGCGCAAGCTGCGGCCATCGCCGCGGCCGGGGGTGGCGGAGAGGCCGAGCAGCTTCAGGCCCGGGTTGGCCTCGCGCGCATGGGCGAGGATGGCCTGATAGCTCGCGGCGGCCGCGCGGTGGCATTCGTCGATCACCAGATGGCTCAGCTTGGGCATGGAGGCGCGGCGGTGTTCCCGGGCGAGGGTTTGCACGCTGCCGAAAATCACCGGGCCGTCCCAGCAATCCCGCTCCGCCTTTACCACCGAGGTGCCGAGGCCCGAGATCTGCCCGATTGCCGACCGGTTCTGCTCGATGAGTTCATCGGTGTGCTGCAGCACGAGCACCCTGGCATCGCGGTCCCGCTCGGCCTGTTCGCCGACATAGAAACCCGCGATGGCCGTCTTGCCGGCTCCGGTCGGCAGCACGAGCATGGTATTGCCATGTTCGGCCGTGCGGTCATGGGCGGCGTCGACCGCCGCCCGCTGATAGTCGCGAGGGATCATGGCGGCCTCCCTCAGCGCGCCCAGAAGGGTGCGCCGCTCGCGGAGGGCGCTGCGGGAGCGGACTGCGCCGGGGGCGTCTGCGGCGCGGGCGGCACCGCCCCCATCACGCTGGCATATTGCGCGTGCTCGGGACCGATCGCCGCCTTGATCACGTTGCGCCCGGCATCGTCGGGGTTGTTGCGGTCCTTTTCGACGCCGACCTTGGCCACGAAGTCGAGCCCGTTGAGATCGCCAAGGCTGCGGATCGTCCGGGCCGCGCGTGCCGACTCGGACTGATCGCTGGCCTTGATGCCGCGCGCCGATTCCAGAATGCCGCGGATCAGGGCCCGGCCGCGGTTGGCATAGGTGTCCTCGCCGCGTTCGTTGACGCTCTTTCCCTTGAAACCGATGCGCGTGTAGATGCGCCGCCGCGCATGGGGGCCTTCCAGGACCACGGCTTCGGTGTTGAGATAGAGCGCGGAACTGGTGCGGCTCTGGGTGAGCCAGCCCTCGGGGCCGGCGCCGCCGGGGCGGATGGTCAGCGTCACCTTGACGAGGGTGTTCGCGGGGATGAGGTCGAATGCGGCGTCCTGGGCCTCGGCGCCGTTGAAATCCATGTTGTCCGCCATGGGTCAGGCTCCTTTCGTCGTGGGTTTGGTCTGGGCCGGCTGCTGCGGCAGATCGAAGTCGAGATCGGCGCTCGGCTGCGCGCCGGAGCCCGCGCGGATCTTCGCCATCAGGCGGCCGAGATGGGCCTGCTCGATCATCGAGAGCCGACCGCTGCGGTCCTTCGCCGGAAAGCCGAAATCGTTGATCGTGGTGCAGACGAAGGCGCGGAACGGCTCGCCTTCCTGGGGGCGGATTTCGGCAAGGGTGATCACCTCGTCGACGATGCCAGGGAGTTCGAGCCCGGTCTTCGAGCCTTCGATCTGCATCGCGAAATACGGCTTGCCGAAGTCGTCGATCTTCCGGTCGAGCAGGCCCACGAGCCAGATGTTCTTGCGCGGCGTGTGCTGCAGATGGGTGAGCCAGCCGATCATTTCCTGGCCCAAGAGCCCGTAGGCGCCCCGCAGGTCGAGCTTGCCGCTGCGGTCCGACTGCGCCTGTGGCTGCCCCTTGCACCACTGCATGCAGATGCGCGAAGCGACGGAGATCGAGTCGACGAAGACGGTGTCGTACTTGTCGAGCAGGGAGGGATCGCCGAAGGCGGCGCAAACACGCTCGTAGTCGCGCTGGCTGTAGGGCTGATCCTCGCGCATGGCCGGGTTGGGGCCGCCGATCCAGCAGGCGAGATCGCGGGCGCGCTCCCAGTCGCGGACCCGGATTTCGTCGCCGGGCCAGCCCTGCACGGCGAGTTCGCCGGCCTCGAGATTGACGAACAGGGTGCGCTCTGCATCGAGCGTCCAAAGCTGGCTGGTCTTGCCGATGCCGGAGATGCCGGTGAGCACCCCCTTGATGCCGCGCGTCTCGCGCAGGCGTTCGTCGGCGGTGATGATCTTCAGCGGGGCGGGTTGGAAGGGCGCGCTCATTTGCGCGCCTCCAGATCGCGGACAGCCGCCGCGACGGCGTTGTCGCAGCCTTTCGCACCCTGACGTCGTGCCATGCGCAGCACGTCCTCCAGCGCCAGGATCGTCTGGCCGAGACTGCGGCGTTCTTCCTCGAGCGCGACGAGGGCAAAGGCGATGTCGTCGACGCTTGCACGGTCCAGAGGGCGCGTGCGCGCCGGGCGTTCGGCCAGCGACGGGACGGCGATGGTATCGGGAAATGACGCCGACCAGTGCGACTGGCGGAGTTTTTCGAGGGGGGATTTGAACATCTGCTGCTCCTTTTCGTCCTGCCCAGGGGTCGTCGTGATGTGTCGGCTGCCGGGCCCGACGCCGCCCTGGAGCTCGCGGTCGGGGTGTTTCCCTGAGGGTCTTTCATTCCCCCGAAGGCCCGGCATGAATTGGCTTGAGTGCTTGCCCTCACTTACCGGCGCGGGGCCGCAACTGTCGGGGCCGCCTCGAAATACCCGTCGAGGCCCATCTCCGTGGCGATCTCGCGGATCCTGCTCAGCCGCTCGTAGATGGTGCTCCGATGCACACCGAGCGCGCGTGCCGCCTCCGAGATGCTGAGCTGGCTGACGGCCATCGCGACCTGCCGCGTCGCCGGGCAGAGCGCGGCCAGAAGCCTGCCGACATCGCCGCGCAGACCGGGGCCATGGGCGAGCGAAAACGCGTCGACCGGATCGAGCGCCGCGGCTTCGGGCAGGACGTCGGAGAGGGTCAGCCCCTCGTTGTCGTCGCCGACCGGCGCGTCGATGCAGAGCATGGCCCGTTCGGCGCGCATCGCGGCGGTCGCGCTCGCAAGCGTGGCCACGCGGTTGGCGACGATGCGATCCGCGAATGTGTCGAAGGAGGATTTCGCCGGATCGAAGTTCCGTGCGCGCCTGATGAGATCGAGGCGCAGTTCCTGTTCGATGTCCTCGGCATCGAGCCCCGGCACGGCGCCCGAGCGCGCCAGGCGCGCCGCGCGGATGCGGATATTGCGGGAAATGCGGGTAGTGGGATCGGTAAGCTGTTGAAGCTGCTCCATGGTTTTCGCCTTCGTCCAGGTGGACGGGCACGCGGCCCGAGTACCCGGCTCCGGCGAAATTTCGCTGGGACGGCGGTTGGAGCGGCTTTCTTGCAAGAAAAAACCGCCGGCGAGTCTTGCTCTCCGGCGGTTTCAGGGCGCGATTTTTTTGAGATTTTTTCAGCGACGCCCGGCGAAATTTCGTTGGCGCTGACCCTGGCGGCCTTGTTCGAGATCATCCGCGCTGACGACGAAGCGGGTAACGTAGTCGCCGCCGTCGGTCGGGATGGGCTCGTCGGAAATCCCGAAGCTGTCGCGCAGCACCTTGGACAGGGCCTGCTTCTGTTTCTGGTGCTTCGAGGTTTCCGTTGGATTGCCCCTGTGCACCGCAAGCCGGCCGCCACTCAGCGCGAACGCCTTGAGATAGGTCCAAACGGCCTTCGGCTTGCCGTTCTTTGCGTTCTTCATGCCGAGTTGATCGGGTTCGAAACGCCGTGTCTCGCCCCGGAAGGTGACGTTCAGAACCTCGTCGGCAATGAAGCGAATGGTGATGTCTTCCCAGCGTGCATCGGGCGGAAGCGGCCAAGCCAGCCCCTGTGCCGAGCCCCCCGCATCGCGCAGGACGGCGTCACGCAACGCCGCGAAAATCTCGGCTGCGGGACGGGCGAGCGTGAGCGTTCCGTTTTCCACGATCATGATATCGGCAAGCGCCATGCGCACCACTCCCGCCCGGTCCAGGGCCGTGATCAAGGCATCGGGCAGCGATGAGCCTGTTGGGGTGAGAAGCAGCCGTGGACCGGGGGTATCGAGCACTTCGGCGAAAGGGCGAGGTTCGGCGTTGGCCGAAGGGCCCGGCAATGCGAGGAACACCGGAAACCCGTGGCCGGCGTAGACATCATGGGTTCCGATGCGGATGACCGGTCCAGGCGTGCCGTGACCCGGCTGATGCGGCAAAACTCCAAGCGCTCGGGCGATGCGCTTCGCCAGGTTGGTGCGATCCACGCGCAGGATGGCGATGTCGTCTGCATCGAGGTCGAGATCGGCACAGGCCTTGGGCCGGTCGCCGCAGACCGCTCGGATCGAGCCGTCGGCATGGCGGACGACGTGGCGTGGACAGCCCGCGCCGCCGGGCGAAGGACAGGGCAGCTCCCGCACCCGGCCTGCCTTGCTCAGCAGTTGTTCGGCACTTGCGAATTCCGCGCCGAGCATCGCCTGCCATTCCCATCGGCTGGCGGCGGCGCCCGAAAAATCGTCAAGCGCTTTCCAGAACCTCGAAATCCGCATCCTCGCCCGCCTCGCTTGGAATCCGCCAGAAGCCGCGGGCCCGCAGCCAGGCTTCGATGAGATGTTCATCCTCCTGCCGTTCGTAGCGGGCGATGTTGGCGGGGCGGATGGTCACAGAGCGCTCGCGCTTGGAGCCTTCGAAGGCGAAGCGGAAGGTCGCGTGCGTATACTGCCCGCCATTGAGGCGCTTTTGCCAGTTGTCGCCGAACGCCTTGAACAGATCCTCGGATTTCCGGATCTCCAGTTCCGAAACCTTGCCCGGCCACCGGCGGCCGAATTCCACCAGACGCACGCCGGCGATGCCATCGATGTCGTCGTGGACGAGCGCTTCGGGGCCGTGTTCCAGAAGCGGCGCGAGCGTATAGCGCTCCGCCAGGTCGAAATAGGCGTCGCTGCCGAACAGCACCTCGCCGAAGGTCTTGAGGTAAAGTTCGCGCTCGCCCTTCGTGGTGGCATTGACGCCCATCTCGTCGGTGGCGCTGTCATAGATCAGCACGTCGTGCTGCTGCGGGCGATAGAAAGCATGGCTGCCTTCGCCCTCGTCCTCGTGCTTGCCCTCGCGCCGCATCGGGCTGCCGTGCCGGACGAGGATCCAGACCTTTTCGTCGCGGGGAAAGACGAAGATGCGGCTGTTGCGACCCCGACGCTTCTTTTCGAACCAGTCGTCCATCCGGTCCTGGATCGCCTTTGCAACCTCGGGCGAGATGTCCGGCCGGGTCTTTGGGGCACCCTTCTTTCGAGAGCCCGCGAAATACATGAAGTTCGAGCGCTTGAAGGCCACGGTTTCGGCGTGCTGGCGCTGCAGGAGCATCGGGTTCGCGAGCCAGATCTGGACGGAAACATCGGCCGCGGTCGGCTCGTGCTCGGCATCGATCGCGATCCCTGCCGCCTCGGCCTGTTCGAGCAATTCCTCCATGCTCTCGTGGCTCGCGGTCTCGTGCACGTAATAGAGCGCATCGACCATCTCGCCGGGGACGTTTTCGTCGGGGTTCATGAGGATGGCCGCAATGTCCTCGAGCGGCAGCTCGTCGACCGGCGCGGCGGCAAGATCGAGCCCCCGGCCTTCGAAATAGACGTTCCATCTGGAGAGGAAGGTCTTCAGGCGTTCCGGGGAAATCTGCTTCAGGCGATCGGGGTTGGTGAAAATTCTTGGATTGAATGAAGGCATCAGAATCGCTCCGTCCAGACTGCGCGTGAGGCGAAACTAGGCACGCGCGGCGCTCGCCACAAGATTGTGTTCGCGAAAAGTTCCATCTTCCCCATCCGACAGGCTGAAGGCCGCGCCGGTATGTGAGGAAAGGCAGCTGGAGCTTTTCCCAATGATCGCAGTTCTCGATCGCGCCCGGCGCGGTCCCATCCCGTCATTTCTCACCCGTCTCGCGCGCATCGCGGGAGGCGTTTCATGATCGATCCGGACGAACGCGAGCGGCAGGCGCTTCAAACCGCCATGAAATTCATGGGCGAGCTGATGGCCGAGATCGGCTGGGCGACCCGTTTCAATGAACTCTCGGCCGAGCAGGCCCAGGCGCTCGCCGAGGCCGCCATCGACGGCTTCCAGGAGGCCATGGCCGCCTCGGCGCCGAAGACCGACATGGAGATTCCCTTCTGATGGCGGCGCTTCTGGACTTCAACCATCGGGAGAAGAAACCCGATTTCGCGGATGCGGTGAACGCGCTCATCGACGCCGCCCTGACAACCGAGAACGCGGGCCGACCTGCGCGTGACTATCTCGGGGGCAGCCGTCTGGGCGATGCCTGCCAGCGGCGGCTTCAATACGAATATCTCAAGGCGCCGAAGGACGACGGTGCGGACTTTACCGGACGCTCCTTGCGTATCTTCGCGCTTGGTCATGTTCTCGAGGATCTGGCCATCGACTGGCTGCGCAAGGCCGGCTTCGATCTCAGCACGCGCAACCGCCATGGCGAACAGTTCGGCTTCTCCGCCGCTGGCGGCCGCCTGCAGGGGCATGCCGATGGCGTCATCGTGGCGGCGCCGAACGGAATGGCGGTTCCGGCGCTTTGGGAGTGCAAGTCGGCCAATGCGAAGAACTGGCGCGAGATCGCCAGGCGCGGCGTGGTCAAGGCCAAGCCGATCTATGCGGCGCAGATCGCGCTCTATCAGGCCTATCTCGGCCTCACCGAGGCGCCGGCGCTCTTCACCGCGATCAACAAGGACAGCTGCGAGATCTGGCACGAGCTGGTCCCGTTCGATGCCGAGCGGGCGCAGGCCGCGAGCGACAAGGCGGTGCGGATCCTGCGCGCCTGCGACGCGGGCGAACTGTTGCCCCGGCACACGGAGGATCCCGAGCATTTCGAATGCCGCTTCTGCGCCTGGAAAGAGAGGTGCTGGGCATGACGGAAGTGCCACTGAACACCCCCGACACGACACCCGTTCCCGATCGCGACATGATCGCGACCTACGTCCAGGCGGTGTTCGGCTATTGCGAGCATCTGGTGCCGGTGCGGGCGCTGGCCGAGAAGGGCGCGGCGGACGCGCCCCCGCACACGCCGTTCCTGCCCGCCGACGACACGCTCGCCGAGATGCTCGCGCGCCAGGCGGATTGGGCGGCGCGCGCCGGCATGGCGCTTTTCGTGGTGCCGGGCACGGTCGAGAAACCCGGCGATGCCCGCGCGGAGCACATTCTGCAGACGCAGGTCGTGCTGGTCGATCTCGACCATGGCGACATCGCGGCGAAACGCGCCCATCTGGAATGCCATGTGGGACGGCCCACGCTGGTCGTCGCCTCGGGCGGTGTGACAACCGAGGGTCAGCGCAAGCTGCATCTCTACTGGCGCCTGACCGAGCCGGCGGAAGGCGAGGACATCGCGCGCGTGTGCCGGCTGCGGCAGACGATTGCCGCGAAGGTCGGCGGCGATCCGGCTTTCAAATCCGCCCATCAGCCGATCCGGGTCGCGGGCAGCATCCATGCCAAGGGCGGCAGTCGGCGGCTCGTCGAGATCATCGATCACGCCGAGATCGATCACGACCTTGGCGAACTCACCGAGTCCATCCTGGCGATGCCGCCGATGGAGGGGCTCTCGGATGACACGCTCGATTTCAACGGTGCAGGCCGCGGGGGCGACTCGGTTCCGGAACTGTTCGGGCGCCCCGTTCGCGAAGGCGGCGTCGACGGCACGACCCGCTTCGATGCGCTCTCTCGCGTCATCGGCTACTGGATCCGTCGCTGCCGCGAAGGGCATGTCACACCGGGCGAGGCCTGGGACGAGATCAAGGCCTACAATCTCGCCCGCATCGATCCGCCCTGGCCGGAGGACAGGCTGAAACGGGAAGCCGAGCGTTTGTGGCAGCGAGATCTCGAACGCAACGGGGCCTTCGACGACGATCTTCCCGAAGGCGCCGATGGCGGCGGCGGAGACAATGACGGCCCGACACCCGTGCGTTTCAGCGAGGACGCGCTGGCGGCGCGCTTTGCCGAGCGGCACGCCTATCGCTGGCGCTACGTGGCCGGATGGGGACAGTGGCTCACCTGGACCGGGGCGGTCTGGCGGCGCGAGGACACGCTGCAGGCCTTCGATCTTGCGCGCCAGGTCTGCCGCGAGGCGGCGGTGCGCGCGCCGTCTGCGCGTGTTCGCACCAAGCTGTCCACGGCCGCAACTGTGGCCGCCGTCGAGCGGCTCGCCCGCAGCGATCGCAGGCATGCCAGCACGACCGAGATCTGGGACCGCGACCCCTGGCTTCTGAACACCGGCGATGGCGTGATCGACCTTCGCACCGGCGCGCTATCCGCCCACGATCCGCAGCTCTTCATGACCAAGGTCGCGGGGGCCTCCTGCAAGGGCGCCTGTCCGACATGGGAGGCGTTCCTTCATACAGTCACGGGCGGTGACGCAGAGCTTCAGGCCTATCTGCGCCGGATGGCCGGTTACTGCCTGACCGGCGTGACCACCGAGCATGCGCTCTTCTTCCTCTACGGCACCGGCGCCAACGGCAAGTCGGTCTTTGCCAACACGCTGACCGCGATCATGGGCGACTACGCCACCGTCGCGGCCATGGACATGTTCATGGCCACCCATGGCGACAGGCATCCGACCGACATGGCGGGGCTCCGCGGCGCGCGGATCGTGACCTCCATCGAAACCGAACAGGGAAGCCGCTGGGCCGAGAGCAAGCTCAAGGCCCTCACCGGCGGCGACAAGATCACCGCCCGCTTCATGCGGCAGGACTTCTTCGAGTTCATCCCGCAGTTCAAGCTGCTGATCGTCGGCAACCACAAGCCGTCCATCCGCAACGTGGACGAGGCAATGCGGCGACGGCTGCACATGGTGCCCTTCACGGTCACCATCCCGCCCGCCAGACGCGACCGACGCCTGTCCGACCGGCTTCTGGCCGAGCGTGACGGCATCCTCGCTTGGGCGCTCCGGGGCTGCCTCGAGTGGCAGGAGACCGGACTGCGCCCGCCCGAGGCCGTGATGGCGGCGACCGAGGACTACTTCGAGGCCGAGGACGCGCTCGGGCGGTGGATCGAAGAACGTTGCGTGACGGGCCCGTCCTACTGGAGCGGGTCAAGCGCGCTCTTTGCAAGCTGGAAAAGCTGGGCCGAGGCGAACGGAGAATACGCCGGTTCGATGAAGCGTTTCTCCGAAACCCTGACCAACCGCGGCTTCGAGAAACAGAACACCCGCAGCGCTCGGGGCTTTCGTGGACTGGCTCTGCGGGACAGCGATGATGACCTATTCGGGGGAGAAGAAAAATGTCAGTAAAATCAATGGGTGCGACGGGTGTGACGGGTCATGACCATATAACCGTCACGCGTGCGCACACGCGCGCCCGTGAGAGGTTTACCGAACAACCCGTCACATCCGTCACACCCGCCACCGAAGCGAAGGCCACGGACGGCGACGTTCTCCCCGATACGGTGCTCGCGCTCGATCTCGGAACCACGACCGGCTGGGCGTTGCGCGGGCATGACGATCTTATCGCCACCGGCACGGTCTGCTTCAGACCGAGGCGGTTCGATGGTGGTGGCATGCGGTATCTGCGCTTCACCAACTGGCTGAGCGAGATCGACCGGATGTCGGGGCCCATCTCCGCCATCTGGTTCGAGGAGGTGCGCAGACACGCGGGCACCGACGCGGCACATGTATACGGCGGCCTCATGGCCACGCTGACCGCATGGGCCGAGCTGCGTGGCGTGCCTTACGAGGGCGTGCCTGTTGGAACGATCAAGCGTCACGCGACCGGCAAGGGCAATGCGGCGAAGCAGGCGATGATCGCGGCGGTTCGGGCCCGGGGCTTCAGCCCCGCCGACGACAACGAGGCCGATGCCATCGCGCTGCTTCTCTGGGCCATCGAGACGAAGGGAGGCATGGCATGATCCGTCCCGCGATCCTCGAGGAAGCCGCCCATGTGCTCGAAGCCCGTGCCGAGACCTATGGGCCGGCGACGGATGCCCTGCGCGCCATCGCGGCGCGCTGGTCCCTCACGCTGGGCGTGCCCATCAGCCCCGCGCAGGTGGCGCTCTGCATGATCGACCTGAAACTGGCGCGGCTTGCGCACGACCCCGCGCATCGCGACAGCCTCGTGGACGTGATCGGCTACGCGGCGCTGATGTCGGAGGCGGGAGGATGAAGGCGATGCGCTTCACCCCGCCGGGCTATGGCGGTCGGCGACGCGATCCCGATGAGGTCAAGCGCGACGGCTGGCGGGAACAGGGAATTTTAGCGGTGTCCGTCGACGACGACAGGCTGACCTGGCCCGAGCGGGAACTGGTGCGCCAGCTGGGCGAACGCCTCTACGGGCCGCGCCCCGCCGATGACGGAGAGCGTCATGGATAGGTGGACCCCGTCCCTCGTCGAGGCCCGGCTTTCCGAGGCGGCATTCGTGCTCAAACGGCTCCCCGAGCCACGACTTCGGGGGTATTTCAGCACATGGCCCGAGATCATCCACTCCTTCGCCGACCAGGTGGGCCAGGAGCCGAAACGGATGCGCGTACTGCCCTCGCCGCAGGCGATCAGCCGGATGGAGGAGACGCTGACCTGGACTGCCGGTCTCGACCCGGTCGACGGAAAGATCGTCTGGCTTCGCGCTTACGGCTATCGCTGGCGCGAGGTCTGCCGCGCGGTCGGTCTTCAGCGTGCCTCTGCCCATCATCATTGGGTCTATTCCTTGTGTCTGATCGCGCACCGGCTGAACAACCGCCGCCTCAACCCGCGGCTTTCCATGCAGCAGGTGATCGACCTCGCGCGCGCCGACGACCCGGCGCTGTGAGCGTTCCGAAGCCGGATGAATTTTTTTCCAGACACTTTCGCGATCATGCCGGTATGTGAGGGGTAAGTTCAATCGGTGCGTCGGAAGGTCACCCAGCCAAGGCCACGGTTCCTTCCTGGCTGAATACGTATGCTGGCGGGCTTGGCGCGCAATATCGCCAGCGACAGGGCCGGATTTTTGGGAAGCCACCCGGAATCCGGATCCATGAAAACCCCACGCAAACCCAATAAACACTGGCCTTCTGGCCGGATACCCCGGACGCCGCTGGACCCCGCGAGGAGTCCAGCGCGGCATCCGGAATCCACTCCGCCGGAATCCACCACCACTCACGGAACACCGCCCATGACGCTGAGCTTCGCCCCCGAGCGGATCGAAACCTGGCCGCTGGCCAAGCTCCAGCCCTACGCGAAGAACGCGAAGGTGCATGGGGCCGACCAGGTGGCGAAGATCGCCGCCAGCATGGCCGAGTTCGGCTGGACCGTGCCCTGCCTCGTCGGCGATGACGGCGAGCTGATCGCCGGACACGGCCGCGTTCTGGCCGCAACGCAGCTCGGGCTGACCGAGGCACCGGTGATCGTGCTCGGGCACCTGACCGAGGCGCAGCGGCGGGCCTATCGTCTGGCCGACAACAAGCTGACGGAGCTTGCCGACTGGAACGAAGCCGTTCTTTCGGCAGAACTGAATGACCTGCTGGCCGAGGACTTTGACCTGTCGCCGGTCGGCTTCTCCGACGGCGAACTCGACAAGCTGCTGGCCTTCGTGCCGGAGGGGGACGGTGAAACAGAAGATGGCGCCGGCGGCTCCGTGCCGCCGGTGACCATCCCGGAGCCGCCGCGCAACCCGGTGTCGCGGACGGGCGATCTGTGGATCCTTGGCGATCACCGGCTGCTCTGCGGCGACAGCACGAACCACGACGACGTGCGCCGTCTGATGAACGGCGAGCGCGCGGTGCTGTTCGCGACCGATCCGCCGTATCTCGTCGACTACGACGGGTCCAACCATCCGACCCGGAACAAGGACTGGTCCGCCTCCTATGGCACGACCTGGGATGACAGCTCGCAGGGCGCGGAGCTCTACGACGGCTTCATTGCCGCCGCCGTTGCGGAAGCGATCACCGAGGATGCCGCGTGGTATTGCTGGCACGCCTCCCGCCGCCAGGCGATGCTGGAAGCCTGCTGGGAGAAGGCGGGCGCCTTCGTGCATCAGCAGATCATCTGGGTGAAGGATCGCGGCGTCCTGACCCGGTCGCATTATCTTTGGAAGCACGAGCCCTGCTTCATGGGCTGGCGCCGCCCGAACCGCCCGCCGAAGGTGGCAGAGGAAACGCTGCCCTCGACCTGGGAGATGCCGTCCTTCGCCAAGGACGAGCGGCCCGACCATCCGACGCCGAAACCGCTCGACGCCTTCGGGATCCCGATGCGCCAGCACGTCGCCCGTGGCGGGCTTTGCTACGAGCCGTTCTCCGGCTCGGGCTCGCAGATCATGGCGGGCGAAGCCAACGGTCGCCGCGTCTACGCCATGGAGATCAGCCCAGCCTACGTCGATGTCGCCGTGGAGCGCTGGCAGGCGGAGACTGGCAAGGACGCGATCCTCGATGACGACGGTCGAACTTTTTCGCAGGTGAGGGCCGAGCGGCTGAAAAACACACAAGGTGCAGATACCGCCCAATCCGAACAGAAGGCCGCAGCCTGAGGCGATGCATGACCTGGCTCTACCTTCCCCCGGCCTGTCTGCCGGAGCTGGAGACCTGTTCGGCCTCTCGCTCTGCTCCGGCGCAGGCGGGCTCGACCTCGGGCTCGCCATCGCCTTGCCCGAATATCGAACTGTGGGCCATGTCGAACGGGAAACCTACGCCGCGGCCATTCTCGTGGCCCGGATGGAAGAGGCGGCCTTGGATCCGGCGCCTGTCTGGGACGACGTTGCCAGCTTCGACGGCCGCCCTTGGCGCGGTGCGGTGGACATCGTCACTGCGGGCTATCCGTGTCAGCCATTCAGCGTGGCGGGCAAACGCCGGGGTGTCGACGACCCCCGCCACCTCTGGCCGCATGTCGCCCGCATCGTCGGCGAGGTCCAGCCGCCCTTCGTCTTCCTCGAGAACGTCGCCCATCATCTCCGCCTCGGCTTTCCCGAAGTCGCCGGAGGATTGGTCGACATGGGCTACAGACTTGCGGCGGGCCTCTTCACGGCGGCGGAAGTCAGGGCGCCGCACAAGCGCGAGCGGCTCTTCATCCTCGCCATCCGCGAGGGAGACCACCTGGCCGACCCCGCGCGCTTGCTCCGGGACCCGCTCGAGCGGTGGGAACCGGACGGAGATGCTCGCCCGTTGGCCGACGCCGATGGCGAGCGACGGCCACAAGCCGAGCGCGGGCAAGCGGAAGCCGGCCGATCTGACGAATGCCAGCCGCATGTGGATGACGCCGACAGCGCGGGATCACAAGGACGGGGCGACGACATTGGCGAACACGCCGGTGAACGGCCTGCTTGGCCGCCAGGTCCTGGTGACGCCGACGGCTGGCGGGAGTACCTGCGACACGCCCCGGACGCTGAACCCAGCGTTCGTCGAGGCGCTGATGGGCTGGCCCACCGGGTGGACCGGCTTCGCCTCTGCGGCAACGGAGTGGTCCCGCTGGTTGCCGCGCATGCGGTCAGAACTCTCGCGGCTCAACTGCTGGCCGATGGATGAGAGTGAGGCATGAAGCAGTCGCGGCTCATGTCGATGGTCGAGGCGGCCACGAACGTTGTTGTCGGCTACGTTCTGGCCATCGCCACGCAGATCGTCGTGTTCCCGTGGTTCGGGATCGAGACCGGTCTCGCGGAGCATCTGACCATCGGCCTCGCTTTCGTCGGCGTCTCGCTGGTGCGGTCCTTCGCCCTGCGCCGGCTGTTCGAGGCGCTGCGGATGCGCGGGACGAAATAGGCACCGCCGCCCGTTTGGGGCGGCGGCTACAGAATTCTGGCGGACCGGGTGTCAATCGCTGGCGATGCGATAGACCCGCCCGCGCCCCTCGACCTTCTCAGAGGTGATCGTCATGCCCAGCTTCTTCTTTAGGGCGCCGGACATGGCGCCTCTCACTGTGTGAGCCTGCCATCCGGTGGCTTCGACGATCTCGTCGATGGTTGCACCGACGTCGTCGCGAAGCATTTCAATCATCCGCGCCTGCTTCGTGCCGGTGCGCGGTTTGCGAGTCTTGGGCGCGGGCTTGGTGTCCGGTTGCTCCGGCTCGATGCCGATGGCCGCGAGGCCCGCATCGGTGACGTGCAGGAGGATGGCACAACCATCCTCATCGTTGCGCCAGATGCGGTTCAGGGCGGGATCGGCCTTCGCGAGTTGATCCGTCACGGTTTCGGCGATCAGCCCGCGCTTCATGAGCGCGCCGATCACTTTCTGCGCGGCGCCTCCGCGCAAGCTGCCGGGGAGAGGCAGGACATTGCGATCGTCACGCTGCGCGGCGGCGCCGAGGATGATTGCTTGCGTGTCGGATAGCTTGGTCATCTGGGGTCTCCGTGTTCGGGGCCGCGACCGTCGCGACCCTCCTACGACCCGTTCGCCCGACTTACGCGGCCCCACTGGGGCCACGGTTCGGGCTCACCGCGCAGGGCGCGCGGCGGGAGTTCCGGCTGCGCCGGAGATCACTCGGCGTATTCGCCTTCGCCGAACAGGAAGTCGGTGATTTCCCTGAGGTCGCTGGCGACATGGTCGAGCGACCCGATGGCTCCCCAGTTGACCGCATCGGGGTCGAACCCGAAGTGGTCGTCGCTGAGTGCCTGCATCCGGGCGAGCATTTCGTCGATCTCGGCCTTCTTTCCGATGAAGGCGGCGAGGGCAGCCTCTTGGTTCTTCCGCGCCTTCTCGGCCCGGAGTTCATGGCGGGGCGTGGGTTGCGGGTTGAGGCGGGTCATTCGTGTTCTCCTCACTTTGTCCGCTCGATCATGGCGAGGATGGCGCAGGCCATGCCGCCGAGAAACTCGCCGCGGCGGAAGACGATCTCGTCGATCTCGCTGGCGCGGTCGATGGTGGGGTCAACCGCGAGGTCGTCGGCCATGTGCGGCAGCAGGTGGCGGGCTTCGGTGTTGTAGCGTTCGGCGAGGGTCATGGCGGGCTCCGTAGCTGAGTTGCATCGTCCTTGTGATGACACGTTCGCTCTGGTCGGGAGGCTTATCAACACCATAAGCACATGATTTTGAAAGATAATCGGAGCGCGCCATGGAGGGCTTGAGCGAGCGCCAATACGCCGCCCGTGTCGGCCTGTCACGCGGCGCGATCCAGAAGGCGAAAGCGACGGGGCGGCTGGTGCTGCACGAAGATGGCAGCATCGACGCGGAGGCCAGTGATGCCCTGCGCGCGCAGGCGACCGATCCTTCGAAAACCCGCAAAGCACCACAACCCAAGCTGAAGCCCGTTCCGGAAGCAGCGGTGTCCGCCGTCGGCGATACCCTGCGGGAACAGGGAATGGCCGCGCCACCGGTCGGCAGCGGCACCACCTTTCTGCAGGCCAAGACGGCGAACGAAGTGCTGAAGGCGCAGGAACGGCGCCTCCGGCTGCAGAAGCTGAAAGGCGAGTTGATCGACCGGGCCCGCGCATTGTCGCTGGTTTTCCGGCTGGCGCGGCAGGAGCGTGACGTCTGGGTCAACTGGCCCGCGCGGGCGGCGGCGTTGATGGCAGCCGATCTGGGCGTCGAGCCCGCCGTGATGCAAAAGGTCCTGGAGAAACATGTCCGAGCCCAGCTCGACGAGCTTGCCGAGATCAAACCCGATCTCCGGTGATGCGCACGCCTCAAGTAGCGAAGCGGTAGGCGAACAAATCGAAGACTTCGAGGGCGCGGCGGAAATCCTGCGCGCCTGGGGTGAAGGCCTGAAGCCGGATCCGGACCTGACCGTGTCGCAATGGGCGGATCGGCACCGGATGCTCTCGGGCCGGGCCTCGGCAGAACCCGGGCGGTATCGCACGGCCCGCACGCCCTACATGGGCGAGATCATGGACCGGCTAAGCCCGGGCGATCCAACGCAGCGGATCGTGTTCATGAAGGCGGCACAGGTCGGCGCGACCGAGGCCGGCAACAACTGGATCGGCTTCGTGATCCACCAGGCACCGGGCCCGATGCTGGCGGTCCAGCCGACGGTGGAACTGGCGAAACGCAACTCGCGCCAGCGGATCGACCCGCTGATCGATGAAAGCCCGGAGCTGCGCGAACGGGTCAAACCGGCGCGCTCGCGGGATGCGGGCAACACGATGCTCTCCAAGGAATTCGCAGGCGGCATCCTGATCATGACCGGGGCCAACTCGGCGGTCGGGCTGCGTTCGACCCCGGCGCGCTACATCTTCCTCGACGAGGTCGATGCCTATCCAGCCTCGGCCGACGAGGAAGGCGACCCGGTCACGCTGGCCGAGGCGCGGTCGCTGACCTTTGCCCATCGGCGCAAGGTGTTCCTGGTCTCGACCCCGACGATCCGGGGGCTGAGCCGGATCGAGCGGGAATACGAGGCCAGCGACCAGCGCCGCTTCTTCGTGCCGTGCCCCCATTGCGGGCAGATGCAATGGCTGAAGTTCGAGCGGCTGCGCTGGCAGAAGGGTCGGCCGGAAACGGCGGAATACCATTGCGAGGGCTGCGAGGCGCCCATCGCGGAACACCACAAGACGGCGATGTTGCAAGCGGGCGAATGGCGCCCGACGTCCGAGGCGGCTGATCCGAACACCGTCGGCTATCACCTCTCGGCGCTCTATTCCCCCATCGGCTGGCTGAGCTGGGAGCGGATCGTGCGGGCATGGGAAGCGGCGCAGGGGGCGGACGAGGCCATCAAGGCGTTCCGCAACACCATTCTTGGCGAGACATGGGTCGAGACCGGCGAGGCGCCCGATTGGCAGCGGCTTTACGACCGGCGTGAGCGATGGAGGCCGGGCATCGTTCCCGCGGGCGGGTTGTTCCTCACCGCCGGGGCCGACGTGCAGAAAGACCGGATCGAGGTCGATGTCTGGGCCTGGGGCCGTGGTCTGGAAAGCTGGCTCGTCGATCACATTGTCATTGAGGGTGGACCCGACCGGCATGAGGCCTGGGGCGATCTGACAGACCTGCTCGGTCGAACATGGCGGCATGAGCGTGGCGCACATCTGAAGATCGCGCGGCTCGCCATCGATACCGGCTATGAGGCCCCGGCAGTCTATGGTTGGGCGCGGGCGCAAGGCTTTGCACAGGTGTCGCCCGTGAAGGGCGTCGAGGGGTTCAATCGGGCCAGTCCGGTCTCGGGCCCCACTTACGTGGATGCGACCGAGGGCGGCAAGCGCCTGCGACGCGGCGCGCGGCTCTGGACCGTGGCGGTCTCAACCTTCAAGGCCGAGACCTACCGCTTCCTGCGGCTGGCGCGGCCGACGGAGGAGGATCTGGCCAAGGGGGCCGCGTTCCCGGCCGGCACGGTGCATCTGCCGGGTTGGGTCGAGAACGAATGGTTGAAGCAGTTCGTCGCCGAACAACTGGTGACGGTCGCTACCCGCCGCGGCTTTGCCCGGCTGGAATGGCAGAAGCTGCGCGAGCGGAACGAGGCGCTGGACTGCCGGGTGTATGCCCGGGCCGCCGCCTGGATCGCGGGTGCGGATCGCTGGACCGACGAGAAATGGCGCGACCTCGAGGATCAGCTCGGGGTGGCCGACGCTTCTGCGGATCCCGCGGGGCAGATCAACAGGCAGGCGCAGGCATCGCAGGGGAAACGCCGATCCGACTGGCTCGGACGGCGTGGAGGATGGTTCTAATGGCGGACTGGACGGAAACCGAATTGTCGGCGCTGCGCCGGGCCTATGCCAGTGGCACGACGCGGGTCAGCTATGACGGCAAATCCGTCGACTACGGCTCGGCCGAGGATCTGCTGGCGCGCATCCGGACCATTGAGCGGGCGATTGCGGGGACGACCCGACCGCTGCCGGTGGCGGGCCTCGCGGGCTTCAGCCGCGGGGATCGATAATGGCAACCAATTGGTTCGATAGGGCCATCGCCACGGTGGCGCCACGCACGGCGGCCCGCCGTGTGCTTGCCCGACAGGCGTTCGAGACTCTGGCACGGGGCTATGACGGCGCGGCGCGTGGGCGGCGCACCGAGGGCTGGCGCGCGCCGGGCAGTTCCGCCGACACCGAGATCGGCATCGCCGGGGCGCTTCTGCGCGACCGGATGCGGGATCTCGTGCGCAACAACCCGCATGCCGCCAAGGCCGTGGCGGTGCTGGTCAACAACATCGTCGGCGCCGGCATCATGCCGCGCGCCGCCAGCGGCGATGACAAGCTGGACCGCACGGTGGACACGCTCTTTGCCCGCTGGTCGGAGGCGGCCGATGCCGATGGCCAGCTCGACTTCTACGGGCTGCAGACGCTGATCTGCCGCGAGATGGTCGAGGCGGGAGAGGTCCTGGTGCGCCGCCGCTTGCGCCGATCCTCGGACGGGCTCCCGGTGCCGCTGCAATTGCAAGTGCTGGAAGCCGACTTCCTCGACGCCACGAAATCCGGGGCTGTCGGCGCGGGACGGCTGGTCCAGGGCATCGAGTTCGACCCGCTCGGCAAGCGCCGGGCCTACTGGCTGCACGCCGAACATCCCGGCGATGCCCATGGCGCCTTGCGCGGTGGCACCAACAGCCGCCCGGTCCCGGCAACCGACATCGCCCATGTCTATGAAAAGCAGCGCACGCAGGCGCGCGGCGTTCCATGGGGCGCGCCGGTGATCCGGTCCTTGCGCGATCTCGACGATTACGAGGTGGCCGAGATCGTGCGCAAGAAGACCGAGGCCTGTGTCACCGCAATCGTGTTTGGCGATGACGAGGCCCAGCAGGGCATCGCGCCCGCGGTGGTCGATGCCGATGGAAACCGGGTCGAGCAGTTCGAACCGGGCCTCATCGCCTATGCGCGGGGCGGCAAGGACATCCGGTTCAACCAGCCCGCCGCCACCGGCGGCTATGGTGAGTACAAGCGGGCCAGCCTGCACACGATCTCGGCCGGGTTCCGGGTGCCCTACGAGTTGCTGACCGGGGACCTGTCCCAGGTGAATTATTCCTCGATCCGGGCGGGGCTCGTGGAGTTCCGCCGGATGATCGACGCCGTCCAGTGGCAGCTCTTCATCCCGATGTTCTGCGCGCCGGTCTGGCGCTGGTTCACCGAGGCCGCATGGGCGGCGGGCCGGATCCCGACGCCCGACGTGCCGGTCGAATGGTCGCCGCCGAAGTTCGAGGCGGTCGATCCGCAGAAGGACGCGATGGCGAACCTCTTGTCGATCCGCTCCGGCACGATAACGCTGGCGGAGGTGATCGCGCAACAGGGCCGCAACCCCGATGCGGTGCTGGCGGAGATTGCCGCCACCAACGCGAAACTCGACGCGCTCGGGCTGGTGCTCGACAGCGATCCGCGCCGCGTCACCAAGACCGGGAGCGCGCAGACGAGTGACCCGGTGAACGATCCTTCCGCCGACACAACGGCTGATTCGGCGCCGACAGACCAACAGGACTGACGAACATGGACACGATGATCGAAATCCCGGCCCTGCGCCGGATGGCGGAGCTTGCGCCGAACTCGGCCGACACCGAGGCCCGCACCGTCGAGGTGATCTGGTCGGCGGGCGCCCGGGTCCGCCGGTCGACCCTCTTCGGCGAGCCCTATGACGAGGAACTGAGCCTCGATCCGGCCCATGTGCGGCTCGAGCGGCTGAACGCGGGAGCGCCGTTTCTGAAGGTGCACGAGATAGACACGCTGGATGCGGTGATCGGATCGGTGGTGCCGGGCTCGGCCCGCATCGAGAATGGGCGCGGCGTCGCGCAGGTGCGCATCAGCGAACGTGCCGATGTCGAACCGATCTGGCGCGATATCCAGGCCGGGCACATCCGGGCGGTTTCCATCGGCTACCAGGTGCACCGCTTTGAGGTCTCGAAGCCCGAGGCGGGCCGCGAGCTCTGGCGCGCGGTGGACTGGACGCCCTTCGAGGTCTCCGCCGTGCCCGTGGGCGCCGATCCCGCCGCGGGGTTCCGCGCCCGATCCCAACTTCACGATTGCGTCCTCCATCGCCGGGACGTGCAACCCACCACCACAGGAGCCATCCCGATGAGCGACAAGACCGAGACCCCGGCCAACGACGCCGCAACCCGCACCACCCCCCAGCCGATCGAACCGGTCGCGACCGAGGACACCGCCATGCCCGAACCGAAGACCCCCGCGACGGAGCTGCAAGCGGCTGCGGTCGAAACCCGTTCCCAGCCGAAACCGCAGAAGCCTGAGGTCACCCCGGCGCCTGACGCGGAAGCCGCCGCCACCCGGGCGCGCGAAGCGGAACGCAACCGCGTCTCCACGATCTACGATCTGGCCGGCCGCCTGAACCTCGAGCGCAGCTTCGCCGAGGATCTTGTGAAGCGCGGCACGGATATCGACGAGGCCCGGCGCCTGATCCTCGATCAGGTGGCCGCGAAGTCCGAGGAAACCCGCACTTTCAGCCAGGTGTCGATCCCGCTCGGTGGCCGCGATGAGGAGATCACCCGGCGCGAGGCCGTGGCCAATGCGCTTCTGCACCGCTACAGCCCGACGCTCTTCGAACTGGAAGATGCGGCGCGGCAATATCGCGGCATGACGCTCCTGGAACTGGCCCGCGAGAGCCTCGGCAATGCCGGCGTGAACACGCGCGGTCTCTCGCGTGACGAGGTGGCAACGCGGGCGCTGCATTCGACGTCCGACTTCCCCGAGATCCTGTCGGCCGTCACCAACAAGACGCTCCGGCAGGCCTACGAGGCTTATCCCCGCACCTTCATGCTGTTCTGCCGCCAGGTTCTGGCCACCGACTTCAAGGCCATGCACCGGGTCCAGCTTGGCGAGGCCCCGCAGTTGCTGGAGGTGGGCGAAAGCGGCGAGTTCAAGCGCGGCACGCTTGGCGAGAGCAAGGAAAGCTACAAGGTCAAGACCTATGGGCGCGTGGTCGCCATCACCCGCCAGACGCTGATCAACGACGATCTCGACGCCTTCACCCGTATCCCGGCGATGTACGGCAACTCCATCGCCCAGCTGGAATCGGACGTGGTCTGGGGCATCATCACCGCGAACCCGGCCATGGCCGACGGCAATGCGCTGTTCCACGCCACCCACAAGAACCTCGCGGGCACCGGCGCGGCGCTCGACGTGACCACCGTCGGCGCGGCCCGCGCGGCCATGGCCAAGCAGACCGGCCTCGACAAGAAAACGGTCCTGAACGTGCGGCCTGCCTTCCTGATCGTGCCGGCCGCGCTGGAGTTGAAGGCCGAGCAGCTGGTCGCCCAGAACCTCGTGCCCGCCGCGACCGCCAGCGTCGTGCCGCAATCGATCCGCACGCTCACCCCGATCAGCGAACCGCGCCTCGATGCGGCCAGTGCCACCGCCTGGTACCTGGCGGCCAGCCCGAACCAGATCGACACCATCGAATACGCCTATCTGGAAGGCCAGCAGGGCGCCTATATCGAGACGCGCAATGGCTTCGACGTAGACGGCGTCGAGATCAAGTGCCGCCTCGACTTCGGCGCCAAGGCGATCGACTGGCGCGGTCTTTACAAGAACCCGGGCGCGTAACCCCGGCCATTCCTGACATCTGAACCCTGACGGGCGGTCCAACCGGGCCGCCCGTTTCCCTTTGCAAAGGATCCCGCACATGAAGAACTACGTCCAGCCCGGCAACACCATCACGCTCACCGCGCCCTATGCGGTCACCTCCGGCGACGGCCTGCTCGTCGGCTCCATCTTCGGCGTGGCCGCCGGGGACGCCGCCAACGCCGAGATCGTCGAGGTCGCGCTCACAGGTGTCTTTGATCTCAAGAAAGTCGCCTCTCAGGCCTGGTCCGCCGGTGACAAGGTCTATTGGGACAACACCAACAAGGAAGCGACCAAGACCGCCACGGCAAATACCCTGATCGGCGTCGCCATCGAAGCCGTCGCTGGCGGCGCGGGCGACGTGATCGGCCGGGTGCGCCTGAACGCGAGCTTCTGATGACGGCGTTCTCCGCCGTCGTGGATGCGCTGTTCAATGACCCCAACATCGGCCGCGAAGCGATCTACACATCCGCTGGCGGCACGCCTGTTCTGGTGCGCGTCGTCGCCCGACAGGCCGATGCCATCACCGACTTTGGCGATGCGCGGCTCTGGTCGGAAACCACCCGTATCGACCTGCGCGTGGCGGAAGTGCCGACCCCGCGCCCCGGCGACCGGATCGAGATCGACGGCGAGGCCTTCCTCATCCAGGGCGAGCCCGTCCGCGACCGCGAGCGGCTGGTCTGGACTGTCGATCTGCGGCCAGCATGAAGCTGAAACTCGACATCACGCCCGACCTCGTCGCCGCCATGGCGGCCGAGGTGAAAGCGGGTGAGAAGGCCGTCACCGCCGCCATGCGCGAGGCCGGGACCGGGCTCAAGACCGCCTGGCGCGGCCAGATCACCGGCGCCGGGCTCGGGCGGCGGCTTGCCAACTCGATCCGGAGCCAGACCTACCCGAAGGCGGGCGAAAGCCTGAACGCGGCTGCGCTGGTCTGGTCCAAAGCCCCGGTCATCGTCGGCGCCCACGACACCGGCCCGCTGATCCGATCCCGCGACGGCTTCTGGCTCGCGATCCCGCTTCCCGCCGCCGGCAAGGGGCGGCGCGGGGCGAAGCTGACACCGGGCGAATGGGAGCGCCGCCGTGGCCTGCGCCTGCGCTTCGTCTATCGCCGGCGTGGCCCCAGCCTGCTGGTGGCCGACGGACGGCTGAACACCAAGGGGCTCGGCGTCGCTTCCCGCTCGAAGACCGGCCGAGGCCGCGCCACCGTGCCGATCTTCCTGCTGGTCCCGCAGGTCAAGCTGCCGAAGCGGCTGAACCTTGATCGGGACGCCGAGCGGGCGCTCGACAGCGTGCCGGGGCTGATCGTGGCGAACTGGCTCGAAACCCGCCTCTGAAGCCCATGGTCGACAGCTTCCCCTTATTGGCATATATTGCCAATGAAGGAGAAAGCACCATGGCCACGAGAAACGTCGTCCTCACCGAAAGCCAGTCCGCGCTGGTCGATCGCCTGGTCGCCTCGGGGCGATATCAGAACGCCAGCGAAGCCCTGCGCGCGGGGCTGCGGCTCCTGGAAAGCGAGGAGGCGCAACTCGACGCCTTGCTCGCGCGGCTCGAGAGCGGCCTCGACGAGGCCCGGCGCGGCGATCTGGCCGAGGGCTCGGGTGAGGACGCCATCCGGCGGGCCTTCCGCGCCGCTCGGACCGCGCTGTGAGCGGCAAGCCGTGGCGTCTGACGCGGGCGGCCGAAGCATCGCTCCTCGACATCGCGCTCTGGACCATCGAGACATTCGGCCCGCGACAGGCCGAGGCCTATGAGGCCGACCTGATCGACCGCTGCGCGGCGATCGCGCAGGGCGAGGCGCCATGGCAGAGCTGCGCCAAGATCATTGATCCGCGCCTGCCCGAGGAACTGCGTTTCACCCGCTGCGGCGAGCATCTGATCGTGTTCCTGGATGAGCCCGACCGGGTGATCATCGTCGATTTCCTGCATGGCCGGCGCGATCTGCCCGCGCGGTTGACAGAGCTGGCGCGCCGGGACGACTGACCGGACCCATCTAGACCCATCTCGACGCTCCGAGGCCTTGATGCCCACCCCCCGCGAAACCATCCTCGCCGCCTTGCACGCGCGGCTCTCGGCGCTGCCCGCAACCGTCTTGCGCGGCGATGTCCTGCCCGAGCGCGTCCCGGCCGAGGGCCTGCTGATCCTGCGCGATGGCGAGCCGGGGGAGCCGGAGGTGACGCTGTCGCCGCTCGCCTACCACTACCAGCACCGCGCCGAGATCGAGGCGGTCGTGCAGGGCAGCGACCGTGATGGCGATTTCGATGCGCTTTGCGCCAGCATCGGTACGGCGCTCGCCGGTGACCGCACCTTGGGTGGGCTTTGCGACTGGGCCGAGGCGGAAGCGCCGCGGCCGGCCGATCTGCCGGTCGAGGGGGCGGCGAGCCTGAAGGCGGCTGTGATACCTGTCATCCTGCACTACACCACGGCCGACCCCTTGGCCTGACCGCAACAACCTCAGGAGAACACCATGGCACGCGCCCAGGGGGCGCGGTCGCAGCTCGCGGCCGCGTTCGAGACGACCTATGGCACCGCGCCGGCCTCGGGCTTCATGCAGATGCCCTTCGCCAGCGCCTCGCTCGGGGCCGAGCAGCCGCTGCTGGCCTCGGAACTTCTCGGTTACGGCCGCGATCCGCTGGCCCCATTGAAGGACGCGGTGACGGCCGACGGCGCCATCACCGTGCCGCTCGACGCCGAGGCCTTCGGTTTCTGGCTCAAGGCGGCTTTCGGGGCGCCGACCACCACGGGCACCACGAACAAGACCCACACCTACAAGTCGGGATCGTGGTCGCTCCCGAGCATGGCGATCGAGGTGGCGATGCCGGAGATTCCGCGCTTCGCCATGTACACGGGCTGCGTGCTGGACCAGCTCAGCATCGCCATGCAGCGTTCGGGGTTGCTGACGACGGATGTGAAGCTGGTGGCGCAGGGCGAGAACGTTGCCACGGCGACAGCGGCCGGCACGCCAACCGCCTACGCGCTCCAACGCTTTGGCCATTTCAACGGGGCGATCAAGAGGAACGGCACGGCGCTTGGCAACATCGTCTCGGCGGACCTCACCTATGCCAACAATGTCGAGCGGATCGAGACCATCCGCAACGATGGCCGCATCGACGGGGCAGACCCGTCCATCGCCGCGCTCACCGGCAAGATCGACGTGCGCTTCGCCGACACCACGCTGATGGACCAGGCGCTGAACGGGACGGCGGCCAGCCTCGAGTTCTCCTGGACTATCTCGGCCAATGTCAGCCTGACCATCACCGCCCATGCCGTCTACCTGCCGCGCCCCCGAGTGGAAATCCAGGGGCCACAGGGCATCCAGGCGAGCTTCGACTGGCAGGCGGCCCATGACCCCGTGGCCGGGCAGATGTGCACAATCGTCCTCAAGAATGCTGTTGCGAGTTACTGATCATGCTGACCCTCGATCTTTCCAATGAGCCGCGCTGGCTCGAGCTGGCGCCTGGTGTCCGCGTGCAGCTGCGCCCGCTGACCACCGCGCTGATGGTGGCGACGCGCAGCGATCCGGCCGTGGAGGCGGTGCCCGAAGAGGCGTCCGACGAAGAGCGCGCGCTGGCGTTCGCGAAGGCGCTGGCGCGCAAGGCGGTGCTTGCCTGGGAAGGCGTGGGCGATGCCGACGGCAACGCGATCAACCCGAGCCCCGAGGCGATAGACGCCCTCTTGGACATCTGGCCGATCTTCGAGGCCTTCCAGCTCGCCTACGTCTCCAGGGGCCTGCTGCTGGAACAGGAAAAAAACGCCTCCGCGCCCTTGCCGAATGGTCCTTCGGCGGGGGCGAGCGATACTGCGAAGCCTGCCCGGGGCCGTGCCCGGACTGCCCGGCGCGGCTGAACCGGCCGTTGACCCTCGAGGGCTGGCAGGTCTGGGACCTGGTCGGGCGTCTCGGCGGCCAGCTGCGCGTGCTGCCGGGCGCGGTGATCGGCTGGGACATGAGCGCGGCACTGGCGCTCGGTGACGCTCTCGGATTGCCACCCGCCGCCACGGCGGAATTGTTGCCGATCATCGAAGCGGTGATGGTGACCAAGCTCAACGAACATATGGAACATTCCGATGGCGGAAAAACGGGTTAGCGTCCGCCTCGCGGCGGCCGGCGGCCGGCAGGTCCGCGCCGAGCTGGAGGGTGTCGGCGAGGCCGGCAAGCGCGGCTTCGGACGGCTTGCCCAAGAGATGGAGGCGGCCAACGCCCGGCTTGCGGGCTTCGCACGGCGGGTGCGGGTGGCCGCTGCCGCCGCCGTCGCGGCCGCCACGGCCGCAGGCGTCGCCATGGTCCGTTCGGGGCTGCAAACCGTGGATGCGCAGGCCAAGCTGGCGCAATCGCTCGGCACCACCGTTGCCTCGGTCCAGACGCTCGAGCGGGCGGGCAAGTTGGCGGGCGTGTCGATGTCCGGGATCGAACAGGCGACCAAGGACCTGACCCGGCGGCTGAGCCAGGCTGCGGCCGGAACCGGCCCGGCCGCGCAAGCATTGGAACGTCTGGGGCTGTCTGCGTCCGACCTGCTGGCCCTCCCGCTCGACGAGCGCGTCGGCGCGATCAACGCCGCGATCGAGGATTTCGTGCCCGCCGCCGAGCGCGCCGCCGTCGCGGGGCAGCTTTTCGGCGAGGAAGGCTCCATCGCCATGAGCCGCATGGACACCGCGACGCTGCGCCAGGCGACCGAGGACGTGCGCGCCTTTGGTGTCGTGGTTTCGGAGACGGACGCCGACCAGATCGAGCGGACGAACGACGCGATCTCCCGGCTGGGGCTGATCTGGCGCGGGCTCGCGAACCAGCTGGCTGTCGCAGCGGCCCCCGCGTTGGAAGCCGTCGCCGATGCCATGGCGACACTCGCGAGCCGCACCGGCCCGCTCGGCAAGGCCATCACCGGGCTCTTCGACAATATCGGCCGACTGACCACCTATGCGGCCACCTTCGCGGGTTTCCTCGCCAGCCGCTGGGTCGCCGGGCTGGCCGCTGCCGCTCTGTCCGTGCGCGGCCTTGCCACGGCTCTGGTCGTCCTGCGCGGGGCACTCATCCGCACCGGCATTGGCGCCCTGGTCGTCGGCGCGGGCGAGTTGATCTACCAGTTCACGAAGCTGGTGCGCGGCGCCGGCGGCTTCGGCGAGGCGCTCGAACTCATGGGCAATGTCGCGAAGGCGGTCTGGGACGGGATCAAGGTGACCGTCACCTCCTTCGTCGATGACTTCCGCGCCATGCGCGCCGACATCGAGGCGATCTGGCTGCGGCTCATGGCGTTCCTGTCCTCGAAGTGGGCCGACTTTCTCGCCCAGATCGGGCCAACCTTCAACGCGGTCTCGGAGCAACTCGGGGCCGATGCCCGGATCGATGTCTTCGGGGCGCAGAGCTACGCGTCGTATCTGGACCATGCAGCCAGCAATGCCGGCCACCAGGCCGATGCGCTGCGTTCCCGCGCCGCCGACACCCGCGCCCACGCCTTCGATGGCGTGCGCGAGGCCGTGGACGCGCTGAGAGCCGCGATGCAGGCAAGCGGTGAGGATGGGGCGGATGCACTCGACCAGGCGACTGCGGCGGCCGACCGCGTGAGCGAGGCGCTGGACACGGCCGGTCAGGCGGGCCGGGCCGCGGGAGCCGCCAATGTCGACGGCGCGGAGCAGGCGGCAACCGGTTGGGCGGCGGTCACCGCGACGCTCGCGGACTATGCCAGCAAGGCCCGCGACATCGGCGCCGATATCGGCCAGAGCCTCGTGGGCGCCTTCCGCAGCGCCGAGGACGCGGTGGCGGAATTCGTGAAGTCCGGCAAGCTGGATTTCCGTGATTTGGTGACTTCCCTGATCGCCGATCTGGCGCGGCTCGCGGCAAGGCGGTTCATTCTCGGTCCCATGGCCAGCGCCCTCGGTGGCATTCTCGGTGGCGCGGGCGGGCTCCTTGCCGGGGTGTTCCACGCGGGCGGTGTGGTCGGCGGGCCGGCACCATCGCGCATGGTCCCCGCCATGGCTTTCGCCGGGGCACCCCGGATGCATGCCGGTGGCGCGGTGGGCGCTCCCACCTGGGTCGGCCTCAGGCCCGACGAGGTGCCCGCGATCCTGCAGCGCGGCGAGCGGGTGCTGTCGCGCCGCGAGGCACAGAGCTACGGCGCCGACGGCGGCGTCACCATCAACATCAAAACCCGCGACGCCGAGAGCTTCCGGCAATCGCGCACGCAGGTCGCGGCTGACATCGCCCGGGCGGTGGCGCTCGGGCGCAGGGGGCTCTGATGGCATTCCACGAAGTCCGGTTTCCCGACAATATCAGCCGGGGCGCCCGGGGCGGCCCCGAGCGCCGCACGCAGATCGTCGAGCTTGCCTCGGGCGACGAGGAGCGCAACGCAAGCTGGGCGAACTCGCGCCGACGCTATGACGTCGCCTACGGCATCCGCCGCGCGGACGATCTAGCGGCGGTGGTCGCCTTCTTCGAGGCACGCAACGGTCGCCTCTATGGCTACCGCTTCAAGGATTGGGCGGATTACAAGTCCTGCACACCATCGCAGACGCCATCGGCGACCGATCAGGCGATCGGCACCGGAGACGGCGTGACGACCGATTTCCAGCTGGTGAAGGCCTACGCGTCGGGATCGCAGAGCTGGACCCGGGCCATCACCAAGCCGGTCGCGGGTTCGGTTCTTGTGGCCATCGACGGCACTGAACAGACCTCCGGCTGGTCGGTCGACACCACCACCGGCATCGTCAGCTTCACGGCCGCCCCGGCTTCTGGCGCCGTGATCACCGCCGGCTTCGAGTTCGACGTCCCGGTCCGCTTCGACACCGACACGCTCGACGTGACGCTCGACTTCGAGCGCCTCGGCTCCATCACCTCCATCCCGCTCCTGGAGATCCGGCGATGAACGACAATTCCGGCTTCGTGGCGACGGTGCTGCGCGACCTTGCGGCCTCGACGGCGGTGATCCTGGCCGCCTGGGGCGCGCTCGGGGGCGCCACTAACGCGCTGACCACGAAGATGCGCCTGCGCGATGCGCTGCGTCACATCCTGCTCGGCGGGTTGATCGCCGCCGGCATGGGCAGCTTCTCCATGGCCGTCATCACCAGCTGGCTGGGCCTGCCACCGCAGGCGATCCCGGCCGGGGGGGCAGCGGGCTCGGCCGCCTATCTCGTCGGTGTTTTCGGACCAGCGGTGATCGAACTGGTGCTGGCCCGCCTTCGCCAGGCGCGGGAGGGCGGCGATGACTGAACTCGTTCGCGTCCTGCGCGGCCTGCGGCGCCTCACCGACGACCCGCGTGACGCTTTTGCCCACCGTCTGCGCATCGGCCTCGCGGTCGCCGCGCTGATCCTGATCCTTTCGCTTCTGAGGTAACCCCATGCTTATGACAGACCGGGGCCTCATGGCCCTTGCCCGGCACGAGGGCATCGTGCCCGGGCCCTACCGCGATTCCACCGGCACCTGGACCTTCGGCATCGGCCATACCGCGGCTGCCGGGCTGCCCGATCCGTCCTCCATGCCGCGCGGCATGCCCCAGGACCTGGACGCCGGGATCCGCGAGGCGTTCCGGGTGTTTCGTGCCGACCTGGCCCGCTACGAGGTCGACGTCCTGCGCGCCGTGACCGTGCCGCTGGCGCCGCACGAGTTCGACGCACTGGTCAGCTTCCATTTCAATACCGGTGGCATTTCTCGCGCGTCGCTGGCCCGGCACCTTAATGCCGGCGATCGCGTAGCCGCCGCCGATGCGTTTCTGAACTGGCGCAAGCCCGCCTCGATCATTCCGCGCCGGGAGGCCGAGCGCGACCTGTTCCGCCATGGCCGCTATCCCGACGGCACCATCCCGGTCTGGTCCGTGGACCGCACGGGACGCGTGGACTTCTCGCGGCCGATCCGTCGCCTGACCGAAACGCAAGCGCTGGACCTGCTGCGTCCCGCCAAGCCCGCCATTTCCGCAACCCCCAATCTGCCGACCGGCTGGCTCGCCCGGCTGGCCGCCATCCTGCGCCGCCTGTTCAGAAGGAGCTGATCCCCATGCGCTATTTTCGGCCCAAATCCTTGACCTGGTGGGCGGGACTGCTCGCCATGCTCACCGGCATCGCGTCGCTTGTGCTGCCCGCCGCTGGACCAGTTGGCGAACTTGCCCGCTTCATCACGCTGCTGGCTGGCAGCGGCGACGCATCACCTGCAGGACTCATCTTCCTCGGTCTCGGCCTCATCGGTCTGCGCGACCGGATCGAGCGGGGGTTCCGTGGCGATGGTTGAGTTCCTGATCTGGCTGGTCGCGGCTCTGGGCGCGGTCGGAGGCATTGTCCTGGGACGGGTCTGGGGCCGCGTGGAAGGCAGACGCACGGGCAAACGGGAGGCGGAACGTGATGCCTTGGAGAATAGCCATGAGCGGATGGAGCGGGGCCGCGCGGCGGTGGCGAAGGGCCGCGCCGGCGGCGATGATCCTGCTCAGCGGCTGCGCCGCAACGATGGGCACTGGTGACGCGGGGTGCATTTCCTACGCCGAGGCCTGGCTGGCCCGGCCACCGGCGGAAACCGTGACGCAGGTTCCGCCGGACTGGGCCGACTGGATCGCCGATCTCGACGACCGCATGACGGGAACCTGCCGATGAAATCACTCTTGCCCGCACTGCAATCCCATCTCGACGAGGGCACGACCACGCTTGCCTGGTGCTGGCGGATCACGCGCGCTGACGGGCAGGTGTTCGGCTTCACCGACCATGATCGGGCGCTTTCCTTCGATGGAATCAGCTTCGAGCCGGAAAGCGGATTTGCGGCCTCAGAGCTTCGCGCCTCGGGTGATTTGGCGGTTGACGCGCAGGATGCAGAAGGCGTGCTGCGATCGGGCGTCATCACCGAGGCCGACATCGCCGCGGGGCTCTGGGACGGGGCGGCGGTCGAGGTCTGGCGGGTGAACTGGCAGGATACCAGCCAGCGGGTGCTCATGCGACGGGGTGCGATCGGCGAGATCCGGCGCGGGCGCGTGGCCTTCACCGCCGAGATACGCTCGCTTGCCCATGTTCTGGATCAGCCCGTGGGGCGGAGCTTCCAGGCCGGCTGCGACGCGGTGCTGGGTGACGGGCGCTGCGGGATCGATCTGGAGAACGCGGCCTGGAAGGGCGCCGGCACTGTCGCGGTCCTGTTGCGCGACCGGGCGTTCTCGGCAGCGGGGCTTTCGGGCTTCGCCGCGGGGCTCTTCACCTTCGGCACGCTGACCTGGGACACCGGCGCCAATACCGGGAGGTGCGTGGAGGTGGAGCGCCATGAGGTCGCCACGACGGGTGAGGCCGTCATCACGCTGCTGGAGCCGCCCGCGAGCCCCATCGCCGGGAACGACACCTTCACCATCCGCGCGGGCTGCGACAAGGCCTTTGCCACTTGCCGCGACCGCTTCGCCAACACCGTCAATTTCCGGGGCTTCCCGCATATCCCCGGTAACGACACGGTGTTGCGCTACGCGAGCCAGGGGAAGGCCAATGACGGGGGTGTGCTTTGACCACAGGTTTCATCCTTCGACCCGTCGCGCGGGCGAAGGTGATCGCGGCGGCGCGCGCCTGGCTCGGCACGCCCTATCACGACCAGCAGAGCGCGAAGGGCGTTGGCTGCGACTGCCTCGGGCTTGCGCGCGGCATCTGGCGCGAGGTGGTTGGGCCGGAACCCTTCCCGATCCCGCCCTACAGCCGCGACTGGGGCGAGGCCGGGCCGCGCGAAGTGCTCGCCGAGGGCGCGCGCGACTGCATGATCGAGGTGGGGAGGCATGATCCGCCACCCGGCGCGCTCCTGATGTTCCGCATGCGCGAGCGGGCCATCGCCAAGCATGTCGGCATTCTGACAGACACCGGCACCCTCATCCACGCCCGCGAACGGTTGGGCGTGATCGAGGAATCCTTCACTCGGTCCTGGCGGCGGCGTCTGGCCTTCGCCTTTCTCTATCCGCAACCCCGGAGGCGATAATGGCCACGCTCGTGCTCGGCCTTGCCGGTCAGGCCATCGGCGCCTCGATCGGCGGCGGTCTCCTCGGCATCTCCGCCGCCACCATTGGTGGCGCGATCGGCACCATGGCGGGCTCCGTCGTGGACAGCTGGATCGTGGGCTCCCTCCAGCCCGACCAGCGCTACGAGGGCGCGCGGCTCGACAGCCTGCGGGTCACCTCGGCCACCGAAGGCACGACGATCCCGCGCGTCTTCGGCCGCATGCGGATCGGGGGCAACATCATCTGGGCGACCGACTTCACCGAGCATGTGAGCACCACGACCCAGGGCGGCGGCAAGGGCGGTGGGCCCAAGGTCACCACCACCGAGTATTCCTACACCGCCTCCTTCGCGGTTGCGCTCTGCGAGGGCCCCATCACCGGCATCGGCCGGATCTGGGCTGACGGCGAGTTGCTCGATACCTCGACCGTCACTTGGCGCTGGTATCCGGGCGATGAGGCGCAGGCGGCCGACCCGTTCATCGCCGCCAAGATGGGGGCCGAGGGCGCGCCAGCCTATCGCGGCACGGCTTACGTGGTGTTCGAGGAACTCGACCTCACGCCTTTCGGCAACCGCATCCCACAGCTTTCCTTCGAGGTCTTCCGGCCGCTTGCCGACCCCGACACCGCCGAGGGGGCGATCCGCGCCGTCACCATGATCCCCGGCGCGGGCGAGTTCGTCTATGCCACCGAACCGGTGATGCGGGTGGAAGGCGCGAAGACAACGCCCGAGAACGTCCATGCCGAGACAGACAGGGCGGATTTCCTGGTCTCCCTCGACCGGCTCGAGGCGCTGGCGCCGGCGGTCGAAAGCGTGTCGCTGGTGGTTTCGTGGTTCGGCAACGACCTGCGCGCGGGCAACTGCACCATCCGCCCGGGCGTCGAGACCACCACCAAGACCACCACCCCGCAGGTCTGGCAGGTGAACGGCGTGGACCGCGCCTCGGCACATCTGGTGTCGACCGACGCCGACGGCCGGCCCGTCTATGGCGGCACGCCGAGCGACTCGGCCGTAGTGCAAGCGATCCGCGAGCTCAAGGCGCGGGGCTACCGCGTCACCTTCTATCCCTTCATCCTCATGGATGTCCCCGAGGGCAACAGCCTGCCGTATCCCTACAGCGACAACGCCGCGATCCTCGGCCAGCCCGCGCTGCCATGGCGTGGGCGGATCACCTGTTCACCGGCGCCGGGTTACGCGGGCACGGTCGACAAGACGGCAACGGCGGCCGGCCAGGTCGCGGGTTTCTTCGGCAATGCGCAGGTCTCTGACTTCGCCGTCTCCGGCGAGACGGTCTCCTGGACCGGCGGCAATGACTGGGGCTGGCGGCGGATGATCCTGCACTACGCCCATCTCTGCGCGGCGGCCGGCGGAGTCGATGCCTTCCTGATCGGCTCCGAACTGCGCGGGCTGACCACCATCCGCGACAGCGCGAAGAGCTATCCGGCGGTGGCGGAGCTCCGGAGCCTCGCGGCTGATGTGCGCGCGATCCTCGGGCCGTCCACCAAGGTCAGCTACGCCGCCGACTGGTCGGAATACTTCGGCCACCATCCGCAAGACGGCAGCGGCGACGTGTTCTTCCATCTCGATCCGCTCTGGGCGGACGGCAGCATCGATTTCGTCGGGATCGACAACTACATGCCGCTCTCCGACTGGCGGGACGGCTTCGAGCACGCGGATGCGGTTGCGGGCGCGCCGGCGGTGTATGACCGTGCCTATCTGCAGGCGAACATCGCCGGCGGCGAAGGGTTCGACTGGTTCTACGTGAACGCGGCGGACCGCGAGGCGCAGATCCGCACGCCGATCTCGGATGGGGCCTATGGCAAGGACTGGGTCTTCCGCTACAAGGACCTGGTGAGCTGGTGGTCGAACCCGCATTACGACCGCCCCGGTGGCGTTGAAAGCGCGACGCCGACGGCATGGACGCCACAGTCCAAGCCCATCCGCTTTACCGAGTTCGGCTGCCCCTCCATTGACCGGGGCACGAACCAGCCCAATGTCTTCCATGACCCGAAATCCTCGGAAAGCGCGGCGCCGTATTTCTCACGGGGGTGGCGGGACGATGCCATCCAGCGGGCCTATCTCGAGGCCACCGCGCTCTACTGGGGCGACCCGGCGAACAATCCAGCCTCGAGTATCACCGGCCTGCCGATGGTCGACACGGGCGACTGCGCCGCCTGGTCCTGGGACGCCCGCCCGCACCCGTTCTTCCCGGCCCTCACCGACGTCTGGTCCGACGGCGCCAACTGGCAACTCGGACATTGGCTCACCGGGCGGCTCGGCGCGGTTTCTCTCGCCGCGCTGGTGCGTCATCTCTGCCTCGCCGCTGGCATGGACGCCGCACTTATCGACGTCTGCGGCCTCTGGGGCGCGGTCGAAGGGTTGGTAATCCCCGCCATCGAAAGCCCGCGCACCACCATTTCCATGCTCGCCCGCCACTTCGGCTTCGATGCCGTGGAAAGCGAGGGCGTAATCCGCTTTGTCATGCGTGGCCGCGCGTCCGTTTCCACCATCACGCCCGACGACCTGGTCGCAGGAAACGGCGAGGACATCGAGCGCACCCGCGGCCAGGAGACCGAGCTGCCCCAAGTTCTGCGCTGGAGCGTTGCCCGCGCCGACGAGGATTACGACAGTGCGCTGGTCGAAGCCCGCCGCATCATCACCGGGGCCGTGCGCGTCACCGCCGAGAACTTCCCGGTGGCCGTCGCGCCAGAGGAGGCCGAGCGCCGCTGCCGCCGTGCTCTGATGGAAACATGGACCGCGCGCGAGCGGGCGACATTCGCCCTGCCGCCCTCGCGCCTCGCCCTCGATCCGGGCGACGTGGTGGCGCTCGAGGACCCCGGCACAACCGAGTTTCGCCTCACCCGCATTGCCGACGGGCTCGCCCGCCTCATCGAGGCCGTGCGCCAGGACCGCGAGGTCTACGACCTGCCGCCCGGGGCTGGGCGCACAGCCGCCGTGGCCCGCTCCGTGCCCCTCGGCGCGCCGCAGGTGGCGATCCTCGATCTGCCGCAGCTGACCAGCGCCCACACGTCACCGCGCCCCCTCATTGCCATCGACGCCGATCCCTGGCCTGGCACGGTTGCCGTGCTGCGCAGCCCTGAGACGTCCAGCTGGGCGAGTTTCGCCACCATCACCCGCCGGGCACGGATCGGGACGCTGGCCAGCGATTTTCCATCCGGACCCGCTTGGCGATGGGATCGGGGTGCGGTGCTGGAGATCGACCTCCCTTGGGGCCAGCTTGAAAGCGTCACCGACCTGCAACTCTTTGGCGGCGCCAATGCCTTCGCCGTGGAGAGTGCGCCGGGAACATGGGAGGTGCTGCAGGCCCGCGACGTGACGCTCATCGCCCCCGACCGCTATCGCCTGACCACGCTCCTGCGTGGGCAGCGGGGCACGGAAGCCGCGAATGGCAACCCAGCCCCGCCGGGGGCGCGGGTCGTGGTGCTGGACGGCGCCGTGACTGAGCTGCCGTTTACGGCCGGCGAGATCGGGCTGCCATGGAACCTCGCCGTGGGGCCCGCTACCCGGCCCGTGTCGGATCCCAGCTACACCATTCTGTCGCTGACGCCATCGGGTGCCTCGCTCCGCCCCTTCGCACCGGTGCATCTCGGGGCAAGGGCCGAGCCGTCGGGCGACATCATCCTTTCCTGGACCCGCCGCTCCCGCGACCCGGCCGCAGACAGCTGGGAGGCGACCGAGGTGCCGCTCCTCGACCAGCCCGAAGCCTGGGAGATCGACATTCTCGACGCCGCCGCCGTGAAGCGGACGCTGACGGCGGGCACCGCGACGGTCACCTACAGCACGGCCGATCAGATCGCCGACTGGGGCGCGGCGCTGGTGCCGGGCGCCACGCTGACCATCCGCGTGGCCCAGCTCTCGCCATCCCTCGGACGCGGCAGCCCTGCCGAGTCCTCCCTGACCATCGCATGAGGCATCCATGACCACCCCGAACCTCGCGCTTCCCTACATCACCGCCGCGCAGGCGCAGAAACACGTCACCCACAACGAAGCCCTCGACCGGCTCGATGGCCTCTTGCAGCTTTCCGTGAAGGACCGGGATCTGACCGCGCCGCCCGGCAGCCCCGCCGAGGGCGACCGCTACATCGTCGCCACCGGCGCCACCGGCGCATGGGCAGGTTGGGACGGCGACGTGGCGATGTTTTCGGGTAGCGCGTGGGTGCGGCTCGCGCCGCAAACAGGCTGGCGGGTCTGGATCGAGGATGAGGCGGTGCTGCTGGTCTTCGATGGCGCAGGGTGGATCGGCGTCACGCCGGACGCGCTGCAGAACATGACCCGTCTGGGTCTCGGCACCACCGCCGATGCCGCCAATCCGTTTTCGGCCAAGCTGAACGGGGCACTCTGGACCGCGCTCACCGCGCCCGAGGGCGGCAGTGGCGATCTGCGCGTCACCCTCAACAAGGAAAATGCCGCCGGGGTTCTGTCTTTCCTGCTTCAGTCGGGGTTTTCCGGGCGGGCGGAATTCGGGCTCCTCGGCTCCGACGATCTGACCCTGAAGGTGAGCCCGGACGGCGGCGCCTGGCGCGACGCACTAACCATTGATCGCGCCACCGGCATCATCGACCAGCCCCGACTGCCACGATTCAAGGCCTATACCAACTACGACAATTACGTCGCGCTCACCGCCTGGACGAAGATCGGCATCAACGCGGTCGAGGCCAACAATCAGGGTGCCTTCGACCCCGCAACCAATCTCTTCACCGCGCCCGTCGCCGGCACCTACCTGTTCGGCGCGAGCCTGCTCTACAAGGTCAATGCCAGCACCTCAGCCCGAATGCGCGGGCGTCTGGTCCTGAACGGCACCACCGAAATCCGGGGCTCGTTCGGCGAGGTCTCCAGCTCCCATCAGACGCTCGCCACGGCGCTCTGGCTGCAGACCATGGTGCCGCTGAGCGCGGGCGATACCGTCGAACTGCAGGGGTATTTCCGCGCGGCGGATGGGTATTTCGCGGCGGATCATACGTCTTTCTGGGGGGCGAAAGTGGGGTGACGACCTTGGATAATGTGCCTCCATTGAAGATCGGGCATGACGCCTTCTACATCAGATTGGTAACGGTGATCCAAAGGGGTGGACAGCCGTGCGAAATACCCGGCCGATTGCAATTTGATACGTCCGCACCGGTGTTGGAGGGCGTGGTCTTTGATCACTTAGTTTTCAATTTGCAAAGTATGTTTGCTAATAGTAATCATCAGGCATGTCAAATGACTCCACCAGTACGATCCTGGCCGTTACACAGGACAGCGACCTCCGGATGGTACTTGAGCGCGCTCTAAAACGCGATCGGGCCTACCGGCTGTCTATCGTTTCGACGGGGCGCGAGGCGCTGTCGCGGCTGGAAAGCCATGACGTGGATCTGGTGATCTGCGATTCCGACGGCGCCGGAGATCAGAAATCCGTCCTGCTGGCCAAGGTCCGGCTTTCGCATCCGCGCCTGCCGCGTGTCATTGTCGCTTCGCAGCGGTCGCTGGGCGAGGCGGACAAGCTGGCGCGTGACAGTGCCGCCTATCTTTTCCTGACCAAACCGGTGGTGGTCTCGCAAGTGAAACTGGCGGTCAAACGGGCGCTCGAACTGACGGAGCTGTCGCGCAGACATCGGATCGTGACGCGCGAACTGCACCTGTCCGTCGATGACGATCTGTTTGACGAAAACAGGCGGCTGTCGGTCTCGGGCGGTATCTCGAAATTCGAACGCCTGGTTTATGCCAGCCCGAAAATGGCCGATGTGGTGTCCAAGGCCAAAACGGCCGCAACGACCGAAATGCCGGTGCTGATTACCGGGGAAACCGGCACCGGCAAGGAGCTTCTGGCCAAGGCGATCCATTTCAACTCCGACCGCGCCGACTCGCCGTTGCACATTCAGAACTGTGGCGGCATCGACGAAACCACCCTGCGGGCGGAGCTCTTTGGCCATCTCGCCGGGGCCATTCCCGGCATCGCGGCCGAACGGCTGGGGCTGTTTCGCGCCGCCGACGGGGGGACGGTGTTCCTCGACGAGATATCCGAGGTCTCGATGACGTTTCAGGCGGCCCTGTTGCGCCTGCTACAGGAAGGCGAGGTCAAGCCAGTCGGGTCGGACGAGGTGTATCATGCCGATGTGCGCATCATCGCCGCCACCAACAAGCCGCTCGACGAAATGGTCGCGCGCGGGGAATTCCGCAAGGACCTCTACTATCGTTTGAACGGCTTCAGCCTGACAATTCCGCCTCTACGTGAACGGCGGGAGGATGTTAGCGCGTTGGCAGAGTTCTTCCTTGAAAAATATGCCGGCGTGATTGGGCGGCGGGTGCTGGGATTTACTTCCGAGGTTCTGGCGATCCTGTCGCGCCACCGATTCCCGGGCAATGTGCGCGAGTTGGAGAACGAGGTTCAACGCATGGTCGCGGTGGCCGAACAGGGCGGCTACATCTCGGAACGGCACTTGTCACCCGAGTTGGAAAAGCTCAGGTTCGCCGAAACGCTGCCGCAGGGTCTGGAGATCACCGGCGGCACGCTGAAAGAGATGGTGGAAGAGATGGAGGCCCGGATCGTGGAATCCACGCTGGCGCGGCATCAGTGGAACCAGACGCAGGCGGCGCAGGATCTGGGCCTTTCGCGGGTCGGTCTGGCCAACAAGATCAAGCGCTACGGTCTGGCCGAAAAGGCCCTGTAGGAAAGGCCGGTGACATGACCGATTCGGATCACACCGAGAACGACAAGACCGTGATACCGATGCCTTTCTCGCGGCGTTATCCGACATCCAGCCAGAAGGTAAAGGATCTTGGTCTGTCCGACCTGTCCCGGCAGGTCGAACCCTCGGGCCGCGGTGCCAAGGGCCACTGGTGCAGCCGCTGCCGGGGCATCTGGTACAGCTATTTCCTCGAGGCGGAATGCCCCAGATGCGGCAACCGGCACGGGTGATCCGCAAACTTTCTTTGCACATGCCAAGATGCTTTTCGCCTGCTGCCTGACGAAAAATTAGGCGCTGACAGAATCGCCCCCCCCGAATATCGTAAGACATGACGCCGCGCATCTTCCGATGGTCCGGCGCACGAAAACGCGGTGGCCAGCCGCGTAAGTCAAAGGGCGGTTCATCCGCCGAAGGGAGGAACAATGGCCAATCTGTTGTGGCTTCAGGGCGGAGCCTGCTCGGGCAATACCATGTCGTTTCTGAACGCCGAGGAACCCAGCGCCTGTGATCTGGTGACCGATTTCGGAATCAATGTGCTGTGGCAACCATCGCTGGGTCTGGAACTCGGCGACGATGTGAAGGCGATTCTGGAAAAGTGCATCTCGGGCGAAATCAAGCTCGACATCTTCGTGTTCGAAGGCACGGTGATCGACGCGCCCAACGGCACCGGCGAATGGAACCGGTTCTGCAACCGCCCAATGAAGGAGTGGGTCAAGGAATTGTCCGACGCCGCCGATTTCGTGGTGGCCATCGGCGATTGCGCCACCTGGGGCGGTATTCCCGCCAATGCACCCAACCCGACCAACAGCAAGGGTCTGCAGTTCCTCAAGCGGGACAAGGGTGGCGCGCTGGGGGCCGGGTTCACGGCAAAATCCGGTTTGCCAGTCATCAACATCCCGGGCTGCCCCGCGCATCCCGACTGGGTGACGCAAATCCTGGTGGCTGTGGCCACAGGCCGTGCTGGCGATCTGACGCTGGACGAATTCCAGCGCCCCAAGACGTTCTTCTCCAGCTTCACGCAGACCGGCTGCACGCGGAACATGCACTTTGCCTACAAGGTCTCGACCACGGCCTTTGGTCAGCGCAAGGGCTGTCTGTTCTATGATCTGGGCTGCCGTGGACCGATGACCCACAGCCCCTGCAACCGCATCCTGTGGAACCGCCAGTCTTCCAAGACCCGGGCCGGCATGCCCTGTCTGGGATGCACCGAGCCGGAATTTCCGTTCTTTGATCTGGCGCCGGGCACCGTCTTCAAGACGCAGACGGTCATGGGCGTGCCCAAGGACATGCCCGAGGGCGTGGACAAGAAAGGCTACATCAAACTCACGGCCGCCGCCAAGGGCGCAGCCCCGGCATGGGCCGAAGAAGACATATTCGTCGTCTGATACGCGACAGGGAGAAACAACATGGCTGAAGCAGCAGTTCAAACGCTCGACATCTCGCCCGTTGGGCGGGTCGAAGGCGATCTAGACGTCCGTGTCGATATCGAAAACGGCGTCGTCACCAATGCCTGGACCCATGCGGAGCTGTTCCGCGGGTTCGAGGTGATCCTGAAGGACAAGGACCCGCAGGCCGGGCTTGTCGTTACGCCGCGTGCCTGCGGCATCTGCGGGGCGTCGCACCTTACCTGTGCCGCCTGGGCGCTGGATACCGCCTGGGGCACCACGGTGCCGCGCAACGCGATCCTGGCGCGCAATCTCGGCCAGATCGTGGAATCGATCCAGTCGCTTCCGCGCCACCATTATGGCCTGTTCATGATCGACTACACGAACAAGAACTACGCCATGAGCCCCTTCTATGAAGAGGCGGTGAAGCGGTATTCGCCCTTTACCGGCACGTCTTACGAGGCGGGTGTCACGATCTCGGGGCGTCCGGTCGAGATTTACGCGCTTTTGGGCGGGCAATGGCCGCACAGTTCCTACATGGTGCCGGGCGGTGTCATGTGCGCCCCGACACTGACGGACGTTACGCGTGCCTGGTCGATCCTGGAACATTTCCGCCGGAACTGGATCGAGCCCCTGTGGCTCGGCTGCTCGATGGAGCGCTACGAAGAGATCCAGACGATGGAGCAGTTCGAGGCCTGGCTGGATGAGCGCCCTGAACACGCCAATTCCGATCTGGGCATGTTCTGGCGGATGTCCAAGGATATTGGCCTCGACAAATACGGCACCGGCCACGGCAAGTTCGTGACCTGGGGATATCTGCCGCATGAGGACAAGTACCAGAACCCGACCATCGATGGCCGCAACGATGCGGTGATCATGAAATCGGGCGTCTATGACGGGGCCTCGGATACGCACAAGCTGATGGATCAGGTACACACCCGCGAGGACCTGACCCATGCCTGGTATGACGAACAGGGTGAATTCCACCCGTTCGATCGCACCACCAAGCCGGTGGAAAAGAACCCGGTGGACCCCGAAGGCAAGTACAGCTGGTCCACCGCCGTGCGCCACGCCGAAAACGGCCGGCTGGAAGCGGGGCCGCTGGCCCGGCGTCTGGTGGCCGGCATGGATGGCGGCCACGACTTCCAGCATTCCGACGGTCTGGTGCTGGACATGTACCGCAAGATGGGCGGCCCCTCGGTCATGCTGCGCCATTTCGCGCGGATGCACGAATTGTGCATTCTCTACCGCGAGGCCGAACGCATCCTGCGCGAGTTCAAGCTGAACGACGAATGGTACATCAAGCCGACCGAAAAGGACGGTCGCGGTTGGGGCGCCACCGAGGCGATCCGCGGTGCGCTGTGCCACTGGATCGACGTGCAGGACGGCAAGATCAAGAACTACCAGATCATTGCCCCGACCACCTGGAATGTCGGCCCGCGCGCGGCGGATGGCGAACGCGGCCCCATCGAGGAGGCGCTGATCGGCACGCCGATCGAAAACCCCTCCGATCCGGTGGAAGTGGGCCATGTCTGCCGCTCGTACGACAGTTGCCTTGTGTGCACCGTTCATGCCCATGATGGCAAGACGGGCGAAGAACTGGCACGGTTCCGCACCGCTTGATGCGGGTCTGAACCAAGGGCGGAGCCTCTCGCAGGCTCCGCCGGCCTTTCGTGGCATTGGGGAGGTCCACGACATGTCGGACCAGAGCGACGCCGCCGCCAAGGCGCGCGACGGCTACATGGAAAAATACGGTCAGGCGCCTGCGGACGCCGATCACGCCACTCTGCTGAAGATGATCGAGGATCACTTCGCGGACGGGCTGACGACGCAGGTGGAACCGTTTCCCGAAACTGACCGGGAATTCGCCAAGATTCTGGATCGGCTGCGCACCATGAGCGCCGATCAGCTGCGCGACAAGCTGGTTGAGAGCGGCTGGTTGCTGGAGCCCTACGGTGAAGACCAGATGCGCTGCCAGGAATGCATGTACTACCTCGTACATCGCCGCTGGTGCGACCTTCCCGAACTGAACCTGCCGGCCGAACCGGACTGGTACTGTCGGCTCTGGAGGATCTGAGGAGGACAGCCGATGACCGATCGCGCATCCAGCCCCGAAGACGACGCCCTGCGCGCGCGCATTGGCGACATGCTGGCCTCGGGCCTGGAAACCGAGGTCTGGCCGCGCGCCGAGACCTCTGAAATGGTCAACCAGATCGTAGGTCGCCTGCGGACCGAAGCGGCCGGTGATCTGGAAAAAAAGCTGGTCATCGGCGGATTTACCGATCACACAATTACCGCCGAAGACATGGAGCAACCCTGCGAGACCTGCATGTACTACCTGATCCATCGCAAGTATTGCGAACTGCCGGAACTGGACGTGCCGGTTGAACCGCACTGGTCGTGCCGGCTTTGGCGCATCTGACGGCCGTCATAGGCTGCGGCAATCCCAATCGCTCGGATGACGGCGTGGGACCGCGCGTGATTGAATTGCTTCGCGGGCGCGATCTGGGTCCTGACGTAGCAATCTATGACGCGGGCACTGATGGCATGGGCGTGATGTACCAGGCCCGGGGCTGTGCGCGGCTCATCATCGTGGATGCCCGCGCACCAGAGGGTGACCCGGGCGCGGTTTTCGAAGTGCCCGGCGACGTGCTGGAACGCCCGCCGAACCAGAGCCTGAACCTGCATGATTTCCGCTGGGATCATGCGCTGTTTGCGGGTCGAAAGATTTATGGTGATGAATTCCCCGCCGATGTGACCGTCTTGCTGGTCGAGGCCAAATCGCTGGATCTGGGGCTGGGCCTGTCGCCGGAAGTCGGCGCTGCTGCCAAAACCGTGGCGGACCGGATTTCGCAAATGTGTTTGAAATGAACCGGGCAATCGAGGTCAAGCGCGGCTCGATCTATGTTCCGGTCGAAATCTACGATACCTACTTTGCCGGCCTGGAGGCAGTTATCGTCCTGATACGCGACGATAAGCTGATGATCCTGCCAGTGCGCCAGATGGCCGCCGGCGGCTGTTTGCTGAAGGTGCGCAATGCGCGCGGCGACCGGGTGGCAACCGCCCCAGATGTGTTCGAGGCGCATGGATTGGCCGAGTTTTCCATCGCGAATCTGGAAGTGCGGTGGTCTGCTGAAGATGGCGCTTTGGTCGCGGACTTGCCATCTCCACCTTGAGTGTAAACAAAGTTTGCATCATGAAAAACTAAGTTGCCACCCTACGGCGCGACGGTTTAGCTGGTCTCCAACACGACACGCAGAGGATTCTCGGGGGGATGGCGATGGTCGCGCGAAGCCGCACATCGGACGAAGTACTGGCCGCACGCCGCAGCGTGGACGAGGCGGACGCAACCACCGCCGAAAAGGCGGAAATGCTCATGGAAATGGCCATGGGCATCCAGCAGAAACCGAAAACCCCCGAAGACCTTCTGGCGGCTGTCGAACTTTATGAACAAGCAATCGACCTTTGCACAGCTGGCGACGCGCTGCTGTCTGCGCGCATCCGGGCGCGGATGTCGACCGCGTTGATGTCGGTGCCCAGCGACGACCCGGCCTTTCTGAAACGGGCGCGCGAGGAAATGGAAACCGCGCTGGCCACGCTGACGGCTGAGGGCAAGGACGAAGAAGTGGCCGAGGCGGAAATGAACCTCGGGCTGATCTGCCAGAACCTTGCCGGTATGGGCATGGGCAAGATCCAGGACGCCATCGGTGCCTATCAGCGTGCACTGAGAGTGTTTGATCGCACGCAATTCCCGGCGGAATTCGCCATTCTCCAGAACAATCTGGCCACCGCATTCCTGTCCATCCCGTTTTCCGACGACAGCGGCAAGATGCGCGAGGCGCTGGCGGTCCAGTCCTTTGAAGAAGGGCTGAAAGTGGTCAACCTGATCGACCATCCGACCGAATACGCGATGCTGCAGAATAATCTGGGCAATGCGCTGCAATATGCTTCGTCAAGCCACCCGGTCGAAAACGGGTTCCGCGCGCTGGAGGCCTATGACGAGGCGCTCAAGGTGCGCACCGAAAACGACACGCCGGGCGAGTTTGCCAACACCATCGCCAACAAGGCCAACTGTCTGGCCAACTTGCCAGACGACCCGGAAAACCCCGAAGGGGGGAACGCAGGCAACCTCGCACAGGCGCTGGGGCTCTACCACCAGGCCCGCAAGATATTTGCCGCCGTAGGCGAAACAGGGAAGGTCCAGATGCTGGCCGAGGCAATCGGCGAGCTTCAGGATCTGCTGAAGTCACTGAACACTCAAGAGACACTGCAATGAAAGGTTTGAGATAAATGGAACTGATACTCGCGCTGGTTCTGGGCGTGCTGGCGGCCCTGGGGGCCGGGGCGCTTTCGGGCATTCGCATCGGCGGGGCCGAACTTGGCAACGAACTCGCCGCTTACATGGGCATGCTCTATGGGCTGATCGCCGGTGGTGCGGCAGTGGTGATCGGCGTTGCGCTGGTCGCTTTGGTGTAAGGAGGCACGCTGATGCTGGGAATGGCACTCAATTCGGCAAAGCTCTTTCTTGCCGGCAAACTCTTTCAGGACCTGGGCAAGGTCATCCGCCAGATGCTGGTCGCGATCGTGATCGGCGTTGCTGTCGTCTACGGCGTTTCGCTGGTCGCACCAGTCTGGGTGGCGGCCATAGCCGGCGGCGCGGTGTCGGGCTTTTTGCAGCCGATCCTGTTCAAAGACCTGAAATACGCCTGATCCAGCATGGCTGACGGCGACCCGCATACCCCTGAGCGAACGCTCGACGAGATGCTGCGCGACATCGAGGCGCTGGCATCCCTGGCAGACGGCTGGGACGAGGCCGCGCGCAAGGGCGCGCAGGCCCGCGCCGAGGCGGTGGATGCGCTGAACGCCGAGGCGTTCCGGCGCCTGATCCGGCACCTGCAAGGGGTTGAAGGCATGGCGTCGGCTCTGCGCGAAGCGGCGGCGGATGAGGTGGTCTATGCGGTTCTGCGCCGTCACGGCATCCTGAAGCCCAGCCTGTTCGAGCGGGTCGACGCCGCGCTCGAAACGGTGCGCCCCATGCTGGCCAGCCACGGCGGCGATGCCGAACTGGTTTCGGTTGGGGAAAGCTCGGCAGTGGTCCGGTTCCTGGGGGCTTGCGACGGTTGCCCGGCCTCGGCGCTGACCTTCTATTCCGGCGTCAAGAAGGCGATTCAGGATGCGGTGCCACAGATCACCGAGGTGAAACAGGCCAAGGGGCTGGGCGGCGGCGGCGATCAGGTCCATTTCACCTCGCCCTTTGCCGCTTATCAGACAGATGGCTGGAGCCATGCGGCCGATCTGGGCGACCTGCCGGATGGCGCGACCAAGCTGTGCGATGTCGATGGGCATTCGGTGTTCCTGTCCCGTTTCGGCGACCGGGTGACCTGTTTCGAGAACGCCTGTGCCCACATGGGCATGGCGATGGATGGCGGCGAGATTGCGGACGGGTTCCTGACCTGTCCCTATCACCAGTTCAAGTATTCGCTGGAAAGCGGCGAATGCCTGACGGCGCCCGAAGTGCAACTGCAGCCCCACGGCGTGCGGGTGGTCGGCGATCGGATCGAAGTCCGGGTGACGCAATGAAAGTGTCGCTGTCCCCCTCGTTCGAGCCGGTAAAGGCACCGGGGACGGAACAACTAGGCGCGCCGCTCCTGCACCCAGACGGTCCAGAGCGTGTGCTGGGCTGGGTTGACGGGGATTTTGCCACAGCGTTGAAACCTGGCCCCGACACCTTGTTTGGCCCGCGCGGTGCCTGCCTGCATTCCGATGGCTCGCTCTGGGTGGCTGATACCGGGCATCACCGCCTGCTGGGCTGGCAATCGGTGCCCGAGGCCGACAACCAGCCGGCGGAGCTTCTGGTCGGGCAACCGAATTTCGCCCATGAAGGGCGCAATGCAAAGGCGCAGCCCAATGCCCACAGCCTGAACGTGCCCACCGGCGTCACCGAATGGCGCGGCGGGCTGGTGGTGGCGGATGCGTGGAACCACCGGGTTTTGATCTGGCACACGCCGCCCACGCGGCACAACCAGCTGGCGGATATCATCCTCGGGCAGGCGCGCGTCGACGAGGTTCTGGCCAATCGCGGCGCGGATGCGCCGACAGGTGCGACACTGCACTGGCCTTATGGCGTGGCCGAGGTGGACGGGCGGCTGGTCGTCTGCGACAGCGGCAATCGCCGAGTGTTGATCTGGAACGACGTGACCGAAACCGGCCAACCGGCCGATCTGGTGCTGGGGCAGGCCGATTTCACTTCGCGTGACGAAAACGCTGGCGGCGATGTCAATGCGATGTCCATGCGCTGGCCGCATGGGGCGGTCATGTGGAACGGGCAGTTTGCCGTGGCCGATGCCGGCAACAACCGGGTGATGCTGTGGTCCGGCGGTTTGCCGGGCAAGAACGGCGCCCCCTGTGACGGGCTGATCGGACAGGCGGGGTTCGCCGACTGCGATCACAACATGGTCAATTATTATCCGACGGCGCAGGCGCTCAACATGCCCTATGCGCTGGCCGAAAGCGGTGGGCTGCTGGTGGTGGCCGATACCGCAAATTCCCGGCTGGTTGGCTGGACCGAGGCGGGGATGGCACCCCCTGCGGCGCGGCTCACCGGGCAGCCCGATTTTGCTTCCAAGGGCGACAATGGCTGGGGCATCGCGCGGCGCGACAGCCTGTGCTGGCCCTATGGCCTCGGCGCGCGGGATGGTCTGGTAGCCGTCGCCGACAGCGGGAACAACCGGGTGTTGTTGTGGAAGATGGCGCCATGACCGGGTTGGCTGCGGAAAAGCTCTCGGGCCTCGGCCTGATCGTGCAGGGACAGGTGCAGGGGGTCGGCTTTCGCCCCACGGTCTGGCGGCTGGCCCGTGAAATGGACCTCACCGGCGATGTCAGGAACACAGCGCGCGGCGTGGAAATCCGTCTTTGGGGGGAAATGGCCGACCGGTTCGAGGTACGGCTGCGCGCGGCGCTGCCAAAGCTGGCCCGGATCGACACCGTTGAAGCCTATCGCATTTCCGACGATGCCCCGGACAATTTCGAAATAGCTCCTTCCGAGGCGGGATCGGACCGCATCTCGGTGACGCCCGACATGGCCGTCTGCCCCGACTGTCTGGAAGAGACCCGCGACCCGTTCCAACGGCGCTATCGCTATCCTTTTGCCAACTGTACGAATTGCGGCCCGCGCCTGTCGATCATCCGCGAAGCGCCCTATGACCGGGCCACCACGACGATGGCGGCGTTCGAGATGTGCCCCGATTGCCGCGCCGAATATGAAAACCCCGGCGACCGCAGGTTTCACGCCCAGCCCATCGCCTGCCATGTCTGCGGCCCCCGCGCCTGGCTGGAAAAGCTGGGCGGGGGCACCGTGAACCTCGAAGCGTTTTCGATGATGGACGATGTGGATGCCGCCGGCGGTGCGCTGATGAACGGCCATATCGTCGCCGTGAAGGGGCTGGGCGGCTTTCACTTGGCCTGCGATGCGACCCGCGCCGATGTGGTCCAGACCTTGCGTGAGCGCAAGCGGCGGTCCGACAAGCCCTTTGCGCTGATGGCGCGCGATCTGGATGTGATCCGCGCCCATGCCGAGGTGAGCGAGGCCGAGGCCGAGCTTCTCGCCTCGCCCGAGGCGCCCATCGTGCTGCTGAAGGCACGCCTCGAAACCTTGCCCGGGGCGGTGGCGCCGGGGCTGGATCGGCTGGGCTTCATGCTGCCCAACACGCCGATGCATCACATGCTGCTCAGGCGAATGAAGCGCCCCGTTGTGATGACCTCGGGCAACATGTCGGGCCGGCCGCAATGCACCGGCAACGACGAGGCACGGCGCGAGCTTGCTCCGATCGCCGATTTTGCCCTGTTCCATGATCGCGACATCGAAAACCGCATTGACGACAGCGTCGTGCGGCTGGATGGCGAGGCGCCGGCGATCCTGCGCCGCGCGCGGGGCTACGCGCCGCGTCCGATCCCGCTGCCCGACGATGCCCCCGACGCTCACACGGTCTTTGCCCTTGGCAGCGAACTCAAGAACACCTTCTGCCTGACCGATCAGGGCCGCGCGATCCTCAGCCAGCACATGGGTGATCTGGAGGACGTGGCGACCTTTGACGAGGCGGCGCGCAACCTTGATCTCTATCGCCGGTTCTACGGCCTCGATCCGGATGCCATCGTCGTCGATGCCCATCCCGAATACCTCTCGACCAAGCGCGGTTACGAGATGGCCGGCGGCCTGCCGGTGATCGAGGTCAACCATCACCACGCCCATATCGCCGCCTGTCTGGCCGATAACGGGCGCGCCTTTGCCGCGCCGCCGGTTCTGGGGGTGGCGATGGACGGGCTGGGGCTGGGCGATGACGGCACGATCTGGGGCGGCGAATTCCTGGTTGCCGATTATGCCGGTTATCGCCGCGCCGGCCTTCTGAAGCCCGTGCCGCTGATCGGTGGCGCGGCCGCGGTGCGCGAACCCTGGCGCAATGCCTATGCGCATCTGATGGCCGAAATGGGCTGGGCCGAGTTGAAGATGAATTTCGCCGACCTCGATCTGGTTCGGCGGCTCGAAGCGGCGCCGCGCGCGCAACTGGACGCGATGGTCGCTTCGGGCACCAACAGCCCGGCCTCGTCCTCTTGCGGGCGGCTGTTCGATGCCGCCGCTGCGATCACCGGGCTAGCCTGGGATCGCCAGAGTTACGAGGCACAGGCCGCAATGGCCTTTGAGGCAGCGCTGGATGAAGACGCTTTGAGCGAACCGGACGATCTGGCCTATCCGTTTTCCATACCGCTTCTGGGCGGGCGTGGCCTGCCTTATATCGAGCCGCTGGCAGTCTGGCGGGCGATGCTGGGCGATCTGGTGCTCGACACGCCGGTTGGCGTGATCTCGGCCCGGTTCCACCGCGGGTTGGCAAAGGCCATCGGCCAGATGATCCGTCGGATCACGGCCGACAGCGATATCGACACGGTCGCGCTCAGCGGCGGCTGTTTCCAGAACGCCACCTTGCAGTGGCTGGTTCTGGATCAGGTCGCCAAGCAGGGGCTGTGCGCCCTCACGCACAGGAACGTTCCCGCCAATGATGGCGGGCTGGCGCTGGGGCAGGCGGCTGTCGGCCTTGCGCATCTGAACAGGGGAGGATGAACCATGTGCCTTGGGATACCGGGCCAGATCGTCGAAATCGCGTCGGCGGAAAAGAAACTGGCCATTGCTGACGTCTCGGGCGTGCGCCGCGAGGTCAACGTCGCCTGCATCGCGGGTGACGCGCCGCTGGAGGATTTGATCGGCACTTGGACGCTGATCCATGTGGGCTTTGCCATGAGCCGGATCAACGAGGAAGAGGCCGCCAAGACGATGGAGGTTCTGAAAATGCTGGGCGAGGCGCAGGAAGAGATCGAGGCCATGCGGGCCAGTCAGCAGGCGATGGAGCGTGTGTCATGAAATATGCCGACGAATTCCGCGATCCCGCCGCCGCCAGGGCGCTGCTGGCACGGATCGCAAAGGTGACAGACGAGATTGGCGCGACTAAGGAAAAGCCGGTTCACATCATGGAAATCTGCGGTGGCCATACCCATGCGATTTTTCGCTATGGGCTGGACAAGCTGACGCCAGACGGGCTGGAATTCATCCACGGCCCCGGTTGTCCGGTTTGCGTGCTGCCGATGAGCCGCGTGGACGAATGCGTCGAACTGGCCGAGCGGCCCGAGGTCATCTTCACCACCTTCGGCGATGCCATGCGCGTGCCGGGAACGCGGAAATCCCTGCTTCAGGCCAAGGCGGACGGCGCGGATGTCCGCATGGTCTATTCGCCGCTGGATGCGCTGGAACTGGCGCGGCGCAACCCGGACCGCGAAGTGGTGTTCTTTGGCCTCGGGTTCGAAACCACGACGCCGTCCACCGCCCTGTCGATTCAGCAGGCGGCAGCCGAAAACCTCACCAACTTCTCGGTCTTCTGCAACCACATCACCGTGCCGCCGCCGATCAAGGTGCTGCTGGACGACCCGCACATGGTGCTCGACGGGTTCGTGGGCCCCGGGCATGTGTCGATGGTGATCGGGATCGAACCCTACCGGTTCATCGCCCGCGATTACGGCAAGCCCATCGTCGTGGCGGGGTTCGAGCCGATCGACCTTTTGCAATCGGTTCTGATGGTGCTGGAGCAGCTGCGCGACGGGCGCGCCGAGGTGGAAAACCAGTATTCCCGCGTCGTGCCCGATTCCGGCAATCCAGTGTCGATTGCCGCCTGCGAGGACGTCTACGAGCCGCGCCCCAGCTTCGAATGGCGCGGCCTTGGCGAGATCGACAGCTCGGGCCTCAGGATCCGGCGCAAATACGCCGCATACGACGCCGAAGAGAAATTCGGGGTCGGGTATGGGCAAGGCGCTGCCCGGTTCGTGCCCGAGCCCGAAGGCTGTGCCTGTGGTGACGTGATGACCGGACGGCTGAAGCCGCGCCAATGCCCGCAATTCGGCACGGGCTGCACGCCGGAAATGCCCCTGGGGGCGCTCATGGTTTCGTCCGAGGGCGCTTGTGCGGCATACTACCAGTATGGCGGCCTTGATCTGGAGCCGGCGGAATGAACCAGCCGATCCGCCGGATGAAGAGCGATACAGTTACGCTTGCCCATGGCGGCGGCGGCAAGGCCATGCGCGATCTGATCGAAGACGTGTTCGTATCGGCCTTCGAGCCAGACGGCATGGAAGATCAGGCGCGCTTGACCGATGCGGCCCTGGCCGAACCTGGCGCTCGGCTGGCCTTCACCACGGACGGTTTCGTGGTCAGCCCGCTGGAGTTTCCCGGCGGCGATATCGGCAAGATCGCGGTGTGCGGCACCGTCAACGATCTGGCCGTGGGCGGCGCGCGACCCCTGTGGCTCTCGGCGGCGTTCATCATCGAGGAAGGTACCGATGTGGCACTGTTGCGCCGCGTCGTGGCCTCCATGCGCGCGGCGGCGGCCGAAGCAGGCGTTCGGATCGTCACCGGGGACACCAAGGTCGTCGAACGCGGATCGGCGGACGGGATATTCATCACCACCTCTGGCGTCGGTGTGATACCTCCGGGGCGGGACCTGGCCGCTGAAAAGGTCCGCCCTGGTGATGTGGCCATCGTCAACGGTGTTCTGGGCGATCACGGTGCGGCCATTCTGGCGGCCCGGGGGGATATGGCGCTGAGCGTCGAGATCCCCAGCGACTGTCGGCCGCTGAACGCGCTGATGGAAGCAGCCTGCGACGCGGTCACGGTGAGGGCGGCACGCGATGCAACGCGTGGGGGGCTGGCCTCGGCGCTCAATGAGATCGCCGAAGCCGCGGGATGCGGCATCGAGATCGACGAAATCGCACTACCCTTGCGCACTGAGGTTAAGGGCGTGTGCGAAATCCTCGGGCTTGACCCGCTTTATCTGGCCAATGAGGGCACGTTGGTGCTGTTTGTCCCGGAGGCCCAAGCCGATGCCGCGCTTGCAGTCATGCGCGCTACGGAAGCCGGCGCAGGCGCCGTTGCCGTCGGGCGCGCCACTCAGACCCATCCCGGCCGGGTGGTGATGCAGACGGTGTTTGGTGGTGGGCGGATCGTCGACATGCTCGTGGGCGAACAATTGCCGAGGATTTGCTGATGCTGGGCTTTCTGTCACTCGGCTTTCTGATCGGCATGACCCATGCGCTGGAGGCCGACCATCTGGCCGCGATGGCGGCGATGTCCGCGGAAAAGACAGGCGGTCGGCGGCGCATGGCGCTGCGCGGCGCCTTCTGGGGCACCGGGCACACGATCACGTTGTTTGCACTTGGTGCCCTGGTTCTGGTGTTCGGCTATGCCCTGACTGATGTCCGCGCCGCATGGCTGGAGTTCGCCGTCGGGGTTATGCTTGTGGCCTTGGGGGTAAACCTGCTGTGGCGGCTGGCGCGGAAGCGGGTGCATTTCCATGCCCATTCGCACGGCAACGGCAATGTGCATCTGCACGCCCACAGCCATGCCGGAGAAACCGCCCCGCACGGGGCCTCGACCCACGCTCACGTACATGCGCAGGGCCTGCCCTGGCGCGCGCTTCTGGTCGGGCTGATGCATGGGGCGGCCGGCTCGGCCGGGCTCTTGGCCCTAGCCGTCGCCACCACGCAGAGCCCTACTGTGGCGCTGGGCTACATCCTGATTTTCGGGCTTGGATCGGTGGCGGGCATGGCTGCTCTGTCTTTTGCCGTCGCATGGCCCCTGGCGTCGATAGAACGCACGGCCAAGGTCTTGCATATGGGCGTTGTGGTTGCGGCGGCGGTTGTGGCCATCGGCATCGGCGCCGAGGTCATTGCCGAAACGGCCCCCATCGCCTGGGGCGGGCTTTGACATGCACGAACTGGGGTTGTCGCGAAACATCGTCTCGATCGTCAGCGAAAACGCCGGCGACAGGCCGGTGGCGCGGGTCAGGGTCGCAATCGGTCCGCTGGCTTGTGTCGAAACCCGGGCACTGCAGTTCTGCTGGGACATCGTGACCGAAGACACCTCGCTATCGGGGGCAACACTGGAAATCGTCGAAGCGGATGCGGACACGTTTCTGATCAAGGAATTCGAATTTGGGGAGATCGCCTGATGTGTGGAACCTGTGGATGTTCTGACCCGGCCAATGACGTGAAGATGGTAGATCCGGAGACCGGCAAGGAAACGCTGATCCGGCAGGGGGGGCTGCTGCACGATCATGATCACCATCATGGCCATGATCACGGGCACGAACATGGGCATGCCCATTCCCACGATCACCATCATCCCCACGAGGGCGATGACAAACCCCATGCCCACGGACCCAATGGCGAAATCATTTCGCTTGAACAGGCGGTGCTGTCCAAGAACGATTCAATCGCCGCGCGCAATCGTGGCTGGTTCGAGGGGCGGGGTGTCCTGGCGCTGAACCTCGTCAGCTCGCCCGGCGCGGGCAAGACAACGCTTCTGGAACGCACGATTGCCGAGATGGCCGGCGAACGCCCTATCTATGTGATTGAAGGCGACCAGATGACCACCAACGATGCCGAACGCATCCGGGCAGCCGGGGCGCGGGCGATCCAGATCAACACCGGCGCCGGCTGCCATCTGGAGGCGGATATGATCGCGGATGCCGTTGCCACGCTCGACCCGGAACCCGGCGCGCTTCTGTTGATCGAAAATGTCGGCAATCTGGTCTGCCCGTCGATGTTCGATCTGGGCGAGCACATGAAAGTCGCGGTGATCTCGACCACCGAAGGCGAAGACAAACCGTTGAAGTATCCGCACATGTTCCGCGCCGCAGGACTGGTGATCATCAACAAGATCGACCTGGCCCCCCACGTGGATTTCGACGAGGACCTGTGCCGGCGCAACATTGCCGAGGTCAACGGAACGGCCCGGATCCTTTCGCTCTCGGCCAGGACATCCGAAGGCATGGACAACTGGCTTGGCTTTCTGGACGGCGCGGTGGTCGGCCGCCGCTGAGCGACGTTTCCATTCTTTTTGACTGCTTTCGTTTCGGCAATTGGCCGGAACAACGCAGGGCCATTCCCGTTGCGTGCCTGGAGAACGTTCGCCCCCGGTCGCGTCCTCTCCGCCACTTGCTTTACGCAATGCATTGAAAACGCGTATAAAAATGGCATCACGTTTTTGCGCATCCCCCACCATTACAGAGACCAAGCCGGAACAAGCCGGATTTCAGCGGACGATCTGTCGCAATGCTTCACGCCCAGTTGCCGCGAACAGACCCAGCGCGTTGCATGGCGTTTGTCGTGGCTTTCGTCTGTGCGCAATAACGCTGTGAAATGTTCCGAACAGTTGGAGACGCAAATTATCTGCGTTGCTCAGTGGAGGTGGCCATGCGGCCCGTGGAGTGCATTGGGAGGGGGGAGAAGCTCATCGGGCGAAGGTATGCTCTCAGGGCGAGCCGTCGGTTTTGGGCTTCTGTGAGCCATGGCGCTTATAAAAAGCGCGCTGGGGTTCTTCATGCACACCCGCTCTACTTTCCCAACCAGATCAGAAATTGACGTGCCGGTTGCGACGGAAAAGCCCAGCAAATAGGCCCGCAGCACCTCCCAATCTTTGCCAACCTGAGAATTCAAGAACGCCTCCACGGTAGAGTTATTTCCGCCATCGGCCAGGGTCTGCGCCGCTTTAACCTCGCTGAACACTTCGAGAACTTGTGAGCAAGTCGCTTGGTTGGCCATCCAAGTAACGGTGTCGTCCATTCGGTTCTGGCCTAAAGTGCTGGCGTTCGATCCGTGTGCAGCTAACAATCCAAACGAGAGCGCCAACCACTTCATGCCATCCTCCATGCTTGGGGTAGATGTTGGCTCCATCGTTCTTGCACTGTCAATTCTCTCCACTCTCTCCGTTCTCTCGGCGCGAGCGACCGCCCGCAGAAAATTGGCTGTCTGAGCATTGAATTTCGGTTCTTCAAAATGCCCGTTCGGCGGACCTATCGGTGCCCTCGACGCGCGCGTTAGATGCCGACACGGCGGTGCCTATCACTCACTCGCGCGCGCTGTGCTGCCGAAAAGCGGGCACGCTCCTGCCGTTGCACCCCATGTCGCGTGCGCGCGGTCACGGCGCCCAGAAAACCGGCACGGCCAGCGCGCTCTTTTTATAGGCGGGAAAGTCCCGGTCGGCTCTGCCGTAAAATACGAGGCCAATACGGCGGTGCGGCTCTGATTTCGGTTGATTGTTTTTCAAAGCCCATCCGCGCGCTTCGTGTAGCGATAGCCTTGCCCGACAGAAAACTGAGCTACCCCCCGAAATTCGGACACTGACATAAGCTACGATTTGCAGTCTGCTGATCTTCGACGAGAAGGAGATCAGAGATGTCGAAACGCAAG
>NZ_FNOB01000003.1 GCF_900106675.1 Allgaiera indica
ATTGGCAGAGAAATGATATCAATCAACCCGATCAGCAGGTGCAACGAGTAGCTTAATTTACGCCAGATCCTGTCCAAGAGACGGGGAGTAGCTCACTACTCCCCGACTCTGCCACGCAGTCCCGGCGCCGTCGCAAGTTCGACGATCCCGGGAAGCCTATCTCCCAAGGTGAAGAGCAAACGGCGCCCTTCCCATTCATCGTTCGACAAACACGCCGGGGGGGCAGGGGGCAGCGCCCCCGCCGCCGACACGGCAATTCAAGACCCCGGCTCCGGTGAAGGCCCGCGCCGTCAGTCAAGCCCGGCGATGATCGCGCGCAGGGTCGGCAGGCCTATGCCCTTCTCGGCCGAGGTCAGCACGATCTCGGGATAGGCGGCAGGGTGCCGGGCCAGGGCCGCGCGAGTCTGGGCAAGGGTCTTTTCAAGGCCTTCCGCGCTCATCTTGTCGGCCTTTGTCATCACCACCTGGAAGGTCACCGCCGCACGGTCGAGCAGGTCCATGATCTCGGCATCGACCGGCTTCACCCCATGGCGCGCATCGATCAGCATGAAGGCCCGGCGCAGGGTCGCCCGCCCCGCCAGATAGCTTTTCAGCAGCGCCTGCCACTTCGCCACGACCGCCACCGGCGCATTGGCGAAGCCGTAACCGGGCAGGTCCACCAGATAGCCCTGCGCGCCCAGGGCGAAATAGTTGATCTCCTGCGTGCGTCCGGGCGTATTCGAGGCCCGCGCCAGCCCCTTGCGCCCCGTCAGCGCGTTGATCAGGCTCGACTTGCCCACGTTCGAACGCCCGGCAAAGCACACCTCGACCCGGTCCGCCGCGGGCAGGCCGGACATCGCCACCACGCCCTTCAGAAACGTCACCTCACCCGCGAACAGCAGCCGGCCCTTTTCGCGGGTGGCCTCGTCAGGATCTTCCGCCAGCGGGAATTGCAGCATCACGATACCTCGATCCGGTCGCCGCGTGCGATGCGGCCAGAGCGGACGACGCGGGCGTAAAGGCCGAACTCCTGCCCCTGGCCGATGCGCGAAAGCCCGCCCAGGGTGTCGGCGTCGATGCGGCCGGTCTGGGGGTTCGCGGTGGTCGCCTTGCAGCGGGTGATGCGTTCCTCGACCCGCAGAACCGCGTCGCCGATCCGCAGATCGCGGCCCAACCATGTGACCTCTTCCCACGGCTCGGGCCCTTCGACCCAGAGGTTTCCGCGCCAACGGTGCGGGCTGAGATCCTGTCCCAGCTCCGCGCCGAGCGCCCGGTTCGAGGCCATGTTCAGGATCGCGATCGAGGGAAAGGCGCTGTCGGTCATGCCACGCCCCGGGGCACGCACGATGCGGGCCGGGGCGGCGCGATCGTCGGGCATCAGCGGCGTGATCCAGTCCAGGAAGGCGCGATCGTCGGTTTCGGGATCGAAGGTCAGGACGGGCAGGTCTGGATGGGTCAGGGTCAGCCGTCCCGAAGCCTCGTCCAACGTGGCCGAGATCGCCATCAGCGCCGGCACCTTGGCGCCGCGGCTGAAATTGACACAGCGTGCCCAGGTCATCGGCTCGGGCAGCTTGGCGGCCTCATGCGCGACGGCCCAGTGCCGGTCCCAGGGCAGGCAGGCCCCTTCGGAAAGGGAAACGGACGCGAGTTCCTCGCGTCCGTGAGATTTCAGCGGGTGGCGCCAGATCCCGGCCAGTGTCGGCGTCATTTACTACTGGCCTTCTTCTTGCGTCGGAAGCCCGAGATGATGTTGCCGAAGACATCGGGCTTGTGCCCGTGGCTGCGCATGATGATGTACTGCTGGGAGAAGGTGATCGTGTTGTTGGTGATCCAGTACAGCACCAGCCCCGAGGGGAACGATCCCAGCATGAACATGAACACCCAGGGCATCCAGGCAAAGATCATCTTCTGCGTCGCGTCGGCGGGGGCGGGGTTCAGCTTCTGCTGCAGCCACATCGAGATGCCCAGCAGGATCGGCAACAGCCCCAACGAGATGATGTGCAGCGGCGAATCGATGCCCGGCGTCGGCCAGGGGAACAGCCCGAACAGGTTCAGGATCGACGAGGGATCGGGCTGCGACAGGTCGCGGATCCAGCCGATGAACGGCGCCTGGCGCAGTTCGATGGTGACGTAGATCACCTTGTACAGCGAGAAGAAGATCGGGATCTGGATCAGGATCGGCAGACAGCCCGCCGCCGGATTGACCTTCTTCTCCTTGTAAAGCTGCATCATCTCCTTCTGCATCATCGCGCGGTCGTCGCCGGCGCGTTCCTTCAGCTTCTCGATCTCGGGCTGAAGCTCCTTCATCCGCGCCATCGAGACGTAGGACTTGTAGGCCAGCGGGAAGACCAGGACCTTCAGGAACACGGTCAGCAGGATGATCGCGACGCCCATGTTGCCGACGAGCGAGTGGATGAAATCCAGGACCAGGAAGATCGGCTTGGTCAGGAAGAAGAACCAGCCCCAGTCGATCGCGTCGATAAAGCGCGGAACACCCTGCTTCTCGTAGCCCTTCAGGATGTCGTAGACCTTGGCACCGGCGAACAGCCGGGTCTTGGTCTCGACGCTGGCGCCAGGGGCCACGGTTACCGTGGGTTCCTGCACGCTGACTTGGTAGATGTCGCTGCCGGGCACATATTGCGCGGTCTGGGTCGCCTTCGCGCCCTGCTCGGGCACCAGCGCGGTCATGAAGTACTTCGAGGTAATCCCGGTCCACCCGGTGCTGACGCCCGGCTGCATCTTGGCGTGGTCGCCCACGTTCTGAACCGGCCCGGCCTTCTTCAGGTCGCTGTAGGAGACCTCCTCAAGCTTGCCGTTGGCCATCTGGTAGACGCCCTCGAACAGCAGATAATACATCTTGCCTTTGGGGATGCCGTGGCGCGCGACGATGCCATAGGGCGCCAGCCGCGCCGGCGCGGCACCGGTGTTCTGCACCTTCTGGGTTACGGTGAACATGTACTTGTCGTCGATGCTCAGCGTGCGGCTGAAGGTCAGGCCCTTGCTGTTGGTCCAGGTCATGGTGACCGGGTGGCCGGGGCTCAGCACCGCGTCCTTGGGCGCGGTCCAGACGGTGTTGGGGCCGGGCACGTCGGACGATTGCAAGCTGCCGCCTGGGGCCCAGCCGTAAAGCGCGTAATAGGGGTCCTCTGTGCCTGCCGGTTTCAGCAGATCCACCAGCGGCGAATTCTTGGCCACAGTCTGACGGTAATTCTTCAACTTCAGCGAGTCGATCCGCCCGCCCAGCGTCGAGATCGAGCCTTCGAGCGTCGGGGTATTGATGCGGATGCGCGGCAGCTTGGCGACACGCGCGGCGACGGATTTGTCGGGCGCGGGGGCCGCGCCAGTCTGCGGCGCCTCGGCGGTCGGCGCGGTGGCGGCCAGGCTTGGCGCCTTTGCCTGATCCTGCGTGGTCTGCGCAGCCTGACCCTTGTCTTGCGGCTTGGGGGTGTTCTCGGGGGGCGGGAACAGCCAGAACCATGCCAGAATCACCGCGAGGCTAAGGGCGGTGGCGAGGATGAGGTTCTTGTTCTGATCGTCCATGAGTGGCCGGCGCCTGTCCTGTGCGAAAGTCAGCCGTGGTTCAACAGTCGCGAGAAGCAAAGGTCAAGCGCTTTTGCCTCAAATCACCCCAAGGTGCCTGCGCGCCGCGACGGTGCGACGCAGAATTCGCGACCCGGCCCGGCCGTCAAGGCAATTCCGCCGAGGGGATCATCGGAAAGAACCGCCCCCCCGACCACAGGCCGAACCAGTTGGCGCCATCCGGGGTGCCCTCGGAGGAATGCGCGCCAAGCTCGACCAACCGGTAGAAGCTTTTGCGATCGATCAGGGCCTCCAGATTCGCGCGCACCAGCACATAGGGCGCGGGCTCTCCGGTTTGCGGATCGCGCTGGACGCGGATCGGATGGTCGGGGCCGGCCGTCACCTCGTCCTCGACATTGGTGACGAAGATCAGGTTCTGGTCGCGGCCCAGGCCCTCGGTTTCGAAATCCACGGCGACGAAGGGCGCATCGTCGACGGTGATGCCCACCTTCTCGACCGGGGTGACCAGAAAGTAATCGTCACCGTCCTTGCGGATGATCGACGAGAACAGCTTTACCAGCCCGTGCCGCCCGATCGGGGTGCCGAGGTAGAACCAGGTGCCGTCGCGCGCGATGCGCATGTCCAGGTCGCCGCAGAACGGCGGATTCCACAGATGCACCGGCGGCGGGCCCTTCTTTGCGGCCTTGCCCGCAGCCGAGGCCAGGCTTTCGGCCGAGGGGGCGGGCCGGTTTCCCGCGGGTGCGTTTTCCGAGGTGGGCTCTTTTGTCATTTGTACCGTGGGGCATTGTCCGGTCTAATGACCTATATAGAGTCTCACGGAGGGATGTCATGACCGAGAATGCCGGACTTGTCGCCGAGATCGAAACATTGGGAGAGCGCCTTGCCCTTGCCCGCGCTTCGGTTGACAAGCGCTTCATCGGTCAGGACAGGGTCGTCGGGCTGACGCTTTCGGCGCTTTTGTGCGGGGGACATGCGCTGCTGATCGGCCTGCCAGGCCTGGGCAAGACCCGTCTGGTGGAGACGCTGTCGAAGGTGATGGGGCTGCATTCCAACCGCATCCAGTTCACCCCCGACCTGATGCCCGCCGATATCCTGGGCTCGGAAGTGCTGGAAACCGCCTCCGATGGCAGCAGGTCGTTTCGCTTCCTGCAAGGGCCGGTGTTTTGCCAGCTTCTGATGGCGGACGAGATCAACCGCGCATCTCCCCGCACCCAATCCGCCCTGCTGCAGGCGATGCAGGAACGCGAAGTGACGATCGCGGGCCAGCCGCGGCCCCTGGGGCGGCCCTTCCATGTGCTGGCCACCCAGAACCCGATCGAGCAGGAGGGCACCTATCCCCTGCCCGAGGCCCAGCTTGACCGTTTCCTGGTGCGCGTCGACGTGCCCTACCCAGAACGCCGGACCGAGCGCGACATCCTGATCGCCACCACCGGGCTGGAAGAGGCGCAATCCGATCAGGTCTTCACCCCCGAGGAACTGCTTGCCGCCCAGGCGGTGCTGCGCCGGATGCCGGTGGGCGAGGCCGTGGTCGAGATGATCCTTGATCTGGTGCGCGCCTGCCGCCCGGGCGAGGCCGAGGCCGGCCCGCAAGTGGCCGATGCCGTCGCCTGGGGGCCGGGGCCGCGCGCCGCGCAGGCGCTGATGCTGACGGTGCGCGCGCGGGCGCTGCAAGAGGGCCGTCTTGCCCCCAATGCCGAGGACGTGGCCGCCATGGCACGCCCGGTGCTCAGCCACCGCATGGCACTGACCTTCGCGGCGCGGGCGCGGGGCGAGACGCTGGAGGGCGTGATCGACGCCGTCACCGCCCGCGTCACCCGCATCGAGGCCGCCGCGTGATAGACCCCGCCGCCTCTGCCCGTCTTCGGGGCCGGGCGGAAACGCTCGCCGGCAGCCTGCCGCCGCTGCTGGCCGAGGCCGAACGGCTGGCGGCCTCGGTGATGCTGGGCGCCCATGGCCGGCGCCGGGCGGGGCTGGGCGATGAATTCTGGCAATACCGCCCCGCCCATCCGGGCGATGAGGCGCGCGTGATCGACTGGCGCCGCTCGGCCCGGTCGGATGCGCATTTCGTGCGTGAAAAGGAATGGCAGGCGGCGCAATCGGTGGTGTTCTGGGTCGATGGATCGCGCGCGATGGATTTCTCGGGCGATCGGACCCGCCCGCCCAAGGCCGACCGCGCGCGGCTGTTGGCGCTGGCCGCCTCGGTGCTGCTGGTCAAGGGCGGAGAACGCGTGGGCCTGACCGCGCCCGAGGTCGCGCCGCGTTCGGGCAACGCGCAGGTCCTGCGGCTGGCGCTGGCACTGGGCGGGCTGGGCGCAAAGGAAGACGCCGATGACCCGGCTGGGGACCGGGACATCCCCGATTACGGCGTTCCCCGGGCCGACAGTCTGGCCCCGAATGGCCGGGCGGTCTTTCTGTCGGATTTCCTGGGCGATCCGGCAGAGGTGGAGGCCGCGCTGACGCGGGCCGCCGATGCCGGCGTGCGCGGCGCGCTGGTCCAGGTGCTCGACCCGGTGGAAGAGGCCTTTCCCTTCGACGGACGAACGATCTTCGAATCGATGTCGGGCGCGCTGCGCCATGAAACCCTGCGCGCGGGCGATCTGCGCGGCCGCTATCTGGAACGTCTGGCCGAGCGCAAGGACAGGCTGATGGCGCTGGCCCGGCTGACCGGCTGGCAATACCTCTGCCATCATAGCGCAGAGCCACCGCTGGGTGCGCTTTTGTGGCTGTACCACGCGCTGGAGGGCGGGCGCTGATGTGGGTGCTGGGTCCGATCGGCTTTGGCATGCCCTGGCTTTTGCTGGGGCTGTTGGCGCTGCCGGCCCTGTGGCTGTTGCTGCGCGCCGTGCCGCCGGCGCCGATCCGGCGGCGGTTTCCCGGCGTCGCGCTGCTTCTGGGCCTGCGCGACGACCGCCCCGAGACCGACCGCACCCCGTGGTGGCTGCTGCTGTTGCGCATGCTGGCGCTGGCGGCGGTGATCGTGGCCTTCGCCGGGCCGGTCCTGAACCCCCGCCAGGACGAGGCCGGGCGCGGCCCGCTGTTGATCCTGACGGATGGCAGTTGGGCCTCGGCGCGCGATTGGTCGCGCCGCACCGACCGCATCGTCGCGCTCTTGCAGGAGGCAGGGCGTGCCGGCCGCCCGGTGGCCGTGGTGTCGCTGACCGACCTGCCGGCACAGGCGCGGGACGGCGCGGGCGGGCCGCAGTTCATGGAGGCCCGCGCCTGGGAAAGCCGGCTGCCCAACATCCAGCCCAAACCCTGGGCGCCCGATGCCAGGGCGGTCGCGCGTTGGGCCGCGGGGCTCAGCGGCCGGTTCCAGACCTATTGGCTGTCGGACGGGCTGGCCCGGGACAGCCACCCGGCGCTGCTGGAGGCGCTGGAACGTCATGGCCCGGTGCGGGTGATCGAAAGCCGCCGCCCGGTCTATGCGCTGCGCCCGCCGATCTTTCGCGACGGTGCGATCGAGGTGACCGCCCTGCGTGCCGCGGCCGGCCCCCGCGCCCGGATCGACGTGATGGCCCGCGGCCCCGGGCCCTCGGGGGTCGAGCGGGTCCTGGCGCAGACCGCGCTGACCTTCGCGCCGGGCGCCTCGGAAGCCACCGCGCGGCTGCAGATGCAACCCGAATTGCGCAACCGCGTCACCCGGTTCCAGATCGACGGCAGCCGCACCGCCGGGGCCATCAGCCTGACCGACGATGCGCTCAAGCGGCGCAAGGTGGCGCTTCTGGGGCCGCCGGACCGCGAGCGGCTGCAACTGCTGTCGCCGCTGTTTTACCTGCGCGAGGCGCTGGCGCCGACGACCGACCTGATCGACGGCTCCTTCGACGACATCCTGCTGGCGGCGCCGGATGTGATCATTCTGGCCGATATCGCCAAGCTTAGCCCGAACGAGGAAACGGCGCTGCTGGCCTGGACCCGCAAGGGCGGCCTTCTGGTACGGTTCGCCGGGCCGCGGCTGGCGGCCAGCGATCTGTCGCGCGAGACCGAGGACCCGCTGATGCCGGTGCGGCTGCGGCTGGGCGGGCGCACGGTGGGCGGCGCCATGAGCTGGGGCCAGCCCAAGAAGCTGGCGCCCTTTCCCAAGGATTCGCCGTTCTACGGGTTGGCGATCCCCGGGGATGTCACGGTCAAGGCCCAGGTGCTGGCCCAGCCCGACCCGACGCTTTCCAAGCGCACCATCGCCAGCCTTGCCGATGGCACGCCGCTGGTCACCCGCAAGGCGGTGGGCAAGGGGCAGGTGGTGCTGTTCCACGTCACCGCCAATGCCGAATGGTCGACGCTGCCGCTGTCGGGCCTCTTCGTGCAGATGCTGAACCGGCTGGCGGTCTCGACCCGCCCCGAGCGGCCCGACGCCACACAGATGAAGGGCACCACCTGGGTGCCGGTGCGGCTGCTGGACGCTTTTGGCGCCACAAGCGACGCGGGCCAGATGGCGGGCCTTGCCGGCGAGCGCCTGATCGCGGCGCGGGCCGGGCCCGAGACGCCGCCGGGCCTTTACCGCAGCGGTGACCGGCGCCTGGCGCTGAACGTGACCGATGCCAAGACCGTGCTGAAACCCGCCGCCTGGCCGCCGGGCGTCGTGGTGGAGGGGCTGAACGCCACGCATGAAACCCCGTTGGCCTGGATCCTGCTGTGCGCCGCGCTGATCCTGTTCCTGTTCGACATTCTCGCCTCGATGGCGCTGTCGGGCCATCTGCGTCGCAGCGCGCGGGCTGGGGTGCGGGGCGGGGCGACGGCGGCGCTGGTGCTGATCGCGCTGGCCGCCTATCCGGGGCCGGGGCGGGCGCAGAACATCACCAAACCGGGGGACGCCTTCGCGATCCAGGCCACCGCAGGCATGGTTCTGGCCCATGTGCTGACCGGCAACGCCCGTGTCGATGCGATCGCACAGGCGGGGCTTCAGGGTTTGTCCGACGTGCTGACCGAACGCACCTCGGTCGAGCCGAAAACCCCGATGGGCGTGAATATCGAGACCGACGATCTGTCGTTCTTTCCGTTCCTCTACTGGCCGATCACTGCGGATGAGCCGATCCCATCTGCCGGGGCCTATGCCAAGCTGAACGAATATCTGCGCACCGGCGGCATGATCGTCTTCGACACCCGCGATGCCGACCTTGCCGTCGGCGGCGTCGTGACGCCGAACCAGCGGCGGCTTCGCCAGATCGCGCTGGGGCTGGACATCCCGCCGCTGTCGCCGGTGCCCAAGGACCATGTGCTGACCCGCACCTTCTATCTGATCCAGGATTTTCCGGGCCGCTACGACAGCGGCATCACCTGGGTCGAGGCCGCGCCCCCCGATGCGAAGAAGGTCGAGGGCATGCCGTTTCGCAACCTCAACGACGGGGTGACGCCGGTGGTGATCGGATCGAACGACTGGGCGGCGGCCTGGGCCGTGAACGCGCATGGCCTGCCGATGTTTCCGGTCGGCAGCGGCTACGCCGGCGAGCGCCAGCGCGAGATCGCCTACCGCTTCGGCGTCAACCTGATCATGTATGTGCTGACCGGGAACTATAAATCCGACCAGGTCCATGTGCCGGCACTTCTGGAAAGGCTGGGGCAATGAACCTGGGGGCGGATATCGGCCAGGTCGTCTTCGCGCCGCTGATCCCCTGGCCCGTGCTTTGGGTCGCGGCGGGTGTCGCGGTGCTGGCGGTGGCGCTGGCGCTGTGGCGTGGGCTGTCAGGTTGGTGGCTGCGCGGGCTGACGGCGGCGGTCTTGCTGTTGGCGCTCGCCAACCCCTCGATCCAGACCGAGGATCGCGCGCCGCTGTCGGATATCGTGCTGCTGGTCACCGACCATTCCTCCAGCCAGAAGATCGGTGACCGGCCCGCCCAGACCGCCGCCGCCGAAGCGCAGATCAAGGCCGAACTGAAGGACCTGCCCAATACCGAGGTGCGCGAGGTCTCGGTCGGCGACGCGCCGGGGGATGGTGGCACGCTGATGATGGGGGCGCTGTCGGACGCGCTGGCCGAAGAACCCCGCGCCCGGGTCGCCGGCGCCATCCTGATCACCGACGGCCAGATCGACGACATGGCCCAGGCCCCCGATGTGCCCGCGCCGGTGAACGTGCTGCTGACCGGCCACCGGGACGATTGGGACCGCCGGCTGATCGTCAAGGACGCGCCGGCCTATGCGATCATGGGCGAGCCGGTGAAGCTGACGCTGGAAGTCGCCGACCAGGGCGCGGTGCCGGCCAGCGCGGGCAAGACCGCGACGCTGGAAATCTCGGTCGACGGCGGCAAGACGCAGAGCGTGCGGGTGCCGGTGGGCAAGCCGCTTGATCTGCCGGTGACGCTTCCGCATGGCGGGATGAATGTGCTGCAGTTCAACGTGCCCGCGCAGAAGGGCGAGTTGACCGATCGCAACAACGCCGCCGTGGTGCAGATCAACGGCGTGCGCGACCGGCTGCGGGTGCTGCTGGTGTCGGGGGAACCGCATGCCGGCGAACGCGTCTGGCGCAACCTGCTGAAATCCGATCCTTCGGTGGACTTGGTGCATTTCACCATCCTGCGACCGCCGGAAAAGCAGGACGGCGTGCCGGTGTCCGAGCTGTCGCTGATCGCCTTCCCGACGCGCGAGCTGTTCGTCGAGAAGATCAAGGATTTCGACCTGATCATCTTCGACCGTTACCGGCGGCGCGGCATCCTGCCATCGGCCTATCTGCAAAACGTCAAGGACTATGTCGAAAATGGCGGCGCCGTGCTGGTCTCGGCGGGGCCGGAATTCGGCTCGGTCGATAGCCTGTGGCGCTCGCCGCTGGGGTCGATCCTGCCGGTGGTGCCGACAAGCCAGGTGCTGGTCGGCGGCTTCAAACCCGAGATCACCAAGCTTGGCGACCGCCACCCGGTGACCGAGGGGCTGGCGGCCTTCGGGCCGAAACCGAAACCGGGCGAGAAGGGCCCCGGCTGGGGCCGCTGGTTCCGCCAGGTCGAGGTCAAGAACCGCGGCGGCCAGGTCCTGATGACCGGCTATGACCACGACCCGCTTCTGATCCTCAAGCGCGAGGGCAAGGGCCGCGTCGCGCTGCTTGCCTCGGACGAGGCTTGGCTTTGGTCGCGCGGCTACGAGGGCGGCGGTCCGCAGCTGGAGCTGCTGCGCCGGCTGGCGCATTGGCTGATGAAGGAGCCGGAACTGGAGGAAGAGGCGCTGACCGCCACCTCCGAGGGCGCCACGATCAAGATCGTGCGCCGCTCGCTTAGCGAGGGACACGACAGGGTGACGATCACCGGCCCGGACGGCAAGCTTTACCATGCGCCGCTGACGGAAACCGAACCGGGTCGCTTCACGGGCAGCTGGACGGCGCCGGGACTGGGGCTTTATCGGCTGGAGGAGGGCGGCAAGAAGGCGGTGGTCGCGGTCGGCCCCAGCGCGCCCAAGGAATTCGAGGAAACCATCGCGACGCCGGCCAAGCTGCAACCGCTGCTGGCGGTGCATCGCGGCGGGGCGCACCGGGTCGAGGATGGCATCCCCGGCATCCGTCGGGTCGCCGCGGGACGCGCGGCATCGGGCCGGGGCTGGATCGGGATCACCCCGCGTCACGCCTATGTGACGCGCGATCTACGCGTCAGCCCGTTCCTGCCCGCCTGGGCGTTTCTGGCGCTCGCGGCCTTCTTCGCGCTGGGCGCCTGGCTGCGCGAAGGGCGGCGGCGGTAGGGCGGGGGCTCGGGCCTCGTGGTGCTAGGCTGGCGGGCGGACGCCCCCGCGGCCCCGGAACCGAAACGACGCCAGGGAACTTTCCTTGCCTTCTTACTGGTCCAAATATCTCAGGCGGGTCCGGGGGGGTGAAACCCCCGGCGTCGAATTTCGCGACGCCCCGGCGCGCTTGGCCCGCTAGCCCAGCCGGCGCACCATCCGCGTCGCTTCGCGATAGCCGAAAAGCACGGCGCGCGCGCCCAGGCGCTCGCCGCCGGTGGCGGTGAAGCCCGCGCGTTCGTAAAGCGCCCGGGCGCGAAGGTTGTCATCGCTGACGTCAAGGCGAACTTCGGAATGCCCCCGGGCACGGGCTTCGGCGCAGGCGGCCTCGACCAGCGCCGAACCGACACCACAGCCGCGGGCCTCTTCGCGGACGCACAGGCCCTCGATCTGGAAGAACCAGGGCTCGCGCTCGGGGCCCAGAAGGCGCCATGCGGCGATGCGCCAGATCGCGCCGAAAGGCCCATAGATCGCGGCCATGTCGTGGCGGTTGCCATGGGCGAAGGCCCCGGCCCGGGTGCGAAAGCCCGCCAGCCCCAGCAGCACGCCATTGGTGCCGATCGCGCAAAGCGCCTGATCGGCGCGCATGACCCGGGCCAGATAGGTCAGCGCCAGGTCTTCCGGGCCCATCACCCGGCCCAGCTTGGGCGCGAAGGCCTGCCAGTAAAGCCGCGCGGCCTCGGCGCGGTGGGCCGAAGCCAGGCCCCGGCGAATGTAGATCTCGGCCATGTCGTGCAATCGGTCGGCTCCCGCGGGACACGGGGTCCCTTCACCCCCGACGATTGCCTAAGTCGAAGCCCGGCCGCAGTCCAGAGGTTCCGGTGCCGGAACGTCCCCGATGCCGAGGCCGGTCGAGATTGCGCAATTCCTTGCCGACCCGCGCGGGGCGGGGATTTGGTGACCTCGGCGCGGCCATCGGCGCCGGCGGGATTCGTTCCATGCGGTGGCGGGTGTCGCCCGAAAAGGCGCGGGACAAGCGGCTGGACAGGGCAGCACGCCGGGCGGCGGGCAGGATGCCGGGCCGGGCGCCGGACTAGCCGTCGACCCTGGCTTTGACCGGGGTCTCGGGCTCCAGCTTTTCGGTGTTCACGTCGGGGTCGGTATCGTAATAGACCCGCGTCTTCACCCCCGGCAGCTTGGCGAAGGCGTCCATCAAGGTCACCGGGAAGAAGGTCTGCGGCAGCGACTGGAAACCCGGCAGCTGGCGCAGGATCTTCGAGGTGTTGTCGGCGCAGAACGCCTTGGGCACGGCGCCGTTGGTCTCGACCAGCTTCAGTGCCTCGTCGGCCACCGCGGGCGGTACCACGATCGTCTGCTCGACCGTGTGCCAGGTGATCCGCGTGTGGTAGTCGAGAAAATTGTCCAGTACCGCCGGCGTCATGCCGAAATGCACGTCATTGCGTTCCGGCGCGCGCGGGTTGGTCCAGGTGCCGGCGGGATCGAACATCACCCGCTGCGTATCGTTGATCATCAGCGCCGAATGCCCGCCCGCGCCGGAGCGGTTGTTGATCACCGTGATCAGCGTCAACGTGCGCGGTCCCGGCGCCGTATAGCGGTAGCGCGCGACTTCGGCATTCGGGGCCCACAGCGATTCGGCCCCGCAGGCGGACAGGCTGGCAAGCAGCAGCATACTCAACAGGAGGCGGCGCATCGGCGCTCCTTCTCATGGCAGGCGGATGTCGGGGGATCAGCTGTTGACCAGCGCCAGGAAGATCAGGGCCAGGATGGCGATGCCGCCGGCCCAGGTGGCCAGCTTGACGAAGCCTTCGAAGGTTTTCTCATGACTGCGGATATCCATGGTACCGCGCTTGTACTCGCCCATTCCTCGGTTCTCCGTTGCGTCCCGTCCTGATCCTTGGATAGCCGATTTGCAAGCCTCTGTCACCAGCTTGGCATACGGTGGGCGGCGCCGTGCAGCGCCGCACCAGAAGGTGCTGCCTAGGCCCGCCGCCAGATCCAGGCACCGTCCGGGTCCGTGTCGCGCCGAATCTGCCCGCGGCGCCACAGATGGTTCAGATGCGCGGCCGTCTCGGACAGTGCCAGCCCGTATTGATCGCCGCCGATCTCGCGCTTGAAGATCGGCACGAAGCATTCCCCCGCCTTGCGCGGCGTTTCCAGGTGGTCAAGCAGCCGCGTCAGCGCGTTGATGTGGTTTTCCGCCAGCTGGCGCATCCGCAGCGGCAGGCCGCGATACGGCAGCTTGTGGCCGGGCAGCACCAGATGCCGATCCTCGGCGAAGGCGGCAAGACGGGCGCAGCTGTCAAGCCATTCGCCCACCGGATCGGCGCCCTGCTCGGTCGTGTGCACCCCGAGGTTGGGCGAGATCGAGGGCAGCAGCTGATCGCCCGCCAGCACCAGGTCGTCGTCGCGGCTCCAGAAGGTGGCGTGGTCGGGGGCGTGGCCATGGCCGAAGCGCACGTCCCAGCGCCGGCCACCGATCTCGATCACATCGCCGTCCGATATGCGGGTGAAGCCGGACGGCATCGGTGCCACCACATCGGAGAAATTGTAGGGCCGTTCGGCGGCGCGCCTGGCATAAACCTCGGGGTCCATCCCCAGCGCGCGCCAGAAGGCCAGGGTCTGCGGGCTGGGCAGGGCCTCTTCGTCCAGCAGCAGCATCCGCGCCATGAACCAGCCCAGCCGGGGCATCGCCAGTTCCGCGCCGTGTTCGGTCTGGAACCAGCCCGCCAGGCCCAGGTGGTCGGGGTGGTGATGGGTTGCGATCACCCTGCGCACCGGGCGCCCGGCCAGCGGCCCTTGCAGCAGCCGGGCCCAGATCTTGCGCGCGTGACGCGTGTCAAAGCCGGTGTCGACCAGGGTCCAGCCGTCGCCCTCGTCCAGTGCATAGACATTGACGTGATCGAGGCGCATCGGCAGCGGCAGGCGCAGCCACAGCACGCCCTCGGCAACCTCGATCGCGCCGCCGTCCGCGGGCGGATCTTGCCAGGGGGTGCGGATCTGCAGGGGCTGCAGATCGGTCATGCACCCAGATCCTCGGCGCTCAGCGCGTACAGATCCTTGGCCCCGGCGCCGGCCTGCGCCAGCAGCGCGGCGTGATCGGGCAACAGCCGCCGGATGAAGACCCGCGCCAGGCGTCGGCGCGGCCCGTCTGCGCCCTCGGCCATCGCGGCGCGCAGATGGGCATCGGCCCCCAGCACCAGCGCGAAGGCGCGCAGGAACGGCACGGCGCCGGCAAAACGGTCCTGCATGTCCGCGCCGATCAGCGCCTCGACCCCCTCGCGCAGCGATTCCGCGGCCTCCCAGACGGCGCCGGCCAGTTCGGGCAGGGCGGCGCGGGCGGCTTCCACGCCTTCCTGGATCTCCTCGATCAGGTGGAAGGCGGCCTCGCCCCCGTCCATCATCTTGCGGCCCACCAGATCCATCGCCTGGATGCCGTTGGTGCCCTCATAGATCGCCGTCACTCGCACGTCGCGCAGATATTGCGCCGCGCCCGATTCCTCGATGAAGCCCATGCCGCCGTGGACCTGCATCCCCAGGCTTGCCACCTCGATGCCGGTATCGGTGCCGAAGGCCTTGGCGATCGGGGTCAGCAGGGCCGCGCGGGCGGCCCAGTCGGCCTCGCCCGTCGCGCGCGCCATGTCCAGCGCGACGGCGCAGTTCAGCGCGATGGCGCGGGCGGCGAATGTCTGGGCCTTCATTGTCGCCAGCATCCGGCGCACGTCGGCATGGCCCAGGATCGTCGCGCTGCCGTCCGGTGTGCGGCCCTGACGGCGTTCGCCCGCATAGGCCAGCGCATGCTGATAGGCGCCGTCGGCCACGCCGATGCCCTGCACGCCGACGCCGAGCCGGGCGTTGTTCATCATGGTGAACATGGCCTTCATGCCGCCATGTTCCTCGCCCACCAGCCGGCCGGTCGCTCCCTCGTAGGCCATCACCGCCGTGGGGCTGCCGTGCAGGCCCATCTTGTGTTCCAGGCTGACCACCGACAGGGAATTGCGCTTGCCCGGATTGCCGTTTTCGTCGGGGATGAACTTCGGCACCATGAACAGGCTGATCCCCTTGGTGCCCGGCGCGCCGTCGGGCAGGCGGGCCAGCACCAGGTGGCAAACATTGCCGGAAAAGTCGTTGTCCCCCCAGGAGATGAAGATCTTCTGCCCGGTGATCGCATAGGTCCCGTCGCCATTCGGCACCGCCTTGGTGGAAAGCGCGCCGACATCCGATCCGGCCTGCGGTTCGGTCAGGTTCATCGTGCCGCACCATTCGCCCGACACCAGCCGGGGCAGGTAGATCGCCTTCAACGCGTCCGAGGCGTGGTGTTCCAGCGCCTCGATCTGGCCCTGGGTCATCAGCGGGTTGAGCTGCAGCGACAGGCAGGCTGCGCTCATCATGTCGTTGACGCAGGTGGTCACGGTCAGCGGCAGGCCCATGCCGCCATGCGCAGGATCGGCCGAGATCGCGACCCAGCCGCCCGTCGCGATCTGGGCATAGGCCTCGGCGAAGCCCGGGGTGGTGCGCACGACGCCGTTTTCCAGCACCGCAGGCTGCAGGTCGCCGGTGCGTTGCAGGGGGGCAAGTGCGGTTTCGCACAGCTTGCCGGCCTCGGTCAGGATGGCCTCGACGGTGTCGCCGCCGGCTTCGGAGAAGCGGTCCGTCGCGGCGACGCGGCCGAAGCCCGCGACATGGTCCAGGATGAAGCGGTATTCGCTGACCGGCGCGCGATAGGGCATGGGGCTCTCCTTGGTGCGGACCGCGGTGCGGCTTGTGATGGGCGCGCCGCACGCGTATGTGGGCAGTGCCGCGCCAACCTAACGCAAGGGCAGCGGCCTTCAAGCCCAACGCCACGTCACAGCCGCCCCGTCGCCCCGCCGTCCCGTCAAGTTTTCGCGCCATGTCCGACCCGATTGCCACCCACACCCTGCCCGACACCCCCGAGGGGCTGGCCCATGCCGCCCGGCTGTTGTCCGAGGGCGGCCTCGTCGCCTTCCCGACCGAGACGGTCTATGGCCTGGGCGGTGACGCGCGCTCGGATCAAGCGGTCGCGCGGATCTTCGAGGCCAAGGGCCGTCCGCGCTTCAATCCGCTGATCGCCCATCTGCCCGATATCGCCGCGGCGCGCGAGATCGCCGTCTTCGACGACCGCGCCGAGCGGCTTGCCGATGCCTTCTGGCCCGGACCGCTGACGCTTGTGCTGCCGCTGCGCGCGGGCGCGGGGCTGTCGCCGCTGGTCACGGCGGGGCTGGACAGCGTGGCGCTGCGGGTGCCGGAACATCCCACGGCGCGGGCCCTGTTGCGCGCCTTCGGCGGGCCGGTGGCGGCGCCGTCGGCCAATCCCTCGGGGCGGATCAGCCCGACGCGCGCCGCGCATGTGCTGGCGGGCCTGTCAGACCGGATCGAGGCGGTGGTGGATGGCGGCGACTGCCCGGTGGGGGTGGAATCGACCATCGTGAGCCTTTTGGGGGCTGCGCGCCTGCTGCGCCCGGGTGGGCTGCCGCTGGAGGCGCTGGAGGCCTGCCTTGGCGCGGCGCTTTTGATCGGGGCCGAGGGCGCCGGCGACAGGCCCAACGCGCCGGGCCAGCTGGCCTCGCATTACGCGCCGGGGGCGGCGGTGCGGCTGAACGTGACCACCCCGGCGGAAGATGAGCTGTGGCTTGGCTTTGGCCCGGACTGCGCGGGCGCGGCGCTGAACCTGTCGCCCTTGGGGGACATGGTCGAGGCGGCGGCAAAGCTTTTCCATCTGCTGCACCGCGCTGATGCAATGGCGAAGGGGCGCACCATCGCCGTGGCGCCGGTGCCCGATCATGGCCTTGGCCGCGCGATCAACGACCGCCTGCGCCGCGCCGCCGCGCCGCGCGGCTAGACTTTGAGGGCGCCCTGCTCCGGCAAGCCCGGGCGCCCGGGCTTGCCCCGCCCCCCGGGCCTGCCGTATAGAAGCCCGAATTCATGAAGTCGTGGGACGGAGAAGGTCATGGCAGGCCATTCCAAATGGGCCAATATCCAGCATCGCAAGGGTCGGCAGGATGCCGCGCGCTCGAAGCTGTTCTCGAAATTCGCCAAGGAAATCACCGTGGCCGCCAAGATGGGCGACCCGGATCCCGAAAAGAACCCGCGCCTGCGTCTTGCGGTGAAGGAAGCCAAGTCGAACTCGATGCCCAAGGACGTGATCGACCGCGCCATCAAGAAGGCGACAGGGGGCGATGCCGAGAACTACGACGAGATCCGCTATGAGGGCTACGGCCCCAATGGCATCGCGATCATCGTCGAGGCGATGACTGACAACCGCAACCGCACCGCGTCGAACGTGCGCAGCTACTTCACCAAGCATGGCGGCAATCTGGGCGAGACCGGATCGGTTTCCTTCATGTTCGACCGGGTGGGCGAGATCGTCTACAAGCCCGAGGCCGGCGATGCGGATACCGTGATGATGGCCGCGATCGAGGCCGGGGCCGAGGATGTCGAGAGCGACGCCGAGGGTCATTACATTTACTGTGCGGATACCGATCTGAACGACGTGTCGGCCGCGCTGGAGGCCGCGCTTGGCGAAAGCGACACGGCCAAGCTGGTGTGGCGCCCGCAGACCCGGACCGAGGTGGATCTGGAGACCGCGCAAAAGCTGATGAAGCTGATCGACACGCTGGAAGACGACGACGACGTGCAGAACGTCACGGCGAATTTCGACGTGCCCGAAGAGGTGGCCGCGCAGCTGTGACCGCTGCGGCGGGGCCAGAAGCGGGCCCCGCAAGCTGCTCGTGGCCGCCACCCAACTGCATTCGCTTGGGCCAGGAAAGGGTGTACGGTGATCGCTTCCTGACGATTGGCGCACCTGCCGGGAATGTTCCGGCAGGGGGGGTAGGGTCGGGGTGCTGGTGCCATTCCTGCCCGCATAACAGCTTTGGCGCGCGTCTCTGCGGCGGTAACCTTGCTGAGGGGAAGCGCTGACCGCACGGCGCGGTCAGCCGGCGCGGAGCACCTTGGCGAAGGGGGCGAAGATCTGGTTGTTCGCGGCGATCACCGCGCCCTTGCCCAGGATGTCGTCGCTCTCGCGCAGCGGCCCGATCATGCCGCCGGCTTCGCGCACCAGGATCAGCCCGGCGGCCATGTCCCAGCTGTTCAACCCGCGCTCCCAATAGCCGTCATACCGTCCCGCCGCGACATAGGCGAGGTCGAGCGCTGCCGCCCCCCAGCGCCGCACGCCGGCGCAGACCGGCATCAGGCGGCCCAGGTCGGCCAGCGTCGCCGGCAGGGTCGAGCGCCCGCCGAACGGCACGCCGGTGGCGAAGATGCATTCCAGCATGTTGCGCCGGCCCGAGACCCGCAGCCGCTGGTCGTTCATCCAGGCGCCGGCGCCCTTCTCGGCCCAGAACAGTTCATCCTTGGCGGCGTCGTAGACCACGCCGGCGGTGATCTCTCCCTTGTGCTCCAGCGCGATCGAGATCGCCCAGTGCGGCAGGCCATGCAGGAAGTTCGTCGTGCCGTCCAACGGATCGACGATCCAGCGCCGGGTCGGGTCCTCGCCCTCGACCGGGGCGCTTTCCTCGCCGACCCAGCCATAGGTGGGACGGCCTCCCATCAGCTCCTCGCGGATGATCTTCTCGGCGGCGATGTCGGCGCGGCTGACGAAATCGCCCGGGCCTTTCGAGGACACCTGCAGGTTTTCGACCTCGCGGAAATCCTTGACCAGGCTGCGGGCCGCACGGCGCGCGGCCTTGATCATCAGGTTGAGGTTGGCGCTGCCCTGCTGCGTGCTCATCGTCCGGCTCCTTCGGTTCGCGGCCCCTATAGGCGCAAAGCCCTTCGAAGGGAAGGGGCCGCAGGGTTCGGGCGGCGTTGCAAGACGCGTCAGGCGGCCGGGCCCGTTCGCCGACACGAAGGGCTTTTTTCGCCGCCGGGCGCCGCGGGGCGGAAATGCCGCTTTGCGCGCCGTCGACTTCCGGGGCCGAGCGTGAAGCTTTGGTAAAAAATGCGTCCGGTACTGTGGACATGAAGGGATGAGGCCCCGATAGTGCGGCCACACCATGTTGACCTTGATCCAGCCCCGCGCGGCCCGATGGCTCGGCCCGTGCAACGCGCCCTGGCAGTCGGGGGGGAGGAAATCGTTGCCGCAACGCCGCCAGGCGGGTTATTGATCGGATAGTCAACAAAAAACGAATTCGACCATGGGAGGGACTTTCAGATGAACGACGAACTGCGTTACCTTGCGGCCCGGGCGGCCGCCGGCCGGCTGAACCGCCGCGCTTTCCTGGGCCGCGCCGCCGCGCTGGGGGTCACCTCGGTGGCTGCGAACACGATGCTGTCCGGGGCCGCCCGAGCCGCGGGGCCGAAGAACGGCGGCATGCTGACGATGGGGCTTGGCGGCGGGCAAAGCACGGATTCGCTGGATCCCGCGCTGGCGGCCAGCCAGGTGCCCTACATGTACCTGCAGACGGCGGGTGATCGTTTGACGGATGTGGCGCCGGATGGCTCCGTCATGATGAAGCTGGCCGAAGAGGTTTCCAGCTCCAAGGACGCGAAGACCTGGACCTTCAAGATCCGCAAGGGGGTGACGTTCCACAACGGCAAGCCGCTGACCCCCGATGACGTCATGAAGACGATGCAGCGCCATTCGGACAAGAAATCGAAATCCGGTGCGCTGGGCATCATGAAGGGGATCGCGTCGATGAAGGTCGATGGCGACAACTTCATCGTCGAGCTTAATACCGCGAATGCCGACCTGCCCTATCTGATGTCCGATTATCACCTTGTCATCCAGCCCGGCGGCGGCATGGGCGATCCCGGCGCGGGGATCTTCGCGGGACCCTACAAGATCGCGCATTTCGAACCCGGCGTGCGGATCCAGTTCGAGAAGTTCCAGGAGTACTGGGACAAGGACGTGGGGCATTTCGACCAGATCCAGATGCTGGTGATCAACGATTCCACCGCCCGCAACGCGGCGCTGCAATCGGGGCAGGTGCAGATGGTCAACTCGGTCGAGCCGCGCGTGGCCGATCTGCTGAAGCGGGCGCCGCATCTGGAGGTGGCGGTGACCAGCGGTCGCGGCTTTTACTGCTTCAACATGTTCTGCAACACCAAGCCGTTCTCGGACAATCACCTGCGCCTGGCGCTGAAGCTGGGCATCGACCGCGAGGAGCTGGTGAAGAAGATCCTTGCGGGCTATGGCTCGGTCGGCAACGACATGCCGGTGAACAAGGCCTATCCGCTGTTCTCGGACGACATTCCGCAGCGCAGCTATGATCCCGACAAGGCCCGGCACCACCTGAAGAAATCGGGTCATGACGGTGAGATCGTGCTGATCACCGCGGATGGCGCGTTCTCGGGCGCGGTGGACGCCGCGCAGCTGTTCCAGCAAAGCGCGGCCAAGGCGGGCCTCAAGATCAAGGTGCAGCGCGCCCCGAACGATGGCTACTGGACGGAAGTCTGGAACAAGAAGCCGTTCTCGGCCTCGTACTGGGCCGGGCGCCCGACCCAGGACCAGATGTATTCCACCGCCTATATCTCTTCGGCGGCCTGGAATGACACGCGTTTCTTCGACAAGAAGTTCGACAAGATCATCGTCGAGGCGCGTGGGGAACTGGATCGCGCGAAGCGCAAGGAGCTTTACCGCGAGGCGGGCATGATCATCCGCGACAAGGGCGGGCTGATCAACCCGATGTTCAATCAGTTCCTCAATGCCTATGACAATACCAGGATCGCGGGGTGGCAAGCGAACCCCAACGGCGACATGATGAACGGCCTGGCCGGCGTGCTGTGCTATCAGACGTAAGCCGATGAATGTCGTCGCGAAACTGGTTGCCCAGCGCATCGCGCTGGGCCTGCTGCTGCTGCTTGCGGCATCGGTGCTGATCTTCGTGGGCACCAACATCCTGCCCGGCGACGTGGCCCAGGCGATCCTGGGGCAATCGGCCACGCCCCAGGCGCTGGCCAACCTGCGGGCCGAGCTGGGGCTGAACCAGCCGGCCTATATCCGCTATTTCGAATGGCTGGGGGGTGTGCTGCACGGCGATCTGGGCCATTCGCTGACCAATGGCCAAGATATCGCGACCGCGATCGCGGGGCGGCTGGCGAACACACTGTTCCTGGCCTCGGTCGCGGCGGTGATCGCGGTGCCGCTGGCGGTGACACTGGGCCTGATCGCGGTGCGCTACCGCGATCGCTGGCCCGACAAGCTGATCTCAGCGGTGACACTGACCTCGGTTTCGCTGCCGGAATTCCTGCTGGGCTATATCGTGATCTATTTCCTGGCGGTGCAGCTGCGCATCGCGCCCTCGGTGGCGACGATCTATCCGGGGATGAGCCTTTTTCAGAAACTTCACGCGGTGATCCTGCCGGCCCTGGTGCTGGTGCTGGTGGTGCAGGGCCAGATGATGCGCATGACCCGCGCGGCGGTGCTGAACCTGATGCAATCGGCCTATATCGAGACGGCCGAGCTGAAGGGCCTGCGCCCCTTCCTGATCATCGCGCGCCATGCCTTCCCCAACGCCATCTCTCCGATCGTCAACGTGGTGATGATCAACCTCGCCTATCTGGTCGTCGGCATCGTGGTGACCGAGGTCGTCTTCACCTATCCCGGCATGGGCCAGTACCTGGTCGATCACGTCGCCAAGCGCGACATCCCGGTGGTGCAGGCCAGCGCGCTGATCTTCGCGGCAGTCTATATCGGGCTGAATATGCTGGCCGATGTGATCTCGATCCTGACCAATCCCAGGCTGAGGCACCCGAAATGAGGAACATCCCCCTTTCGGCCCTGGTCGGGCTGATCATAACCGCAGGCTTCTTCCTGGCCGCGATCCTTGCGCCCTGGATCGCCCCCTATCCCCTGGGCGCCGCGGTGGGCGGCGTCTGGAAGGCGGCCTCGGCCAGCCACTGGCTGGGCACCGACGGCATCGGGCGCGATGTGCTGAGCCGGATGATCTGGGGCGGGCGCACCACGATCTGGATCGCCACCGTCGCGACCATCCTCAGCTTCGGCACCGGTGCCACGCTGGGCTTCATTGCCGCCGTCATGGGCGGCTGGGTCGATCAGGCGATCTCGCGCTTCGTCGATCTGGTCATGTCGATCCCGTCGCTGATCTTCGCGCTGGTGGTGCTGACGGTGATCCCGCCCAGCACCACGGTGCTGATCCTGGTGATGGGCTTTCTCGACGCCACGCGCCCCTACCGGGTGGCGCGCGCCGTGGCGGTGGACATCACCGTGATGGATTACGTCGAGGCCGCCCGCCTGCGCGGTGAAGGCCGGCTGTGGATCATCTTCCGCGAGGTGCTGCCCAACGCGCTGAGCCCGCTGGTGGCCGAGATGGGGCTGCGCTTCATCTTCCAGGTGCTGCTGCTGTCGACACTGTCGTTCCTGGGCCTTGGCGTGCAGCCGCCGCTGACCGACTGGGGCGGCATCGTGAAGGAAAACAAGGATGGGCTGGTTTATGGGGTGACGGCGGCACTGTATCCGGCGGTGGCGATCGCCGCGCTGGCGATTTCGGTCAATCTGGTGGCCGATTGGATCCTCAATCGCACGACCAGCCTGAAAGGGGGCCGCGGTGGCTGACACGCTTCTGGAAATCCGAAACCTGCGCATCGAGGCCACCGCCTACCCGCCCGGAGAGCCCCCGCAGGAGATCGTCATTGTCGATGACGTGTCCCTCGCGCTGGAAAAGGGCCGCGTGCTGGGGCTGATAGGCGAATCCGGCGCGGGCAAGTCCACCATCGGGCTTTCGGCCATGGCCTATGGCCGGGGCGGGGTGCGTATCACCGGGGGCGAGATCGTGCTGAACGGGCGCGATCTGCGCAAGCTGCGCCCGGCGGGAATGCGCGCCGCGCGCGGGCGCGAGGTCACCTATGTCGCGCAATCGGCGGCGGCGGCCTTCAACCCGGCGAAACGGCTGATGGATCAGGTCATCGAGACCACGCTGCAGCATCGGCTGATGCCGCGCGCGGCCGCAGAGGCACGCGCGGTGGAGCTGTTCGCCAAGCTGGGCCTGCCGGATCCCGAAACCTTCGGCCGGCGCTATCCGCACCAGGTATCGGGCGGGCAGTTGCAGCGGGCGATGACGGCGATGGCGCTGTGTCCCGCACCCGACCTGGTGATCTTCGACGAGCCCACGACCGCGCTGGACGTGACCACCCAGATCGATGTGCTGGCCGCGATCAAGGAGGCGATCGCCGACACCGGGGTCGGGGCGCTTTATATCACCCACGATCTGGCGGTGGTGGCGCAGGTCAGCGATGACATCATGGTGCTGCGCGGCGGCAAGACGGTGGAATACGGCCCCGTGCGTCAGATCATCGAGGCGCCTCAGCAGGAATACACCCGCGCGCTGGTCTCGGTGCGCGGCGTCGAGCACGAAGAGAAGACCCCCACGGCCGAGCCGGTGCTGAGCGTGAAGGGCGTGACCGCGCGCTACAGCGGAACCCGTTTCGACGTGCTCAGGGACATCTCGGTCGATCTGTCGCCGGGCCAGACGCTGGCGGTGGTGGGCGAAAGCGGCTCTGGCAAGTCGACGCTGGCGCGGGTGATCACCGGGCTGCTGCCGCCTTCGCAGGGCGAGATCGTCGTCGCCGGGCGCCGGCTCGGCCCCGATCTGAAGTCCCGCACGCGCGAGGATCTGCGCGAACTGCAGATGATCTACCAGATGGCCGACACGGCGATGAACCCGCGCCACACGGTCGGCACGATCATCGGCCGGCCGCTGGAATTCTACTTCGGCCTGAAAGGCGCGGCGAAGCGGCGCCGCGTACAGGAACTGCTGGACGAGATCGAGATGGGCGAGGGCTTCATCGACCGCTACCCGGCCGAGCTGTCGGGCGGCCAGAAGCAGCGCGTCTGCATTGCCCGGGCGCTGGCGGCCAAGCCGAAGATGATCATCTGCGACGAGGTGACCTCGGCCCTTGATCCGCTGGTGGCGGACGGGATCCTGAAGCTGCTGTTGAACCTGCAGAAGATCGAGCAGGTGGCCTATCTGTTCATCACCCACGATCTGGCGACGGTGCGCGCGATCGCGGATTCGATCGCGGTGATGTATCAGGGAGAGGTGGTGCGTTACGGCACGAAATCCGAGGTGCTGGCGCCTCCGTTCGACGATTACACTGATCTTTTGCTGTCTTCGGTGCCCGAGATGAAGCTGGGCTGGCTGGAAGAGGTGATCGCGCATCGCAGGATGGAAAGCGCGGGCCACTGACGCCTCGGCCGCGCGCCGCGAGCGGCTGCAAGGCGGCGTGGCCTTCGTAGGCGAAGTTGGGGCTTTGGTTGCGGGTGCAGCCGGCGTATTTTGGGAACAATGAAAGGGGGATCAGGTAGCGTAGTCGCTGCCTTCGCGGTCGAGGATCTCGCGCAGGTCGCGCAGATGGGCGGCTGCACTGTCGACGGGGTAGTCCTCAAGCTCGCGCGCGGTCTTTTCTGCGATCTCGTCGGGCAGGATGCGCAGCGGCCGGCCGGTTTGCAGGGCGCGGATGTAGGTTTCGGCAGCGCGTTCGAAATAATAGAGCCGGTTGAAGGTTTCGGCAATCGTGTCGCCGATCACCAGCACGCCGTGGTTGCCCATGATCATCGTCTTGACCTTGGGGTCGGTCAGCAGGCGGGCGCAGCGGGCGCCCTCGTCCTCGAACGCCAGGCCGCCGTAGGCGCTGTCGATCACCGTGCGATTGAAGAACATCGCGCAGTTCTGGTCGATCGGCGGCAGGCGCGAGTCGGCGAGGCTGGCCAGGACGGTGGCGTGAATCGAATGGACATGCATCACGCAGCGTGCCTGCGGGCAGGCGCGGTGGATGCCGCCGTGCAGGCCCCAAGCGGTGGGGTCGGGGGCATCGGGGCGGGTCAGCGTCGCGGGATCCTCGGCGTCGATTTCCAGCAGGTCCGAGGCGCGGATCAGCGCGAAGTGGCGTAGGTTCGGGTTCATCAGGAAGCGGGTGCCGCTGTCATCCACGGCATAGCTGAAATGATTGGCGACGGCTTCGTGCAGGTTCAGCCGGGCGGTCCAGCGGAAGGCGGCGGCCAGATCGCAGCGCGCGTCCCAATGGGTGATGTTGGCGGGGTCGGTTGGGGCGTTCATGGCATCTTTCCTTGGACGAGGGCAGTGAGGGCGGCGGTGATCGGGGCGACGGCTGGCGTATGCTAGAGACGGCGCGCGGCGCCGGGCGGCCGGCGGTGTTGCGGATGAGGGCGCGGTTTCAGGTGGAGATCAGGCGGTCATCATCGGGCATGGCGCGTCCTTTCGCGGCCATGATGAAGATTGCCGCCCCGTCCGCAAGCCCGAAGGCTGGTGCGGGGCCGTCGTGCATGCAAGAACAGGGCCATCCGGCAGCAGAGGGGGCGGCGATGAGCGAACTGACCTGTTTCAAGGCCTATGACATCCGCGGGCGGCTTGGCGTGGATCTGGACGAGGGCATCGCCGAGCGCATCGGGCGGGCCTTTGCCCAGGTGCTTGGCGCGCGGCGCGTCGTGATCGGGCGCGATTGCCGCGCCTCGTCCGAGGCGCTGACCGAGGCGGCGGTGCGGGGCCTTCTGGCGGCCGGGGCCGAGGTTCTGGATCTGGGTCTTTGCGGCACCGAAGAGATGTATTTCGCGACGACCCATTTCGGCGCGGATGGCGGGATCGAGGTGACGGCCTCGCACAATCCGATGGATTACAACGGCATGAAGATGGTGCGTGCCGGCTCGGCCCCGCTGGGCGCGGAAAACGGGCTGGCCGCGATCAAGGCGGCGGCGGAGCGGGCCGAGTTCGGCCCTGCGCGGCAAGGCACGCGGCGCCCGGCCGAGGGCGCGCGCAGGGCCTATGTGGAACGCTGCCTGTCCTTCGTAGACATCGGGGCGTTGCGGCCGCTGAAGATCGTGGTGAACGCGGGCAACGGCGCGGCGGGCCCCACGTTCGACGCGATCGCCGCGGCGCTGGTCGAGCGGGGCGCGCCGCTGGAGTTCGTGCGCGTGCATCATGCGCCCGATGGCAGCTTTCCGAACGGCATCCCGAACCCGCTCTTGCCTGAAAACCAGCCGGTCACGGCGGATGCGGTGCGCGCCGCGGGCGCCGACCTGGGCGTGGCCTGGGACGGCGATTTCGACCGATGCTTCTTCTTCGATGCGAATGGGCGCTTCATCGACGGTGAATACATCGTGGGGCTTCTGGCCGCGGCCTTCCTGGAAAAGAACCCGGGCGAGACGGTGATCCATGATCCGCGGATTATCTGGAACACGCAGGACATGGTGGCCAGGGCGGGCGGGCAGGCGGTGCAGTCGCGCACTGGCCACGCCTTCATTAAGCAGGCGATGCGCGACGCGGGCGCGATCTATGGCGGCGAGATGTCGGCGCATCATTATTTCCGCGATTTCGTCTATTGCGACAGCGGGATGATTCCCTGGCTGCTGGTGGCCGAATTGATCGGCCGGCGCGGGCAGGGGCTGGCGGCGCTGGTCGAGGCGCGCATGGCGGCCTTTCCGTCCTCGGGAGAGATCAACTTTCGCCTCGACGATCCCAAGGCGGCGATCACGCGGGTGGTGGCGGCCTATGAACGCGACGCGGAAGCGCGCGACGAGATGGACGGGATCAGCGTGAGCTTTGCGGATTGGCGCTTCAATCTGCGCTCGTCCAACACCGAGCCGGTGGTGCGGCTGAACGTGGAATCGCGTGGCGACCGGGCGTTGGTGGCGACCAAGGTGGCCGAGATCCGCGCGCTGCTGGAAGGCGGCGGGGGCGGCGCCTGACCCGACGGGCCGCGGCGTATTTGGCGAACGATGAAAGGGCTGCGCGGGGCTTCGCCAAAATGTCGCAGCCCCGGTTGCTCTTCCCCTGAAAGCGCTGATAGGCTTTGCGCGTACCGGCCCCGGCTTGGGCCAGAGAGGAACGGATTCATGCGATACGCCATACCCAAAACCGCGGCCGAGGCCGCGTCCTTGCTTATGGAGGAGGCCGCGCGCGTCCTCGCCGGTGGAACCGATCTGCTGGTGCAGATGAAATCCGGGGTGCGCAGCCCCGAGGTGATCGTCGACATCAAGCATCTGCCCGGGCTGCGCGACATCAGCCGCGAAGGCGGGGGCTTTCGCATCGGCGCGGCCGTTTCCGGCGCCGAGATGCAGGAAGATGCGGAACTGGTCGCGGCCTGGCCGGGCGTCGTCGAGGGGGTGAATCTGATCGGATCGACCCAGATCCAGGGCCGCGCGACGATGGCGGGCAATCTGTGCAACGGATCGCCCGCCGCCGATGGCGTGCCGGCGCAGATCGCGGCGCAGGCGGTGGCGCGGATCGCAGGCCCCGAGGGCGAGCGCGACTGTCCGGTGGCCGAGATCCCGACCGGGCCTGGCAAGACCTCTCTGGGCCGGGGAGAGTTCATCGCCTCGATCCTGCTGCCGGCCCGGCCCGATCGGTCGGGTGACGCCTATCTGCGCTTCATCCCGCGCACCGAGATGGACATCGCTGTCGCCGGCGCCGCGGTGAATCTGGTGCTGGCCGAGGACGGCACGGTCAAGGAGGCGCGCGTTGCCCTGGGCGCGGTCGCGCCGACCGCTATATTGGTGGAAGAGGCCGGCGCCGCGCTGGTGGGTTCCAAGCTGGAAGAGCCGGCGCTGGCCGCGCTTGTCAGGGCCTGCGAGGCCGCGTGCAAGCCGATCGACGACAAGCGCGGAACCGCCGAGTTCCGCACCCATGTGGCTGGCGTGCTGGCCAAGCGCGCCGCTCGCATCGCCTATGACCGCGCAGGAGGCCGCGCATGAAGAAGATCCATGTATCGACCCGGGTAAACGGCGACGAGGCCGATTTCGTCTGCGCCCCGGATGAGACCCTGCTGGACGCCCTGCGCGACCGGCTGGGCCTGACCGGCGCCAAGGAAGGCTGCGGCACCGGCGATTGCGGCGCTTGCAGCGTTACGCTGAATGGCCGGCTGGTCTGTTCCTGCCTGGTGCTGGCGGCCGAGGCCGAAGGCGCCGAGATCGGCACCGTCGAGGGCATCGCCGACGGCGACAAGCTGCATGTGCTGCAGCAAAGTTTCCTTGACCATGCCGCGCTGCAATGCGGGATCTGCACGCCGGGTATCCTGGTGGCCTCGAAGGCGCTGCTGGAAAAGCACCCCGAGCCCACGGATGAGGAGGTACGCTACTGGCTGGCGGGGAACCTTTGCCGCTGCACCGGCTATGACAAGATCATCCGCGCCGTGCAGGATGCCGCCCAGAAACTGAGGAGTGCGTAACATGGCCTTCGACGAACAGAAGAAGCGTGACTTCAAGGTTGTCGGCACTCGCCCGGTGCGCCCCGATGGGATCGACAAGGTCACCGGCCGGGCGATGTATGGCGCGGACCTGTCGGCGCCGGGCATGCTGGTGGCGCGCGTGCTGCGCAGCCCCCATGCCCATGCCAGGATCGTCAGGATCGACACCTCCAAGGCCGAGAAGATCCCCGGCGTGAAGGCGGTCGTGACCTCGGCCGATCTGGGCCGCCCCGCCGACGAGGCGCTGCGCGACACGCAGGACAACTGCCTTGCCCATGACAAGGTGCTTTACGACGGGCACCCGGTGGCGGCGGTGGCGGCGACCAGCGCGCAGGCCGCCAAGGCCGCGCTGGCCGCGATCGAGGTGACCTACGAGAAGCTGCCCCATGTCACCGACGTGGACGCGGCGATGAAGGCCGACGCGCCGGTGGTGCTGGAGGGCCGCGCCTATGAGGAAGTGCCCGAAGGCTGGTCGCAAAACGTCACCAACCATTGCGAATTCGGCCATGGCGATCTGGAGGACGGCTTTGCCAAGGCCGACCTGATCGTCGAGCGCAGCTTCAAGACCGAGGCGACGCATCAGGGCTATATCGAACCCCATGCCTGCCTGGCCTCGGTCGGCCCCGACGGGCGGGGCGAACTGTGGTGCTGCACCCAGGGCCAGTACATGGTGCGCGAGACCTGCGCCGGCATCCTGGAAATGGACGCGAGCCAGCTGAAGGTGACGCCCTCCGAGATCGGCGGCGGCTTTGGCGGCAAGACCACGGTGTTCATCGAACCCGTGGCGCTGGCGCTAAGCCGCAAGGCCGGGCGCCCGGTAAAGCTGGTGATGACCCGCGATGAGGTGTTCCGCGCCTCGGGCCCGACGATCCAAAGCTCGACCGACGTGAAGATCGGCATGACCAGGGACGGCCGCATCACCGCCGCCGAGGCGACGCTGCGCTATTCGGGCGGCTGCTATCCGAACTCGACCTGCATGATGGGCGCGCAGGCGGCTTTCGCCCCCTACGATCTGGAGGCGGTGAAGACGGTCGGCTGGAATGCGCTGACCAACCGCCCGAAGGAAATTTCCTACCGTGCGCCGGGCGCGCCGACGGCGATCTACGCGGTGGAAAGCGTGATCGACGAGATGTGCCAGGAACTGGGCCTCGACCCGATCGACGTGCGGTTGCAGAACGCCGCCGACAAGGGCACCAAGTCAAGCTATGGCGTGACGTTCCAGGACATCGGCCTGAAGGCCGCGCTGGAGGCCGCCAAGGCACATCCGCATTACAGCGCCCCCCTTGGTCCGAACCAGGGCCGGGGGCTGTCGTGCGGCTTTTGGTTCAACTTCGGCGGCAATTCCTCGGTGACGCTGTCGGTCAACACCGACGGCACGGTCAGCGTGACCGAAGGCAACCCCGATATCGGCGGTTCGCGCGCGTCCATTTCGATGATCGCGGCCGAGGAACTGGGCATCCCCTATGAGCGGGTGCGCACGCTGGTGGCCGATACCGCCAGCATCGGCCATTCCGACACCACCGACGGCAGCCGCGTGACCTTCATGGTCGGCCTTGCAACGATCCGCGCGGCGCGCGAGGCGACCCAGAAGATGTGCGCCCGGGCGGCGAAGATCTGGGGGATCGAACCCGACGCGGTGGAATGGGTCGATGGCGCGGCGCAGCCCGCCGGACCCAACGCCGGAAAGTTCCCGCCCATGAGCCTGGCCGAGATCGCCGCCACCAGCCTCAAGACCGGCGGGCCGATCGCGGGCCATTGCGAATCCACCGCCGATGGGGCGGGGGTCAGCTTTGGCGTGCATCTGTGCGACATCGAGGTGGATCCCGAGACCGGCTTCACCAAGGTGCTGCGCTACACGGTGTTCCAGGACGCGGGCAAGGCGATCCATCCCGATTACGTCGAGGGCCAGATGCAGGGCGGTGCCGCCCAGGGCATCGGCTGGGCGCTGAACGAGGAATATATCTACGGCGAGGACGGGCGGCTGCAGAACGCGGGCTTCCTGGACTACCGCATCCCCGTGGCCTCGGATCTGCCGCCGATCGACACGGTGATCGTCGAGGTGCCGAACCCGGGCCATCCCTATGGGGTGCGCGGGGTGGGCGAGACCTCGATCGTGCCGCCCCTGGCGGCGCTGTCGAATGCGGTCAGCCGCGCGGCCAGGGTGCGGCTGCGCGAATTGCCGATGTCGCCGCCGAAGATCCTCAAGGCGATGATGGCGAAGGGCTAGGACGATGGTGAAGGTGGCGATCTGGGGCAGCCTGCGCCACGCCACCGACGGGGCGGCGGAGGTCGAGGTCGAGGCTACGAATTTCAAGCAGCTGCTCGACCGGCTTTCCGCCGACTACCCCGGCCTTGGGCCGCAGATCGAACGCGGCGTGTCGCTGGCGGTGGATGGCAAGATCTACCGCGAAGCCTGGTTCACCCCGATCAAGCCCGACAGCGAAGTGGTGCTGATGCCCTACATGCAGGGCGGCTAGGGCCGCCGCGGCGCTTGCGCCGGGGCATTGCGCTTGACCGCTGTGCCGCCGCGCCTTACCCCCGGGGCGACCCAGGAGTGACCGATCATGCCCACCTTTTCCGCCCTGACCACCCTGCCCGGAGAGGGCCCGGCCACCGCGCTTTCGGAGGCGATGGAGCGGATGCAGCCCGCGCCCACCGGCGTCGGCGTCTTCGAGATCGAGGACGGGTCGGGCCTGTGGGAGGTGGGCGCCTATTTCGACGCCGCGCCGTCCGAGGCCGACCTTGCCCTTCTGGCCGCGGCCTTCGACGCCAGGCCCTTCAGCGTGTCCGAACTGCCCGATGTCGATTGGGTGGCCAAGGTGCGGCGTGAACTGGCCCCGGTCGAGGCCGGGCGCTTCTTCGTCTACGGTAGCCACGATGCCGACAAGGTTCCCCAGGGCAAGATCGCGCTGATGATCGAGGCCTCGATGGCCTTCGGCACCGGGCATCACGGCACCACGCTGGGTTGCCTGCTGGCGCTCGGCGCGCTCGACCGGGCGGGGTTCGTGGGCCGCAACGTCGCCGATATCGGCTGCGGCACGGCGGTGCTGGCGATGGCGGCGGCCTCGATCTGGCCGAACCCGGTGCTGGCCTCGGATATCGACGCGGTCGCGGTCGAGGTGGCGCAGGCCAACGTGGCGGTGAACGGGCTTGGCGGGCGGGTTCTGTGCCTCGAGGCCACCGGCTTCGACCATCCGCGCCTGGCCGCCGCTGCGCCGTTCGACCTTGTCTTCGCCAATATCCTGATGGGGCCGCTGGTCGCGCTGGCGCCCGCGATGGCCGATCACGTCGCCCCCGACGGAAGGGTGATTCTGTCGGGGCTGCTCAACACCCAGGCCGAAACGGTGATCAATGCCTATCAGGAGCAGGGCATTGTTCTCGAAACGCGGCAAATCCTGGGGGATTGGACCACGTTGACACTGAAGCGGGGAAAATAGGGGAAATTTGCCCTAATTCCGCCACTTTCCCGACGCAGAACAGTCCTTGTGGATGGGGCCTGCTTCGGGAGTTGACGAATGGCAGATCCCAATCTTGCCAATTTCAATGGCCGTCTGAAACGTATCCACGACGCCTATCAGCGCGGTGCAAGGTTCGAGACCGCCGACACCGCCCGTCATCAGCGCCGCCATCGGGCGCGCCGGCCCTGGGGGGCGCTCCTTCGGCCCTTGCTGATCGTGCTGGTGGCGGTCTTCGGGCTCAAGACCATGATTTACAGCCATCTGGGCGCCAGCGCCTATCAGGCCCGCGTGACCGAGATGCGCGCCGCCACCGGTTTCACGCATTATGGCGCGGTGCTGATGCAGGCGGATCCGGTCACCCGTTTTCTGGCCGCGTCGACGAAACGACTGCTGCGCTAGGCGGGCGGGGGCCGGCAGGCCGCCCGACCTTGGGGTCTTCCGGGGGGTGGTGCCGCAGCCTCAAGGACATATGCACTAATCGGGACCGGGCGGGAACTGGCGCCGCAGCCGCCAAGAGGGCCGGCGTGGCAATGCGAACGCCGGGCAGGGGCCTGCGGTCGCTACCGTTCCGGGGGCTGGAGCCGGGCTTCTGAAATGCGGAACGCCGCCCCGGTCTTGCGGTGCGGCGTTCGATGGTCCGGCGCATGGAAGGCCGGAAAGAAGGATTTACAGGCGCTGCTTGCCGAGGCCGTCGATATCGCCGCGGCACAGGCCGATATCTTCCAGCTCGCGATCGCTCAGCTTGTCCAGCGCGTGGCGGGTCAGACGCACGTCATTCCAGTCGCGCAGCTTATGCACCAGGGTCCAGATGCTCTGAACCAGGTGGAAGGTGGTGATGGCGCCAAGGGGCGCCGGGCGGGTCGTCTCATAGGCGGCCATGACGGTTTCCTTTCACAAACTGCCCGAGAAGCGGGCATCTCCTTTGGATGGCTGCCAATTAGTCGAGCCGATTTGATGCGGCAAGCGGGGCAATCGCATGGCTTCTATGCAATTTTCGCATGCCCCCGCAGGTCGGTTTCTTGCACCTGCGGCAATTCGAGCAGTAGCCTTCCAAAACAGTCGCATACAGGCGTTGGAGCGGCGTATTTCTCCTCCTTTATGCTGCGATGCGGCATTGCGAATATCGGCGGTGCGGCATGGCGCGGCACTGGCGGGTGTTCGCCATTCGTGCTAGTGCGTGAAAAAAGACACAAATCGAGGGGGCAGAATGCGCGTATTGGGGATCGACCCCGGCCTTCGCAACCTCGGCTGGGGGGTGATCGACGTGGCCGGCACCCGTATCAGCCATGTCGCGAACGGCATCTGCCATTCCGATTCGGGCGATCTGTCGGCGCGGCTGCTGACGTTGCATACCCAGCTTTCCGACGTGCTGCACCGATATGGGCCGGGCCATGCAGCGGTGGAACATACCTTTGTCAACAAGGACGCGGTGGCGACGCTGAAGCTGGGGCAGGCGCGGGGGATCGCGCTTTTGGTGCCGGCGCAGTTCGGCCTTGAGGTGGGCGAATACGCCCCGAACGCCGTGAAGAAGGCGGTCGTCGGCGTCGGCCATGCTGCCAAGGCGCAGATCGACCACATGGTGCGGCTGCAGCTTCCCGGTGTGCAGATCGACGGGCCGGACGCGGCGGATGCGCTGGCCATCGCCATCTGCCACGCCCATCACCTGCAATCTGCCGGCCGTCTGGTGGCCGCACTGGCCAAGGCGGAGGCTGGGCGATGATCGGCCGCATCGCCGGGCGGATCGAATATCGCGGCACCGACCATGTGCTGATCGACGTGCGCGGCGTGGGCTATATCGTCCATGTTTCGGATCGTACGCTTGCGGCTCTGCCTGGGGTGGGAGAGGCCTGCGCGCTTTATACCGACCTTCTGGTGCGCGAGGAGCTATTGCAGCTTTTCGGTTTTCCGACGCTTTTGGAAAAGGAATGGCATCGCCTGTTGATGGGCGTGCAGGGCATCGGCGCCAAGGCCTCGATGGCGATCCTGGGGGCGCTGGGGGCGGAAGGCACGGCGCGGGCGATCGCGCTGGGGGATGCCAAGGCGATCACCGCCGCGCCTGGCGTCGGCCCAAAGATCGCGCAGCGCGTGGTGATGGAGCTGAAGACCAAGGCGCCTTCGGTCATGGCGCGCGCGGGCGGGCTGGCGGCGGCGGCCGCGCCGTCAGACGACGGCGAGGTGATCGAGCCCGCGGCCCCCACGGCCAAGCCTGCGCGTCAGGCCCCGGCGGTGCCCTCGGCGGCGCAGGCGCGGGCGATCCAGGCGGCGGATGCGCTCTCGGCGCTGGTCAACCTGGGGTACAACCAGTCCGACGCGGCCGAGGCGGTGGCGCTGGCCTCGGACGCCGACCCCGAGGCCGAGGCCGCCGCTCTGATCCGCGCCGCGCTGAAGCACCTTGCCCCGAAGACCTGAACGGGCAGGGGCGTACCCCGCGACGTGGATCTTCCTGCCTGCTCGCACCTGCGCGTCGATATCGGGCGGCACCATGCAGGGCGCCCGCGCCAGGATCGCGTCGCGCCGCCTGCCGTGGGTCCGCCGCGCCCGGAGCGAAACGCGGCACCCGCTCGCCGCTTCCGTCCGATTGCCCTTTCATCTTGGCAAAAATACTCCACGGGGGCGCGCGCATCGTCGCGCCAGCGGTCCGAGCGACAATGACGACGGGGGGCAGGCCCCCGCCGCCGAGGCCTGCTACATCCGCATCCGTTCGGCCTTGGGGTCATACATCGGCGCAAGGCTTGCTGTTGCCGCCACCCGCCGCCCCGCGATTTCGATCTCATAGGCCGAGGCCAGCACCTCCGCCGCGCTCTCTCCCGCACAGGGGACATAGCCCAGCCCCACCGCGCCCCCAAGCGCATGGCCGTAATTGCCCGAACTCACCACGCCGATGATCCGTCCGTCCCGGACCAGCGCCTCGTTGTGGAACAGCATCGCTTCGGGATCCTCCAGCAGGAACTGCACCAGCCGCCGCCCCAGCCCCGCCGCGCGCTTGCGCAGCACCGCCTCGCGGCCGATGAAATCGCCCTTGTCCTCCCTCACGGCAAAGCCCAGCCCGGCCTCCAGCACATGATCCTCGTCGGTGATGTCATGGCCGAAGTGGCGAAAGCCCTTCTCGATCCGGCAGCTGTCCAGCGCATGAAGCCCGCAAAGCGTCAGCTCGGGCGCGGCTTCCATCAGCGCCTCGAACACATGCGCGGCCTGATCGGTGGAAACATAAAGCTCCCACCCCAACTCGCCGACGTAGGAAACCCGATGGGCCCGGGCCAACCCCATGCCGATCTCGATCTCGCGTGCAACCCCGAAGGGATGGGCGGCGTTCGATAGATCGTCGGGGCTGACCCGGGCCAGCACCTCGCGCGACCCGGGACCCATCAGGCAGAACACCGCCTCGGCCGCCGTAACATCGGTGATCACCGCCAGATCCCCGCCCAGATGCCGGCGCAGCCAGGCCAGATCGCGCTGCAAGGTGGCGCCGGGCACAACCAGCAGAAAGGCGGCCTCGGATAGCCGCGTCACCGTCAGGTCGCTCTCGATCCCGCCACGGAGGTTCAGCATCTGAGTATAAACGATCCGCCCCGCCGCCACGTCGATCTGGTTTGCACAAAGCCGCTGCAGGAAGCGCAGCGCGCCCGGCCCCTCGACCCGGATCTTGCCGAACGAGGTCATGTCGAACAGACCCACGCCCTCGCGCACCGCCATATGCTCGGCGCGCTGGTTCTCGAACCAGTTCGGCTTGCCCCAGCAATAGCGATATTCGGCGGCCTGGCCGTCGCGCGCGAACCAATTCGCCCGCTCCCATCCCGCGACCTCGCCGAACACCGCGCCGCGGGCCTTCAGGTGTTCATGGATGGGCGATCGCCGCACGCCGCGCGCCGTCGCCATCTGCCGGTTCGGCCAGTGATCGGCGTAAAGCAGGCCCAGCGTCTCGCTTACCCGTTCGCGCAGATAGCGGCGGTTGCGCTGGAAGGGCTGGGCGCGGCGGATATCCACCTCCCACAGATCGAAGGGCGGCACCCCGTCTTCCATCCATTGCGCCAGCGCCATCCCGGCGCCGCCTGAACTGACGATGCCGATGGAATTGTAGCCCGCCGCGACCCAGTAGCCGCCCAATTCCGGCGCCTCGCCCAGATAATAGCGGTCGTCGGGGGTGAAGCTTTCGGGCCCGTTGAAGAATGTATGGATGCCGGCCGTCTGGAACATCGGCATTCGCGCCGTCGCCATCTCCAGGATCGGCTCGAAATGCGCGAAATCCTCTGGCAGGGCGTCGAATTCGAATTCCTCGGGGATGCCGGCCATGCCCCAGGGCTTGGCCTTCGGCTCGAAGGCCCCCAGCATCATCTTGCCCGCGTCGGACTTGTAATAGGCGCATTCGTCCGGCACCCGCAGCACCGGAAGATGGCCCAGGCCCGCGATCGGCTCGGTCACCAGATAGAAATGCTCGCAGGCATGCAGCGGCAGGCTGACGCCCGAGCTGGCGGCCAGATCGCGGCCCCACATGCCGCCGCAATTCACCACCATCCCGGCGGCGATATGGCCACGCGTCTCGCCCGCCTGCCAGTCGACGCCGGTGACCCGGCCGCCCGCCTGCGTCACGGCGGTCACCTTCACGCCCTCGGCGATGCGCGCGCCCCGCATCCGCGCGCCCTTGGCCAGCGCCATGGCGATATTGGCCGGGTCGCATTGCCCGTCGCCCGGCAGATGCACCGCACCCACCACATCGCCCACCTCCAGATGCGGATACATTGCCTTCACCTCGGCAGGCCCGATTTCGGCCACTTCGACATCGAAGGCCCGCGCCAGGCTCGCCTGCCGCAGCAATTCCTCATGCCGCTCCGCCGTCAGCGCGACCGAGATCGACCCCACCTGCCGCAGGCCGGTGGCCACCCCCGTCTCGGCCTCCAGCCCGGCGTAGAGATCGGCCGAATACTTCGCCAGCCGCGTCATGTTCTGCGATCCGCGCAACTGCCCCACCAGCCCCGCCGCATGCCAGGTGGTGCCGCAGGTCAGCCGCCTGCGCTCCAGCAGAACCACATCAGTCCAGCCCAGCTTCGCCAGATGATAGGCGACCGAGCAGCCGGAAACCCCGCCTCCGATGATCACCACCCGCGCCTGTCTCGGAAGCTCCATCCTTCAGCCCTTCATCTTGGCAAAAATACTCCGGGGTCCGGGGCAGCGCCCCGGCCCCGCCCTCTCATCCCCGCAACCGCTCGTTCCGCGGATCCCACGGTGCCCCGTCCAGTACCTCCGCCGGATACCGCTTTCCGAAGATCTCCACCTCCAGCCGCATCCCCGGCGCCGCCAGATCCGCCTGCACCATCCCCAGCGCCAGCGAGGCGCCGACCCGGTGCCCCCAGGCCCCGCTGGTGGTCTCGCCGACCACGCGCTCGCCCTGCCAGAGCGTCGACATGTAGGGTGCGTCAAAGGCCCCGGCCGCCACCCGCAGGATCACGAAGCGCCTCGCCACGCCCGCCCGGGCCTCGGCCAGCAGCGCCGCGCGGCCACGGAAGTCGGGCTTGCCGAAATCCACGAACCGCTCCAGCCCGCCTTGCAACATGGTGTAATCGGTCGAAAGATCGCCCTTCCAGACGCGGTACCCCTTCTCGATCCGCAAGCTGTTCAACGCGAACATCCCGAAGGGGCGCAGGCCGTGGGGGGCGCCCGCCGCCATCAGCGCATCCCAGACCGCCGGTGTGTCGGCAGGGCGCGAATGCACCTCCCAGCCCAGCTCTCCGGCGAACGAGACGCGCAAGAGCCGCACCTTCGCCCCGGCGATCGCGGCCGCCTGCCAGCTCAGCCAGGGCAGGCCCAGATCGGCGTCGCTCGCCGCCGCAAGGACCCTGCGCGAGGCCGGGCCGGTGACGATCTGACAGGTCCAGTCCCCGGTTTCGTCGACCAGCGTCAGCCCGGGGTCGAGATGGCCGCGCAGCCACTCGAAATCATGCAATTGCGCCGCGGCGGCGGTGATCAGCCAGATCTCGTCTTCGGCCAGCCGGACCAGCGACATCTCGGTGACGATCCGGCCCCGATCGTCGGCGAAATAGCCAAGGCCCACACGGCCAACCCCCGGCACCCGCCCGGTGGTCTGGCGCGCCAGCCACGCCGCGGCGCCCGGCCCCGACAGCCGGAAGCGCGAGAAGCCGGGCAGATCGAGGATCCCCGCGGCATCGCGCACCGCGGTGCATTCCTCGGCCACGGCGCCGAACCACGGCCCCTCGCGGTCCCAGGTCCGGCTTGCGACCTCGGACGTGTTGTCGCCCGGCCGTGCATACCAGTTCGCCCGTTCCCAGCCGTTGTAGGCGCCGAAGACGCCGCCAAGCGCCGCCATCCGGTCGTGCACGGGCGACAGCTTGCGGCCGCGCCCGGCGGGCCAGGCGTGATGGGGGAAGTGGATGGCGTATTCATGGCCATAAACCTCCATCCCCTTGGCAATGCAGTAATCTTCGTCCTCGAAGCCGGTGAAGCGGCGCGGATCGCAAGACCACATGTCCCATTCGGTCGCGCCCGCGGTCACCCATTCGGCCAGCACCTTGCCCGCGCCCCCGGCCTGGCAGATGCCGAAGGTGAAGACACAGGCCTCATAGGCGTTGGGCAGGCCCGGCATCGGTCCGATCAGCGGGTTGCCATCGGGGGTGTAGGGGATCGGGCCGTTGATCACGCGGGTCAGCCTCGCCTCGGACAACAGCGGCACCCGCGCCATGGCGTCGCCGATATGCCATTCCAGCCGGTCCAGATCGTCGGGAAACAGCTGGAAGCTGAAATCGTCGGGGAAGGGATCGTCGCCGCCGGTCCAATGCGCCCGGCAATCGGCCTCATAGGGTCCCAGATTGAAACCCATCTTCTCCTGCCGCAGGTAGTAGGAGCTGTCGACATCACGCAGAAGCGGCAGCTTGCGGCCCTCGGATCTCGACCATTCTTCCAGTTCCGGGATCGTGTCGAAGAGCATGTATTGATGGCTCATGACCATCATCGGTACGGCGCGGCCGAACATGGCGCCCACCTCGCGCGCGTAATAGCCGGCGGCGTTCACCACCACCTCGCAGCGGATCTCTCCCTTCGCGGTCTCGATCACCCATTCGCCGCCCGCGCGCCGCACGCCGGTCACCGGGCAGAAGCGCTCGACCCGGGCGCCGAGGTCGCGCGCGCCCTTGGCCAGTGCCTGCGTCAGCTGCGCCGGGTCGATATCGCCGTCATGGGGATCATACAGCGCCGCCGTCAGGTCATGCGTCTCGACGAAGGGGTAGTGCGCGCGCAGATCCTCGGGGCCCAGAACCTCCAGTTCCATGCCCTGATGGCGGCCCATGCCGCGCACGCGCTCGAATTCCAGCCGCCGCTCGCGCGTGTGGCCCAGGCGGACCGATCCGGTGATGTGATAATTCATCGGATAATCGACCGCTTCGCCCAGGCCGCGGTAAAGCTCGGCCGAATAGCGCTGCATGTTCATGATCGCCCAGGACGATGAAAACGTGGGCACGTTGCCGGCCGCGTGCCAGGTCGACCCGGCCGTCAGTTCACTCTTCTCCAGCAGCAGCGCATCTGTCCAGCCGGCCTTCGCCAGATGGTAGAGGCACGAGGCCCCCACTGCCCCGCCGCCGATGATCACGGCCCTTGCCTGCGTCGGAAACGTCACCTGCCCCTCCCATCGGTTGGCGCAGCATGCCGCGCCTGGCCGGCGCTTTCAATCCGGCAGAATGAAGCCGTTTGTCAAAACGCCGATCAAGGGCGCGGGCCCACGGCCGGGGGGGCGCCGGCGCCGGTGCAAGCCGCCATCGCAGGGCGCTTCAGGCGAAGCCGGGAAAGTAGTCGACACGGATGCGGCGGCGGGCGACGCCCAGTTCGGCAAGCGATTTCTGGAAATGCCGCACCATGCTTCGGGGCCCCGAGACATAGAAGATCCTGTCGCGGAAATCCGGCACTTCCCGCGCGATCAAGGCGCAATCGATCCGGCCAGCATGACCGGGGTCGACCTCGGGCTCCGGATCGGACAGGGCGTAGACGGTGCGCAGGCCGATCCGGGCGCGGGCATCGTCGAGGAGTTCGGAATACGAGATGTCGGCGGCCCGCGTCGCGCCGTACAGCAGGACGGCGGGGCGAAGGTCGCCGGTATCCATCATGTGCTGGATCATGCTGCGAAACGGCGTGATACCGATGCCGCCGGCGATGAAGACCAGCTTTTCGGTCCGGCGCGGCGGCAGGGTGAAGCCGCCGCCAACGCGCGCGCCATGGATCATGTCACCTGGTCGCATCCGCGCCAACGCCTGTTTGAAGGCGCTGGGGGCGGGGTGGAATTTCACTCCCAGCCGAATCTCGGCGTCGCCGGGCGCCGATGCGATGGTGAAGGTTCGCCGATTGCCGCGATTGTCGGGGGTCGGGACGTCCAGCGTCCAGTCCAGATATTGCCCGGGTCGGAAGCGCAGCGGCCGGTCCGGGGAGAAGACGTAATCATAGCAGGCCTCGGCGGTGCGCTCGATCCGCTTCAGGCGCAGCCGGTAGCCGCCCTTGTGGCCGATCGCGAAGGCAAACAGATTTCCGGCCAGCAAGGCCATCTCGGGCGTCGGGTAGAAGCTGCCGAAATGGGTGTTGGGCGATGACAACGCGCCCACGAGAATGCCGTAAAGGATGCGTGGGGCGCGGGCCTGGGGGGCGGTCTGCGGCTCTGTCAGCATGGCGAAGCCGGCGAAGAAAAGCGGCGAATAGAGCACCGAGAATTGCAGCGTCTGGCCGATCATCGCCAGTGGCGAAGTCGCCAGCGCAAGGCCCAGACTGGTCAGAAGATAGGCGCCAACCATGTCGAAGCGCTGCATCTTGCGCACCACCAGCACGCCGCCGATCACGACGACCACCAGCAAAAGCGGGCTGCCGTCCACCCACCAGGTTGCGGGCTGGCCCACCGCGAGGGCCGCCGCGACCGCACCCAGCGCGACCGGGTTGAACAGGTGCCTGCGCCGCACCGTCAGCAGGAATTTCGACGCGATCGCGGCAGCCGAGGCCACCATCAGCCCCAGCACGCCGATATGGTCCCGCGCCGCCACCGGCGGCATCAGAAGCACCAGGATCAGCGCGGTGATATGGACCGAGTCGGTATTCACCGGCACCCGTAAGGCCCAGGCAAAGGCGCGGTTGACCGCCCAGCAGGTGGCGGTGACGATCATCACCGACAGCGCCAGCTGCGCCGGATCCGCGGGGCTGAGCCCCCAGAAGCCGCCGATCAGCGCCACCGCGACCAGCGCCGCGACGTAGTACAGCACCAGGCGGTACATCGTTATCCGGTTCAAGGCCGCGTCCAGAAATCCAGTCATGTCACAACCAATTCGTTGAAGCCCGAGGTCATGGTCGCGACGCCATCCGCGCCAACCATGTAGCCCTCGAGTCCGGGGGTTTCCTCGATGAAGGTGATGCCGTCCTCTTCCATGGCGAAGGCGGCAGTGGCGAAGCGGTCGGCCTCCAGCACGTCTGGGCCGATCACGGTCAAGCTGACGATGCGGGTGATCTCGCGGCCCGGATCGTGGGGATCGTAGATATGCTGGCCTCGGGCCGCGGTGCCCGAGGTGGCGATGCCGCAATCGCTTAGCCCCAGGACCTTGATGATCTCGTCCCGGGCGAAGGGGTTCGACAGGCCGACGCGCCAAGGCCCGCCCTCGGCATCCAGGCCCGACAGCTCCATGTCGCCGGCGATCTCGACGCAGAAATGCCGGTGCCCCAGCCCACGCAGCAGATCGGCCGCGCGCTTCAGCGCCCAGCCCTTGACCACGCCCGACGGGTCGAGCGCGCCGTCTGGGCGCCGGATGCGGAAATAGCCGTGGGTCTGGGTCTTGGTCATGTCCGCCAGGTCCAGCACGTCGCGCATCTCGGCGCTCAGGTCCCCGGCGGAGATCTCGCCGCGGTCGAAGCGGCACAATTCGCTGTCCCGGCGATAGGGGCTGAAACGCGCGTCGGCCGCCTGAAGCAGCTTGAAGACCGCACCAAAGGGGGCGAAATCGGCGGTGTCGCGGATCTCGACGATCACGGGCATGCCCATGATCTGGCAGACATGACGAGGCATCTTGTCAAAGCGCCCGGTCGAGCGCGCTTTGCAGCGATTCCAGATAGGCGCGGCTGTCAAGCGAGGCGCCCGAGACGTGGCGCACATGGGTGCTTTGCGCGGCGATCACCTCGCGTTCCAGCCGGGGCAGGGCGCGGCGCGCGATATAGCGGCTGGTCGACCGGTCGTGGGGCGCGCGCAGCACCTCGACCCGGGCAAGGCGGCCGTGGCGGATGATGGCGCGGACCTGCACCCTGCCGTAATAGGCGCTGTAGCTGCGCCCGGTATAGGCGCCGTCGCGCAACCCCCGCGCGACGGCCGGGGCCAGCCCCAGGCCGGCACTGACCGCGAGGGCGGCGCCAAGAATTCGGCAACTCTCTTTCCATCTGCTCATGATAGGCTCATATCTTTTCGTGCTTTGCGTGGGCTTCGGGTACCGTCCTGGCCTGACGTGAAGCTGAAAGCGGTGCGGCGTGGCGATCAGACCGGCGTGATCGGGCGGAAGGCCGCCGTCGCCGGGCGTGAAGCGGGAGGGGCAGATGCGCGTTCTGTTGGTTGAGGATGATCCCGCTCTGGGGGGGGCGGTGCGCGAACACATCGCAAGCCTCGGCTATGGCGTGGATCTGGCGCCGACGCTGGAAGAGGCCGAGGCCGCGCTGGGCATGGTCGGTTACGAGATGCTGATCCTCGATCTTGGCCTGCCCGACGGCGACGGGCTGGACCTTCTGCGCCGCCAGCGCCGCGCCGGGGCTGAGCTGGGGGTGATCATCGTCACCGCGGTGGATCAGATCGCGCGGCGGATCGAGGGTTTGAATAGCGGTGCCGACGATTACATCGTCAAGCCCTTCGACCTGGATGAGCTGACCGCACGGATCGCCTCGGTCCTGCGGCGCTACAGCGGCAATCCCAATCCGCTGGCCCGGATCGGCGAGGTCGAGGTGGACATCGCGCGGCGGATCCTGCGCAGGGGAGAGGCGCGTGTCGACCTGACGGCGCGCGAATGGGCGGTGCTCGAGCGGCTGCTGCGCCATCCGGGCGCCATCGTCGGCAAGCCCGAGATCGAGGATTCCCTTTACGCCTTCGGGGCAGAGATCGAGAGCAACGCGGTCGAGGTCTATATCAGCCGGCTGCGCAAGAAGCTGGGCCACGGCGCCATCGCCACCGTGCGCGGTGCCGGCTACCGGGTCGAGCCTTGAGCCGGGCCATGCCCGGGCATCTTCGGCGCGGGCTTCGGCCGGAACCCTCGATCACACGGCGGCTGGTGCTGAGCCTGACGCTGGCGACGGTGGTGATGTGGTGCCTGGGCGCGGGTTACGCCAGTTATGCCTCTTACCGGCAGGTCAGCGCGGCCTTCGACGCGGCGCTGCGCCAGACCGCGCTGCGCATTCTGCCGCTGGCCGCCGACGACGCGATTTCGCACGAGGCGGACGACGCGCGCGATATCGCCCGCATGATGGACGGTGGCGCGGTGCACATCAGTTATGTCCTCAGCGACGACAGCGGCAAGGTGTTGCTGCGCGAACGCGGCGCGCCGCAGATCCCGTTTTCGAACGACCGCAGGCCGGGGTTTTCCACTGCCCACGGCTACCGGATCTATTCCCGCCGCGATCCGGTGAAGGGGCTGACCATCACCATCGTCGAATCGATGCGCGACCGCAGGCGCGCGCTTTACGACAGCATCACCGCGATGTTGGGGCCCTTGCTGCTGCTGGTGCCGCTGAACATCCTGGCGATCTGGCTGGGGGTGCGCGGGGCGCTGCGCCCGATCGAGCGGCTGCGCGCCGATATCGCCGCCCGCGACGGCCGCAACCTCGCCCCCCTTGACCAATCCGGCCAGCCGCGGGAACTGCGGCCGATCGCCGATGCCGTCGCGCGGCTGATCGAGCGTCTTGCCCGCGCGCTGGACGCCGAGCGCGCTCTTTCGGCCAACAGCGCGCATGAACTGCGCACCCCCATCGCCGGCGCCCTGGCGCAGACCCAGCGTCTGCTGGCCGAGACACAGGACCCCCCGGCGCGCGCGCGCGGGCAGGAGATCGAGGCCACCTTGAAACGGCTGGCCCGTCTTTCGGACAAGCTGATGCAACTGGCGCGAGCCGACGCCGGGATCGGGCTGCATACCACGCCTGTCGATCTGAAACCGATCTTCGACGTGGTGGTGATGGACACGGCGGCCCACTGGAACGCCGCCACCCGGGTGCAGGTGGCGGCGGGGGGCGTGGAAAGCCTTTGGGCCGCGATGGATCCCGACGCTTTCGCGCTGGTGCTGCGCAATCTGCTGGACAACGCCCTGGCCCATGGACCCCGGGACGGGGCGGTGCAGGTCACGCTGGACCCCGGCGGCCTGTTGCGTGTCGAGAACGGCGGCCCGGTGCTGCCCGCGAAGGTCCTCGCGACGCTGACCCGGCGCTTCGCGCGTGGCCGGACCGGGGCCAGCGGCGCCGGGCTGGGCCTGGCGATCGTGCAGACGATCGTCGGGCAAAGCGGTGGCGCGCTGCGCCTGGTCTCGCCCGCGCCGGGCCGGTCCGACGGCTTCGCCGCAGAGGTGCAGTTGCCGCTTGTCGCGGCCAAGGCCCTCGCCAAGCTCTGAGCCCACCCGGGCCCGGGGAATCATCGGGCCGGCTATGCCGGGGCCGCGCTACCTGGGCCATCCGCCCCTTGGCAGTGCCGCCCGATCCGACCATGCTGACCCGGTTGGATGCGAAGGGTGACGGAGGCCGACAGATGACATTCCAGACCGGCGTTCCCTGCCTGGCCGATGTGCTGGCCGCAGCGCAAAGGATCCTTGGCATCGCGGCGCGCACGCCACTGGTACCTTCGCCCTTCCTCACCGATCGGCTGGGCGCCGATTTTCTGCTGAAGTTGGAGATCGCCCAGCCCATCGGCGCGTTCAAGCTGCGCGGCGCGGCCAATGCCATCGCCGCCGTGCCCGATGGCGCGCCTGGTGTCGTGTGCTGCTCGACCGGCAATCACGGCCGGGCGGTCGCCCATGCGGCGGCGCGGCGCGGGCTTCGTGCGGTGGTGTGCCTGTCTGCGCTGGTGCCCGAGGCCAAGCTTGCGGGTATTCGCACGCTGGGCGCCGAGCTGCGCATCGTCGGCCGCAGCCAGGACGACGCCCAGGCCGAGGCCACCCGTCTGATGGCCGAGGCGGGCTTGGCCGAGATCCCGCCCTTCGACGACCCCGCCGTGATCGCGGGGCAAGGCACGCTTGGGCTGGAGATCCTGGCCGAGCGTCCCGATATCGGCACGCTCCTGGTGCCGCTGTCGGGCGGCGGGCTGGCTGCCGGGGTGGCGCTGGCGGCGAAGGCGATCAAGCCCGACGTCCGGGTGATCGGCGTTTCGATGGATCGCGGCGCGGCGATGGCGGCCTCGATCGCCGCGGGCCGCCCGGTGGCGGTACAGGAAGTGGCCAGCCTGGCCGATAGCCTGGGCGGCGGCATCGGGCTGGACAACCGGCTGAGTTTCGCGCTTTGCCGTGATCTGCTTGACGCGGTGGTCCTGGTCACCGAAGAGGAGATCTACCGCGCCCTGCAGGCGCTTTTCCATGAAGACCGGCTGGTTGCCGAAGGTGCCGCTGTCGTCGGCATTGCGGCGCTCTTGTCGGGCAAGCTGGCGGGCCAGCTGGACGCGGGCGCGCCGGTGGCCACGATCCTGACCGGGCGCAACCTCGACATGGGGGTCTTGGCGCGGATCGTGACGGGGGCGGATGTGGAACTGGACGGCAAGATCGTGAAGGGGGCGCCATGGCGCAGGACATAAGGATCGTGACCGAGGCCCAGCTACGCCAGGCCCTGCCGCTGGATCTTGCCGCCGTCGAGGCCGTCGAGGGCGCCTTTGCCGCGCTGGCGAAGGGTGGCGTGGTGATGCCGCCGGTCATGTCCATGGATCTGGCGGCCGCGCATGGCGAAGTCGATGTGAAGACCGCCTATATCCCGGGCTACGACGGCTTCGCCATCAAGGTCAGCCCCGGTTTCTTCGACAACCCGAAGCTGGGGCTGCCCAGCCTGAACGGGCTGATGGTGCTGTTTTCGGCGCGGACCGGTCTGGTGCAGGCGCTGTTTCTCGACAACGGCTATCTGACCGACCTGCGCACCGCCGCCGCCGGCGCCGTGGCCGCGCGGCATCTGGCGCCCTCGCGGGTAACGACGGCGGGGGTGATGGGCACCGGCGTGCAGGCGCGCCTGCAGATCGCCGCCGCGCATCTGGTGCGGCCCTTCGCGCGCGTCCTTGTATGGGGCCGCGATCTTGCCCGCGCGCAGGCCTGTGCGGCCGACATCGCCCGTGATCTGGGCGTCGAGGCCCGGGCCGAGGCCGATCCGGCGCGTCTGGTCCGCGACAGCCAGCTGGTCGTCACTACCACGCCCGCGAAGACACCGATCCTGCGCGCCGAATGGCTGCATCCGGGCCTGCATATCACCGCGATGGGTGCTGACCAGGCGGGCAAGAACGAGATCCAGCCGACCGCGCTGGCCGCTGCCGATCTCTATGTCTGCGACCGGGTCAGCCAGTGTGAAACGCTGGGAGAGTTGCGTAGCGCGCGTGCCTCGGGTGACTGGACCGGGGCCACACCGCCGGAGCTGGGCGCGGTGGTTCTGGGCCGCTCGCCGGGGCGGGGTTCGGAGGATCAGGTGACCATCGCCGACCTCACCGGCACCGGGGTGCAGGACACCGCCATCGCCTGCCACGCGCTTCCCCGGCTGGGGGACGCCGGCAGCGTGATCAGGGCGTGAACCATGCAGCTTGACCGGCGCGATATCGAAATCCTGCGCGTGCTGTCGCGCGAGGGGCGGATCACCAAGACGGCGCTGGCCGAAAAGGTGGGCCTGTCGCCCACGCCCTGCTGGGAGCGGCTGAAAAAGCTGGAGAGTGCCGGCATCATCGTGGGCTATCATGCCGAGATCGCGCTGAAGCGGATCGGCCCCCATGTCACCGTCTTCATGGCCGCCGAACTGGCCGACCACACCGCCGCGCGCTTTCGCATCTTCGAGGACGAGGTGCGCCGGCGTGACGAGATCACCGCGTGCTGGGCGCTGGGCGGCGGCTATGATTACCTGCTGCAGGTCATCGCGCGCGACATCGACGCCTATCAGCGGCTGGTCGATGATCTGCTAGAGGCCCATATCGGGCTGGCGCGATATTTCACCTATATCGTGACCAAGCCGGTGAAGGGCGCGGGCGTGCCGCCGCTGGCGCTGATCGCGGGGCTGGGGGCGGCAGAGGATTCCTCTGCCTGACCCCGGGGTGGGGCGATGAAATCGCCTGCCTGGCGCCCCAAGTTTGGCCCGATCGTCTGACCGCCTTGGCGCAGTCTTGCGCCGAACGATCAGGATGATTCCCATGCTCGATACAGCCCTCTCGCTTCGCGGCGACATCACCGACAAGCGCCTCGTGCGCAATTTCTCCTATCTTGGCGGCAAGTGGACGGCGGCGGCGGACGGCGCCACCTTCGTCGTCACCGACCCTGCCAACGGCGCCCAGGTGGGCGAGGTGGCGGCGCTGACCGCGGCCCAGGCGCGCGACGCGGTGGACGCGGCGCAGGCGGCCTTTCCCGCCTGGTCGGCGCTGCTGCCGCAGGATCGTTCGGCCCTGCTGCGCCGCTGGTTCGAACTGATGGGCGAAACCCGCGAGGATCTGGCCCGCATCATGGTGCTCGAACAGGGCAAGCCGCTGTCCGAGGCGTGGGGCGAGATCGACTATGCGGCCTCGTTCATCGAATTCTACGCCGAGGAGGCGAAGCGCCCCAATATCGAGGGCGTCACCAGCCATCTGCACGACGCCGAGGTCGAGGTCTGGCGCGAACCCGTGGGGGTGGCGGCACTGATCACGCCGTGGAACTTCCCCGCCGCCATGCTGACCCGCAAGGCCGCCGCGGCGCTGGCCGCGGGCTGCACCGTGGTCGCGCATCCTTCGGCCGAGACCCCGTTCTCGGCCCTGGCGCTGGCGGAGCTTGCCGAACGCGCGGGCTTTCCGCCGGGTGTCTTCAACGTGGTCACCGGCGACGCACCGACGATCGTCAAGCCGTGGACCGAAGACACCCGCGTGCGCGCGCTGTCGTTCACCGGCTCGACCCGGGTGGGGCAGCTTCTTTACCGCCAAAGTGCCGCGACGGTGAAGCGGCTGGTGCTGGAACTGGGCGGCCACGCGCCGGTGATCGTCTTCGCCGATGCCGATCTCGACCACGCGGTGGCCGAGACGATGAAGGCCAAGTTCGCCACCTCGGGCCAGGATTGCCTGGGTGCGAACCGGATCTTTGTCGAGCGCGGCATCTATGACGCCTTCTGCGCGCGCTTCGCCGAGGCCACGCAGGCGCTGACCGTCGGTCCCGGGATGGACGACCCCGACATCGGCCCGCTGATGAACGAAGCCGCCGTCGCCAAGCAGGAGGAACACGTCGCCGACGCGCTGGCGAAGGGTGCGCGCCTTGTCTGCGGCGGCGCGCGGCATCCGCTGGGGCCGCTTTTCTATCAGCCCACGGTGCTTGCCGACGTGCCCGAGGAGGCGCTGATCCTGGCCGAGGAAACCTTTGGCCCCGTCGCGGCGATCCTGCCGTTCGATACCGAGGACGAGGTCGTCACCCGCGCCAACGCCACCGAATACGGGCTGGTCGCCTATCTGCACAGCCTTGATCCGCGTCGGATCTACCGGGTCAGCCGGGCGCTGCAATTCGGCATGGTGGCGGTCAACCGCACCAAGGTGACCGGCGCGCCGATCCCCTTCGGCGGCATGAAGCAGTCCGGCATCGGCCGCGAAGGCGCCCGGCTGGGGATGGAGGCCTTCACCGAGGTCAAATACGTCTGCCGCAACTGGGCCTGACACCGAATTCAACGAAAGGACGCAAGATGCTGAGAAACGATCAACTTGAAAGCTGGGACCGCGAGAACTTCTTCCACCCGTCGACCCATCTCGCCCAGTTCGCCCGCGGCGAGCTGCCCCAGCGCGTGGTCACCGGCGGCTCGGGCGTGTTCATCGAGGACCGTGACGGCAATAAGCTGATGGATGCCTTCGCCGGCCTCTACTGCGTGAACGTGGGCTACGGGCGCACCGAGATCGCGGACGCCATCGCCGCGCAGGCAAAGGAACTGGCCTATTACCACTCCTATGTCGGCCATGGCACCGAGGCCTCGATCACGCTGGCGAAGATGATCCTCGACCGCGCGCCCGCGAACATGTCGAAGGTCTATTTCGGCCTTGGCGGGTCGGACGCGAACGAGACCAACATCAAGCTGGTCTGGTACATGAACAACATCCTCGGCCGCCCCGAGAAGAAGAAGATCATCTCGCGCTGGCGCGGCTATCACGGATCCGGCCTGATGACCGGATCACTGACGGGGCTGGAGCTGTTTCACAAGAAGTTCGACCTGCCGCTGACCCAGGTGATCCATACCGAGGCACCCTATTACTTCCGCCGCCCCGATGCCGCGATGACCGAGGCCGAGTTCACCGCCCATTGCGCGGCCGAACTGGAAAAACTGATCGAGGCCGAGGGCGCCGACACCATCGCCGCCTTCATCGGCGAGCCGGTGCTGGGCACGGGCGGCATCGTGCCGCCGCCCGCGGGCTATTGGGAAGCGATCCAGAAGGTCTTGAAGAAGCACGACATCCTGCTGATCGCCGATGAGGTCGTCACCGGCTTTGGCCGTCTGGGCACGATGTTCGGCTCGGACCATTACGGGATCGAGGCCGACATCATCACCATCGCCAAGGGGCTGACCTCGGCCTATGCGCCGTTGTCGGGCTCGATCGTGTCGGACAAGGTGTGGAAGGTGCTGGAGCAGGGCACCGATGAATTCGGCGCCATCGGCCATGGCTGGACCTATTCGGCCCATCCGATCGGCGCGGCGGCGGGTGTCGCCAACCTGCGCCTGATCGATAGCCTTGGCCTGGTCGAGAACGCCGGGACGGTGGGGGCCTACCTGAACCGCGCGATGAAAGAGGCGCTGGGCGATCACGCCCACGTCGGCGACATCCGCGGCGAGGGCATGCTTTGCGCCGTGGAATTCGTCGAGGACCGCGACGCGCGACGCTTCTTCGGGGCCGAGCGCAAGGTGGGGCCGCAGATCGCCGCGGCACTGCTGAAGCGCGACGTGATCGGCCGGGCGATGCCGCAGGGCGACATCCTGGGCTTCGCGCCGCCCCTGTGTCTGACTCAGGACGAGGCCGACCGCATCGTCGCCGCGACCCAAGAGGCCGTGAGCGAAGTATTGGGCTGAGGTCTGGAACCCATCGGGCGCGCGTCCTGACCGGCGCGCGCCCCGACTGGCGCGCGTCTCGCCCTCGCCGGGGCCTTGTTAGGAAATCACCGCGCGCACGGCGCGTTCGATTTCCAGCGGCGAGGACGGTTTGGGGCAGATTCGCGCCCCGGGATAGCGGCGCGCCAGCGCGCCGGGGTCCGCGTGGCCGGAATGGAAGATGATCGGCACATTGGCGGCATGCAGCGCATCGGCCAAATCGTAAACCTCGCCATCGGTCAACTGGACATCGAGGATCGCGACGTCGGGCTTGCGCCCTGCCATCGCCGCAAACCCGGAGGCCACCGATGGATAGGGGCCGATCACCGCCAGCCCCATGTCTTCCAGAATGAATTGTAGGTCGAGGGCCACGATCGCCTCGTCCTCGAGGACAAGAACGCCCAGGCTTGTCCCGATCGCCTCATCCCTGCTCAGAACCATGCTCGCATCTGTCATAGCTAAACCTGCTCACGCGCTGTGTTCCCAGCGCCTCGATATGAACCTGCCTTGCAAGCCGAGCGGTCGACAGATTTTTCAGCGTGGTGCCGAAACCTATGGCCGCGCCCTTGCTTGACGGGAATAACGCGTGATCCCGGAATTCGTTCCACTCAAGCACAGCAATTGCCGTGTTTTCAACCCCTTCGCGAGTCTCGCGCTGCAATATCTATTTAATTGTCTCCGAATTGGCGTCAATGCTGGCTTAATATACATGCTTGTATCCAATTGGTAAAAAATTGGTAAACAAGAGGGGCCCGTTTCAGGCCAAATATATGTGGCCACCGGTGACGGACTTCGACCTTGTGCGCTGCGGCAAGGACGATCTGGCGGGCCTTCGGGGGGGCAGGGGCAGATCGGCCGTGCGGCACGGCCTGGCGCGGCGGCAGGTCGGACCGGCCCCCGCAGCGACCGGATCGTGCATCGGTGCCGCGCCAGCCAAGTGCAAATTTTCAAGCCCTTCGAGTTTCGCTTGCCGTCAGGGTACGGCGCGTGGCGAATGGCCGTCCGCGCTCGGTATCGGCGGCGATCACCGAAATGGAGCGACAGGCCAAGCCGCCCCGGCAGATTGCGACGCGCGAAGGGCGGATCCGTTTTGGCGTGGGGCGGGTCAATCGGCCGATCCGGGCCTGGTTCCATCCTTGGCCCTGGTCTTGATGGTGCCGGCGGGGCCATTGGCGGCCGGGGCGGCGATCCGCCAGCCGCGCCCGACCGCAATCTGCAACTGCGCCCAGCCGGCGGCGCGGGATTGCTGGGCGCTGGCCAGCGAGAGCTGGGCGCTGGCCAGCGAGCGCTCGTTGGTAAGCAGGTCGATCAGGGTGGTCGTGCCGGCCTGATAGGTCTGGCGCGACAGCGAAACCACCTTCTGGAATGCGCGAACCGCATCGCGCGCGCGGGCGACCGATTGTCCGGCGCGGATATAGGAGGATTGCGCCGCCTGCACGTTCTGCACCGCGCTCAGCACCGTGCTTTTCCAGGCCAGTTCGGCCTGTCTGGCGGCGCTCAGCTTGGCGGCGGCGGCGGCGGCCAGGGCGGGCTGGTTCAGGATCGGCGCCAGCAGCGAGGCGCCGAAGCCCCAGCTTTGGGTGCTGGCGGTGGTGATCGTGCCGGTCAGGCTGATCTGCGGCAGGCGGGCGGCATCGGCCACGCCCACCGCGGCGATGGCGGCGGCATAGCTGCGTTCGGCCGAACGCACGTCGGGGCGGTTGCGTAGCAGGTCGGCGGGCACGCCCGGCGCGGCATGGGTGCGCGGCGCGGGCTGCGCGCCACCGCGGCTGAACTGTTTCAGAAGCGGCCCCGCGGGTTCGGCCAGCAGCGTGGCCAGCGCATAGACCGCGCCGTCATAGCCATTTTCCAGCGCCGGCAGCGTGGCGCGCGATTGCGCCAGCGCGGCGTCGGCCTGGGCCACGTCCAGTTCGGTCGCGGTGCCGGCGTCCAGCTGGGCATGGACGATGCGCAGCGTCTGGCGGCGCGACGCGATGGTGGCGCGCGTGATCGCCGCGGCGTTCTGATAGTAGCGGGCGTTGATGTAGTTCGACACCAGGCTGGACAGGAAGGTCAGCCTGGCGGTGCCCACGTCCAGCCTGGCCGCCTGCAGCTGGGCCAGCGCCTGTTCGCGCGCCTGCGCCGCCCCGCCGAACAGGTCCAAAACCAGCGACGGGCTGAAGCTGGCCTTGTCGGTGTTCGAGACCCCGCCGGTCAGGTTCGTCCCCCGCGTGGCAGAGGCCGACACCCCGCCGCCGATCAGCGACGCTGCCCCGGTGGTGCGCAGCGTGGCCTCGGCCTGCACGACGCGCTCCAGCGCGGTCCGGATCGACAGGTTCTGCGCCAGCCCCCGCGCGGTCAGCCCATCGAGCATGGGATCGCGGTAGTCGCGCCACCACATCTGGGTGCTGACATCGCCCACCGTCCGGGCGCTGCCGCCGACATAGCTGGCCGGCAGGGCGATCGTGGGCGCCTTGAACTGTGGCCCCGCGGCGCAGCCGGCGAGCACAAGCATCGTCAGGGCGGCAAGAGGTCGCGTGGGGGTCATGAGGTCTCCGATGGGCGCTTGAAAGACAGGGCCTGGGTGAGCTTGCGGATCAGAACATAGAAGGCGGGCACAAGGAAGACGCCGATCACCGTCGAGGCGATCATGCCGCCGACCACCCCGATGCCGATGGCGTTCTGCGCCGCCGCCCCCGCGCCGGTGGCGGTGGCCAGCGGCAGCACCCCCAGGATGAAGGCGAAAGAGGTCATCAGGATTGGCCGCAGCCGCAGCCCGGCGGCCTCGATCGCCGCCGACAACAGGTCGCGCCCTTCGTGGCGCAGGCGTTCGGCGAATTCCACGATCAGGATCGCATTGCGCGAGGCCAGGCCGATCGTGGTCAGCACGCCCACCTTGAAATAGACATCGTTCGACTGGCCCAGGAAATAGGCCGCCGCCACCGCGCCCAGCATCCCCACCGGCACCGCCAGCATCACCGCGAAGGGGATCGACCAGCTTTCATAAAGCGCCGCCAGCGCCAGGAACACCACCAGCACCGACAGCGCGTAAAGCAGCGGCGCCTGCGCCCCGGACTGGCGTTCCTGATAGCTGATCCCGGTCCAGGCGGTGCCGTAGCCGCCGGGCAGCCGTTGCACCAGCTTCTGTATCTCGTCCATTGCCTGCCCCGAGGAATAGCCCGCCCCCGCCGAGCCCGAGATCTGCACCGCCGAGACCGCGTCATAGCGTTCCAGCCGCGGCGGCACCGGCTTCCACGAGGTGGTGACGAAGGCCGAGAACGGCACCATCTCTCCCGTCGTGTTGCGCGCGTACCAGTTCATCACGTCGGAGGGCTGCATCCGGTAGGGCGCGTCGCCCTCGACGATCACCGGGTTCAACTGGGTGCCCAGCAGGAAATCGTTCACCGTGTCGCCGGCGAAGATCACCGACAGCATCTTGTTGATATCCGACAGCGACAGCCCGTAGCTTTCGGCCTTCTGCTGGTCGATGTTGATCTGCAGCGCGGCCTGATCGCCGGTCGCGTCGGCGCGCACCGAGGACAGCATGGGATCGCGGTTGGCCTCGTCCGCCAGGGACTTGGCGGCGGCCTGAAGGGCGGCGCTGCCGTTGCCGGCCTGATCGATCAGGTACATGTCGAAGCCGCCGGAATTGCCGATCCCGCGGATCGCCGGGGGCTGAACCGCAAAGATCTCGCCGGCGCGGAGCGTGTGGAAATACATGTTGGCGCGCCGCGCCAGCGCGGGCGCCGCCATCGCCGGGTGGCCGGCGCGCACCGAGAACGGCTTTAGCCGCACGAACAGCATCGCGTGGTTCTGCCCCGACCCCGAAAATCCGAAACCCAGCGCCGCGAAGGTCGAGGCGACGGCGTCCTTTTCCTTGGTAAGATAGAATTGCTCGACCTGCTTCACGGTGGCCAGGGTCTGCTGGCTGGTGGCACCCTCGGGCAGGGTGATGATGGTCATCAAGACGCCCTGGTCCTCGGTCGGCAGGAAGGAGGAATTCATCCGGCTGTAGATCATCCAGGCGCCGCCCAGGATCACCGCCAGGATCAGCGGCATGACGATCAGCCGCCGCGCCAGGCTGCGGGCAGTGCCGCGATAGAAATTGCGCAACCCGTCGAAGCCCTGGTTGAACCAGCGCGCGGGGGCAAAGCGCGGCGCGGCGCCATGGGATTTCAAGAGACGCGCGCAAAGAGCCGGCGACAGGATCATCGCCACCGCCAGCGACAGCGTCATCGCGGTGACGATGGTGATGGAAAATTGCCGGTAGATCACCCCCGTCGCGCCGCCGAAGAAGGCCATCGGCAGGAACACCGCCGACAGCACCACGTTGATCCCCAGCAGCGCCGAGGTGATCTGCCCCATGCTCTTGCGGGTGGCCGCCATGGCCGACAGATGTTCCTCTTCCATCAGGCGCTGGACGTTTTCCACCACCACGATCGCATCGTCGACCAGCAGGCCGATGGCCAGGACCAGCGCGAACATGGTCAGCGTATTGATGCTGAAGCCCGCGACATAGAGCACCGCGAGGGTGCCCATCAGCACCACCGGCACGGCGATCAGCGGGATCAGCGTGGCGCGCCAGGTGTGCAGGAAGACCAGCAGCACCAGGAACACCAGCACCACCGCCTCGATCAGCGTGTGATAGACCTGCTGGATCGACAGCTCGACGAAGGGAGAGGTGTCGTAGGCCACCTTAAAGGCGGTCCCCGGGGGCAGGGCGGATGCCAGCTTGGCCAGCGTCGCCTTCACCGCGGCCGATGTGGCGATGGCGTTGGCGCCGGTTTCCAGCTGCACGCCGAAGCCCGCGGCGGGCTTGCCCGAATAGCGCGAACTGACGCCATAGCTTGCCTGCCCGATCGCCACCCGCGCCACGTCGCCCAGCCGCACGGTGGCGCCGCCCGAGGTGGTTTTCAGCAGGATGTTCTGGAACTGCGCGACGGTGCGAAGCTGGCTTTGCGCGGTGATCGTGGCGGTGAATTGCTGGCCCTTCACCGTCGGCTGGTCGCCAAGCGCGCCGACCGAGACGTTGGTGTTCTGCGCCGTCACCGCGCTGACCACGTCGTTGGGCGTCAGCTGGTAGCGCAGCAGCGCCATCGGATCCAGCCAGATCCGCATCGCATAGCCCGAGCCGAAGATATGGATGCCGCCGACGCCCGGGGTGCGCTCGATCGGCTGCTGCACCACATTGGTCAGGATATTGCCCAGCTCGGCCGAGCTGTAGCCGCCCTTTTCCGCCACCAGCGAGCCCACCATCAGGATCGACGACGACCGCCGCGTGACTGATACGCCCAGGGTCTGCACCGAGGTCGGCAATTGCCGTTCGATCTGGCCCACCTGGGTTTGCACGTCGCTTTGCGCGGTGACCGGATCGACCGATTGGTCGAAGGTCACCGTGATCGCGGATGCGCCCTGCGAAGAGGTGCTTTCCATGTAGATCATGCCGTCGAGGCCGGTGAGCGCGTTCTCGATCACCCGGGTCACCGAATCCTCGACCGTCTGGGCCGAGGCGCCGGGGTAACTGGCGCTGATATGGACCTCGGTCGGGGCGATCGAGGGGTATTGCGTGACCGGCAGAAGCCGGATCGCCGCGACCCCGGCCAGAACCGTCAGAATCGCCAGCACCCAGGCAAAGATTGGTCGGCTGATGAAGAACGTGCCCATATCGTCAATTCCCGGCCTTTGCAGGCGCCTCTTTCGGGGCCGTGGCCGCCACGCCCTTGCCCGCCACGCCCTTGCCCGCCACGCCGTTGCCCGCCGCGCCCGTGGCCGCAGGCCTGGCCTTGTCGGTGACCACCCCGTCGGGTGTGATCGCCACCGGCGTCGGCGCGATCTTGGCGCCGGCGCGCAGCCGCGACAGCCCGTCGACGATCAGCTCGTCGCCGGGTTTCACCCCGCCGGTCACGATCCAGGCGTTATGATAGGTGCCGCTGGTGGTCAGGGTCACCTGATGCGCGGTGCCGTCCCGGGCTATGAAGGCGGTCAGCGCCCCGGTCGAGGCACGCGTCGTCGGCCCCTGCGGCACCAGGATCGCCCGCACGCTGCCAAGCGTCACGTTCACCCGCACGAACATGCCCGGCAGGATCCGGCGGTCGGGGTTGTCGAACTGGAAGCGGAAGGTCGTGGTGCCGGTCGAGGCCGAGACCGTCGCCCCCGGCGACACCAGCGTGCCCTTGCCCTTGAACACCTGGCCGCTATCGAATTCGAGGCTGGCCTCGAGCTTGTCGCCCGCCTTCAGCCGCCCTGCGGCGATCGCGTCGCGGACTTCGTTGATGCGGCGGATCGATTCCTCGACATCGACATAGATCGGATCCAGCCGCGTCACCGTGGTCAGCGCTGTGGTCTGGTTCGCCGTCACCAGCGCGCCCACGGACACCGTCGCGACCCCGGCGACGCCGGTGATCGGGCTGCGCACCACCGTGCGGTCAAGGTTCAGCTGCGCCGTTTGCAGGCTGGCCTGAGCCGACAGCAGGCTGGCCTTCGCCTGCACCACCGCGACCTGGGCCGTGCTGACCTGCTCTGCGGTGATCCCCTTGTTTTCCAAGGCCTTGTAGCGGTTCAGCGTGGCCTGGGCATTGGCCAGGGACGCCTGCGCCTGCGCCACCGCGGCCTGGGCGGCGGCCGCCTGGGCCTTGTAGTCGTCGCCGTCGATGCGAAACAGCACCTCGCCCTTTTGCACCCGATGCCCGGGCCCGTAGGGGATCGCCTGTACCACGCCCTCGACCCGGGGGCGGATGTCGACCTGTTCATAGGCCACGGCGCGGCCGGGCAGGGTGACGCGATAGGGCACATCGGATCGCGCCAATGTCACTACCCCCACCTTGGTCGGCCCCACAGGGTGGCCGGGGCCGCCGGGACGCTGCTGCGCCAGGACGGGCGAGGCCGCGCACAGAAACACAACCGCGGCGCGGCCACACAGCGCCGCGTGACGGCGGGTCAACAACATATCAGGCACCTGTCCCCCTGGAATTCATCATGGTTCGCACCGGGACTACCGCGCCCGCCGATCAGCGTTCTACGCGTCGCGCGCCCGCCTCCGTCGCCAAAAGGACATGTCTTGGGGCGAAATGACGAAAACGTGATCGTCGGGCGGCTTCTTGCCGAATGTCGTGGCGGGATTTTCCGCGGCGGGATGCAAGTGGCGCGCGTTACCGCTATATCCGGGGGGCGCAACCGACCACAGATGAAGCGAGACCCACGAATGACCCAGTCACTCAAGCCGCTTGCCCTTGGTATGATGCTGGCCACCCTGCCCGCCGCGGCGTTCGGACCGGTTGCCGCCGCCACCGCGCCGGCGGTGCCGCTGGTCCGCAATGCCCACGTCATGGACCAACTGGTCGCGGCGCGTACCGCCGATGTGATCCGCCACCAGTGTCCGACGATCTCGGGGCGGCTGATCAAGGCGTTCTTCAAGGCCGAGGAGTTGAAGGCCTATGCACTGAACCATGGCTATTCGGCCGACCAGATCCGTGCCTTTCTGAAGGACCCCAAGGCGCGCAAGCTGGTCGAGAGCCGGGCCGACGCGCGACTGGCGAAGTTGGGGGCAAAAGCTGGTGACGCGCAAAGCTACTGCAAGGCGGGCAAGGCGGAAATCGCGTCGGGCTCGCTGGCGGGGTCCCTGCTTTACGCGCGTTGACGCCGCCGGTCTGGTGGCCCGGCAGGGGCGCGGCTCGATCCCCGGCGCAAGCCCCAGTTCAATTCCCGGCGCACGGCCCGTGCCGGAGGCCGCGTACCTCCGTCGCGGAATAGCTTTTCAGAGTGATGCCACCGCTTTTGCGTTCCAGCACGCGGGTGGGGCCGACCTGGTTGAACAGGATCTGCGGCGCAAGCGCTGCGGGTCGGGCCTGGATCAGCAGCGCGGGCCGGTCGCACAGATCGCGCGGGAAGCCGCCGCGAAAGCCCCAGCGTTCGGGTTCGGTCAGGGCCCGGACGGGCACGCCCGGCAGCGCGAAGGCCAAGGCGCCGGTGGTGCCGTAATCGACGGTGGCGACCCAGATCGCCCCATCCTGAGCCATCAGCGCGTCGATCTGCCGGGTCAGTGCCGGCCAGCCCTTGGTCTGGTTCGGGGGGTTGTCGCCGCGAAACACCGGCTTGCCGGGCCAAAGCGCCAGCGTCAGTGCCAACGCCGACAGTCCCAGCGCGCTTGCGGTGGCCAGCGCGCGGCCGGGGCGCAGGTCAGCGCGCCCCAGTGCGGCCAGCGCCGCAAGTCCCGGAAACAGCGGCACGATCCAGTTCGCCTGAATCGCATGGCCCATCGAATGGACCAGCAGGTAAAGCCACAGCGGCGCCGAGAACCACATAAGTCTCTGCGCCGCCGCGCCTTCGCGCCACGCGGCGGCCAGCGCGCGCCACAGCAACAGGGGCGTCACCGTCAGCACCGCCATGGCGATGAACGGCAAGGTGGCGTTATGGGTGGGCCCGGGCTGATCCAGCCGCCCGAACTGCCGCGCCAGCCCCAGCCAGCCATGTGTCGCGCTCCACCACAGGAAGGGGGCCAGCAGCGCGGCGGTCAGCGCCATCGCGGCCCAGGTCACAGGGTGGCGCAGCTGCGCCCGACCGACGGGCGAGGCCAGCAGCCACAGCGTGACCGCGACCCCCAGGAACAGGTTGGTCAGTTTCGACAGCACGCCCAGCGCCATCCAAAGGCCCGCCAGCGGCCAGTGCCGCGCGGGCGCTTCGGGCGCGCGCAGCACCGCCAGCGTCGCCAGCGCCCAAAACAGGGTAGAGGGCGCATCCGGCGTGGCGGTGAAACCCAAGGCGAATGGGACCGCCATGCAGTTGAACATCAGCGCGGCCCATCGGGCAGCCGCCCCGTCGCCACCGGCCGCGCGGGTGATCGCCGCGGTGATCGGCGTGACCAGGGCAAAGCCCAGCACCGGCACCAGCCGCACGGCCAGCGTTCCGTGGCCCAGCAGCGCCTCGCCGATGCGGATCCACAGCGCGATCATCGGCGGATGGTCGTAATAGGCGGGTTGCAGGTGGGTGGACCAGAGCGCGTAATAGGCCTCGTCCTGAACCAGCCAAAGCCGCGCGGCCAGCACCAGGTGCAGCGCGGCGAAGATCAGGGTGGTCACCCAGACCGGCGGGGGCGCCATCTCTGGGCGCGAAGAGCCGAAAGACGCGCCCGCGCGCCGGCTCAAGGCGCCCTCCAGGTGACCAGAAGGCTTGCCCAGAAGTTCCAGATCGCCCCCGCGATCGCGCCGACGACGCTGGCCAGCGCCCATTCCGGCACTGCGCGGAACACCGCGCTGGCGACGCCCAGGTTGATCAGCGCGCCCACCGAGCAGACGGCATAGAACGACAGCAACCCGCGAAAGAAGGCCCGTCCGCGCAGCCGCCGCTCGCGCCACGTGATGGCGTTGTTGAGCGCGAAGTTCGAGGTCATCGCGGCCAGCACGCCCAACGCCTGGGCCGGCTCGAAGCCTAGCCCCGGGAAGGCCATGGCCAGGCGCACCACGGCCAGTTGCACGAAGATGCCGGTGAAGCCGACGAAGCCGAACAGCACCAGCCTGATCGGCAACAGGCCCGAGGTCAGGCGGGTAATCAGCAATCCGAGAAATTCCAATGCTACGGTTCCGTCCATCTTGGATTCGCCCGCCACCCGCGGGCGGAAATCATAGGGCACTTCGGCCACCTTCCAGCGTCCGCGGGCGGCCGCCAGCATGTCGGCCAGCAGCTTGAAGCCCTGGCCCTGCAGCCCGGTCGCGACCTCGTTGAAGGCCGGCCGGCGGACCATGAAGAAGCCCGACATCGGATCGCTTGCGCGGATGCGCAACAGCTTCAGCGTCAGCGCCGTCGCACGTTCCGATCCCCATTGCCGCACCCGCGACAGCCCGCCCGCCGAAGATCCCCCCGCCACGTTGCGCGACCCGATCACCAGATCCAGCTCCGGGTCGGAGCCGAGCACCTCGTACATGGCGCGCAGCCGGGTCTCGTCATGCTGCAGATCGGCGTCGATCACCGCCACCACCGGCGCGGTCGAGCCCAGGATGCCCTGGATGCAGGCCCCGGCCAGCCCGCGCTGGCCCTTGCGGTGAAGCAGCTGGATGCGGTGGTTTTCGGCGGCGACCGCCGTGACCTCGGCGGCGGTGCCGTCGGGGCTGTCGTCGTCGACGAAGACCGCCTCCCAGTCGATGCCGTCCAGCGCGGCTTGCAGCCGGGCGACCAGCGGGCGGACATTGGCGCGTTCGTTGAAGGTCGGGATGACCACGGTCAACGCGGGCCAGCACGGCTCGATCATCGTCCCGTCTTCCCGCCTGCTTCCTGCCGCATCCATCGTTCTCCCAATCCGCTCGGCCCTATATCGGGCGAATCTGACGCCAACCTTAACGGTGCCCTCACAGGGCGGGAAGGCCGGCCCCGGCGGCTTGCCCGCAGTCAGGGGGCGTGCCGGGGGGTACACGGAGCGGGCCGCCCCGGCAAGGGTTGTGGCCAAGGGTTGTGGGGCCGGCGGTCAGTCGCGGCCCGTATTGGGCGGGAAGCGGCCGGTGATCGAGCGCGCCACGACCAGCACCAGCAGCAGCAATGCCAACTCCAGCAGCGCCTCGGCCTGCGCGGTCTCGGCATAGATCCGCTCGATCATGTGGCGCAGCACGAAGACGGCGACCACGTCGATCAGCGCCGACAGGCGGATCCGGCGCAGGTGGATATAGTCGATGATCGATCCGAACAGCTCGATGATGATGAAGACATCGAGGATGCCGGTCACCAGATCGCGAAACTGCACGTCGTTGAGGGTGACGTTCTTGAGGTTCGGGATCAGGTTGAACAGCGTGGTCAGGATATCGGCGAAGGCGAACACCAGGGTGGCCAGCATCACCAGAATCAGCCCGATGACGATGGCATTCACGATGTTTACGTAGATTTTCAGAACCTTGTGCATCGCGGCCTCCCCAAGGTGCCGCGAACCCTATTCCCGGCCCGTGGGCCGCGCAAGCCGGCGCATGCTAGCCCCAGCCCAGCAGCACCGCGCCCTGATAGGTGACGAAGGCCGCGACATAGGCCAGCGCCAGCATGTAGCCGAAGGCCAGCCACATCCATTTCGCGCCGCCGGCCTCGCGCCGGATCACCGCCAGGGTCGAGATGCATTGCGGCGCGAAGATATACCACGCCAGCAGCGCCAGGGCCGTGGCCAGGCTCCATTGCTGGGCAAGCACATGGCCGATCTGCGCTTCGCCCCCGCCCGAGATCGCATAGACCGTGCCCAGCCCTGCCACCGCGACCTCGCGCGCCGCCATTCCCGGCACCAGTGCGACCGAGATCTGCCAGTTGAAGCCCACCGGGGCCAGCAGCGGATGGATCAGATTGCCGATCATCGCGGCGAAGCTGTAGGTGATCGCGGGTTCGGTGGCGCCGGGGGGCGGCGCGGGGAAGGTGGCCAGCGCCCAGATCACCACGGTCGCCAGGAAGATCGTGGTACCGGCGCGCTTCACGAAGATCCGGCCGCGTGTGTAAAGGCCGATCGTCACGCTTTTCAGCCGGGGCATCTTGTAGTCGGGCAACTCCAGCATGAAAGGCGGGGACGGCGCATGCCGCCAGAACAGCAGTTTCGCCGCCAGAGAGACCGCCAGCGCCGAGACGATCCCGGCGGCATAGAGGCCGAACATCACCAGACCCTGCAGGCTAAGCACGCCCAGGATCGCGCGATGCGGGATGAAGGCCGAGATGAGAAGCGTATAGACCGGGATCCGCGCCGAGCAGGTCATCAGCGGCGCCACCAGCATCGTCGTCAGCCGGTCGCGGCGGTTGTCGATCACGCGCGCGGCCATGATGCCGGGAATCGCGCAGGCGAAGGAGGACAGCAGCGGGATGAAGGCGCGGCCGTGCAGCCCCGCGCCACCCATGATGCGATCCATCAGGAAGGCCGCGCGCGCCATGTATCCAAGGTCTTCGAGCAGCAGGATGAACATGAACAGGATCAGGATCTGCGGCAGGAACACCAGGACCGAACCGACCCCGGCGATCACCCCGTCTTGCAGGAACGACTGGATCAGCCCCGGCGGCAGGGTAGTGCCGACCCGCGCCCCCAACGCGTCGAAGCCTCCCGCGATCAGGTCCATCAGCGGCGCGGCCCAGGTGAACACCGCCTGAAACATCACGAACAGGATCACCAGCAGGATCGCCAGCCCCGCCACCGGGTGCAGCAGCACATTGTCGATCCGGTTGGTCAGCGTATGGGGTTTCGCCGGCGGGCGCACGGCTTGCTTGATCAGCCGGTCCGCGGTGCGCTGGGCTGCGCGCAATTCCAGCGCGCCCGGGGGCGCCCAGCTGTTTTCGGCCGCCGGCGGCAGGCCCCGGGCCGCCAGCGAGTCAAGCTTGTCCCAAAGCGCCTGCATTCCGGCCTTGCGCACCGCCGTGGCGGGGATCACCGGAATGCCAAGCCCCGCCTCGAGCGCCGCGATGTCGATCTCTATCCCGCGGTGGCGGGCGATGTCGTACATGTTCAGCACCAGGATCAGCGGCCGCCCGGTGCGCCCAAGTTCCAGCACCAGCCGCAGCGCCGAGCGCATGTTGGTCGCATCGGCCACCGCCAGCAGCAGATCGGGCGCGGCCTCGCCGGCGCGCCGGCCCAGCACCATGTCGCGGGTGACTTCCTCGTCGGGGCTACGGGCGCGCAGGGAATAGGTGCCGGGCAGGTCGACCACCTCCAGGCTGTGGCCTGCGGGCGTGCGCAGCGTGCCGACCTTGCGCTCGACGGTAACGCCGGCGTAGTTGCCGACCTTCTGCCGTGATCCCGTCAGCGCGTTGAACAGCGCGGTCTTGCCGCAATTTGGCACGCCTACCAGCGCCAGCCGGCGCAGCCTGTGTGGTATTCCGTCGGGCATCTCGGGGTCAGCGGGTCAGGATGGCCATCGCCTCGCGGCGCCGCAGCGCCACGGTCGCCCCGTTCAGGCGAACGGCGATCGGGTCGCGGCCGAACAGGCCTTCATGCAGGATGGTGACCTCGGCGCCTTCTACGAATCCCAGCTCGATCAGGCGGCGTTCGATCTCCTGGGCGGGAAGGCCGGGGCAATCCTCGCACGGGGCGATCCGGTCGATGCAGCCGCAATAACCCTTCGATGCCTGGCCAAGTGGAAAGGAACCTGCCGTCAGCGGCGTGTCGTCGAATTCCATGCGCATACTCCGTCATTGCCGCGCGACTCGCGCCTGGAGATAGGCGTTTACAACACTCGTGGGCTGGCTTTGCAACAGAAAACCCACTTTTCTTGTCAAGTTTACCCCGGGGCGCCGGCTGGGACGCCGAAGGCGGCCGGGCAAAGCTGAAAAACGTGATCGTCGGGCAACGGGGGACGGACGTTGTGTCCACTTGTGGTTTGCATGATTCCCTCTCTCGCACAAAGGTGATATGCAAGAATCCGTATGTTGGTCCTTCGGGAGTCTTGACGGCCCGGATCCTTGCGAGTTCTCGTTGAAGTTGATATTCGCGGCCGTTTCGGGCCCGAATGGTTCGTGGTGGTGCGAGGCAGCAGAAATCCGGAACGGCGATTTGCCGTCCGCAACAAGGGCGCCAAATGGTGTCGGGCACGGGCAAAGTGGCAGGCGAAGGAAGTGCCAGGCAAGACCCCAACAAGGACGGGGGCAAAGGCAACGGCAGGTTGCCCGGGTGGCTGAGCGCGGCGCGCGCCTATGCGCTTGCGCTGGTGCCGCTGGTGGCGCTGATGGTTGTCGCGGGCGTCTATTTCGATGCCACGCGAACCCGCGCCTACATGGCCGAGGTCCGTGCCGATCTGGCCGATCGCATGGATGCGCAGCGCGCGCGAATCGAGGGACGCGTCACGGGCCTGTCCCTGATGTTGCGCGGATTGGAGGCGGCGATCGAGGCCGATCCCGGGCTGTCACAGAAGCGCTATGCGGCGCTGGCGCGGTTCATGACCCGTGACAATCCCGAGATCCTGAATATCGCGGCCGCGCCCGGGTTGGTGGTGAAATACGTCTATCCCCAAGAGCCGAACGCCGCGGTGCTCGGGTTCGATTACCATACCGACCCGGTGCAACTGCATTCGGTCGAGGCCGCCCGCAAAACCGGGCATACGATTCTGGCTGGGCCGCTGCGCCTGCTGCAGGATGGGCGCGAGGGCTACATCATACGCATGCCGGTGTTCCTGCATGCCGACAACGGCACGCGCGGCGAGTTCTGGGGGGTGCTGTCGCTGGTGATCGACGCCCCGACCTTCTACCTGCGTGCCGGGCTGGTCGGGCGGCAGCAATCGGTGTCCTATGCGATGCGCGGCCCCGGCGGGACCGGGGCGGCGGGGCCGGTCTTCTGGGGCGATCCGAAGGTCTTCGATCAGCAACCCATGGTCCAGGACATCACCTTGCCCTACGGCAGCTGGCAGCTTGGCGCGGTGCCCGCGGGCGGCTGGCCCACGTCGGCGCCGCACGCGTTCTGGGTGCGGCTGGCGATGCTGGTGGTCGGGCTGTTCGTGCTGGGGTCGGCGGGGCTGGTGCTGTTTTTGATGCGCCGCCACCGAGACGCCCGCGCGCAATTGCTGAAGGCGATCGGCGCGATCGACGACGGTTTCGCGCTTTTCGATGCCGAAGACCGTCTGGTGATGTGCAACGATCGCTATCGCAGCTTCTATAGCGTGTCGGCCGATCTGATCCGGCCAGGCGTTCTTTTCGAGGACCTGGTGCGCGAAGGCGTGAGCCGTGGCCAATACCCCGCCGCCGAGGGCCGCGAGGAGGAATGGATCGCCGAACGCATGGCCGCCCACCGAGGCGCCGATGCCATGGTCGAGCAACAGCTCGAGGATGGCCGCTGGCTGCGGATCTCCGAGCGCCGCATGGCCGACGGCTCGATCGTGGGCTTCCGCGTCGACGTGACCGAGCTGAAGCTCGCCAAGGATGCCGCGGAAGAGGCGAATCGCGCCAAGGCGGATTTCCTGAGCGTGCTGAGCCATGAATTGCGCACGCCCCTGACGGTGATCCTGGGCTTCGCGCGCTTCCTGTCCGATCGCAAAAGCTCGGCCGTGCTGCGCAAGCTGGACGCGGCCGACGGTGCCGAGGCCGCTGCGCTGCCGGAGGCATTCGATCGTTACATCGAAGAGGTCGGCGCGCGCGCGGGCAAGATCGAAACCTCTGGCAATCACCTGCTGATGCTGATCAACGATCTACTGGATTTCTCCAAGATCGAGGCCGGGAAGTTGCAGATGTCGCGCGAGATGCTGCCGCTGTCGGAACTGGTCGTCGACGTGGTCGACCAATTCAGCGCCCAGGCCCAGGAAAAGGGGCTGGTGCTGACGTCCGAGGTCGGGGACGAACAGGTCTTCGCCGATCCGATCCGCCTGCGGCAGGTGCTGCTGAATCTCGTCGGCAACGCGATCAAGTTCACCGACGAAGGTGCCATCACGGTCCGGGCGCGGCGGCAGGGGGACCGGGTCGCGGTTTCGGTCGAGGACACGGGCTGTGGCATCCCGGCGGAAATGACCGAACGGGTGTTTCGGGAATTCCAGCAGGCCGATAATTCGTCGACCCGTCGTGCGGGCGGGGCCGGGTTGGGTCTGGCGATCGTGCGCCGTATCGTCGAGCTGCACGGTGGCGAGGTGTCGTTGCAATCCTTCCCGGGCAAGGGCAGCACCTTCACCTTCACCATTCCTGTCCGTTCCCAAGCCGGCGCGTCACGGTCGGCTGCATGAAGCGATGGCTTCTAAAAGGCTCTGGCCCTCGCTGGGTGCTCTTGCTCGCGTTTTATGTGGTTGCGGCCGCGGCGCAGGTCTGGCTGCGCCCGGCCGGGGCGCCCCCGGCGCCCGTGTCCTGGGCGGTCTTCCTGGGGGTTGGCCCGGCGCTGGCGGCGGTGCTTCTGGCGCGGGGGGGCGCCTGGATTGCGGTGTTTTTCGGCGCGCTGTTCGCCCAGGCGCTGATTCATGGCACTGCGAAGGTGCCGGCCTCCATGCAGATGATCCTGGTGCAATGCGACCTGATCGTGGCTGCCGCGGCCGCGGTGCAGGCGGTGCTGGGCGGGCGGCTGGTGCGCGGGATCTTCGGGGTGCCGCTGCGGTTGAACGGCAAGGGGGCCGTCCTGGCGCTTGCGCTGATCGTGGGGCCGCTGAGCGGCATGCTGGTGCTGCTGGCATCCTCCCTCGCCGGAGTGGCTGAGCAGACGCGCCTGGGCCCCAACTACTTCGCCGGCGCGTTGATCGGCTGGGTTGCGGCCATCGCCAGCACCTTCATTGTCGTGCCCCTGGCCCTGCTGCATCCCTGGCGCGAGCGCAGCATGCTGATATGGAAAGGCCGGGCGCTTCCGCGGCTGAACAAGCGTTCCCTGGCGGCGGTGCTGGTGTCGCTGGCGCTGACCGGCGCGCTTTGGGGCGGGGCCAAGGGGGTGCTGGCGAATCACAACCGGCAGCAGTTCACTTCCCTGGCGCGTGATGGCGCCGCTGCCTTGCAGGCCAGGATCGAGGCCTATGGCTTTGGTCTGGACGCGGCGGGCGCGCTTTTGCGTGCAAGTGACCGCGTGACCGAGAACGATTGGCGGCACTTTGTCGACGGGCTGGGTCTGGGCGCCCATCTTCCCGGGGTCGAGGCGTTCGGCTACATGGGCCGGGTCGCGCGAGCGCAGTTGCCCAACTTCGTGGCGCGGGCCCGCGCCAGCGGCGAGCCGAATTTCACCGTCCATCCCTATCCGACTTTGCCCGCGCCGACAGAGTGGCCGCGTCTGATCGTGCGTCATATCGCTCCGAGCGCGCTGAAGCCCAGGCTGCTTGGCCTGGAACTGGGAGAAGACCCCCAGGTGCGCAGCGTGGCCATGTCCGCCTGTGACGATGCCGAGCTTCTGCTGACGCCGCGACTGGATCCGGACAGCCCCGCCGGGCGCGCCCTGGGGCCGTCGTTCATGCTGCTGGATCCGGTCTTCGCCCCGGGTCTTCCGCTGCGGACCGAAACTGAGCGCCGCGCGGCCCTGATGGGCTGGACCTTCGCAGTCTTCTCTGCCCAGCAGTTGACGTCCGAGCTTTACGGCGCGCTGGGTCGCGATCTGCACCTGGCCCTTGAATTGCCCGGACGGCCCGGCGCGCCGAACGGTACCCGGATTCAGGTGACAGGATCGCACGACCCGCTGGTGCGGCCGGCCTTTCACGCAGAGCAGTCGGTATGGCTTTTCGGCCAGCCCTGGCGCCTGATCTGGACCTCGACGGAAGCCTATGAACGCGGCCTGCATCGGCTGAGCCCGGGCCTGGTGCTGGTCGCGGGCCTGGCCTTTACCGTCCTGCTGGCGGTGTTTTTGCTGTCAGATGCCCAGCGCGAGGAACTGATCCAGGAGACCGTGGATCGCAAGACCCGCGAGATCGGCCAGCGCGAGACCGAAACCCGCTCGATCCTCGACACCGCGCTGGTCAACATCGCGCTGCTGGATGAGGATGGCCGGATTCTGGTGGCCAATGACGCCGTCGGGCGCACCTTTGGCTACCACGGTGACCAGTTGCAGGGGATGATGCTGGACAATCTGATGTCCGGCGCGACCGAGGAATATTTCGGACGCAGCGAGGATCCGAACGACACCACCGGCTTCCGCGGCCTGGTGCATGTGGCCGCACGTACCGGCGAAAAGCTGGCTATGGACGTTCAGATCAAGCCCTGGCTTACCGCCGACCGGGCCCGGCGCTATACGGTGGTGATGCGCAACGTGTCGGATCGGCTGCGCGTCGAGGCGCAGCTGCGCGACACCCAGCATCGGCTGGACATCGCGTTGCAGGGCGCCCAGATCGGCGTGTTCGACGTGGATCTGACCACCGGCGAGTCGATCGTGTCGGATACCTGGCGCGCGCTGCTGGGCTTCGACCCCGAGGCCCAGATCAACACCCAGGCGGAATGGTCGTCGCGTATCCATCCCGACGATCGGGCCGCCGTGGAGACCGCCGATCTGGCCTGTCTCAAGGGTGAGGCCGAGGCCTCGATCAGCGAATATCGGGTGCGCGTGGTGGACGGCGCCTGGCGCTGGATGCGCTCGCATGCGGTGGTGGCGGAACGCGGCGCCGAGGGCCAGGCGCTGCGCCTGATCGGGGTGCAGATGGACATCACCGAGCAACGTGTGCTGGATCAGGCGAAAAGCGAATTCGTCTCGACCGTCAGCCATGAGCTGCGCACGCCGCTGACCTCGATCAACGGCTCGCTCAGTCTGGCGCTGAACACCTCCGCGCCAGGCTCGATCCCCGACCGGGTGCTGCGCCTGCTGCAGATCGCCCAGAAGAATTGCGACCGGCTGATCCCGCTGGTCAATGACATCCTGGATCTCGAGAAGGTATCCTCAGGGCAGAGCCGGTTTGAAGTCGCGGATGAAGATATCGTGGCGCTGCTGCACCGGGCGGTAGCCGACAACCAACCCTATGCGCGCCAGTTCGGCGTCACCTTCTCGCTGATTTCCGACGAGCAGGAGGTGAAGGGCCGTGTCGATACGAACCGTTTCCTTCAGGTGATGGCGAACCTGCTGTCGAACGCCGCGAAGTTCTCGGAACGGGGCGGTACTGTCGACCTGCGCCTGAGCCGTCACAAGGGGGTGCTGCGCGTGTCTGTCATCGACCGCGGGCGCGGCATCCCCGAATCCTTCCACGACCGTATTTTCCAGCCGTTTTCGCAGGCCGACAGTTCCTCGACCCGCGACAAGGAGGGCACCGGGCTGGGCCTGAACATCTCCAAGCAGATCGTCGAGCGCATGGGCGGCACGATCGGCTTCCGTTCGGACCCCGGGCGCGAAACCTGTTTCTGGTTCACCATCCCGCTGGCCGGCGCAGCGGGGATGGGGGTCGCGGAGACGACCGCGCCCGAAGAGACGAGCGCGGCGGGTCGGCCCCGCGCATCCGGCGCGGCGGTCAGGTTCGGGCGTGCAGAGGCGCTGCCCGCGCGGCCGATGATTCTGCATGTCGAGGACGATGCGGATTTTGCCGAAATCGTGGCGGCATCCTTCGGGGATCGGGCCGAGTTCGTGCATTCGAACCGCCAGTTCTGCCTTGAGGCCCTGCGATCGGGGCGGCGCTTCGATCTGATCTTGCTGGAATCGGCCCAGGCAGAGGGCGCAGACGCGGTTTTGATGGATGCCGTGGCCCGGTTGCAGCCCGGCGTGCCGGTGGTTGCGCTAACAGCCTCTGACAAGGCTGGCAGCGACCCGCGGGTTGCGCTTACCATCATCAAGACGCGTACACGTTTTGAAGAGATTGTGTCCCTGTGTCTGTCACAGCTTCCGGCTGTCGCGGGCACGGTTGGTACGGGCGGCGACAGGGGGCCGGTCGGTCAGGGAGGAGCTTGAGGCGCCGCATGGTGAATTTTTCGGAAATATTTCCGCTTAAGGCCCTATTGTTGCCATCGGAACTGTCAAAGCTGCGCCCGTCCGGTTATGCGCGCCGCCCCCGTGTCGGTGTGAGGGAGCTAACCGGCGAAGGAGCCAAGTGATGTCTCAAGGCAGCGAAAGCTATCTTGTCAGCCTTCTGGGGCCCGCGACGGCGGGGGCCGTGGTATCGCTTGCGATATTGCTGATGATTGGGCTGCTGGCTCGTTCCGCCCTGGGCCATCGCCGCCAGTTGCGAAAGATCCGCGAGCAGGAGGACGACCTGGCGTTGCAGCGCAAGGCCGTCGACATGCACGCCATGGTCAAGATCACCGGGGTCGATGGGCGCATTCTTTATGCCAATGACAATCTGATCCAGACCATCGGCTATTCGGTCGAGGAATTGCGCGGCCGCTACGCAAGCGATGTGTTCCTCGACGAGGATCCGCGCATTGCCGCCGAGATGTGGGAGACGCTGCGCCGTGGCGATGCCTGGACCGGCGACAACAAGCTGCGCCGCCGCCATGGCACGGCGATCTGGGTCAAGACCACCGCAATTCCGAAAATGGGCCGGAACGGCACGCTGGATAAGGTGATCACGGTCTACACCGATATCACCGACGCAAAGTTACGCCAGCAGGAAGGGCCCTTGCGCGCGATGTTCGACCGTCTCCAGGACGAGGTGTACATCTTTTCGGTCGACGATCTGCGGCTGCACTACCTGAACAAGCGCGCACGGGCCAGCCTGGGATGGGAGCGCCTCAACTACCGCAGCCATTTCCTTTCGGAGACGACCAGCACTTTCGACGAAGCCCGGTTTCGTGAACGTGTCGCACCGCTTCTGGCCGGAGAGGTCGAGGCCGTGATCTACGAATCAAGCCTCAGCGGGCGTCCGGTGGAGATCAACCTGCAGCTTGACGAAAGCGTGGTGGGTGAGCCGCGCTTCGTGGCGGTCGTGCGCGACATCTCGCAGCGCAAGCAGGTCGAACAGGCCCGGGCGGCCTTCGTCGCGACGGTCACGCATGAATTGCGCGCGCCGATGACCTCTATCAAGGGGGCGATGAAGCTGGTGGCCTCTGGCGCGACCGGGCCGATCCCGGACAAGCCTGCGCAGATGATCGACTTGGCGTTGCGCAATGTCGACCGCCTGCTTTTGCTGATCAACGACCTGCTGGATCTCGAAAAGCTCGACAACGCCCAAACGGAAATCCGCCGTGATCCGGTCAACCTGGCGGAACTGATCGACGATGCGATCGCCCATAACATGGGCTATGCGCAGGAATATGGGGTCACCTTCACCGCGCTACCGGCGATGCCGTCCACGCTGCAGATCGTCGGTGACCGCGATCGTCTGATGCAGGTCCTGACCAATCTGATGTCCAATGCCGCCAAATTCTCGGAAGTCGGCGGCGTGGTCGAGGTCGGGTTGGAAGATCGCGGGGATGAGGCGCGCATCACCGTCACCGACCACGGCATCGGCATCCCCGAAGAGGCGCAGTCGCGCCTGTTCGAGCGTTTCGTCCAGGCCGAGACCGCCGAACACAAGAAGCGCAAGGGCACCGGGCTGGGCCTGTCGATCGTGAAATCGATTGTCGAACGTCATGGCGGACGTGTCGATTTCTTCAGCATCCCCGGCGAAGGTACCACCTTTGTGATAGATTTGCCTAAAGCTTCGGATGAGATGAGCCGCGCAGCATAGCATTGCGCGCGAAACTGTGCCATGGCACGCGCGAACGCATCCGTAGATGAGGGAGTTCATGTCGGATTTGCCGAAGATACTGCATGTTGAGGACGACCCGGACATCCGCGAGATCGCGCTTATGGCTCTGGAAGTGGTCGGCGGGCTCGACGTCGTGCAATGCGCCTCGGGCGCCGAGGCTTTGGAACGGGCGCCCGGCATTGCGCCCGATCTGCTGCTGCTGGATGTCATGATGCCGGGTATGAGCGGCGACGAAACCCTGACCGCGCTGCGCAAGGTTCCGCAATTCTCCGAAACCCCCGCGATCTTCATGACCGCGAAGGCGCAACATTCCGAGGTCGACCGCCTCAAGGAGCTTGGCGCGCTGGACGTGATCACCAAGCCGTTCGATCCGATGACCCTGGCCGATCAGATCATTTCGATCTGGCAAGAGCGCTGACGGCGCCTGGAAAGACCGACACCGCCGGGTTCCGGCCAGACGGGCGATGATCCACCTCGTCTTGAGCGATGTCGCAGGAAAAGCTGATCTTCGGACACGAATTGAGTTAACGACTGGTTAACAAGAACTTACCAAATCCCTGTAATCGCCCAAATCTTGCCGTTTTCGACAACTAATCCCTATCTTTGACAGGCGTTCCCCGCGAAGGGCGGGACCGAAGGGCGCCGCAACCGAGGTGTGGTGGGATATGCGCATTCTGGCTGTCGACGACGATGACTTGATCCTCGAGGTCCTGACCGAGGCGATGGCCGCGAACGGGCATGAGGGGGTCGTGACGGCAAGTTCGGCCGAAGCGGCCTGCCGCATGATCGACAATGCGGCCGAACCGTTCGAATGCTTCTTGCTGGATATTCAGATGCCCGAAGTCACGGGGATCGAGCTGTGCCGCGCGATCCGCCGGATGCCGCAACATGCGCTGACCCCGATCATCATGGTTACCGCGATGTCCGAGCGCCAGTATATCAATGCGGCTTTCGCCGCGGGGGCCACCGATTATGTGACCAAGCCCTTCGACGCGCTGGAACTGGGGGCGCGCGTGGGCATGGCCGAGCGGCTGGTGCTGGAGCAGTCGCGCGCGCGCTCCAGCAGCGAGCAGGTCGCCGAGATGCGGGCCGAGCTGGAGGGCCAGCGCCGCGTCGCCTTTGCCGAACCGCTCATCATCGAGGGCGTCGACGGCGCGATCGGGCTGGTGAACCTAGAAAACTATCTGCTGCAGCTGTCGCGCGGCGGGCTTTTCTCGACCAATATCTTCGCGGTCAAGCTGGCCGAGGCCGAAAGCCTTTACGCCCGCACCACGCCTTCGGATTTCCGTTATGCGCTGGCCGATGCCGCCGAGGCGATCGCGAGCGCGGTCTCGACGCGCGAATTCTTCATCTCCTATGCCGGCGGCGGGGTCTTTGTCGCGGCGGTCCACGGCCGCGAGATCGAGAGCCGCGAATATTTCGAGGATGTCGCCAACGTCGCCCTCTATGAGATGGATCTTTCCGATTCCAAGGGCCGCCGGCTGGACCTGCGCCTGCATTTCGGAGAACCCGTCCGGGTGGGAATGCTGCGGTCCGGGTCGGCCGCCGTCGAGGCGCTTTACGTCGCGATTGAGCGGATCGAGGACAGCCTGCGCGACAAAGAAGTGCGAAAGCCGCAACATGGCAAGGCGCCCTGGCTGAAGATACTGGTCAGCTAGGGGAGCGGGGCGATGAACATGATGACGATGGATTTGGCTCAACAGCGGATCGAGGAGAAGCTTCGCGCGATGCGGCCGAAGTTCGTCGCGCAGGTGACCGATCGTCTGGCCCGGCTCGAGGATCTGCGCGAGGTCTATTGCGCGCTGCCAGAGGATGACGAAGTGCGCGAAGAGCTGGTCTATGGCGCCCACAAGCTGGCGGGTGTGGCGGGCATGTTCGGGGCGCCGGAACTGGGCGATCTGGCGCGCGCGGCCGAAATCGCCCTGGCTGGTAAAGCTCCCGACGCGCTGGATCGGCTTGACGACCTGCTGGGCGAGATGGCCCTGATCGCAAGCGAATGATGGACAGGATACGACTGATCGATCCCTCGGTCAGTCAAAAGGGGAGGGCGCCTTCGGGCGTCTCTTTCCCTTTGCTGACTGCTGCCGTGCCGGCGGCGGGATTTGGCGTCGCGATCGCCGGCCTTGCGTGCGTTGCCGAACCCGTCCGGTAGCGCGAAGTCCCTCGCCGGGCGCGGCGGTCAGTTCACGTCATAGCTGTGGCGCAGTTTTCCGGTGGTGCCGTCGAACACCAGGATCTTGCCGGCGGTGGTCACCACGGCGATCCAGCCCCTGCCTTGGGTGATCGCTTCCGCCCGCGCGCCCGCCGGCAGTTTCAGCGCCGCGGGCACCACCAGATCGCCCCCGGATTTCGGCACACGGATGACAAGCAGCGCCACGATCGCTATGAGGCCCGCAATCATGGTGATCATCAGCACGATCACCAGCCCTTTCAACAGCCGCAGCGAGGGCGGAAGCCCTTCGCCCGGTGCCGGAGCGTCGTTCATGTCGCCATCCTCTCGCGTGGTGCGGTTCCAGATCGGGCCGAGGCCCCCGGAACGTCTTGATAAGGCGCTGGCGCGCGATGTGCCAGAGGAAGCGGCGCTGTCGCGTTCGCGTTTGGCGCGGCTGATCGACGAGGGCGCGGTGCGGGTGAACGGCGCGGTGGCACGCGGCGCCAAGGCGCGGATCGCCGAGGGCGACACCATCGAGATCCGCGTTGGCGAGGCGGTCGAGGCGGCGGCGGCGGCGCAGCCGATCGCGCTGGATGTCGTGTGGGAGGACGACGATCTGATCGTGGTGAACAAGCCCGCCGGCATGGTCGTGCATCCCGCGCCCGGCAGCCCCGACGGCACGCTGGTCAACGCGCTGCTCCACCATTGCGGCGACAGCCTGTCCGGTATCGGCGGCGAAAAGCGCCCCGGCATCGTGCACCGCATCGACAAGGACACCTCGGGTCTTCTGGTCGCGGCGAAATCCGACCGCGCGCATCACGGGCTGGCGGCGCAATTCGAGGCCCACAGCGCCATGCGCCATTACCTGGCGCTGGTCCACGGCGTGCCGGACGCCGCCGATCCCAGGCTGCGCGGCCTGTCCGGCGTCAGCTTCGAAGCCGGCAACATCCTGAAGATCGCCACCCAGCTTGGCCGTCACCGCACCGACCGCCAGCGCCAGGCGGTGCTGGCCTCGGGCGGGCGCCATGCGGTGACCCGGGCGCGGGTGGTGGAAAGCTTCGGCACGCCCGGACAGGCGGCGCTCTTGGATTGCTGGCTCGAGACCGGGCGCACCCATCAGATCCGCGTCCACATGGCCCATGCCGGCCATGGGCTGATCGGCGATCCGGTCTATGGCGGCCGACGGCGGTTGTCCGCTCGGGCGCTGGGGCCGGGCGGCGCGGCCGCGCTGGCCGCCGCCCAGGCCTTCCCGCGCCAGGCGCTGCACGCCGCGACGCTGGGGTTTACCCACCCCGTCAGCGGGGCGCTGCTGTCCTTCGAGGCGCCGCTGCCCGCCGATATGGCGGGGCTGATCGAAACATTTCGGCTAAAATCGGAATGAACGGCGACGGAAACGCCTCGCGTTTTCGTATAAGCTGTCATCGGATCCGAACCGCGGCTTCGGGCGTTCTTGGGTTGAAACCGCGCAAAGTTGGGTTGAAACCGCGCCAAGACGGCCCTAGGTCGGATTGATTTCGCCGCGTGGCGGCACAAGGGAGATGTGAATGGCAAGCTACACCAACCTTCCGGCGCCGTCCCCCGAACAGGGGCTGAACCGCTATCTGCAGGAAATCCGCAAGTTCCCGATGCTGGAGCCCGAGCAGGAATACATGCTGGCCAAGCGTTGGACCGAGGACAAGGATACCGAGGCCGCGCACCAGCTTGTCACCTCGCATCTGCGGCTGGCCGCGAAGATCGCCATGGGCTACCGCGGCTATGGCCTGCCCCAGGCCGAGGTCATTTCCGAGGCCAACGTGGGCCTGATGCAGGCGGTGAAGCGCTTCGATCCGGAAAAGGGTTTTCGCCTGGCCACCTATGCGATGTGGTGGATCCGGGCCTCGATCCAGGAATATATCCTGCGCTCCTGGTCATTGGTGAAGCTGGGCACGACGAGCGCGCAGAAGAAGCTGTTTTTCAACCTTCGCAAGGCCAAGGCACGGATCGGCGCGCTGGAAGATGGCGATCTGCGCCCCGAGAACGTCAAGCGGATCGCGACCGATCTGAACGTCACCGAAGACGAGGTGGTGGCGATGAACCGCCGCCTGTCGGGTGGCGACGCGTCGCTCAACGCCACGGTGGGCAGCGAGGACGGCTCGGCCCAGTGGCAGGACTGGTTGGAGGACGAGGATGCCGACCAGGCCAGCGCCTATGCCGAGCGCGACGAGCTGGAGGCACGGCGAGAATTGCTGGCGAAGGCCATGGATGTGCTGAACGATCGCGAGAAGGACATCCTGATGCAGCGCCGGCTGAAGGATCAGCCCGTGACGCTGGAGGACCTGTCCTCGCAATATGACGTAAGCCGCGAGCGAATCCGTCAGATCGAGGTGCGCGCCTTCGAGAAGCTGCAGAAGCGGATGCGCGAACTGGCCGCCGGGAAGGGCATGCTGGCCGAAAGCTGAGGCCGCACAAAACTCTTGAAAAGAGCTTTGCAAATTCCTTTCCAAGGAATTTGGCGCCGTGCCGGCCGATCGCAATCCGCCGCCGACACCGAGCCTCTTGCGAGCAGCGCGCGGGGCGGCTAACCGGGGCGCATGGCGAAACATCTTCCTCCCGTCCGTGGCACGCTGACACCGAACCGGTCGCTGGCGGATCTGACCTGGCTGCGGGTCGGCGGCCCGGCAGACTGGCTGTTCCAGCCCGCCGATCTCGATGACCTGCGCGGCTTTCTCGCGGCTCTGCCGGCCGGGGTGGAGGTCTTTCCCATGGGGGTCGGATCCAACCTGATCGTGCGCGACGGCGGGCTGCGGGCGGTGGTGATCCGCCTGGGGCGGGGCTTCAATGAAATTCAGATCGCCGGCGACACGCTGCGCGCCGGGGCCGCCGCGCTTGACGCCCATGTCGCGCGGCGCGCGGCTGCGGAAGGCATCGACCTGACCTTCCTGCGCACCATTCCGGGCAGCATCGGCGGCGCGGTGCGGATGAATGCGGGCTGCTATGGCCGCTATCTGGCGGATATCTGCCGATCCGTCACCTGCGTCACCCGTCAGGGCGATCTGGTCGAGCGCGGCCCCGAAGAGATGGCCTTTGCCTACCGCCAGTCGGACCTGCCCGAAGGTTGGGTGATCGTCGCCGCCACGCTGACCGGGCCGCGCGCCGCGCCGCAGGCGCTGGAGGCGGCGATGGCCGACCAGATCGCGCGACGCGATGCGAGCCAGCCCACCAAGGAACGCAGCGCCGGCTCGACCTTCCGCAATCCGGCGGGATTTTCCTCGACCGGGCGGGACGACGACGTGCATGACATGAAGGCCTGGCGGCTGATCGACGCCGCCGGTCTGCGCGGCGCGCGGAAGGGGGGCGCGCAGATGTCCGAAAAGCATCCCAACTTCCTGCTCAACACCGGTGGCGCGACCGCCGCGGAGTTGGAGGAATTGGCTGAGGATGTTCGAAAAAAGGTTTTCCATCAATCGGGTCTGTTGCTAGAGTGGGAAATCAAACGGGTCGGTGAACTGGCCCCCGGGAACGGCTGAGCACCGTCCCGAGAGAAAACAACTGGCCGGATCCTGCGGAATGCTGCGGGTCAGCCGGTCGGAAGCGGGCCCCCGGGCCCTTGAGGCAGAAACGAGGGGCACAAGGCCCCCGTCAGGACAGGTGCAGAGGTGTCGCGCAGGGCAGCCTCCAGGGTGGCGGTAGTGATGGGCGGCCGGTCGGCCGAGCGCGAAGTGTCGCTCTCGACCGGGCGGGAATGCGCCTTGGCACTGCGCCAGGCGGGTTTCGACGTGGCCGAGATCGACGCCGGCCCCGATCTGGCCGAGCGGCTGAAGGCGCTGGCGCCCGACGTGGCCTTCAACGCGCTGCATGGCCGCTGGGGCGAGGACGGCTGCGTGCAGGGGCTGCTTGAATGGCTGCAGATCCCCTATACCCATTCGGGGGTGCTGGCCTCGGCGCTGACGCTCGACAAGACCCGCACCAAGGATATCTACCGTGCCGCCGGCCTGCCGGCGATGCCCGGCCTTCTGGCCCCGGCCGCAGAGGTGCGCACCCGGCACGTGATGGCGCCGCCCTATGTGGTGAAACCCAACAACGAGGGTTCGTCGGTCGGTGTCTATCTGGTGCATGACGCCGCCAACGGGCCGCCGCAGCTGTCGCCCGACATGCCAGAGGTGGTGATGGTCGAGGCCTTCGCCCCGGGGCGCGAGCTGACCACCACGGTGATGGGCGGGGAAGAGGGCGATCCCGGTGCGCTGACCGTGACCGACATCCTGACGGACGGCTGGTACGACTACGATTCCAAGTACAAGCCCGGCGGATCGCGCCATGTGCTGCCCGCCGAGATCCCGCAAGAGATCTTCGACGCCTGCCTCGATTATGCGCGGCGCGCCCATCGCGCGCTGGGCTGCCGGGGTGTCAGCCGCACCGATTTCCGCTGGGACGAAAGCCGCGGCCTGGCGGGTCTGGTGCTGCTGGAGACCAACACCCAGCCGGGGATGACGCCCACCTCGCTGGTGCCCGAGCAGGCGCAACGTTGCGGGTACTCCTTCCCCGAACTCTGCCGCTGGATCGTGGAGGACGCCTCGTGCAACCGCTGATCCTGCGCCGCGCCGATCAGTCCGATGCCGACCCGCGTGACGGCGGCGCGCACCATGCGCCCCGTACGCCCCGCCCACCCGGCCATCGGCCGCCGCGCCGCGACCCGGCGCCCAGCCGCATCGCCTACCGCCTGCACCGGCTGTGGCTGACGCCGTCGTACCGGCGGCTCTTGCGCGTTGGGCTACCGATGGCCGTGGTCGTCGGCGCGCTTGGCGCCTATTTCGGCAACCCCGAGCGCCGTGCCGAGGTGGTGGCGCGCTATCACCAGATCCAGCGCGAGATCGAAACCCGTCCCGAATTCATGGTCAACATGGTCTCGATCGATGGCGCAAGCCCGCCGCTGGCCCAGGCGATCCGCCAGTCGCTGGGCCTGAAGCTTCCGGTCAGCTCCTTCGATCTGGACCTGGTCGCCCTGCGTCACAAGGTCGAGGCGCTGGATGCCGTCGCCAATGCGGATCTGGAGGTCGGCACCGGCGGCGCGCTGCACGTGACCATCGTGCAGCGCAAGGGAGCGGTCGTGTGGCGCAGTGGCGCGGGGCTGGAAATGCTGGACCCCACCGGCCATCGCGTCGCCGGGCTGGTCGACCGCGACGCGCGCGCCGATCTTCCGCTGATCGCGGGGCAGGGGGCGGATGCGGCGGTGCCGCAGGCGCTGGCGCTGCTCAAGGCCGCGGGGCCGCTGAGGCCGCGCATCCGTGGCCTGGTACGGGTGGGCGAGCGGCGCTGGAACGTGGTGCTCGACCGCGATCAGGTGATCGAGCTGCCCGAAACCCACCCGATCGAGGCGCTGGAGCGGGTGCTGGCACTTGATAACGCCCAGAAGCTTTTGGAACGCGGCATCACCGTCGTCGACATGCGCAACGAGGCGCGCCCCACCGTCCGCCTGACCCCCGAGGCGATGGAGGAGCTTAGAAAAATGCGCCAAAGCGAGGCAGGAGCAAAGACATTATGACCGACCTATACCAAGGCCAGCGGATGATGCGGAACATGCGCAAGGCTGCAATGCAGCGCGGCGTGATCGCGATCCTCGACGTGGGCACCTCGAAGATAGGCTGCCTGATCCTGCGCTTCGACGGCCCCGATCATTTCCGCGAGGCCGAGGGCATCGGCCCGATGGCGGGGCAAAGCTCTTTCCGGGTGATCGGCGCCGCCACGACCCGTTCGCGCGGGGTGCGCTTCGGCGAGATCGACGCCATGCAGGAGACCGAGCGCGCGATCCGCACCGCGGTGCAGGCGGCGCAGAAGATGGCGAATGTGCGCGTGGATCACGTCATCGCCTGTTTCTCGGGGGCGCGGCCGCGCAGCTACGGGTTGGCGGGCGAATGGGCGCTGGAAGAGGGCGCGGTGTCGGAACAGGACGTGGCGCGCGTGCTGGCGGCCTGCGAGGTGCCCGATATCGGCCAGGGACGCGAGGTTCTGCACGCCCAGCCGGTGAATTTCGCGCTCGACCACCGTTCGGGCCTGGGCGACCCGCGGGGGCAGGTGGGCAACCGGCTGGCCTGCGACATGCACCTTCTGTCGGTCGATGGTGCCGCGATCCAGAACGTGCTGGCCGCCATCAAGCGCTGCGACCTGGAGGTCGCGGGGCTGGCCTCGTCGGCCTATGTCTCGGGGATTTCCAGTCTGGTCGAGGATGAACAGGAACTGGGCGCGGCCTGCATCGACATGGGCGGCGGCGCAACCGGCATCTCGGTCTTCATCAAGAAGCACATGATCTACGCCGACAGCGTGCGGCTGGGCGGCGATCATGTGACCTCGGATATCTCGAAGGGGCTGCAGGTGCCGCTGGCGGTGGCCGAGCGGATCAAGACCCGCCATGGCGGCGTGATCGCCACCGGCATGGACGACCGCGAGATGATCGAGATCGGCGGCGACAGCGGCGATTGGGAAAAGGACCGTCGCACCGCCAGCCGCGCCGAACTGATCGGCATCATGCGCCCGCGGGTCGAGGAGATCCTCGAAGAGGTGCGCGCGCGGCTGGACGCGGCCGGGTTCGAGCATCTGCCAAGCCAGCAGATCGTGCTGACCGGCGGCGGCAGCCAGATCCCCGGCCTTGACGGGCTGGCCAGCCGGATCCTGGGCCAGCGCGTGCGCCTGGGCCGGCCGCTGCGCGTCCAGGGGCTGCCGCAGGCCGCCACCGGGCCGGCGTTCAGCTCTGCCGTGGGGCTGTGCCTGTTCGCGGCCCATCCGCAGGACGAATGGTGGGATTTCGAGATGCCGCTGGATCGCTACCCCGCGCGGTCGCTCAAGCGGGCGCTGAAGTGGTTCAAGGACAATTGGTAGGGAGGGCCGGTCTCGCTGTCGAACTGTGGCTCGACCTGTGGATAGGTTTGTGGAATAATCGGGGATAAGAGGCCGGCCAACGGCCTTGGGAAGGCACGGGCAGTGCTTTTCGAATCGCGATGGACGGTGGCGGCCCGCCTGGGCCGTGCAGTGGTACGGCAGATCCTCGGCACGCCGCGCGGCGCGCCGTATGGTAGATGTGTTAACTGTTTCCACCAAGTATCGGGCAATAGGCGAAATCCCGCGTTGATCGGCGCTAAACCCCCGATATTTTGTGTTGATATTGCGTTTTTCACATGACCGTGGCACGCTGCAGATATATACTTAACGGCAGCGCGGGGATAAGCGGCCGCGAACGGCCCGTACAGCAAAGGCAGGCGGAAAGCGATGACACTGAACCTCACCATCAATGACGATCAGGAACTGAAGCCGCGGATCACTGTCTTCGGGGTTGGTGGTGCGGGCGGCAACGCCGTCAACAACATGATCGAGAAGCAGCTCGAGGGGGTCGAGTTCGTCGTCGCCAACACCGATGCGCAGGCGCTGCAGCAATCGAAGGCGCAGAACCGCATCCAGATGGGCGTGCGCGCGACCGAGGGCCTGGGGGCTGGCGCCCGGCCGAATGTCGGCGCCGCCGCGGCCGAGGAAACCATCGAGGAGATCGTCGACCATCTGGCCGGCGCGCATATGTGTTTCATCACCGCCGGCATGGGCGGCGGCACCGGCACCGGCGCCGCGCCGATCATCGGCCAGGCGGCGCGCGAGCTGGGCGTGCTGACCGTGGGCGTGGTGACCAAGCCGTTCCAGTTCGAGGGCGCCAAGCGTATGCGCCAGGCCGAAGAGGGCGTCGAGGCGCTGCAAAAGGTCGTCGACACGCTGATCATCATCCCGAACCAGAACCTGTTCCGGCTGGCCAACGAGAAGACCACCTTCACCGAAGCCTTCGCTTTGGCCGACGACGTGCTCTATCAGGGCGTCAAGGGCGTGACCGACCTGATGGTGCGCCCGGGCCTGATCAACCTCGACTTCGCCGATGTCCGCGCCGTGATGGACGAGATGGGCAAGGCGATGATGGGCACCGGCGAGGCCGAAGGCGAGAACCGCGCCGTCGATGCCGCCGAGAAGGCGATTGCCAACCCGCTGCTGGACGAGATCAGCCTGAACGGCGCCAAGGGCGTGCTGATCAACATCACCGGCGGCTACGACATGACCCTGTTCGAACTGGACGAGGCCGCGAACATCATCCGCGAAAAGGTCGACCCGGACGCCAACATCATCGTCGGCTCGACGCTGGATACCACGATGGAAGGCACGATCCGCGTCTCTGTCGTCGCCACCGGCATCGACGCGGCGCCAGCGGCGGCCGAAACCCCGGTGCCGCGCCGCCGCCTGGCGGAACCGCTGCCCGCCCATCAGACCGGCGCCCATCCCAACGATGCGCAGGCAAGCCCGGCCCCCGCGCCCGTCGCGACGCCCGAGCCCGCAGCCGCGCGCCTTGAGGAACCCGCCGAGGAGCCTTCGCTGTTCGAAAGCTTCCCGCCGGCGGCCCGGACCCAGCCGCAACAGCAGGCCGACGATCTGCCGCCGCCCGCCTACCGGCCGCAGCCGCAGCCGGTGCAGCAGCGACCCGCTGCCCAGGCGCCGCACCCCGCGATCGAGGACGATGCCGCGGCCTTCGTCGCCCCGCGCGGCCGGGCCGCCGGCACGCCCTCACCCGAGGCCTTGGCCCGCCTCGCGGCCGCTGTGAATAAGCAACCCGCCGGCCGTGCGCCGCTGCCGCGCCAGGCCGCGCAATCCGCACAGCAGCCGCGCGAGGCCGCTCAGGCGCCGCGCCCGCAGGCCGGGGCAGAGCGCCCGCGCTTTGGCATCAACTCGTTGATCAACCGTATGACGGGCCACGGGCACGAGGCCGGACCCGACCGAGCTCAGGCCGCGCAGCGCCAGCAGCCTCCGGTCACCGCCTATGAGGAAGAGCACGAGGCCGATCCCGAGCAGGAGCGCATCGAGATCCCGGCCTTCCTGCGCCGTCAGGCGAACTAGAACCAGACGACCACCACTCGCAGCGACGACAGGGCCGGGGGAACCCGGCCCTTGTCGTTGGTGCCTCGGGGTCAGGCCGCGCGCGTCATGGATCCCCCGGGGGCTGCGACGCTGGCGCGGGTGCCGTCCTTGCATCCTGTACCCCGTGTCAGGCGTGATGGCGCGTGCCGGCCATCGCCCGGGGCGGGGCCGGACGGCGCGACCCCGGGCCGGAGGCATTCAAATATCACCGAACGGGCGTGTACATATGATCTGCTATTTATCATGTATTACAATGCGTTATGCGGTGTTTTTGCGGGATCGGCGCGAATTTGCCAAAGTGTGAAGGCTTTGTTACATCGCGTTGCAAAGAGTGAATTGTGATGCGAATGGCATGTGATTAGGTCCAAGCTGCGGACCATAGGGCGATGACGATCCATGGGGTGGTTCGTGCAAGGATTGAGGATTTGGTGCAACAGACGCTAAAATCAGCGGTGACCTTTGCCGGCGTCGGCCTGCATAGCGGCCAGCCCGCGCGGATGCGCGTGCAGCCGGCTTCGGCCGATTACGGCATTTGGTTCAAGCGCACCGACCTGCATGGTCGCGACGCGATGATCGCCGCGCGCTGGGATCAGGTTCACCCGTCGAAACTGTGCACCGTGGTCGAGAACGCCGCCGGTGTGCAGGTATCGACGATCGAACATGTCATGGCGGCGCTGGCCGGCTGCGGCATCCAGAACGCCCTGATCGAGATCGACGGCCCCGAGGTCCCGATTCTCGATGGCTCGGCCATGCCCTTCGTCGAGGCCATCCTGGCGCGGGGCACCCGGATGCTGGACGTGCCCGTGCGCGCCTTTCGTATTCTCGAGCGTGTCGAGGTCAGCGATGGCCTTTCCTGGGCCCGGCTCGACCCGTCGGAGATGCTCGAGATCGATTTCTCGATCGATTTCACCGATGCGGCGATCGGCCAGCAGCGCAAGACGCTGAACATGGCCAACGGCGCCTTTGTGCGCGAATTGTGCGACAGTCGTACCTTCTGCCGCCAATCCGACGTGGATGCGATGCGCCGCAACGGCCTTGCGCTGGGCGGCACCGTCGAGAACGCCGTGGTTGTCGATGGCGATCGTATTCTCAGCCCCGGTGGGCTGCGCCATGCCGATGAACCGGTGCGCCACAAGATGCTGGATGCGCTGGGCGATCTGGCGCTGGCCGGCGCGCCGATCCTGGGGCGCTACACTGGCAACCGCTCGGGCCATGCGCTGACGAACCGCCTGCTGCGGCAGCTGTTCGCGCAGCCAGGTGCCTATCGGCTGGTCGAGGTGGGGGTGAACACTGGCTGCAAGCTGCCCGGCGTCGGGCTGTCGCGCCACGACGTTCCGGTCCACGCCTGAGTAGCGCGAAACCCGCCAAAGGCATTTTGCGCCCCGGATTTTTCTGTGCTAACAGACGGACGAAGAGAGGCCGCGCGGCGACGCGATCGCCTCCGAAATCGGTGAAGGGGCAGGCGGAAATGGCAGGCGTCAGGTCTTACGCGCGGCTTATCGGGGCGACTGCGTTGGTCGCGCTTCTTGCGGCCTGCGGCGGAAAGTCGGCCAAGGAAATCCCGCTGGGCACATATACCGCCAAGCAGATCTACCAGCGCGGCGAGTATGAGTTGAACACGCGCAAGAAGCCCAAGGACGCGGCGCATTTCTTCTCGGAGACCGAACGCCTTTATCCGTATTCGCCCTGGGCCAAGCGCGCGCTGATCATGGAGGCCTACGCCTACCACGAGTCGCGCCAATACGATAAGTCGCGTGCCGCCGCCCGGCGCTATCTGGAATTCTATCCCGCCGATGATGACGCGGCCTATGCGCAATACCTCGTGGCGCTTAGCTATTACGACCAGATCGATAAGGTCGGACGCGATCAGGGCGTGACATTCCAGGCGCTTCAGGCGCTGCGGGACGTGATCGAGAAATATCCCGATACCTCCTATGCGCGGTCTTCGGTGCTGAAATTTGATCTGGCCTTCGACCATCTCGCGGCGAAGGAGATGGAGATCGGGCGCTATTACCTCAAGCGCCAGAATTATGCCGCGGCGATCAACCGCTTCCGCAATGTGGTGCAGAACTACCAGACGACCGACCAGGTGCCCGAGGCGCTGGAACGTCTGGTCGAGGCCTATACCGCACTTGGCCTGACGGACCAGGCGCAGACCGCGGGCGCGATCCTGGGCTACAATTTCCGCTCCAGCCCCTATTACGACTCGGCCTACAAGCTTCTGAAGGAAAAGGGCCTGTCGCCGAAGCCGAAGGGCCGTGGCTGGCTGCGCGAGGTCTATCGTCAGATGATCCAGGGGAAATGGCTCTAGGCCAGGCCGCAGATGCTGCGCAGCCTCGACATCCACGACCTTCTCATCATCGACCGGCTGGAGCTGACGTTCCGGCCGGGGCTGAACGTGCTGACCGGGGAAACCGGGGCCGGCAAATCGATCTTGCTTGACGCGCTGGGCTTCGTGCTGGGGTGGCGCGGCCGGGCCGAACTGGTGCGCGCCGGCGCCGAGCAGGGAGAGGTGGTCGCCGTCTTCGATCTGCCCGCGGGCCACGCCGGCCGCGCGGTGCTGCAAGAGGCTGGTCTGCCGGCCGGGAATGAACTGATCCTGCGCCGGGTGAACAGCTCCGACGGGCGCAAGACCGCCTGGGTGAACGATCGTCGCGCCTCGGGCGAGGTGCTGCGCGCGCTTTCCGACACACTGGTGGAACTGCACGGCCAGCAGGACGACCGCGGCCTTCTGAACCCGCGTGGCCACCGTGCGCTGCTGGATGATTTCGCCCAGGTCCAGGGGATCTTGGCCGAGGTCGGCGCCGCCTGGTCGGCCTTCGGCGCCGCGCGCAAGCGCCTGGCGCAGGCCGAGGGCGCGCTGGCCGCCGTTCAGGCCGAGGAAGAGTTCTTGCGCCATGCGGTGGCCGAGCTTGACAAGCTCGACCCGCAGCCGGGCGAAGAGGGCGTGCTGGATTCCGAGCGCCGCGCGATGCAGGCGGCGAACCGGATCCGCGAGGATATCCTGCGCGCCCATCAGGCGCTGGGGTTGGACGGGGCCGAGGGGCCGATGCGCGACGCGCTGCGCTGGCTGGAAGGGGTGGCGGACAGCGCCGAGGGCCGGCTCGACGCGCCGATCGAGGCGCTGAACCGCGCCCTGATCGAACTGGGCGAGGCCGAGCAGGGCACCGCCGATACGCTGGAGGCGCTGGATGTGGATCCCGCCGCGCTGGAGCGTTGCGAAGAACGGCTGTTCGCGATCCGGGCGCTGGCGCGCAAGCATTCGGTGGCGCCGGACGAATTGGGCGTTCTGGCCCAGGACTTGCGCACCCGGCTCGAGGCGCTGGACGGCGGCGCGGCGCAGATCGTGGATTTGCGTGCCGCGATGGAGGCAGCCCGGGTCACCCATCTGGAGGCCTGCGCCCAGCTTAGCGCGCGGCGTGCCGACGCGGCGGCAAAGCTGGATGCGGCGATGGCGGGGGAACTGGCACCCCTGAAGATGGAGCGCGCCCTGTTCTCCACCCAGATCACCCCGGCCGAGCCGGGCCCCGAAGGCGCTGATCAGGTGGCCTTCACCGTCGCGACCAACCCCGGCGCGCCGGCGGGGCCGTTGAACAAGATCGCCTCGGGCGGGGAATTGTCGCGCTTCCTTCTGGCGCTGAAGGTCTGCCTGACGCGCGGCGACACGGCGCTCACGATGATCTTCGACGAGATCGATCGCGGCGTGGGCGGCGCCACAGCCGATGCGGTGGGGCGGCGCCTGGCGCGGCTGGCCGAGGATGCCCAGGTGCTTGTCGTCACCCATTCACCGCAGGTTGCCGCGCGCGGTGCCCATCACTGGCGCGTGGCCAAGGCGGTTAGCGCCGGCATGACGACCTCGTCCGTCACGCCGCTTGACCCCGACGACCGCGTGGATGAGATCGCGCGAATGCTGGCCGGCGACACGATCACCGATGCCGCGCGCGACGCCGCCAGGGCGTTGCTCGACGCCTGACCACGGCGCGAAACCCTTGTCCCTTCCTCTTGGCGGAAATACTCCAGGGGTGCAGGGGGCAGCGCCCCCGCCGCCTTCCCCGTCCGTAGCTGCGCTTCAGCCTTCCTCGACGGTGAATTGTGCCGAGACGGCCTGCCAGCCGGTGCGGTCGCGCAGCAGCACGGCCATCAGGATCGTTGCGATGCGGCCGGCGTCTGTGCCGTCGGGATTCAGCACGCCCGACAGGACAAAGCGCTGATGCACCACCGCCATGTCCTTGCCCAGAGGCCGCAGCTTGGCCCGGCCGGTCACCAGCCGGGCGCGCGCGAAGGCGCCCTTCATCTCGCCGGTCACGGTGCGCGCGATCGCCTGGCGTCCCTCGGCCCATTCGCCGGTCAGGGTCAGGAAATCGGCGTCTTCCGTGAACAGCCCCGTCAGGCCTGCCACGTCGCGTGCCAGCCAGGCGCCGGAAAACGCCCGGGCGAAGGCGTCGGGACCCTCAAGCCCCATCGGGGCGCACCATCTTGCCGGGGTTCAGAAGGTTCGCCGGGTCCAGCGCCCGCTTGATCTGCCCCATCACGTCCCAGCCTGCGCCATGCTCGCGCTCCATATAGTCCAGCTTGCCCATGCCGATACCATGCTCGCCGGTGACAGTGCCACCCAGTCGCAGCGCCCTTTCGGCCATGTTGGCGGCAAGCCGCTTGGCCGCCGCCACCTCGGCGCCGTCTTCAGGCGCGACCAGCAGGACGGCATGGAAATTGCCGTCGCCTACATGGCCCAGGATCGGCCCCGGGATCGGGCTGGCGGCGATCTCGGCCGCGGTTTCCTCGACCGCCTCGGCCAGGCGTGAGATCGGCACGCAGACATCCGTGACCCAGGCCGTCGCGCCCGGGCGAAGGCGCAGGATCGACCAATAGGCCTCGTGCCGCATTTTCCACAGACGAGAGCGGTCCTCGGGGCGGGCGGCCCACTGAAACGCGCCGGCGCCGAAGTCCCGCGCGATTTCGCCGAAACGGGCGGCCTGCTCGGCGACGCCGGCCTCGGAGCCGTGGAATTCGACCAGCAGGTGGGGCCGTTGAGGCATTGCGGCCCGGGCCTCGGCGTTGAAGGCCGCGACCGTCGCCGTGTCGACGAATTCGATCCGCGCCATCGGGATGCCGGACTGGATCGTGGCGATCACCGCCTCAACGGCCGGGCCCATCGCCGGGAAGGCGCAGACCGCGGCCGAGATCGCCTCGGGCTGGCCGTGCAGGCGCAGGGTCAGTTCGGTGATCAGCCCCAGCGTGCCCTCGGCGCCGACGAATAGCCCGGTCAGATCGTAGCCGGCGGAGGATTTCCGCGCCATCGTGCCGGTGCGGATGACGCGGCCGTCGGCCAGCACTACCTCCAGCCCCAGAACGTTGTCGCGCATCGTGCCGTAGCGCACCGCGGTGGTTCCCGAGGCGCGCGTCGCGGCCATGCCGCCAAGCGAGGCGTTGGCGCCGGGGTCGACCGGGAACATCAGCCCGGTCGTGCGCAATTCGGTGTTCAGCGCCTCGCGCGTCAGCCCGGGCTGGATCCGGACCAGCATGTCCTGCGGGAAGATCTCCAGCACCTTGTCCATCTGCGAAAAATCGACGCAGACCCCGCCGCGGATCGCCAGCGCATGGCCTTCCAGGGACGTCCCCGCGCCCCAGGCCGTGACCGGCACGCCGGCCGGCGCGCAGATGCGCAGGATCGCCGCGACCTCTTCCGTCGTGCGCGGATAGGCCACCGCATCGGGGGGCGCCGGGGCAAAGTGGGTCTCATTCCGGCCATGGATATCCAGATCCGATGGCGCCTGACTGAACCGCCGCCCAAGCAGCGCGGCCAACGCGTCGGTAACCGTTTGCGGCAGGCCTGGCATGGCCTAGCTTCCGCAGCGATAGGCGTAGTAGGTCTGGTCGGCCTCGCCCGGTGGGTGCAGTTCGAGATGGTCGATGGCGCTGCCGTAGCTGACCATCGCCACGGCCAGCCGCCCGATGCGGTCGCCCGTCAGGATCAGATCCTGGCCGGTGATGCGGTATTCGACCTTGTAGGCCACGGCTTTCGGCCCTTCGTGCAGGCGAAACAGGCCATGCTGGAAGCTGACGGGGTTCAGGCAATCCGAGAAAACCGTCCCCGGTGCCACGCGCTGGGGCACTACGCGCATGGTCCAGCGGCCCAGGATGAACGGCGGCACCTGGGGGCGATCGGAGGTATAGCCCTCTAGCAGACGGTATTTGTCCAGATAGGCGGCGAAGCCTTCTGATTTGCGCAGATCGTCGAGATAGCGCAGCGGGTCGGTCTTGCGCAGGTTGGCGTAATAGGCCTCGGCGCGGTGGTTCTGATAGGCGAGATAGCCGATGTAGAGCGCACCGAAGATGGCGACGCCAATCAGGACATTCAGCGTCTCGCGCCGTAGGGTCAGACGGCGCCGCTCGGGCAGCGAGGGCATGGCGGCCTCCTGGGGCAATTGCGGGGCCCGGCGCGGCGCGCGGGCGCGGGCCGGGAAGCTGCCCCACCTTGACAAAAAGGCTGCACCAAGCGCAACAGCGGATTATAAGTATCGCGAATTCGGTTGATTTTCGGCCCGGGGCTTGACGCGCGGGTGAACAGGAGATTGGTTGGCCCCATGCCAGAAAGCTCTCAGCCCATCGCCGGCCGAGCGGACGAAACCCGCCCCGCGCCGATCCAGACAGACACCCGTCAGGCATCGGCGGTCGCACTTGCGCTGATGGCCGTGGTGATCGGGGTAGTCGCCGGGCTTGGGGCGGTGGCACTGCGCTGGCTGATCTCGGTGTTTCACAACCTGACCTTCCTGGGAACGCTGTCGGGTGATTACAACGCCAACATCCCGACGCCGCCCAGCCCGCTCGGTGCGTGGGTGATCCTGGTGCCGGTGGTCGGCGGTCTGATCGTCGTCTGGCTGGTCAAGACCTTCGCCCCCGAAGCCAAGGGCCATGGCGTCCCCGAGGTGCTGGACGCGATCTACTACCAGCGCGGGCTGATGCGGCCGGTGGTGGTGGTGATCAAGGCGGTGGCCTCGGCGCTGTCGATCGGTACCGGCGCCTCGGTCGGGCGCGAGGGGCCGATCATTCAGATCGGATCGGCCATGGGGTCGGTTCTGGGGCAGATATTTCACCTGCGCAGCTGGCAGATCATCACGCTGGTGGGCGCGGGCGCGGGCGCGGGCATCGCCGCCACCTTCAACACGCCGCTGGGGGGCGTGTTGTTCGCGGTGGAACTGATGCTGCCCGAAGTCACGGCGCGCACGCTGTTGCCGCTGGTCCTGGCCACCGGCACCGCGACCTATGTGGGCCGCCTCGCCTTCGGGATGGAGCCCGCCTTTTCCGTCGCCGCCTATGAGCGGCCCGACATCTTCGTGCCGTTGTCGGCCGACATGCTGCCGCTTTATGTCCTGTTCGGGGTGATCGCCGGCATCGCCGCCACGATCTTCGTCAAGGGCCTGTACTGGACCGAGGACAAGTTCGACGAACTGCCGATCAACGATTACTTCAAGAACATCATCGCGATGACCATGCTTGGCGTGCTGTTCTATGTGCTGATGCTGACCACCGGCATGTATCACACCCAGGGCGTGGGCTATGCCACGATCCAGATGATCCTGGCCGGCCAGATCGCGACGCCGGAATTCCTGCTGCTACTGTTCGTGCTGAAGCTCTTCGCCACCTCGGTCAGCCTGGGCGGAGGCGCGTCGGGCGGGGTGTTCTCGCCCTCGCTGTTCCTCGGCGCTTCGCTGGGGGCGGCCTTCGGGGCGCTGTTGAACGCGGCCTTCCCCTATCTGGCCTTCTCGCCCATCGCCTTCGCGCTGGTCGGCATGGCGGCGATCGTGGGCGGGGCCACGGGGGCCTCGATCACCTCGATCGTGATGATCTTCGAGATGACCGGCGATTATTCGATCACCGTCGCCGCGATCATCGCGGTGGCCTGCGCGGTGGGCGTGCGCACCGGCCTGTCGCCCGAGGACATCTACACCACCAAGCTGGCGCGCCGGGGCCACCATATCCCGCGCGGCCTGCGCACCCATATGTTCGCGATCCGCAAGGCACGAGACGTGATGGACAAGGTGATCGGCGTGGTCGACACCGGCGATCTGCACGGCGCCCGCCGGCTGCCCCACGCTTCGGACAGCCCCAGCTACGCCGTTGTCACCGAGGGCCGCCATATCCTGGGTGTCATCCAGGTGGATCCCGAGGACAAGACCCGCGCCCTGGGGCCCTTGATCGAGCCGGTCGGCATCGCGCGCGAAAGCTCGTTCATGCAGTCGGTGATGACCCACATGGCCGATCGCAAACACCTGGCGGTGCTGGTGGTGCCAGACAAGCGGGTGCCGCGGGCCGAGAACGTGGTCGGCGTCCTGACGCGCGACGCGGTCGCGAGGGTGGTGATGAACGACTACCGCCGCTAGGCAGGCTGGCTGCGCGCGGCCGCAACCGCGGGCAGATGCCTTGGCGCGCGGCCGGCTGTCAGATCCGCTCGACCGTCGCCTTTTCGGGGTAGAAGGCGATATGGCCCTTGATCCGCTCGGCCTCCTTGACGGGGGATTCGTAGCTCCAGGCCGCGTCTTTCAGCGTCGTGGATTTGGTCACGATCGAGAAATAGCGTGCCTCGCCTTTCCATGGGCAGGTCGATCTGGTGTCCGATTGATCGAGGAAGGCCATCGCGACATCTTCGCGCGGGAAGTAGATCACCGGCGGATAGTCGCCTTCGGTCAGTTCCATTGCGGCTTTCGTTTCGCCCAGGATCGCGCCGCCGGCGAGGACAACCCAGGTGCCGGGGACCTTGACGATGGTGATATGGTCGGACATGGCCATTCCTTTCCAGGGCGCGGTCGGGTCGCGCGATATGGGTCGTGAGGAGTCTAGTGCAGTTTTGTGACAGGAAAAGCGGTCAGACCGGCGCCGTCGCCCGCTGTAGCCAATCCCGCGCGAACTCTGTCACCTTGGGGCCGATTTTCGCATACACATCCGCGTGATAGCCGTTCAGCCACGCGCGTTCGCCGGGTGAAAGCATCGCCGTCACGATCAGTCGGCGGTCGATCGGTGCAAAGGTCATCGTCTCGAAACACAGCATGCTGCGCTCGGGGTCGCCACCGGGCAGGGCAGGGGCCTCGTCGACCACGACCAGGTTTTCGATGCGGATGCCGAAGGCGCCCTCGCGGTAATAGCCGGGCTCGTTCGACAGGATCATCCCCGGCTCCAGCGGCACTTCGGAAATCCGCGACAGCCGCTGCGGCCCCTCGTGCACCGACAGGTAGGACCCCACGCCATGGCCGGTGCCATGGTTGAAATCCTGCCCCGCCAGCCAGAGGTGATAGCGCGCCAGAGGGTCCAGATCGCGCCCCGCCAGCCCCTTGGGCCAACGCGCGCGGGATATCGCGATCATCCCCTGCAGCACGCGGGTGAAGGCCTCGGCCGCGCCTTCCGGCGGGGTGCCGAGCACAACGGTGCGGGTGATGTCGGTGGTGCCGTCGACATACTGGCCGCCGGAATCGATGACCATCAGCTCGTCCTCGCGGAGCTTGCGGTTGGTCTCTTCGGTCACGCGGTAATGCATGATCGCGCCATTGGGCCCCGAGCCGCAGATGGTCTCAAAGCTGATTTCCCTCAGCGCGTTGGTGGCGCTGCGGCAGCTTTCCAACTGGGTGACCACGTCGATCTCGGTCAGATCCCCGGGTGCGGTGGCGTCGAGCCAGGCGAGAAATTCGACCATCGCCGCCCCGTCGCGCAGATGCGCGTCGCGCGCGCCCTGGATCTCGGCCGGGTTCTTGCGCGCCTTGGGCAGAAGGCAGGGATCCTGGCCCCAGGCGACCTCGACCCCCGCATCTTCCAGTGCGCGGCTGACGGCGAGCGGGGCGGTGGCGCGGTCGACGCGCACCGGGCCGTCCAGGGTGCGCAGCGCGGGCATGAAGGCCTCGGGCGGGCGCAGGCTGACGCCCTCGCCCAGATGCGCGCCGAACGCGTCGTCCAGCTTCCCGGGCGTGATGAACAGCGTCAGCCGGGCATCGGCATGCAGCACCGCGAAGGCATGGACCACCGGGTTGCGGGCCACGTCACTGCCGCGGATGTTGCACAGCCAGGCGATCGAATCCGGCAGCGTCAGCACCGCAGCCCGCTGGCCGTCCTGTGCCAGCCGCGCGGCCAGTTCGGCGCGTTTCTCGGCCCCCGAGCGGCCTGCGAATTCCAGCGGCTGGGCAAAGACCCGACCGCAGGGCGGGGCGGGCTGATCGTCCCAGATCGCATCGACCGGGTTCGCGACCGGAACCAGCGTGATGCCGCTGCCCTTCAGCGCCTCGTCGATCTTCGCGATCTCGTCGGCGGTATGCAGCCAGGGATCGAACCCGACCCGGCCGCCGTTCAGATGTTCGCGCAGCCACGGCCCGGGCAGCGTGTCGGGCCAGGGTACAGGGGTAAAGGCCCGCAGATCCACCTGCGCCTTCACCTGGGTGCGGTAGCGGCCGTCGATGAAGACGCCGGCGATATCGGGCAGCACGATGCAAAACCCGGCCGAGCCGGTGAAACCGGTCAGCCAGGCCAGGCGCTCGTCATGGGGGGCGACATATTCGCCCTGATGCGCGTCGGCGCGGGGCACGATGAAACCCGCAAGCCCCTCGTCCGCCAGCCGGGCGCGCAGCGCGGCAAGGCGCGGCGGGCCCTGTTCGGGGCGGGCGGTGACGGTGAAGCTTTGGAACATCAGCGCGCGGCCTTGGCGACGCCCATGATCCGGGCCCGCGCGCGCGGATCCTGATCGAACAGCGCGGCGAGTTGTTCGGTCATCGCGCCGGCCAGCTGTTCGACATCGGTGATGGTGACGGCGTGCTGGTAGTAGCGCGTCACGTCGTGGCCGATGCCGATCGCGATCAGTTCCACCGCGCGGCGGCGCTCGACCAAGGCGATCACGTCGCGCAGGTGCTTTTCCAGGTAATTCGCGGCGTTCACCGACAGGGTCGAATCATCGACCGGCGCGCCGTCCGAGATCACCATCAGGATCTTGCGCGCCTCGGGCCGCACCAGCATCCGGCGATGCGCCCATTCCAGCGCCTCGCCGTCGATGTTCTCCTTCAGCAGCCCTTCCTTCATCATCAGGCCCAGATTGGGCCGCGCCCGGCGCCAGGGGGCGTCGGCGGATTTGTAGACGATATGGCGCAGATCGTTCAGCCGCCCGGGCGCCTGGGGCCGGCCCGCCGCCAGCCAGCGCTCGCGGCTTTGGCCGCCCTTCCAGGCGCGGGTGGTGAAGCCCAGGATCTCGACCTTCACATCGCAGCGCTCCAGCGTGCGGGCCAGCACATCGGCGCAGATCGCGGCAATGGAAATCGGCCGGCCGCGCATCGAGCCGGAGTTGTCCAGCAGCAGCGTCACCACCGTGTCGCGGAATTCGGTATCCTTCTCTTGCTTGAAGCTGAGCGGCGTCGTGGGGTTCGCCACCACCCGCGCCAGACGCCCCGCGTCCAGGATGCCTTCCTCCAGATCGAACAGCCAAGAGCGGTTTTGCTGCGCCTGCAACCGGCGCTGCAGCTTGTTCGCCAGCCGTCCCACCGCGCCTTTCAGGGGATCAAGCTGCTGGTCGAGATAGGCGCGCAGGCGCTCAAGCTCGGCCGGCTCGGCCAGTTCCTCGGCCTTGATCTCCTCATCGAACAATGTGCTGTAGACGGTATAGTTCGGGTCGGCCTCGGAATGCGGCGCGGGTGGCGGAGGCTCTAGCGGGGCGTCGGAATCGGGCATCTCGCTGTCGTCCGACATCTCGCTTTCGGCGTCCTCGTCCATCGAGACCTGCGCCTGCGCGTCGTCTTGCTGTTCTTCCTGCGATTGCTCGGGCGAGGCTTCCGAATCCTCCTGATCCTCTTCCTGGCCCTGGCTTTCGGGATCGTCCTGATCCTCTTCGGCCTCGTCCTGGTTATCGTCCTCGTCCTCGAAATCGGGGTCTTCGCCCAGCTGGTCGCCATAGCCCAGATCGGCGATGACCTTGCGCGACAACCGGGCGAAGGCCGCCTGATCCATCAGCGTGTCGCCCAGCCCCTCCAGCGTGCCGCCGGCCTGTTCCTCGATGAAGCCGCGCCACAGCTCCATCACGTTGCCGGCGCCCTTGGGCAGGTCGCGGCCGGTGGCCAGGTGGCGCACCAGATAGCCCGCCGCGGTGGCCAGGGGGGCGTCCTCGGCGCGCACGATCTGCTCGTAGCCCTTGCGCCGTGCCTCGGCGCCGATCCTGGCGTCGATATTGCCGGCGGTGCCGGGCATGGTATGGGCGCCGACCGCTTCGCAGCGCGCGGTTTCCATCGCCTCGTAAAGATCGCGCGCCATCTGGCCCGAGGGCTCGTAGCGCGCATGGGTCTTGGCATCGTGATAGCGGTGGCGCAGCGCGAAGGCATCGGCGGTGCCGCGCGCCAGCAATACCTCGTCGGCGGTCATCCGGCGGCTGACCTGGGGCAGGCGCATCGCGTCGCGGGTCAGCCCCGGCGGGTCCACCGAATAGCTGACGCCCAGCTCGGGATCGTCCGCCATGGTGCGGGTGGCCTCGGCCAGGGCCTTCTTGAAGGGATCGGCTGGGTTGTCGCTGGGCTTCGTCATGGCAAAAGATAAAGCACCGCCCCGCGGGTCCCGCAAGGGCAAAGCTTGGGCTGCGCGGGAATGCACAGCGGCTTTGCGCGCGGGCGTCTGGCCGGGCAGGGGCGGACCGGCCTAGATGGGGTTGGCAATGCAGGCAGACCACAAGGATTCGTCCAATGAGCGACACACTGAAAATCGCGATCATCCCCTCTACCACCCGCCCCGGCCGGTTCGCCGACAAGCCGATGGCCTGGATCAGGGACATGATGGATGCGCGCCCAGACATGCAGGCCGAGATCGTCGATCTGCGCGACCATCCGCTGCCGTTCTTCGACGAAACCGCGCCGCTTTCGGCCAAGCCGGCCGAGAATGCCGCCGCTCTGGAATGGGATGCGAAGCTGAAGGGCTACGACGGTTTCGTCGTGGTGCTGGCGGAATACAACCACTCGTTGCCGGCGGTGCTGAAGAACGCACTGGACTACGGCTTCGAGGGCTGGAAGCACAAGCCGGTGGGCGCGGTGGCCTATGGCGGATCGGGCGGGTCGCGCGCGCTGGAGCATCTGCGCCTGGTGGCGATCAACCTGCGCATGGTGCCGGTGGGCGGCGCGGTTCACATCGGCGGCGGCGATTTCATGGCCGCGGCCAAGGGCGGCGAGTTGCCCGCGCATCTGGAACCGTCAGCCCGGGGCCTTCTGGACGAGGTCGCCTGGTGGGCCGCCGCCAGCCGTGACAAGCGCCGCACGGCGGTGCGGGCGCAGGCGCCGGCCGCCGAATAGGCGGCTCAGGCGGGCAGCGATGCGTGCCCGCTTGCCAGATCGGCCAGCAAGGCCACATGCACGTCGAGCGCGTCGATCACCCTGTAGCCCGGGTCCTGGCCGTCGAAGGCCAGGCCCAGATCGGTCCCGGCCAGCACGATCGCCTCGGCGCCCTGTTCGGAGACCATGCGCCGCCCGGCCTCGATCAGATCCGCGCGCTGTTCGGGGCTGCAGTGCCCGGCAACCGCGATCTTCTGGTAGAGCGCGCCCAGCCGCTCGATCTCGTCGCGGCCTTCGGCTTCGGGCGCCACGGCACGGGTCTGGACGAGTTGGCCGTATAGCCCGGTGCGCATCACCACCCGGGTACCCAGAAGCCCGACGCAGCCGATGCCCTGCGCGGAAAAATGGGCGTCCAGCGGCGCCACCGCCGAGACCAGCGGCAGCGACGACACCGCCGCCGTCTCCTCAAAGCAGCAATGCCCGCCAAGCGAGGTGATCGCGGCGCAATCGGCCCCCGCGGCTGCCAGCCGGTCGATCAGGCGGCGGTAGATTTCGGCCTGTGCGGCGCGCCGGTCGGCGAGGTTGTTCTCGATCAGCTCGTGAATGTCGGCCTGGACGACGGTCAGTTCCAGACGCGCCCCGCGCCGGGCCATCTCGGCGCAGAGGCGCTGGTAATAGACCAGCGTGGCGGCGGGGCCGATGCCGCCGATCAGACCGATGTGAAGGCCGGGCGCGGACAACGGCGCATCCATCACTTCATCGCGGTCGAGACGGCGCTTTCCGGCAGTTCCTCGTCAAAGCAGCGCTGGTAGAACTCGGCCACCGTCTGGCGCTCCAACTCGTCGCATTTGTTCAGGAAAGTCAGCCGGAACGCATAGCCGAGCGAGCGGAAGATCTCGGCGTTCTGGGCCCAGTTGATCACCGTGCGCGGGCTCATCACCGTGGACAGATCGCCGTTCATGAAGGCGGTGCGGGTCATATCGGCCACGGTCACCATCTGGCCGATCTGACGACGGCCCTTGTCGGTGTTGTAATGCGGATTCTTGGCCAGCACGATCGCGGTTTCGGCGTCATGGGACAGGTAGTTCAGCGTCGCCACCAGCGACCAGCGGTCCATCTGCGCCTGGTTGATCTGCTGCACGCCGTGATAAAGACCGGTGGTGTCGCCCAGGCCCACGGTGTTCGAGGTGGCGAAGAGGCGGAACCACGGGTTCGGCGTGATCACCTCGTTCTGGTCCAGAAGCGTCAGCTTTCCGTCATGTTCCAGCACCCGCTGGATCACGAACATCACATCGGCGCGGCCGGCATCGTATTCGTCAAACACGATCGCCGTCGGGTGGCGCAGCGCCCAGGGCAGGATGCCTTCCTGGAACTCGGTCACCTGCTTGCCGTCCTTGAGCTTGATCGCATCCTTGCCGATCAGGTCGATCCGGCTGATGTGGCTGTCAAGGTTGACGCGCACGCAGGGCCAATTCAGATGCGCCGCGACCTGTTCGATATGGGTCGATTTCCCGGTGCCGTGATAGCCCTGGATCATCACTCGGCGGTTGTAGGCGAACCCCGCCAGGATGGCGAGCGTGGTATCGGGGTCGAACTTGTACGTAGGGTCGATTTCGGGCACGCGGTCGGTGCGATCGGCGAAGGCCTTTACCTTCATATCGGTGTCGATGCCGAAAACCTCGCGGACCGAGACATCCTCGGTGGGTTTCGTGTTCATATCCATCGTGCCGTCCGCCATGTCCTAGTGCCTCTTCGACCGGGCGCGAAGGCCCGGAACAACCAACCCTCGCTTGATGGAGCATTTGCCGAAGCGGTGCAAGAGGACGAGGCAGCGGCAGGGGGTTTCCCGCGCGACGGCGCCGGGCTGCACCGTGTGGGGGCGCGCCAGGCGCCAAGCCGGGGCCGGAGGCGCCGCCACGCAGGGCCCGGGATATGGTCGCGGACAGGAAGGCGGTCGCGCAGGTTCCTCCGCCCCGCCGCCGTGCGGAAATGCCTTGTCCGGTCACCGATGCGGCGGCGCTTTGCCCCGGGCCGTGGCCAGGGCGCGCCGGAGCGCCACGTCAGTCGCGGAAATTGCGGCTTTCCTTGATCTGGTCCCAGGCCCAGACGACCTCTTGCAGGCGCTCTTCGTCTTCGCGCTTGCCGCCATTCATGTCGGGGTGAAGATCCTTTACCAAGCTCTTGTACTGCTTGCGGATCTCGATCCGCGTCCAGGTGTCGCGCGCCTCGAGGATCTCCAGTGCCTTGCGCTCGGTGGGGGGCAGCTTGCGGGTGGCGCCGCCGACATTGGCGTTCTTGCCCGGGTTGCGGGTGGCGTTCTCGCCCAGGATCTCCATCGGGTCCTCCACACCCAGCCGGTGCCAGGCGCGGGCCTCCTTGCCGTCACCGAAGGGCTTGGTGGCGCGGCCCCAGACCCGATCATTGTCGAGCATCTGCTCGAATTCCTCTTCGGTCTGGCCCGAGAAGAAGTTCCATTTCAGATTGTATTCGCGCACATGGTCGCGGCAGAACCAGCGGTATTCGTCCAGATGATCGGGCGAGCGCGGCGCGCGGTACTGGCCGGCCTCCTTGCAACCGGGGTGTTCGCAGACCCGGGTCGAGGTCTCGAAGGCACCGGACATCCCCCGCCGTCCACGGGTGCGGCGCTTCTTGTCCGAAGAAACGCGGATGTCGAATTCGAACGGGGACCCTTTGCTCATCTCGTTGCCTTTCCGACTCGGGCGCATCAGTTTAGGGTTTTTCGCGTATACTTGAAGGGGTTGACAGGAAGAAAATGAACGTAACTCAAGAGATCCAGACACGTCTGACACAGGCTTTCGCGCCGGATGAACTGCGGGTGATCGACGAGAGCGAGCGCCACCGGGGCCATGCCGGGTACCAAGAGGGCGGCGAAAGCCATTTCCGGGTGACGATCAAGGCCCCGGCCTTCGCCGAGATGAGCCGGATCGCCCGCCACCGCGCCATCCATGAGGCGCTGGGGCCCGATCTGGTCGGGCGCATCCACGCGCTCGCGCTGGAGGTGGGCGCCTAGGCGAGGCGGTCAGGCCCGAAAGAAACGTGCCGCCCGCCGCAAGTCTTCGGGCGGCAGCAAAGGCGAAAGATCTGGGCGCGGCGGTCGAGCGAGGCAGAGAAGGCTGGCTGTGGGCCGGGCCGTTTCTCGCGACGGCCGCCTTTCCTGGCTGCCTGCCGGAACCCGCGCCTGTCGGAATCCGCGACCGTTTCGGATCGGAAGGCCTGCGACCGATCTGGTGGGGCGGCTTACAAGGACGGCCCCGCGCGGCGGCCCGGCCAGAGCCTCGCCACGCCGGCGCCAGGCAAAGGCCGCGTCGCCCTACCGCTGACCGCCATCTCCCGGCATGAGGCCAGACCATTGCGTGTTTCCGCCGATACCGCTTGGAAGGCCGGATCAGCCATCGCGCCCCTCCTGCGCCGGGGGGCGCGGGCCGTCACTTCGCCGGCTGTTCGCCCTTGGCCGAGCCGACGGCCGGGGCCATGCCGCCCTCGTCGCCGCGCAACGTGACCAGACGCGGACCTTCATTGCGCTGGGCGCGAACCGGATCGCGGTGCAGCGCCGGTTCGGCCGGCGCCGCGGCGGCGACAGCCGGGATCTCGGCTTCGGTTTCGGCTTCGGTCTGGCGGCGAAAGATCAGCATGTTTTGAAAGGTGGTCGTGCGGCCGCGCAGGCCGGAACGCTCTTCGCAAGGCAGGGTCTCGGCGCGCACATATTCCCAGCCTTCGCGGCTTAACTTGTTGATCAGCCCCGCAAGCGCATGGGCAAAGCGGTCCTCGGTATACTTGGCGCCGCGGACCTTCTCGGCGCGTTTGGGCGCGGGGACGACCTTGTATTCAAAGCGGCTGGGTGCGGACATCATGGCTCTCCGGTGGCGGTGCTCAAAAGGTTAACCGACTGCATCGGCAAGGCCAAGCTGGATCGGGGCAGCCGATGGTCACAAGGCTGGAAACCGCCGGCAGGCCCCAAAGGTTCCGATCAGAAATCCCCGCTCGCGCTCTTGTGCATGATGTCTAGGATGACCTTGCGCACATGCACGGCCTCCTTGCGCAGATCGGGGGGCAGCGGCTTGCCCCCATGGATCATCATGTCCATGTTCAGCGAATAAAGCCAAAGCTGGCCAGACTTGTCCTGCAACAGCGCGAGGCGGCAAGGCAGATAGGCGCTGTAGGCATCCGAATAATCCACCATCTTCGCCGCGGTCAGCGGGTTGCAATAGAGGTAGATCTTCAGCTTGCGCCAGGGCTTGCCCATCATCGCCGCGACCTGATCGCCCAACGGCAGCTGGCCCACGTCCTTGATGTTGTCGGCCTGGGCGGTGGATTGGATCGACTGATCCACATCCGCAAAGGTCAGCCCCGGCGCCACCTTGGCCTTCCACACCGTGGCCGCGGCGGCATCGCCGGTGGCGGCCAGATCCCGCGCCATGTTCCAATAGACCCGCGGCGCCTGAGGATCGAAGCCGCGAAAGGTCCACAGGACCCACAGCAGCGCGATGACGGCGACCAGCCCGACCAATGCCAGCAGATTTCGCAACAACGTCATGAAAACCCTCCCCGCTTTCACGTTTCTTTGCGTGCGCACCACAGGGCCCTGTCAGGGGGGGAGTTGTCAACCCATCACATCAGAATGCGTCTATCTACTATGCGACTTTGCAACGCAGCCATGAAATGGCACGTTCTTGCGCGCGGCCCTGTCGCGCCGCAAGGTGACGGCAGAGCCCCGCGCGAGGAGCAGAAAGAATGGCGCGACATGATTTCGATCCGGCCACGGCACCGCCCGATGGCCGCCCGCCCGCGAAGGAGCGGCTGTTCGAAGGCGCGGCGCCCTGGCGCGGCTTCGTGAACGGGGAAAGCCTGGGCGGGCCCGTGACGATACTGACCTATGGCAACGAAACCCCGGGAGAGGGGCCCCCCCTGCATGTCCATCCCTATGACGAGACCTTCGTGGTGATCGAGGGGCGCGCGCGGTTCTTCGTGGGCCGCGCGGTGATCGACGCCGGCGCGGGAGAGGTGGTCATGGGCCCCAAGGGCGTGCCGCACAGGTTCGAGAACCTGGGCCCCGGGCGGCTGCAGACGGTCGACATCCATCATTCCCCGCGCTGGATCCAGACCGACCTGTAGCCGCGGCCGGCCGGGCGGCCGGAGTCAGAGCCCCAGCTTCTTGGTCACCAGTTCGGTCACCACCTTGGGGTTGGCCTTGCCGCCGGTGGCCTTCAGCACCTGGCCCGTGAACCAGCCGGCAAGTTTGGGGGTCTGCTTGGCCTTTTCCACCTGCGCGGGGTTGGCGGCGATCACCTCGTCCACCGCCGCCTCGATCGCGCCCGTGTCGGAGACCTGCTTCATGCCGCGCTGTTCCACGATCCGGGCCGGATCGCCGCCCTCGGTATAGACGATCTCGAACAGGTCCTTGGCGATCTTGCCCGAGATGTCGCCCTTGGCGATCAGGTCGACGATCGCGCCCAGTTGCTCGGCCGAGACCGGGCTGTCAGAAATCTCGTGGCCTTCCTTCTTCAGCCGGCCGAACAATTCGTTGATCACCCAGTTCGCGGCCAGCTTGCCGTCGCGGCCCTCGGCCACACCCTCGAAGAAGCGCGCCGAATCGAGTTCCGCCGTCAGCACCGAGGCGTCGTAATCGGTCAGGCCGAAATCGGCCATGAAGCGGGCCTTCTTGGCGTCCGGCAGTTCCGGCATCTTCGTGGCGATGTCGTCGACCCACGCCTGCTCGATCTCCAGCGGCAGCAGGTCGGGGCAGGGGAAGTAGCGGTAATCATGCGCCTCTTCTTTTGAGCGCATGCTGCGCGTCTCGCCCCGGTCGGGATCATACAGGCGGGTTTCCTGATCGACGCGTCCGCCGTCTTCCAGGATCGCGATCTGGCGCCTTGCCTCGTAGTCGATCGCCTGCTGGATGAAGCGCATCGAGTTCATGTTCTTGATCTCGCACCGGGTGCCCAGATGGCCGAAATCCTGGGTCTCCTGGTAGCGCTCGTAGGCGCCGGGCAGACAGACCGAGACGTTCACGTCGGCGCGCAGGTTGCCGTTTTGCATGTTGCCGTCGCAGGTGCCCAGATAGCGCAGGATCTGGCGCAGCTTGCCGACATAGGCGGCGGCTTCCTCGGGGCCGCGGATGTCGGGGCGGCTGACGATCTCCATCAGCGGGACGCCAGTGCGGTTGAAATCCATGAAGGACATGTTCGGATCCATGTCGTGGATCGACTTGCCCGCGTCCTGCTCCAGATGGATGCGCTCGATCCGGACCACCCGCGCCACCCCGGGACCCATCTCGACGATCACTTCGCCTTCGCCCACGATCGGGTGGTAGAGTTGGCTGATCTGATAGCCCTGCGGGTTGTCGGGGTAGAAGTAGTTCTTGCGGTCGAAGGCCGAGAACAGGTTGATCTGCGCCTTCAGGCCAAGGCCCGTGCGCACCGCCTGTTCGATGCAGAATTCGTTGATCACCGGCAGCATGCCGGGCATCGCCGCGTCGACGAAGGACACGTTCGAATTGGGTTCCGCCCCGAAGCGGGTCGAGGCGCCGGAAAACAGCTTGGCGTTGGAAGAGACCTGCGCGTGGATCTCCATCCCGATCACCAGTTCCCAATCGTGCTTGGCGCCGGTGATGCGTTTGGGCTTGGGGGCGTCGAATGTGAGGTCGAGCATGAGCGGGATCCTTTGCGTCTTCGGGGTCTTCTAGGCCGAAGCCGCGGGCGGGGCAAGCCGAGGGAGGGGGCGCCGCCGCCGTTGCCCCGCGGCTCGCCCCCTCGGGATATTTCCGCCGGAAAGCAGAGGCGGAAAGGGCGGCGGGGCCTAGCGCCCGCCGGAGACGTCAAGCGTCGTGCCGGTAACGTACGAGGCCGCGTCCGACATCAGCCACAGGACCGTGGCGGCCACTTCCGCGGCGCTGCCGGTGCGGCCCATCGGGATCATGTGCGCCAGCCGCTGGGCGCGGTCCGGATCGCCGCCCTTGGCATGGATCGCGGTGTCGATCAGGCCGGGGCGGACGGCGGCGACGCGAATGCCTTCGCCCGCGACCTCGTCGGCCAGACCCTTGTTGAAGCTGTCGATCGCGCCCTTCGAGGCGGCATAGTCGACGAACTGGTTGGCCGAGCCCAGGCGCGCGGCGACCGAGGACAGGTTGACGATCACCCCGCCCGCGCCGCCGTGTTTGGTGGACATGCGCTTGACCGCAAGCCCCGCCACCCGCATCGGCGCCACCACGTTGATCTGGAACATCCGGCTCAGGCGTTCCTGGCTCATGTCCTCGACCCGGGCGGCGACATCGACGATTCCGGCGTTGTTGATCAGCGCATCGAGCCGGTCGAAGGCAGCATCGAACCCCTGGAACAGCACATCCGGCCCCTCGGGCGTGGCCATGTCGGCCTGCACGATCTCGGCCCTGCCGCCGGCTTCGCGCACGGCCCGCGCCGTCGCCTCGGCGCCGTCGCTGTCGCGGCCGTAGGCCACGGCCACGTCATAGCCCGCTTTTGCGGCACCGACCGCGCAGGCGGTGCCGATGCCCGCACTGGCCCCGGTGACGAGTACGACCTTACGCATCTTCCTCTCCTCTCATGCGGCTGATCATTTCCGAAAGATCGCGGCTCAGCCCCGGCGTGGCGGCGATCCGGGCCAGCTGGTCGCGGATCAGCCCCTGGCGGTCGGCATCGTAGCGCGCCCAGCTGTCGAAGGCGGCCGAAAGCCGCGCCGCCGTCTGCGGGTTCAGCGGGTCGAGGCGGATCAGCCAATCCGCCAGGAACCGGTAGCTGTCGCCCGACGGGTGATGGAATCCCGCCGCATTGGCCGCGATTGCGCCGATGACGGAACGAAACCGGTTGGGGTTCTTCCAGTCGAAATCGGACCGTTCGGTCAGGGCGCGGGCGTTGGCGGCGCAGTCATCGGGCGCGGCGTGCAGCACTTGCAGGGTGAACCACTTGTCCATCACCAGCGCATCGTCGCGCCAGCGCGCCTCGAACGACGCAAGTTCCGCCGCGCCCTGGCCGATGTCCAGAAGCGCCGACAGCGCCTGCAGCGCCTCGGTCATGTTGTCGGCCACGCCGTATTGCACCTTGGCCGCCGCGCCGCCGTCGATCCGCGTCAGATACGCCAGCGCCGCGCCGCGCAGGGCGCGTTTGCCCGCCGCGCCGGCATCCGGCGTGTAGGGGCCGGGCACCGACATCGCGGAATAGGTGGCCCCCAGCGCCCCGGCCAGATGCCGCGCGATCGCCTCGATCAGCGCCTCGCGCCGGACATGGATGCGCGTGGGGTCGGGCACATGGCCCGCGGCGTGCAGGGTCTGGGCCATGTCGTCCTCGGACGGAAGGCGCAGGGTCAGCGCGCGGAACGCCGGATCTAGGCTGTCGTCTCGCAAGATCGCGCCCAGGCCCTCCAGAAAGCCCGGCGCGGGATCGGCGCCCTCGGTCACCATCCGAACCAGCACCTCCTTGGCCAGGCCGCGCCCGGCCTCCCACCGGCTGAACGGGTCGGTGTCATGGGCCAGCAGGAAGGCGCGTTCCTCGGCGCTGGTCTCGCGCTCGACGATCACCGGCGCCGAGAAGCCGCGCAGGATCGAGGGCACGGGCCGCGCCGAGAGGCCCTCGAAGGAAAAGCTTTGCCGCGCCTCGGTCATCTCCAGCACCCGGGTCGGCAGCACCTCGTCGCCGTTGGGGTTCAAGAGGCCCACAGCCACCGGTATCACCCGCGGCGGTTTTTCCGGCTGGCCCGGTGTGGGCAGGGTCTGCTGTTCCAGATGCAGCACATAGGTGCCGTCGCGGTAGTCGTCGGTTACCCGCAGGTGGGGGGTGCCGGCATCGGTGTACCAGCGCTTGAACTGGGTCAGGTCGCGGCCGGTCGCGTCCTCGAACACCTTCAGCCAGTCCTCGATCGTCGCGGCCTCGCCGTCGTGGCGTTCGAAATACAGATCGAGCGCGCGGCGATAGGCCTCGTCGCCCACCAGGCGCTTGAGCATGCCGATCACCTCGGCGCCCTTCTCGTAGACGGTCGCGGTGTAGAAGTTGTTGATCTCTTGGTAGGAGGCGGGCCGTACCGGATGCGCCAGCGGCCCCGCATCCTCGCGGAACTGGCGGGCGCGCAGGGTCAGCACGTCCTCGATGCGCTTAACCGCGTGGCTGCGCATGTCGCCCGAGAAGCTTTGATCCCGGAACACCGTCAGCCCTTCTTTCAGGCACAGCTGGAACCAGTCCCGGCAGGTGATGCGGTTGCCCGTCCAGTTGTGGAAATATTCATGCGCGATGATCGCCTCGATGCGCGCGAAATCGTCATCGGTCGCGGTCTCGGGCGAGGCCAGGACGTATTTGGAGTTGAAGATGTTCAGCCCCTTGTTCTCCATCGCGCCCATGTTGAAATCGTCGACGGCGACGATGTTGAAGACGTCCAGGTCATATTCGCGCCCGTAGGTGTCCTCATCCCATTTCATCGACCGCTTGAGCGCATCCATCGCATAGGCGCAACGGTCCTCGTCGCCGCGGCGCACCCAGATGTTCAGCGCCACCTCGCGGCCCGAGCGGGTGGTGAAACGGTCGGAATGGGCGACCAGATCGCCCGCCACCAGCGCGAACAGATAGGCGGGCTTGGGCCAGGGGTCGTGCCATTCCGCCCAGCCGGGGCCCTGGCCCACCGCGTCGCCGTTCGACAATAGCACCGGCAGATCGCTTTCGATGCGCACCTTGAACGGCGCCATCACGTCGGGCCGGTCGGGGTAGAAGGTGATCTTGCGGAAACCCTCGGCCTCGCACTGGGTGCAGTACATGCCCTTCGACATGTACAGGCCCTCCAGCGCGGTGTTGGTCTCGGGCGCGATCTCGACCTCGGCCTCGAACAGGAACGGGCCGGCGGGCAGGGCGGCTGCGGGGATGGTCAGACCGGTTGCATCCGGCGCGGCCGCCAGCACGGTGCCGTCGATCGCGGCGCGGATCAGCGTCAGCGCTTCGCCGTCAAGCCGCAAATCGGCCGTTCCCGCCACGGCGTCGGGGCGCGCGGGATTGGGCCGGAAGCGGATGGCCGAGCGTACCCGCGTGGTGCGCGGGGCCAGTGTGAACTGCAGTTCCACCCCTTCGACCAGATGGCTCGGCGGGGTGTACTCGGCCAGGCGTATGGTCCGGGGGGCGGCTTCCTTCATCGCTCTCTCCTTGCGTTTTGCGTTCATCTGTAGGGCAATGGCGCGCGGGCGCAAGGTCGCCCGGCACGCGAAACGCGGCTGCAGGGGCACCGGTCTGGAAGAATTTTTTAGAGTCGGCTCAGAAAAATCTACTAAAATTGGTAATTTTGACAGACCAATCCTTGCGTTTCGGCGGTGATCGTCTATCGGTACGGTCCAAATTGCTGCGCGCATGGAGGCTGACGATGGCGGAACGGGTGGAACGCGAGGGGTTGCGGGTTGATAGCGGTCTTGCTGCTTTCATCGAAGCGCAGGCGTTGCCGGGCACCGGGGTAGAGGCGGGCGCCTTCTGGTCGGCGCTGTCAACGGCGGTGCATGAGATGGGCGCCGAGAACCGCGCCCTGCTGGAGCGGCGCGAAGAAATGCAGCAAAAGATCGACGCCTGGCATGTGGCGCGGCGCGGCCAGCCCCATGACGCGGCCGCCTATACCGCCTTCCTGAAGGAGATCGGCTATCTGGCGCCCGAAGGCCCGGATTTCAGCATCGAGACCGCGGCGACCGATCCCGAGATCGCCCATGTTCCCGGCCCGCAGCTGGTGGTGCCGGTGATGAACGCGCGCTATGCGCTGAACGCGGCGAATGCGCGCTGGGGGTCGCTCTATGACGCGCTCTACGGCACCGATGCGCTGGGCGATCTGCCCAAGGCCGGCGGCTACGACCCCGAGCGCGGCGCGCGGGTGATCGCCTGGGGGCGGCAGTTCCTGGATGACGTGGCGCCGCTGGTCGCGGGGTCCTGGGCCGACGTGACGGCGCTGAAGATCGAGGACGGCGCGCTGCTGGTGCAGACCTCCGAGGAAACCGGCCTTTCGGACCCCGCGCAATTCGCGGGCTATGCGGGCGCGGCTGGTGATCCGCGGTCGATCGTGTTGCGAAACCACGGGCTGCACATCATCATCGACCGCGACGCGACCCATGCGATCGGGCAGGGAGACCGCGCCCATGTCTCTGACATCCGGCTGGAATCGGCGATGTCCTCGATCATGGATTGCGAGGATTCGGTCGCCGCCGTAGATGGCGAGGACAAGGTGCTGGCCTATTCCAACTGGCTGGGCCTGATGACCGGCGAGTTGCGCGAAAGCCTGGTCAAGAATGGCCGCCAGATCCTGCGCGAGTTGAACCCCGATCTGACCTTCACCACGCCCGAGGGTGACACGCTGGTACTGAAGGCCCGGGCGCTGATGCTGGTGCGCAACGTCGGCCATCTGATGACCACGCCCGCGGTGCTGGACCGTGACGGGGCCGAGGTGTTCGAGGGTATTCTGGATGCCTTCTGCACCACGCTTTGCGCGATGCACGACCTGAAGAAGTCGGGCGGGATGCGCAATTCCGCGACCGGCTCGGTCTATGTGGTCAAGCCCAAGATGCACGGCCCCGAAGAGGTGGCCTTTGCCGATCGGCTGTTCTCGGCCGTCGAGGCCGCGCTGGGGCTGCCGCAATATACGGTGAAGCTGGGCATCATGGACGAGGAACGCCGCACCTCGGCCAACCTCAAGGAATGTATCCGCGCGGCCAGGCACAGGGTGGCCTTCATCAACACCGGCTTCCTGGACCGCACGGGGGATGAGATCCACACCTCGATGGAAGCCGGGCCGATGGTCCGCAAGGGCGAGATGAAGAATTCCGCCTGGATCAAGTCCTACGAGGACCGCAACGTCGATATCGGGCTGGCCTGCGGGCTGGCGGGCCGCGCCCAGATCGGCAAGGGCATGTGGGCCGCGCCCGATCTGATGTCAGCCATGCTGGTCGAGAAGATCGGCCACCCCAAGGCCGGCGCCAACTGCGCCTGGGTGCCGTCGCCCACTGCCGCCACCCTGCACGCCACGCATTACCACAAGGTCGATGTGTTGGCCCGGCAGGATCAGATCGCCAAGGACGGCCCGCGCGGCACGCTGGAAGATCTGCTGACCATCCCGCTGGCCGAGGGCGCCAATTGGAACGCCGATGAGGTGCAATCGGAGATCGAGAACAACGCCCAGGGCATCCTGGGCTATGTCGTGCGCTGGGTCGATCAGGGGGTGGGCTGCTCCAAGGTGCCCGATATCCACGACGTGGCGCTGATGGAGGACCGCGCGACCTGCCGCATTTCTTCCCAGGCGCTGGCCAACTGGCTGCACCACGGCGTCGTCAGCCAGGATCAGGTGATGGCGGCGATGCAGAAGATGGCCGCCGTGGTCGACCGCCAGAACGCGGGCGATCCGGCCTATATGCCGATGGCGCCGGGCTTTGACGGGATCGCTTTCCAGGCGGCCTGCGATCTGGTCTTCAAGGGCCGCATCCAGCCCTCGGGCTACACCGAACCGGTGCTGCACGCGCGGCGGCTGGAACTGAAGGCCGCGCGGGCCGGGCAATAGGAAGGACGCGACAATGATCACCCTTAAGAAGGCGCGTTCGATCATCAAGGCGGCGCTGTCCAAGGGCGCTGAAGCCGGGCTCAACCCGCTCTCGGTCGCGGTGCTGGATGCCGGCGGCCACCTGATCGCCTTCGAGCGGTCCGACGGCGCCAGCCCGGGGCGGTTCGATATCGCCCGCGGCAAGGCCTATGGCTGCCTGATGCTGGGCCTTGGCGGCGACGCGATCCAGAAGCGGGCCGAGGCGCAGCCGACCTTCACCGATGCGATGAACGGCCTTTACGGCGGCCGCTTCGTGCCGGTGCGCGGCGGCGTGCTGGTGCGCGACGGCCGCGGCCGGGTGCTGGGCGCGGTCGGGGTGACCGGCGACACCTCGGACAACGACGCGGTCGCCGCCGTCGCCGGGATCGAGGCCGCGGGCTTCACCGCCGAGGCCTGATCGGCGCCGCCCTGAGGCAGGAGATTGCGCCCCCGGCCGCCCGGCGTTCCCCCCCGGGGGCGCGCCGGGCAGCATGGTTGCGCGCCCGCGCCCCCGTCTTTTCCCCGCTCATCCCGAAATGCGCCTGCCACGCGGCCACCGCGGCCCAGCTTGCCTTGACGTGCCGTGCCGCGGGGCGTATCGCGGGGATGTGGCGATTTGTACACCGGATTGCGGGCCACGTTAAACAAGCCGCTAAAGAGGGCAGGGAGCGTACCGACACCCCCACGCCTTTCGCGGTGGGGGTTTTTTGATGCGCAAAGGAGGCGCGCGATGAAGGACGACTGGAAACGACGCACGAAACTGGTCCATGGCGGCACGAAGCGCAGCGGCTGGGGCGAGATGGCCGAGGCGATCTTCCTGACCCAGGGCTTCGCCTATCCCAGCGCCGAACAGGCCGAGGCACGGTTCGTCAACGCCGGCCCCGACGAGTTCATCTACGCCCGCTACGGCAACCCCACCGTGCGCATGTTCGAGGACCGCATCGCCGCCGTCGAGGCCACCGAGGCCGCCTTCGCCACCGCGTCGGGGATGGCCGCCGTCTCGGGCGCGCTGACCGCAATGCTGCGCGCCGGCGATCACGTCGTCTCGTCCCGGGCATTGTTCGGCTCCAACACCTATATCCTCCAGGAAGTCCTGGGCCGCTTCGGGGTCGAGACCACCTTCGTCGACGGCACCGACCTTGACCAGTGGCGCGATGCGATCCGGCCCGACACGAAGGTGGTGTTCCTGGAAAGCGTGTCGAACCCGACGCTGGAGGTGATCGACCTGAAATCGGTGGCCGAGCTTGCCCATGCGGTCGGCGCCACCGTCGTTGTCGACAACGTCTTTGCCACGCCGATCTTCAGCCGTGCCGTGGAACTGGGGGCCGATGTCGTCATCTATTCCACGACAAAGCATATCGATGGCCAGGGGCGCGCGCTGGGCGGTGTGATCTGCGGCACCGAAGAGATGATCCGCAAGACCGTCGAGCCCTACATGAAGCATTCCGGCGGCGCGATGAGCCCGTTCACCGCCTGGGTGATGCTGAACGGAATGCAGACGCTCGACCTGCGTTGCCGCGCGATGGCGGCCTCGGCCGAAGCGGTGGCGCGGGCGCTTGAGGGCCATGACGCGCTGGGCCGTGTGCTCTATCCCGGGCTGGACAGTCACCCGCAGCACGCGCTGGCGATGGCGCAGATGGGCTCGGGCGGGACCATGGTGACGATCGACATCGCCGGCGGCAAGGATGCCGCCTTCCACTTTCTCGACGCACTGTCCATCTTCACGATTTCCAACAACCTCGGCGATGTGCGCTCGATCGCGACCCATCCGGCGACGACGACCCACCAGCGCCTGCCCGATGCGCAGAAGGTCGAACAGGGCATCACGCCGGGGTTGATCCGGCTGTCGATCGGGCTGGAGGATACCGATGACCTGATCGCCGATCTGCGTCAGGCGCTGGCCCGGATCTGATGCGGTGAACGGGATAGTGCATCCCTTCGCCAAGGCGGCGGGACTGGAAAAAGCCCCGCCTCACCCCATTTGTCATTATTCACCCCGATAAGCGGGGGGCACCAGAAGGACGTGCTATGAACATGCGGATAGACGAGCCGCAGGACGAGGCGAAGAATGCCGCCGCCGCCCTGAAAACGCTAAAGACCTGGTTGGAAACGGCCCCCGAGGCAGAGCGCGCCGCGCGCGCCGCCGAACTCGCAGCCCTCACCGGATCGGAGCTGTCGCGCGACTATGACAGCGAATTCGCCGTCGACGCGGCCTATCGGGAGTCACTGCCCGATCTGCAGAACGGCCCCGCCAGCCTGATCCGTGGCCAGAACCGCCCGATCCAGCATGTCGGCATCTCGAACTTCCGCCTGCCGCTGCGCCACCCCACGCGCGCCGGCGCGCCGCAGCTGCTGGAAACCTCGGTCACCGGCACCGTCAGCCTGGAGGCCGAGCAGAAGGGCATCAACATGAGCCGCATCCTGCGCAGCTTCTACGCCCATGCCGAAAAGGAGATGGGCCTTGGCGTGGTCGCGGCGGCACTGGACGACTACAAGCGCGACCTGGGCAGTTTCGACGCCCGCATCGCGCTTCGCTTCGCCTTCCCGATGCAGGTGGAATCGCTGCGCTCGGGCCTGTCGGGCTATCAGTACTACGACGTCACGCTGGAACTGGCCGAGGCCGCCGGCGCGCGCAGCGCGGTGCTGCATCTCGACTACGTCTACAGCTCCACCTGCCCCTGTTCGCTGGAATTGTCCGAACATGCCCGTGCCAGCCGCGGTCGCCTGGCCACGCCGCATTCGCAGCGCTCGGTCGCGCGGATCTCGGTGGCGCTGACCGAGGCGCCGCTGACGGTCGAGGATCTGGTGGACCTGTGCCGCGCGGCAGTGCCGACCGAGACCCAGGTGATGGTCAAGCGCGAGGACGAGCAGGCCTTTGCCGAATTGAACGCCGCCAACCCGATCTTCGTCGAGGATGCGGTACGGCTTTTCGCCGAGAAATTGCAGGCCGATCCGCGGGTGGGCGATTTCCGGGTGGTGGCCAGCCACAAGGAAAGCCTGCATTCCCACGACGCGGTGAGCGTGCTGTGCGAAGGCAAGACCTTCGCCGCCGACACGCTGGACCCGCGGCTTTTCGCGGCGCTCTAGGGGCGGGACTCCGCCCGGTGTCATCGCCGCCTGCACGGATGCGCCGCCACGACAATCGCGCGCCATCAGCGCCAAGATGAAAGCGAAACGCGGTCCTGGCCTTCATCTTGGTCCAAATACTCCACGGGGGTCCGGGGGTGTGAAACCCCCGGCGCCTGACGATCGGCCGCGTCAACCCTCGCCGTAGGGCACCCAGATCGTTTTCACCTCGGTCGCCTGGGCCAGGTATTCGCGGCCCTCGCCCGCGGCGCCCGACCAATCGCGCGCGCGGCCGTGGTTCACCCAGGTCCGCTTCAGATTGGACGCCGATTCACGCTCGATCAGCCCCGAGACATCGGCGGACGAGAAGCTCCAGACCGCGTCCACATCCATGTGGCCGGCCAGCGTGCGCGCCAGCTCCACGGGATCGCCCGGCACGATGTTCACCACCCCGCCCGGCACGTCAGAGGTGTCGAGAACCTGGTAGAGGTCCGCCGCCGCCAGCGGATGCGCGGCCGAGGGCACCAGCACGCAGGCATTGCCCATCGCGATCGCCGGGGCCATCACCGACACCAGCCCCAGCAGCGGCGCCTCGTCAGGGCAAAGCGCGCCGATCACGCCGACCGGCGCAGGCATCGCCAGCGCCACGCCGCGCAGCGGCACCGGCTTTGCCGCGCCCTCGTATTTGTCCGCCCAGGCGCCATAGCTGAACAGCCGCGCCGCCGCGGCCTCCACCTCGGCCTCGGCCGGGGCGCCGGTCATCGCCTTCAGACGCGCGGCAATGTCGCCCGCGCGGGCCGAGAGGTTCTCGGCGACGTAGTAAAGCACCTGGGCGCGGTTGTGCGCCGTGGCCCGCGCCCAGCCCTTCGCGGCGCGCGCGGCTTCCACCGCGTTGCGGATGTCCTTGCGGTTGCCCTGGCCCACATCGCCCAGAAGCTGCCCCTTCGCGCCCCAGACCGGGGTGGAATAGCCGCTGTCGGGGCGCGCCTGCTTGCCGCCGATGTAGAATTTCGGCGTGCGGTCGATCCCCTCGATCTTCGGCTCGGCGGGGGCGGGGTTCGGCATCGTCGGTTTCAGCGCCCGCGCCTTGCCCGCGGGGCGCAGATAGGCCATCAGCCCTTCCCAGCCGCCCTCGCGTCCGAAACCGCTTTCGCGCAGCCCGCCAAAGCCCGCCGCCGCGTCGAACATGTTGGTGCCATTCACCCAGACCACCCCCGCCGCCAGCTTCGGCGCGATGTCGAGGGCAAGGTTCACATTCTCGGTCCAGACCGACGCGGCCAGCCCGTAGCGGCTGTTGTTGGCCAATTCCACCGCCTCGGCCGGCGTGCGGAAGGTGGTGGAAACAAGCACCGGGCCGAAGATCTCTTCCTGCATCAGCCGGGCCGAGGGCGAAAGGCCGCTGATCAGCGTCGGCGGGTAGAAGCAGCCCTCGGGCACCGCGCAGGCGGCGCGATAGGTCTCGCCCTCGGTATTGGCCGCGACCATCTCGGTGATCGTGCGCAATTGCACCGGATCGACCACCGCGCCCATGTCGATGCACTTGTCCAATGGGTCGCCGAGGCGCAGCTTGTCCATCCGGGCGCGCAGCTTTTCGTGGAAGCGCCCGGCCACGCCCTCCTGCACCAGCAGGCGAGAGCCCGCGCAACAGACCTGGCCGCCGTTGAACCAGATCGCATCCACCAGCCCCTCGACCGCGCTGTCGAGATCGGCGTCATCGAAGACGATGTAGGGCGACTTGCCCCCCAGCTCCAGCGTCAGCGCGACGCCGCGTCCGGCTGTGGCCTCGCGGATGCGGCGACCGACCTCGGTCGAGCCGGTGAAGGCGATCTTGTCCACCTCGGCGTCGACCAGCGCCGCGCCGGTCGCACCGTCGCCGGTGACGATGTTCAGAACCCCCGGCGGCAGCCCGGCCTCGTGGCTGATCTCGGCGAACAGAAGCGCGGTGAGGGGCGTGTATTCGGCCGGTTTCAGCACCACCGTGTTGCCCGCGGCCAGCGCAGGTGCCACCTTCCAGGCCAGCATCAGAAGCGGGAAGTTCCACGGGATGATCTGGCCGCAGACGCCAAGCGGTCCCATCCCCGGACGCTCGCTTTCCATCAGCTGGGCCAGACCCGCGTGATAGTAGAAATGCCGCGCGACAAGGGGGATGTCGATATCGCGGCTTTCGCGGATCGGCTTGCCGTTGTCGAGCGTCTCGAGCACCGCGAAGAGGCGTGCGTGCTTCTGCACCAGCCGGGCAAGCGCATAAAGCACCCGCGCGCGCCTATGGCCCGGAAGTGCGGCCCATTTCGGCTGCGCCTTGCGGGCGGCGGCGACGGCGCGCGCGATATCGTCGCGGCTGCCTTGCGTCACCTCGGCCAGCGCCGCGCCGGTGGCGGGGTTCTTCGTGGCAAAGGTTTCGCCCGGTTTGGAAAAGGCGCCGCCGATGAAATGGCCAAAGCGGCGGTCGTGGCGGTCAAGCCAGGCCTGCGCCTCGGCGGCGCTTTCGGGGGCGGGGCCGTAGGACATGGTGTCGAAGATATCGCGGACGGTCATTTGAGCGCCCAGTTCCGTCCTGAGAGGACCAACTTTCCGGCACCGCGCAGGTTCTGGGCCGCCCAACGCATGTCATACTGCCACGTATAGAAAAGGTCGCCAGACATCTTCAGATCCTGTTCATGAGTTCGCCAGATGGACTGAGCAACTTGAAGCACCGAGGCTTCGCCACCGTTTTCGCGAACCGCGTCCAACACCCAGCCTTCCAGATCTGATTTGCTTGGCATCATTTACCCCATCGCATGGCGGTTGGCGGCCGAATAGCGGCCGGTGACATGGTGTTCCAGCTGGCGCTCGATGTCGCCCAGAAGCGAGGAAGCCCCAAAGCGGAAAAGATCGGGCTGCAGCCAGGGATGGCCCAGTTCCTCCTTCATCAGCGACAGATAGACCAGCGCGTCCTTGGCCTTGGAAATCCCGCCGGCGGGCTTGTAGCCCACCTTGTGGCCGGTCGCGGCCTGATAGTCGCGGATCGCGCGGATCATCGTCAGGCTGACGGGCAGGGTGGCGTTCACGCCTTCCTTGCCGGTCGAGGTCTTGATGAAATCGGCGCCCCCCATCATGCACACCAGCGACGCGCGGGCGACATTGCGCAGCGTGCCCAGCTCTCCGGTCGCCAGAATCGCCTTCACATGGGCCGCGCCGGCGGCCTCGCGCATCTCGCGCATCTCGTCGTAAAGCGCCTGCCAATTGCCCGTCAGCACATGGCGGCGCGAAATCACGATGTCGATTTCGGCCGCCCCGGCGCGCACGCTTTCGCCGATCTCGGCGATGCGCAGCCGATAGGGCGAAAGTCCGGCGGGAAAACCGGTGGAGACCGCGGCGACGGGGATGTTCGTGCCCTCCAGCGCCCGCACCGCGGTTTCCACCATCTCGTGATAGACGCAGACGGCGCCGGTGGTCAGGCCCTCCATCCCCAGCGCTGCCAGCAGGTCGGGGCGCACCGGCTGACGCGCCTTCGCGCAGAGCCGGCGTACCCGGCCCTCGGTGTCGTCACCGGCCAGGGTGGTCAGGTCGATCAGGCTGACGGCCTTGCACAGCCACGCCGCCTGGTAATCTTTCTTGACAGAGCGGCGCCCCGGCAATGTCGCGGCCCGGCGCTCGATCGCCGAGGTATTGGCCTGGACGGCGGAAACCCAGTCGAGATCGAGCGCGTGGCCGGGATTGCGGGCATGGGTGACTTGCGGGAGCTGCGCGGCACATGTGGCCGGGGCGGTCGCGGGGCTGATGGACATATTTCCTCCCTCGGGCTGGGGCGAAACTGACATGCGCCCTCGGGCTTGGCAAGCTGGGTGCGCCATGTGCTGTTCCGGCGCCGCCATCCCCTATGTCCAATGGGTCTGCGCCCCTCCCGGAAGGATCTGGCGGGCCGCGAGGGGGGTGTCGTAGGCCAGCCCCTCGGCATCGCAAAAGGCCATGATCCAGGCATCGTCCATCAGCAGGAAATCCAGCACCGCGCCAAGAAATGAGGGATCCCCCGCGCATTCCCTGATCTCTGACACATCGGCTCCGGTCGCCCCGAGGAAAGTTTGCAGCAGGTCGTCCTGAGACGCCAGCCATCCCAGCGCGCGCAGCCCCAGGGTCTCGGCGCTTTCGCGCGTGATCATGGCGTGCTCCGTTCAATCTTAGTGATTGGAAAGGAAATCTTAACCTCTCGGTCTGAATCTGGCGGCTGAGAGCGGTAAACACAAGGGTGGACTTGCAGGTGTCAGGCAGCATCCTGATCGTTGACGGTGTCGCGACCAGCCGCATCGTGATGAAGGCCCGGCTAGGCCAGGCCTTCTATTCGATCCTGCAGGCCGTGGACGGCGGTGCGGGGTTGAAGCTGGCGCGCAGCGAGCGGCCGGATGTGGTGCTGATCGACCACAGCTTGCCGGATATGGACGGCACTGAATTTTGCGCAAGGCTGCGGTCGGATCCCGAGACTGCCACGCTGCCGGTGGTGATGCTGGGCGCCAAGGGCCACCCAGAGGACCGCCTGGCCGCGCTGGAGGCGGGGGCGGACGATTATCTGACGAGACCGTTGAACGAGGCGTTGCTGCTGGCGCGGCTTCGAAGTCTGGTGCGCGCGGGTGAAATCGAGGCCGAATTGCAGCTGCGTGATGATACCTGCCGCGAATTGGGATTTGCCGAATCCGCCGCCGGCCCCGAAAAGCCAGCACGTGTCGCCCTGGTCGCCGATGCGCAGGACGACGGCGTGGTCTGGCGCACCGCGCTGGCCGCGCAACTTGACACGGCGGTCGATCTGTTGCCCCGCGCCGACGTGCTTTCGGAAGTTCCGGGGCGGCCCGTCGCCGATGTCTTTGTCCTGGCGATCGGGGCCAGCGTGGGGCCCGGGCTTGGCAGCGTGGCGGGGGCGCTCGACGTGATGTCGGAACTGCGTTCGCGGGCGGCGACACGGCATGCGGCGATCCTGGTGCTGCTGCCCCGGGGCGGGCCTGCCGCGGCGGCGATCGCATTGGATCTTGGCGCGGGCGATGTCGTCACCGGCCCGTTCGACCCGCGCGAGATCGCGCTGCGTCTGGGTCATTTGATCGCCCGCAAGCGGCGACTGGAACGGCTGCGCGCTTGTGTCAGCCAGGGATTGCGGCTGGCGGTCACCGATCCTTTGACCGGGCTTTACAATCGACGCTATGCGCTGCCGCATCTTGCGCGGATCGCCGAACGCGCCGACAGCAGCGGCCGGCGCTTTGCGGTCATGGTGCTGGATCTGGACCGGTTCAAGCGGATTAACGACACCTGGGGGCATTCCGCTGGGGACGAGGTCCTGGTACGGGTGGCCGAACGTCTGGCCCGAAATCTGCGGGCGGGGGATCTGCTGGCCCGCATCGGCGGCGAGGAATTTCTGGTTGTGCTTCCCGATGCCGACCTGCCCACCGCCCAGCAATTGGCCGAGCGCCTGTGTCGGCTGATCGAGGCGGCACCGGCGGTCTTGCCGAACGGCGCCGAAATCACCGTGACCCTGTCGATCGGGCTGGCGATCGGTGATCCGACCCAGCCGGGCGGCACCGACGGGCGCAGTCTTCTGGACCGTGCCGATCACGCGCTTCTGGCCGCCAAGGCCGAGGGCCGCAATCAGGTGACCATCGACCGCCCGGCTGCCTGAATCATGGCACGGAAGGCGCTGGTCGCGCAACGCTCGGAACCGCCCTTCAGGCGGCTTCTCCAAAGCCGGCGTGCAGACGCTTGTAACCCGCGATCTTCTGCGACACTGTGATGGCAGGCGCGGAAACATGCGCGGAAAGACCTGTCGATGCCGGAACCCCTTGTCCTGATCCCGGGGATGATGTGCGATGCGCGTGCCGTCTGGCACCAGATGATCGCGCTTTCGTCCCGACGCGCCGTGATGTGCGCGCCCCCCAGTCGCGGCATTTCGATCGAGGAGATGGCCCAGGATATCCTGGCCGGGCTTCCGGCCAGCTTCGCCCTGGCCGGGCAGGGACTGGGGGCGAATGTTGCCTTGGAAATTCTGAGACGCGCGCCCGATCGGGTCAGCCGGCTGGTGCTGATCGCCTTTTCGGCGCAGCCCGAACCCGCAGCCCAGGCCGTCGCGCGCGAGCCGCGGATTGTCGGCGCGCAGACAGGGCGACTGGCCGCCGTGGTGGACGAGGAACTTCCCGTGACCTGGCTCGCCGATGGGGACGCGCGACAAGAGATCCACGACATGGTGCGCGACATGGCCCTGACCCTGGGCGAGGGGGCTTTCGTGCGTCAGAGCCGCGCGATGCAGCGCCGCCCCGATCAGCAGGCCGTGCTGCGCCGCGCCAATCTGCCGGCACTGGTGATCTGCGGTGCCGACGATCCCGCCACCCTGCCGCGCCGCCACCGTTTCATGGCCGAACTGATGCCGCAGGCGCGCTGCGTCGAGATCGTGCTTTGCGGTCATCTGCCGACGATGGAACAGCCCCGCGTAGTGACCGACATCATCGAAGAATGGCTGGACCAGGGCGTCAGCTAGGGGCCCTGTGGAAGGGCCCCCGGGCGGCGCTCAGGACGAGACCGCGCGCATCTTCGGCCCGCCCAGCCCCTGATGGGTGTCGATGAAGTCCAACACCAGCGGGCGGATGTTGTTGCGCCAGGACTTGCCGGCGAAAATGCCGTAATGGCCCGCGCCGGGCTCGACATGGCTGGCCTTCTTCGCCTCTGGCACCCCGGTGCACAGGCCGAGCGCCGCGATGCATTGCCCGGGCGCCGATATGTCGTCGTTCGCGCCCTCGACAGTCTTCACCGCGACCCGGGTGATCTTGCCGATATCCACCGGCTTGCCCGCAACCGTGAATTCGTTCAGCGCGATCTCGCGGTTCTTGAAGATCCGCTCCACGGTGGAAAGATAGAATTCCGCCGTCATGTCCATCACGGCCAGATACTCGTCGTAAAAGCGGTTATGGGCATCGGATTCCGAAGCCTCGCCCTTGGCCTCGCGCACGATCTGGTCGAAGAAGGCCTTGCCGTGGCGGTCGGCGTTCATCGAGATGAACGAGGTCAATTGCATGAGCCCGGGATAGACCGGCCGGCCGACGCCGGCGTATTTCATCCCCACGCGCTGGATCGCCAGATGTTCCAGCTGCCCCATCGTCACCCGCCGGCCGAAATCGGTCACCTCGGTGGCCGCCGCGTCGGGGTCGATCGGGCCGCCGATCAGGGTCAGGGTATGGGGCTGGGCCTCGGGCTCTTCCTCGGCCAGATAGGCGGTGGCGGCCAGTGTCAGCGGCGCCGGCTGGCAAACTGCGATCACGTTCAGGTCTGGGCCAAGATAACGCATAAAATCAACAAGATAGAGCGTATAATCCTCGATGTCGAACTTGCCAAGCGACACGGGGATGTCGCGGGCGTTCTTCCAGTCGGTGATATAGACCTCGTTGTCGACGATCAGGCTTTTCACGGTCGAGCGCAGCAGCGTGGCGTAATGGCCCGACATCGGCGCGACCAGCAGGATGCGACGTTTGCACGGCTTGCGGCCGGACACCTTGAAATGGATCAGATCGCCGAACGGCTTGTCGACCAGCGTCTCGATCGAGACCAGGTGATCGCGCCCATCTTCGCCGGTGAAGGTGCGGATGCCCCAGGCGGGCTTTGCCACCATGCGCGAGAAGGCGCGCTCGGTCACCGCGCCCCAGGCGGCGGTCAGGTTGACCATCGGGCTGGGGACCATGCCGAATATCGGATAGGCGGCCAGCGCACGGGCCGAGGCGCCCAGCCATTCGTTGGTATTTCGCGCGGTCTCCATCAGATCGTAGGTCATCAGGTTCTTCATTGCGGATCCTTTCCCAAGGCTGCTCGCCCCTTGGCGCGCGCAATCGTCGCTTTCGCCCTTTTGGCCCGCGCGATATGCTGCATTGCGACACGATAGGGGGGATTAGTTAAGATGACAACTGATGATGCAGATGCAGCATCCCGCCTGGATCGTCTGAATGCCAATCTTTCCAAGGTGGATGAACTGTCGCGTCGTCTGGCCGCCGTGCTCGCGCAGCAAAGGCAGATCCCCTCTGCGCTGCAGGGTCCCGGTCAGGACCTCTTCATGAAGGCCGCCGCCGCCTATATGGCCGAGATGATCCAGAACCCCTCGAAGATCATCGAACAGCAGGTCAGCTACTGGGGCAAGACCCTGAAGCATTACGCCGAGGCGCAGGAACAGCTGGTCAAGGGCAAGCTTGCCGCGCCGCCGGATCCGACCGGCCCGGACCGGCGGTTTTCCAACCCCCTGTGGGAGACCCACCCCTGGTTCAACTTCATCAAGCAGCAATACCTGATGAATTCCGAGGCGGTCGAGAACGCGGTGCAGGCGCTTGACGATCTGGTGCCACGGGATCGCAAGCGGGTGGAATACTTCGCGCGTCAGATCCTCGACATGATGGCGCCGACGAATTTCCTGGGCACCAACCCCGACGCGCTGGAACGCGCGGTCGAGACCGATGGCGAGTCCCTGGTGCAGGGGCTTGAGAACCTGGTCCGCGATCTCGAGGCCAACCAGGGCGATCTGCTGGTGACGCTGGCTGATCGAGAGGCCTTCAGGGTGGGCGAGAACCTGGCCACGACGCCGGGCCGCGTGGTGTTTCGCAATCGGATGCTGGAGCTGATCCAATACGCGCCCACGACCGAGAAGGTGCACAAGACCCCGCTGATCATCTTTCCGCCCTGGATCAACAAGTTCTACATCCTCGATCTGAAGCCCAAGAACAGCCTGATCAAGTGGATCGTCGATCAGGGCTATACGCTGTTCGTGGTCAGCTGGGTCAATCCCGGCACCTGCTATGCGGATGTCGGCATGGATGAATATGTGCAGGAGGGCTATCTTGCCGCCTTCGACGCGGTGAAGGAGGCCACCGGCGAGAAGAAGCTGAACGCGGTGGGTTATTGCATCGCGGGCACCACGCTGGCGCTGGTCATGGCGCTTCTGGACAAGCGGCGCAAGAATCCGGTGAAATCGGCCACCTTCTTCACCACGCTCACCGATTTCTCGGATCAGGGCGAGGTGGGGGTGTTCCTGACGGATGATTTCGTCGACGGGATCGAGCGCGAGGTCAAAGAAAACGGCATTTTGCGGTCGTTCTACATGTCGCGCACCTTTTCCTTCCTGCGCTCGAACGATCTGATCTATCAGCCGGCGATCAGAAGCTACATGATGGGCGAAGCGCCACCCGCCTTCGATCTGCTTTATTGGAACGGCGACAGCACCAACCTGCCTGCCAAGATGGCGATGGAATATCTGCGCGGCCTGTGTCAGCAAGACGCCTTCGCGCGCGATGGCTTCGATATCTGCGGCGAACGGGTGCGCATCTCGGATGTCAAGCTGCCGGTCTGCGCGGTGGCCTGCGAGACCGACCATATCGCGGCGTGGAAATCCATCTTCAACGGCATCAAGCAGTTCGGGTCGCCCGACAAGAGCTTCATCCTGGCGCAGTCGGGCCATATCGCCGGGATCGTGAACCCGCCCTCGAAGAACAAGTACGGCCACTACACCGGTGGCCCGCCGGCGGGCGATCCCGGCGATTGGCTGCAGGCTGCCAACTTTCACCAGGGCAGCTGGTGGCCCGCCTGGCAGGACTGGCTGAAGCCGCGCTCGGGCGCGCTGGTGAAGGCTCGCGTCCCGGGCGATTCGGGGGGCGGCATTCTCGCCCCGGCACCGGGCACATATGTCACCGCGCAGCCCGGCACCTGACAAGCCCGCGTGGCGGCTTGCTTTTTGCTGCATCGCAGCGAAATGACTTGAAATGCTGCAGTGCAGCATGTATATACTTGTGCAGGACGAAACGCGGACCGCAGTACACCGCAGTACCTGGCCCGAACGGGCCGCCCGCGACAGGATCGAGACACAGGAGTTTCCCCGATGGTTGCCAAGACCCAAGACTACACCAAGGTCATGCAGGACATGATGCAGGCCTTCCCGATCGACACCTCGGCGTTCCAGGACGCCTTCAAGTCGACCGCCACCTTTGGCGAGAAGATCGCCAAGGTCACGCTCGACGCCGCCGAGAAATCGGCCGAGATCTCGAACAAGTGGACCAAGGACACCCTGGCCAAGTTCGGTGAGGTGGCGAAGGCCAAGACCGAGCCGACCGACTATACCAAGTCGATGACCGAGTTCGCCTCGGCCTCGGCCGAGATGGCCGCCGAGAACCTGGCCGCCTTTGCCGAAGTGGCGAAGAAGGTGCAGATGGAGACGGTCGAGCTGATGCTTGCCGCCGGCAAGGACATGCAGGAAGACGCGACCGCCGCGGTCAAGAAGGCGACTTCGGACGTGACCGCCGCGGCCAAGAAAGCCAGTGCCGCGGCGAAGTGACCGCCGACATTCGCGCACGCGGATCGCGCCCACGCCGGAACCTCCTCCCGCCGGCGGGCGACGCGGATGGGCGGGCCCTTGTTGGTCCGCCCTTTCCTTTTATGCTGCACTGCCCTAATCTTTGCTGTCAGTGCAAAAATTCCGGGAGGGGGATGCGATGGCCGAGGGCGACAAGCCGCTTCTGATCAAGCGCTATGCAAGCCGGCGTCTCTACAATACCGAGACCAGCGATTACGTCACCCTGGACGACATCGCCAAATTCATCCGCGCCGGGCGCGAGGTGCAGATCGTCGATCTGAAATCCGGCGACGACCTGACCCGGCAGTACCTTCTGCAGATCATCGCCGAGCACGAAAGCAAGGGTGAAAGCGTGCTGCCGATCACCGTGCTGAACGATCTGGTGCGCAGCTACACCACGAATGCGCAAAGCGTGGTGCCGCAATTCCTGGCGGCCTCGTTCGAGATGCTGCGCGAGGGTCAGTCGAAGATGATGGAAAATTTCGGCGCCATGCCCAACCCGATGGCGGGCGTGCCCGGCTTCGAGGCGATGCAGCGCCAGCAGGAGGCGTTCCTGAAATCCATGATGGGCGGCTGGACCGGGGGCACGACGGGTCCCGCGCCGGACGATGCCGCGGACGGGGACGACGACAAGGACGCCGAGCTGAAGAAGATCAAGCAGCAATTGGCAGAGCTGCAGTCGAAACTGTCGAAGATGTAGTCCCGCGGGCCCCGGGCTTCGCCTTGCGCCGGGTGCGCGCCCGCGATGTGGCGCGCACCCGTAAAGCGGCCTCAGGCGACCTCTGCGAAGACCTTCTTCAGCGCCTTTTCCAGCTTGTCGAACATCTCGTCCATCTGCGCCGGCGTCATGATGAACGGCGGGCATAGCACCACCGCCTGACCCAGCGGGCGGCAGATCAGCCCCATGTCGGTGCAGGTGTTGGCGATGCGTTCCGAGACCGAGAGCGACCCGTCGAATGGCGTCTTCGTCGCTTTGTCCTGCACCGCTTCCAGCGCGCCCATCAGCCCCTTGCCGCGCCATTCGCCGATATTGGCGTTCTCGGCCAGCCGGGCCATGCCTTCCTCGAACAGCGGCGTCAGGGTGCGGACGTTCTCGGCCAGGCCCTCGCTCATGATCACGTCGATCGCCTTCAGCGCCACCGCGCAGCCCACCGGATGGCCCGAGGCGGTGAAGCCATGCGGGAATTCCTCGATCGCTTCGGCGGCGGCCTGCACGCGGTCGGCCAGGTCCGGGCCCAGGATCACCGCGCCCATCGGGAAATAGCCCGCGGTCAGGTTCTTCGACGAGATGATCGCGTCGGGGGTGAAGTCATAGGTCTCGCAGCCCCAGGTGTTGCCGGTGCGGCCGAAGCCGGTGATCACCTCATCCGCGATCAGCGGGATGTTGTAGCGCTTCAGCACCTTTTGCACGGCCTGGAAATAGCCCTTCGATGGCGGGATCGCCCCGCCCGCGCCCATCACCGGTTCCGCGAAGAACCCGGCGATCGTGTCGGGGCCTTCCTTGATGATGGTGGCCTCCAGTTCCTTCGCCATGCGTTCGGTGAACTGTTCCTCGGTCTCGCCGTCCTGGCCGAAGCGCCAGTAATGCGGGCAGCCGACGTGGATGAAGCCCGGCAGCGGCAGGCCGAAGACCGAATTGTAGGGCTTGCCGGTCATCGAGGCCGAGACCGCCGTGACGCCGTGGTAGGAATTCACCCGGGTGATGATCTTGCGCCGCTGCGGGTTGCCCTCGGCGGCGCCGAGGAACCACAGGATCTTGACCATCGTGTCGTTCGCCTCGGAGCCCGAGTTGGTGTAGAACACGCGGCCCTTCTCGAAGGGCGAGACCTCGACCAGCTTCTGGCTTAGCAGCACGGTCTGGTCCGACATCCGGCCGAAGAAGGCGTGGTAGCCGGGGAAGCGATCGTATTGGGCCTTGGCGGCTTCTGCCAGGCCCGGATGGTCGAAACCCGCGACCATGTTCCACAGGCCGGAATTGGCATCGAGATATTCGCGCCCGTGGACGTCGTAGACATAGGGGCCCTTGCCATGGGTCACCACGACGGCACCGCGTTCGTGGACCGAAGGCAGATCGGTGAAGCCGTAAAGCGAAAAGCTGTCGGCGCGCGATTCCCAGGAATTGGGCGAATCGTCCCGCATGATCCTGTCCTTTCCAAACTGACACTGGCGCCACGCTATCCGGGCGTCGCGGCGGGCGCAATCTGCCCGGGGCGCCAGCACGTCAGCGCGCCGGGCGCGCAGCTTGCCCTGCCCGCCACGGCGGCCTGTGCGGGAGGCCGGGTCGTGCCGCCCAGCCGATTGTGCGGGGGGGGGCATCCGGGCTAGCCTGCGCCCCGAAACGACGCAAGGAGCCCCAGATGGCCGAGACGCAGGGGCGGCTGACGCTTTGGGGGATCGAGGTTTTCCTGGTCACCGCCGACGAGGGCACGGTATCGGCCGCGGCCAAGCGGCTGGGGGTGTCGGTCTCGGGGATCAGTCAGCAGCTTGCCGCGCTCGAGGCGGCGCTGGGCGCCGAGCTTTTCGACCGCTCGGCGCGGCCGTTGCGCCTGACCCCGGCAGGAGAGATGTTCTGCCGCCGCGCCCGGGTGATCGCCAACGAGGCGGCCGAGGCGCGGTCCGAACTGGCGCTGGGCGATCTGTCGGGATTGACCCGTTTTCGGCTTGGGATGATCGAGGATTTCGATTCCGACGTCACCCCACGGCTTCTTGCTGCGATGGCGCAAGAGCTGAAGGGCTGCCAGTTCCTGCTGGAGACCGGGCCCAGCCACCGCTTGCTCGACCAGCTCGACATCCGCGCGCTCGACATGGTGGTCTGCGCCGAGACCGGCCCAGCCGCCGCCTGGATGGAGGTACACCCCCTGCTGTCCGAACCCTTTGTCGTTGCCGCACCGCGCGACGCGGTGGACCCGGGTGGAGATGTGCTGGCGCAGTTGAAGGCACTGCCGCTGATCGCCTATTCCGCCCGCCATGCCATGGGCCGCCAGATCGCCGCGCATCTGGCGCATGAAGAGATGCGCCCCGCCCATCGGTTCGAACTGGACAGCTATCATGCGATCATGGCGATGGTGTCCGAAGGGCTGGGCTGGACCATTCTGACACCGCTGGGCTACCTGCATGCGGCACGCTTCCGCGACCGCGCGGATGTGTTGCCGCTGCCCTTCGCGCCGATGTCGCGGCGGATTTCGCTGAGCGCCCGCCGCGGTGTGCTGCGCGACATGCCCGGCGAGGTGGCCGACCGGCTGCGCGGTCTGCTGCAGGAAATGGTCGTGACCCCCGCATTGCGCCGCCTGCCCTGGCTGGAGGGCGAATTGCAGGTGCTGTGACGGCTGTCGCCGCGTCAGGTGCCGTAGGCGCGCGCTTCGGTCTTCACCGCCTGCGCCGCGCCGATCAGCGCGTTGGCGATGAAATCGAGATCGGGCCGCGTCAGCCGTGCGGGCAGGCGCACGTCGCAGGCGCGCATCAGCATCGCACGGGTCTGCGGCAGATCCGGCATCTGGCCCAGGAATTCCCAGTTCCAGAAGGCGCGGGCGTTGTCCTCGCTCAGCCCGAAGACCTGCACAGAGACCCCGCGCGCCTTGGCCGCCGACTGGAAGGCGCGGGCCTCGTCGTCATGGCCAAAGCCGACCAGGTTGAACTGGATCGAATCCGGCGCGCGGGTTTCGGGCGCCAGCGCCGGCGGCACCGACAGCCAGGGCGAGGCGTTCAGAAGATCCGCGACGTAATCGTGATTGGCCCGCCCGTCGCGCACCCGCCGCGCCACCTCGGGCAGTTGCGCGCGCACCAGCACCGCCGAGAGGTTGTTCATCCGCATGTTGTAGAGCGGCAGCTTGTTTTGCCAGTGATGGAAGGAATTCTGCATCCCCGGATGCTTCCTCCAGTTGTGTTCATAGGCGCCCGACATGATGATCGCCCGCGCCGCGATCTCGGGGTCGTCGGTCACCAGGATGCCGCCCTCGCCGGAATTCACCAGCTTGTAGGATTGAAAGCTGAAGCAGCCCACGCGTCCCAGGGTGCCGATCTTCTTGCCATGCCAGAGCGTCCCCAGCGAATGCGCCGCATCCTCGATCACCGGCACGCCGCGCGCCCGGGCCAGGTCCAGGATCGCATCCATGTCCGAGGTATGGCCGCGCATGTGGCTGATCAGGACGGCGGCGATCGTGTCGTCCAGCCTGGCCTCGAAATCGGCCAGATCGAGGCGGAAATTCGCGCCGACCTCGGCCAGCACCGGCACGCAACCGGCATGGACCACGGCCGAAGGCACCGCGGCGAAGGTGAAGGCCGGGATCAGGACGCGCGCCCCCGCCGGCAGGTCCAGCGCCCTGAGCGACAGGAACAACGCCGCCGAGCACGACGACACCGCCAGCGCATAGCGCGTGCCCATCATCTCCGCGAATTCGGCCTCTAGCAGGGAAACCGGCGCGTTTTCAGAGGTGTAGCGAAACAGATCGCCCGTGCTCAGCAGACGCTCGATCTCGGCCCGGGCGGCCTCGGGGATCGGTTCGGCATCATAGACGTTGGGCGGTGGGGTCATGTTTCACCTTTTCTGAAAGTAGATTTCAGGAATATGGTAAGTTGGTAACAGTGAAGTGGCGAGTAAATTCTTGCGCGCCGGCGATCACATGCCGATGCGGTCGCGCAGCGCGAACCAGCTCATCGCCAGGACCAGCAGCGGATAGCGCAGCATCTGACCGCCCGGGAATGCGGGCATCGGCAGCCGCGCCATCAGGTCGAAATCCCCGGCCTGTCCTGCCACGGTTTCGGCCAGGATCTTGCCGGCGATGGTGGCCAATGCCACGCCATGGCCGGAATAGCCCGAGGCCGACAGGATGGTGCGGTCGCGCCGGTAGAAGCAGGGCAGGCGGGTTCTGGTGATGCCCAGCGTGCCGCCCCAGGCATAGTCGATGCGCAGGTCGCGCAGCTGCGGATAGACATCGATCATCGGGCCGCGCACCGTGGCGGCGATGTCGCGCGGAAAGCGGTAGCCATAGCTTTCGCCGCCGCCGAACAGCAGCCGGCCGTCATCGGACCGGCGCCAGTAATTCACCACGAAGCGGCTGTCGTAGACGGCCGCGTTGGAGGGCAGGATCTCGGCCCAGCGTTTGCCCAGCGGTTCCGTCGCGACGATGAAATTGTTGATCGGCATGACCCGGCGGGCGACCCGGGGCTCCAACCCGCCGAGATAGCCGTTGCAGGCCAGGATGACATGATCGGCCCGAACCTCGGCGCGGTCCAGTCGCACCAGATGCGGCGGGCCGGCGTGCAAGCCGGTGACTTCGCTAAGCTCATGGAACCGGGCGCCGGCCTCGGTTGCGGCCCTGGCCAGCCCGAGGGCGAAGTTCAGCGGATGGATATGGCCCGCGCCCCGGTCGACCTCGCCGCCGGCATAGGCGTCGGAGCCGGTCAGATCGGCGATGCCGGCGCGGTCCAGCGGCTCGATCCGGTCGTAGCCGTAATCGCGGGCCAGCTTTTCGGCGTAGGCGTGGGCTTCGGCCACCTCGCTCTTGTGGCGACAGGCGACGGCGACACCCTTATGGAAGGTGACCGGCATGTCGTGTTCCGCGATCAGGTCGCGGATCAGCTGCTTCGCGTCCTCGGCCATCTGCCACAGGCGATGCGCATCGTCGCGGCCGACCTGCGCCTCTAGCCGGTCCTGGCCCAGCCGTTGGCCCGATCCGACCTGTCCGCCGTTGCGCCCCGAAGCGCCGAAGCCCACGCGGTGGGCCTCCAGCACCACGACATCCAGCCCCGCCTTGGCCAGATGCAGCGCCGCCGAAAGCCCGGTGAAACCGGCGCCGACGATGCAGACATCGGCCTTCACGGCCCCCCTGAGCGGCGGGTAGGGCCTGGCCGGGGTGGCGGTCGCGGCGTACCAGCTGCCTGGATAGGCGCCGGTTTTGTCATTGGCATGCAGCAGGTTCATACGTTCAGCAGCAGGTGTTCGCGTTCCCAGGGGCTGATGACCTGAAGGAACTCTTTGTATTCGTTGCGCTTCACGGATTCGTAGACGGCGCAGAATTCGGGGCCCATCACGTCGCGGACGGGGGCGCTGGCGGCCATCGTATCCAGCGCGTCGCCCAGGTTCGTCGGCAGTTCGTCGATCCCCAGATAGGCATCCCCCAGGCATTGCGGCCGCGGATCGAGCGCCTCCTTCAGCCCCAGATAGCCGCAGGCCAGCGACGCCGCGATGCCGAGATAGGGGTTGCAATCCATCCCCGCCAGCCGGTTTTCGACCCGCCGTGCCTCGGGGCCGGAAATCGGCACCCGGATGCCGGTGGTGCGGTTGTCGCGGCCCCATTCCAGGTTGATCGGCGCCGCGAAATCCGGGACGTAGCGGCGATAGCTGTTCACATAGGGCGCCAGCAGCGCGATCACCGCGGGCAGGTGGCGCTGCATCCCGGCGATGAAATGCAGGAAGGCGGGCGTCTCGCCGCCCTCGGCATCCGAGAAGATGTTCCGGCCGGTCGCGATGTCGATGACCGAATGGTGGATATGCATGGCGCTGCCCGGCTCGCCCTCGATCGGCTTGGCCATGAAGGTGGCGAAGCAGTCGTGGCGCAGGGCGGCCTCGCGGATGAGGCGCTTGAAGTAGAACACCTCGTCGGCCAGGCGCACCGGATCGCCGTGGTTGAGGTTGATCTCGATCTGCCCGGCGCCGCCTTCCTGCAGGATGCCGTCGATCTCGAATCCCTGGGCCTCGGCGAAATCGTAGATGTCGTCGATCACCTTGCCGTATTCGTCCACCGCCGACATCGAATAGGCCTGTTTCGCCGCAGCCCGGCGGCCGGTGCGGCCCATCGGCGGGATGATCGGCTGGTTGGGGTCGGTATTGCGCGCGACCAGGAAGAATTCCATCTCCGGCGAAATCACCGGGCGCCAGCCCCGGGCCTCGTACAGCGCCAGGACCCGGCGCAGGACGTTGCGCGGCGCATAGGGCACCGGATTGCCCTGCTGGTCCTGCGCGTCGTGGATGATCTGCAGCGTCCAGTCCGCCGTCCAGGGGGCGGCGGTGGCGGTGGTCAAGTCGGGCACCAGAACCATGTCGGGTTCGGTGAAATCGCCAACCGGGTTCTCGGCCCATTCGCCGGTGATGGTTTGCAGAAAGATCGAGTTCGGCAGGAAGAAGCTGTCCTGGCGGGTGAATTTCGATGCCGGCATCGCCTTGCCGCGCGCCACGCCCGCGATGTCCGAGACGATGCATTCGACCTCGTCCAGCCGACGCTCGGCGATATAGTCGCGTGCCGCTTCGGGCAGCTTCTCGATCCAGTCCTGAGTGATCGCCATTGGGGGATCCGATCCGTGAAGGTCAGGCCGCGGCGCGGGCCTGGGTGAAGAAGGCCGCGATGTCCCGCGCCATGGACAGATCGTCGATCGGCGTGCCCAGGCGGGCGGCTGCCTCGGCCAGCTGCGGCGCGGGCACGACGCCGGGGCCGCGCGTCTCGATCAAACCCTTGACGAAGTCGTCGCGGAATTCGGGATGTGGCTGCACCGTCCAGATCGTATCGCCATAGGCCAGGGCGGCATTGGCGCAAAACGGCGAAGAGCCCACCTGACGCGCGCCCTGGGGCGCCCGGGTGACCTGATCCTGATGCCAGGCGTTCAGGGTGAGCTTGCGGCCCTGGAAATCGTAATCCTGCGGTCCGACGGCCCAGCCGCCGGGGAATTTCTCGACCTTCCCGCCCAATGCCTGGGCGATGATCTGATGGCCGAAGCAGATGCCCACCATCGGCACGCGCGCCGCCTGGACCGCGCGGATGAAATCCTCCAGCGGGGCGATCCAGGGATGATCCTCGTATGCGCCGTGGCGCGAGCCGGTGATCAGCCAGCCATCGGCGGCCCCGGGGCCTTCGGGGAAGTCCATGTCGATCACCCGCCAGGTGCGGAAGGTAAAGCCATGGCCGGCCAGAAGCCGTTCAAACATGGTGGGATAGTCGCCGCTTTGGCCACGCAGGGCTTCGGGCGCTTCACCGGTTTGCAGGATGCCGATCAGCATGATGTGCTCGCAACTTGAGATGGCGCGAGCCTACCTCGGCCCCCGGCGCAGTTACAAGGGGGCGTGGAGCAGCGCACGAGGGTGGCGCACGGGGGAGGCGTGGGGGAAACCCGCATGGTCACATGTCCGGTCGGGTGCCCGCGCCGACCGCGTCGGGCGGGCGCGCGCGCCCCGCGTGTGGCGCTTGGCGCGTGACACCTGGGCCACGGCGCGCCGACGGCTTTGTTTGCCGGTTGGCACGGCCTGACCGGGCAGCTAGGGTATGGCCGCTAGACAAGGGGTCGGAAACCGCCAGATGGACAGACCGGCAGGCGAGGCAGAACAGTTCTTCAAGCAACCGGTGCGCCAGTTGACGACGATGCTGGTCGTGGTCGGGCTGGTTTCGGTGGGGGGCTATGTCGCCTGGCCACGGGTGTCGGGGGTGTTCCTGGCCAACCCCTATCTGAACGGGCTGATCTTCTTCGTCTTCCTGGTGGGGGTGGCATCGTGCTTCCTGCAGGTGTTCCGGCTGTTCGCCTCGGTGCGCTGGATCGGCGATTTCATCAATCACATACCGGGCCACCAGTTCGTGCGTGTGCCCCGGATGCTGGCGCCGCTGGCGCAACTGCTGCGTACCCGGGGCGCCCGGTCGCAGATCTCGTCGACCTCCGCGACCTCGATCCTCGATTCGGTCGCGACCCGTATCGACGAAGCGCGCGATATCACCCGCTATCTGATCAACCTGCTGGTCTTCCTGGGCCTTCTGGGCACCTTCTGGGGCCTGGCGACAACCGTGCCCGCCGTGGTGCAGACGATCCAGTCGCTGGCCCCCAAGGAAGGGCAAAGCGCGGTCGAGGTGTTCGGCAATCTGATGGGCGGGCTGCAAAAGCAGTTGGGCGGCATGGGGACGGCGTTTTCGTCGTCGCTGCTGGGGCTGGCCGGCTCGCTTGTCGTCGGCCTGCTGGAGCTGTTCGCCAGCCAGGCGCAGAACCGCTTCTATCGCCAGCTGGAGGAATGGCTTTCCACCATCACCCGGCTGGGCCTGGCCTCGGACGGGGGGGAGGGCGATCATTCGGTGCTGGCGGCGGTGCTGGACCAGATGGCCGAGCAGATGGAGGCCCTGCAAACCCTTGTGGCGCGGTCCGAGGAAAGCCGGGCCGAGACCACGGCGCGGCTGGCCTCGGTCACCGGCGCGGTCGAGGTTCTGGTGCGCCGCATAGAAGCCGAGCGCAACGATGCGACAGAAGCCGGCCGTGCCGAGCGCGCCCTGTTCGAACGCCTCGCCGCCGCACAGGAAGAGATGCTGAAACTGATGCGCCGCGAGGCCGAGACCGGCGGCGCGCGATCCGGGTCCCTTGCCGATCCTCATGCCGACGCGGAAAGCCGGATGCGGCTGCGCTCGATCGACGTGCAGCTGCTGCGCATCCTGGAAGAGATTTCGGCCGGGCGACAGGAAAGCATGACCGATCTGCGCGGCGATCTGGCGGCGCTGACCAAGGCGATCCGGGCGTTGTCACGCGCCCCCGTCGCGGAAGGGCGGGGCTAGGCGATGGGGCTGTCTCGGCGGGGAACCAGCCGCGAAGACCCCCCGATCTGGCCGGGTTTCGTCGACGCGATGACCTCGCTTCTGATGGTGCTGATCTTCGTGCTGACGATCTTCATGATCGTGCAGTTCGTGCTGCGCGAGACGATTACCACGCAAGACACCCAGTTGGGCCAACTCAATACCCAGATCCAGAATCTGGCCGATGCGCTTGGGCTGGAAAAGCGCAAGAATTCAGAATTGTCCAACACCCTGACGGCTGCGCAGCGCAAGGCGGATGAGCAGACGACGATGATCGCCACGCTAAGCAGCCAGCTGGCGGCGAAATCAAGCGACCTGACCGCGGCAAAGGCCAAGATCACCGATTTCGAGGCCCGGGTGGCGGGGCTCTTGGCCGACAAGGCATCGGCGCAGAAGGCCAACGACCAGCTGGCGGCCAAGCTCAACGACGTGCAGGCGCAGCGCGACGCGCTGAATCTGGCCGTGGCCAAGGCCCGCAAGGAGATAGACGCGCAGGCCGAGGCCGCGCGCCTGGCGGCCGCGCGGGCCGAGGCGATGCAGGCGCTGGTGGCCAGCCTGAAGAAGCAGACCGCGACCAAGGACACGAACCTGGCCGCGCTGGCGGCGGAATTGTCGGACCAGAAGGACAAGTCCCAGGCCCAGGCCGGGCAGGTGGCGAAGCTGCAATCCGACCTGACCGAGGCACAGAAGCAGAAGCTGGCCCAGGACGCGGCAGCCCAGGCGTTGCAGGCGAAGCTGAAGGACGCCAAGGACCAGCTTAGCGCCGCCGAGAAGCAGCGCCTTGCCGATGCGGCGGCGGCCAAGCTCTTGCGCGACAAGCTGAAGAATTCGCAAGACGAGCTGACGGCGATGACGCTGGAGCTGGAGGCGCAGCGCAAGAAGGCCGAGGATACGCTGACCCTTCTGGCCGGGGCCCAGGCCGCAAGCAAGGATCTGAACGCCAAGCTGGCGGCGGCGCTGGCGGCGCAGGACCAGGCGCAGCACAAGACCCAGGCGCTGGATCAGAAGCTTGCCACGGCGCAGGCCTCGAACAAGGATCTGACGGCGAAGCTGTCGGCGGCTCTGGCGGCGAAGCTGGCGGCCCAGCAGCAGGGCAAGACGCAGTTGACCGAGGCCCAGCAGAAGGCGGTTCTGCTGGCCGCGGCGAACAAGGCGCTGTCGGACGAGAAGGCGAAATCCGCCGGGGCGCTGCGCAAGGTGGCGCTGTTGAACGAACAGATCGCGGCCTTGCGCACGCAATTGTCGAACCTGCAGGGGGTGCTGGACGCCTCGGCCGTGAAGGACGCCAAGAACAAGGTGCAGATCCAGACCCTGGGCAGCCAGTTGAACGCCGCGCTGGCGCGGGTCGCGGTGGAAGAGAAGCAGCGCCTGGCGCTGGAAGAGGCCGCGCGCAAGGCGGCCGAGGCGAAGGCACAGAACCTTGAGCAATACCGTTCGCAGTTCTTCGGCAAGCTCCGGCAGGTGCTGAAGGGCCAGCCCGGCGTGCGGATCGTGGGCGACCGCTTCGTCTTTTCCTCCGAGGTGCTGTTCGAGCCCGCCTCGGCCACGCTGTCGCCCGAGGGCAAGCAGCAGATCGCGGGCGTGACCAGGACGTTGCAGACCATCGCCGCCGAGATTCCGACCAACATCCACTGGATCCTCGAGGTCGACGGCTTCACCGATTCGACGCCCTTGTCGGGGACCGGCCAGTACAGGGACAACTGGGAACTCAGCCAGGCGCGGGCATTGTCGGTGGTGCATTACATGATCGACGATCTGGGTTTTCCGCCCCAGCATCTGGCCGCGGCGGGCTTCGGCCAGTACCAGCCCGTCGCCAAGGGTGACACGCCCGACGCGCGGGCGCAGAACCGCCGCATCGAGCTGAAGCTGACGCAGATGTAGCGGCGCGGGCCATGCGGCTGTGTGCTGCCGCCCGCCGTCCGCCACCGGAGCGGCCGGCGCCGCCCTGCGCCGATCCTCGGCTGTCCGGGCCGGGCAGGGGCCCTTCTGCAGCTTCCTTCTGGTTCGAATATCCCACCGGGGGCCACGGCGTATGAACCCACGGGGTGCCACGGACCGGAGCCGGCGCGACCGCCCCGGAAATGCGAAACGCCCGGGCAATCCCGGGCGTTTGCCTGTCTTGTGTCGCTGTTGTCCGCGTCTATTCGGCGGTCAACAGCGGCGGCTTGGAGCCGGTGATCCGCGGCTTTTGGGGTTCCTCGAACTCCAGGGCGATCGCGTCATCCTTGACGCCAACCTTCACCAGACCGCCCTTCACCAATTTGCCGAACAGCAGCTCTTCCGCCAGCGGCTTCTTGATGTGCTCCTGGATCACCCTGGCCAGAGGCCGCGCGCCCATCTTGTCGTCATAGCCCTTTTCGGCCAGCCAGTCGGCGGCCTCCGGCGTCAGTTCGATGTTCACGCCACGGTCGAACAATTGCGCCTCAAGCTGCAGCACGAATTTCTCGACCACCCGCAAGATCACCTCACGCGGCAGCGGCGCGAAGGAGATGACCGCGTCCAGGCGGTTGCGGAACTCGGGCGTGAAGGTGCGCTCGATCGCTGCCGTGTCCTCGCCCTCGCGCCGGTCGCGGCCGAAGCCGATCGCCGCCTTGGCCATGTCGGCGGCGCCCGCGTTCGAGGTCATGATAAGGATCACGTTGCGGAAATCCACCGTCCGGCCGTTGTGGTCGGTCAGCTTGCCGTGGTCCATCACCTGCAAGAGGATGTTGTAGACATCCGGGTGCGCCTTCTCGATCTCGTCCAGCAGCAGCACGCAATGCGGATGCTGATCCACCCCGTCGGTCAACATGCCCCCCTGGTCGAAGCCGACATAACCCGGGGGCGCGCCGATCAGGCGCGAAACCGCGTGCTTTTCCATGTATTCCGACATGTCGAAGCGCAGCAGTTCCACCCCGAGGGTGCTGGCCAGCTGGTTCGCGACCTCGGTCTTGCCGACGCCGGTGGGGCCGGCGAACAGGTAGTTGCCGATCGGCTTTTCCGGTTCGCGCAAACCCGCCCGCGCAAGCTTGATCGCCGAGGCCAGCGCCTCGATCGCCTTGTCCTGGCCGAAGACCACACGCTTGAGGCTGGTCTCGAGATCCTTCAGCACCTCGGCGTCGTCCTTGGTGACGTTCTTCGGCGGGATCCGGGCGATCTTGGCCACCACGGCCTCGATCTCCTTCGGGCTGATCGTCTTGCGGCGTTTCGATTCGGCCACCAGATGCTGGGCCGCGCCGGCCTCGTCGATCACGTCGATCGCCTTGTCGGGCAGCTTGCGGTCATGGATATAACGCGACGACAGATCCACCGCGGCCCGGATCGCATCCTGGGTGTAGCGGATGTCGTGGTGTTTCTCGAAATAGGGCTTCAGCCCCAGCAGGATCTTCACCGCGTCCTCGACCGAAGGCTCATTGACGTCGATCTTCTGGAACCGGCGCGACAGCGCGCGGTCCTTCTCGAAGTGCTGGCGGAACTCCTTGTAGGTCGTCGAGCCCATGCAGCGCAACTTGCCGCCCTGCAACGCGGGCTTGAGCAGGTTCGAGGCATCCATCGCGCCGCCCGAAGTGGCGCCGGCACCGATCACCGTGTGGATCTCGTCGATGAACAGGATCCCGTCGGGGTGGTCCTCCAGTTCCTTCATGACGGCCTTCAGCCGTTCCTCGAAATCACCGCGATAGCGGGTGCCGGCCAAGAGCGCGCCCATGTCGAGCGAGAATATGGTGGCGCCGGCCAAGACCTCGGGGACCTCTTCCTTGACGATCTTCCAGGCCAGGCCTTCCGCGATCGCCGTTTTGCCGACGCCCGGGTCACCCACCAGAAGCGGGTTGTTCTTGCGCCGCCGGCACAGCACCTGGATGCAGCGCTCGACCTCGTGCTCGCGGCCGATCAGCGGATCGACCTCGCCCTTGCGCGATTTGGCGTTCAGATCGATGCAGTACTTGCCCAGCGCCGATTCCTTGGCCTCGCCGGCTTCGGCCTTCTGCGCCTCTTCGGCCGGCGGCTCGGCGCCGGTGACGGGGCGGGCCTCGCCGAAATCGGGGTCCTTGGCCACGCCATGGGCGATGAAGTTGACCGCGTCGTAACGGGTCATGTCCTGTTCTTGCAGGAAATAGGCCGCGTTGGATTCGCGTTCGGCGAAGATGGCGACCAGCACATTGGCGCCGGTCACTTCCGACCGGCCCGAGGATTGCACATGGATCGCGGCGCGCTGGATCACCCGCTGGAAAGCGGCGGTCGGCACGGCCTCGGACCCTTCGATATCGGTCACCAGCGTCGCCAGATCGTCGTCGATGAAATCGTTGAGCGTCTTGCGCAGCACGTCGAGATCGACCGAACAGGCCTGCATCACCTTGGCGGCGTCGGGTTCGTCGATCAGCGCCAGAAGCAGATGTTCCAGCGTGGCGAGTTCATGACGACGGGCGTTGGCCAGGGCAAGCGCCCCGTGGATGGCTTGTTCGAGCGTGGTCGAGAATGACGGCACTTTGCGTGCTCCTCTCCATATCGGGGCGAGGACGGGTCGAGGCCCGCTCTCACCGTTGCCTCATACATTTAGAGTTCGGCTTTATTTCCGCAGCTTCAAGGCTTTTCTCGCCGAAATATGGTAATATTCCGCAAACGCCAAAAATGTGACCGCCGGGCCGCAGGTAACGGCACGCCGGTCAGAAGCGGTCCTTGCGGGCCCGGATTTCGGCGAAAACCTCGGCGTCGGGGGCGTCGGCCATCCCGAGCGCCCGTTTGATATGGGGCCGATCCGCCCGAAGAAAAGGGTTGGTCGCAAGTTCTTCCGACAGTGGTGCCTGGGCGGTGGGCTGCTTTTGCACCCGCATGGAAACGGTACGGTCGATGCGCGCGACCAGTTCGGCGTTCTCGGGTTCGATGGTGCGCGCGAACTTGGCGTTCGCAAGCGTATAGTCATGGCCGGAATAGACCATCGTCTCGGGCGGCAGGGCGGCCAGTTTCGACAGGCTTTCCCACATCATTTCCGGCGTGCCCTCGAACACCCGGCCGCAGCCCACCGCCATCAGGCTGTCGGCGGTGAAGACCGCGGGTCCCGCGGCAAAGTGGAAGGCGACATGGCCCAGCGTATGCCCCGGTACCGCGATCACCCGGGCCTGCATCTCGTCCTCGCCCACAAGATCGCCCTCTTCCAGCGCGCGGTCGAGCGGCGGCAGCTTGTCGGCCTCGGCCTTCGGGCCCATCACGGCGCAGCCGTATTCGGCGCGCAATTCCGCGACGCCGCCGACATGGTCGTGGTGGTGATGGGTGATCAGCAGCGTGTCGAGGCGCCAGCCCCGCGCCTTCAGCGCCGCGCGGACCGGGCCGGCCTCGGGCGCGTCGATCAGGCACACCCCGCCCGCGCCCTTCACCAGATAGGCATAGTTGTCTTTCAGGCAGGGGATGGTGACGATGTCGAGGGCCATGGCGTTTCCATTTCGCTTGGGTATTCTGTCCCTGAATGTGGAGCGGATCCCCCCGGGGGGCAAGCCGGGGGCGTGCGGCGTGGTGCGGGCTGGCGCGGGTGGCGCGGCCGCGCCGTGAGAAAAAGGAACCGGCAGTGCATCTCGACGTGCTCGACCTGCGCAATTTCTACTACCGTACCGGGCTGGGTCGGGCGGCGCAGAAGGCGATCCGCGACCAGGTGACCGGTCTTTGGCCCGCCGCGACGGGCGAGAACGTGGCCGGATTCGGCTTTGCCGTGCCGCTGTTGCGGCCCTATCTGGCCGAGGCGCGGCGCGTGGTGGCGCTGATGCCCGCGCCCCAGGGGGTGATGCCCTGGCCCGCCGGACAGCCCAATGTATGCGCCCTGTGCGAAGAGGAAACCTGGCCGCTGGCCACCGGCATGATCGACCGGCTGATCATGATGCACGGGCTCGAGACCTCGGACAATCCGGCGGCGGTGCTGGAAGAGGCCGCGCGGGTGCTGGCGCCGGGGGGGCGGGCGCTGGTGATCGTGCCGAACCGCGCCGGTCTTTGGGCGCGGCGCGATGCCACACCCTTTGGCTACGGCCGGCCCTATTCGGCCAGTCAGCTGGAGGCCCAGCTGCGCCGCCACGGCTTTTCGACTGAGCGGCATCTTTCGGCGCTTTACGCGCCGCCGTCGCAGAAACGCTTCTGGCTGCGCACCGCCCCGATCTGGGAACGGGTCGGGCGGCGCATCCCGTGGCGTGCCGGCGGGGTGTTGATGCTTGAGGTGTCGAAGCAGGCCTTTGCCCCAACGAAACCGGGGCTCGGCGCGGTGGTTCGCCGGCCGCTCAAGGCGCTGGAGGGGATGCCTGCCCCGGGCGTGAAGCCGGTCTGATCGCCCGCGCCGGGCCGGGCGCGTGCCGAGAGCGACTCGCCCCCCCACGGGGGCTCGTGCCGGCCACGCGGAAGCCGATTCCATGCCCGCCGGCAGCGACTTGCCGTCGCAGTCGCGTGAGGGGTGGCTTTTCCCTTGTAAAACATGTGTCAGGTGCTCACCGGCTCGTGAGCAATGTGGTTGCGAGGCTGTGTTACCTCTGCTAAACCCACGCCGGATTTGAGGATACATGCACGGCGTGTATCTTGGGGAGGCTACTGCATCGCGCGACACGCGCCCGGACAGGCACCGGGATGGGTTACTGCGGGGCGGGGCCAAGACAGCGGAAGGTTAAACGTGTCCGAACCAGCCTCGATCTCGTCCGGTATCGCCGCGCGGTATGCGACGGCCATTTTCGAACTGGCCCGCGAAGAAAAGTCTCTGACGAAACTGGAAGGCGACGTGGACGCGCTGGATGCGGCGCTGAAGGCCAGCGCCGATCTGCGCGACCTGATCTCGTCGCCGGTCTACACCCGGCCGCAGCAGGCCGCGGCGATCTCGGCGGTCGCGCAGAAGATGGGCCTGGCCGAGCTGACCGTCCATGCGCTGGGCCTGATGGCCGGGAATCGCCGCCTGTTCGTGCTGCCGCATCTGATCGCGCAATTGCGCGCCCGCATCGCCGATGAGAAGGGCGAGGTCGTGGCCGAGGTGCGCGCCGCCACCAAGCTGACCAAGGCCCAGTCCGACAAGCTGGTGGAGACGCTCAAGGCGAAGATCGGCAAGGATATCAAACTGGAAACCACCGTCGATGAAAGCCTCATCGGCGGTCTCGTCGTTAAGGTGGGCTCGAAGATGATCGACACCTCGGTCCGCGCGAAGCTCACCTCCCTACAGAACGCAATGAAAGAGGTCGGATAATGGGTATCCAAGCAGCTGAGATTTCTGCGATCCTCAAGGAGCAGATCAAGAACTTCGGCAAGGAAGCCGAGGTCGCGGAAGTCGGGCGGGTGCTGTCGGTCGGTGACGGTATCGCGCGGGTTCACGGCCTCGACAACGTCCAGGCGGGCGAGATGGTCGAATTCCCCGGCGGTATCCGCGGCATGGCGCTGAACCTCGAGGTCGACAACGTCGGCGTGGTGATCTTCGGCTCGGACCAGGACATCAAGGAAGGCGACACGGTCAAGCGCACCAAGTCGATCGTGGACGTACCCGCGGGCGACGGCCTGCTGGGCCGCGTGGTCGATGGCCTTGGCAACCCGATCGACGGCAAGGGGCCGATCGCCGCGTCCGAGCGGCGCGTGGCCGACGTGAAGGCGCCCGGCATCATTCCGCGGAAGTCGGTGCATGAACCGATGGCCACCGGCCTGAAATCGGTCGACGCGATGATCCCGATCGGCCGCGGCCAGCGCGAACTGATCATCGGTGACCGCCAGACCGGCAAGACCGCGGTGGCGCTGGACGCGATCCTGAACCAGAAATCCTACAACGACGCCGCCGGCGACGACGAGTCGAAGAAGCTGTATTGCATCTATGTCGCGATCGGCCAGAAGCGCTCGACCGTGGCGCAGCTGGTCAAGAAGCTCGAGGAAACCGGCGCGATCGACTACACGATCGTCGTCGCCGCCACCGCCTCGGACCCGGCGCCGATGCAGTTCCTGGCGCCCTATTCGGCCACCGCGATCGCCGAATATTTCCGCGACAACGGCCGCCATGCGCTGATCGTCTACGATGACCTGTCGAAGCAGGCGGTGGCCTATCGCCAGATGTCGCTGCTGCTGCGCCGTCCGCCGGGGCGCGAGGCCTATCCGGGCGACGTGTTCTACCTGCATTCCCGCCTGCTCGAGCGTTCCTCGAAGCTGAACGAGGAAAACGGCTCGGGCTCGTTGACGGCGCTGCCGATCATCGAGACCCAGGGCGGTGACGTGTCGGCCTTCATCCCGACCAACGTGATCTCGATCACCGACGGCCAGATCTTCCTGGAGACCGAACTGTTCTACCAGGGCATCCGTCCGGCCGTGAACACCGGTCTGTCGGTGTCGCGCGTGGGTTCCTCGGCGCAGACCGACGCGATGAAGTCGGTCGCCGGCCCGGTGAAGCTGGAACTGGCGCAATACCGCGAGATGGCGGCCTTCGCGCAGTTCGGATCGGACCTTGACGCCGCGACCCAGAAGCTGCTGAACCGCGGCGCGCGCCTGACCGAGCTGATGAAGCAGCCGCAATACGCGCCGCTGACCAACGCCGAGATCGTCTGCGTCATCTACGCCGGCACCAAGGGCTATCTGGACAACATCAAGCTGGCCGACGTGGGCCGGTTCGAGGAAGGTCTGCTGAAGCATCTGCGCACCACCCACAAGGCGCTTCTCGACGACATCACCCAGAATGACCGCAAGGTGAAGGGCGAGTTGGAAGAGAAGATCAAGGCCGCGCTGGACGAGTACGCGAAAGACTTCGCGTAAGCGCGGGGCGGGGGAGAGAACACATGCCCAGCCTCAAGGATCTGAAGAACCGGATCGGAAGCGTCAAGTCGACGCGGAAGATCACCAAGGCGATGCAGATGGTCGCCGCGGCCAAGCTGCGCCGCGCCCAGGAGGCCGCCGAGGCCGCCCGGCCCTATGCCGAGCGGATGAACGCGGTCATGGCCGGGCTTGCGGCCTCGGTGCGCGGCTCGGACGGTGCGCCGCGGCTTCTGGCCGGCACCGGCGAGGACCGCGTGCACATGCTGGTGGTGATGACCGCCGAGCGTGGCTTGTGCGGTGGCTTCAACTCGACCATCGTGCGGCTGGCCCGCACCAAGATCGAGGCGCTGAAGGCCGAGGGCAAGACCGTCAAGGTTCTGACCGTCGGCAAGAAGGGCCGCGAGCAGCTGAAGCGCGACTATGGCAACCTGCTGGTCGGCCATGTCGACCTGAGCGGCGTCAAGCGGATCGGCTATGACAGCGCCCAGAGCATCGCCAAGGATCTGCTGAAGCGGTTCGACGCGGGCGAGTTCGACGTGGCGACGATCTTCTACAACCGCTTCGTGTCGGTCATCAGCCAGGTGCCGACCGCGCAGCAGGTGATACCGGCGAAATTCGACGCGGAAGAGGGCGCCGAGGCCGGCCTTTCGACCGTCTATGAATACGAGCCCTCGGAAGAAGAGATCCTGGCCGACCTGCTGCCGCGCGGCGTGGCGACCCAGATATTCACGGCGCTGTTGGAAAACGGCGCGTCCGAGCAGGGGGCGCGAATGTCCGCGATGGACAGCGCCACCCGCAACGCCGGCGAGATGATCGACCGCCTGACCATCGAGTATAACCGCTCGCGTCAGGCCGCGATCACCAAGGAACTGATCGAAATCATTTCGGGCGCCGAGGCGCTCTGACGGAACCGGAGATAGGAAACATGGCAAGCAAGGGCAAAGTGACGCAGGTCATCGGCGCCGTCGTGGACGTTCAGTTCGAGGGCGAGCTGCCGGCCATCCTCAATGCGCTGGAAACCGACAACAACGGCAAGCGGCTGGTTCTGGAAGTCGCGCAGCATCTGGGCGAGAACACCGTGCGCACGATCGCCATGGACGCGACCGAAGGTCTGGTCCGCGGTGCCGCGGTGACCGATACCGGCGCGCCGATCTCGGTGCCGGTTGGCGACGCCACGCTGGGCCGCATCCTCAACGTCATCGGCGAGCCGGTGGATGAAAAGGGCCCGGTCGAGGCCAAGGAAACCCGGTCGATCCACCAGCCCGCGCCCAGCTTCGCGGATCAGTCGACCAGTTCCGAGATCCTGGTCACCGGCATCAAGGTGATCGACCTGCTGGCGCCCTATTCCAAGGGCGGCAAGATCGGCCTGTTCGGCGGCGCCGGCGTGGGCAAGACGGTTCTGATCATGGAATTGATCAACAACATCGCCAAGGTGCACTCGGGCTATTCGGTGTTCGCCGGCGTGGGGGAACGCACCCGCGAGGGCAACGACCTGTATCATGAGATGATCGAATCCAACGTCATCAAGCCCGACAACCTGGCCGAAAGCCAGGTGGCGCTGGTCTACGGCCAGATGAACGAGCCCCCGGGCGCCCGCGCCCGCGTCGCGCTGACCGGCCTGACCCTGGCCGAGCAGTTCCGCGACAGTTCGGGCACCGACGTTCTGTTCTTCGTCGACAACATCTTCCGCTTCACCCAGGCGGGGTCCGAGGTGTCGGCGCTTCTGGGCCGTATTCCTTCGGCCGTGGGCTATCAGCCGACGCTGGCCACCGACATGGGCGCGATGCAGGAACGCATCACCTCGACCAAGGCCGGCTCGATCACCTCGATCCAGGCGGTCTATGTGCCTGCCGACGACCTGACCGACCCGGCGCCGGCCACCACCTTCGCCCACCTCGATGCCACGACCGTGCTGTCGCGCGCGATCTCGGAACTGGGCATCTACCCGGCGGTGGATCCGCTCGACAGCTCCAGCCGGATCCTCGACCCGCAGATCGTGGGGCAGGAGCATTACCAGGTGGCGCGCGACGTGCAGGGGATCCTTCAGCGCTACAAGTCGCTGCAGGACATCATCGCGATCCTCGGGATGGACGAATTGTCGGAAGAGGACAAGCTGACCGTGGCCCGCGCCCGCAAGATCCAGCGCTTCCTGTCGCAGCCGTTCGACGTGGCCAAGGTGTTCACCGGCTCGGACGGGGTCCAGGTGCCGCTGGAGAAGACGATTGCCTCGTTCAAGGCCGTCGTCGCGGGCGAATACGATCACCTGCCGGAAGCCGCCTTCTACATGGTCGGCGATATCGACGAAGTGAAGGCCAAGGCCGAACGTCTGGCGGCGGCCGCAGCCTAAGGAGGCCCCCATGGCCACGATGCAGTTCAACCTTGTCTCGCCCGAACGGATGCTTGCCTCGACGCAGGCCTCGGCGGTCGAAGTGCCGGGCGCCGAAGGCGATCTGGAGGTGATGCCCGGCCACGAGCCGGTGATCACCACGCTGCGGCCGGGGGTTCTGCGGGCCCATGGCGCGGACGGCAAGACATCCTTCCTGGTGACCGGGGGCTTCGCCCAGATCACCGGTGACGAGATTTCGGTGCTGGCCGAGCGAGCGGTGCCGATCGAGGAAGCCACCGGCACGATCATCGACGAGATGCTGGAAGAGGCCAAGAGCCTGGCCGACGCCGCCTTGCCGGAAGACAAGGACGCTGCGCACAAGCTGATAAGCGATGTGGAAAGCCTGCGCGGCACGATGGCGATCTGAGCGCCTTCGTTGGGAAGCAGAAGGAGGGCTCCGGCGATGCCGGGGCCCTTTGCTTTTGCCGATTTGGCAGCTGGGGGTATGGCGATCCTGGGCGCCGCCTTGGTCGCCTATGGTGCCTGAAATCGCCATGGGGACTGCCATCGGGGCACATGCGCTCGCCCCGGGTGCTACCGTGGCCGTGCTCCGTATTTAGGGAACAATGAAAGGGAAGGGTACGCTGCCCCGACCGTTCATGCCGGTTCCGGGGGTTGCGCGATGCCACCGGGCGGGCGATGAAGAGCAGGCCCGCGCTTGGTTGCCTTCGGTTTGCATATGAGGCCAGGGCGTCGGCGGGGCGGGTGAAAGGCTGGAGCGCCGGCAAGACAGGGCGGGCATGAAGAAATTTCGCGGCACACTGATCGGTATTGACCAGGGGTCTGCCCTGTTGTTTTCGGATTTCGAGGATGGCGGCCAGATGTGGACCGGAAGTGGCCCGCGCGCGGTACGCATCCAGGCGCGCTTTTCCGAGAGCTTCCGCACGCCGCCGGTGGTGCAGGCCAGCATTTCGATGTGGGACATGGATCGGGCAACCAATATGCGCGCCGATCTAAGTGCCGAAGAGATCACCGCCGAAGGGTTCGTGCTGGTTTTCAGCACCTGGGGCGATTCCCGCGTCGCGCGCATCCGCGCCGACTGGACCGCGATCGGCGAATTGGAGGATCCCGACGCATGGCAGGTTGACTGATCGAGGATCGAGCGCGGCCACCGCCGCGCCACCCCTTTCCGGTGCGGGCCGGCCCGTATCAGCCCGGGGTGTACATTCCCTCGTAGATGGGCACGAGGGTTTCGGTCTCGAACAGGGATGAAACCGAGGTGCCGTTCCAGATGTTCAGGATGGCCTGGGCGAACATAGGCGCGGTAGGGACGATGCGGATGTTGGGGGCCGCCTTCACCGCCGCCGACGGCTCGATCGAATCCGTGATCACCAGGCTCTTCATCACCGATTTCGAGATCCGCTCGACCGCCGGGCCGGACAGCACGCCGTGGGTGATGTAGGCGTGCACCTCCTTGGCGCCGTGTTCCATCAGCAGGTCGGCCGCCTTGCACAGGGTGCCGGCGGTGTCGCAGATGTCATCGACGATGATGCAGCTCATGCCCTCGACATTGCCGATCACCGTCATCTCGGCCACTTCGCCAGCCTTCTCGCGCCGCTTGTCGACGATCGACAGCGGCGCGTTGATCCGCTTGGCCAGTTCCCGCGCCCGGCCGACGCCGCCGACATCGGGCGAGACCACCATCACATTGCCGAGCTGGCTTTTGAAATGGTGTTCGATGTCCAGCGCGAAGACCGGCGCGGCATAGAGGTTGTCCACGGGGATATCGAAGAAGCCCTGGATCTGGGTGGCGTGCAGATCCATCGTCAGCACCCGTTCGATCCCCGCCTCGACGATCAGGTTCGCGACCAGCTTGGCGCTGATCGGGGTGCGGGCCTTGGTGCGGCGGTCCTGGCGGGCATAGCCGAAATAGGGGATCACGGCGGTGATCCGCGATGCCGACGACCGGCGCAGCGCATCGGCGATGATCAACAGCTCCATCAGGTTGTCGTTTGCCGGGTTCGAGGTCGGCTGAATGATGAACATATCCTCGCCGCGGACGTTCTCGTAGACCTCGACGAAAATTTCCTGATCGTTGAAGCGTTCGACCCGCGCATTGACCAGCCCCACTGACATCCCCCGATGCATCGACATGCGCCGCGCGATGGCATTGGCGAGGCTGCGGTTGGCGTTGCCGGAGATCAGTTTCGGCTCGGTGATGGCGGGCATGGGCAGTGTCCTCGGAAGCGGCCGTTCGCGGGCCATATAAAGGATTCGTGGCGTTGACACCGCTTACCACCCAGCTAGGTACTTGCAAACCGCGTGGGGACAAGGAGACGCCAGGCAATGGCCCATATCGACTACTTTTTTGCGACAGTTTCGCCGTTCACCTATCTGGCCGGCCAGCGGCTGGAGGAAATCGCCGCCCGGCACGGCGCGACCATCACCTACAAGCCGGTGGATGTGCTGGCGCTGTTCACCCGCACCGGCGGCACCGCGCCCAAGGACCGGCATGAAAGCCGCATGGCCTACCGCGCGCAGGAGCTGCGCCGCCAGGCGGTGAAGGCGGGCCTGCCGATCAATCCGCGCCCGGCCTTCTTTCCGGTCAATGCCGCGCCTTCTTCCTATGCCTTCATTGCGGCGCAGGCCGAGGTCGGGAATGGCGGCGCGGGCAATCTGGGCGCGCTGGCGCATGGGTTCACCCGCGCCGTTTGGGCTGAGGAACGTGATATTTCCGACGACGCCGTGATCCGCGACGTGCTGAAAGGCGCCGGTTTCGATCCGTCGCTGGCCGACAAGGGCCTGCTGCTGGGCGCCGAGACCTATCCCAAGTACCTGGAAGAAGCGGTGAAGCGCGGCGTCTTCGGCGCGCCCTTCTACATCACCGATGGGGATGAGCGTTTCTGGGGGCAGGACCGGCTCGACGATCTCGACGCGCATCTGTCGGGGGCGCTATGAGCCTTGACCAGGCACCGCAGCCGGATTGGGTGCGGTGCCTGGGCCAGGGGCCGCGGCAGGTGCTGGCGGTGCATTGCTCGTTGGCGCATTCCGGCGAATGGCGCGGCCTGGCCGAGCATCTGGGCGGGGCCGTGACGATTACCGCCTTCGATCTTCCGGGCCATGGCCGCGCGCCCGGTCACGATCCGGCGCGCGACCTCGGCGACCAGGCGACCGAGATGGGCCAGGCGGTGCTTGACGGGATGGCTGGCCCGGTCGATCTGATCGGCCATTCCTTCGGCGCGGTGATCGCCCTGCGCCTGGCGATCGAGAACCCGGGCCGGATCCGCAGTCTGACGCTGATCGAACCCACGCTTTACGCCGCCGCGATCCACGCCGGCCTGCCCGAACTGCCGGAGTTCGAGGCCCGGATGCGCCCGCTGTTCGAGGCCTTCGCCGCGGGCGACACGGTGCGCGCGGCGCAGATATTCACGGGCGATTGGGGCACCGGCGCGGCGTGGGCGGATCTGCCCGAGGCGCAGCGCGCCTATATCGCCGAAAGGATCGGGCTGGTCGAGGTGGCCGAGCCGGTGCTGCGCCACGATTCGGGCCGGGTGCTGGACCGGCTTGGACAGATCCGCTGCCCGGTTCTGCTGCTGGGCGGCGCGGCGACTCCGTCGATCCTGGGCCGGGTGCTGGCGCTGATCGAGGCCGGGCTGACCGGCACGACGACGACTTTGGTCACCGTGCCGGGGGCGGGGCACATGCTGCCGGTCACCCATGCCGCCGAGGTTGCGGCGGCGATCGGCGGCTTCCTCAGCCGCGTATGAGCGAGAGGAAGCGGTCGGTCTCTTCGTCGGTGGTACTCCAGGAGGTCACGAAGCGGGCCTCTAGCAATTCGTCCTCCGGGCCGTTCCCGGCGCCCGAAAAGATATAGTAGGCGGCGCCCGCGGTGCGGGCACGGGCATGGACCCCGCGCGGCAACGCGGCGAACATCAGGTTGGCGGGCGGATCGAAGCTGAGCGTCGCATCGGGCAGGGCGCGCAGCCCGGCCGCCAGGCGCTGGCCCGCGTCATTGGCGCGCCGCGCGAGGGCAAGCCAAAGGTCGTCTTCCAGATAGGCCTGCATCTGCGCCGACAGGTAGCGGTGCTTGGAAAACAGATGGCCCGCGCGCTTGCGCCGCAACTCGAATTCCCAGGCCTTGGCGGGATCGAAGATCACCACCGCCTCGACCCCCATCAGCCCGTTCTTGGTGCCGCCGAAGGACAGCACGTCGACACCCGCGCGCCAGGTCATCTCGGCCGGCGAGGCATTGGTCGCGACCAGCGCGTTGGCGAAACGCGCGCCGTCCAGATGCACGGGCAGCCCGGCGGCGCGCGCGACTTTCGCCAGTGCGGCGATCTCGGCCACCGAATAGGCGGTGCCAGCCTCGGTCAGGTTGGTCAGGCTCAGCATCGCGGGCTGGACGTGGTGCACCCCCACCGGCGTTGCGTTGGCCACGGTGTGGGCCAGGGCGGCGGGGTCGATCTTGCCGTCGGGGCCGTCCACATGCACCAGCTTTGCGCCGGCGGTGAAAAATTCCGGCGCGCCGCATTCATCCACGGCGATATGGGCCTCGGGCTGGCAATAGACCGCGCCCCAGGGCGGGCAGAAGGTCGCGATCGAAAGCGCGTTCGCGGCGGTGCCGGTGGCGACCAGATAGACCGCCGCTTCCGGCGCCTCGAAGATCTCTCGGATCCGGGCGCGCACCCCGTCCATGATCGCGTCGGCCCCGTAGGAAGGTGCGGGGCCCTCGTTGGCACGCACGAGCGCCGCCATCACCTGCGGCGCCACCGGCGCGCCATTGTCAGAGGCAAAGAACATCACAACTCTCCTTCGACGATGTAGTCTTCCCAATCTTCCTCGGGCACCTCGAATTCCGGCACGCTCCAGCCGCGCACCGATTCCCCCGCGCGGTGCACGCTTTCCGGATCGCCCGAGACCAGCGGGTGCCAATCGGGCAGAGGCTTGCCTTCGTGGCGCAGCCGGTAGGCGCAAGTCGAGGGCATCCAATAGGCGATTTCACCGATGTTCCGGGGGCTTAGCACCACGCATTCGGGCACCAGCGTCTTGCGGATCTGGTAATTGCCACAGCGGCAGCTCTCGTCGTCCAGCAGTCGGCAAGCGACGCGGGTAAAGGCGATTTCACCGGTGTCGGCATCTTCCAGCTTGTTGAGACAGCATTTGCCGCAGCCGTCGCAAAGCGCCTCCCATTCCTGGGGGGTGAGGGATTTCAGCGGCACGTTTTCCCAGAACCTGGGGCGCAGGCCGGCGCGAGTGGTGGGGTCTGTCATGGGGGCGGAGATTGGATCAAGCGGCGGGGGAAGGAAAGGGGGGCGAGGCTGCGGCAAGGGATGGCCTTTTCAGGACGCGGCGCCCGTTGCCATCGCCTCACGGAACGGTGATACCTCGATGCCGTCCTCCAGCAGAGTATTTTCGCCAAGATGAAGGATAAAGACTGCTCCTTGCCTTCATCTTGGTGCAAATACTCCGGGGGTGCAGGGGGCAGCGCCCCCGCCGCGGCCCCAGTCACAGTGCGCCCAGGATGTCTCGGGCGCGGGCGCAATCGGCCTTCATCTGCGCGATCAATTCTTCGATCGCATCGAAGCTCATCTCCGGTCGCAGGTAGTCGACCAGGGCGACCGACAGTTCAGCGCCGTACAGATCGCCGTCGAAATCGAACAGGAAGGTTTCCAGATTCGGGGCCGCGCCGTCGAACATCGGCCGCACGCCCAGGCTGGCGGCGCCGCCGTAGCTGCCGGCATGGGGGCCGGTCAGCACATCGGCCTTGACCGCATAGACCCCGAAACGCGGAAGGTGCAGCCCGCCCAGCTCCATGTTGGCGGTCGGAAACCCCAGGTCGCGTCCGCGCTTCTCGCCGTGCTGCACCTGGCCCTCGATCCGATGCCAATGGCCCAGCATCCGGGCCGCATCGCGCGGCCGGCCCTCGCTGAGCGCCGTGCGGATCGCGGTCGAGGAAATTTCCTCTCCCTCCGTCTCGATCAGCTTCGCGATCGAGACGCCGAAGCCCTTCGCCGCCCCCAAGGTGCGCAGATCCTCGGCCGATCCGGCCCGGCCCTTGCCGAAGTGGAAATCGGCGCCGACGACGACATGCGACACGCCCAGCCCCGCGACCAGCACCTCATCCACGAAGGTTTCGGGGGGCATCGCGGCAAGGTCTCGGGTGAAGGGCAGTTCATAAAGCCGCTGTACCCCCAGCTTTTCCAGCCGGTGGGCCCGGGCGGCGCGGTTCATCAGGCGAAAGGGGGGCGCGTCAGGGGCGAAGACCTCGCGCGGGTGGGGCTCGAAGGTGACGACGCCCAGCGGCGCGCCGGAAGGGGTGGCGGCCGCCTCGGCGATCACCGATTGGTGGCCCAGATGCAGCCCGTCGAAATTGCCCATGGCGACCGAGGCCCCCCGGTCTTTGGGCTCAAGCCCTTGCCATGTCGTCAGAATCCGCATCCAGCCCCCGGCCCCGCGCTCGGCGGGGTGGGCCCGCCGTCAGTCGAACTTGCGGCTGGGCGCCAGCACCAGCGCCTCGCCTTTCAACACGACCGTATCGCCCACAAGGCAGCGACAATCAAGGGTGACGCGGCGCTTGGCGTGGTCGATGGTCAGCACCTTCACCCGCGCCTCGACCACGTCGCCCGGCCGCACCGGCGCCAGGAATTTCAACGACTGCCCCATGTAGACGGTGCCATGGCCCGGAAGCTGTTCGCCGATCACCGCCGAGATCAGCCCGGCGGTCAGCATCCCGTGCGCGATGCGGCCCTCGAAGATCGTGTCCTGGGCGTAGTCGTCATCCAGATGCACCGGGTTTCGGTCGGTCGAGACCTCGGCGAAAAGCGCGATGTCGCGGTCGGTTACCTGCTTGCGCAGGAAGCGCTCCATCCCGACCTCGAGATCCTCGATGCAGATCGTGCCGCGCGGCAGGTTGTCGTTCGGGGGGGTGTCGAACATCGGGGTGATTCCATCGCTCATGTTGCGCCGCAGCATAGCGGTGACCACGCCGGCGCGCAAGATAGTTGCGCAACAATATTGCTTGTGTGTTTATCTGGGTGTAATTTTGCTGCGGGCCGCATTCTAGCGCAGATAGGGGATCGCGGCGGTGACCGAAAGCAGATGCTCTTGCAGGAAGGCGTCGAGCTTCTGCGGATCGGGGGTGTTGCGGTCTTCGCCGAAGGCGGGCGCGGCGATGCCGGAGGTGACGAAGAGCGTGTCGAAGCCCTCTTGCATGGCGCCCTGGATGTCGGTGGCGATGCCATCGCCGATCGCCAGGATATCGGCCTCCTGCAAGGAGCCGCCGACCTCTCCCAGACGCCGGCGGGCGAGGTCGTAGATCTGCGGATAGGGCTTGCCCAGCCAGAGCACCTCTCCGCCCGCCTCTTCATAGGCCTTGGCGATGGCGCCGGCACAGTAGATCCGCATCTCGCCGCGCTCGACCACGAGGTCGGGATTGGCGCACAGCATCTTCAGCCCTCTGGTGCGCGCCTCCAGAAGAATCGCGCGGTAGTCGTCGGGCGTTTCGGTGCTGTCGTCGAAGAGACCCGTGCAGACGATGCCGCTGGCCTGGTTCAGCGGTACCGGTTCGACCGAGGCGCCGCCGGGCAGGTTGTCGAACAGTGGCAGGCAGGTGTCGGGGCCGAGGTGGTAGATCCTTGGCCCGACGGCACCGCCGGCGATCGCCTCGCGCGCCGCGTCGCCGGAACTGGCGATCGCGTCGTAGCAATCGCGCGGCACGCCGAGCGCGTCGATCTGTTCGCGCACCATTTGCCAGGGGCGGGGGCCGTTGGTCAGCAGCACCACCTTGCCGCCGCCGGCCCGGAAGCCGCGCAGCGCCTCGACCGCCGCCGGGTAGGCGGCCACGCCGTTGTGCAGGCATCCCCACAGATCGCACAGGATCGAGCGGTAGGGTTGGGACATCTCGGCGAGGGATTGGACGATGCGGGTCACGGGGAGCCTCCTTTTCCGCCTGTGGCGGAAGCCTCCGGCGGGAGTATTTTCGCCAAGATGAAGGGCGGGGTGACCGGGATCGGGGCCCCGCCGGTGTTCAGACCGCGAGCGCGGGGATGATCTGCTTCTTGCGGCTCATGATGCCGGGCAGCACCACCGTGTCGCCCGTGACGGAGGCGCCGAAGCTTTTCTCGGCGATCGTCTTCACCAGATCGTTCGGGACCAGCAGCGTGGCTTCTTCGCGCAGGATATCGACCACGAACAGCAGCACCTGGTCGGCGCCGTCGGCCTGGGCCACGCCGGGCATAGCGGCCATCAGCGCATCCTTGCGCGCCAGCACAACCTCGGGCGCCGTGGTTTCCAGCACCGAGACCCGCAGCTGCTTGCCGCCCACCTCGTATTCCTTCGAATCCATGCGCAGCAATTCGGCGTCCGAGAAGGCCGAAACGTCGGATTTCGCGGCGAACATCTCGGCGGCGTAGTCGGGGATCGAGACGCCCAGATCCTGCGCCAGCGCCTCTGCCAGGGCGCGGTCATGCGCGGTGGTGGTGGGCGAGCGGAACGCCAGCGTGTCCGACAGGATGCACGACAGCGCCAGCGTCTTGATCGACGCGGGCATCTTCGCCGCGTCCGCGCCCATCAGATCGTGCATCACCGTGGCGGTACAGGCCAGCGGGCGGATGGTGATCTCGATCGGGGCGCGGGTTTTCAGGCCGCCGGCCAGCAGGTGGTGGTCGATCACCTGCAGCAGGTTCGCGCCGTTGATCGAGGCGGGCAGTTCGGCGGGGTTGTTGGTGTCGACGACGACGCAATCCTCTCCCTCCGCGACATCGGCGATGATCTGCGGCTTGTCCACGCCGGCGCGCGACAGCACGAAGGCGGCTTCGGTGTTGGGTTCCCCCAGCAGCGCGGGCGTCGCCGGGGTGCCTTTCACCTCGGATAGATACCAGGCCCAGATGATGGCAGAGCAGGTGGCATCGGTGTCGGGGGATTTATGTCCGAAAACCTTGATCATTGCGCAATCCGTTCACGAGAGAAGTCAAATCGCGCGTCTTATAGGCGGTGCGGCATGGCTTGTCACCCCGGCCCCCGCCCTCTGGCGCGGTCCGGCATCGCGGTGGGAATTTTAGCGCTGCGATCGGCTTGACAGCCACCGGTGCTTTGCCTAGATCCAGGGCGTTGGCACTCGGACGAGGTGAGTGCTAACGGCGATATGAACTGGAACCTAGGGAGTGTTCTCAGATGGCATTCAAACCGCTGCATGACCGCGTGCTGGTCCGCCGCGTCGAAGGCGAGGAAAAGACCAAGGGCGGTCTGATCATCCCCGATTCCGCCAAGGAAAAGCCCGCCGAGGGCGAAGTGGTGGCTTGCGGCGAAGGCGCGCGCAAGGATTCGGGTGAGCTGATCGAGATGGCCGTGAAGGCCGGTGATCGCGTGCTGTTCGGCAAGTGGTCGGGCACCGAGGTGACCATCGACGGCGAAGAGCTGCTGATCATGAAGGAAAGCGACATCCTCGGCATCATCGCCTGAGGCCCTTTCCCCTAACTGCAACAAGACAACCAGGAGCAAGCAGACATGGCTGCCAAGGACGTCAAATTCGATACCGATGCCCGCAATCGCATGCTGCGCGGCGTCAACATCCTCGCCGATGCGGTGAAGACCACGCTCGGCCCGAAAGGCCGTAACGTCGTCATCGAGAAATCGTTCGGCGCCCCCCGCATCACCAAGGACGGCGTCACCGTCGCCAAGGAAATCGAGCTTGAGGACAAGTTCGAGAACATGGGCGCGCAGATGGTGAAGGAAGTCGCTTCCCGCACCAATGACGAGGCCGGCGACGGCACCACCACCGCCACCGTTCTGGCCCAGGCGATCGTGCGCGAAGGCCTGAAGGCCGTTGCCGCCGGCATGAATCCGATGGATCTGAAGCGCGGCATCGACCTGGCCACCGCGAAGGTCGTCGAATCGATCAAGGCCGCGGCCCGCCCGGTCAGCGACAGTGACGAAGTCGCCCAGGTCGGCACCATCTCGGCCAACGGCGAGAAGGAAATCGGCCGTCAGATCGCCGATGCGATGCAGAAGGTCGGCAACGAGGGTGTCATCACCGTCGAAGAGAACAAGGGCCTCGAGACCGAGACCGAAGTGGTCGAAGGCATGCAGTTCGACCGCGGCTACCTGTCGCCCTACTTTGTCACCAACGCTGACAAGATGATCGCCGATCTCGACGATTGCCTCATCCTGCTGCACGAGAAGAAGCTGTCGTCGCTGCAGCCGATGGTTCCGCTGCTGGAATCGGTGATCCAGTCGCAAAAGCCGCTGCTGATCATCGCCGAGGACGTGGAAGGCGAAGCGCTGGCGACCCTCGTGGTCAACAAGCTGCGTGGCGGCCTGAAGATCGCCGCCGTCAAGGCGCCGGGCTTCGGCGACCGCCGCAAGGCCATGCTGCAGGATCTCGCCATCCTGACCGGTGGTCAGGTGATCTCGGACGATCTGGGCATGAAGCTCGAGAATGTCACCCTCGATATGCTGGGCACCGCGAAGAAGGTGCTTATCAAGAAGGATGACACCACGATCATCGACGGCGCCGGCGACAAGGCCGAGATCGAGGCCCGCGTCAGCCAGATCCGCGCGCAGATCGAGGAAACCACCTCGGACTACGACAAGGAAAAGCTGCAAGAGCGTGTCGCGAAGCTGGCCGGTGGCGTTGCCGTCATCCGTGTCGGTGGCATGACCGAAGTCGAAGTCAAAGAGCGCAAGGACCGTGTCGACGACGCGCTGAACGCGACCCGTGCGGCCGTGCAGGAAGGCGTGGTCGTCGGTGGTGGCGTGGCGCTGATCCAGGGTGCCAAGGCGCTGGAAGGCCTGGCCGGCGTGAACAGCGACCAGAACGCGGGTATCGCCATTGTGCGCCGCGCGCTGGAAGCGCCGCTGCGCCAGATCGCCGAGAACGCCGGTGTGGACGGTTCGGTCGTCGCGGGCAAGATCCGCGAATCGAACGATCTGAAGTTCGGCTTCAACGCCCAGACCGAGGAATATGGCGACATGTTCAAGTTCGGCGTCATCGACCCGGCCAAGGTCGTGCGCACCGCGCTTGAGGATGCGGCCTCGGTTGCCGGTCTGCTCATCACCACCGAGGCGATGATCGCGGACAAGCCGGCCAAGGAAGGCGCGGCTGCCGGCGGCGGCATGCCCGACATGGGCGGCATGGGCGGCATGATGTAAGCCACCCGTTCGGCTTGGATAAGGGAAAGGGGGTCTTCGGGCCCCCTTTCCGCATTTGCATTGCGCAGCCGCCGAACGTCGGAGATCGCGCCGTGCCGGGCGGGGTCCGTCGCCGCCAGACGACCAACGGAGAGAACTGAGGCGCGGCAAAGGGCCTGCCCCGGCGCCCTGACCATGGCCTCGCTCGACGACAAAAGCAGGCCGGCGGACCTTGGCGGTTCGTTTCACGGCCGCCTCGGCTCTTTCCCTTCGCGTCGCAAGGCATTAGGTCAGACGAAACCGGGGCCGCGCGGGCCCTGCCAGGTATGGGACCCGTAATGTCGTTCTTCAGGAAGCTGAAAGACCGGATGTTAAAATCCTCCTCGAAGCTCGAGGCCGGATTGGAAGATCTTGTCGAAGAGGGTGCCGACGCCGCCGCCCCCCCGGCGCCCGGCAATGCCCCGCCAGCGCCCCCCGCCAAGGCCACGCCCCCCGCAGCAGATCAGCCCGCCGCCGCAGCGGAACCTGCGGCGCCTTCCCGTCCCGGCCTGCTGAGCCGCGTCATCGGCCGTGACACCGCGCCGCGCCGCGTCCTTGACGACGAGATGCTCGAAAGCCTAGAGGATCTGTTGATCCAGTCCGACATGGGCGTCGAGACCGCGGTGCGGGTCACCGCGAACCTGGCCGAGGGCCGCTACGGCCGCCGACTTTCGGTCGAAGAGATCAAGCGCGCCCTGGCCGACGAGATCACCCGCATCATGGAGCCGGTGGCCAAACCCCTGCCGCTTTATGCCAAGACCCCGCAGGTGGTGCTGGTGGTGGGGGTGAACGGCTCCGGCAAGACCACGACGATCGGCAAGCTGGCCGCGCAGTTCCGCGCCGCGGGGAAGCAGGTGGTGATTGCGGCGGGCGATACCTTCCGCGCCGCGGCGGTCGAACAGCTTCAGGTCTGGGGCGAACGCGCCGGTGTGCCGGTGATGACCGCGCCCGAGGGCTCGGACCCGGCAAGCCTGGCCTTTGACGCGCTGACCAGGGCCCAGGCCGAGGGCGCGGATCTGCTGATGATCGACACCGCCGGCCGGCTGCAGAACCGCGCCGATCTGATGGAGGAACTGGCCAAGATCGTCCGGGTGATCCGCAAGAAGGATCCCGATGCGCCGCACAACACCCTGCTTGTTCTTGACGCCACCACCGGCCAGAACGCGCTGAGCCAGGTCGAGATCTTCCAGAAACTCGCCGATGTCTCGGGGCTGGTGATGACGAAACTCGACGGCACCGCGCGCGGTGGCGTGCTGGTGGCGCTGGCCGACCGCTTCGGCCTGCCGATCCACGCGATCGGCGTGGGCGAACAGATCGACGACCTGGCCCCCTTCGACCCCGAGGATTTCGCCCGCGCCCTGACGGGCCTCGACCCATGAAACCCCGAAGTCCCCTTCATCTTGGCGAAAATACTCTCGGGGGGTCCGGGGGGCAGACAGCCCCCCGGCTTGGCCGCGATTGAGCGCCTGGATCAATGCCATACAGGGCACGCCGGCGGGCCATCAGGCGGCGTTGGTGCTGGCGCTTGCCGCAGCGTTCCTGCACGCGATCTTCGGCGCGCTGCAGAAGGGCCGTCATGACCCCTGGCTCAGCCGCGCGGCGATCGACGGCTCCTATGCGGTCCTGTCGCTGCCTTTCGCGTTGTTCGTCGTGCCCTGGCCGCAGGCCCAGATGTGGCCGATCTTCGCCGGCGCCGTGGTGATCCATATCGGCTACAAGCTGTTGCAGGCCTCGGCTTACCAGCGCGGCGCCTATACGGTGGTCTATCCGGTGGTGCGCGGCACCGGGCCGCTGTTTACCGTGTTCGGCGCGATGCTGATCTTCGGCGAGCATTTCACCCCGCTGCAATGGGTCGGCGTGGCGATGCTGGTCGCCGGCATCTTCGGCCTGGCAGGCTACAATCTGCGCCATATCCAGATCGACCGCGAAACGCTGGCGCCCGCGCTGGGGCTGGCGGTGCTGACCGGGGGCTTCGTCGCGCTTTACACCACCTATGACGCCTTCGGCATCCGCCGCGCGCCCGATCCCTTCACCTTCCTGGCGTGGTTCTTCGTGCTCGATGGGCTGTTCATGCCTTTCTACACCCACCGCCGCTGGCGGGTGCTGGGCCGCGACCAGATAGCACCGCTGCTTCGGCGCGGCGTGCTGGGGGCGGTGATTGCCTGGGCCAGTTTCGGGTCCGTCATGCTGGCCACGCGGCTGGACAAGGTGGGGCAGGCGGCGGTGCTGCGCGAGACCTCGACGATCTTCGCCGCGCTGATCGGCTGGGTCGTGCTGGGCGAAAAGGTCGGTCCGCGCCGCACGCTGCTGATGGCGCTGATCGCCGCCGGGGCCGTGGTGGTGGAACTGGCGGGCTAGGGCGCGGCTGGCGGCGGCCAGCACCGAGGCCGGCCGCCGACGTCGATGTTTTTTGGAAACGGGGCGCCCTTAGCCGTCGGCTTCCGCGCCGATCGCCTTCAGCATCGATTCGCCGCCCGAAGTGTCGCACACGCCGGGCGATTCTTCTTCATGGAGCACCTTGATCACGCCGTCCTCGGCATAAAGGGCATAGCGTTTGGACCGATCCAGCAGACCTGCCGGCGGGGCCGAAAAGGCGCGCCCCATCGCCTTGGTGAAGCTGGCGTCCGTGTCGCCCAGCATGGTGATGCCGGCATCACTTGCGCCGGTGGCTTCGCCCCAGGCGCCCATCACGAAGGGGTCGTTGACCGAGATGCAGATCACCTCGTCCACGCCCTTTGCCGCGAAATCCTTCCGGGTGCGGATGAAGCTGGGCACATGCGACGTGGTGCAGGTGCCGGTATAGGCGCCGGGCAGCGCGAAGATCACCACCTTGCGGCCCTTGGTCAGGCTGTCCAATTCCACCGGTTCAGGGCCGTCGGGGCCCATCTTCAGAAGGGTTGCCCCCGGAAGTTTTTCGCCTACCGAAATCGTCATGACGTTCTCCTCGCGCGTTGCGTTACCTGTGCATCGGCATATAGGGTCTGCGCGCGTAGGGGCCAGTAAATTTCGGAGGCATCCATGACGGGGATCGTCATAATCGGTGCGGGGCAGGCGGGCGCCTCGCTTGCCGCGAAACTTCGGGCTTTGGGATACGACGGCGTCCTGACCTTGATCGGCGAAGAGACTGACGCGCCCTACCAACGCCCGCCGCTGTCGAAGCAGTACCTTATGGGCGAGATGGAACTGGAACGCCTGTACCTGCGCGCGGACAGCTTCTACGACGAACAGAAGATCGCCCTGCGGCTGGGCAAGCCGGTCACCGCGATCGACCTGGCGGCGCAGACCCTGACGGTGGGCGGCGAGGCGCTGTCCTACGACCGGTTGGCCCTGACCACCGGGGCCACGCCGCGCACCCTTCCGGCCGATATCGGCGGCATGCTCGACGGTGTCTATACGGTGCGGCGGCTGGCCGATATCGACGCGATGCAGCACGAATTCCGCAAGGGCGCCCGGCTGCTGGTGATCGGCGGCGGCTATATCGGGCTGGAAGCCGCGGCGGTGGCGGCCAAGCTGGGGCTGAAGGTCACGCTGGTCGAGGCCGCGCCGCGCATCCTGGGCCGTGTCGCCTGTGAAGAGACCGCCGCCTATTTCCGCGATCTGCACGCCAGCCATGGCGTCGAGATCCGCGAGGGCGTGGGCCTGAAGCAGCTGAAGGGCGAGGCGCGGGTGACCGGGGCCGAGTTGTCCGACGGCACCAGCCTGGCGGTGGATTTCGCCATCGTCGGGGTCGGCATCCGGCCCGAGACCGCGCTGGCCGAGGCCGCCGGGCTGGAGATCGACACCGGCATCTGTTGCGACGTGCAGGGGCGCACCTCGGATCCGCATGTCTGGGCGGCGGGCGATTGCGCCTCGTTTCCCGGCCCGGCCGGGAGGATGCGGCTGGAAAGCGTGGGCAACGCCATCGACATGGGCGAGCTGGTGGCCGAAAACATGCTGGGCGCGGCCAAGGCCTATGTGGCCAAGCCCTGGTTCTGGTCCGACCAATACGACGTGAAGCTGCAGATCGCGGGGCTTGGCGCCGGCGCCGACCGCATCGTGCAGCGCGCCGACGGGGCGGGGATGTCGCATTGGTATTTCGCGGGCGACCGGCTGCTGGCGGTCGATGCGATGAACGATCCGCGTGCCTATATGGTGGCCAAGCGCCTGATCGAGGCCGGACGCTCGCCCGCACCCGAGGTCGTGGCCGACCCGGCGACCGATCTGAAGGCGCTTCTGAAGGCATGAGGATCATCGGTGGAACACGGCGCGGCCTGATCCTGGCCGAGGTTGGCCAGGGCGACGCGGCGGCGCATCTGCGCCCGACGACCGATCGGGTCAGGGAATCGATCTTCAACCTGCTGGTCAACGGCGGCTATGGCGATCCGATCACCGGCGCGCGGGTGCTGGATCTGTTCGCCGGCACCGGGGCGCTGGGGCTAGAGGCGCTGTCGCGCGGCGCGGCGCGGGTGACCTTCATCGACGACGGGGTGAAGGCGCGGGCCCTGATCCGCCAGAACATCGACAAGATGCGCGCCATGGGCATGTGCGACCTCTATCGCCGCGACGCGACCCGGCTGGGCGAGAACCGCGGCGCGCCCTATGGGCTGGTGTTCCTCGATCCTCCCTATGCCCAGGCCCTGGGCGAAAAGGCGCTGGCCTCGGCCGCCGCCGGCAACTGGCTGGCGCCGGGCGCGCTGGTGGTCTGGGAAGAGAGCCGCGCGCCGGAACTGCCCGCGGGGTTCACCCTGCTTGATCAGCGCCGCTATGGCGACACTTTGGTGACCCTGCTGGAGGCCCCCGCATGACCGGTTCCGACAGGCCCCCCGCAGCGGTGCTGTTCGATTGCGACGGGGTGATCGTCGACAGCGAGCGCCCGCTGTTCGACCTGCTCGAAGGTGATTTCGCCCGCTACGGCCTGCCGATGCCGCGCGACGAGATCATGCACACCTTCATCGGCGGCACGATGTACGATGTCGGCCGCCGGGCCCGCGCCCATGGCGCCACCATGCCCGAGGGCTGGGAAGAGGATTTCTACGAGCGCCTGTTTGATGTCCTGGCCAAGGATGCGCCGCTGATCCCCGGCATCGTCGAGGTTCTGGACGCGCTCGACGCGGCGGGGATCGGCTATGCGGTGGGCTCGAACGGATCGGGGCGCAAGATGGGCATCACCCTGGGCCAGCACCCCGAGGTGCTGCGCCGGTTTCATGGGCGGCTGTTCTCGGGGCAGGACATGAACCGCCCCAAGCCGGCACCCGATCTGTACCTTCATGCCGCTGCCGCACTGGGCACCCCGCCAGAGGCCTGCGTGGTGGTCGAGGACAGCCCCACCGGCGCGCGCGCCGCCCGTGCGGCCGGCATTCCCTGCTACGGCTATGCCCCGCATGATGATGGCGCCCGCCTGGCCGAGGTGGGGGCGCGGGTCTTTGGCGACCTGCGCGAACTGCCCGGCCTGTGGGGGATCTAGGGGGCGTTCGCGGGCGAATTGCTTTTCGTCCGGGGCTATGCTTCAAGCATCGGGCGTTGCCGGCCCCGTCCTGTCCGGCTCCGTCCGGCCTCGTCCCGCGCCGGCCGCCCACCCATCCGTCCGTCCGGAGAAACCGATGCCCGATTACCCCAGTCTCGCCGCCACGATCCGGTCGCTGTGCGAAGGTGAGACCGACACCATCGCGCTGATGGCCACGTTGGCCTGCGAGATCCACCATTCCGATCCGCGCTTCGACTGGACCGGCTTCTATCGCGTCACGGCGCCCGAACTGCTGAAGATCGGCCCCTATCAGGGCGGCCATGGTTGCCTGGTGATCCCGTTCTCGCGCGGGGTCTGCGGTGCCGCCGCGCGCACGGGCCAGATCCAGCGCATCGCCGATGTCGAGGCCTTCGCCGGCCATATCGCCTGCGCCGCCTCGACACGGTCGGAACTGGTGATCCCGGTGCGTGACGTGGGCGGGCAGATCATTGGCGTGCTCGACATCGACAGCGACCGGCCCGACGCCTTCACGGAAGAGGACGCCACGGCGCTGAGCGCCATCATCGACGAGGTCTTCGCCCGCGGCTGAGCCGCGCGAAGGGGTTGCGTCACACCCGCCCAGCGCTATCGTGGCGCCCGTATCGGAGCCCCCATGCTTGAGTTCCACACGCTCGACGTTTTCACCGCCACGCCCTTTGCGGGCAATCCGCTGGCCGTGGTGCTGGGGGCGGACGCGCTGTCGCCGGCGCAGATGCAGGTGATCGCGCGCGAATTCAACCTGTCCGAGACGATCTTCGTCCAGCGCCCGCGCGACCCGGCCCACAGCGCGCGGGTGCGGATCTTCTTTCCCACCGCCGAGATCCCCTTTGCCGGCCACCCCACCGTGGGCTGCGCCGTGCTGCTGGCCGAGACCGCGCATCCCGAGGGCGGCGATTTCACCACCCGGATCGCGCTGGAGGAGGAGGCGGGCCTTGTCCCCGTCACCGTCACCCGCGCCGGCGGCGTCACGCGGGCCGAATTCACCGCGCCGGTGATCCCCCATGCCTTTCCGGGCGCGCTGCCCGAAGGGCTGTTGGCCCGGGCGCTCGATCTGGCGCCGGGCGCGATCGGCTTTGGCGGCCACCGCCCGGCGCTGTGGCAGGGCGGGCCCGCCTTTCTGTATGTGCCGGTGGTGGACCGCGCGGCGCTGGCCCGCGCCCGGGTGATCGAGCCGGCCTATTCGGAACTGCAGCAAGCAGTGGGGGCGCCGGTCGGCCTTTACCTGTATACCCCCGGCGAGGGCGTCGATTTCCAGGCACGCATGCTTGACCCCGTGGCCGGCATTCCCGAGGATCCGGCGACCGGTTCGGCCAGCGCGATCCTGGCCGCGCAATTGCAGGCGGCGGGGGCGTTGAAGCCGGGCATGCAGGTTTTCGATCTGCTGCAGGGCGCCGAGATGGGCCGGCCCAGCAACCTGCGCCTGAGTATCGAGAGCGGCCCCGAAGGGCTGTGCTCGGTGCGCATTGCGGGCGCTGCTGTGAGGATTTCTTCGGGCCGGATCACCGTGCCCGCGGCGACGTAGAAGGAGCAGAGCATGCCGAAGGGATACTGGGTGGCCCATGTCGATGTGGGCGACCCCGAAGTTTACGCGAAATACCGCGACGCCAATGCCGCGCCCTTCGCGGAATACGGCGCGCGGTTTCTGGTGCGCGGCGGTACGGCCACACAGATGGAGGGCGATTGCCGCGCTCGCACCGTGGTGATCGAATTCCCCACGATCGAGGCGGCGAAGGCCTGCTACGAGAGCGCGGGCTACCAGGCGGCGAAGGCGATCCGCGACCCGGTCTCGACCGGGGATCTGGTGATCGTCGAGGGCTGGGAGGGCTGAGGCGGCGGGGATTGGGCGCCGCCTAGTCCACCACCAGCCGCAGGGCAAGGCCGGCGAAGACCACCGCGGCCACCTTGTTCAGCACCCCCAGCCGCCGGGCCAGGCGCTGGCGGACCAGCCCCGCCAGCGTGCCGTAGCCCATGGTGATCAGCGTGCCGGTCAGCGCGAAGATTGCGCCCAGCTCGACGATCTGCTGCCAGACCGGCCCCAGCGCGGGGTCGGTGAATTGCGGCAGGAAGGCCAGCACGAAGAGCACCGGCTTGGGGTTCAGCACATTGGTCAGGAAACCGCGCCTGAGCGCCCCCCAGCCCGAGCCCGCCCCGCGCCCGCCATTGGCCTCGGGCTGGGCGTGCCAGCTTTTCCAGGCCAGGAACAGCAGATAGGCGCCACCGCCCCAGCGCAGCGCGGTCAGCGCGGCGGGCGAGGCCGCCAGCAGCGCCGAGATCCCCGCCGCGGCCAGGCTGACATGCCACAACGCGCCGAAGCCCACGCCCAGCCCCGCCAGCGCCCCGATCCGCGGCCCGCCCCGGATCCCGCTGGCGGTGGCGAACAGCACGTCGGCCCCGGGGGTCAGGTTCAGCAAGACCCCGGACAGGGTAAAGAGCCACAGGCTCTCGGGCGGGATGGCGGGCAGGGCTACCATGCGGCGTGCTGCGGCAACCCGTCCGCGATCCCGTAGTAGTCGCCCTTCTCGGACACGAAGATATGGCTTTCCATCCGGCCTCCGGTGGCGCCCTCGATGCAGCCGGCCTCGATCGCGAAGCTGCCATCGCGGGCGCGGAACCACAGGCTTGATCCGCAAACGCGGCAATGGCCCCTGGTGCCGCCGGCGGGGGCCGCGAATTCGGCCAGGGTGGCGCGGGCGCTGTAGGTCAGTGCCGCCTCATCGGCGTCGAAAGAGGCCGAGAAATGCCCCGACAGCTTGCGGCACTGACGGCAATGGCAGGCGGTCACCCTACGCGCCGGTCCCGGCAGGGTGAAGGCCACCCCGCCGCACAGGCAGCGCCCCTCCAGCCGGTCGGCGCGCGGCGCGCATAGCGGCGGCGGTGCGGCGGGGGTGTAGTAGTCGCCCGCGCATTCGGTGAAGATATGCCGGCCCACACGGCTGCCGGTCGGGCCGTCGAAGGCGCCGCCGGCCACGGCGATATAGTTTTCTTTCGCACCATCCCGGAACAGGCTGGCGCCGCAGTCGCGGCAAAAGCCGCGCCGCGCATGGGCCGAGGATTGATACCAGGTCAGGGCGTCGGAGCGGATCAGCCGAAAGGCCGCGCGCGGCACCGGCGCGGCGGCGAAGACATGGCCCGACCAGCGGCGGCATTGCCCGCAATGGCAGACCGTGACCGCCGGGATCGCGCCGCTGACCTCGAAGGTGACCTGGCCGCAATGGCACGATCCGCGGTGGATTTCAGGGCCGGACATGCTGGCCCCCCGTGGTGCCCAGCGCGATTCCGTAAAGGACGAAGGCCACGGCCATCACCCGCCGGAACCAGACGTTCAGAACCGCCCCCATCGCCGCCCGCCCCATCAGCGCGCCGATCGCGGTATAACAGCAATAGGAGGCGGCGGTGATCGTCAGCGCGGTGGGATAGATCGCGGCCATCTGATGCCAAAGCGGCACGTCGGGCTGCACGAACTGGGTGAAGGCGGCCAGATAGCCCGCCAGCGACTTGGCGTTGATCGTCGCGATCATGAAGGCCCGGCCGTAGATCGACCCTCCAGATGTTCCCCCGGCGCGCAGCGGCCTTTTCGCGTTCAGCCAGCCACGGATGCCCAGCCAGATCAGGACGCCTGCTCCAAGCAGCCGCAACGCCTGGTAAAGCCCGGGCGAGGCGGCGATCAGCGCCGTCACCCCCAGCGCCGAGAGCGTCAGGAACAGCGAAGCCTGGGTCAGGATCGCCAGCACCCCCCAAAGCGCGCGGCCAAAGCCATGCCCCATGCCGTTCGAGATGCAGTTGACGGCGTTCGGCCCCGGAGTGGTGACAAAGACCACCCAAAACAGCGCGAAGACGGTCCAGGCGTGAAAAGACATCGGGGTTCCTCCGCCCGCCAGATGGCGCGATTTGCGGGGCAAGGACAAGTGCGGCGCCCGCGGAACGGCGGGCGATCACGGTTTCGTGCGGATGGGTCAGTCCAGGCCGGTCGCGTGCAACATGCCGCGCCGCTTGGCCTCGTAATAATAGCCGCGCGAATACCACATCACCGCGCGCGCCTCGCTGCCGTCGGCCAGCAGCCAGGCGCCGCGCAGGTATTTCACCCCGTAGCGCAGGTTCGTGTCGGGGTCGAGCAACCCGCGGGGACTGCCGCGGTAGCCCATGGTGCGGGCGGTCGCGGGCAGGATCTGCATCAGCCCCCAATAGGGGCCGTTGCGCGCCCGCGGGTTGTAGCGGCTTTCGCGCTGCACGACGCGGTGCACCAGGCTGGGCGGCACGTCATAGGCCCGGGCGTAATGGTCGATCATCCGGCGCAGACGCGGGGTTTCATGAGGGTTCAGCGCGCCATGGTCGGGGCGATAGCCGTGCGGCCCGGGCGCCGCGCAGGCCCCCAGTGCGAGGGCAAGGCCAAGAGCCAGAAGCGGGGCAAGGCGGCGGGGGGCTGTCATCGGGTCTCGGGGGCGGCTCCGGGGCGCTTTGGCAAGACGATAGCGGGCGCCCGCCGGCCCGGAAAGGGGGCCGCGCGGGGCCGGGTGCGCGATGGGCGGGAAGGCGCCGGGGGTGGGAAGGTGCCCGGGGCGGGCTAGCGCCAGCCCAGCCCCGGCGCGACATGGGTCAGGATGCTTTCGATCACATGGGCGTTGTAATCGACCCCCAGCATGTTCGGCACCGTCAGCAGCAGGGTATCGGCCTCGGCGATCGCCTCGTCGCGCTTCAGCTCCTCGATCAGCCGGTCGGGTTCGTCCGCGTAGCCGCGCCCGAAGATCGCCCGGGTCTGGGCGTCGATCATGCCGACCTGGTCGCTGTCCTTGCCGCGGCCGAAATACATCCGGTCGGTATCGTTCATCAGCGCGAAGATCGACCGGCTGACGGAAACACGTGGCGCACGGGTGTGGCCCGCGGCCTTCCAGGCGGCGCGATAGGCGCGGATCTGTCTGGCCTGCTGGATGTGGAAAGGCTCTCCCGTCTCGTCGTTCTTCAGGGTCGAGCTTTGCAGGTTCATCCCCAGCTTCGCCGCCCATTCGGCGGTGGCATCCGATCCCGCGCCCCACCAGATGCGGTCGCGCAGGCCGGGCGAATGCGGCTCCAGCCTCAGCAGGCCGGGCGGGTTGGGGAACATCGGCCGCGGGTTGGGCTTGGCAAAGCCCTTGCCGCCCAGGCGCTGCAGGAAGACCTCGGCATGGCGGCGGGCCATGTCGGCGGGGGTCTCGCCTTCGTGCGGGCGATAGCCGAAATGGGCCCAGCCGTCGATCACCTGTTCGGGGCTGCCGCGACTGATGCCCAGCTGCAGCCGTCCGCCGGCGATCAGGTCCGCCGCGCCGGCGTCCTCGATCATGTAAAGCGGGTTCTCGTAGCGCATGTCGATGACGCCGGTGCCGATCTCGATGGTCTTCGTGCGGGCGCCCACGGCGGCCAGCAGCGGGAAGGGCGAGGCCAGCTGACGCGCGAAATGGTGGACGCGGAAATAGGCGCCATCCGCGCCCAGATCCTCGGCCGCCTCGGCCAGTTCGATCGATTGGGTCAGCACGTCGGCGGCCGAGCGCACCACGCTGCCGGGCTCATTCGACCAATGGCCGAAGGACAGAAAGCCGATCTTCTTCATGGGATCCCTCGCGCATGTTGACGGGCCACGCGGCCCTTTGGCCAGATGTGGCAGCGCGGCGCGCGCCCGGCAAGGCGCGCCGCTGTGGGCTGAGGCGCGGGGCCTGTGCGGAGGGGCAGAGGGGCGCGGGGTTACACCAGCCGCTCGACCTCTTTCGCGGCGCGGATGAAATCCGCAAACAGCGGATGCGGGGCGAAGGGTTTCGATTTCAGTTCCGGGTGGAACTGCACGCCGATGAACCATGGATGGTCCTTCACCTCGACGATCTCGGGCAGGCGACCGTCGGGCGACATGCCCGAAAAGACCAACCCGCAGCCTTCCAGCTTTTCGCGGTATCTGTTGTCCACCTCGTAGCGGTGGCGGTGGCGTTCCTCGATCGTGGTGGCGCCGTAGACGTCGGCCACCTTCGATCCGGGCTGAAGCTGTGCGGTATAGGCGCCCAGGCGCATCGTGCCGCCCTTGTCGTCATCGACCTTGCGCTGCACCTTGTAATTGCCCTGCACCCATTCCTTGAGGTGATAGACGACCGGGGTGAAGCGCTTCTTGCCGGATTCGTGGTCGAATTCCTCCGATCCCGCATCTTCCAGCCCGGCCAGGTCGCGCGCCGCCTCGATCACCGCCATCTGCATGCCCAGGCAGATGCCCAGATAGGGGATCTTGCGCTCGCGCGCGAACTTGGCGGCCTTGATCTTGCCCTCGGTGCCGCGTTCGCCGAAACCGCCGGGGACCAGAATCGCGTGGAAGCCCTCCAGATAGGGGGCCGGGTCCTCGCGCTCGAAAATCTCGGCGTCGATCCATTCGGCCTTCACGCGGGTGCGGTTGGCCATGCCGCCGTGCGTCAGCGCCTCGGCGATGGATTTGTAGGCGTCCTCCAGCTGGGTGTACTTGCCCACGATCGCCACGCGCACCTCGCCCTCGGCATGTTCGAGGCGGTCCATCACATCTTCCCAGCGGGCCAGATTCGGGCGCGGCGAGGGGCTGATCCCGAAAGCGTCCAGCACCGCCTGATCCAGACCTTCGCGGTGGTAGGCCAGCGGCGCCTCGTAGATCGTCGCAAGATCCGGCGCGGCGATCACCGCCTCCTTGCGGACGTTGCAAAACAGCGCGATCTTCTCGCGCTCCTTTTCCGGGATCGGGCGTTCGGAGCGGCACACCAGCACATCCGGCGCGATGCCGATCGAGCGCAGCTCCTTCACCGAGTGCTGGGTCGGCTTGGTCTTCAACTCGCCGCTGGCCGACACGTAGGGCAACAGCGTCAGATGCATGAAGATGCACTGGCCGCGCGGCCGGTCCTGGGCGAACTGGCGGATCGCTTCGAAGAAGGGCAGGCCCTCGATATCGCCGACGGTGCCGCCGATCTCGCATAGCATGAAATCGACCTCATCATCTCCGATCTCGATGAAGTCCTTGATTTCATTGGTGACATGCGGAATTACCTGGATCGTCTTGCCCAGGTAGTCCCCGCGGCGCTCTTTCTCCAGCACGTTGGAATAGATCCGCCCCGAGGAAACCGAATCCGTCTTGCGGGCCGCCACGCCGGTGAAGCGCTCGTAATGGCCCAGATCCAGATCGGTTTCGGCCCCGTCGTCGGTGACGAAGACCTCGCCATGTTCGAAAGGCGACATCGTGCCCGGATCGACGTTGAGATAGGGGTCAAGCTTGCGCAGCCGCACCGAGAAGCCGCGCGCCTGCAACAAAGCCCCCAGCGCCGCCGAGGCCAGGCCCTTGCCCAGGCTGGACACCACACCGCCGGTGATGAAGACATAACGTGCCATGCGGTGAAAACTCCCGTGATTGCGTTGCGCGAATATGTGGACGCGCCTTGAAGAACTGCAGCACCACGGGAGTCAAGCTATAGCCGATTCCCGCCCCTGCCGCAACAAGTGGCGCAAGATGATGTTGGTTGTTCCGGGCATTTGCCCAGAATTTGTGGTGATTAGGTCGCAGCCCGCGCGAATACGCGGGCGATCAATTCGCGCGCTTGGGCGTTGCGGGCGTGTCGGGCGAAGCGGTGCCGCCATTGCCGCCCGATCCGCCGATCGCGCTGCTGGGCGGCAGCAGATCCTTGGCCGAGGGCAGGGAATTCGTGGGCACGCTGCCGGGGCCCTGTGCCGGCGCCGCCGGGGCCGAGGCCGAAGACGAGCCGCCGATCTGGTCGATGACCGAGGATTCCGCGGATTGCCGTGCTGCCAGCACCGTCAGCGTCATCGAGGTGACCAGGAAGGCCGCGGCCAGGACCCAGGTGATCTTGGCCAGCGCCGTCGCGGCCTGGCGTCCGCTCATCACCCCGTCGCCGCCGCCACCGCCGCCCATGCCAAGCCCGCCGCCCTCAGAGCGTTGGAGCAGCACGATGCCGACCAGGCAAAGCGCCAGGATCAGGTGGATGATGAGGACGACATTTTCCATATGGTCGGATATCCGCAGCTAGCTGACGGGGCTATTTAGGCTGATGCGTCCGGGCCCGCAACCCCTCGGTGTCCGGATGGGCAGTGAATCCTGCAAGATCGGCCGACAGGGCTGTGGAAGGTCGGCAGCCGGTCGCCGGGGGCGGGGCCGGTGCGGGCGCGCGCGGCAAGGGCCGGGCGACATGCGGCCCGCGCTACGCCGGCCCCCGGGCCGGGCGCATCCGCCGCTGCAGCCCTGTCCGGCCCCCAGACATCTTTCGCGCCGGTCGTGCCGAAGCCCGCCGACAATCGGCGCCGGGCCGCCGCCGCAGCGGCATCTTGCCCGAAATTTCCGGTTTCTCCCTGCCTCCGGCCCCGCTATACCGCGCTACGGCACGCAGCCAGGATATGAGGGACATATGGCCAACGTCGTCGTTGTGGGCGCCCAGTGGGGCGATGAAGGCAAGGGCAAGATCGTCGATTGGCTATCCAGCCGCGCCGATGTGATCGCGCGTTTCCAGGGAGGTCACAATGCCGGCCACACCCTGGTGATCGACGGCGTCACCTACAAGCTGTCGCTGCTGCCGTCCGGCATCGTGCGCGAAGGCAAGCTCAGCGTCATCGGCAATGGCGTCGTGATGGACCCGTGGGCCCTTCTGGCCGAGATCGAACGACTGACGGCCCAGGGCGTGACCGTCACCCCCGACAACCTGCTGATCGCCGAGAACACCCCGCTGATCCTGCCGATCCACGGCGAACTGGACCGGGCGCGCGAGTCGCAGAATTCGGTGGCCAAGATCGGCACCACCGGCCGCGGCATCGGCCCGGCGTACGAGGACAAGGTCGGCCGCCGGGTGATCCGGGTGGCGGATCTGGGCGATGCGGCGACGCTGGATCTGCGCATCGGCCGGTTGCTGACGCATCACAACGCGCTGCGCGCCGGACTGGGGCTGGAACCCGTCGACGCCGAGGCGCTGAAGGCGCAATTGCTGGAGGTGGCGCCGAAGATCCTGCCCTTCGCGGCACCGGTCTGGAAGGCGCTGACCGAGGCGCGCCGCGCCGGCAAGCGCATCCTGTTCGAAGGCGCCCAGGGCAGCCTGCTGGATGTCGATTTCGGCACCTACCCCTTCGTCACCTCGTCGAATACCACCGCGGGCATGGCGGCCTCGGGCACCGGCCTTGGGCCCACGGCGATCGATTTCGTCCTGGGGATCGTCAAGGCCTACACGACGCGGGTGGGCGAGGGGCCCTTCCCGACCGAACTGAACGATGCCGACGGCCAGCGCCTGGGCGAGCGCGGCCATGAATTCGGCACCGTCACCGGGCGCAAGCGCCGCTGTGGCTGGTTCGATGCGGTGCTGGTGCGCCAGACCTGCGCGACCTCGGGCGTGTCGGGCATCGCGCTGACCAAGCTCGACGTGCTCGACGGCTTTGATGAGCTGAAGATCTGCACCGGATACGAACTGGACGGCACCTTCTACGACTACCTGCCCACGGCGGCCGATCTTCAGGCGCGGGTGGTGCCGGTCTACGAGACGCTGGAAGGCTGGAGCGAGAGCACCGCGGGCGCGCGCAGCTGGACCGACCTGCCGGGCGCGGCGGTCAAATATGTCCGCCGGATCGAAGAGCTTATCCAATGCCCTGTCGCGCTGCTGTCGACCAGCCCCGAGCGCGACGACACGATCCTTGTCACCGACCCGTTCGAGGACTGATGGCGCTTGGCTACAAATCCCGGCGCCGCTGGTCGCTGATCGTGCTCGTCGTCGGGCTGCCGGCCTATATCGCCCTGGCCTGGTGGGTCACCAGCCTGCTGCCCGAGCGCCCGCCGGTATTGCTGGAACTGGCGGTCTATGTCGGGCTTGGGGTGCTTTGGGCTCTGCCGCTGCGCTTCGTCTTCCTGGGCGTGGGCCGGGAAGACCCGGACGCAACGCCCCCTCGCACGCCGGCAAAGCGCGAAGACCCGAAGCCCTAGGATGCCGCGCGCCCGGTGGAGTGCGCCGACGACACGGTCGTCGGGGTAGGGCGGCGGCCCCCGCAAGACCGCGGCCCGGCGCCTTGCAGGCCCGATGCGAAGGGTTGCGGCCCGGGCCGGCCGGCGCAAAGGGAACGGGCGGAAAGGTTGCCCCTTCCACCCGCACTCGTGACACGGACACTGATTACAACGTGACTCACCGATAATGGAACCGCCGCAAGCGCCCTAGCGGGCGATCTTGCGGGCTTCCATGATGAAGCGGGAAGATTGAGAAATCGCAAACTGGCCCCGCTTCACCTTCTTGATCTTGCCGTCGCGCAATAGCGCGCCGAAGCTGCGCAGCCCGGCCTCGCGGCTGAAGCCGTCCCCCTGGCTTGTTTCGGCGCCTACGGCGGCGGCGAAGCGCATGATCTGCGGGCGGGTGAAATGTTCCAGCCCCTCGACACAGTTCGAATAGGCGGCGGCGGCCTCCAGCAGATCGGGAAGGCTGGTCGCGCCGATCCGTTCCGCGAACTCGGCGAAAGAGCGGCTGTCCGCGAGCGCCGCGGTATCGTTGTCGCTCAGCGCTTCGATCGAGTCTTCGTCCTGCGCATCGACGGCAAGATTGCTGGCGCTGACACGGCGCGGCCGGATCGGCGAGGCGGTTTGCGCCGAGGTCGGGCGGTCGATGCGTTGCTCGGATACCAGCACCAGCGGGGCGGGACGGTCCGACGAGGCCGCAGGACGGCGCGCGGCGCTTTGCCCGCCATCGGCCACGGCCGGGCGGCGCGGGCGGACCACGCGGGCAAGATCGTCACGGTAGGAACGCAGCGCCTCTTCCGGGTTCGCCTCGGGGCTTTCGCCCAGCTCGCGATCGGCCTCCTTCGCGGCAACCGCCGCCTTCAGATGCGCGATGGTCGACAGCCGGCGGCGGCTTTCGGCGCCTTCCAACTGGTTTTCGGTCTGCCGCATCAGGCGGCTCATGGCATCGTCATCGGCTGAATCGCCCAGGATCGAACGGCCGCCCCGGTCGGCGCGGCGATGGGCGTCGACCTCGCGCTCGACCGCGGCCAGTTCGGCCTGCAATTCGGCCTCGGCCTCAGGCGGCAGGCTGGAGGTCGAGGCCGCGGCATCGAGCTTTGCGAATGCGGAACTGCCGTCGTCATCGTCCTCATCATCGTATTCCTCGGCCGCGTTGGCCGCGTGCGCGAAGGGCGTATCAACCGCGTCGTCTTCCACGCCCGCCCGGGGCGCGGCCTCGTCCGCGGCGGTTTCGGCGGCAGTCTCGGCGGCAGTCTCAGTGGCGGCAAGCCTGCCCTCGTCCGCCTCGGTTTCATCGCCGGGAAGCTGGTCGTCCTCGGCCGGCAACTCCTTTTCGGCCAGCGACCCGGTTTGGGGGGCGGCGGCGGAGGCTTGGGCGGTTTCCTCTTGCGCCGCGCCTTCTTCCTCGGCCGAGGGGGGCACGATCTCGGGCGCGGCGCCGGGGGCGGCGCGCCGGACCTTGATCACCCGGGCCCGGACCCGCGCAAGCGGCCCCGTGTGCGGCCCGGTCTGGGGGGGCGCCTCCGGCTCGGGCTGGGTCTCGGTCTGCGCCTGGGCCTCGATCCGGGCCTCGGACGGGATGTGAGCTTGCTGCTCCGGCTCCTGCTTCGGCAGGGCTGGGGCCTCGGCGGTTTCGGACGCGGCCGCGTCGGGGCGGGCGTCGTCGGCGTCCTGCGCGCCGGGCACGTCGGCGGCCTCGTCTTTCTGCGGGGTCGGGGCGGAATTTGCCTTGACCGGATGGGCCCGAAGCGCGGCCTGCACATTGGCAAGCGAGATCGCCTGCAGGTCTTCGTCCTCGTCGAATTCCGTCTCTGCGTCCGGCCCGGCTTTCGCCGTCTCCGGGGCCGTCTCCTCGGCCGTATCTTGCGCCATGCCCTGCGTCGCGTCCTGTGCGGCGTCGGGCGCCGCATCGTCGCCAAGGTCCTGTCCGGTGGTAAGCTCGGCGGGCGCGGTTTCGGCGGTCACGGTTTCGGCAAGCGCATCGGCAGAGTCCTCTGCCGGCGTTTGCGCGATCTCGGCGGTCTCGTCGATCGCGTCGGCAATTTCGACATCTTCGACCGGCGCCGGGGCCGGAGTGCTCGGCGCGCGCAGGCCGGTTTCGGCCAGGGCGGGCGCGGCGGCGGCCGTCGCGGCTGCGGCGGGTGCGGCGCCCGAGCGCGCTTGTTCCACCGCGGCCCGGATGCGCAGCAGTTTCGCGGCGACGCTGTCGAACGCCAGCGGGGCGGCGGCCGGCGAGGTCTGCGGCTCGTCCTCGATCACGCTTTCGTCTTCGGCGGCGACCGTCGAATCCTGCGGCGCAGGCTGGGCTTTGTCCTCGTCCTCGGATGCCGCGTCTTCGAAATCATCCGTGGCCGTCATCGCGGTCGCGGCGTCGGGCTGGATTGCCTCGGGAACCGGTTGTTCGTGGACGGGCGCCTCGGGCGAGGCCGCGGCGACCGTCTCGGGTGCGCCTTGCGCCTGGCCCACAGCAGGGGGGGGGGCGCCGTCGGCGCGCAACACGACACCGTTTTCCTGGATCTTCGCCTCGACCCGGCGCTGAACCTCGCGCTCGGCGATCTGATGCAGCATCTGGGCATCGGGCGTGGGCGGTTCCGCGCCGAAATAGCGATCATCCGCAGCAAGATCGCGGAAATACTCGGCGATGGCCTTCATCGTCGAGAACGGTTCCTCGAACCCCTCCAGCGTGCAAGAGAAGGTACCGTAAGAGACAGTGAGGATCTTGCTCGCACCGACCATGGGACACTCGCTTTCTGCCGTTTCCAATTAGCACCACAATACCGTCGTCATGTTCAATTCCGTGGACAGATCGGGGTGTTTTGAAGGATTGATTATGGCCTGAACACCCGGTGACTGCCTTAATTGGACCAATAAACCGATGCGCCGTACATTTGTCGAATCCCAAGATGGACTGATTCTGCTTGGCGCGGGCCCTGTCGGACGGGCGAATTTCAGCGCGGCGCGGGCACTGGCGTCAAGAGTGATCGCCGCCGATGGCGGTGCGCGCAGGGCGCTTGCGCTGGGCGTCATGCCCGAGGCCGTGATCGGTGATCTCGACAGCCTCGATTCGGCGACGCGCGCGGCACTTCCCGAGGGTAGCGTCCACCGTATCGCCGAGCAAGACAGTACGGACTTCGACAAGACCCTGCGCCATATCGCGGCGCCTTTCGTCATCGGGCTGGGGTTCTGGGGCGCGCGGATGGATCACGGCCTGGCGGCGCTGAACGTGCTTGCGCGCCATCCCGACCGGCGCTGCGTGCTGATGGGCGGGCGCGAGGTCTGTTTTCTTTGCCCGCCGGAACTGGATCTGGCGCTGCGCCCCGGAACCCGCGTTTCGCTGTTCCCGCTGGGCCCGGTCGAGGGCGAGAGCGAGGGGCTGGAATGGCCGATCGGGGGGCTGAAATTCGCCCCCGACGGGCGGGTGGGCACCTCGAACCGGGCGCCGACGGGCCGGGTGCGGCTGCGGTTCACGGCGCCGCGGATGCTGGTGATGCTGCCGGCGGGGGCGCTGGAAGCGGCGGTTCGGGCACTGGCGCCGGGTGCCGTGCCGCCAGCCGCTCTCGGTGGATGACGTAAAGGCCCGACGCCACGATCACCGCGATCCCCACCCAGGTCAGCGCATTGGGGAAGTTGCCGAAGACCAGATAGCCAAGCGTGGCGGAGCTGACGATTTCCAGATAATGCAGCGGCGCCAGCGTCGCGGCGGGGGCAAGGCGCAGCCCGAAGCTCATCAGCACATGCGAGAAGGTGGCCGCCGCCCCGACGCCGAAAAGCCAGCCCCAGGCGATGCCCTCGGGGCGCAGCAGCGTAAGATCCGGCAGCCCCAGATCCGAGGTGACCCATAGCACCGGCGCCCAAATCAGCACAGCGGCCATGGCAGTGTGGAACTGCATCTCGACCGGGTGCTGAAGCGGTGCAAGGCGGCGGGTGACGAGGATGTAAAGCGCGAAGCCCACGGCGGTGCCCAGGGGAAACAGCGCGACCGCCCCGAATTCGGCAAAGCTGGGCTGGATCACCAAGAGCGCGCCGCAAAAGCCCACCCCCGAAGCCGCGATCCGGCGCGGGCCGACCTGTTCGCCAAACAGCAGCCAGCCCAGGCCCAGGATGATGAACGGCTCGACGAAGACGATGGCCAACGCGTCGGCGATCGGCATTTCGCGCACCGCCGCGACGAAGCAGTAGGTCGCGAAGATCGACACCGCCGCGCGTATCAGCGTCAGCTTCAGCGCCCGGCCCCGCAGGTGCAGGCTCTGCCCCATCGCCAGCACGATCGGCGCCATCAGGGCGGCCTGCACGGCAAAGCGGGCCAGGGTGATTTCGCCCACCGGCAGGGTTTGCGCGGCCAGTTTCGAGCAGACGTCGATCAGCGGCGCCGCGGCGCAAAAGCCCAGCATGAAGGCGGTACCAAGGGGGATGCGGTCCTGTTGCATGCGCTGGCGGTAGGGCCGGGCGCGCGCCGGGTCGCGCGGGTTTGCGACCTGCGGGTGTCGCAGTCAGGCCGGCTGGGCCAGCGCCATGCGCTCGCGCCACACGATGTAAAGGCCCGAGGCCACGGTCAGCGCGATCCCCACCAGCGCCAGCCGGTCGGGAAAATCGGCGAAGACCAGATAGCCGGTAAGCGTGGCAAAGGGGATTTCCATGTATTGGACGGGGGCGACGGTGGCGGCGGGCGCGTGGCGCAGCGACCAGGTCATGAACAGATGGGCGAAGGTGCCGGTGACGCCCAGCGCCACCAGCAGCGCCCAGGGCTGCGGCGCCGCCAGCATCACACCCGGCGCGGGCAGTCCGAAGGGCGCCACCAGCGCCAGCGGAATCAGCACGAGCGAGGCCATCACCCCGGATGCCGCCTGCAGGCGAAGCGCATCGGCCTCGCGGCTGATCTGGCGGGTCAGCATCATGTAGAGCGCGAAGATCACCGCGACGGCCAGCGGCAGCAGAGCCGCCGGACCGGCCTCGGCGAAGCTGGGCTTGATCACCAGAAGCGTGCCGGCAAAGCCCGCGACGCAGGCCAGCAGGCGGCGGGGGCCGACCTCTTCGCGCAGGAAGAAATGGCTCAGCAGCAGCATCAGGAAGGGTTCGACATAGGCGATGGCGATGGCATTGGCGAGCGGCAGGAAGCGCAGCGCGGTGTACATCGCCCCGATCCCGCCGACCTGCAGCACCGTGCGCAGGGCGTTCAGCACCACGACGCGCGGTCGCATCCGCAGGCTGCCACCCCCCGCCCACAGGATCGGCAGCAAGATCACGGCCTGGAAGGCAAAGCGCAGGGTGATCAGGTGAAACAGCGCAACCTGCCCGCCCAGCACCTTCGCCAGCGCGTCCGCAAGCGTCGCGGTGGCGCAGAAGGCGAGCATCAGAGATATACCGAGAAGCGGACGATCGGGGCGCATCGGCGCACGATAGGCAAGCCGCAAGCGGCGGGCAATGCATAGCCGCGGCCCGAAGACGACGCACCGGCCGGCATTCCCGCGCGAACCTTTCGGGCTGCGGTCCCGGGACCCGATGTCGGGGGCGAATATCCGGGTGTTCCCTTCGGCACCGCGGTGGCCCGGGCAGCCCTTCCGCAATACGGCGTCCGGGTCGCGGCCCGGTGCCGCCGGGGCGGTTGGCGCCGCTCAGCTTCGCGCCTGGTCGGCCCGGTCCAGTTCTGCGCGCATCGCAGCGATGCCTTCGCCGATCCGGGTGCCCAGCCGCAGCAGAGCGCCCCCCAGCAGATAGACCGTATCGGCGCCGTACATCGCGGCCATGTCGGCGGCGCGCGCGACGCTCATGCCGCCGCCGGGGCTGGGCAGCATGGTCAGGCCCGGGCCGCGCGGATCGCGGCAGGCCGCTGCGATCTGGCCACATTCCCCGGCGCTGAAGCCGAAACGGCCGCCGACATTGGGAAACACCGAGATATCCGCCCCCGCGACGCGTTGCAGCGTGCCGAACATCACCCCATGATCGAATCCGGTATCGGGCGACAGCACATGGGGCCCCAGGAAGGCGGGATGTGTCATCACCGGCAGGTTCAGCCAGGGATCGCGCGCGATCCGGGCGACGAGGCCGAAACCCACGAGCCCGGGCATGACCAGAAGGCCATCCACCCCCGCCTGCTTGGCGAAGCGGATATTCGCCTCGGCCTCATCCGGGGCGCCGGCGAGCGAGGCGAAATACAGCGCCTTGCCGCCGGTCTCGGCGTTGGCGCGGGCGATGGCCATGGCGGTCTTCTCGACCCGTTCGCGGAACGGCGCCATCGGCTGATCCATGATCCCGTGATCTTCCTTGATCACGTCGGCCCCCGCCCGGGCGCAAAGATAGCCAAGTTCCGCCAGGGCGTCGGCGTCCAGCCCCTGGGGTTTGAGAACCGGCGCGATCAAACCGCCGCGCGGGCGCCCGCACAATGCCCGGATGCCCTCGATCCCGAAGCGCGGCCCGGGGTGGCGGCGGATCATCTCTTCGCCCGGGTCGATGCCGATCACCCGCAGCCCGCGCTGGATCGAGGAATTGCCGAAGACCACGTTGAGGAATTGCGCCAGTTCCGCCCCCGCGCTGTCGGGCGAATAGCTGATCGAGGCGCGGAAACGGCCCTCGGCCTCGGGGCCGATCTCTTCGACCCGGCCCAGGATCTCTTCGGTGACATAGCCTGCGGGGACCAGATCGCGGGGGATCTCGACCGTCTGTTCCAGGGCGATCTCTTGGGCGCGGGCCTGGGCCTCGGCCTGGCTGTCGGCAAAGATCCGGTAGGTGACGGTGAAGCGCATCACAGGGCCTCGGCCTTGGCCAGGGAATGGACGGCGTCGATGCGGACCTCGTCCAGCGCGGCCTCGTCGATGCCGGTCTGCTGGCCGGTCAGCCGCTCGATCGCGTGCACCAGCGCCTGCGCGTCCAACCCGTAATGGCGCATCAGATAGGGGCGCGAGCCGCCATGCGCATAGGTATCTTGCAGCCCCAGGCGGATCAGCCGCCGCGCCAGGCCCGCCTCGGCCATCGCCTCGGCCACCATCGAGCCGATGCCCCCCGCGACCAGGTGGTTTTCCAGCGTCACCACCCCGTGCCGGACCGAGGCCGCGTGATCGAGGATCTGCGCCGCGTCGAACGGCTTGAGGGTGTTCAGATGCAGATGCCGCACCGACACCCCCGCCGCCCCGAGCGCGCCGCGCGCCCGGATCGCCTCTTCCGTGGTGATGCCTGCGGTGACCACCAGCACGTCGCTGCCCGCCGAGAGCACGCGCATCTGCCCAACCTGCAGCGGCGTATCGAACAGCCGCGGCACCGCGCCCCGCAGCACCCGGCAATAGACCGGGCCGTCGATGCTGTCGGCGGCCGCGACGATATTCTCGACCTCGGTCGCATCGCCGGTTTCCAGCACCGTCATGTTGGGGATCGTGCGCATGACCGAGATATCCTCGATCGCCTGATGGGTCATGCCCCCAGGCGTGGTGATCCCCGGTAGGAACCCCATCAGCCGCACCCTGCGGCGCGGATAGGCGACCGAGGCGACCAACTGGTCATAGGGACGGCGGTAGAGGAACACGCCGAACGTGTGTACGAAGGGCCGGAAGCCCGCCAGCCCCAGCCCGCCGGCGAAGGACAACATGTTCTGTTCGGCCATCCCCATCGACAGGAACTGATCGGGGTGGCGGTCACGGAAGCCGTCGATTTCGCAGCTGGAGGTCAGATCGGCGGACAGGCACAGCACCTCGGGGTGTTGCGGCGCGTAAGCCTCGAAGGCGCGGGCGTAGGGGCGGTTGACCATTTCGACCATTGTCGTCGTCTTCCTCAATGGCTGCAGGCGATTGGGTCGATCCCCAGTTCGGCGGCGATCTCGCGGTTCATCTCGGCGCGCTCGTCGTCGGATTTGAAGCGGACGTAGTGAAGGCGCGGGAAGCGGCGGCGCAGGAAGCTCATGCCCTGGGTGGGCGAGGTATGGGCGAGGATGATCAGCGGCCGCCCGGGGTGCGGTTCCGCCCGGGCCTGGCGCATGGCGTCGAGGTCATGGCCGTCGATCTCGCAGACGACGGCGCCGAAATCGCGCAGCTTGGCGGCGATGTCGCCCACTTCCATCACGCTGTCCATCGCGCCGTCGCATTGCTGGGCGTTCACGTCCATGATCGCCCACAGATTGTCGATGCCGTGAAAGGCGGCGGCCTGGACGGCCTCCCATGTCTGGCCTTCCTGGACCTCGCCATCCGACATGAAGACGCAGACCTCGCCACTGTCGCCGCGGCGCTTGCGGCCCCAGGCGAGGCCCGCGGCGGTGGATAGCCCGATGCCGAGCGTGCCGTTGTGGACCTCCATCCCCGGGCTGTGTTCGGCGCCGATCATCTCGACCGAGGAGCCGTCCTTGTTGAACATCTCCAGCCCTTCGGGGGCCATCCTGCCGGTCTCGATGAGCGTGGCATAGGCGACCAGCGCGTAATGCGCGGGGGCGATGAACAGCCGGTCGAGATGCGGCGCGGCGGGGCCGTTGTAGCCCGCGCCGGTGACATAGCCGGGATTGTCCGCCGCGGGCACGCCCTGAAACGGTTCGGGGATCATCGGCCGGGTCGGCGCGCCCAGGGTCAGCGCCTCGTTGTACAGAAAGGCCAATTGCTCGGCGGCCGAGCACGCCTGGCTGAGATAGCCGCCGTTGTTACGCATCGTGTGCTCGAAGACGCGCCGGCGAATGCCCCGTGCCACCTCTTCCGTCGTCTTGATGTTCTGCACGCTCGGTCCTTGGCGTCCGGGGCTGGGAATGTGATCGCCATCATGCCGCCGACACTGGGGGCTGACAAATGATTAATCGCCCATCATCACGGGTGCGTCGGACCCGTCGCGAACCTGCGCGGACTTTGCCCGCGGCGGCGGGATCATCCGGTCCCGCCGGCCCCGTCGATTCACCCGATCGCGGAAAAACGATTGCAAATCATCGATGTTATGTTGGCATGATCCGAATGTAGGCCCGGACAAAAAGCACGTGCGACGGACGGGGGAAAGGTTGTCCAGCTCGATATGATCCTGCTATCGTTGACGAAACATCGTGGAATTCCGCAAGTTTCGTCGATGATATTGGACACACATCATTTCTTACGGGAGGGATACATGGCGAACATGTCGAAACAGCCGCAGGCGACACCGATCGTCTCCTCTGCGCATCTTGCCGACGGGGACAGCGGCTGGCAGCTGAGCGAACTCGAATACGCCATGACGATGACCTACAACGCCTTCTCGCGCTGGATGATGCATTGCATGAAGGCGGTCGGGCACAATGATTTCAACCCGCTCGACGTGCTGGTGCTGCACAACGTCAACCACCGCGGCAAGGAAAAGCGGCTGGCCGACATCGCCTTCATGCTGAATATCGAGGATACGCATACCGTCAATTATGCGCTCAAGAAGCTGATCAAGGCGGGGCTGATCGACGGGCGCAAGCTGGGCAAGGAGATGTTCTACAGCACCACCCCGCAGGGTCAGGAGGTCTGCCAGGCCTATCGCGATGTGCGCCGGTCCTGCCTGCTTGATACCGCCGGCGCGTCCGAGCGCGACTATGACGAAATCAGCCAGGTCGCGCGGGTTCTTCGGCGCATGTCGGGACTTTACGATCAGGCCTCGCGTTCGGCCGCGTCGCTATAGCCCGGGCGGCCCGCGCAAACGGGCAGGGCGGGGAGACCGAGAACGCATCAAAACGTTGACAGTTCATCAGCGTAATGCAACCGTGCCTCAATAAAGCTTCATCACAGGGAGAATGATCATGGGTTTCTTGAAGAACCTCGGCGGCGCCTGCGCCGTGACGATGGCGCTTGCCGTTCAGGCCCAGGCGCAGAGCTGGGAGATGCCGACGCCCTATCCGGACGCCAACTTCCATACGGTGAACGACCGCGCCTTTGCGGCGGATGTGGCCAAGGCGACCGGCGGCAAGCTGGAAATCAAGATCCATTCGGCGGGGTCGCTGTTCAAGCATCCCGAGATCCCGCGCGCGGTGCGTTCGGGGCAGGTGCAGGTCGGCGAATTCCTGCTGTCGATCCTGAACAACGACAACCCCGTCTTCGGCGCGGATTCGATGCCCTTCCTGGCGACCTCCTACGCCGATGCGGCGAAACTGTGGAAGGCGCAGAAGCCGGTGGTCGAGAAACTGCTGGAAAAGCAGGGGATGATGGTGCTGTATTCGGTGCCGTGGCCGCCGCAGGGGCTTTATACCAAGAAGCCGATCAAATCCGTGAAGGATCTCGCGGGGCTCAAGTTCCGCTCCTATAACGCGACGCTCGACACCTTCGCGCGGCTGGCCGGCGCGTCGCCGACCCAGGTCGAGGTGCCCGATATCCCGCAGGCCTTCACCACCGGCCGGGTCGAGGCGATGATCACCTCGCCCTCGACCGGCGTGAACACCAAGGCCTGGGATTACGTCAGCTACTACACCGACATCCGTGCCTGGCTGCCCAAGAACATCGTCGTCGCCAACAAGCGCGCCTTCGACCACCTGCCCAAGGCCGAGCAGGCCGCCGTTCTGAAGGCCGCGGCCGAAGCGCAGGCCCGTGGCTGGAAGATGAGCGAGCAAGAGACCGTGACCCAGACCAAGGCGTTGAAAGAGCACGGCATGCATGTCGAAAAGCCCAGCCCCGAGCTGGAAGCCGGCCTGAAGAAGATCGGCGCCGAGATGCTGGCGAACTGGAAGAAGAAGGCCGGGGCCTCGGGCGCCGAGCTTCTGAAAGCCTACAATCAGTGATCCGGCTTGGGCGGTCCCACAACGGGGCCGCCCCTTCGCCCTTCGTCCTGGGGAGAGAACGATGCGCAAAGGCCTGGATGCGCTTTATCGGCTAAGCGGCGGTCTGGCCGCCTTTTTCATCGTTGCCATCGTCGTTGTGGTGGTTGTCCAGGTCGGGTTGAACCTGACCGACAAGATCCTGATCGCCACTGGCACTGGCGCGCTGGGGCTGACGATCCCTTCCTATGCGGAACTGACCGGCTACTTCCTGGCGGCCTCGACCTTTCTGGCGCTTGCCTACACGCTGCGCGGGGGCGGGCATATCCGGGTGACGCTGGCGATCCAGTTCCTGCCGCCTCCGCTGCGCCGCGGCATAGAGGCGCTGGCGCTGGCCACGGCGGCCGCGATGACCGGCTTCGCGGCCTGGCACATGGTGCTGTATGTGCACGATTCCTTCAGCTATGGCGACATGTCGTCGGGGATGCTGGCGGTGCCGATCTGGATCCCGCAAACACCGCTGGCGCTGGGGCTGACGATCCTGACCGTCGCCCTTGTCGACGATCTCGTCCAGGTCCTGCTTGGCCGCGCGCCAAGTTTCGAGGGCAAGGACGAAAGCCTGCTAAGCGAATAGGGGTGCATGATGTCGATCTTCCTTCTGTCCGGCATCTTGCTGGCCCTGCTGTTCCTGATGCTTGGCCTGGGGCTGTGGGTCGCGTTCTCGTTGATGGGCCTTGGGGTGGCGGCGATGATGCTGGGCACCTCGGCGCCGCTGGGCACGGTGCTGGCCACCACGATCTGGGGCAATAGCAATTCCTGGGCCCTGGCGGCGCTGCCGCTGTTCATCTGGATGGGAGAGATCCTGTTCCGGTCGCGCCTGTCCGAGGACATGTTCACCGGCCTCGCCCCCTGGATGGAGCGCCTTCCCGGCCGCCTATTGCATGTCAACATCTTCGGATCGGGCATCTTCGCGGCGGTGTCGGGTTCTTCCGCCGCCACCGCCGCCACGATCGGCAAGCTGTCGATCCCGGAACTCAAGCGCCGCGGCTACCCCGAGCGGATGATGATCGGCACGCTGGCGGGATCGGCCACGCTGGGCCTTCTGATCCCGCCCTCGATCATCCTGATCGTCTATGGAGCGGCGACCGAGCAAAGCATCGCCCGGCTGTTCATCGCCGGCGTGCTGCCCGGCATCCTGCTGATCGCGCTGTTCGTGGGCTATGTCGCGATCTGGGGCCTGATGAACGGCGACAAGCTGCCCCAGGCCGACGAACGCCTGCCGCTGGGCGAGAAACTGCGCCGCTCGCGCCGGTTGATCCCGATCGTGGGGCTGATCGCGGGGGTGATCGGGTCGATCTATGCGGGCATCGCCTCACCGACGGATGCGGCGGCGGTCGGCGTGGCGCTGGCGCTGCTGTTGTCGTGGGGGTCGGGCTCTTTGACCCGCCAGACCTTCACCGAAGGGCTGATGAGCGCCACCATGACCTCCTGCATGATTGCTTTCATCCTGGCGGGGGCGGCTTTTCTGACCGTGGCGATGGGCTTTACCGGGATCCCGGCGATGCTGGCGGAATGGATCGGCGGGATGAACCTGTCGCCCTATGCGCTATTGGCGGCGCTGACGGTGTTCTTCGTGATCATGGGCTGTTTCCTGGATGGGATCTCGGTGGTGGTGCTGACGACTTCGGTGATCATGCCGATGGTGGAAAAGGCCGGGATCGACACGATGTGGTTCGGCATCTTCGTTGTGATCGTGGTCGAGATGAGCCAGATCACGCCGCCGGTCGGCTTCAACCTGTTTGTGCTGCAATCGCTGACCGGGCGCAACATCCTGACGGTGGCACGCGCGGCCTTTCCGTTCTTTCTGCTGATGCTGCTGGCGCTGGCGCTGATCGTCATGTTCCCGGGCATCGTGACCTGGCTGCCGAGCAAGATGTAGCGCCGATCAGGCCCCCGGGCGCGCGGAACCGGGCGCGGGAAACCGGGCCCGGACGCACAGCCCCGGGCGCCCGTTTCCGGCGCCGGGGTTGTCGGTAAGATCAAGCCGCGCGCCGTGCAGCCGCATCACTGCCGCCACCAGGCTTAGCCCCAGCCCGCTCCCCTCGCCCTCGCGCGCGCGGTCCAGCCGCACGAAGCGCTGCAAGGCGCGGGCGCGGTCGGCGGCGGCGATGCCGGGGCCGTCATCGCAGACCGACAGCAGGATCTCGCCGGTCGCGGCGTCCGCGATCCGCACCACGATGCGCGCGGGCGCCGAGCAATAGCGAAAGGCGTTCTCGATCAGGTTCGTCAGTGCCTGGGCCAGCATGTCGCGATCGCCCAGGATCGGCGCGGGACCATCGGTTTCGAGCCCCAACTGGTGGCCGGCTTCCTCGGCCACCGGTTCGAGCATCTCGAACACGTCCGCCGCCAGCGCCGCCAGGTCCAGCTTCTGTATTTCGGGCCGGGCGCTGCCGCCTTCGAGCTGGGCGATGCGCAGGACGGCGTTGAAGGCGCGCACCAGGGTTTCGGTCTCGCTGACCGCGCGGGCGATCTCTTGCGCGGCGCCCGACGGCAGATCGTCGCGGCGCAGCAGCGGCTCTAGCCGGTTGCGCAGCCGCGTCAGGGGGGTGCGCAGATCATGGGCGACATCGTTCGACACCTGGCGCAGCCCCTCGATCGACAATTCCAGCTTGTCGAGCGTGACGTTCAGCGAACTGGCAATGCGGCCGATATCGTCGTCGCCGGCGTCCAGCGTCCGGCGGCTCAGGTCACCCTCGGCCGCGGCGTCGAGCACGGCGTTGATGCGGCCGATGCGTTCCTCGCTGCGCCGCGCCAGCAGTGCGGCCACCCCGATCGACAGCAGCAGCGCCGTGCCCAGCCCCCAGCCGATCGACTGCACCAGGACCTCGCGGCTGTCGTCGATCCAGACGGTATCGCGCCCCGCCACGATCCAGGATTTTCCGACCTTGATGCCATAGGCGGCGAAGCTGTGGTCGCGTTCGTCGGGCTCGGCGGACAGAAGCTTCATGTCGTGCCCGCCGCGCAGGATCTTCGGCCCGGTGAACGGGGTGGGGGGCGACATGTTGCCGGCGCGCTCTTGGCCATCGGGCCCGACGAAGAGATAAAGGCTGTAGTGGTCGTCGACCGCCGCCGTATAGCCGCCGATCCGCCGGCTGAGCGCGTCTGGGCCGTCCTGGCGCAGCGATTGCGCCAGCCCTTCGGCCAGCTGCCGCGCCTGATCCGCCAGGCGGCCGCGCAACTCCTCGGTCAGCACCGCGAAGGAAACCGCCCCCGCCAGCAGGATCGCGCAAGTGAAAACCACCGTCAGCCGCATCGCAAGGCGTAGTGCCGAGGACCGGCGGATCGCCTCGAACGGCGCGGGGCGGGGTGGCAGGGTCATGACTTCAGGACATAACCGCTGCCGCGCAGCGTATGCAGCAATGGCTTGTCGAAGGGCTTGTCGATCTTGGCGCGCAGGCGGCTGATATGGGTCTCGACCACGCTGGTCTGGGGGTCGAAGTGGAAATCCCACACCGCTTCGAGCAACATGGTGCGGGTCTGGACCCGGCCCGCGCGGCGCATCAGATGTTCGAGCAGCCGGAATTCGCGCGGCTGCAGCTCGATCTCTTGGTCGGCGCGGGTGACGCGGCGCGCCAGCAGATCCATGCGCAGATCGCCCACCGTCAGCGCCGTATCGGGGGCTTCCGAGACATGCGGCCGCCGAGCCAGCGCCGCCACCCGGGCCGACAGCTCGGCAAAGGCGAAAGGCTTTACAAGGTAGTCGTCCGCCCCCGCCTGAAGCCCATCGACCCGGTCGCTGACGCCATCGAGCGCGGTCAGCATCAAGACCGGCGCCCGGAAGCGCGCGGCCCGAAGCGCCTTGACCAGCGACAGACCGTCGAGCCCGGGCATCATGCGATCGGTGATCAGCAGGTCATAGGGTTGCATCGTGGCGCGCACCAGCGCGTCCTGACCATCACCGACCAGATCGACGCTGTGGCCCTCGGCGTTCAGCCCGTCGCGGATATAGGCGGCGGTCTGGGGATCGTCCTCGGCCAGCAAGATCTTCATCATTCGCTCCTGGCCCGATATGCCCTGGGCCTGCTCAATCTGCTTGCCCGCAGGGAAGGGTGCGGGTCAAGCCCCGCGCGGCCCCCGATATCGCCGAGGCGGCTTACCGGCGCATCGGGTGCGTCTTACGGATGCGTAAGAAAGGGCGGCCGGGCCGGCGCGCGATGGGTGCGCGCCAGATCCGTCTGTCCTCTGCGCCCCGCCGGGCGTGTGGGGTTGAACCGCGGTGTGCGACGGATCATCTGTAGTCGCAGGCGATGGCCGCCCCTGCCTTGTTCACGGACCCTCGATGCCCCATTCGCTTGATCAACTGCTTCCCTCGCTGCAATCACTGGGGGCGTGGTCCTACTGGATCATCGGCCTGGGTTCGATGCTGGAGGCCTTCTTCCTGACCGGCGTTGTCGTTCCCGGCACGCTGGCGGTCGATGCCGCGGGGATCCTGGCGCAGCGCGGGTTCCTGAATGTGTTCGATCTGTTCTGGTTCGTCGCGATCGGGTCCATCCTGGGCGGAGAACTGGGCTATTGGACCGGGCGCTGGGGCAGCCGCAGGATCTTCACGCATTTCGATCCGGGCCGATCGCGCGCCTTCCGCCGCGCCCAGGACCTGTTCGAGCGCCGGGGCGGACTGGCGCTGGTGCTGGGGCGGCTGTTGGGGCCGGTGGCGGGCTTTGTGCCGCTGGCGGCGGCGGTGGCCGGCATGGCGCCGCGCCGGTTTCGTATCTGGAACGTGATCGGGGCGCTGCCCTATGCGGCGATCCACCTCAGCCTGGGCTATTTCTTCGGCGACATCTTTGCCCGGATCGGCCCTGCCGCCACGCGCCTTGCGCTGTTCGCGGCCGCCGCCGCCGCGATCCTGGCCGTGCTGGCCTACATGGTCGTGCGGATCGAGCGCCACCTGCCGTCGCTTCTGTCCGTGGCCGCGGCCTATCTGGAGGCGCTGGCGCAGCTGGCGCCGGTTCAGGCCTGGCGGGGGCGCCACCCACGGCTGGCCGCTTTCCTGGCGCGTCGGCTGGACCGAGGGCAGTTTCTTGGCCTGCCGGCGACGTTGATCGCGCTGGCCTTCGGCTATGTCTTGCTGATCTATCTGGGGTCGGTGCTGGATTTCCTGATGGCGGCGCCGATCGTTCAGGCGGACAAGAACATCGCCGCCCTGATGCATGTCTTCCGCAATCCGCTGCTGATCCGGCTGGCGGCGATCGTCACCGCCTTCGGCATCTGGCAAAGCGTCAGCCTGGTCCTGGTCGCCGCGCTGGCGACATTGCTGCTGGCGCGGCGTGGGCCGCTGGCGGCGGGGCTGGCCGCGGCGGTGGCGGGCAATGTGGTGTCGGTGGCGGTGCTGAAGCTTGCCTTCCACCGCACGCGGCCCGAATTCGCCTATTTCGTCGAAGGTACCAACAGCTTTCCCAGCGGCCATGCAGCGATCTCGGTCGCGCTTTACGGGATGCTGGCCTATATCGCCTGGCGCCTGCGCCTGCTGGGGCCGATCACGGCTGCCCTGCTGGCGCTGCTGGCGGCCTTTCTGATCGGGCTGAGCCGGCTTTATCTGATCGAGCATTACCTCAGCGACGTGCTGAACGGCTATCTGGTGGGGGCGATGTGGCTGCTGATCGGCATTTCGGTCGCCGAATGGCTGCAGACCCGGGCCGAGGCCGCCGGCGCCGCGCCGCCGGGCCGGGCGGAGCGCGCCGCGAAATCCCCGCGCCGCTGGCTTGCACCGGGGATGTGGGCGCTGGCACTGCTGGGAAGCCTGTGGGTGTCGGCCAGCTACCACAAGGCGCTGACCCCGCCGCTGGCGCCGGAAAAGATCGCGACCGTCAGTGATCTGCCGGGGTTCTTCGCGGCCACCGGCGCGCCTGGACGGATCGACAGTATCGACGGCTCGCCCCTCGCGCCGGTCAACCTGATCCTCGTGGCCCGCGACCGCGACGCGCTGCAGCGGGCGCTGGCCGCGGCCCGCTATGCGCCCACCGAACCCGCGACTCTGTCCTCGATCCTGAGCGCCGCCATGGCCGAGGCGACGGGCAAACCCGATCCGCGCGCGCCCGCGATGCCCGCCTTCTGGAACTCGATCCCCAGCGCCATGACCTATGTCGCGCAGGTCCCGCCCGCGGGGCCGCAGGCCAGGGCCGGGTTGCGCCACCTGCTGCGGGTCTGGCCCACGCGGTGGCGCGATGCCCAGGGGCGGCAGATCTTCGTCGCCACCGCAAGTTTCGACGACGCCCAGATTTGGGAGGCATCCGAGCAGATGGATCCGCACACCGACCGGGATCGCGACGCGCTGGTCGCGGCGTTGCGCGCGGCGGGGCAGGTCGAAAGCGCCGAACCGGCGCCGCTGCCGAAAGCCGACGGCAGCCTGCGCGGCCATTGGCAATCGGACGGCGTCGCGACGGTCCTGATCCTGCGCTAAAGCCGTGGCACGCGCCGGGGCCGTGGCCGGGGTGGGTGCGGTCGCTTACCGATCGGTATGGCGCCGGAAAGGGGCGTGACAATCCCCGTGGGCATCTTCGCGGGCACGGCCAGAAGCCGAGCGCAGAGATGGAGCAAGACAACATGACCGCCACGACCCGCCCCGACCGGATCCCCAACCGCGTGCCGCAGGTCACCTGGGATTTCTGGGTGATCAAGCTTCTGGCCGTGACCGTGGGCGAAACCGCCGCGGATTTCCTGAGCCAGACCCTGGGCCTGGGCCTGCCGCTGACCTCGCTGCTGATGAGCGCCGTCCTGGTGCTGTCGCTGATCTGGCAGTTCCGCCAGAAAGCCTATGTGCCGATGGTCTACTGGACCGCCGTGGTGTTGATCAGCATCGTCGGCACGCTGATTTCGGACAATCTGGTTGATAACCTGGGCTTTCCGCTGTCCTTCACCACCCCGGTCTTCGCCGCCGCGTTGGCGGCCACCTTCATCGCCTGGTACGCGGTAGAGCGGACGCTGTCGATCCACGCCATCTTCACCTTCCGGCGCGAGGCCTTCTACTGGCTCGCGATCCTGTTCACCTTCGCGTTGGGCACCTCGGCGGGGGATCAGCTTTCGGAAGGGCTGGGGCTGGGCTACCTGACCGCGGGCGCCGTCTATGGTGCGGTGATCGCGGTGATCGCGGGGGCTTTCTATGCCGGGTGGATGAACGGGGTCCTGGCCTTCTGGCTGGCCTATATCCTGACCCGGCCGATGGGGGCCTCGTTCGGCGATTACCTGTCGCAGCCGTTGGCCGACGGCGGGCTGGGCCTGGGCACGGTGGGCACCAGCGCGCTGTTCCTGACCGCGATCGCGGCGACGGTGGTCTACATGAGCCTAAGCCACGACGGTGAGGAAGCCGCGCAGTCCTCGCCGCGGGGCTGAGGCGGACCGCGCGGCGGCCCGGCACGGCCGCGCCGCCGCGCCGGGCTGCCGCCCAAGAAACCCGCACACACGCCGCCTTGACGACTTCGTCAGCTCACGCCCTCTTCATCGCCCGAGCGCGGAAAAGCCGTTAGGCAGGGTCCCGCGCCCAGCACCCCACCCCGGGGGCCGCCCGCTGCCCCGCGCGACCCGCGGGGCATGGCGCGCATGGGGACAGGAAGCAGACGAAAGCCCGCCATGACCGATACCGCGCTTGCCGCCCTATCCGCGGCCCCGCCGCACCGCAGCCCGGCCTCGAAGGTGCCCCAGGTGGCGCTGATCTTCTGGGTCGTGAAGATCCTCACCACCGGGATGGGCGAGACGACCTCGGATTTCCTGGCCCATCACATCTATCCGCCGATTGCCGTCATCATCGGCTTTCTCGGGCTGATTGCCGCGCTGGCGCTGCAACTGGCCGCGCCGCGCTACAACGCCTGGATCTACTGGCTGGCGGTGGTGATGGTCAGCATCTTCGGCACCATGGCCGCCGATGTGCTGCATGTGGGGCTTGGCATTCCCTATGTCGTGTCGACCACGTCCTTCGCGATCTCGCTGGCATTGATCCTGTGGCTTTGGCACCGGGTCGAGGGCACGTTGGCGATTCATTCGATCCATTCGCGCCGGCGAGAGCTGTTCTACTGGGCGACGGTGCTGGCCACCTTCGCGCTGGGCACCGCGGCGGGCGACATGACGGCGACCAGCCTGGGCCTTGGCTATCTTGATTCGGGGGTGATGTTCACCGGCATCTTCATGCTGCCCGCGCTGGCCTATTGGCGGCTTGGCCTGCCCGAAGTGCCCGCCTTCTGGTTCGCCTATATCGTGACCCGGCCGCTGGGGGCCTCGTTCTCGGACTGGATGGGCGTGAACCACGCGCGCGGCGGCCTGGCCTGGGGGACAGGGCCGGTCAGCCTGACGCTGGCGGCGCTGATCGTGCTGTGCGTGGGCTATCTTGCGGTCAGCCGCTGCGATGTCGAGCCCGAGCCCGAACGTAAGTGACGGCGATGGCAGGGGCGGTGTTCAGGCCTCACCCGTCAGCAGGCCCTGGCCCGAGCGGGGGTGCAGATGCACCCTTGCGTGGTGGCCATCCTCGGCCATGACGAATTCCACCTCCGCGCCGATCTGATCGAGGGCCTGGCGTACGATCGCCAGGCCCAGCCCCGTGCCGTCGTCGCGGTTGGCGCCCTTGGCGAACTTCTGGAACAGCCGCGCGCGCAGGCTGTCGGGAATGCCGGTTCCCCCGTCGCGGATATCGATGGTATCCGGCGTCGTGTGCAGCTCGACCGTGCCGCCCGGCGGCGTTGCCTGAAGTGCGTTCTCGACCAGATTGCGCAACACCACCGCCAGCACCAGCCCGTCGGAGACCTCGCCATCGGGGCCGGGAATCAGCCGCAGGGTGACCTGGCGCGCCTCGGCGAAGAAGGCCAGTTCGGTGACCACCGACCGCGCGACATTGCCGGTGCGCGCGGGGGTGCCGCCGGCCTCGGTCTGGCCGACGCGGGCCAGTTCCAGCAATTGCCGCACCGCGCGATCGGTGCGGGTGACGGAGCGTTCCATCACCTCCAGCGCATGGCGGCGGGTGTCCTCGTCCTCGGCTCGCAGGGCAATCTGCGCCTGCATCTTCAGCCCGGCAAGCGGGGTTTTCAGCTCATGCGCGGCGAAGGCGATGAAGTCGCGCTCATGCTCGCGATGGGCGCGCACCCTGGCCAGCAGCGCATCGAGCGCGCGGCGCACGGGCAGGATCTCTCGCGAGGTAGGGCCGTCGGGCAGGGGCGACAGATCGCTCGCGCCGCGTGCCCTGAGCCCCGCCGCGAGATGATCGAGCGGCGCAAGACCCCGGGCGGTGGCGAACCAGATCAGCAGCGCCAGCACCGGCAGCACCACGGCCGCGGGCATCAGCACGCTGCGAATCACCGCCTGCACCAGCCCCTCGCGCACGGCGATGGAATCGCCCACGCTGACGCGTAGTCCCAGCCGCTGGTTCACCGCCGTGTAGACGCGCCATTTCTCGCCGTCGATCATCCGCTCGGAAAAGCCGGTCTGTCCCGGGCTGGACATCGCCTCGACCGGTGCGGCCCCGGACTGGCCTACGAGAAGGCCCTGCAATGTCCAGATCTGGCAGGACAATTCCCGCTTGTAGTCTGACGAAGGCGGCATCGGAACGGCGACCGGCCGGCCCTGGGGGTCCAGCTTGATGCGATGGTCGGATAACAGCGAAGAGACCATCCGCGCGGCCTCGACCAGCCGCGCATCCAGGACCCGTTCGACCTGGGCGCGGGTCGAGCGATCGATCACCACGATGGCCGAAACCCAGACCAGCAGGGTCGCGGTGACCAGGATCAGGAAAAGGCGGAGGCGGATGGAGATGCGGGCGACCCCGGCGCGGGCACGCGGTAGCCGATGCCGCGCACGGTTTCGATGAAGGACCGGCCAAGCTTGGCACGGAGATGATGAACATGCACCTCGACGGCATTGCTTTCGATCTCGTCGTCCCAGCCGTAAAGCCGGTCTTCGAGGTCGCGCTTCGACAGGATGCGGCCGGGCCATTCGACCAAGGCGTGCAGCAGCGCGAATTCACGCCGCGACAGGCTCAGCGGCACCTCGGCCAGCTGCGCCCGCCGCCCCGAGGGATCGAGCCGCAACGCGCCATATTCGATCCACTGCGCCGAGCGCCCCTGACCGCGCCGGATCAGCACCCGCAGCCGGGCGGCCAGTTCATCCAGGTCGAAGGGCTTGCCCATGTAATCGTCGGCGCCCGCGTCCAGCCCGGCGACCCGCTCGCGCGTCTGGTCGCGGGCGGTCAGCACCAGCACCGGCACCTGTGCGCCCTTGCGGCGCAGATCCTGCAGCAGCGTCAGCCCCGATCCGTCGGGCAGCATCAGATCCAGCACCATCGCCGCATAGGGCGCGGTTTCCAGCGCCGCGCGCGCGTCTTCGACGCCACTGACATGATCGGGCGTGAACCCCGCCAGTCGAAGCCCCACGCGCAGGCCGTCGGCCAACACCTCGTCGTCCTCGACCACAAGAATCCGCATTGCGTCTCCGTCTCGCACGGGCGTTACCTCCGGCGCCGAATGTGCCGGTCAAGCTTAAGACTGTCTTAAGAATCGAAAGCAAAAGTGCAAGCGCTGATGACCTAGGCGCGCCCGGGCCGCGGGCGCCATACGGGCCGGCATGGGCCGGTCCCTTCCACCAAGCAGGGGATCGCGACGACCGGGGCCAGGGGCTGGGGACCGAAGCCGATGGCGGCGCCTCCCGCAGAAGAAAGACGAAGAAAGGACCCCGGATGAACTTGAAATCAAGGACTGCACTCGTCACCCGCCGTCATACGCTGCGCGCGCTTGGCGCGCTGGCGGTCACCGGTTCGCTTGGGGCCTGCGCCGCCCGCCCCGGGGCGGTCAGCAAGGCGGCGGCGGATCCGGTCGCGCTGCAGGACCCGACGCCCTCGGCCGCGACGCTGGCACGCTATCAGCAGATGCAGGATCACGGCTACACGATCGTGGCGGTGGAACCGGGGTATCTGACCGGGTCGAACCCGCGCGCGCTGATCTATTACGAAGGGTCCGAGCCGGTGGGCTCGATCGTCGTCGATCCCTATGCGCGCCGTCTCTATCTGCCGATCGGCCAGGGCCTGGCGATCCGCTACGGCTGCGCTGTGGGCAAGCAGGGCACGACCTTTTCCGGAAACGGCGTGATCGAGCGCAAGGTGGAATGGCCGAGCTGGGCGCCGACGCTGAACATGATCCGCACCGAACCCGAGGTCTATACCGACTATGCCCAAGGGGTGCTGGGCGGGCCGCAGAACCCGCTGGGGGCGCGGGCGCTATATCTTTACCGCAACGGCAAGGATACCTACTACCGCATCCACGGCACCAACAACCCCTCGACCATCGGGCGGGCGACCTCGGCCGGTTGCATCCGGCTATTCGACCAGGATGTCATCAACTTGTACAAACGGGTGCCCCTGGGTACCGATGTCCATGTCCGCACCCCCGAGGAATCCGCGGCGATGGTCGGTCCGCTGAAGTCGGGTTACCGCGGCTATGTCATCCCGGTGCATGACCCCGAGGTGGTGATCCACGGCCCCGAGGCCAATGCGATCCTCGACACCAGCGCGCCGGGCGACGACCCCGCGATCGCCGCCGCCGCCGCCCAGATCGCGGCCCAGCCGCGCCCGGCGAAAGCCTCGGCCTGAGGGGCAGGGCGGTCAGCTCCCGAAGGTTAAAGTGCACTTCGGCCCCCGTCGCCATCTCCCCTCGGGTGGCAACGCAGAGGGAGTATTTTCGCCAAGATGAAGAGCAAATGATCGCTCATTTGTTTTCACTTTGGCGCAAATCTCCCCGGGGTGGAGGCGGCAGAGCCCCTGCTGTCGAGCGTGTACTCCGCCAGCCGAAGATTCGCTTATTCCTGTGCCGGGCATCTTGCGGGCAGAAGCCCCGGACGACGGCCGACCGCGCCGTCAGGCGGCGGGCTTGTCTTTTTCGATCAGCGCAAGAACCTCGTCCTGCGGCGTCGGCTTCAGCTTGGCGATCTCGCGGTTGAGCTGGCGCGCCTCGCGCGACGAACGGGCGGCGACCTTGCGGTGCTTGTGCTCGCGCAGCCATTCCCACAGGAAGCCCAGCAGCACCCCCGTCGCCATTGCCACGAAGATCACCAGATAGAGCGGCAGCCCGACGGCCCAGTTGCGCCCCACATAGGGTACGAATTCCGACGGCAGCAGGGTCAGCGTCACCGTCCCCCGGTTCGCGGAGGCGACCAACAGCAGCACAAGCCCGATCAGGACCAGCACGAGATAGCGGAGATAGCGCATGGTTTCCTTCCGGTTACTTTCCGTTCAGCCGGTCGCGCAGCAGCTTGCCGGTCTTGAAGAACGGCACCGCCTTTTCCGAGACATCAACCGCCTCGCCGGTGCGTGGGTTCCGTCCGGTCCGCGCGCCGCGCTGCTTGACCGAGAAGGCGCCGAAACCGCGCAATTCCACGCGGTCCCCACGCGACAGGGCCGAGATGATTTCCTCGAAGATCGTGTTCACGATCTTCTCCACATCGCGTTGATACAGATGTTGGTTCTCGTCGGCGATCTTCTGAACCAGTTCCGAACGGATCATCGAGCAGTCCCCCTGTGGGCCTCTACGGCAGCGTTTCCCACTACTTTATATGGCACAGACTATAGGCTCAATTTTCGCGGGCACAAACAGAAAGCCATTGGAATGGCGCGGCTTTCTGGACCGCAACCTGCCCCGATCACGCGACTGTGCCCGGTTTTGCGGCGCCTTCGCACGCCAGCATCGCCGCCGCGACATGCCATCCGCGGGCTCGTGCGCCCTTGCTGCGTTGCGGCATGGGGGCGTGATTCGGCCGTCCCGCGGGTCCGCAAAGACAAACGGCCCCGCACGAAGGCGGGGCCGTTCGAGACTAAGTCCGAAGAAGGGTTACTCCTTGTCGCCCTTCAGCGCGGCGCCCAGGATGTCGCCCAACGAGGCGCCCGAGTCGGACGAGCCGTACTGTTCCACGGCCTCCTTCTCTTCGGCGATCTCGCGCGCCTTGATCGACAGGCCCAGGCGGCGGGTCTTGGCGTCCACATTGGTGACGCGCACATCGACATGGTCACCAACCTGGAAGCGTTCGGGGCGCTGCTCGGCGCGGTCGCGCGACAGGTCCGAACGGCGGATGAACGACTTCATGCCGTTGTATTCCACCTCGATCCCGCCGTCCTCGATCGCCGTCACGGTGACGGTGATGACCGAGCCGCGCTTGACGCCGTCGACGGCATCCGAGAACGTGTCTTCGCCCAGCGCCTTGATCGAGAGCGAGATGCGCTCTTTCTCGGTGTCGACCTCGGTCACGACCGCCTGGACGATGTCGCCCTTGCGGTAGTTCTGGATCGCCTCTTCGCCGCGCTGGTCCCAGCTCAGGTCCGAAAGGTGCACCATGCCGTCGATATCGTTCTCGAGCCCCACGAACAGACCGAATTCGGTGATGTTCTTGACCTCGCCCTCGATCTGGGTGCCGGCCGGATGGGTTTCTGCGAACTGCTCCCACGGGTTGCGCATGGTCTGCTTGAGACCCAGGCTGACGCGGCGCTTGGCGCTGTCGATTTCCAGAACCATGACGTCGACTTCCTGGCTGGTCGAGACGATCTTGCCGGGATGGACGTTCTTCTTGGTCCAGGACATTTCCGAGACGTGCACCAGGCCCTCGACCCCCGGCTCCAGCTCCACGAAGGCGCCGTAGTCGGTGATGTTGGTGACGCGGCCCTTGTGGACCGAACCCAGCGGATAGTTGGCCTCGACGGCATCCCAGGGATCGGCCTGCAGCTGCTTCATGCCCAGGCTGATGCGGTGGGTTTCCTTGTTGATCTTGATGACCTGAACCTTGACGGTCTCGCCGATCGACAGGATTTCCGACGGGTGGTTGACGCGGCGCCAGGCCATGTCGGTGACGTGCAGCAGGCCGTCCACGCCGCCCAGATCCACGAAGGCGCCGTATTCGGTGATGTTCTTGACCACACCGTCGACGTTCTGGCCTTCGGTGAGGTTGGCGATGACCTCGGCGCGCTGTTCGGCGCGGCTTTCTTCCAGGATGGCGCGGCGCGAGACCACGATGTTGCCGCGGCGGCGGTCCATCTTGAGGATCTGGAAGGGCTGTTTCATGCCCATCAGCGGGCCCGCGTCACGCACGGGGCGCACATCGACCTGGCTGCCGGGCAGGAAGGCCACGGCACCGCCCAGATCGACGGTGAAGCCACCCTTGACGCGGCCGAAGATCGCGCCCTCGACGCGGGCCTCGTCGGCATAGGCCTTCTCGAGGCGGTCCCAGGCCTCTTCGCGGCGGGCCTTGTCGCGGCTGATGACGGCCTCGCCGCGGGCGTTCTCGACGCGGTCCAGGTAGACCTCGACTTCGTCGCCGATTTCTATTTCGGGGGCCTCGCCGGGATTGGCGAATTCCTTGAGATCGACGCGGCCTTCCATCTTGTAGCCGACGTCGATGATGGCCTGGCCCGCCTCGATGGCGATGACCCGGCCCTTGACGACACTGCCTTCGTCGGGCGTGTCGATCTCGAAGCTTTCTTGAAGGAGGGCTTCGAATTCCTCCATGGACGCTTTGGCGCTCATGCGGTTCAGTTTCCTTTTGCGTTCTGTCTGGCCGGGCGGTTGGCTCCGCCGGTCTGATCATTGGGTGCCGATCGGGGGCGGGCCGGACAAAAGACAAAGGGCCGGACGTTTTCGTTCCGACCCTGCCCCTGGTCCCGTGGCTTTGCCGCCTTCTTGACGAGGCGTCTATACGCGTCCGCGCCCCATCCCGCAAGGGGTTTCGGCCCCGAAAGCGCGGGAACGGGGAGGCGACCGGCGCCGGATCAGCGCCGGATCAACGGCCAGTCGAGGTTGCGCCTGGGCAGGGGCTCCAGCCCGATGTCGCGCCGCATCCGGTCGTCCAGCAGCGGAGGAGGGTGTCGATCCCGGCGCAGCAGCGCCGCCAGCGCGGCGCGCAGCACCCGCCAGGCGCCGTGTTGCGCGATGACGAGGTCAAGCGGCACCGGCATGTCGCGCGGGGCGGTCTCGGGATTGTGCGGGAAGGGGGTGATCGTCGCAATCATGAACTGCAGACCGGCGCCTTCACGGCCACTGGCTCCTCTGGTTCGGGAAAGACCGGGCCGGCGCGGGACTATTCCCTTGCAGGACCTCGGATCATGTCAGGTTCGGAAGGGGAGGGACCAGGTCGGCCCCAAGAAGGACGCGATCAGTGCCGCGACAGTTGTCGCGCGGCCCCACGGGTTCGGCGCGCCGGATAGGCGTATACGATGCAAATCATGTCACGCCTCCTTCTTTGCGCGTCGAACAAGTCTGCACGGTACAGGCTTTGCGGCGCGGGCCAAGGCTATACGAGTTGAAATGCAACGGCTGTGGTAGGCGCGCCACATTGCCTCAGCCGAGCCGCGCCTCCACGGCGGACACGGCCTTGGCGACGGCCTCGTCAATGCTCATCTCTGAGGTGTCCAGTTGCAGCGCATCCCCGGCCGGGCGCAGGGGAGCGTCGGCGCGGCCCATGTCGCGGGCATCGCGTTCGCGCACCTCGGCCAATACCTTGGCCTCGTCGCCACCGACTTCCAGCCAGCGCCGGTGCGCCCGCACCTCGGCCGAGGCGGTGATGTAAAGCTTCACTTCGGCCTCGGGGCAGATCACTGTGCCGATGTCGCGCCCGTCGAGCACCGCGCCGCCCTCGCGCCGGGCAAAGTCCTTCTGAAAGGCGGCCAGCGCGGCGCGTACCTCGGGGATCGCGGCGACGCGGCTGGCTGCCTGGCCGGCCTCCTGGCTGCGCAGATCGCCGCGTTCCAGATCGGCGGGTACCAGCGAACGCGCCGCCGCCAGCGGATCGCCGCCCTTGGCGCCCACCGCGCGGTAAAGCAGGCCGGTGTCGAGATGGGCAAAGCCGAAACGCGCGGCCAGGGTCCGCCCGATCGTGCCCTTGCCCGCCGCCGCGGGCCCGTCAATCGCCACTGTGAAGATCATGACACCTCTCCCAGGCTTGCCCGCGGGACGCCTCCGGCGGGCGTATATGGGGAACAATGAAAAGGCGCTCTTTCATTGTTCGTTAAATACGCGAAGGGCCTATCCATCCCCCCGCGAGATCGCGGCGCCGAGCCCCGACATCAGCGCCTCGAACACCGGGAAGGACGTGGCGATCGGGCTGCCGTCGTCGACGCTGACCGGCTTTTGCGCCGCGAGCCCCAGCACCAGGAAGCTCATCGCGATGCGGTGGTCGAGGTGGCTGGCGCAGGTCGCCCCACCCGGCACGCCGTCCGCGCCCCGCCCGTGCACGATCAGCGTGTCCTCGTCCTCCTCGATCCGTACACCGCAGGCCTCAAGCCCGCGCGCCATCGCGTCGATCCGGTCGCTTTCCTTGACCCGCAGTTCCTTCACCCCGCGCATCACCGTGGTACCGGTGGCACAGGCCGCGACGACCGAAAGCACCGGGAATTCGTCGATCATGCTGGCGGCGCGATCGGGCGGCACCTCGACGCCCTGCAGGCCGCCGGTGAAGCGCACGCGCAGGTCCGCGACGGGCTCGCCGCCCTCTTCGCGTGGGGACTCGAAAACAATGTCGGCGCCCATCTCGATCAGCGTGGTGTAAAGGCCGTCGCGGGTGGGATTGCGGCTGACGCCGGGGACGGTGATCTCGCTGCCCTCGACGATCAGCGCGGCACAGACGGGGAAGGCGGCCGAGGAGGGGTCGCGCGGCACCGCAACTGTTTGCGGCCGCAATTCCGGCTCGCCGCTCAGGGTGATGACGCGGCCCTCGGCGCTGTCCTCGACATCGACCCGGGCACCAAAGCCGCGCAGCATACGCTCGGAATGGTCGCGCGTGGCCTCGCGCTCGATCACCATGGTCTGGCCCGGCGCGTTCAGCCCCGCCAGCAGCACCGCGGATTTCACCTGCGCCGATGGCATCGGCGTGGCATAGCGCACCGGCACCGGCTCGGCGGCGCCGACGATGGTCATCGGCAGGCGGCCGCCGGCCCGCCCGTAGGCCCGCGCGCCGAACAGCGCCATCGGGTCGGTGATCCGGCCCATCGGGCGTTTGCGCAGGCTCGCGTCGCCGGTGAAGGTGGCGGTGATCGGGGTCGTGGCCATCGCGCCCATGATCAGCCGCACCCCCGTGCCGGAATTGCCGCAATCGATCACCGCCTCGGGTTCGGCGAAGCCGCCCACGCCGACGCCCTGCACCGACCAGGCGCCGGGCCCGTGCCGGGTGACCTCGGCCCCGAAGGCGCGCATCGCCTTCGCGGTGTCAAGCACGTCCTCGCCTTCCAACAGGCCCGTGATCTTCGTCTCGCCCACCGCCAGTGCGCCCAGGATCAGCGCACGGTGGCTGATCGACTTGTCGCCCGGCACCTCCGCCACGCCCGTCAGGGGGCCGGAGCGGCGCGCGGTCATCGGGATCGGGTGGTCATGGCCGGACATGAGGAGGCTCCTTCATCGCTCGCCCGGGGTGATAGCGCAGGGCAAGGGGGGCGTCCATCGTGCCTTTCATTGTTCCCCAAATACGCCCGCGGCCTCACCGCCGGCGAAACGTCAGGTAATGCGGCTCCCGGCCTTCGCGCAGCGCCTTCTGCTCGTAGCGGGTGGACAGCCAGTCTTCCCAAGGCGTGCCGCCCTGATCGAGCAGATCGAACCCGGCGGGGGGCACCTCTTCCAGGGTCTGGCGGACGTAGTCGGGGATATCGGTGGCGACGCGGAATTCGGCCCCCGGGGCCAGCACCCGATGCAATGGCTGCAGATGTTCGGGCGTGACGAAGCGGCGGCGGTGGTGGCGGGCCTTGGGCCAGGGGTCGGGATAGTTCAGGAAGGCCTTGGTGATCGACCCCGCGGGCAGCACGTCGAACAGGTCGCGCACGTCGCCAGGGTGGACCGCGACATTCGTCACCCCGGCGCGGCGGATCTTGCCCAAGAGCATCGCGACGCCGTTGATGAAGGGCTCGCAGCCGATGATCCCCACCCCGGGATAGCGCGCCGCCATGTGGACCATGTGCTCACCGCCGCCGAAGCCGATTTCCAGCCAGACAGGCCGGTCGTCGAACAGGGCCTTCAGGTCCAGCGGCCTGCGTTCGGGGTTTTCGTCGAAGTCCACCGGCCCGGGTGAGAGCGCCTTGAGATCGGCGTCGAGATAGCCGCGCTGGCTGTTGCGCAGGGTCTTGCCGGAGCGTCGGCCATAGAAGTTGCGCCAGGGGCGTTCGGGGGTATCGCTGCTGTCGGTCATGGCGGGCGTATGGACTGCGGGGCGGGCGCGCGTCAAGGGCCGCCACTGGCAGAGGAACGCGCGTCGGGCACCGGGTATCTTTCTTGATGGAACCGATTGGTAAAATGGTATACCGATCGGTAAACAAAGCGCCGCCAGGAGGCCTCAATGACACATCCCCTCGTTCCCCCCTTCACCGAAGAAACCGCCCGCGCCAAGGTCCGCATGGCCGAGGACGGCTGGAACAGCCGCGACCCGGAGCGCGTGGCGCTAGTCTACACGCCCGACAGCCTGTGGCGGAACCGTGCCGAATTTCCCCGCGGGCGTGACGAGATCATCGCCTTCCTGCGCCGTAAGTGGAGCCATGAGATCGAGTACCGGTTGATCAAGGAGCTTTGGGCGCATGACGGCAACCGCATCGCGGTGCGCTTCGCCTATGAATGGCATGACGATTCCGGCAACTGGTTCCGATCCTATGGGAATGAGAATTGGATGTTCGACGACGCCGGCCTGATGGAGCGCCGATTTGCCTCGATCAACGACATGCCAATCAGCGCCGAAGCGCGCAAGTTCTTCTGGCCGCTCGGGCGGCGGCCCGACGATCACCCCGGCCTGTCCGAATTGGGGCTGTAGCGGAATGGTGCGCCAGGTAAGGGAGCGTGCTGACGTTGTGCCGCAACTGGCCGAGGTCTTTCGCGTGCACGGGTTCGAAGGGGCCTCGCTAAGCCGGATCCGCGCGGAGACCGGGTTGGGAAAGGGCAGCCTTTACCACTTCTTTCCAGGTGGCAAGGATGAGATGGCAGCGGCGGTTCTGGCCGATGTCGACGCCTGGTTCCTGCGCGAGGTCTTCAGCCCGCTCGACAGCCTGCCCCCCGAGGAGGGGCTGGCGCTAATGTGGCGAGCGGTCGACGGGTATTTTGCCTCGGGCCGACGGATCTGCCTTGTCGGGGCCTTTGCGCTGGACGCGACACGCGATCGCTTCGCGGCGGCGGTGTGCGGCTATTTCGAGCGCTGGATTGCATCGCTGCGCGGCGCTCTTTTGCGGGCCGGCCTTGCCAACGCCCGGGCGGCGGCGCTGGCCGAGGATCTGGTGCTAAGCATTCAGGGCGCGCTGGTGCTGAGCAGGGCACTACGCGAGGATGCGCCGGCATCGCACAAGGACACGGTCTTCTCCCGCGCGCTTCGGCGGATGCAGGACGAAGTTGGCCAGGCGCTGAAGCGGCCGCCCGCCTGAGACGGCGAAGCGCGCCGCTAGCCCCGGCCGCGGTAGGGGGCCACGCCCTGGTCGGGGATCCAGACGCCTTCGGGCGGGGCGCCGGTCTGCCAGAACACGTCGATCGGGATGCCGCCGCGCGGGTACCAATAGGCGCCGATGCGCAGCCAGCGCGGCTCCAGCAGGTCGACCAGCCGCGTCGCCACCTTCATCGTGCAATCCTCATGGAACGAGCCGTGATTGCGGAACGAGGTCAGGAACAGCTTCAGCGACTTGCTTTCCACCAGCCAGTCGCCCGGGACGTAGTCGATCACGATATGGGCAAAGTCGGGCTGCCCGGTCATCGGGCAGAGCGAGGTGAATTCCGGCGCGGTGAAGCGCACGACATAATCCTGGCCGGAATGGCCCGAGGGTACGCGTTCCAGCACCGCCTCCTCGGGGGAGGCGGGCTGTTCGACCGAGGTGCCAAGCTGGGTCAGGCCCGAGACATCCGTACCCGACATGGCCTAGAGCGCCTCCTTCAGCGCATCCACGAGGTCGGTCTTCTCCCAGGAAAAGCCGCCGTCGGCGTCCGGCGCGCGGCCGAAATGGCCATAGGCCGAGGTGCGCTGGTAGATCGGCTTGTTCAGCCCCAGATGGGTGCGGATGCCGCGCGGGCTGAGGTTCATCGCCTGCGCCACGGCGCGCTCGATCTTCTCCTCGGCGACGTTGCCGGTGCCGTGGGTGTCGACATAGATCGACAGCGGCTTGGCCACGCCGATCGCGTAGGAAAGTTGCAGCGTGCAGCGCTTGGCCAGCCCCGCCGCGACCACGTTCTTGGCCAGGTAGCGCGCAGCATAGGCGGCCGAGCGGTCGACCTTGGTCGGATCCTTGCCCGAAAACGCGCCGCCGCCATGGGGCGCCGCGCCGCCGTAGGTGTCGACGATGATCTTGCGCCCGGTCAGCCCGGCGTCGCCGTCGGGGCCGCCGATCACGAACTTGCCCGTGGGGTTCACATGCCATTCGGTCACGTCGGTGACCCAGCCCTCGGGCAGAACCTCCATGATGTAGGGATTGACGATCCGGCGCACGTCGTCCGAGGTCAGCGACGGGTCGATATGCTGGGTCGAGAGCACCAGCGAGGTCACCGCCACCGGCACCCCGTTCTCGTAGCGGATCGACAACTGCGACTTGGCGTCGGGGCCCAGCTTGGGTTCCGCGCCGGACTTGCGCGCCTGCGCCAGACGCTGCAGGATCGCATGGGCGTAGAGGATCGGCGCGGGCATCAGCGCCTCGGTCTCGTCGGTGGCATAGCCGAACATGATGCCCTGGTCGCCGGCGCCCTCATCCTTGTTGCCCGAGGCGTCCACGCCCTGGGCGATGTCCGCGGACTGGGCGTGCAGGTAGCTGTCGACCTTCATGTTGGCCCAGTGGAAGCCATCCTGTTCATACCCGATTTCCTTCACGCAGTCGCGCGCGATGTCTTCGACACGTTCGATCACCTCGCCAGGGCCGCGCACTTCGCCGCCAATGATGACGCGATCGGTGGTGGCGAAGGTCTCGCAGGCGACGCGGGACTGGGGGTCGGCGGCAAGGAAGGCATCGAGGATGGCATCCGAGATCCGGTCGCAGACCTTGTCTGGGTGGCCCTCCGAGACGGACTCGGACGTGAAGATGTAGTCGCTGCGGGACATGAAGTGCTCCATTCGGGGTTACGCCGCCACGCCAGGAAGCCGTTGTGGCAGTCAATCCCGCACTGCTATCCTTCCTGCCCCTGGGGGTCAATGGTGGACGGGGCGGGATACGGTGCGCGCGTCGAGACGCGCCATGCGTGTCGCGGCTCGACGCGCGACGCCACGGCATGTGCTGTCGGACGGTCGCGCCCGGGTCACGCGGGTTGCACGACCCTGCGAACTCCCTCAATACTGATGTGCGAAATGCGGATGCGCGAAAGGTGCCGGGAACCTGGGGGTGATCGGGGCGGGCAGGCGCGAAGGCAGCAAAGGATCGAGGATGGGGAATGCGGTGAACAGCGGCCGGCCGGGCCGCAGGGCTGGCGCTGCCGTCCTCGCGGCGCTGGTCGCGGGGCTGATGCCGGCGCAGGCGGCCCGGGCCGGGGGGCCACCGCTGCCGGTGCAGATCGTCACCGTCCACCAAAGCGCCGATCTGCGCCGCTTCACCCTGACCGGCGAAATCGCCGCGCGGCACATGTTGACGGCCTCGTTCGCGGATTCCGGTCGGATCGTGGCCTTGCCCGTCTCCGAGGGCGACCACGTCGCCAAGGGGGCGGTGCTGGCAAGGCTCGATTCCGTCCAGCAGGAACAGGCACTGCTGTCGGCCAAGGCCGCGCTTTCCTCGGCCGGCGCCAATGCCCGCAAGGCGCGCGAGGATGCCGACCGCCAGGATGGGCTACTGGAACGCGGGGCGACAACCCGCAGCGCCCGCGACGCGGCCGCCGATCAGCTGCGCGCGGCCGAGGCCGGTGTGGCCCAGGCCCAGGCGGACCTGGACCGCGCCCGGAAGGCGTTGGCCGATACCGAGCTGCGCGCGCCCGCCGAGGCCACCGTGATCGGCAAGATGGCCGAACTGGGCCAGGTGGTGGGGGCCGCGCAGCCGGTTCTGCGGCTGGCGCTGGGGCAGCAATACGACGCGATCTTTCAATTGCCCGAGGCCGTGCCCGCCACGCTGGATGTGCACCCCACCCAGGTGACGCTGTCGCCGGTGGGGCGGCCGGACGAAACCGTCGTGGGCCTGCCGCGACTGATCTCGCCGCTGGTCGATCCGGCGCAGGGGACGGTGAAGGTGACGGTGGGGATGCCTTCGCTGCCCAAGGGGATGCATATCGGCGATCCTGTCGTGGGCACGGTGGTGTTGCGCGACCCGCCCCGGGTGATGCTGCCCTGGTCGGCGATCACCGCGACGGCCAGCGGCCCCGCCGTCTGGATCGTCGATCCCGGCACCCGCGCGGTTTCGCTGCGCCAGGTGCAGATCCTGCGGTATGAAACCGGCCGCATCGTCCTGTCGGGCGGGCTGAAGGATGGCCAGCAGGTCGTGGGGCTGGGCGCCAGCCTGCTGTATCCTGGCCGGATCGTGCGTGGGGTGGGGGAAAAATGATGCGCGGAGTGACCGGTTCCGCTTGGCTTGCGGTGATCGCGCTGACGCTGCTGGCGGCCTGCAAGCCGCAGACCGCCGCGCCGTCGCCGCCGCGCCCGGTCGTGTCCGAGGTGCTGACGCCGCAAGCCGGGCTGCGGCCCGCCTATGTCGGCACGATCGCGCCCCGGACGCAGACCGATCTTGGCTTTCCGCTGGCCGGCACGCTGGCCGAACGCCCGGTGGAAGAGGGCGATGTCGTCAAGCGCGGCGCGGTACTGGCCCGGCTTGATCCCCAGCAGCTGGAGGCGCAGATGCGCGCAGCCCAGGCCGGCGTGACGGTGGCCGAGGCGCAGCTGAATTCGGCCCGGGACGCGGCGGACCGGGCGAAGGCATTGACCGCCAAGGGCGTGAACAGCGCGGCCTCGGAAGAGGCGGCGAAGAATGTGCTGGCGGCCGCCGAGGCACGGCTGGCCCAGGCCCGCGCGGCGCTGGCGCAAAGCCGCCAGGTGCTGGGCTTTGCCACGCTCAGGGCGCCGCAAGACGGGGTGATCACCCATGTCTATGCCCAGCCCGGCGCGGCGTTGAGCGCGGGCCAGAAGGTCGTGCAACTGGCGGCCACGCAGGACCGCGAGGCGGTGATCGACCTGTCGGAACAGGATGCGGCGGGACTGGCGCCCGGCGCGGTGTTCCAGGTCCGGCTGGAGGCCGCGCCGCAGATCGCCACCACGGCCAGCCTGCGCCGCATCGATCCGGTGGCCGACCCCACCACCCGCACCCGGCGCCTGCATCTGACGCTGGCCGCCGATGCCGCCGCCGCCTTTCGGCTGGGGGCGCTGGTGCAGGTCGAACCCGGCGCGCGGACCAAGGCCCGGCTGACCCTTCCGCGCACCGCCCTGATCGGCGGCAAGCCGCGGGTCTGGGTGGTGTCGCGCCAATCCGGCGCCCGGACCGGCAGGGTGCGCGCGCAGCCCGTCACCCTGGCCCCCGGCGCCGGCGATCGCCTGGTCGTGGCCGGCGGGCTGAGCGCGGGCGACGAGGTGGTGCTGAAGGGCGTGAACTCGATCAAGGACGGGCAGGTTGTCGGCCCGAGGGTGGCGCGATGAAACGGTTCAACCTGTCGGACTGGGCGCTGGGCCACCGATCCTTCGTGTGGTTCCTGATGATCGTCTGCCTGGTCGCGGGCGCCTATGCCTATGTCACCATCGGCCGCGAGGAAGATCCGAATTTCGCGATCAAGACGATGGTGGTCTCGGCCTCGCTGCCCGGCGCCTCGGTCGAGGAGACGGTGGATCAGGTCACCGACCGGATCGAGAAGAAGTTGCAGGAACTGCCGGAACTGGATTTCACCCGCTCGATCACCCGGCCGGGGCAGGCGGTGGTCTATGTCAATCTGCTGGCCACCACCAAGGCGCGGGAACTGCCCCGGATCTGGCAGCGCGTGCGCGACATGATGTCCGATATCCGCCCCGATTTTCCGCAGGAATTCCAGGGCTTCCGCTTCAACGACGATTTCGGCGACGTCTACGGCAACCTCTTTGCCTTCACCGCCGACGGCTTTTCCCCGCGCGAATTGCGCGACCATGTCGAAACCGTCAAACGCGAGATCCAGGCCCTGCCCGACGCCGGCAAGGTCGAACTTTACGGCACCCGCGACGAGGCGATCTATCTGGATTTCTCGCTGCGCAAGCTGGCGGCTCTGGGGTTGAACGAACAGGCGGTGCTGGCCACGCTGCAGACCCAGAACGCGATCCTGCCCTCGGGCGTGATCAACGCGGGGAACGAACGTGTGCAGGTGCAACTGGGCGGCCAGTTCACCGATGCGCAAAGCCTGGCCGACGTGAACCTGCGCGTGGGCGGGCGTTTCTTTCGCCTGACCGACGTGGCCTCGATCCGGCGGGGCTATACCGATCCGCCGGCCAACATCTTCCGCTATGACGGGCGGGATGCGATCGGGCTGCGGGTGGGGATGAAGCCCGGCGCGAACATCATCGACTTCGGCCAGGAACTGCAGCGCGTCATGGCCCGGGCCCGGGCCGAGATGCCGATCGGCATCGCGATCCATCAGGTGGCCGATCAGCCGAAGGTGGTCGAACATGCGGTGGGAGGATTTCTGCGGGCGCTGTTCGAGGCTGTGGCAATCGTTCTGATCGTCAGCTTCGTCAGCCTCGGGCTGCGTGCCGGGCTGGTGGTGACGGTGACCATTCCGCTGGTGCTGGCGATCACCTTCGTGGTGATGAAATATTCCGGCATCTCGCTCCAGCGGATCTCGCTGGGGGCGCTGATCATCTCGCTGGGCCTGCTGGTCGACGACGCGATGATCACCATCGAAACGATGATCTCACGGCTGGAAAAGGGCGAGACTCGGCGCCGCGCGGCCTCTTACGCCTGGACCTCGATCGCCTTTCCGATGCTGTCGGGGACACTGGTGACGGTGGCGGGCTTCATCCCGATCGGGCTGAACAATTCGGCGGCGGGGGAATTCACCTTCTCGCTGTTCGTGGTGATCGCGGTGTCGCTGCTGGTCAGCTGGATCGCGGCGGTGCTGTTTGCGCCGCTTCTAGGGGTGACGCTTCTGCCCAAGAACTGGGCCCATCACGATCCCGCCCCGGGGCGGCTGCGGCGCACCTTCCACGGCGTCTTGCGCGCCGCGATGCGGTTTCGTTGGGTGACCATCGCGGCCACGCTGGCGGTGTTCGGGCTTTCGGTCTTCGGGATGCGCTATGTCGAACAGCAGTTCTTTCCCACCTCCGACCGGCCGGAGCTGATCGTCGATGTGAACCTGCCCGACAATGCCTCGATCGCCGATACGACGGCCACGGTGGACCGGCTGGAGGGGCAGGTCCGGGGCGATCCCGACGCGCTGTTCTGGACCAGCTACATCGGCACCAGCGCGCCGCGTTTCATCCTGTCCTATGACGTGGGAACGCCGGCGCCAAACATGGCCCAGATGGTGGTGCAGACCCCGGGCGTGGCCGCGCGCGATCGGCTGAAGGCGAAGATCCGCGCCTATGCAGATAGCCATCTGCCCGGCGTCGACCTGGTTGCCAAGAACCTGGAAATCGGCCCGCCGGTGGGCCGCCCGGTGCAATACCGCCTGTCGGGCCCCGACATCGGCGTGCTGCGTGACCACGCGCGGGATCTGGCGGCGGTGGTCGGGTCGAACCCGCATCTGCGCGACGTGGTGATGGACTGGAACGCCCCGGCGCGCGTGGTGCGGATCGAGGTGCTGCAGGACAAGGCGCGCCAGCTGGGGATCACGCCGAAGGATATCGCCGGGTCGCTGAACGCGATCTTCTCGGGGCAGGTGATCACGCAGTTGCGCGACAAGACCTATCTGGTCGACATCACCGCGCGCGGCGACAAGGCGGCGCGGCATTCGATCGAGGCGCTGAACGGGCTGCAATTGTCGGGGCCGAACGGGGCGGCGGTGCCGCTGTCGTCGCTGGCGGTGTTCCATTACGACACCCAGCCCTCGGTGATCTACCAGCGCAACCAGGTGCCCACGATCACCGTGAAGGCGGCGATCTCGGGGCCGGATCAGCCGGCCACGCTGGTCAAGGCGCTGGCGCCGCAGATCGCGGCGTTCCGCGCCAGCCTGCCGCCGGGCTATGCCGTCGCCATCGGCGGCACCGTGGAAAGCAGCGCCCAAAGCCAGGCGCCGATTGCCGCCGTGGTGCCGGTGATGCTGCTGATCATCCTGGCGCTGGTGATGATGCAGATGCAAAGCTTTCGCCTGGCCTTCATCGTCTTTTGCGCCGCGCCCCTGGGGCTGATCGGCGTGGTCGCGGCGCTGTTGCCGTCGGGCGCGCCGCTGGGCTTTGTCGCGATCCTGGGCGTGCTGGCGCTGATCGGCATCCTGATCCGCAACTCGATCATCCTGGTACATGAGATCGAGGTGCTGCGCGCGGATGGCATGCCCGCCTGGGACGCGGTCTTCCAGGCCTCGGACAGCCGGGCGCGGCCGATCCTGCTTACCGCGGCGGCGGCCAGCCTGGCGCTGATCCCCATCGCGCGTGAGATCTTCTGGGGGCCGATGGCTTATGCGATGATGGGCGGCATCATCGCCGGCACGATCGTGACGCTGGTCTTCGTGCCAGCGCTTTACCTTGCGGTGTTTCGTGTCAAGCCGGCGCCGGCGGGGCTGGCCTGACGCAGTTGCCGCCCGCTGCGCGCCTTGCCTACGGATCGGCGCCGCACCCGTCTCGCCAAAGGAAAACCGGCGGAAAGCGCTTGCTTCCCGCCGGTTCGTTGAAGGTCGCCCGGTTCCGCTGCCCGGCCCTAGCGGGTGTAGGTGACGTTCTCGCTGGGCGTGGTCGGATCGGTGATATCCTCTCCTGCCTTGAACGGCCCGGTGGCCACGTTCGGCGGTGCGATGCCCGAGCATACCGGTTTGCCGTACTTGTCGAGCCGCGCCGAAAGATAGCCTTCGATGCCGTCATCGATGATCCAGTGGTCGCAGCCGGTCGGGTCGACCCAAATGCCGGCCTTCAATTGGCTTAGGTGCTTGTCGCCGATCAGGCCGCGGTCAAAGCCTTTGTTCGGCGGGGTCGCTGTGAATTCGCCGCAGGCGGCTAGCACGACGGGGATCGTCAGGATGGCGAGTGTTCTGATCGCGGTCATCTGGTCCGTCCCCCTAGCGGATGCATTCGATTTCGACGCGGCGGTTCAGCGCCATGTTGTGCGCCGAGGTGTTCGGCACCCGCGGGTCGCGCTCGCCGTACCAGCGTACCGTCGCGATCCGTGCCCCGACCGAGCGCGCCACCCGCGCCACCGCCATCGCCCGGCGCTTCGACAGACCCATGTTGTAGGCGTCGGAACCGCGGCTGTCGGTATGACCGTTGATTTCGTAGGAAAATGCCTTGGCGTGGGTGAAGAAATGGGCCAGCTTGCGGCGGCCTTCGGTGCTGATGCGGGCGCTGGCGGTGTGGAACAACTGATCGCTATCCATCACGGCGCAGGTCTTGACGCGGTGGCAGATCGGTTTGCCATCGCGGGTCAGGCGGATGTCCATGAAGCCTTCGGCCCCGTCATCCATGGCCCAATGTTCGCAACCGTCCGGGTCGATCCAGATCGTCGGAATGTAGATCTCGCCGGTGCGGGTTTCGGGGGTCGCGGCGCTTGTTCGCGCGGGGGCGGGGGGGGCAACCCTCCCATTCGGCTGGTAAAGCCCAGGGGTGCCTCCCGCCTGCGCCGTGCCGCCCGTCATTCCAAAGACGAGGAGAGCGGCGCCGAGTGCGGCCAATCCTGCGCGAAATCGTCTGGAAAACATCTTTACTGTGCCCCCTGCCGTAAACCCATAAACGCCGGTCCAACCCCTTCCGGATCTGCCCCTTTGGGAATGGTCCCATACTCTATGTATCGGAGTCTAGCAAAATTAGGGGTAATGTGGAACGCCTTTCGCAATATATTGTGTCGCAGGCGGAGACATTATCACATCGGCGTGCGCATTGTCCCGTGGCACGGAACTTGCGACAGGTGGTTTTCCGGTCGGGGAAGCGGGGCGGTTTCAGGAATCCAGCCAGATCCCCGCAAGGGAGTTCGGTCCCGAAGCGGAGATTCTCACCCGTCCGATCACGCCCGGCTTCGCCTTTGGGTGGGTGACGTGGACGGCGTGCAGATAGTCGGACTTGCCCACCATCTGCCCGGCCATCCGGCCCGGCTTTTCGATCAGGACCGAAACCTCGCGGCCGACCATGGCTTGCTGGGTCGCGCGCTGCTGTTCTGTCAGCAGTGCTTGCAGGCGCTGCAGGCGGTCGTCGGCCTCTGCGCCGGGCACTGCCGCGCGTTCGGCCGCAGGCGTGCCGGGGCGGGCGGAATATTTGAACGAGAATGCGGCGCCGAAACCCACGGAGCGCACCAGATCCATCGTCGCCTGGAAATCCGCCTCGGTCTCGCCGGGAAAGCCGACGATGAAATCCGATGTCAGCAGGATATCGGGCCGGGCGGCGCGGATGCGTTCAACCAGCCGCAGATAGGCCTCGGCCGTGTGCTTGCGGTTCATCGCCTTCAGGATCCTGTCGCTGCCCGACTGCACGGGAAGATGCAGATAGGGCATCAGCTTGGGCTCGTCTCCATGGGCGGCGATCAGCCCGTCGTCCATGTCGTTGGGATGCGAGGTGGTATAGCGGATCCGCGCCAGCCCCTCGATCGCCGCCAGATCGCGCACCAGACCGCCCAGGCCGCCGGGGTGGCCGTGATAGGCGTTGACGTTCTGGCCCAGCAGCGTGAGTTCGCGAACGCCGCGATCGACCAGGCCGCGGGCCTCGGACAGGATCCGTTCGGCCGGGCGCGAGACCTCTACGCCGCGGGTATAGGGCACGACGCAGAAGGCGCAGAACTTGTCGCAGCCTTCCTGCACGGTCAGGAAGGCCGACGGCCCGCGCGCGGGCTTTTCGCGGGCGGGGAGGTGGTCGAACTTGTCCTCGGCCGGGAAATCGGTGTCGACGGTCTTGCGGCCCTCGGCGGCGGCCCGGGCCATGTCGGGCAGGCGGTGATAGCTTTGCGGGCCGACCACCAGATCGACCAGCGGCATCCGGTTGAGGATCTCCTCGCCCTCGGCCTGGGCCACGCATCCCGCGACGCCGATCTTCAGGCCGGGCCGGGCCTCTTTCAGCGGGCGCAGGCGGCCAAGGTCGGAATAGACCTTCTCGGCGGCCTTCTCGCGGATGTGGCAGGTGTTGAGCAGCACCATGTCGGCCTCATCCGCGTTCTCGGTCGTGACATAGCCCTCGGCGCTCAGGGCCTCGGCCATGCGCTCGCTGTCATAGACGTTCATCTGGCAGCCGTAGGTCTTGATGAACAGCTTCTTCGGCGCCGTCTTGGTGCTGTCGTCGGCCATGCGGGGCCCTCTGGGTGATGCAGCCGGCGTCCTAGCGCAATGGGGCCCGGCGCGCAACGGTTCTGGGGGGGGGCAGACTCAGGCAGGGCGGGCGCCTGGCCGCGGGGTGGTGCGACCCGGCGGGGGAGCGGCGCCATTTATGGCTGCAAGCCACTGCCTGCGCTGCCCCCCTGATCGAGGGCGTCAAAGCGCCAGCCCGCCGGGACGGGCAGGCGCCCGCCCTGCGCCCGGCGCGCGCGCACCGGGCGGAAACAGGGCTTGGCGGTGTGTCGACTACGCACATGGCCTGCGCCCCGTGATGCGCAAAGCTTGGCCAGTTTCGTCACAGCCGCTTCAAAATTGCGGACTACCTCTTGCGTTGTGGCCCTGTGAGGCCCACCATACCTGTGTGGGCTGGATGCTCCGGCCCGGTTGAGAGGAGACCTGCTTGGGCATCAGCGCGCTGACTCCCCCGCCCGTCCCGGAAGACGTTCACGAAACGCTTCTGGAATTTCCCGACAATCGCCTGCTGATCGGCCTGTGCGGTGAGTTCGATCGCAACCTGGCCCAGATCGAGCACCAGCTTGAGGTGCAGATTCTGAGGCGTGGCAATCAGTTGGCCCTGATCGGGCCGGGGGCGGCGCGAAACCAGGCCGAGGAGGTTCTGCGTGGGCTTTATGCGCGGCTCGAGGCCGGGCGCGGCGTGGAAAGCGGCGATATCGACGCGGCGATCCGGCTGGGCGATCCGATCTTCGAGACCCCGGGCCGCGGCGGCGCCGAAAGCCAGCTGGAGATGTTCCAGGGCGGGCGCGTCGAGATCCGTACCCGCAAGAAGATCGTCGAACCCCGGACCGAGGCGCAGAAGGCCTATGTCAAGGCGCTGTATGGGAATGAACTGGGCTTCGGCATCGGCCCCGCCGGCACCGGCAAGACCTATCTGGCCGTGGCGGTGGGGGTGTCGATGCTGATCGGCGGCCATGTCGACCGAATCATCCTGTCGCGCCCCGCCGTCGAGGCGGGAGAGCGGCTGGGCTTTCTGCCCGGCGACATGAAGGAGAAGGTCGATCCCTACATGCAGCCGCTGTATGACGCGCTGAACGATTTCCTGCCCTCCAAGCAGCTTGCCAAGATGATGGAGGAAAAGACCATCGAGATCGCGCCCCTGGCCTTCATGCGCGGCCGCACGCTGTCGGGCGCCTTCGTGGTGCTGGACGAGGCCCAGAACGCCACCTCGATGCAGATGAAGATGTTCCTGACCCGGCTTGGCGAAGGGTCGCGCATGGTGATCACCGGCGACCGCACCCAGGTGGACCTGCCGCGCGGCATGGCCTCGGGCCTGGCCGAGGCCGAGCGGATCCTGGGCGACGTGAAGGGTGTCAGTTTCAACTACTTCACCGCCAAGGACGTGGTGCGCCACCCGCTGGTCGCGCGGATCATCGAAGCCTATGAGAAGGTCGAGGGGTAGGGGCGCGATGCCGCAGTTTCCACCGAACCGCGCCGTGGTGCGCGCAGGTTTGCCCTTCGCGCTGTCCGCCCGCGCATGAGCCTGGATATCGTCATGGAAGATCCGCGCTGGGAGGCGCTGGATCTTGAGGAACTGGCCGAACGTGCCGTTGCCGCCGCGCTGGGGGGGGCGGGTCTCGACCCGGCCATGGCCGAGGCCACGCTTCTGGCCTGCGACGACGCGCGCATCGCCGTGCTGAACGCCGATTTCCGCGACAAGCCCACCCCCACCAACGTGCTGTCCTGGCCCGCGGCCGAACGCGGCGCGGACCGTCCCGGCGGTGCCCCCCAGGCGCCCGAACCGGATGCCTTCGGCGCGTTGGAACTGGGTGACATGGCGATTTCGTGGGATACCTGCACCCGCGAGGCAACCGAGCAGGACAAATCCCTGCGCGATCATGTGACCCACCTGATCGTTCATGCCACCTTGCATCTTCTGGGCTATGATCACATTGACGCGGCCGATGCCGCGCTGATGGAAGGTCTGGAAGTGCGCATACTTGCAAGCCTGGGTATCGCGGACCCATATGCCGAAGCGGGCCCGGCCCCGCGATCGGACGATCCGGCCCCGGGCGATTTGGAAAGGACCGATGGACAGTCGCAGCGAAGGATCTAGCGCGGCGCATGGCGCGCAGGATCTCGATCCCCCCGAACCCCCCGGCTTCTTCAGCCGCCTTTTCTCGGCCCTCTCCCCTGGCGAGGCGGAAACCTCTCCGGCCACACGTTCGGCGCCCGCGCCCGACACGCCCGCGCCGCAGGCCGCGTTCGGCATTTCGAACCTGCGCCGCCTGCGGGTCGACGATGTCGCGATTCCGAAGGCCGAGATCACCGCCGTCCCGGTCGAGATCGGCAAGGAGGCGTTGGTCGAGGTGTTCCGCGAACACGGCTTCTCGCGGCTGCCGGTCTACAAGGGCACGCTGGACAAGCCGCTGGGGCTGGTGCTGCTGAAGGACCTGGCGCTGACCTACGGCTTCGGCAATTCGGGCGGGCGGTTCAGCCTGCGCAAGCTGTTGCGCCCGGTGCTTTACGCGCCGCCCTCGATGCCGGTGGGCGTGCTTTTGCAGAAGATGCAGAAGGAACGCGTGCACATGGCGCTGGTGATCGATGAATATGGCGGCGTCGACGGGCTGGTGACGATCGAGGACCTGATCGAGACGGTGATCGGCGAGATCGAGGATGAGCATGACGATACCTCCGACACCTATTGGCAGTTGGAAAAGCCCGGCGCCTATATCGTTCAGGCCCGCGCGCCGCTGGATGAATTCGAGGCCGAGACGGGCCTCGACCTGAGCGTCGAGGGCGAGGACGAGGAAGAGGTCGACACGCTGGGCGGCCTGGTTTTCCTGATGTGCGGCCGGGTTCCCGCGCGGGGCGAGGTGATCCGTCACGAAAGCGGCGCCGAATTCGAGGTGATCGACGCCGATCCGCGCCGCATCAAGCGGCTGCGCGTGCGGCTGCCCGGCAGTGCCCCGGCCGCCTCTGCTTCGCCGGCGCCCCCCCCTGAAAAGGACGGGTGAATGCGGCTTCCCAAGGCTGTGAAGGCGCCGGCGCGCCCGCACTGGCGCGCGCTGGGGCTGGCGATGCTGATCGGCGTGGGCGCGGCCACCGGCCAGGCGCCGCTGGGCTGGTGGTGGGGCACGCTGCTGTCGCTGGGGGGGCTGACCTGGCTGCTGGCGCGGCAGTCGCGGCTGTCGCACGCGGTCTGGCTGGGCTGGTTCGCGGGGGCGGGGCAATTCGCGGCCGCGATGTACTGGATCGTCGATCCCTTCCTGGTGGATCCGGCGCGCGATGGCTGGATGGCGCCGTTCGCGCTGTTGTTCATGTCCTTCGGGCTGGCGCTGTTCTGGGCGCTGGCGGCGGGCGTGGGTCATGCGCTGGGCCGCGGGCCGCGCAGCCGCGCGCTGGCGTTCGCCGTGGCGCTGGCGGGGGCGGATCTGATGCGCTCGTATGTGCTGACGGGGTTCCCCTGGGGGCTGGTCGGTCATGTCTGGGTGGGCACCTGGGCGGCGCAGGCGGATATCTTCCTGGGTCCCGTGGGCCTTAGCTTGATGACCACGCTGGCTGCCGCGCTGCCGCTGGCCGTGGGCCGGATCCGCGGCACCGCCGCCTCGACCTTTCTGCTGGGGGCGGCGATGGTGTTCGGCGCCTGGCGGGTCGGGCAGCCGATCCCGCCGCGCGCCCATCCGATCGAGGTGCGGCTGGTGCAGCCCAACGCCACGCAGGATCTGAAGTGGAACAGCCATTGGCAGCGCATCTTCTGGGACCGGATGCTGGATGACACCGCCGCGCCGGTGAAGCCGGGCGCGCCGCCGCTGGATCTGATCGTCTGGCCCGAAACCTCGGCCCCCTTCCTTTTGAACGATCCCGGCCCGGGGCTGCGGATCATGCGCGACGCGGCGCATGGCGTGCCGCTGGCCTTCGGTGTCCAGCGCGGCGCCGACGGGCGGTATTACAATTCCCTGGCGGTGATGGACGCGCAGGGCACGATCGAGACCGTCTATGACAAGTGGCATCTGGTGCCCTTCGGCGAATACATCCCCTTCGGTGACGTACTGGCGAAGGTCGGCATCACCGCCTTCGCCGCGCAGCTTGGCAACGGCTTCACGCCGGGGGTTGGGGCGCGGATCCTCGACCTTGGGCCGAAGATCGGCAAGGTGCTGCCGCTGATTTGCTACGAGGCGATCTTTCCCCAGGACCTGCGCGCCGCCCCGGGCCGGGCCAACTGGATCTTGCAGGTGACGAACGATGCCTGGTTCGGCACCTTCGCCGGGCCCTACCAGCACCTTGCCCAGACGCGGCTGCGCGCGATCGAGGAAGGCCTGCCCTTCCTGCGCGCCGCCAATACCGGCGTCTCGGCGGTGATCGACCCCTATGGCCGCGTGGTGGCGTCGCTGCCGCTGAACACGGCGGGTTATCTGGATGCCGCGGTGCCGGGCGCGCTGGCCGAGCCGCCCTATGCCCGCTGGGGCGACGGGCCGGTGCTGGCGCTGATCCTCGCGGCGCTGGCCGGTATCGGCTGGGCCGCGCGCAGGCGGGCCTAGCCACCGCATTGCGGCATTCCCTCTGCCGCGCGGCTGTGACATGGTCGCGGCCAGGAGGAACGCCCATGACCATCACCACCTGCATCTTCGACGCCTACGGCACGCTATTCGATGTGACCTCCGCGGCCCGCGGGGCGGCACAGGAGCCCGGCTTTGAGGCGCTGCGCGAGATCTGGCCGCGCCTGGCCGAGGATTGGCGGCGCAAGCAGGTCGAATACACCTGGCTGCGCGCGATCACCGGGGCGCACACGGATTTCTGGCAAGTCACCGGCGACGGGCTCGACTGGGCGATGGAGGCCGCGGGCCTGTCGGACCCGGCGCTGCGCGACCGCCTGATGGCGCTGTACGAGGAGCTTTCGGCCTATCCGGAAGTGCCGGAGATGCTGGCGGAACTGAAACAGGCGGGTCTTGCCACCGCGATCCTGTCGAATGGCGCTCCGAAGATGCTGGCCGCCGCCGTGGCCTCGGCCGGGATCGGAGACCGCCTGGACGACGTGCTGTCGGTCGAAAGCTGCGGCATCTTCAAGCCCGCGCGCCAGGTCTATGACATGGTCGGCACGCGCTTCGGCTGCACCCCGGATCAGGTGCTGTTCGTGTCCTCGAACGGCTGGGATGCCACGGCGGCGACAGGCTATGGCTTTCACACCGCCTGGGTCAACCGCGCCGGTCAGCCGGTCGAGCGGATGCCCTGGCGTCCGCAGACGATCCTGACCGATCTGACCGGCATTCCCGATCTGGCAAAATCGCTATGACCCAAAGCTTCACCACCGACGACGGCGCCCATATCGCCTATGACGACCAGGGCGCCGGCCTGCCGCTTCTGTGCCTGCCGGGCCTGACCCGCACGATGGGCGATTTCGCCTATATGATGCCGCATCTGCCGCCTTGCCGGGTGATCCGCGTGGATTACCGCGGCCGCGGGGCGTCGGATTTCACCGGGGCGCAGACCTATACCGTGCCGCGCGAGGCGCAGGATGCGCTGCAATTGCTTGATCATCTGGGCGTCGAGAAGGCCGCCGTTCTGGGCACCTCGCGCGGGGGGCTGATCGGCATGTATCTGGCCGCCACCGCCAAGGATCGGCTTTTGGGCCTGTGTCTCAACGACGTCGGCCCCAAGCTGGAGATGGCGGGTCTGCAGCGGATCCAGGATTACGTCGGCCGCAACCCCGCGGCGAAGACGCTGGACCAGCTGGCTGCGGCGCTGCCCTCCAGCCTGCCGGAATTTAAGGGCGTGCCCGAAAGCCGCTGGCGCGACGAGGCCGCCTTGCATTACCGCGTTTCGCCCGATGGCTTGCGCATCACCTACGATCCGGCACTGCGCGAGGCGTTCCAATCGGCGCTGCCCGCGGCGGCCAAGGACGCCTGGCCGCTGTTCGAGGCGACACAGGGCTTGCCGCTGGCGCTGATCCGGGGGGCGAATTCGGATCTTCTCAGTGCCGAAACCGCGGCCGAGATGCGCCGGCGTCGTCCCGACATGTTGTTCGCGGAAGTTCCCGGGCGCGGCCACATCCCCTTCCTCGATGAGCCTGAAGCGGTCGATCTGCTGAAGCGTTTCTTGGCCGCGCTGGGTTGACGTCACGGCCAGGGAACGAACCGCCCCGGCGCCAACGGGTCTGCCCCGTCCCGTCCTGCTGGCCCGGTCCCGTCCCGGCGCCGCGACATATTGTTCCCATTTTCGGCCAATCATGTTACAAAATTGGAAACAATAGCGCGATCGAGGCGGCAGACAGGCATGCAGAGGGGAAGTCGCGGCATCTTCGTCATTTCATGGGCGCAGACCGAAGTGGACGGTGTGCAGGGCGCGCCGCGCGGGCTTTTGACGACGGGCGCCACCTGGCGCTGGCATGGTTCCGCGCTGCGCGTGGACGGGCCGCAATCGCTTCTGGTGCTGCAGGGGGATCCCGCCGGGGACGCGCTTCGCCGCCGCGCGATGCGCTCGGCATCGCGGCTGGGTCGGGCGCCGGCGGCGGACCGCCGCACGGATCTGGCCGGCCCCGCCCCGCGTCTCGCGCCGGAAGATCTGCCGCCCTCGGATCGGGCCATCGTGCTGACCGACGGGCGGCACAGCTATGAGGCGCTGCTGATCCCGGCGACGGATGCGGCGCCGGACGCCGCGTGGGAAGGAGCGTACACTGACACGCCGTGCGGCGATCTTCTGGCTTTCGACGGGGCGTTGCCCCCCGCCGGAGCAGAGCTTTGGGTGGTGCGCGGCGCCCGACCGCCGATGCGCCCCCGGGTGGCCGGGCGGGCGGGGCTTGCGGCGCTGATCTGCTTCACCCCGGGCACCGAGATCGCCACCCCGCGCGGGCCCCGGCGGATCGAGGCGCTGATGCCGGGCGACCGGATCCTGACCAAGGACAACGGCCCGCAGCCCGTGGTCTGGACCGGGCGGCGGCGGTTGTCGGGCGCGCGCCTCTATGCCCAGCCCGAGTTGCGTCCGATCCGGTTTCGTGCCGGCGCCTTCGGTATCGGCCGTCCCGATCCCGACCTGCTGGTTTCACCGCGCCACCGGATGCTGGTGCGCGGCCCGGCGGCAGGGGCGCTGTTCAACGCGCCCGAAGTTCTGGTCGCGGCGCAGGATCTGGTGGATGGCGGCGCGATCAGCGTCGATGGACGGCTGGCCGAGGTCACCTATGTCCATATCCTGCTGGAGCGGCACCAGATCATCTGGGCCAACGGGCTGGAGACCGAAAGCTTCCATCCTTCTGGCGGCGCGCTGGAGACGCTTGGCGCCGAAGACCGCGCCGCGCTGTTCGCTGCCTGGCCCGATCTGGCGTGGACCCCGCAGGCCTATGGCGATTTCGCGCGGCGCGAGCTGTCCGCGCCCGAGGCCGCGATCCTGCGCCACGACGCCGCCTGACGCGCACGGCGCCGGTTCTAGGCGACCTCCGGTCCGGGCCCATAGGCGATCGCCAGGATTTCCAGCTCGGTCACGCCGCCGGGGCGTTTCCAGGCGATCACATCGCCCACACCCGCACCGATCAGGGTGCGTGCCAGCGGGGCCTGCGGGGTGATCCAGCCGCGTGCGCCGTCGGCCTCGTCCTCGCCGACGATGCGAAAATGCCGTTCGCTGCCGTCGGATTCGGCCAGGGTGACGGTGGCGCCGAAGGCGACCTCGTTGCGCGGCTGGGCGGCGGGATCGACCAGGATCGCGCTTTTCAACCGGGCCTCAAGATAACGGATGTCGCGCTCGGCCGCGGCCTCGGGCAGCTTGTCGAGCCGCTCCTGCCGGCCCCGCAGCGCCATCAGCCGCGCCTGCGCCTCGGCCAGCCGGGCGCGCAGCGCCGCCAGCCCCGAGGGTGTGACGAAATTCGGATGCGGGCTGATCGGCAGGTCGGGCAGGGGGGCGTTGTCGGGCCCGTCCTCCTTGACGAAGGCGCGGCTCATTTCAGGATCACCTCCAGCGGGTCGTAAAGCAGCCCCTCGCCCCAGGCGGCCGGACCCAGGCTGTCGGGTTTGTGGCGCAGGCGGGCCAGTTCCTCGCGGGTGACGAAGCGGCGGTGGCTGACCACGCCCTCGGGGTCGCGCCACGTCTCGGGCATCGGGCCCCGGGCGGTGCAGCGGAAATAGATGTCGACCTGGTGAAAGCCGGTGTCGGGGTCGTGGAATTCGTTGACCAGCGCCGGGGCGCCGACGGTCACGGTCAGGCCGGTTTCCTCCTGCATCTCGCGGATCAGGTTGTCGGGCAGCGAGGTGCCGGGCTCGACCCCGCCGCCGGGGGCGCACCACAGGTCCAGCCGGGCGCCGGGATAGGCGTTCACGATCAAGAGCCGGTCCCGCGCGTCATGCAGTAGCGCGCGGACGGCGATGCGGGGGCTGCGCGATTTCATGACCGCAGACTGGGGCCGGGCGCGGGAATTGTCCATGCCGCGCGACGGAGGGAGCACGATGGACGCGCGGGTTGCGTGGGGCGCGGGCGGCGACGGATCGTCGCGCCCGTCGCCCAATTTGCGGGCAACGGCGGGTGCGCACGCGGCTTGTGCATCTGAGCACTCGACGCCCCGGGCCGCGCGGCCTACATTCGGCGCCGATACAATAAGACAAGAGGGCATCGCATGACACGTCCGGTGGTCGGGATCATCGGCAACGCCAGTGTGGTTCGCGAAAACTATCACGTCCACGCAGCCGGCACGATGAACATCGAGGCCATCGCCCATGTGGCCGATTGCGTGCCGCTGGTGGTGCCCGCCGATCCCGCCTTTATGTCCACCGAGGAACTGATGGAGGCCTGCGACGGCTTCTTGCTGACCGGTGGGCGCGCGAATGTTCACCCGTCCGAATATGGCGAGGAAGAGACCCCGGCCCATGGTACCTTCGACCGTGGCCGCGACGGGGTGACCCTGCCGCTGGTGCGCGCCTGCATCAGCCATGGCCAGCCGGTTTTTGGCGTCTGCCGCGGCTTTCAGGAGGTGAACGTGGCGATGGGCGGATCGCTTTACCCCGAGATCCGCGATCTGCCCGGGCGGATGAACCACCGCATGCCGCCCGACGGCACGATCGAGGAGAAATTCGCCCTGCGCCATGAGGTGCGTTTCACCCCCGGCGGACCCTTCGCGCGGCTGATGGGGGCCGAGGCGGTGATGACCAACACGCTGCACGGCCAGGGAATAAAGAAGCCGGGCCCGCGGGTGGTCATCGACGGCATCGCCCCCGACGGCACGCCCGAGGCGACCTATATCGAGGGCGCGCCGGGCTTTTCGCTCGCCGTGCAATGGCACCCGGAATACAATGCCGCGAACGACCCGGTGTCGCGCAAGCTGTTCACCGCCTTCGGTGATGCGGTGCGCGCCTTTGCCGCCGGGCGGCATGCAGCCGACAGTTCGGCCGTGCGGCGACTGGCCTGAGGATGACCCAAGGATGAAACGCAGTCAGATCAACGGGATCATGGCGGAGGCGGCGGAAATGATCCGTCGCTTCGGTTTCGTGCTGCCGCCCTTCGCCTGGTGGACCCCCGACGAATTTCGCGCCCGAAGCACCGCCGCCGCGGGGATCATCCGCGCGGGTCTGGGCTGGGACATCACCGATTACGGTCAGGGCAGGTTCGACGCGCTGGGGCTGTTTCTTTTTACCCTGCGCAACGGCGAACTGGACGATCTGCGCGCGGGGCAGGGCATGTGCTATGCCGAGAAGCTGCTGATCTCGCGCCGCGACCAGATCTCGCCCATGCACCGCCACGTCGTGAAGGCCGAGGACATCATCAACCGCGGCGGCGCGACGCTGGCGGTGGAGCTTTACGGCTCGGACGCCGGGGGCGGGTTCGACGCCGGGGCCGGCGGCCGGGTGCGCTGCGACGGGATCTGGCGCGATTTCGCCCCGGGCGAGGTGCTGATGCTGGCACCGGGCGAGAGCGTGACGCTGATGCCGGGCGACTGGCACGCGTTTTGGGGCGAGGGCGGCGACGTGCTGATCGGCGAGGTCTCGACGGTCAACGACGATCGCACCGACAACGTCTTCCGCGATCCGATCGGACGGTTCTCGGAGGTCGAGGAGGACGTGGCGCCGGTGCATCTGCTGGTCAGCGATTACGAGCGCTGGCTGGGCTGAGAGGCCGGCGGCGGGGGGCTGTCTGCCCCCCTGCGCCCCCCGAGAGTATTTTTGCCAAGATGAAGGGCCTAGAGGGTCTTGCTCATGCGGAAATTCTCGATCCGCACGCCGCGGCGCTCGATCTGCTGCGGGGCGTCGACCTGCCAGCCGCGCCGCGCGAAGAAGGCGCGCGAGAAATGGCTGGCCTCGCTGGTCAGGTGCGCGAGGCCGAGGGCGCGGGCGGCGGCCTCGATCCTGTCGTAGAGTTGCCCGGCAAGGCCTGTGCCCATGCGCTCGGGGGCGACGAAGGCCATGTCGAGATAGCCGTCTTTGCGCAGCGACATGAAGCCTTGGAGCGCGCCGTCCTCCTCGGCCAGCCAGGTGATTTCCTCGGCCAGCTTCGCGGCGAGGCGGGGCAGGACCTCGGGCGGGGGCACCCGCCACGGCGCCCAGGCGGCGCGCTGTTCCTCGGTGTAGCGGCTGGCCGCGCCCTCGTGCACCGCGCGAAAGAAGAGCGCGCCGCAGGCGGGCGCGTCGGTTTCGCGAAAGCGGCGGAATTCCATTCCGGGTCCTCCTCAGGTCACGCGGGCGCGGGTCTTGTATTCCGGTCGGTCCCAGAGAGTGCCGTCCATGACATCGCCGAGGATCTTCACCGCGCCCTCGACCTCTGCGAGGCCTATATAGAGCGGGGTGAAGCCGAAGCGCAGGATGTCGGGGGCGCGGAAATCGCCGATCACGCCGCGGGCGATCAGCGCCTGCATGATCGCGTAGCCTTCCGGGTGGCGGAAGCTGACCTGGCTGCCGCGCCGTTCCGGGTCGCGCGGCGAGGCGAGGGCGAGGGTGGGGCAGCGGGCCTCGACCCCGGCGATGAAGGCTTCGGACAGTTCGATCGCGCGGGCGCGGACATCGGCGATGTCGGCCATGTCCCAGACGTCGAGCGCGGCCTCGAGCGCGGCGAGTTGCAGGATCGGCGGCGTGCCGACGCGCATCCGCTCGACCCCTGGCGCGGGGCGGTAGTCGAGGTCGAAGGCGAAGGGGGCCTCGTGCCCGAGCCAGCCCGAGAGCGCGGGGCGCGCGGTGTCGGCCAGGGCAGGGGCGACATAGATGAAGGCCGGGCCGCCGGGGCCGGAATTGAGGTATTTGTAGGTGCAGCCCACCGCGAAATCGGCGCCGCCCTTCGTCACGTCCACCGGCAGCGCGCCGGCGGAATGGGCCAGGTCCCAGATCGCCAGCGCGCCTGCCTGATGCGCGCGGCGGGTCAGGGCGGGCATGTCATGGCGCCGCCCGGTGCGGTAGTCGACCTCGGTCAGCAGGGTGACGGCGATCTCTTCGGTGATCGCGTCCGCGACCTTCTCGGGGGGGACGGTGCGCAATTCGTAAGCCCCACCCAGCATCCGCGCCAGACCCTCGGCGATGTAGAGGTCGGAGGGGAAGTTGCCGGTGTCCGACAGGATCACCCGGCGGTCGGGCCGCAGCGCCAGCGCCGAGGCCAGCGCCTGATGGACCTTGATCGACAGCGTGTCGCCCATCACCACGCTGCCCGGCGGCGCGCCGATCAGCCGTGCGATGCGGTCGCCCACGCGCGAGGGCAGCGCCATCCAGCCGGCGCGGTTCCAGCCGGTGATCAGCATCTCGCCCCATTCCTCGGTCACCGTGCGGGCCAGCCGGGCGGCCGCCGCCTTGGGCAGCGGACCCAGCGAATTGCCGTCAAGGTAGATCACCCCCTCGGGCAGATGGAACATGGCGCGGGTGGCGGCGAAATCTGTACGCATCGCGGTCTCCTTCCTCTGTTTCTCTGTGACCGAGGGGCAAGGGGGCTTCAAGCCCGAAAACCGCGGGCGTCAGGGCGAAGATCTGCCCCTTGGCCCTGCGTGCCGGGCGGCTTTCCAAGGTGCGGCGACGGTCCTGAATGGCGCGGTGCGGCGGCAAGAGAGCTATCCCGGCGAGGATCGGCGGTGCCCGAGGCGGATCGGCAAGGGGGCCGGCGCGGCCCCGCTCGGCGGAATACCAACAAGGTTCTGGAAAATCGGCAATTTTCCGCCTGCTTTGATCACCGGAAATGCGCGAAATTTCACTCAGTGGTGATACCCCCCTTGGAACCGGACCAGTTCAACCCACGTTTCCGGACAACGTTGCAGACATCTGCAGCGCCCCGAGCCGTCCGGGCAGTGGCGGTCGGAAAAAAGTGTATGGAGACAGAGATGAAAAAGTTCGTGGCACTCAGCGCCGTCAGCCTTCTTGCAGCCGCCCCCGCTTTTGCCGGCGGAATGGCCGAACCGGTCCAGCAACCGGCCCCCGTCGTCGTGACGCCCCCCGCCCCGGCGATGCCGGACTGGACCGGCTTCTATGGCGGCGTGAACCTCGGTTACGGCCATACCACGGCTTCGGGCGGCGGTGTCAGCGGCCATAGCGGCGCGCTCTATGGCGCCCAGGTCGGCTATCTTCAGGATTTCGGGAACTGGGTCGCCGGCGGCGAGCTGGGCTATGACGGCACCAACATGAAGCTGTCGGGCGGCGGCAAGGTGAACCACCTGGCCCGGCTTGAGCTGAAGGCCGGTCCGAAGTTCGGTCGCGCCTTCACCTATCTCGCCCTCGGCGCCGGCCAGACCAAGGCCAACATCGGCGGCAATTCCTATACCAAGAGCGGCTATTTCGGCGGCATCGGCATGGATTACAAGATCGACCACAGCTGGAGCGTCGGCGGCCAGGTGCTGTCCTACCGCTTCAACAACGTGGGCGGCACCGGTACGGATCTGAAGCCGACCACCGCGACGATCAACGTGTCCTACCACTTCTGATCGCGTCCGCGCGCAACCAGGAAGGCGGGTCCCGCGGGGGCCCGCCTTTTTCGTTGCGTGCAGTGGCGATGGTGGCTTGCTGCGCCTGCGCAAAGCGTCGAACCTGGCAGCAGGCCATGGGGGCGGGGGCAGGATGGTAGAGCTTCTTCTTTACGGACATCCCGACTCGGGCCACGCGTGCAAAGTGGCCGCGACGCTGGCGCTTGCGGGGTTGGCGCACCGCGTCGAACGGGTCGATATCTGGGCCGCGCCCCAGACCCGGCCCGCCGATTTCCTGGCGGCCAACCCGGCGGTCGAGGTTCCGGTCCTGATGATCGACGGACAGTCGCATGTGCAATCCGGCGCGATCTTGCTGGAGATCGCCACGCGCTGGCATTGCCTGGGTGGTGAGAGCACCGCGGGCCTGCGGCGCGGCCGCGAGCTGCTGCTGTGGGAGGCGAACCGGATCGGCATGTGCCTGCCGCAGCTGGTCGCGGCGCGCGGTCCCGGGCGGCGGGCCTTCGCGCCCGAGGTGGTCGCCTGGCTCGTGGGCCGCTATGCGGCGGATCGCACGCGGTTCGATCTGTTGCTGGGGGACGGGCCGTTCTTTCATGGCGACGCGCCCGGGATCGGCGATTGCGCGATCTGGGGCTATGCCCAGTGGACCGACAGGGCCGGTGTCGCGCCAAGCCCGGCGATGGCCGCCTGGCAGGCGCGGATGCGCGCCTTGCCCGCGATGCGCAGCCCCGAGGGCTTCTTTCCCGACGCGGCCCCTGCCTGACCGGCGGGTCAGCCAAGCATCTCGCGCAGCACCCGGGCCACGCAGAACACGTCCTCGCGGGTGCAATCGAACTGGCCCACCTGCACGCGGATCACGAAGCGCCCCCGATGGCTGGTCTGGGTCAGATAGATGCGACCATCGGCGTTGATGCGGGTCAGAAGCGCCTCGGTCGCCGTGTCACCCGCGCGCAGGGCGAAGCTGAACAGCGACAGAGAGGGTTCGGTGACAATCTCGACCCCCGCCATGGGGCGGATCTCCTCGCACAATTCGCGCGCCCAGGCGACATGGTTGCGGATCCGGGCGCGCAAGCCTTCCAGCCCGTAGGCGCGTAGCAGGAACCACAGTTTCAGCGCCCGGAAGCGTCGGCCCAGCGGCACCGTCCATTCGTTGAAATTCACCACCTCGTCATGTTCGAGGGTCTGCAGGTATTCGGGACGCAGGCTGAGGCTGCGCACCTGCGGCGCCGGGTCCGCCAGGAATTGCACCGCGCAGTCGAATTGCGCGCCCAGCCATTTGTGCGGGTTAAAGACCAGACTGTCGGCGCCGTCGATCCCGTCCCAGAGCGGGCGGAATTCGGGGCAGATCATTGCCGAACCGGCCCAGGCGGCATCGACATGGCTATACAGCCCCTCGGCGCGGGCGACCTGCAGGCAATCGCCGATCCGGTCGAAGGCGCCGACCGAGGTGCCCCCCGCCACCAGAACGACGCCCGCGGGCAGGTGTCCCGCGGCGCGGTCGGCGGCGATCGCCCCGGCCAGCGCGCCGGGTTTCATCGCGCCGCGCCCGTCGGTGGCCACGCGCACCAGGTTGTCCTGGCCGATCCCGGCGACCCGCACCGCCTTGTCGACCGAGGAATGCGCCTCGGTCCCGGCATAGATCCGCAGCCGCGGCCCGCCCGACAGGCCCTTTTGCAGCCCCTCCCAGCCCAGCGCGCGCTCGCGCATCGTCAGCACCGCCGACAGCGTCGCGGTGGTGGCGCTGTCGTGGATCGTGCCGGTGAAATGATCGCCCAGGCCCAGGGCGCCGCGCAGCCAGACCATCATCACCTGCTCGATCTCGGTCGCGGCGGGAGAGGTCTGCCACAGCATTCCCTGCGCGGCGATCGCGTTGGTCAACTGTTCGGCCAGCATCGATGCGGGCGCGGCATTGGCCGGGAAGTAGGCGAAGAAGCGCGGATGCTGCCAATGGGTCAGCCCCGGCGGCACAATGCGTTCGAAATCGGCGAAGATCGTTTCCATCGGCTCGGGCGTTTCCGGGGCGGCGGCGGGAAGCTGCGCCGCGATATCGCCGGGGGCGGAGGCGGCGCGGACCGGCCGGTCGCGCAGGCCGGCGTGGTAGGCATGGGCCCAATCGGCGGCCCGCTTGGACCAGTCGCGCAAATCGTCGTGGTTCATGAGATCCTCCTTCGCGCCCGCACTTTGCTTGCGCGGCCGACCGGGGGCAAGGGGCGCGAGGGGCGGGCCGTGGACGGACAGCCCCGCACCGCGCATCATGAACAGGAATAATAATGCGACGCGCCGGTTTTATTGGGCACAAGGCCCCGACCTCGGCTATTGCGAAGCGAAAGGCCCGTGCGGCAAGAGGCAAAGGGAGGCGCGGAATGCAGCAACCGACAAGCCGTTTCGGCGCGCGCGGCCCGTCGCGCGCCGTTCCCATCTCGCGCCCCGCCCCAATCTCGCGCCCCGCCCCAATTTCGCGCGCCGCCCCAATCTCGCGCGCCGTCTGTCTCTCGCGTCCCGTCCCTCCTTCGCGTCCCGTCCCTGCGTTGCGCGCCGTCGCGCCGGGCCGCCGCAGCCATTCCAGACAGTGCAAGCGCCAGCCGGGAGACGCCCATGTCCAGTCCAACGCGTGACAAGCTGCCGCTGCACAACGTGAAGGTGCTCGATTTCGGGCAATATATCGCAGGCCCCGCCGCGGCGATGATGCTGGGCGATCTGGGCGCGACCGTGGTGCATGTCGATCCGCCCGGCGGGCCGATGTGGAAAAGTCCCGCCAATGCCACGCTGAACCGCAACAAGCTGATCCTCTCGCTGGATCTGAAATCCGCCGAAGGGCTGGAACGCGCGAAGGAGCTGATCGCCGAAGCCGACATCGTGATCGAGAATTTTCGCCCCGGCAAGATGGCCAAGCTGGGCCTCGACCCGGCCGAACTGCGTAAGCAATTCCCCGAACTGATCACCGTCTCGATCCCCGGCTTCGCGTCGGCGGATGAGGAACGGCGGGAGTTGCGCGCCTATGAAAGCATCATTTCCGCAAGTTCCGGTGTCTTCACCGACATGGGGCTGAACCGGGTGCTGATGGGGGTGAACCCGTCGTTCTCGCCGCTGCCGCTGGCCTCGGCTTACGGGGCGACCATCGCGGCCTCGGCCGCCGTGCTGGCGCTGCAGGCGCGTGAACGCAACGGGCTGGGCGACCAGATCGAGGTGCCGCTGGCCTCGGCGGTGATGGAGGGGCTTTGCTACAACTCGATCCGCATCGAGGCCCTGCCGGACCGCTACATAACCCAGCGCGAGCGCGAGATCACCCGGCGGCGCACCGAGGGCCTGCCGATGAACCTCAGCTATGAGGAATTGCAAGAGCTTCTGGACCCGTTCTACCGCAGCTATCTGTGCAAGGATGGGCGCATGTTCTACGTCGTCTGCCCCAGCCACAAGAACCACGCCAGACGCTGCCTGCAGACGCTGGGCATCTACGACGAACTGGTCGCCGAGGGGCTGAGCGAGGAGGAAGACACCTACAAGCCCAGCGCGGAATGGTCCTCGGACGTGTCGCTGGGGGTCTATCCGCTGCCGAAGGTCTGGGCCGACAAGATCGCCGCGCGGATGAAGGAGGTGTTCCTGACCCGCACCGCGAAGGAATGGGAGCGCATCTTCGGTCGCAACAAGTTCCCCGGCGCGCCGCAGCGCTGGCTGCAGGAATGGATCAACGACGACCATGCCGAGACCACGGGACTGATGATCGACGTCGAGGATCCCGAATTCGGCACCATGATCCAGCCCGGCCCGGTCGCCTGGCTGGAAGAAAGCGGCGAAGCCGCGCTGAACCCCGCGCCGCGCCGCTGGGTGGATTTCTCGACCGCGCTGCGGGTCTTCAAGCGCATCCGGACGAAACTGCCGCGCGTCACCGATCCGGGCGATCGGTCGGGCTGGTTGGAAGGGGTGCGGATCCTCGATCTGTGCAACGTGATCGCGGGGCCGCACTCGGTCAGCTTCCTGACCCGTTTCGGCGCCGAGGTGATCAAGCTTGACCCCGCGACGCCGAAATACGACGCTTGGAACACGGTGATCTTCGGTATGTCGCATATGCGCGGCAAGCGGTCCGCCCTGATCGAATTGACCACCCCCGAGGGCCGCGAGGCCTTCGACGATCTGGTGCGTTCGGTCGACGTGATCGTCTGGAACGCGCCCGACAACCAGATCCGCCGCATGGGGCTGGACGCCGAAAGCCTGGGCCGGATCAACCCCGAGGCGATCTTTTGCAAGCTTGACTGCTTTTCCGGCGTGCGCCGCGGCCCGCGCACCGATTACGTCGGCTATGACGATCTGGTGCAGGCCACCACCGGCATCATGCTGCGCTTTGGAGGCGCGATGAGCGAGCCCGAGGAACATGCCCATGTCGGCACCATCGACGTGATGTGCGGCTTTGCCGGCACCATCGCCATCGGCGCAGCACTCTACCAGCAGCTGAAGATCGGCGTGACCGGCCGGCCCCGAACCTCGCTGTCGGCCAATTCGGGCCTGCTGCAGGTGCCGTTCTGTTACGATTACACCGGCCGCGGCCTCTTCGATGAGCCTTCGGGCCGCTATGTCAACGGCTACGACGCGCTGACCAGGTTCTACTACACCGCCTCGGGTGAATGGCTGCTGCTTTCGGCCTACGAGGCCGACGTGGTCACCCTGTCCGGCATTCCCGAACTCGACGGCTTCGGCGCGGTGCCGCTGGAAGAGCGCGAGGCCTTCCTGTCCGAGATCTTCGCCAACGACACCGCCGAACACTGGATCGCCACCCTGCGCGGCCACGACATCGCCGCCGCGGTCTGCGAAAACATCGACGCCTTGCGCGCAAGATACACGCATGACGCCGACGGAACGCCGGGGATCGATCGAGGCAGCTATGCCTTCACGGTCTTCCCCGATCACCCGTCGGGCCATGCGGTGACCCAGCTCGATGCCTTTGGCGTCCGTCCGGGGCGGGCGCGCGTGATGCTGCCCGCCCCGGCCGAGAAATACGGCGCCTCGACCCGGCAGGTGCTGCGTGATCTGGGCTATGACGACGCTCGCATCGACGCGATGATCGCCGCCGGTGCGGCCAGCGAAAGCTGGTCGAGGGAATATCTGCCAAGCTGACGGGCGAAAGACCCGCATCACCGGTCGCCTGCCCCGTCTTTGGGCTTCCTCTTTGGCGAAGATGCCCTTCGCAGGGGCGGACCGCCCGCGCGCGGCGCTTCAGCCCGTCGCGCGTTCGGCGAATGCAGCCAGCCGCCCGATCGCCTCTTCGAACAGATCGTCGGCGATGGTCAGCGCCACGCGCACATGCCCGGCCGAGGCCGCGCCGAAACTTTCGCCCGGCATCACCGCGATGCGCTCGGCGTCGAGCAACCGGTTGGCGAAGTCATTGCCGCTGAGCCCCGTCGCGCGGATGTCGAGCATCACATACATCGCCCCCGAGGCCGGGATCACCCGGATCGCGTTACTGCCCTGCAGCGCCCGCATCGCGATCTCGCGCCGCCGCCGGAAGGGGGCGGCGATCTTTTCCTCGAACCCCGGCCCCTGGCGCAGCGCGAAAAGCGCCGCGTCCTGGATGAAGGCGGGCACGCCATAGGTGGTGTTGGTGGTCAGGGTGGTGACCGCCTCGGCCACCTCCGTCGGCGCCACGATCCAGCCCAGGCGAGAGCCGGTCATCGCATGGCTTTTCGACATCGAGCCCACCACGATCGTGCGCTCGGTCATGCCCGGCAGGGCGCGCGGGCTGAGGTGCTCGCCCTCCCAGATCTGGGTGTCGTAGACCTCGTCCGAGATCAGCCACAGATCCTCGGCCTCCACCGCGCGCCGGATGCCTTCCAGCGTGGCGCGGGGATAGATCACACCGGTGGGGTTGTTCGGCGTGTTGATCAGCAATGTCTTCGCGCCCTGGGCCAATGCGCGGATCGTGGCCTCTTGCGGCAGGAAATCCTCGGCCGAACGCGTCGGCACCACCGCCGCTTCGGCACCGGTCGCGCGGATCGTGCCGGGGTAGGTGGCATAATAGGGATCGCAGTAAAGCGCCCGGTCGCCCTGGTCGAGCAGCGCCATATGGATCGCGAAAAGCGCAGCCTGGCCCCCGGGGGTGATGACGACATTATCCCAGCCGGTCGGCACGCCGGTGCGGGCCTGGACGCGCGCGGCAATTTCCTGGCGCAGATCCTGGTTGCCGGGGCCGAAAGCATAGCCGGTGTTGCCGGCCGAGGCGCTGTCGTACATCGCCTTCAGGATCGCGGGGTCGGTGCCGATGTCATGCTCGCCGATGGTCAGTGTCAGCACCCGCTCGCCCGCCGCGATCATGTCGCGGGTGCGATAGTAGATTTCCCAGCCGTCGGTGCCGCCCTGGGTGATATGCCCGATCCGTTGTGCCAGTTTCATCGCCCGACTCCCATTCCTTGCGGGGCGCACGCGATCACGAAACCGCGGCCGGGGCAAGGTGGGGAGGGCTCAGCCAGCCGGCGCATCGCCCATCAGATAGCGCGGGCCCGGGCCGCGCTGGCCGGCGCGGTCGGCGGGATTGTAAAGTGCGCAGCGGTCAAGCGACAGGCAACCGCAGCCGATGCAGCCGTCCAGCTTGTCGCGCAAGCTGGCCAGCGCCGCGATCCTCGCGTCGATATCGCGGCGAAAGGCGCCCGAAATGCCGGCCCAGTCCTCGCGCGTTGGCGGGCGGCCCTCGGGCAGGCCGGCCATGATCTCGGCGATACGGGCCAGCGGAAAGCCAAGGCGCTGCGCGATCATCACGAAGGACAGGCGGCGGATATCGGCGCGCCCATAGCGGCGGTGACCGCCGGCGTTGCGCAAGGGCGCGATCAGCCCGACCGTCTCGTAATGCCGGATCGCCGAGACGGCGAGCCCGGTACGCGCCGCCAGATCGCCGATCGCCAGTCCGCCCTTGGATGCCATGGGGTCGCTCCTGAAAATAATGCTTGATCTCAAGTTCACTTTAGAAATTACAAAGGCAGGCATCGAAAGCCAAGAGGAAAGGACGAATCGATGCCTGCGATGCTGGAACATGTGAACATGACGGTGACCGACCCCGAAGCGACGGCGGCGATGCTGGGGCGGCTGTTTGGTTGGGGGGTGCGCTGGCGGGGGGCGGCGAAGAACGGCGGGCATACCGTGCATGTCGGCACCGACGCCCAGTACCTTGCGCTGTTTTCCGGCAGTGCGGGGGCGGCGCTGGTGCCGAACCACGACAGCTACAGCCTGCGCGGCGGGCTGAACCATGTCGCGGTGGTGGTCGATGACCTCGATGCCGCCGAGGCACGGGTGCGCGCCGAGGGGCTGACCGCCCATTCCCACGCCGATTACGAACCCGGCCGGAGGTTCTATTTCCACGATACCGACGGGATCGAATACGAGGTGGTCAGCTACCCCTGACCGCTGCGCGCACCCCCTTGGCAGGCGGCGGCCAAACGGGTAACGTCGCGGCCATGAAAACGAACGGCATCTGCTGCACCATCTGCATTACCGGCTGACATCGTCAGGCGGGCCGTTCCTCTGTTTCAAAGCCAGATCGAACCTGATACGCCCGCCGGCGCCAGCTTGGCGAAGGGAAACGTCATGGTCGAGATACGGCTGCACAACACCAAGACCCGCCGCAAGGAACGCTTCGATCCGATCGATCCGGACAATGTGCGGATCTATGTCTGCGGCCCCACGGTCTATGACCGCGCCCATCTGGGCAACGCGCGGCCCGTGGTGGTGTTCGACACGCTCTTTCGGCTGATGCGCCATGTCTACGGCGCAGATCACGTCACCTATGTGCGCAACTTTACCGACGTCGACGACAAGATCAACGCCCGCGCCGCGACATTGGCCGAAGGGGGCGACGCACGGTCGCTGGAAGAGATCATCCGCGCCCTGACCGACGAGACCATCGGCTGGTATCACGCCGACATGGATGCGCTGGGGGCGCTGCGCCCGACGCAGGAGCCGCGCGCGACGCACTACATCGACGACATGAAGGATATGATCAGCACATTGATCGACAAGGGGTTCGCCTATGTCGTGCGAGATCAATCCAACAACCCGCCGGAAGAATTTGTCTTGGCGGACCGTGAAGCATTGCTCTCTAGTCATGCGCTTTTTGAAGTTCAAAAGTTTGAGCGTTACGGGCAGCTTTCAGGCCGGTGGTTGGATGACATGATCGCGGGTGCTCGGGTTGAGGTCGCGCCTTACAAACGGAACCCAATGGATTTCGTCCTCTGGAAGCCCTCGACGGACGATCTGCCCGGCTGGGGCAGCCCCTGGGGGAGAGGGCGTCCCGGCTGGCACATCGAGTGCTCCGCTATGTCCAAAGCACTACTGGGCGATGTCTTCGATATTCATGGTGGGGGTATCGACCTTCAATTTCCTCACCACGAGAACGAGATCGCACAAAGCTGCTGTGCAAATGGAACCGAGGAGATGGCGCGCTACTGGATGCATAACGAGATGCTGCAGGTCGAGGGCAAGAAGATGTCCAAGAGCCTGGGGAATTTCTTCACGGTGCGGGATCTCCTGGAGCAGGGCGTGCCGGGGGAGGTGATCCGCTTCGTGATGCTGAGCACGCATTACTCGAAGCCTATGGACTGGACGGCCGAGAAGGCGGCGCAGGCGAAGGCGACGTTGGCCAAATGGTATCGGGCGACGAACGGGATCGAGGCTGCGCAGAGCGTGCCGGATGCCGTGGTCCAGGCGCTGGCAGATGATTTGAACGGACACATGGCTATTGTCCACCTCTACGACCTTCTTAACCGGGACATGCTTTCCGAGTTGAAGGCCGCAATTTCGTTCTTAGGTTTTGGCGAGGCAGAAGAAATAAAATGGTGGCGTATGGATCCGCTGGTGACGGGCTATGGCGTGTCACCGGGGCAGATCGCGGAGATACCGCCGGTTCTCGATCAAATTGTAAGACGTATCCAAGCTTTGCGTGATGAACGCAGGTATGATGAAGCGGATGCGATGCGCTCGGCTTTGCGTGACGCTGGCGTCGAGGTGCGGATCACGAAGTCCGGGCCGGAAACTATGCTCCTGCCTGACTTCGATCCCGCCAAACTGGACGCTCTCGAATGAGCCGCCGTGACCTGACCACGGAGGGCAGCGCCGGTCACGCGCGGGGGGGGCGTGAAGCGCCCGCCCCGTGGGGGGGCGGGTCGGGCGCTGCCCGGGCCGTCGGCCCGGGCCGAGTAGTTTGCCGTTCGGACGCATCGGGGCCGAGGTGCGGGGAGGCTGCCTACAGCGGCGCCGGGGCTCTGCCCCGGACCCCGGAGTATTTTCGCCAAGATGAAGGGAGGACGGCGTGATGGCCAGGGAACGCCTCTATCTCTACGACACGACCCTGCGGGACGGTCAGCAGACGCAGGGCGTGCAGTTCTCGACCGCCGAGAAGACGCAGATCGCGGCGATGCTCGACGGCTTGGGTGTGGATTACATCGAGGGCGGTTGGCCCGGGGCGAACCCGACCGACAGCGAGTTTTTCGCGGTGCGGCCCGAGACCCGGGCCGTGTTCACCGCCTTCGGCATGACCAAGCGCGCGGGGCGCTCGGCCGCGAATGACGAGGTGCTGGCCGGCGTGATGAACGCAGGCACCCCGGCTGTTTGTCTGGTGGGCAAGACGCATGATTTCCATGTCACCACCGCCCTTGGGATGACGCTGGAGGAGAACCTCGAGAACATCGAGGCCTCGGTCGCGCATATCGTCGCTGAGGGGCGCGAGGCGCTGTTCGATGCCGAGCATTTCTTTGACGGCTGGAAGGCGAACCGCGATTATGCGCTCGATTGCCTGCGCGCCGCCGAACGGGCGGGGGCGCGTTGGGTCGTGCTGTGCGACACCAACGGCGGCACGCTGCCCGCCGAGGTGCGGGCGATCGTGGCCGAGGTGATCGCCGAAGGCATCCCCGGCGAACAGCTGGGGATTCATTGCCACAACGATACCGAAACCGCGGTGGCCGGCAGCCTGGCCGCCGTCGAGGCCGGCGTGCGCCAGATCCAGGGTACGCTGAACGGGTTGGGAGAACGCTGCGGCAACGCCAACCTGACCGCGCTGATCCCGACGCTTTTGTTGAAGGAACCCTATGCCAGCCGCTTCGAGATCGGCGTCAGCCGCGAGGCATTGAAGGGCCTGACGCGGGCAAGCCGCAAGCTTGACGATATCCTCAACCGGGTGCCCTTGCGCGCGGCCGCCTATGTGGGTGCCTCGGCCTTTGCGCACAAGGCGGGGCTGCATGCCAGCGCCATCGTCAAGGATCCCTCGACCTATGAACATGTCGATCCGGGTCTGGTGGGCAACGAGCGCGTCATTCCGATGTCGAACCAGGCCGGGCAGTCGAACCTGCGCGCGCGCCTCAAGGACGCGGGGATCGAGGTGGCGCCGAAGGATCCGGCGTTGGGCCGCATCCTGGACGTGATCAAGTCGCGCGAGGATCAGGGCTATGCCTATGATGGCGCGCAGGCAAGTTTTGAGCTGGTCGCGCGGCAGGAGTTGGGCCTGATGCCGCGCTTCTTCGAGGTGAAGCGCTACCGCGTGACGGTGGAGCGGCGCAAGAACAAGCGCGACCGGATGGTGACCTTGTCCGAGGCCGTCGTGGTGGTGAAGATCGGCGACGAGAAGAAGCTGTCGGTTTCCGAGAGCATGGACGAGATGGGCGCCGACCGCGGCCCGGTGAATGCGCTGTCGAAGGCGCTGGGCAAGGATCTGGGTCCCTATCAGGCCTGTATCGACGACATGCATCTGGTCGATTTCAAGGTCCGCATCACCCAGGGCGGGACCGAGGCCGTCACCCGTGTCATCATCGACAGCGCCGATGGCCAGGGGCGGCGCTGGTCCACCGTGGGGGTGTCGGCCAACATCGTCGATGCCTCGTTTCAGGCGTTGCTGGACGCCATCAACTGGAAGCTGGTGCGCGACGGGGTGCGCCCGGCATGAGCCTGGAGGCCTGCGCCGCACTGGTCGAACGTGGAGACCCCGAGCGGTTCGTCACCGCGCGCGGCCCGGCGGCGGCGCGGCTGATGCCGCTTTACGCCTTCAACCTAGAGATCGCCCGCGCTCCCTGGGTGACGGCCGAGCCGCTGATCGCCGAGATGCGCCTGACCTGGTGGGACGAGGCGCTGGAAGAGATCGCCGCAGGCCGGCCGCCCCGCGCGCATGAGGTGGTGATACCCCTGGCCGGCGTGATCCGCGACGCCGCGCTGCCCATGGGGCCGTTTCACGAGATGATCGCAGCGCGGCGCTGGGATGTCGCGGCTCAGCCTTTCGCCGACGAGGCCGCGCTTTGGGCGCATCTGGAGGCCTCGGCGGGCAATCTGATGTGGCTGGCGGCGCGGGCGCTTGGTGCGCCAGAGGCGGCGCGCGATGTGGTGCGCGATTTCGGCACCGGGGCGGGGCTGGCGGCCTGGCTGCGCGCGGTGCCGGCCCTTGTGGCGCGCGGGCGGGCGCCGCTGCCCGAGGGCGTGGACCCGGCGGCGCTGGCGCGGGCCGGGCTGGGGCGCATCGCCCGGGCTCGGGGGGGGCGGCGCATGGTGCCGGCCGCGGCGTTGCCGGCGATGCTGGCAGGGGCCGGCGCGGGCAGCATGCTGCGCCGGGTGCTGCGCGACCCTGACGCGGTGGCGCGGGACGGGCTGGATCGGTCGGAATTCGCCCGGCGCTCGGGGCTGCTGGCGCGGGCGATTTCCGGGCGCTGGTAACCGCGCGTTTGCAATTACAGGCGCAAAGGATTTATACCTTCACAGGCAAAGGTTGTGCTTGGGGTGCCCCATGGCATTTTCATTTCGCGAGACCCAGCTGGTCAAGGGGATGCTTGCGCGCGGCGACAAGCAGCATGATATTGCAGCCTATTTCGGCGTGAACGGAGGTCGGGTCGCAGAGGTCGCCACGGGCGATTGTGATTACCCCACGGCACCGGCTGCGCCCGCCGACAGGCTTCCTCCCCCCGGTCCTTATGTGTCGCTTCGAACGAAGCAGGACGTGATCAATATACTTGAAGAGGCCGCTGAGTTGATTGACGGCGCGGGCAACGCGAGCGAAGAGGCGGCTTTTGCCTCGGATGTGCTGAAGACGGCATTGGAAAAGTTGCGCTGAAGCGCGCGCCGGCGCTGTTCAGGCTTCCTTCGGGCGCAGCACCAGCCAGATCAGCGCCCCGCCGGCAAGGACCAGGAACGGCGCCATGGCGATGTTGACCATCTCCCAGCCCGCCTGGGGCGTGCCGCCCGAGCAGTTCATCAACCCGCCCGAGGCGAGCGAGGCGAAGGTCACGCCGCCGAAGACGATCACGTCGTTGAGGCCCTGCATCCGGCCGCGCTCTTCCGGCCTATGGGCGCCGGCCAGCATCGAAGTCGCGCCGATGAAGCCAAAGTTCCAGCCGATCCCCAGAAGGACCAGGGCGCCGTAGAAATGCATCAGGTTGACGCCTGACATCGCGACAAGCCCGGCACCGGCCAGGATCACCAGCCCGGTGGCGATGATCCGTTCGACACCGAAGCGGGTGATCAGGAAGCCAGTGAAGAATGAAGGGACATACATCGCCAGCACATGGGCGGTGACGATATTCGCGGCGTCCCCGGTATGAAAGCCGCAGCCGACGACGGCCAGCGGGGTCGAGGTCATCACCAGGTTCATCAGCGCGTAGGATACCGTGGCGCAGATCACCGCCACGGCGATGCGCGGCGTGGCCAGCAGCTGCCGCCGCGTGCGCCCATGCGGCGCACCGTGATCGGGAACCGGCGGCTTGGGGATGTCGAGCAGCAAGAACAGCCACATGCCGACCAGGTTCAGCGCGATCACCGCCAGATAGCTGCCCAGGAACGGCACCACCAGCGCCCCGGTCGTGGCCTTCACCAATTGCGGCCCGATGATCGCCGAGGCAAGCCCCCCCGCCATCACGTAGGAAATCGCCTTGGGGCGGAAGTCGTCCGAGGCGGTATCGGTCGCGGCAAAGCGGTAGAAGTTCTGCGCCGACATGTACATGCCGGTGAACAGCGCGCCCAGCAGGAACAGCTCGAACGAGGCGACGTAGAGCGCATAGGACGAGATCGCCGCCCCCGCCATACCGCCGACCGATCCCAGCATGAACCCCGCCCGCCGACCCAGCCGCTGCATCAGCGCCGAGATCGGCGTTGCCGCCAGCATCGAGCCGATCACGATCATCGAGATCGGCAGCGTCGCGAGGCAGGGATTGGGCGCGAGCGATTGACCCGCGAGCCCGCCGATGGTGAAGTTGATCGGCAATTGCGCGCCAAGGAAGGCCTGCGCGGCGACCAGCACGGTCACATTACGCTTGGCGCGGGCATCGGATCGGGGGGCGGTTTGGGGGGCGCTCATGGTCATGCGCTATCGGTAGTGGCCACACGCACAACTGTGAAGTCCGAAAATTGCGCGGGGCTGCGATCGCTGGCGCGAGCCCCCGGGGCAATTCGCCTCCGGCGGGAGTATTTGAACCAAGATGAAGGACGAAAAGCGGCATGGGCATCGGGCGGATCATCGAGAGCGCGGCCTGCGTCACCGAGGGGCTGGACTGGCTGGTCACGCGTGAGCCGCGTTTTGCGGCGGCGATGGCCGTGGCCGGCGAGGTGCCGCTGCGGCGTCGGCCGGACGGGTTCGGGGCGCTTGTCGATGCGATCGTGGCCCAGCAGGTCAGCGTAGCCTCGGCCCGCGCGATCGGGGGGCGGCTGCGGGCTGCGGGGCTTGAACAGGCCGAGGCGATCGCAGGCGCCGGGGACGAGGCGCTGCGGGCCTGCGGCCTGTCGCGCCCGAAGATGCGCTATCTGCGCGCGCTGGCCGCGGCCGGACTGGATTTCGACGCGCTGCGGTCGCTGCCGGACCGGGAAGTAGTCGCCACACTGGTCGCGGTGCCCGGGATCGGGCGCTGGACGGCCGAGGTCTATGCGATGCTGGCGCTGGGGCGGGCCGATGTGTTCGCGCCGGGTGATCTGGCGCTGCAGGAGGCCGCGCGCGGCATCTTCGGGTTCGAGGCCCGACCGTCGGAGGCCGAATTGCGTGCCATGGCCGACGCGTGGTCCCCCTGGCGCGGCGTTGCGGCGCGGCTGATGTGGGCCTATTACGCACGGGTCCGGCAAAGGGAAGGGATCACATGACGCGCGCATTGGAATTCGGTCGCAAGGGCCCCGAGAAGGGCACAAGCCTGGTGGTGCTGCTGCATGGCTATGGCGCGGACGGCAACGATCTTCTGGGGCTGGCTGATCCCTTGGCGCCGCACCTGCCGGGCACCGTCTTCGTGGCGCCCGACGCGCCCGATCCTTGCAGCGGCAATCCTTTTGGCCGGCAATGGTTCCCGATCCCCTGGCTCGACGGCTCGTCCGAGGCCGAGGCGGCGGCGGCAATGGCCGAGGCTCAGGCCGATCTGGCCGCCTTCGTGCAGGCGCGCATGGCGGCCGAGGGGGTAGGCGAAGCCCAGACCGCGCTGATCGGCTTTTCCCAGGGCACGATGATGGCCCTGCATCTTGCGCCCCGTTGGCCGCAGCCCTTCGCCGCGGTCGTGGGGTTTTCAGGCCGGCTTCTTCGGCCCGAGACGCTTGCGGCAGAGGTGGTTTCTCGTCCGCCGATCCTGCTGGCGCATGGGGATCAGGACGATGTCGTGCCCTTCGACGACATGAACCGGGCCGGACGCGCGCTGCAGGAAGCCGGTTTCGACGTGTATGGCCATGTCATGAAGGGCACCGGCCACGGCATCGCCCCCGACGGTCTGGGCGCGGCGCTGAGCTTCCTGCGCGAGCGTCTTCCGGGCTGATCGGGCGCTTGGCGGCCCCGGCGAGTGCTGACTTTCGGCCCGGCGGCGCTATCTGTCATTCTGCTGTGACATCGGCCGTTTATCCACAGGCGCAAGCCACTGCATCTGCGGGGCTTGCCAGGCGGGAAACGCCAGATATAGTTGATTCCAGCTGGGCGGAGCGGCCCGCCCAATCCACCGTGCCCCCGCCGCGCGCTTCGGGGCCGGACGGAAAAGGGGTTGCGTCAATGGATGGAGATTTCAGGACTACCTTCGTGCGGGAACCGGCTGCGCTAAAGCAGTATCCGGCACTGGTCCTGAATGCCGACTATCGGCCGCTAAGCTATTATCCGCTATCGCTTTGGCCCTGGCAGGAGGCGATCAAGGCGGCCTATCTGGACCGGGTCACCATTCTGGCGGAATATGAATCCGTGGTGCGAAGTCCGACGACCGAAATCCGAATACCGTCCGTCGTCGTGCTGAAAGAATTCATCAAACCGCAGAAGCGCGTGGCCTTCACGCGCTTCAATCTTTTTCTGAGGGATGAATTCCGCTGTCAGTATTGCGGCGCCAAGGGGGACCTGACCTTCGATCATGTTGTGCCGCGGGCGCGCGGCGGGATCACCTCTTGGGAAAATGTCGTGGCCGCCTGTTCGCCGTGCAACCTGCGCAAGGGCTCGAAGAGCCTGCGCCAGGTAGGTATGACCCTGCGCAAGCCGCCGCGTCAGCCCAGCGCGTCGGACATGCAGATGATCGGCCGACGTTTTCCGCCGGGGCATCTGCATGAAAGCTGGTTGGACTTCCTGTATTGGGACGCCGAATTGGAGGCCTGAACGGCTTGCAGGCGGGGCGTTTGTAGAGGAAAGCATAGTGTTCACTCAAAGGGCGGTTCAGCTTCCCTCATGGAAGCATCGGATTCACCGCGCCTCATAATTCTTGATACTTGGGTCTCCCGCGTTTATCTGTATTTCATTTAAGAGTTTGATATTGTTGTATTTATAGATGAAGATGGCGCGGCGGCTCGGGGTCGGGCGGATTTTGGCAGCCTCAGGGCATCGAAGAGTTCCAATCGCTCCGGTGTGGTTCGACTGATGCGCTGCAGGGTGCGGGTGCCTGCGCGAGCGGTGTGCTTCTGAATGTGGGCGAGCATATCGGGGGCGGTGCGCGGACTTGTGGCAAGGTGAGCTACCCCCCGAAATTCGGACACTGACATAAGCTACGATTTGCAGTCTGCTGATCTTCGACGAGAAGGAGATCAGAGATGTCGAAACGCAA